>JACPUC010000029.1 GCA_016192455.1 Candidatus Tectimicrobiota bacterium | reverse complement strand
CTTCGTGCCGCTCTACCAGACGTTCTTCAGCCACCGCGACCGGCAGGGGGCGACGCGGGCCTCCGGACAGGTCTTCAAGACCGCCGCCGGCCTCCCCGGCCTCGCCATGCGACCCGTGCAGCCGCACAGCATCACCCGCCTGGCGCGCGACTGCACCGACTGCCACAGCTCAGGGAAGGCCCTCGGTCTCGGCGACGGCTACCAGGAAGCTGCCCCGGGCGCCCGCGTCCCTCCTCCCATCTCGCAGGGGCCGAGCGCCTACGGCGATCGCAGCCTCTATCTTGCAGGGACGAGTCCCACGCCGGCTTCCGAGCAACCGCCGGCGGACCCGCCGCTCCGCCTGCCGCCCCTCGACAAGCTTGTTGACCAGACGGGCAAGCAGCTCCTCGATCTCGTGCCGTCCGGGGCGCGCCCCTTCCAGCGCGACGAGATTGATCGCCTCCTCATGGTCAGCGACTGCGCTGCCTGCCACGGCGATGGGCTGTCGCCCGCTCCCCCGTCCCTTTCCACCGAGGCCGGCGGGTCCTTCAGCACCCGGCACCGCCAGAGCATCGAGCGCCTCTTCGAGCGAGCGCTCGGCGCTCCTGCCGCCAACGCGCAGTGACGGCTGGGATCAGCCGCCGTCGTCGCGCCACGCCCCCGGCTTCTCGCCTCGTGCCGCCGTCCGCCGCGCCCGCCTCAATGCGCCTCGTACCAGCTTGGGCCATGACCGAGCTCCACCTTCAGCGGTACGACGAGCTGCGTCGCGCCCTCCATCTCGGCACGCACCAGGTTGGTGAGGGCCGGCAGCTCGGCTTCCGGGACCTCGAAGAGGAGCTCGTCGTGCACCTGCAGGAGCATGCGCGCCCGCAGGCCGTCCCGCCGCAGGCGGCGATGAACGGCGAGCATGGCGAGCTTGATGATGTCCGCCGCGGACCCCTGGATCGGCGTGTTGATGGCGGTGCGCTCCGCCGCCTGCTGGGCGGTGCGGTTCTTGCTCTGCAGGTCGGGGAGGTAGCGCCGGCGTCGCAGGAGGGTGGTGACGTAGCCCTGCCGGTGGGCGGTGGCGACGATGCCGTCAAGGTAGCCCTTCACCCCCTCGTAGCGGGCGAAGTAGAGGTCGATGAAGCGCCGCGCGTCGCCCACCTCGATGCCGAGGCTGCGCGCCAGGCCAAAGGGGCTGAGGCCGTAGATGATGCCGAAGTTCACCGTCTTGGCGCGTCGGCGCATCTCCTCGTTCACCCGCTCCGGCGGCACCAGGAAGACCTCGCTGGCGGTGCGGGTGTGGATGTCCTCGCCGCGCTGGAAGGCATCGAGGAGGCGCTCGTCGCCGCTCAGGTGCGCCAGGACGCGCAGCTCGATCTGCGAGTAGTCGGCCGAGAGGAGGAGGTGGCCCGGCTCGGCGACGAAGGCGCGGCGGATCTCCCGGCCGTCGCCGCGGATGGGGATGTTCTGCAGGTTGGGGTCGCTGCTGCTCAGCCGACCCGTCGCCGCCACCGCCTGGTTGAAGCTCGTGTGGATGCGCCCGGTGCGCGGGTTGACGAGATTCGGCAGGGCGTCGAGGTAGGTCGATTTCAGCTTCGCGAGCTGGCGGTACTCGAGCACCACGGCGGGCAGGGGGTGCTGCAGGGCCAACTCCTCCAGCACGGCCATATCGGTCGAGTAGCCGGTCTTCGTCTTGCGCAGCGGCTTCAGCCCCAGGCGCTCGAAGAGGACCTCGGCGAGCTGCTTGGGGGAATCGACCTTGAACTCGCCTTTGGCCAGCACGAAGATGCGCTCGAGCTTGGCGGCGATCTCCTCGTTGAGGCGCTGCGAGTACTGGCGCAGGCGCTGCACGTCCACCTTGACGCCGGCCTCCTCCATCTCCGCGAGCACCGCCGCCAGGGGCGCCTCCACCGTGGTGAAGAGATCCTCGAGGTCGTCCGCGCGCAGGCGTTCCTCAAGGACGGGGCGGAGCCGCACGAGGGCCCGCGCGGCGCTCACGGCATGGGCCGCGGCGCGCTCGACCGCCAGGCCGGCGAAGGGTTGCGCCTTGGCCCCTTTGCCGCGCACGTCCTCCTCCGAGACGATGCGCTCCGCCAGCAGCTCGAGCGCCATGTCCTCGAGGCGGTACGGCGCCCGCGACACGCCCAGCAGGTAGGCGGCCAGCATGGTGTCGAAGCAGGCGTCGGGGAGGGCGTGCCCGGCGGCGCCGAGGAGGTGGCGGGCCTGCTTCACATCGTGACAGGCGAGGCGGCCGTCATATCCCGCCAGCAGAGCAACCACCTGCGGCAGCACCTCGGCGGCCTCGAGCTGGGCACCTGCCCCGGCCTGGCCGAGGGGGACGTACGCCGCGGCGCCGTCCGCCGCCGCCAGCGCCAGGCCGACCAGGCGGCCGTCGGCCAGCGGGTTGCCGTCCGCCAGCAGCGCAAGCCCCACGGCCGCGGCGCGGCGCAGCTCTTCGATCCAGGCCGCCAGAGTCTCCCGCGTGTCGATGCACACGGCCGCCGGCTCGCCGCCGTCCGCCTCGCTGCGTTCTCTCCCGGTGAGGTCGCGCAGGTGGGTGACGAACTCGAGCTCGCGGTAGAGCTCGATGAGCCGGGCGCGGTCGGCGGGACGCGCGGCGAGCTCCTCCCAGGCGATCTCCAGCGGCACGTTGCGCTCCAGCCCCACGAGCGCCTTGCTCAGCCGCGCCTGCTCGGCGTAGGTGCGCAGGTTCTCCCGCACGTTCTTGCGCTGCACCGTGTCGGCCTTCGCCAGCAGCGTCTCGAGGTCGCCGTACTCCTGGAGAAGGGCGACGGCGGTCTTCTCGCCGATGCCGGGCACGCCGGGGACGTTATCGACGCTGTCGCCCATGAGGCCGAGGAGGTCCTGGATCTGCTCCGGCGCCACGCCCCAGCGCTCCTTCACCGCCGCCTCGTCCCAGAGCTTGTTCGTCATGGTGTCAAGCATGCGGAGGCGCGGGCCGACGAGCTGCAGCAGGTCCTTGTCGCCGCTGATGATGGTGACGTCGAACCCCTCCTCGACGGCGCGCCGGGCGACGGTGGCGATCACGTCGTCCGCCTCGTAGCGAGCCGCCGACAGGCCGCGGATGTTGAACGCCTCGATGAGGCGGAAGATATAGGGGAGCTGCTGGGCGAGGTCGGCGGGCATCTCGGGCCGGTTCGCCTTGTAGGCGTCGTAGGCCTCGTGGCGGAAGGTCGGTTCCTTGCTCTCCAGGGCCACGGCGAGGCAGTCGGGCTGCTCCTCGTTGATCACCCGCTGCAGCATGCTGAGGAAGCCGTAGATGGCGTTGGTGGGTTGGCCGCGCGAGTTCGAGAGGTACTGGCGGATGGCGAAGAAAGCGCGGAAGACGTAGGAGAAGCCGTCGATGATGCAGAGCTTCTTGCGGCCGCCCATGGGTGCCACCTGTCCGGAAAGCGGGCAGGCGCTTGCCCTCGCCGCGCCTCCCACCCTCCGCACGCCTCTCCTGCCGGCGTTCA
This sequence comes from Candidatus Tectimicrobiota bacterium, assembly GCA_016192455.1. GTDB lineage: Bacteria > JACPUC01 > JACPUC01 > JACPUC01 > JACPUC01 > JACPUC01. The sequence goes on along the minus strand of JACPUC010000029.1, from coordinate 236,534 downwards.
GAGGAGCGCCTGGAAGACCACGTTGGAGAGCGTCAGGAGAATCGCGGCCAGGAACGTCCTGCCGAGCGACGCAATCTCGAAATCGCGGATGAGCTTGTCGGCAATATAGAGGAGGAAGGCGTTGATGACCAGCCCGAAGAGGCCGAAGGTGATGACATAGGGAAGGAAGGCGATGATCACGAGGAGGCGGTAGAAGAGGAGGTGCAGGACGCCATAAACAGCGGCGACGACGAGGGCGGTGCCGAAGCTCTTGATGCGGAAGCCTGGCAAGCTGCGCGACAGGACGAAAATGGTCAGGGCGGAGGTCAACCAGAGCAAGGCAATGCTGAGCATGGGGGGGCTCCTTCCGGTGTTTTCCCGCGGGGCCATGGTGGCGGACGCCGCCGGGCGCGGGGGGCCCCCGCGGGGTGCTTGACGCGGGGGACCGCAGCATGATCCCATCCCGCGCGGGGCGGGCTTCGCCGGTGCTCTCCTGGCGGGCCGCCTCTACGTCTCCCCCGCCGCCGCGCCGGGCTCCTCCTGGGTGGGGGTCGGCTGGCGGCTCCTGATAATGGCCTGATTGTATGCGGCGAGGACGTCGCGCCGGTGCAGCCGCCCGAGCAGCCGCCGCGGCTCGTCGGCGGCGACGACGGGGAGGAACGGGATGCCCTTGCGGGCGAACTTCTCCATCGCCTCCGCCAGGCTGTCGCTCGGCCGGACGCTGATCACCTTGTGGGTGGCGATATCCTTGGCGACGACGAGGTCGGCCAGGGACTGCTCGAGGAGGATGGGCCGCACATCCTTCAGGGAGAGGATGCCGGTCATCCGCCCCTGCGCGTCGACGATCGGGTAATACGTCGAGACTCCCTGGGTGAGGCGCTCGAGAAGCTGGCGGAACGGCATCTCCTCGGGCAGGGTCTCGATCCCCGGGTGCATGACGTCGGCCACGCGCAGGCGCTCCATCACCCGGTGGTCGCGGCCGCGGCGGACGAGGATGCCTTTGCGCCGCAGCTTCAGCCCGTAGACCGACTCGCGGTTCGTGAGGACCGACGAGATCAGGGTGCTGACGGTGCAGGTGATCATCACCGGCAGGATGGTGGTGTAGTCCCCCGTCAGCTCGAAGAGGATGACGATGGCGGTGAGGGGGGCGTGGGTGGTGCCCGCCACCATGGCGCCCATGCCCACCATGGCGTAGGCTCCCGAGTCCGCCACCAGGCTGGGTGCGACCGCTTGGAAGAGGTTCCCCAAGGCGCCGCCGAGCACCGCGCCCATGAAGAGGCAGGGCGCGAAGATGCCGCCCGAGCCGCCGCTTCCCAGGCTGACGCTGGTGGCGAGCATCTTGGTGAGCACGAGCGCCGCCAAAATCTGCCAGCTCAAGGTGCCGGAGATGGCCTGCTCGATGGTGAAGTAGCCTTCCCCCATCAGGTGCGGCAGCGCCAGCGCCGCCAGCCCGACGAGGAGACCGCCGAGCGCCGGCTTCAGAATCTCCGGCAGGCGCAGGCCGTTGAAGCTGTCTTCCACGTAGTAGAGGAGGCGGATGAAGAAGACCGCCGCGAAGCCCGCCGCGATGCCGAGGATGAGGTAGGGGATGAACTCCCAGTGGCTGACGAGGGCGTAGGCGGGGACGGTGATGACGGAGAAGTCGCCGAGGACGAAGCGGCTCATGGCGGTGGCCAGGACGGCGGCCACGACGATGGGGCTGAAGGTCTCGTAGCCGAAGTCGCCCAGGACCGTCTCGAGGATGAAGAGGGCGCCGGCGATGGGGGCGTTGAAGATCGCCGCCAGGCCGCCGGCGGCGCCGCAGGCGGCAAAGAGGCGGAGGCGCTCGGTGGAGACCTTGAGGAGCTGGCCGACGGCGCTGCCGATGCCGGCGCCGATCTGCATGATCGGCCCCTCCGGTCCCGTCGAGCCGCCGCTGCCGATGGTGATCGAGGAGGCCAGGGCCTTCACGACGGTGGCGCGGCGGCGGATGATTCCGCCGCGCAGCACCAGGGCTTCGATGACCTCCGGCACTCCGTGCCCCTTTGCCTCGGCGGCGCCGTAACGGATGAGCGGCCCCACCACGAGCCCGCCGAGCGCCGGTCCGAGCACGACGTAGTACCAGGGGATCTGCGCCACGGCCACGAGCAAGGCCCCGCCGTGCTTGAAGAGGAGCCATTGCACCAGCTCGATGAGCTTGATGAAACCGACGGTGCCGAAACCGGCGAGCACGCCGATGATCCCCGCCGCCACCATCACGTAGGTGCTCTCGGCCGAGAGCTGCGAGGTGGCGAAACGGCGGAAGTCCTCGCGGCTGAACCAGAGGCGCGGCTTCAGGGACGGGTCATGGGCGGGAGTCGTCCGCGGGGAGTCGCTCACCGTCAGCATCTCCAGGTGCGAGAAAGGTCAGTCGCCGCCTCGGGAGGTGGCGCGGCAATGGACCGCCGTCGGCGCCCGCGCCAGCACCGCCCGGAAGCCGCCGTGGCTGCCGTAAACGAACTGCTGAACGCCGTGGATGAGGAGGCGGAAGACCACGGCGCCGAAGCCGCTCAGCACGCCGATGATCAGAGCCGCGACGATGAGGAAGGAGCGTTCGGTGAGCTTGCCGAACTGAAAGGCATGGAGGAGCGTGGTGAGCGAGTGCGAGGTGAACCGCGCCAGTGGTGCCATACCGTGATGGGGAAGAGGAAAGAGGAGACGGCCTGCCGCAGCGGCGTTCTCGGCGGCCCGCCGGCGACCCCCTTGCCGGGTTTTCGCGGACGACCGCAGCCGCGGCGGCGCGTTCGATTACCGCAGCTTCTCGCGCAGCAGGTCATTGACGAGCTGCGGGTTCGCCTTGCCGTGCGTCGCCTTCATCACCTGCCCCACGAAGAAGCCGAGGAGCTTCGTCCTGCCGGCGCGGTACTGCATGAGCTGCTCCGGGTTCGCGGCGATGACCTCGTCAACGACGCGCTCCACGGCGCTGCTGTCCGAGATTTGGGTCAGCCCCTTCTCGGCCACGATGGCCCTGGGGGAGGCGCTGGTCTCGAACATCTCCTCGAAGACCGTCTTGGCGATCTTGCCGCTGATGGTGCCGGCGTCGATGAGCTGCAGGAGTTCGGCCAGGTTCTCTGGAGCGATCGGGCAGGCGCCGATCTCCTTGCCGCTGCGGTTGAGGGCGCCGAGCAGCTCCCCCATCACCCAGTTGCTGACGACCTTCGGCTTCGGGTAGCGCCGCGCCGCCGTCTCGAAGTAGTCCGCCAGGGGCCGGCTGGTGGTCAGCACCTCGGCGTCGTAGGCGGGCAGACCGTAGTCGCGCTCGAAACGCTGGCGCTTCTCGTCGGGCAGCTCGGGGATGGTGGCGCGCACCGCCACGATCCAGGCCTCATCGACCACGAGGGGAACGAGGTCCGGCTCCGGGAAGTAGCGGTAATCGTGGGCGTGCTCCTTCGAGCGCATCGGCAGGGTGACGCCCTGGGTGGCATCCCACAGGCGGGTCTCCTGGTGGATCGTGCCGCCGCCCGAGAGGATGGCGCGCTGGCGCTCGATTTCGTACTCCAGCGCCCGCTGCACGTTGCGGAAGGAGTTCATGTTCTTGATCTCGGTCTTCGTCCCCAACGCCGTCGCCCCCTTGGGGCGCAGCGAGATGTTGGCGTCGCAGCGCAGGCTTCCCTCCTCCATGTTGCCGTCGCACACCTCGAGGTACTGCAGCAGGCTTTTCAGCTTCAGAAGGTAGGCGCGCGCCTCCTCGGGCGAGCTGAGGTCCGGCTCGCTGACGATCTCGACCAGGGGGATGCCGGCGCGGTTGAGGTCCACGTAGCTCGAGTTGGGGTCGCCGAGGTTCTCGCCGTGGATGAGCTTGCCGGCATCCTCCTCCATGTGGATGCGCGTCAGGCCGATGCGTTTGGAACCGCCGTTCGGCTGGATGTCGATGTGGCCGCCGACGCAGAGGGGCTGCTCGAACTGTGAAATCTGGTAGCCCTTCGGCAGGTCGGGGTAGAAGTAGTTCTTGCGGGCGAAGCGGCAGGAGCGCGCCACGGTGGCATGCACGGCGAGGCCGAGCTTCATGGCGAACTCGACCACGGTGCGGTTGAGCACCGGCAGCACCCCCGGCATGCCGAGGCAGATCGGGCAGGCCGACTCATTCGGCGCGCGCCCGAACTCGGTGGTGCAGGTGCAGAAGATCTTCGAGCGCGTCAGGAGCTGCGCGTGCACCTCCAGCCCGATGACGGTTTCCAGTTCCATGGTGGTTCATCCACTGCCGGGAACGCGGCCGGCGCCGGGCCTTCTCCCCCCGCGGCGCCCGCGGCCGCGCGCTCCCCTACTCGATGATTTTCGGCACCCGGATGTGCCCGTCCTCATGGTTCGGGGCATTCGCCAGGCTGGCCTCGCGGCTCAGGCTCGGCTCCACCCGGTCCTCTTTCATAACATTCGTGATCGGCAGCACGTGCGACGTCGGCTCCACCTCGTCGGTGTTCAGCTCGTTGAGCTTCTCCATATACTCCAGGATGGAGTTGAGCTGGTCGCGCAGGCGCGCCTTCTCCTCGGGGCTCAGCTCGAGGCGCGCCAACTGCGCCACGTACTCCACCTGGGCGTCGGTGATCTTCATCCTGCGCGTCCTGCTTGGGGAGAAGCCGGCTTCCGCCTCGACCGCGCCGCCACGGCTCGGCTGGCAGCCCAGCGGCGCCCCGCGGCGGCTCAGCGACGAGGCTCGACGACCTCCAGGCCGGCGTACTTCACCATCAGCTTCTTCACGCCGGCGCCGGGGAACTCAACGCTCAGCTTCAGCGTGTCGCCGCTGCCGGAGACCTCGCGCACCACACCCACCCCGAAGATGGCATGACGCACCCGCATGCCGCGCCGGTAGCCATCGCTCGTGCTCGCCTCTCCTCCGGACTGAGCCGCCGGTTCAACCTCGTACGCTAACTCACGCCGCTCCCGGGAGGCCCGCGGCTTCCGTCGCGGCATGCCGTCGGCGAGCGTCGCGCGGTCGAGTGCGGCAGTCTGACCCCCCAAGCGATGCGGGACCGCCGCCTCCGTGAGGTCCTCCTGCGGGAGATCCGCCAGGAACTGCGAGGGGAGAGACGAGCGGCGCTGGCCCCCCACCCGGCGGGTGGTCGCCCAGCTCATGAGGAGGCGGTTCTTGGCGCGCGTCATGCCAACATAGCACAGGCGGCGCTCCTCTTCCAGCTCCGCCGTGGTGTGCCGCGAGCGCTCATGCGGGAAGAGGCCCTCCTCCATGCCGGCCATGAAGACGGTGTCGAATTCCAGCCCCTTCGAGGCGTGCAGCGTCATCAACGTGACCACGCCGCTCGCATCGCTCATCACGTCCTGGTGCGCCACCAGGGCCGCGTGATCGAGGAAGGCCGCCACGTCCACCTCGCCGTCGTTCTCTTGCTCGAAGTCCTGCGCCGCGCTGATCAGCTCGTTGAGGTTCTCGCGCCGCGACTCGGCCTGGGCGTCCTCCTCCTTCGCCAGGCTCTCGAGGTAGCCGCTGCGCCGCAAGACCGCCGTGAGGGTCTCCGAGGCCGACGCCTCGGCCACCATCTTCCCCAGCTCGTCGAGGAGGAGAACGAATTGCTGCAGGTGGCCGCGCGCCGCCTTGCCGGCGACGGCGGCGCCGAGGTCGGCATCCTCGGCGCGGGCCAGGTGCGGGTGCGCCGCGTGACGCACGGCCTCCAGGAGGGGGAGGCGGGCGCGCTTGGCGTAATCGGTAAGGCGCTGCAGCGTCGCGGCGCCGATGCCGCGCGGCGGCACATTGATGATGCGCAGCAGGCTGACGTCGTCCCGCGGGTTGACGAGAAGGCGCACGTAGGCTAGGAGGTCCTTCACCTCCTTGCGGTCGTAGAACTTCAAGCCGCCGACCACCTGGTAGGGGATGCCGGCGCGGCGCAGCCCATCCTCGACGACGCGCGACTGGGCGTTGGTGCGGAAGAAGACGGCGATGTCGCGGTAATCGGTCCCCTCCGCCTCGCGGCGGTGGCGCACCCCCGCGGTGATGAAGCTCGCCTCTTCCTCTTCGTCGTACGCCTCGAAGAGGATGATCTTCTCCCCCGGGCCGCGGCCGGTGAAGAGCTCCTTCGGCTGCCGCCGCCTGTTGCGCGCCACCACGGCGGAGGCCGCATGCAGGATCGTCTCCGAGGAGCGGTAGTTCTCCCCCAGGGTGATGACCCGCGCTTTCGGGTAGTGGCGCGCGAACTCGAGGATGTTCCCCACGTCGGCGCCGCGCCAGCGGTAGATGCTCTGGTCGTCATCGCCGACCACGCAGAGGTTCTGATGCGTGCGGCAGAGGAGGTCGAGGAGACGCCACTGCATGGCGTTCGTGTCCTGGTACTCATCCACGAGCACGTAGCGCAGCGTCTCGCGGTAGGTCTCGAGGACCGCCGGGTAGCTCTCCCACAGCTCCACGGTGAGGCGCAGGAGATCGTCGAAATCGACCGCGCCGTTGGCGCGCAGGGCCTCGTCATAGGCCGCGGCGACCGCCGCGAGGTGCTGCTCGATGCCGAAGCGCGGCTTTGCCGCCGGCTCCGGCGGCGGCGCCTGCGGGTCGCTCTTCAGGCGGCTGATGCGGCTGGCGAAGGCCGCCTCCGGGAAGCGCGTCGCGTCGATCTTCAGGTCCCGCAGCACCTGCTTCAGGAGGTGTTTCTGATCGGCGGCGTCGTAGATGACGAAGCGCTGCGGCAGGCCGAGGAGCTCGTGGTGGCGGCGCAGGATGCGCGTGCAGGCGGCGTGGAAGGTGCTGATCCAAATGCCCCGGGCGAGCGGCCCGAGGGCGGCGGCAAGGCGCTCGCGCATCTCCCCGGCGGCCTTGTTCGTGAAGGTGAGCGCGATGATCTGCTGCGGCGCCACGCCGCGCTGGTGCACGAGGTGCGCGATGCGCTGGGTGATGACGAACGTCTTCCCCGAGCCGGCGCCGGCGAAAACGAGGAGCGGCCCCTCTGTGTGCTCGACGGCGGCGCGTTGCTGCGGGTTGAGGGGCGGCGCAGACTTTGTTTGCGGGGTCGGCGAGGTCATGGGTTGCGGCGCATGGGCTCGGCGATGAGCTCGCCGGCCTTGGTCTTGATGATGTGACGGGGCGGGTAGTAGCCCTTCTTCACGGTCAGCGTGGGGTAGACCCAGCATTCCTTGCCCACCAGGCAGCCAGGCGCGGTGACGGTGTTGCAGCCGATCTCCACCTGGTCGCCGAGGATGGCGCCGAGCTTCACGAGGCCAGTGTCGTGCTCCTTGCCGTTCAGGGTGAGTCGGATGGGCGCCAGCCGACCGCTCTCCTTCTGCTCCGCCGTGCGCAGCGGCAGGTTCGCCAGCTTCGTGCCGGCGCCGAGGTTGACGTGCGCCCCCAGGAGGCTGTCGCCGACGTAGGCGAAGTGCCCCGCCTCGGCGTGCTGCATGAAGATGGAGTTCTTCACCTCGGTGACGTGGCCGACCACCGCCTCGTCGCCCAGGATGACGTTGCCCCGCAGGTAGGCGCCCTGACGCAGCTCGCAGCCGGCGCCGACGATGCAGCCCTCCTTGATCACCACCCCCGGCTCGATGACGGCCCCGGCGCCGAGGGCGATGCGCTGGTCGAGGAGGACGACGGTCGTCTCCAGGCGCGTGCAGCGTTCCGCCGTCAGCAGCCACTTGCCGTCGGCGTCGGGCTGCCGCTCCAGCCGCAGCCCCTCCGGCGGATCGGCCATGATGCCGGCCCGGCGCAGCGCCGCGAAGTAGTCGTCGAGGTAGCCGCCGATGCGCCCGAGGACCGACCAGATCGGCGCCGCGCCGCGGATGAGCTCCGCGTGGGCAAAGTGATCGAGGTCGGCGAAGAAGTCGTCGAGTGAGGGAAGGGTAGTCATGGGATCTCAACTGATGTTAAGAGAGACCTGGGCGGATCGAGATGTCTATTATATATCTCCTCTGGTCATCCATCCGCGTAACCACCTCCAACGAATTTGGGCTCAAAGTAATAAAGATTACTGTATCTTACTACGCCGGCATTGACACATGATAGTGAATACTCGACTTTGTTGACCCTCTCCGATGTTTCCCCTGTGTTGTCCCTTGGAGAAATGTCTGCTCTGTTCCACCTCTTTTGAGGCTAGTACCCAGTAGCGTATAAGATCACGCCAAACACCAATCCAGACAAAGACATGACAACACGCTGGTTTAACCTGTTGAAAGTTCATGTCAAATGGTTGCGTAAATCTCGAAGAAAGGGCCTTGACATACAGCGGCTCATCACGAGCAAATTCAACCGCTCTAGATGCTTTTACCTCAATCTTTATAACGTTATCTAAAAGAAGATCGTATTCGCCTCGATAGTTCTGATCTTTCTTCTTCGTTGGTTTTTCAAGTTCCTGATGTAGTTCCTTCAAATGACCATGTGCCCACGTCCCACCAAAACCTCGGAGAGCACTAATCTCAAAGATGTATAAAAACATGTTTCTTGATATGTACTCTTCCCTTAGGTCATAATACTCCTCAACAGTAAGCTTGTCCATGCCAAGAAGAGTCGAAATAATAAACTCATACTCATTGAAGGGATAAACTGAGATTAAATCCTCTAATCTGCTTCGGAAGGATTCCTCATCTTCAAGAGCAGCTATACGTTCGTATAGCTGCTTTTCTAGCTCGTCCATTTTTCTTTACTCAAAAAGACTTACTTGGCGATTAGGTGTAAGAAGGTCGGACTCTTTTGAAGATGCTCGGATATCTTCAATACAACCAGCAAAAGGATCTCCATTTTGCCAGCCTAGCAGACCATGTCGCCTGAATAATTCCAACCTTCGAATAGTTATTTCGCAATAGACAGGATCAATGTCCATTGTGAAGCACTGTCTTCTTAAGCGTTCACAGGCAAGTAGAGTGGTCCCTGCGTGGGCAAAGAAATCGAGGACAACGTTGTCTTGATCTGAGCTTGCTGAAATGATTCGCCCTATTGCGCGCAAAGGCTTTTGCGCATAACAACCAGAGACATTCTCCCCTAGGCGATAAAAGATCTGCTGAATATCAACCCAAACATTCCCGGGGCGGATAGTGAGGGCCTTGCTGCGTTGTAGATTTTCTGTTAACGCTCCATTAACTTCCTTATAATATCCTCGAAGAATTTTGGGAATTTCCGTGTATTGAACGTAAAAAGGTGGATGTCCCCTTGTGTAATAGAGGAGCTCCTGTCGGATGGCCATCCAGTTCTGCTGTGTTCCGTAACCTCGCTGATTACGGAGAGTAATAAAAGAACGTGGCTTAAGCTCTTGAAAGTTTCTCATCATTATCATAAAGTCAGGCAGAGGTTGGAATTGATTATTCTGATCTGCTCCTAACCATATATAACAGGAGGCATCTTGGGCTAAGTGCGCTAGAGTATTTCGCACCCATCTCTCACACCAGCCGATATATTCGATCAGACTGCGTTCTTCGAATGCAATCAAGTTATACGGGGGGTCGTTGATGGCCAAGTGGGCAGAAAAGTTATGTAAAAGTAGTGATACGTTATCTGGATTAGCTGCATCGAGGCAGCCTACTCTGTGCTTTCCTTCTGGATCTTCCCAAATCTCCCCGTCTCGCAAGCGACAGAAAGGCAGGAGACTTTCACGAATATGGGGATTGTTATCGAGTCTGGGTAGGGGGTTACGTTCCATTCTACGCATTCCTCGCAGGAGAAAGAAAGCTTTCTGTGAGGGTTGTGGAACTGCAGGCGGTGTGCCTTACATTGCCGCCCCTTACGCCACCGTCACCGACTTGGCGAGGGAGCGCGGCTTATCGACGTTGCGCTTCAGCGCCGTGGCCGCGAAGTAGGCCAGGAGCTGGCCGACGACGAGCTGCGCGAACGGCCCGAGGATGGCGGGCATCTCCGGGAGCTGTACCTGGTCCTGGTAGAGCGACGGCTCGGCGTCGAAGTGGATGCCGATGAGGTAGCCGCCGCGCGCCTTCACCTCCTCGGTGCTGCCGAGAGAGAGGTCGTGCAGCTCGCGCTGCGCCCGCGGCGGCGTGAAGACGATGGTGTTGACCCCCTCGCCGATCAGCGCCAGGGTGCCGTGCTTCAAGAACCCCCCCGGCATCCCCTCGGCGTGCAGGTAGGCCACCTCCTTCATCTTCAGGGCGCTCTCCATGGCCACGGCGTAGTAAATGCCGCGCCCGAGGTAGAGCCAGTCGTTCACGTGGCAGTGGCGCCGGGCGATGGTGTTGATGAACCCTGACTTCTCATTGAGGATGCGCTGGATGACGGCGGGCAGCAGGCGCAGCTCGGCTTCCCGCTCGTCGTACTGGACGGCGCTCAGGGTGCCGCGCAGCAGCCCCGCCACCAGGGCGAGGCGCGTCAGGATGAGCATCTGCGCCAGGGCCGACTTCGTGCTGACGACGCAGATTTCCGGCCCCGAGCCCTGCATGATCACCTGATCGACGAGGCGGGTCATGGACGAGCCTTGCACGTTGACGATCGCCGCAGTGTGCGCCCCATGCTCGCGGGCGAACCGCAGCGCCTCGAGGGTGTCGTAGGTCTCGCCCGACTGCGAGATCGCCACCACGAGGGTCTCGGCGTCGACCAGGGCGCCGAACTTGAACTCATCGCTGCTGATCGCCGGCACGAAGAGCTGCGCCAGCTCGGCAAGCTGGTACTGGCCGAAAAGAGCCGCGTAGTACGTCGTGCCGGCGCCGATGAAGTAGGCGCGGCCGGCGTCGAAGAGGCTGCGGGCCAGTTTCTCCAGTTCTCCCCGCTCGATGGCCAGGACCTTGCTCACGGTCTGCGGCTGCTCGAAGACCTCCTTCAGCATGTAGTGGGGGTAGCCCCCCTTCTGCGCCTGCTCCGGGTCCCAGGCGATGTGCATGAGGTTCTTGCGGATCGGCAGACTGGTGAGGGCGTTGATGATGCGATAGCTGTCGTTCGTCAGCACGGCGTACTCGTGGTCGTCGAGGACCACGGCGCTGCGCGTGTAGGCAATGAAGGCGTTGAAGTCCGAGCCGATGAAGTTCTGGTTGCTGCCGATGCCGAGGATGAGCGGGCTCTGCAGCTTGGCGCAGTAGAGGCGCTCGGGCTCGTGTGTCGTCAGCAGGGCGAAGGCATAGCTCCCCTCCAGCCGCGCCAGGCAGCACTGCAGGGCGCGCTCCACGTCCTGCTCGCGGCGGTAGTAAAAGTGCAGCAGGTGCGGAATGACCTCGGAGTCGGTCTCGGAGCTGAAGACGTAGCCGAGCTCTTCGAGCTCGCCGCGGAGCTGCCGGTAGTTGCTGATGATGCCGTTGTGCACGACGGCGAAAGCGCCGTCGCTGCTGCGGTGCGGGTGCGCGTTGACGCTCGTGACGCCCCCGTGGGTGGCCCAGCGCGTGTGCGCGATGCCGAGCAGGCCGTGCACCTCGTAGAGCCGCTGGCGCTGGATCACCTCGTCGACGGTGCCGACGTCCTTGCGAATCTCGATGCGGCGCTGCGCCAGAATCGCCATGCCGCACGAGTCGTAGCCGCGGTACTCGAGGCTCTTGATGCTCGCCAGGAGGATGTGGCTCACGTCGGTGAGGCCGGCAACGCCGCTGATGCCGCACATCGGCTAGCGCCCTCCCCGGAGCGAGATGCTGGTGTTGTGGGGGAGGTACTCGCCGGCTTCGATGCAGAGGCCGGCCGGCAGGGTGTTGCTGGCGCCGATCTGCACGTGGTCGCCGATAAAGGCGCCCAGCTTCTTGAAGCCGCTGTCCTGCAATACGCCCCCCACCAGCACCTGGACGGTCTTATCCTCCAGGTTGGCGTTCACCGTCATCGTGCCGGAGCCGATGTTCACGTGCTCGCCGATGACGCTGTCGCCGATGAACGACAGCCGCCCGACGCGGGAGTGGCCGAACATGACGCAGTTCTTCAGCTCCACCCCGTAGCCGATGACGCAGTCGCGCCCGATCGAGGTGTACTTGCGGATGAGGACGTTGTTGCCGACGTAGGTGTTGGGTCCCACGTAGCACGGCCCCCGCAGCACGCTCCCCGACTCGATGACCACCCCGGGGGCGACGTACACCGGGCCTTCGATCTTCACATCGCCGCGAAGCTGCGCCTCGCAGGAGATGAAGGCGGCATCCCAAGGCTCCATGATGATGTGGTTGCCCCGCAGGATGTCCCACGGATGCACCATGTCGATCCAGTCATCCTCCCAGATCGAGGCCGACAGGCCGGGGTCCTTGACCAGCAGCGCCAGGGCCTGCTCCATGTCATTGCCGGCGCGGTCGAGAATCTCGAAGAACTGGCTGGGCAGCACGAAGACACCGGCCAGCACGTAGTTGCCGAGGCCCCCGGTTTGGGGTTTCTCGATGATGCGGGTGATGCGCATCTGCTCATCGAGGTAGACGTTGCCGTACAGCTCGGCGGAGGGCGTCAGGCAGATGGCGGCGACCGGCGCGCGGCAGGAGTGGAACGACTGCAGGGTCTGAATAAAAATATTGCCCCGCGTCAGGATATCGCCATAGACGAGCAGGAAGTACTCGCCCGGCAGCACCGTGTTGCGGGCCTCCGCCAGCGCCGCCCCGATGCCGTGCGGGTCCTCCTGCAAAATGTAGCTGATGTTCACCCCGTGCTCGGCGCCCTGCTGGAAGAACGACATGATCTTCTCGCGCTGATGACCGACGATGAGCTGGTAGTCCGTCACCCCCGCGGCCTTCAGGAGATCGATGCTGTTCTCCAGGAGGTACCGCCCGCTTACCGTGATCATCGGTTTGGGACGGGTGCGCGTGAAGGGATCGAGGCTGGCGCCCCGGCTGGCCGCGAGGATGATCGCCTTCATGGACCGCACGCTCCTTCCTCGAGGCCCCTTGCGCCCGGCACGCCGCGCGCCGGCGCCGCCTCGGAGATACGTGGAGGCAGCGTAGCAGAAGCATGAGAAGGCGGCAAACGCTTTTTCTCCAGCGCCCGCCCGAGGGGATTGCTCCTTCCCCCACCCTGTGCTACCCCAGCCCAAGCCCGCAGCAGATGCATCAAGAGAGAAGGAGCGAAGGGGCCGAGGTTCCATGCCAGGAACGCGTCGATGGAATGGAGAGCGCCTCGCGAAACCCCACAGTGAAAAATAAAGAGGCAGCACCAGCCCTAGAACTGCGCCTGCACCATTGCCGCATCGTTGCGGCGTGAACCCCCTTCCCTGCACAAGAACTGTGCACTAGATTCTCCGTAGTGCACTGCAAGGATGCTGACGGGCATCTCAAGCTCGCTCGCCCGTGCCCCGTCGATTCGCAAGAACACTACCTAATATATTGAAAACACAGAGGTTAACCAAACCACGAGGGATTGGCCGGGCAGCTCGTCCTGGCCGGCACGCTCGTTGCCTGAGGCGTTGGGGATATTACCCGGACTGCGCGGCGGATTCCTCCTGCGGGGGTGGAGACCGCTCTGGCGCCGATGACCCTCGGAGTGTGGAGCGCGCGTCCTGGCATCATCTCGGAAAAGAGGCCCCATGAACGCTTCCCCCTACCTCCCAGACCGCAGCGTCACGATGCGCTGGTGTTACGTCATCCTGTTTGCGCTCGTTGCGCTTGCGGGTGCCCCCGGCTTGTCGTTCGCCGATAACCATGACGTGGCGGCGCGGCTCAAGCAGCTCGAGGCGACGCTGCAGCAGATGCAGGCAACCATCCAGCAGCAGGCGGCAGAGATTCAACGGCTGCAAGCCCAGCTCCCCCAACCCGCGCCGCCCGCCAAGGCGGAGCCCGAGAAGGAGGCCCTGGCTCCCCTGAAGACCTCGCCGGGCATCGAGCTGCACGGTTTCGTGGATGGCAGCTTCACCGCCTCGAACCGCGAGGACGTGGGCGACGGCAACGCGCGCAGCAGCTTTCAGATTGACAGCGTTGAGCTCGACATCATCAAACCCGTGGGGAATCGGGCCGGCTTCCGGGTTGATCTCGACTACAACCGCGACGCCGCCGGCGGCTTCAGCGTGGATGTCGAGCAAGCCATCATGTCGGTGAAGCTGGGGCGGGGCGTCATGGCCGATTTCGGCAAGTTCAATGTTCCCATCGGCTGGGAGCTGCTCGACGCACCCGATCTGTACCAGTTCTCGCACTCCAACGTCTTCAATCTCGGCATTCCCAGCCTCGCGACCGGCGTGCGGCTGTTGCAGCAGCCGGTCGGATGGTTCGACTGGCAGGTTTACCTCGTTAACGGCTGGGATACCAATCACGACAACAACGACACCAAGACCGTCGGCGGGCGCTTCGGCTTCACGCCGCGCAAGTGGCTGAACGTGGGCCTCTCGGCCATCACGGGTGCGGAGCAGGATGATGACACGAGGAACAACCGCGTCGTCCTCGACCTCGACTACACCATCAAGCCGACCGAGAAGCTCCTCGTCGGCGGCGAGTTCAATTACGGCCGCGAGGAGGACGAGCCGTTCGTGCTGGCGGCGGGCCGGACCGCGGACGCCGACTGGTTCGGCGTCCTCATCACCGTGCACTACGACCTCCTCTCTTGGCTCGGCTTCACCTGGCGCTTCGACTACTTCAACGACGAGGACGGCGCCCGCGTGGCGGCGTTCGGCGCGCCACTCCTCAGCGACGCCGGCGGGCAGGAACTGAAGAGCTTCACCTTCGCCCCCACCTTCAAGATCACCGACAACCTCGGCGGCCTCCTCGAGTACCGCCACGACTGGTCGTCGCGCGACACCTACCTCGAGCGCGGCGGCCTGCGCGCCCGCGACAACCGCGACAGCGTCGCCGTCGAGCTGACCTACAAGTTCTAGGCGTGCGGTCCCTCCAACGTCCCACCATGTTCCATCGTGGAGATGTGCGAGGGGACCTCGCCCCCTCGCGCAGCTCGCGGGGACGGGGGGTGTGGGCGGTCGTTTGATCCCCCCGCTTGCTTTGCTGGGAAGTGCCCGGCGCTCCGGCCTCACTCCACCGTAACGCTCTTGGCAAAGAGAAAGGATGCCTGCTCCAGAGGAAGAATACGACGCGATGCAGGAGCGATTCTGGGTGCTTCCGGGAGCAAGCTCAGGGCATTTAGCTGACCGATTTCCGCCTCGAGAAAACAACCCTCTGAGTCAACATGTTGCAACTGTCGAAGTTGCACCACCGCCTCGGGTCGCTACGCGTAAGCCAAAGGGTGAAGTGCAAACTTGGGGCATATCGCTCACTTTAGATTCAGGGATGGTCTTCAAAGACAGTCGCCTCGAGGGTCGACGCCGCCTTTCCTTCAGGCTTCGGCTGCACTCTAATTTCTACATCGTGTCCCAGCTTCACGAGGAACTTGCACAGGCGCTCCAGGGAGAACCCGGATAACCGGCCTCGTTTCAAGGCGGACACCTTGGGCTGGTCGATCCCAAGCAGGCGAGCCGCCTCGCTCTGGCTGAGCCGCTTGCTCGTGATGATGCGGTTGATGCAAGAGGCGAGTTTTGCCTTGGCGGCACGATCGTCTGCATGATCCAACCCAATGTCGGCAAAAACATTGCCGCTGCTCTTTTCAAATTCCAGATCACTCATTGCCGGGCTTTCTCATATGCTCTCACGCGTTGTGATACCGAAGCGCGGCGCAATCACAACCACAGCGGTTGAGGAGATGTGCGGCCGCTTCACCTTCCATGGAGGAGCGCGCGCGCGTCCTCTGGCCTCACTCCACCGTGACGCTCTTGGCGAGGTTGCGGGGGTGATCGACGTCGCGGCGGCGGCGCAGCGCCAGGTGGTAGGCGAAGAGGTGCACGAGGGGGGAGCTGCAGAGCGGACTCAGCAATTCCGGCAGCCTCGGCAGTTCGAGGAGATCATGAGCGCGGGCGCGCAGCTCCACGTCGCCCTGGGTGCCGATGGCGACGATGCGGGCGCCGCGCGCCTTCACCTCCTCGAGGTTGTCGAGGGTCTTCTCGTAGACGCGCCCCTGGGGCGCCAGCACGAGGACCGGCACGCGCTCATCGACGAGGGCGATGAGCCCTTGCTTCACCTCGCCGGCGGCGCACCCTTCGGCGTGCACGTAAGAGAGCTCCTTGATCTTCAGGGCGGCTTCGAGCGCCACCGGGTAGTGGACGCCGCGTCCTAGCACGATGTAGTGGTCGAAGCGGCTGTAGCGGCGCGCCAGCGCCTCCACCTCCTCTTCAACGGCGAGCGCCGCCTCGATGGCCGCGGGGGCCGTGCCGAGGGCGGCGGCGAGCTCCCGCAGGTGCGCCTCGGGCTGCCGCCGGCGCAGGTGCGCGGCGTGCAGGGCGAGCATGCAGAGCACCGCCAGCTCGGCTACGAAGGTCTTCGTCGAGGCGACGCTGATCTCCGGCCCGGCGTGCAGGCGCAGCACGCCGTCGGCCTCGCGGGCGGCGGTGCTGAGGGGCGCGTTCGTCAGCGCGTAGATGGTGGCGCCGCTGGCCCGCGCCGCGCGCATGCCGGCGAGGGTATCGGCGGTCTCCCCCGACTGGCTGATGCCGATGACGATGGTGCGGCGATCCACCAGCGGGGTGCGGTAGCGGAACTCGGAGCCGAGCTCCACCTCCGTCGCCAGCCCGGCGATCTCCTCGAGGTAGAGCTTGCCGATGAGGGCGGCATGGTAGGAGCTGCCGCAGCCCAGGAGGATGACCTTCCGGCAGGTCCGCAGCAGGTCTGCCTCCGGGCCGCGCTCGGCCCAGTGCACGAAGGGCGCGCCGGGAAGGAGGCGGCCGCGCAGCGTCTCGCGCACGGCCTGGGGGGTCTCGAAAATCTCCTTCAGCATGTAGAAGCGGTACCCCCCTTTCTCCGCCAGGACGGGGTTCCAGGTGATGTGCTCGATCTCCTTCGGCACGACCTGCCCCCGCAGGTCAAGAATCTGCACGCCGCCGCCGCTCAGGATGCCCACCTCGCCGTCATCGAGGAAGAAGCAGTTCTGGGTATAGGGCGCGAAGGGCGTGACGTCGGAGGCGAGGAACGCCTCGCGCACTCCCAGGCCGACGACGAGGGGCACCGCCTGCCGGGCGCAGAGGAGGACGTTCGGTTCATCGCGGCAGATGACCCCCAGGGCGTAGGTCCCCGAGAGGCGCGGCAGGGCGGCCAGTACGGCCGCCGCAAGGTCGCCGCGGTAGGCGCGGTCGATGAGCGCGGCGATGACCTCGGAGTCGGTATCCGAGGCGAAGCGCACCCCCTCGGCGATGAGCTCCTGCCGCAGCTCCAGGTAGTTGGCGATGATGCCGTTGTGGACGATGGCGATGCGGCCCGAGGCATGCGGGTGAGCATTCTCGAGCGTCGGTTGGCCGTGGGTGGCCCAGCGCGTGTGGCCGATGCCGACGGTGCTGCGCAGGTCGAGGCCGCGAAGCTGGCGCTCGAGCCGCTGCACCGTGCCGATCGTCTTCTGGATGTGCAGCGCGCCGGCCTCGATGACGCCGACGCCGACCGAGTCGTAGCCGCGGTACTCGAGGCGCTTCAGGCCTTCGAGGAGGACCGGCAGCGCTGCGCGATGCCCGACGTAGCCCATGATCCCCGACATGAGGGGCCTTTCGTCATGCCGCGGCGGGGCGCCTTCCCGACCAGCGCGCCGCGGCCCGGGCGCCAAGCCAGCCATGCCCCGCAAGGTCCCGACACGAGCAGCGTCGCGGCGGGTCTGCCGCGCCGACGCCTGGCGCGGCGCAGCGGGCCGCTTGCCGCCATCGTACCATGTTCTCGCCGTTGAACCCAGCTTCTCGAGAGCGTCCTCGAGGGCAAAAAGGGGAGAAAAAAGATCCTGCCCAGGGGAATACTGCGACTTCTTGCCTCGGTGCAAGTTTAACAGCATCTCACTACTTCGACGCCCTGCATCGTTTTTATCAGACGAGCAGCTCGCCGTTTCCGCAATGCTCTCCCTTCTGACTACCGTGGAACCTCGCGTGTAAAGTCAAGAATTTCTCACTTTCAGTTTTGCAGCAAGGTACCTCCGCGTTGCAAATTTTCCTGCCGTCAGAACCTCCTTTCCGCATCGCAAGGATTCACTGCAAGCTCTTTCCCTTCTTCGCGGCGGAGCGCCGCCGGGCGGATGGTCGCCCTGGCGCGCCTTTCTGGCCCTTCGCCAGGCGTTCAGGCCGGCAAAGCCGAGCAGCTTCCTCGCCGCTGGCGCCGCACCTCCATTGGTGCGCGACTCTTCTGAGCACCGGCGCGGCCATGAGGAGGAGCGCGGCAGACCAGTGAACAAATTTTTCATGACCCGGAGGAATATCTGCACGGGGATCGATGTTACAGAGGCAACAGTGAGCGTACGAGAGTTGGCCAACTTCTCAGCCCAGGAAAGCATCGGAAGCTTTTAAGGATAACCCGAAGTACCTAGCGAGCTCCCTGCGGACGAAGATCGTTCCGCGCGAGCCGAAGGAGAGACCATGCGAAAGGAGATGTTCAAGGGTGTGGCAATGGCGGCGGCGCTGCTCTTTATGGTGGGGTTCGGGACCATCGCCCGCGCCGATGATTACTTCTCCAGCGCTGATATCCTGTTCGTGGAGCAGCTCAAGCTGGAGGCTGCCGAGCTCACCGCGGCAGCCACGATGCGCGGCTCGGCGGTGCGTGTTGCCGAGACCTCTGCCAAGCAGCCCGGCGCCGACAAGGTGATGAGTGACGGCAGCAGGGCCGCGGCCCAGGTTTCGAGCCCAGAGCAGAGCAGCCTCGACTCCTACCTCCTGCGCCAGGAGCAGGCGATCTTCTTAATGCCGGCGAACTTCTAGGCGTCCAGCGAGGAGTGCGGCGCTCAAGGCCAGACACAGCTTCGGCTGAGCCTACGGAGGGAGGTGGGAGCCGAGCCAGCCCCACGCAAGCAAAAAGAGCAGGCGGCCCCGCCTGCTCTTTTTGCTTCCTTCGTGGAGAGTTGCCGCTGCTCTGCGCCATTCGCGTGGCAGACCTTGCGCCGCCCCGCCGACGCGCTATGATAGCCGGCGGGGCCGCTCCAGCCCAGGAGGGATCGCCTTCTGCCGGCGGTCTCCGGGAATCCCTCGACGACGCGCCGTCAAGGCTGGCGGCGCCGGCAGTGCCCGGCGTGCCCAGCGCGCGCCTGCCCGCCGCCGTTTCGCTTGGAGTACGGATGAGCACGGTGATGACCCGGCCGACCCAAACGGTGTGGCCGCATTTCTGCGAGGTCGTGCAGCGCGACCCCGAGGCGCCCGCGGCGATTGATGGAGAAGACCGCTGGACCTACCGCCATCTCTCCGAGCGCAGCACGTCCCTGGCGCGCGCCCTCCTGGCGCATGGGGTGCGGCGCGGCGAGCACGTGGCGGCCCTGCTGCGGAACTGCCCGGAGTGGCTGGCCGTGCAGCTTGCCGTCATGCAGGTCGGCGCCGTGCTCGTGCCGGTGAACACGCGCTACAAGGTGGAGGAGCTGGCGTACTGCCTGCGGCAGTCCGACAGCGTCCTCTTCTTCACCATGCCGGAGTTCGTCGGCATCAACTACCACGCCATGCTCGGCGAGATCATCAGCCGCGTTGGCGACGCGGCGCTGCCGAAGCTGCGGCAGGTCGTCAGCCTGGGTCACGAGCCGTTCCCGGGGGGGATGACGCTGGCGGCCTTCGAGGGGTCCGGGCAGGGCGTCAGCGCCTCGCACCTCGAGGCGCGGCGCGCCGCCGTGACGCCGGATGACCTCGCCCTCATCATCTACACCTCCGGCACCACCGGCGTGGCGAAGGGGGCGATGCACGATCAGGGGCAGGTGCTGCTCAGCGCCCTGAGGCTCTCCCGCACTCTCGCTCCCACTGATCGCATCCTCGTCCTCGGTCCCTACTTCCACATCATGGGCTTCTCGTACGGGGTGAACGGGCCCCTGCACGCCGGCGCCGCCACCGTGGTGCTGGCGACGTTCAATGCGCAGCGCGCCCTGGAGATCATCGAGCGGGAGGGCGTCACCATGGTCTCCGGCACCCCGACGATGTACCAGATGATGATGGCGCGCCCCGAGTTCGCGCGGCGCGACCGCTCGACACTGCGGGTGGTGTACTTCGGCGGCGCCCCCGCCACCCCGGCTCTGATCGAGGAGATCATGCGGCAGTTCCCCGGCGCGCGGGTCTCCACCGGCTTCGGCATGTCGGAGACGATGGGGGCGTCGGCGGCCCTTCCGGGGGATACCCCCGAACAGCTCGCCACCACCCTGGGGGTGCTGCACGACTACCTCGAGGGGCGCATCGTGGAGCCGCAGACCGGCGAGGACGTGCCGCCCGGCGTCTCCGGGGAGCTCTGGCTGCGCGGCCTCAATGTCACGCGCGGCTACTACAACCTTCCCGAGGAGACAGCGCGCGCCATCACGCCGGACGGCTGGCTGCGCACCGGCGACCTCTTCGCGCAGGAGCCGGATAGCCACCTGCGCATGACCGGCCGCCTGAAGGAGATGTACATCCGGGGCGGCAGCAACGTCTACCCGGCGGAGGTGGAGAACTTCCTGCACCGCCACCCCGACATCGAGCAGGTATGGCTGGTGGGCGTGCCGGACGATCTCTACGGCGAAGTCGGCATGGCGTTCGTGGAGCTGCGTCCCGGCGCCGACCTTACGGCTGAGAGCCTGAAGGCGTATTGCAAGGGCCGCATCGCCGGCTACAAGATTCCGCGCTACGTCCACTTCACCGATCAGTTCCCCCTCACGGCTTCAGGCAAGGTGCGCAAGCAGGAGCTGCGCCAGGAGGGCTGCCGGCTCCTGGGTCTGAAGCTGCGTTGAGACGCGGGCGGGGAGGCGCCGACAGGATGGCTCCCGGTCCGAGTGGAGGGCGCGGCCGCCCCGTCAGCCATGCCGGGATCGCCGTCCTCGCGGCGTCCGCACACCACAAAGCGGCCCGTTGCGCCACCTGCTTTCCAGGCCATGAGCATCTGGACCTACCTCACCGATTACCTCGTCGTGCTCGCCGCGGCGCTCCTCCTCGGGGTAGTCTTCGAGCGCCTGCGGCAGAACGCCATCCTCGGCTACCTGCTGGCGGGGATGCTCCTGGGGCCGCGGGCGCTGAACCTCGTGCATGGCGAGGAGGTGGTGCGCGGCCTGGCCGAGCTCGGTGTCGCCCTGCTCCTCTTCGCCATCGGCCTGGAGTTTTCGCTGCGCCGCCTGCTGCGGCTGGGGCGCATCGGCCTGGGCGGCGGGACGTTGCAGCTCCTCCTTACCGGTGGGGCGGCCGCCGCCGTAGGCTGGGCAGTGGGCATGGCCCCCACCCCGACCATCGCCGTCGCCGCCATGGTCTCCCTGAGCAGCACGGCGTGCGTCCTGCGCGTTCTCCTCGATCGGGCCGAAATTGACAGCGTCCACGGTCGGGGGGCGCTCGGCATCCTGCTGCTGCAGGATGTGGCGGTGGTGCCGCTGGTCCTCCTCATCTCCATCCTGGGGGGAGCCACGTCGGCCGCGGGCGTGCCGGCGGTCGTCGGGCGCGCCCTCCTCCTCATCGTGGGCCTGGCGGGGGCGTTCTACCTGACGAGCACCTACCTCCTGCCGCGGCTCTTCGGCACCACGGTGCTGTCGCGCAATCGCGAGCTGTTGATCCTGCTGGCGGCGATCCTGGCGCTCGGCTCGGCATGGGCGGCGCACCGGCTGGGGCTGTCACCGGCGGTGGGAGCGTTCTTCGCCGGCGTTCTCCTGGCGGAGTCGCCGTTTGCGCTGCAAATTCGCGCCGACGTGGGGGCGCTGCGCACCCTCTTCGCCACCCTCTTCTTCGCCTCGCTCGGCATGGTGGCGCACCCCGGCTGGCTGCTGGAGCACTGGCGGCTGGTGGCGGGGCTGGCGGGGGCGATCGTGGTGGGCAAGGCGCTGCTGGCGGCGGGGGTGGCCGTGCTCCTCCGTTACCCGCTGCGGCATGCGATGGCTATGGGCCTCTGCCTAGCGCAGGTAGGGGAATTCTCCTTCGTCATGGCCGAGGAAGCGGTGGAGAGAGGGGTGATCGCCGACGACACCTTCCTCCTCTTCGTGTCGGTCCCGTGGTGACGCTCTTCCTCACGCCGTATGAGGTGGCGGTGGCGCCGAGCGTGGGACGGTGGGTGGAGCGGCGGCTGCGCCCCCGGTCCGCCGGGGTGCCGCGCGACGCCGAGGGCGGGCGGCGTACCTCCCTCGAGGGGCACGTGGTGGTGATCGGCTTCGGGCCGGCCGGGCAGCGGCTCGCTGACGTGTTGAGCGCCTGGGGCCTGCCGCTCCTCATCATCGACCTGCAACCCCGCAACGTCGCGCTGGCGCGGCAACAGGGCCTGCCGGCGCAGCTCGGCGATGCCGCCCAGGTGGAGGTGCTGCGCCACGCCCAGGTCGAGACGGCGCACGCCGTGGTCTGCACGGTGCCCGACCACCGCAGCGCCTTGCAGGTGCTGTACGCGGCAAAGAGCCTGGCGCCGCACGTGCCGGTGGTGGTGCGGGCGCGCTACCATGAGTTTACGCAGGAGTTCACGCTGGCCGGCGCCCAGGTCGTCGTCGATGAGGAGGAGACGGTGGGGAAACGCCTCGCCGTCGCCGTGCGGCGGGCCTTCCTCGAAGCTGGTCTGCCGTGGGCGCGCCGCGCCGGGTCGCTGGCAGAGCAGAAACGCGGGTAACCCCCCTGCCGCCGCCGGAGTTCCCCCGCCTCATCGGGTGAGAAACGGGCGCCCCCACCTTGCTACACGTTCTTGCCGCGGTCGTAGTGCCCCATGCCGGGCCGGAACTCGCCCTTCTTGAAGCGCACGATCCCCTGGTCGTACCACTCACCCTTTTCGAGTTCGGTGAGCTGCGCCACCTTGGCGATGGAGTAGTCGTAGGCTTGCTGGTAGTCCATACGGCGGCTGTTGCGGTAGAGCTCCTTGGCGAGCTGCAGGGCCACGGGGTGCTTGCCGCAGAGCTCCTTGCCGAGGTCGTTGATCTCGGCCCACAGATCGTCCAGGGTGTCGACGCAGTAGTTCACCAGGCCGATCTCGGTTGCCTTGCGGCCGTCGAAGGAGCGTCCCGTGAGGATGTAGTAGAGGGCGTCGCGCGGGCGCAGCATGTCGATGAGCATGCGCGTCACGGTGCCACCCGGGATGAGGCCGAAGTTGATCTCGGAGAGTCCGAACTTCGCGTCGGCAAGCGCGATCGCCAGATCGCACGAGATGAGGGGCACGAAGGCGCCGCCGAAGACCCAGCCGTTGACGGCGGCGATGGTTGGTTTGGGGTAGTTCTGCAAGGCGTCGGTCATCCAGCTATTGGCGATCAGCCGGACCTGCTCCCACTCCTTCGGCTTGTCGCGCAGCTCGTAGAAGTACTCCTTCAGGTCCATCCCCGCCGACCAGCTCTCCCCCACCCCGGTGAGGACAACGACGCGGGCCTCGTCGTTGTACTTCAGGTCCTGCAGCGCCGCGGCCCTGTCGCGGTGGAGCTGTGGGCTCATGGCGTTCTTCTTCTCGGGCCGGTTGAAGCTCACCTTGCCGATGCCGTCCTTGATTTCCACGAGGACTGTCTTGTAGCTCTTCGTCATGGTGCGTCTCCTTGCGAATGTCCTTGGGCGTCGTACAAGATACTCCCCTCACCCGGCGACCCCATGGAGGAGGTGGCCGTCACGTCAGCACATGGAAGCGCGCTCGAGTGGCAGGTGCTGGCCGCGTCTATCGTGCCGCAGAGGCGCGAAAGAAACAAGCCTGGGCGGCACGATGCCCAGGCGACGCGACCGGAACTTCGGAGGGTGCCATGATCAGCGCCCATGCGGAGACGGTGGGGAGCCTGCTGCGCCCCCCGGAGCTGCTAGAAGCGCGGCAAGCCTTCGCCGCCGGCACGCTGAGCGCGGAGATGCTGCGGGCGGAGGAGGACCGCGCCGTCGAGGCGGCGATCCGCCTGCAGCAGGAGGCGGGGCTGGAGATCGTCACCGATGGCGAGATGCGCCGCCTCTCCTTCCAGAGCCAGATGACGGAGGCCGTCGAGGGGTTCGGCCCGGTCGGCCTGGAGGCGTTCGTCTGGGGTGACTGGCAGGGGAGCAACGAGGTGGGGTCCTGGCGCGCGCCGCGGCCGGCGGGGCTGGGGGTGGTCGGTCGGCTGCGGCGCCGGCGCTCCCTGTCGGCGGGAGAGTTTCTCTCCTTTCGGGAGTGCCTTGCCGGCACCGCGCTGGTGCCGAAGATCACCCTGCCCAGCCCCAGCCTGTGGGCGAACTTCTGGTCGCCGGAGCGCTCCACCTGGGTTTACCCCACGCTGGAGGGCTTTCTTGCCGACGTGGTGGACATGCTGCGCCAGGAGGTGGCGGAGCTGGCGCAGCTCGGCGCGCGCTACCTGCAACTCGACGCGCCGCACTACCCCTTGCTCCTCGATCCACGCACCCGTCCCTTTTATGAAGGGCGGGGCTGGAGCGTGGAGCGCTGGCTGCGCCAGGGGATCGAGCTGGACAACGCGGTGCTCGAAGCGGCCGCGGGGGTCACCTTCGGCTTCCACCTTTGACGCGGCAACCAGGCCAGCCGGTGGCTGGCCTCGGGCGGCTACGAGCCGATCGCCGAGCCGATCTTTCGCGGCATCCGCGCCGAGCGCCTGCTTCTCGAGTACGATGACGAGCGCTCGGGATCGTTCGAGCCCTTGCGCCACGTGCCGGAGGGGAAGGTGGTGGTGCTGGGGCTGGTGACGACGAAGTCGCCGCGGCGGGAAACCACCGAGGAGCTGACGGCGCGCATCCGCGCGGCGAGCCGCTACATCCCCTTGGAGCGCCTGGCGCTGAGTCCGCAGTGTGGCTTCGCCAGCTCGGTGCTTGGCAACCGCCTCTCGCCGCGGGACCAGGAGGAGAAGCTGCGCCTGGTGGCGCAGACGGCGCGACAGGTCTGGGAAGAAGGCTCGTAGCGCCGCCTCATCGGGGTTGAGGTTGGAATGCGCGTCCTGGCTGGTGGGATCGGGAGGAAACGTTCCTGGCGCGGGCCGGGGCTCTTCCGTGGCCGCGCGAGCTGCTGCGCCGCCCGGAGAGGCTCGGCGTCTGACTGCGGCCGCGGGCACACCCCTCCCCGCCATGGTTTGCCTGCGGGAGCGTGGCAACCCGGGCTTCGTGACGCTTGCCGCGCGTTCCGGGAGCTTAGCGGATGCCCCGTTTCGAAGCTTTCAGGGGGTTCAGCTTCTTGGCTTCCTGCTTCTGCTCGGGCTGGATGTGGGTGGCGAAGTTGCAGGCGCCATACATCCATTTAATGGCAGGATGGGCGTAGGTATCGCAGTACCGGCCGGAGGGAAGGTCCTGAATGTGGGCGCAGCCTTCGCACTTCTCGACGATGGGGTGACACTGGCCGCCGTTGAAGCAGCAACCGGTCTTCACCATGAACTGACAGTTACTACCCTGCTTGATGGTTACGCATTCCAAGGGTTGGGTCCTCCAAGCTCCCCCTGGGTCCCCAGGGGGGTGCCTCATCGGGGGTTGGGGATGGGGTGAGCCGGCGCCGGCGCTCGCCGCGGCGACGCGCCGCGTTGCAGCAAAGAAGTGCCGCCTGCTCCTCGGCAAGCGGCAAAACGCGCTTGTATATAGGCCTTCAATTCGGCTTTCGCAAGAGCTTTTTGCAAGGGTTGAGCCAGCGAGGCAACTCTTGTGCGACGGAGAGCCTCGTTCTATGCTCGTCCTGTCGTTGGAGGCGAACGTGGCAAGGGGCAGCAGGGGGCTGGCGCGATGCCTGCCCGGGTAGGACCATGAAACAACCGCCGCTTCTTCCCGATCGCGGCCCTGGAGGGTGTCGGCTCGCGGACGAGGACGGCGCTGGGTCAACGCTGGTCGAAGCGCGGCGCCTGCGCACGGTGGTCAGCGCCTCGCGCCGCGAGGAGCTGCTCGGCCGGCCGGCGAAGCTGGTCGCCCGTTTGCGCACCGATCCGCTCGTCGGGGCGCGCATCGCCGGGGCAGGCTACGAGGAGCGCGGCGAGTGCCTCTCCTCGATCCACTCGCTTGTTCTCTGGGTGAAACGCTCGCTGCGCAACCTCACGCGCCACGCCGAGGTGCGCGGCGCCGCGCGGCAGCTCCTCGAGCACGGCGGGCAGCTCTACCTGCAGCTCAGCCTGACGATGCTCCAGGGCACGGCGCTGGAGCTCGACACGCAACCGACGCAAGAAATCCTCGCTGATCTGCGGCGGCTCTTCGGTGAAGGTCTCCTGCGGCCGGCTGCCGTGGAAGTGCGCTTTGATCCGCTCCTGGAGGTCGAGACCCCGACGGGCGAGCGCCTCGGCAACATGCAGGCGGCCCTCTTCGAGCCGATCATCGAGCGCTGCCGCGCGCTGGGGGTGACCAAGTTCAGCACCGCCTACGTGGAAGCCGGCTACCGGCGCGTCGCGTCGCGGGCCCGCGATGTCGGCGTTGCCTACGTGCGCCACGGCCGCCGGCAGGTGCACGCCGTCATCGCCGAACTCGAGCAGCGCTGCCGCCGCCACGGCGGCGACCTGCGCGTCTGCGTCTCGCCGAAGGACTACGTGGGGGAGGGGACGCGGCGCGGCTGCGTCGATGGCCGGGTGCTGAGCGAGGTCCATCCGGATGGCGAGCCGTGCAGCCTGGCGCGCGACCGCGGCCAGCGCTACCCCGATTGCCTCTGCACGCGCTCGGTGGACATCGGCACGTACGAGACCTGCGTCAATACCTGCCTCTACTGCTATGCCCAGCCGAACTATCGGGCCAGCCAGGAACGCCTGCGGGCGGCGCTGCCTGGGGGTGCGGCGCGGGGCGTTCCTCCCCTGCCTGGGGAGGTTGCGCCGCCGTAAGGCCGGCCTGCTCCAGGGCCGGCCCTCGCCAGCCGCCCCTGGGCGTGGGGCGCGAGGCTCGACACCGACGGCGCCACAGCCGCCTCCTTCTCCCGCGCACCTTGACTTTGCCCACCACCTAGCCTAGAGAAGCAGGAACCGACCGCCGGCGCGCGGGTCGCTCGGTCGAGGCGCTTCCCCTTGCCGGCTGCATCGTTCGCGAGCCTCTGGAGGCCGCGGCTCCCGTTCTGGAGAGGGTGTATGCGCATCTCGCCCCCCCCGCGCCGTCGCCTCAGCCGCCGCCTCGCCTGGGGGGCGATGCTCTTCCTCGTTCTGGGCTGGGGCCTGGCGTGGAGCGCGGCGGCGCCGGCCTACGTGCGCTCCCCCGATGTGGTCCAGACCGACGGCACGCCCGTCTACCGCATCTGGGGAGCGCGCAGCCAGCCGATCCATTTCGTCATCAATCGCCGCACCCGCGAGGCGCTGCCGAACGTCGAGGCCGGCAGCGATGCGGTGGGGGCGCTGCGCGCCGCCTTCGCGGCCTGGCAGGGAGTGCCCACCACCTCCATCGCCTTCGTCGATGACGGCTTCACCGATCTTGAAAGCCCCGCCTTCGATCAAGTGAACCTGGTGAGCATGGTCGATTCGCAAAACGATCTTGGCCCTGGCGTGCTCGGCCTGACGATCACGGTGACCGCCCCGGAGGGGGGGAATGTGGCGCTGCCGGGTGGCGGCTTTATTCCCGATGCCTTTCCCGGCGAGATCCTCGACGGGGACATCATCTTCAACCGCACGCAGCTCTTCTCCACCCTGGGTTCGGCGGGCGCCAACGATCTGCAAAGCGTCGCCACCCATGAGATCGGTCACCTCCTGGGTCTCGACCACACCACCCTGTTGACAGCCACCATGCTCCCCTTCACGCCGGAGGGCTCGGTCTACCTGCGCAGCCTCGATTTCGACGATGTCTTCGCGGTCTCCACCCTCTACCCGGGGACCGGGGCGGCGAATATCGCGCCGCGCCGCGGCGGCATCACGGGGCGCATCACGAGCCGCGCGGGCGAGGCCGTCTTTGGGGCCAACGTGGTGGCGGTGGACGCGTTCGGGCGCTCACTCACCAACGCCTTGTCGCTGCCGGACGGCAACTTCACCCTGCAGGCGCTCTTCCCGGGGAGCTATACGCTGTTCGTCGAGCCGCTCGATGGGCCGGTGACGAGCGAGAACTTCCTCAACTTCTTCACCGAGTTCGCCAGCTTCGGGGCGACGACGAGCGAGTTCCCCACCCTCTTCCTGGGGGGAGCCGAGGCGCCGACTCCCATCAGCGTCCAGGCCCGGCAGACGCAGACCGTCAACCTCGAGGTCGAGGTGGGGCGCGCGCCCGGCTTGAACATCGGGCAGCTTGGGGTCATCACGATTGTCCGCAGCGGCACGAGCATCCGCACCTCGATCCGCTCGGCGAGCGTGGTGCCGGTGGAGCCGGGCAGCGAGCTCATCCTCAGCGTCATGGGGCCCGGCATCAGCGGCGGCACGAGGGTCAGCACCAGCGACCCCGGCATCGCCGTCTCCCCCGCGCCGAACGAGACACAGGGGTTCGCCTCCTTCTTCAATCAGTTCGGGGGCGGGGTGGCGGTGACTGTGCGATTCCCCGCCGCCATGCCGCCGGGGGGTCGTAACGTCATTGCCTCCAACGGCGCGGATGTGGCAGTCGCTGTCAATGCCCTGGAGGTGAGCGGCGCGCCGGAGTTCGATAATCCGACCGAGCCGCCCGCCCCGGCGCCTGCAGCGCCTCCCGAAATCGCCCTCGAGCTGAACCAACCCTCGTTCACCTCCGGCGCCACGCTGCAGGTCACCGGCCGAACCAGCCCCGGCTCGCCGGAGGCGGCGGACCTCTACCTCGCCGTGCTGCTGCCGAACAACGCCCTCCTCTTCCTGGGAGAGTCCATCGGCCCCAGCCCCTCGCCGTTGCGGCGGGCGCTGCTCGTCAGCAGCGGCAGCGAGCGGCTCTTCTCCTTCCAGTTCAGCGGCGCCGAACCCCGGGGCTCCTACCAGTTCTTCGCTGCCTTCACCCGCACGGGCGCCAATCCCCTCACCGAGGGCGTGCTCGGGGAGATCGCCAGCGCCTCCTTCTCGGTTCGCTAACTCACCCGCCTGGAAACACTCGCGCGGAGGCTCTCCTTGCTGGCCGGGGGCGAAGCTCCTCTCAGCCAAACCAGCCGCGGCTGGGGCGTTGCACCGGCAGGAAGACGCGCACCAGAATGAGGCCGGCGACGAAGCCGCCGATGTGGGCGTACCAGGCCACGCCTCCTCCGGAGCTCAGTCCCAGAAGCTGCAGGAGGAACCAGTAGCCGAGCATGACGGCGGCGGGAAGCTCAATGACGCGGATGAAGATGAAGAAGAAAATCAGGGTGCGGACGCGGGCGGACGGGTAGAGCATCATGTAGGCGCCCAGGATGCCGGCGATGGCGCCGCTGGCGCCCACGATCGGCACCTGCGAGGAGGGGTTCATGAGCACGTGCAGGGAGGTGGCGAGGACGCCGCTCACCAGGTAGAAGAAGAAGAACCGAACCCGGCCCATGGCATCTTCGATGGCCTGGGCGAAGATCCAGAGGTAGAGCATGTTGCCGGCGACATGCATGAACCCCGCGTGAAGGAACAGAGAGGTGAAGATCGTGAAAGGGACCGGCACGAGGTTGGCGAACGGGCCGAAATCCCGATTCTGGGTGAGCTCGAGGGGAATGGCGCCGGCGCGCAGGAAGAGGATGCTTTGGGCCTGCGGGTCAAGGAAGAGCCCGTAGACGTACACCGCCACGTTGAGGGTGAGGATCGCCACCGTCACCCAGGGGTAGCGCTTGATTCGAACACTTCCTTTGAGCGGGATCATGCCGGAGCGTCACACCTCTACCACCTGGAGCGCAGGCTTTGAACCCCCAGACAGAGGAGTGCAGGCTCGGCTGCGCTAGCTGCCGCAAGCTCGCCGCCGTCGCCACCCCGCAGCCCTCCCTGGTGACCAGACACCGCGAGGTCGCCGCGGCAGCGCCGAGTCCGTGCCGGGCGCAATCTTTTCCGCTTGCCGGATCGCGCCGCCTCCACGCCGGCGCCGCACCGCTGGCGAGGAGCGGCGCGCGGCCGCCTTCCCGGCACCCCCTGGCGCGGCTGACCCAAGCCCATCCAACTCCTGTCGCCCGTCTCCTCTGCCACGGCGCCAGGCTACCATGAAGTATGGTCGCCTGGAGAGAAAGTTGCCAGGAGGGCGCTCGCGGCTCTTTCCCATTGACTTCCGAGGCGTATCAGGCATCTCCTCAGACCCTCCGCGGCGCACGGACGGCGAGCCCTCCCCATCTCCTTGCGCCGCGCTCCACCAGCTTGAAGCCGGCCGGCGGCGAGGTTGCGGCGCACTTGCAGCCTCGGCTTCCGCCATGGGCTCCGCCCAACGGTGTGTGGGCGGGCGCCGAGGCGAATTCCGTCTCGGAACGGTACCTGGTCTGCCAAGCAAAGCCTCGCACAGAGTAAACTTTTTTGCGTAGAACATGACCCGCGTCATGTTTCTCCTCTCAACAGGGGGCGTATATTACCCTCAGTTTGCAAACCTGGCGAATTGGTGGACCAGCCTGTCCGGGGAAGGGACGGGGGGAGAGCGGCGGCGCCGTGGTCACTCCAGGGGTGTGGCTTGTCGGCGCCGGGACCGAGTTCCCCCATGGGTGAGTTGCGCAGCGTTCGCACCAGTCCGGCACGTGTGGCAGTTTCAGGTGGGCGCGGCTGAGGAGATCACCCCTGGAGTCAGAGGTGATGCGTGGTCGCCGGGCACGCCTGTCTGAATAGGGAGGGGAATGCGTCGCGCGAGAGGGTTGGGTCTGACAGCGTAGCGCTCCATTCTCCCCGGGGGGCAAGGAGAGAGGGGCGTTTGTGCGTTGTCAACGCAGGGGCCAAGATGCCAGAGAAGGGCTTGCCGATGCGATCTCTAGGGAATGCGCAGGAGCCGAGGGGCGCCGGGGCGTGGCCGCAATTGTCGGCGCGCATCCGGGGAGTGTTCACCACGCGGAGCCGCGGGCAGCGTGCCCTGCAAGGAGGTCTCGCCTGCCTCTGCCTGGCGGCGCTGCTCGTCGCTGCTGTTCCTGCGGGCGTGCTCGCCCAGGACTTCAGCGAAGCGACGTTCGAGTTCATTCCTGGCGGCATCCGGATCAACAACATCACCGTGGCAGGGCAGCCGGATCACTACTGGGCTGATTTCGCCTTCGTTCTCCCCGCCGGGAGGTTCGAGTTCACGGGCAACTTCGGCATCTACTACGGCGCCTTTTCGCCGCAAACCGAAGCCTGCCGCGTCTGCCACGGGCCGAACCATGAGTTCGCCGTGGCCACCGTGCACCTTCCACCGCAGCTTGACGCGGTGCTCTTCCCAGGGGTGAACGTCGAGATCACCAATGTAGGGGGGGCGAGCGGCAGCGACGGGACCTTCCAGGTCGGCGATCGGCCCGCGGTGACCTACACGGTGAAGAACAACGCGGGTCAGGCCGTCCCGGTCACCTCGCTGTCGTCCCTGAACCTCCTGATGTCCGGCCCCGCCTCGAACTACCAGCGCGTCCTGGCGGTGGAGAATACTGTCAGACAGGGGTCCACGCAGAACGCTGATGGCTCGTGGACGTACACGTTCACGAACGCCATCCCGGCGACCTACCTGGCGCCCCTCAACGACTCCACGGCTCTGGGCCCGGAGAATGGCGAGCTCACCGGCGAGGCCCTGCTGCCCGGCACGTACAGCATCGGCATGTACGGCGGCGCCCAGCAGACGATCAAGGGGGAGGTGGTGCGCGAGGCCGGGAATGCGGTGGTGGACGTGCTCTTCGGCGGCGCCACCGAGCTGCAGCCGCGCCGGGTGATCGCCCAGGAGAACTGCAACCGCTGTCATAACGACCTGCAGCTCCACGGCGGCCTGCGCAAGAGCGTGCGGCTCTGCGTCCTCTGCCACGCCGCCGGCGCCGAGGACCGCATCAACACCGACCCCGCGAAGCAAACGCCAGGGCGCACGATCGAGTTCAAGTCGATGATCCACAAGATTCATTACGGCGCCGAGCTCCACGAGAAGCCCCTCCAGATCATCGGCTTCGGGGACAGCGTGCACGACTTCTCGAACGTGGAGTTCCCGTACATGCCGGGGGGGGTGCGCAACTGCGAGGTCTGTCACGCCGGCAATGAGTGGAAGGAGAACCCCAGCCGCAAGGCCTGCGGCGCCTGCCACGATGATGTGAACTTCGCCAGCGGCGAGAACCATCCGGGCGGACCCCAGGCGAACGACAGCGCCTGCGCCACCTGCCATCCGCCCGACACCGGCGGCCTGGCGGCCATCGCCGCGGTCCACCTGCCGCCACAAAAGAACCCGGCGCTCTTCGCGGGAGTCAATGTCGAGCTCCTCGCCGTGGGCGGCGGCAGTGGCGCGGAGGGTGTCTTCCAGGTCGGCGACCGGCCCACGGTCACCTTCACGATCAAGGACAACAGCGGGGCGGACATTGCTCCGGCCTCGTTGCGCGCCCTGCGCGGCATGTTCTCCGGCCCCACGGGCAACTACCAGCGGGTGATCGCCGAGCACCAGTTTGACCTCGCCACGGTGGTGAGCGGCGCCGACGGAGCGCTCACCTACGCCTTCCCGGCCATCCCGGCGACCTATCTGCCGCCGAATAACGACTCGCTGGCGTTTGGCCCGCGTGCCGGCGAGAGGACCGGCCAGCCGCTGGAGCCTGGCACGTACACCGTCGCCTTCTACGCCCAGGTGAACATCGGCGACACGGGTGAACGCGAGGCTGATCCCGTCACCCAGGATGTGCGCTTCGGCACGCCGGGGCCGCTGGTGGCGCGTGCCGCCGTCAATACCGACAACTGCAACCGCTGCCATGGCGACCTGGCGCTGCACGGCCGCCTGCGCAAGACGACGAACGTCTGCGTCATGTGCCATACCGGGGGCGCGGAGGACCGCATCAACGCCGATCCGGAGAAGGCGACTCCTGGGGAAACGACGGACTTCCGCCGCATGATCCATCGCATCCACTACGGCGCCGAAGTCAACGATCCACCCATCATCATCGGCTTCGGGGACAGCGTGCACGACTTCTCGAAGGTGGAGTTCCCGTGGATGCCGGGCGGCGTGCGCAACTGCACGGCCTGCCACGGCGCCAGCTTGGCCTACACGGAGCCGTCTCGCCGGGCCTGCACCTCGTGCCATGACTCGACGAGCGTTGCGGCGCATGTAGAGACCATGACGGCCGACCAGTAGCGGGAAGGTCCTGTAGCCTTTGTGCTGAAGCGCGCGCCACCTCGGGTCGCGGTACCCGGGGTGGCGCGCGGCGTGGACGGCTGTCGACGCCCCGCGCTCAAACGCCACAGGTTGCCTGGAGCAATAGCCAGCCAGGACCCGGATGAGAAGCGGCGACCGGCTGACGTTCGGGCTCGGTCGGAGGGAGAGGTGTGACGGGTCGTTTCTGCACGTGAGGGCCGCGCGCCAGGCCATCATCCCACGGCGAGCGGCAGAGGAGCGCTGCTTGCGGAGGGGAGAAAGGCGAGGCGTCGAAACCGGCCTCCCGAGGGGGCTCCAGGCTTGCACGCCGAGAGGGAGCCACGGCGGGAGGCGCAAGGTGACAACCAGACGGAGAGGGTGGGCTGCCTGGCGCTCCACGAAGGGGCCCCTTTTCTGCGAGATTTTCTGGTAGACTGGTTGCCGCTGGAGATTGTGACTCGAAGACTGGATGAGGGGAGGTGCACGATGAGGAGTAGAGTGGGTGCTAGGCTCGGGAGTCTCTGCGTGGTGGCCGCTGGCTTCGTTTTCCTGGCTCTGGTGCTGGTCAGCAGCGCCAACGCAAAGAGCCCCGAGTACGCTGGGGTTGAGAAGTGCAAGCGCTGCCACTCGCGCGCGAATCTGGGGGGCGAAGAGTACCCCATCTGGGAAAAGTCAAAGCACGCCAAGGTCATGGAGCTCCTGAAGCCCGGCGTTGCCGTGGAGGCCAAGAAGGCCGCGAAGGTTGATCCGCAGAAGGACTACACGAAAGACGAGAAATGCCTGAAGTGCCATACCACCGGCTGGGGAAAGCCAGCCGAGGCCAAGGCCGATCTCTTGAACGTGCAGTGCGAAGCCTGCCATGGGCCGGGCAGCGAGTATCGCAAAACCACCATCATGAGCAAGAAGAAATGGCAGGAAGATGCGAAGGGGATGCGGGCGAAGGCGGTGGAGGCCGGCATGATCATGCCGCCGACGGAAGAGCAGTGCAAGCAGTGCCATAATAGCGACAGCCCTTTCTACAAAGAGTTCAAGTTCGCCGAGCGCAAAGCGCAAATCAAGCATTGGAAAGAGAAGCAGTGAGCTTGGACCGAGCCTGAAAGGTTGACGCTGATGCAGGGCTGCCAGAGCTTGCCAACCCCGCCCGGCGGCGATTCTGGTGGCTCCTGGAAGGCTGGCGCCACGACGTTGGCGCCGCAACGGCTCGGCTCTGACGATCGTGCGCAGGTGTGGGGGCAAACAAGCCCGCCTCGGAAGGGAGGTGCGAGGAGAATCACAGCAGAGCAAGGCGGGGGGCAATTCCAAGCAGGGAGGAACTGCCATGTCGAGAACGACGATGATTCGGCCAGTGAATCCGCAACCTGCTCGCTCGACCATGCCATGGGGTAGGCTGCGCGTCATCCTCTTGGTGGCCTTGCTCGTCGGCCTGGGATTCCCCGCTTCACTCCTTGCCGCGCCGCCCTCGGCCCCGGCGAACTTCGCCGTGACGATCGAGGGCGGCTTCGTGGTCTTTTCCTGGGAGGCGTCTCCCGAAGCGGATGTGGCCTCCTACCAGCTCAACTTCAGCGGCGCGGCGTCGGGCTTGTTGGACGTCGGCAAGAGGACGAGCTTCTCCTACGTTCCCCCGCCCACGCTCGGAGGCGGCTTTCGCTTCAGCATCGCGGCTGTCACTTCAGCCGGGGAAGCCAGCCCGCCGTCGAATGAAGTCTCCTTCTCCTTCCCCGCTGACCTCCCGCGGTTCGTCGGAGCGGAAGCCTGCGCCCGCTGCCATGAGCAGAAGGTGAACGACTGGCGCGTCTCCGGCCACCCCTACAAGCTGATGCCCGCCCGTGAAGCCCGCAATCGCCCCATCCCGCTGCCGGCGGGCTTCACCTGGGACGACATCTCCTACGTTATCGGCGGCTACAAGTGGAAGGCGCGCTTCATGGGCCTCGATGGGTTCATCATCACCCGCACCGGGGCGGACCGCGACGTTCCGGGGAAGAACCAGTACAACCTGGAGAACAACACCTGGAGCGATTACGAGCCGGGTGTGCAGAAACCGTATGACTGCGGCTCCTGCCACACCACCGGCTTCTCGGAGATCCTCAACCAGGATGGTCGGCCAGGCATCAAAGGGACCTGGGTGAGCGGCGGTATCACCTGCGAGAACTGCCACGGCGCCGGCAGCCGCCACGCCGCCAGTGGTGATCCCACGGCGATCACGAAGGACAGCAGTGCGACACTCTGCGGCCGCTGCCATACCCGCGGCGCGGCGGATAGCATCCCGGCGAGCGGCGGCTTCATCCGCCACCAGGAGCAGAACAACGAGTTTCAGGCGAGCCCGCACGCGAACGCGGGGCTGCAGTGCGTCACCTGTCACGACCCGCACAAGAAGGCGGTCTTCTCCATCACCCGCACCTGCGAGAGCTGCCACAGCCAGCAAGCGCAAGACTTTACCGGCAGTGCCATGCAGCGCCTCGGGGTGAGGTGTCAGAATTGCCATATGCCGAAGGCAATGAAGAGCGCCATCAAGGTGAAGGACTACGTGGGCGACGTGCAGTCGCATCTGGTCCGCATCAACCCGGAGGTCACGGCGCAGATGTTCACCGCGGATGGATTGCAGGCCAACAACGCCATTACCCTCGAGTTCGCCTGCCTCTCCTGCCACGCTGATCGTGACAAGGAATGGGCGGCGCTGAACGTCCAGGGTATCCATGCGTTGGGGAAGGAGTCCACCGCCATGGCGCGGTAGTGGGCCCGCGGCGTTTTCGGAGCCCCCCGGGCGCCTCGCTCACCCTTCCCGTGGGCTTGCAAGAGGAATGGGCTGTTGATTGAAGGCGGGTCCCTTGGCGCCCGGCGGAAGCGCGCCCTGCCAGCCTGGCGGCGCGGCGCTTGCGCCAGGCGGCCCGCGCTTCTCCCAAGGTTCGAGGAACCTCGCGCGTAAGGAGTGTGCTCCGCGCGCGAGGCAGCTATCAATCTGTGTCATCTGCGAAATCTGCGGATTCGAGTGTGCTCCGCGCGCAGGGGCAGCTAGCCTTGTAGGAATCCCGCTCGTCGGGGAGGACGCGGCGAGGGGTGAGGTAACGCCCAAAGTGGTGGCGAACGCCGGCGGGGGCTATCGTAAGCGGTAAGGGAGCGAGACTCGCACTGGAACCCTGCGGCGGGCCGGCGGTGAGAAGGCTGCGGCAGCGGCCCAGCCGATGAGGAAGGAGGGCCGCGCTTTTTCCGTGGTCGAGGCTGCTTGACTTATGAGCGCCGCGGCGGCGCGAGGAGGTGTGAGCTTCGCTCCCGTGGTTGGGATTCGCCCGGCGGCCGCCGGAGAGTAAGGTTACGCGGCAGCGCCAGCCACCTGCCAGCGCAGGAGGTGGCGCCGCGCCGCGCCAGGTGCCAAGCGCAAGGAGTGCAAGGGTGGAACGAAGACTCAGCCGCAGAATGTTTTCCAACCTCCTGGTCGGCGGGGGATTGCTGATCTGGCTTGGAACGATTCTCCAGGCGATCTTTCGCTACGTCATCCCGCCTGCCAGCGGGCAGGTGGGAAGCCTCTCCGTCTTGGCGGCGAAGACGACCGAGCTGCCGCCCAACAGCGGCAAGATTGTGCGCTACGGCAGCTCGCCGGCGATCATCGTGCGGCCGCCCGGCGGCGAGGTGCGGGCTTTCCTGGCGATCTGCACGCACCTCGCCTGCACCGTCCAGTATCGCGACGATCTCGCCCACATCTGGTGCGCCTGTCATAATGGCCACTTCGACCTCTTCGGGCGCAATGTTTCAGGCCCCCCTCCGCGGCCCCTCGAGGAACTGCAGGTGGTCACACGGGGCAACGAATTTTTCATCTCGAAGCGAGCCTGAGCTATGAAAACACAGAATTCAAAGGTTTGGCAGTGGTTCGAAGAGCGCCTGCGCATCAGCGAGATCGTGCGCTTCCTCTCCCACAAGACCGTGCCGCGGCACCGCTATACCGCCTGGTACTACTTCGGGGGTGTCGTCCTGTTTCTGTTCGGCGTGCAGGTCTTCACCGGCATCCTCCTTCTCATGTACTACACCCCCACGCCGGAGGCCGCCTACGAGAGCGTGCGCTTCCTGGTGGGCGAGGTTCCCTTCGGCTGGCTCATCCGCAACACCCATAGCTGGGCCGCAAACCTCTTCGTCCTCGCCTGTTTCTGCCACATGTTCAGCGCCTACTTCATGCGCGCCTACCGCAAGCCGCGCGAGATCACCTGGCTGACCGGCTTCCTCCTCCTTGGGCTGGCGCTGGGGTTTGGCTTCTCCGGCTATCTCTTGCCCTGGAACGAGCTCGCCTTCTTCGCCACCAGAGTGGGCACCTCCATCGTCAGCACCGTTCCTCTGCTGGGCGGCTACATCGGCGAGACCCTGAAAGGGGGAGAGATGGTGACGGGGCTGACGCTGTCGCGCTTCTTCGGCATCCACGTCGCCTTGCTGCCGTTGATCGCGGTGCTCGTCCTCCTTCTCCACCTGGCCCTCATTCAGCGCCAAGGGATGAGCGAGCCGATCTCCCAGCAGCACCACAGCAGCCAGGAGGAGGCCATCCCGTTCTTCCCGCACTTTTTCCTGCGGGAGGCCATGGTTTGGCTCGGCATCATGGCGGTCCTGCTGGCCCTCTCCATCCTCTCCCCCTGGGAGCTGGGCACCAAGGCCGACCCCTTCGCCTCGGCTCCGGCAGGCATCAAGCCGGAATGGTACTTCACCTACATGTCGCAGGCCCTGAAATACTTGCCGGGGCGCATCCTCCTCTGGGAAGGGGAGACCGTCGGCATCGTCGGCTTCATGCTCGGTGGACTCTACCTCCTCCTCGTTCCCCTCCTCGATCGTGGCGCCGCGCGCGGCAAGCCGAACCCGATCTTCACGATCATCGGCGTCTGCATCATTCTCTTCATGGTAGTGATGATCATCCTGGCCTATACCGTGGGGTGACGCGAGGCGCCTGCTGGGGATGGCAATGGAAACCTTCGAGAAGATCAAGACCATGATCAAGAGATCTCTCTGGAACGCGGTGTTCGTCGTCATTCTCGCCCTCGTCACGCTCGTGGCGCTGGTCAGCCGCGCTGCGGCGCAGCCCCAAGCGCCGGCGGCGACAGCCTCCCCGGCCTTCTCCCAGCGCCACCGTGAAGCTCCGGCTTCGCCCGCTGGGGCCGACAGCGGTCTGCGCCTCGCGCTCGCCCAGGAGAAAAAAGAGAACGGCAAAGGGAAGGAGGAAGAGAAGGCTGAAAAAGCCGCGGCGCCGGCCGCGGCGGAGAAGAAGGAGGTTGCCGCAGACACGGGCGATAGCTGTGTGAGCTGCCACGTCGACGAGCTGCGCGACGAAGCCGTGAAGAACTGGTCGGCCGACATCCACCGGGAGAAGGGCTTGTCCTGCGCGGATTGCCATGGCGGCAATAAGCGCGATCCGCAGGAAAGCTCCATGGAGAAGAGCACCGGCTTCCGCGGCAAGCCCGCCCGCGCCGATATCCCGAAATTCTGCGCCGCCTGCCATGCCGATCCGAACTTCATGCGGCAAAGGAATCCGAGCATACGGACGGATCAGTACGACCGTTACCTGACCAGCATCCACGGCCGGCGTCTCGAAGAGGGAGACAAGAAGGTCGCCACCTGCATCGACTGTCACGGTGTGCACGGCATTCTGCGCTCCGCGAACGTCAACTCCCCGGTCTATGCCCTCAACGTGCCGAAAACCTGCGGGCGCTGCCATAGCAACCCGCAGTACATGGCGCAGTACAAGATTCCCACGGACCAGGTGACGCAGTACCGCACCAGTGTGCATGGCAAGCTGCTCTACGAGAAGTCCGACCTTGGCGCGCCGGTGTGCAACGACTGTCACGGCAACCATGGCGCGTTCCCGCCTGAGGTGACGTCAATCGCCGATGTCTGCGGGCAGTGCCACGTGATTAACCGGGACATGTTCGTCAAGAGCCCGCACAAGGTCGGCTTCGACAAGGAGGGGCACCACGAGTGCGCGACCTGCCACGGCAACCACAGCATCCAGCTTACCTCGGACGCGATGCTGGGCGTCGAGCAGGGGGCGATCTGCGCGCGTTGCCACGAGAGCGGCAGCCAGGGATTCGACGTCGCCAGGGCGATGCGCGCCGGCATTGAGTCCTTGAAAGCGGAGATGGAGAAGGGCAAACAGCTCCTCGCCGGCGCCACCAACGCTGGGATTGAGGTGAGCCAGGCCCTCTATGAGTTCCGCGCCGCCAACGTGGCGCTCATCCAGTCGCGCAACGTCATGCACGAGATCAACCCGAAGGCGTTCAACGACGTCATCGCGGGGGGCCTCCAGGTGGCGCGCCAAGGACAGAAGGTGGGTCGGACCGCCATTGCTGAAGCGCGGTACCGCAAGCTCTGGGCGCTCTGGCCCCTGCTCGGCATCATCCTCATGCTGGCGGGCATCGGCTTGCGGCTGCGCGCACCCAAGTCGGAGTCGGAGCGGAAAGAGAAGCAACCCTAGCGCCGCTCCTCGTACCAGAGGACCGGCGTGGCGCGGGCGGGGGGCCCGGGGAGGCGGAGGTGGGTTCGCTCGCCGGCGCGGGGGAGACCTCGGGGAGGCCAGCGCGGCCAGGTGCGCGGCGCGCGCGCCGGGGCTCGGTCCGGCAGCGCAAAGAGGGCGATCCCCCGATGGGAGCAGCCCCGCCTGTCGCCCCCAAGGGGGGAGCGCTCCGCCTCGGCGCATCGCCCTAGCCTAACAGCAACGAGGCCACGATCAAGGCGATGAGCGACAACCCGAAGGCCAGGGCGACGAAGCCGATCACCTGCGCGTAGCGCAACAGCCAGGGCGGCGCGGGCGTGGTGCGGATGAGGTCCAGGGTGCCGTCGCGCAGGTGGCGCGCCAGCTCCTTCGGCCGCTCCTCCTCAAATTCTTCTCGACTTATCCGTCCCGTCACGATCACCGGGTCCATGGGGAACTTCCCAGGCCGCAAGTGAGCGTTGAAGAAGTGGATCGTGAAGATGAAGCTGATCGCCAGCAGCGCCTCGATGCCGTGCATGATGAGTGAGACGTTGAGCGCCACCCCGGGCAGGAAACGCGTGAAGAAAGTGGGAAACCACATGAGCAGCCCCGTGCCGCCAAAGACCAGCACGCCCCACAGGTCCGCGTAGTAGTCGAACTTCTCCCAGTACGTCCAGCGATCGAAGCGGGGCCGTGGCCCGCGCCCAAAGAACCACGCGAGGTGCGCGAAGAAGTCGCGCACGTCCTGCAGCCGCACCACCATCGACGCCGGCCCCCGGAAGAAGCCGCGTTTCCGTTTGATGAGGCCCTGCCAGACGATGAAGGCCAGGTGCAGCGCCACGTAGAGGAAGGTGATGAGGGCGCCGAAGCGGTGCAGGAGCGCCGCCACCTGGTAGCCGCCGAGGGAGCGGAAGACGGCGGCGGCCCAGCGGGTGTGGCTGAAAGCGAGCGGAATGCCGGTGATGACGAGGAGGATGAAGCTGCTCATCACCAGCATGTGCAGGAGGCGGTTGAAGGGGCTCAGGCGCAGGAACGCCTCGCCGCTCATCCCCGCTGGCTTCGGCCCGCCCGTGCGGCGCTCCCTCCAGGCGCGGTGGTACCAGAGGACCGTGTGCGCCCCGAAGGCGATCATCGTGGCCGTCAGGATCGCCAGCATGAGGTGGTAGACCCAGTAAAGGAGCGGGTAGCGCCCACGATCGCCGTAGTCGGGATGGACAATGAAGCCGGCAAACTGTGCGGTTGCCGTGGGGTGGCATTGGCGGCAGGTGCTGGTGATGTTGGCCGGCGCAATGGAGGAGGCGGAGTCGCCGGGGGGGTGCACATTATGCGCTGTGTGGCAGCTCGAACAGGCGGCAACGCCGGCGTACCCCAGCGCGGTGACCTTGCCGTGGTATGTCTGGCGATAGCTGGCGAGGAGCTTGTCGTGGCAGGTGCCGCACTCGGCCACGGTCTTGAGCTGGAACTCATCCCGCGCCGGCTCGGTGATCTGGTGTCCCCGATGGCACTGGGTGCAGACCGGCACCGCCGTGTCCCCCGCCTGCAGCTTGCTGCCATGGATGCTGCCGAGGAACTGCTGCCGCACCCCCGTGTGGCAGCGTCCGCAGGTGTTCACCACGTTGGCGCGGTGGATCGGCGAACGCAGGTCACCGGCTGGGACCACGAGGTGGCTGGCGTGGCAGTCCTTGCAGGAAGCGGCGTAGAGCACGCCGGCGCGCAGCAGCCCCTGGCCGTGGATCGTCGCCGCGTACTCCTTGAAGGTCTTCGGAATCTGCAGGGTATGTTCGCGCAGGGCGCCGGTGGCGCTGTGGCAGGCTCCGCAGGTGTTCGGCAGGTTGTCGGGAGCGATGGGCGACGCCGCATCCTGCCGCGGCAGGATGGCGTGGGGGGAGCCGTGACAGTGGCGGCAGGTGGCTCCCTGGTTCTCCTTGAAGCCGGCGCGCATGGCGTGGACGCTGGCGGCGTACTGTTGCTGGACCTTCTCGTGGCAGTTCCCGCAGGCGACGGGCGCTAGCTTCTCGGCGTGCGGCAGCTCCTTCAGGCCCGCATGGCAGTCGACGCAGCGCAGGCTTTCGTGCACGGAGGCGGCGAACTTCGTCGCCTCGACGAAGAGGGAGACCTGACGGCCATCTCGCTCCGCGGTCAGGCCGGCGTCGGCATGGCACTCCAGGCACTGCTCATTCGTCGGCGCGGCCTCCTGGGCGCGGGCCGAGGCGGCGCCGGCGAACAGGAACGAGGCGGCGACGAGCAGGAGGCTGAGGAGGGGCTTGGGGCCCGCGTGCAGCAGCGGGTGGGCGAGGCGCGGAACCACACCCTGGAACCTGCCGGCGCGGGGAGCTGAACGGAGCACGGCAACCACCTCCGACAGGCACTCGGTCCAGTCGTGCGTGCTCCCCAGCGTCGGTGGAGCGCTCCCCCGTCAGCAGCGGGTTCCGCCTTGCCGGGCGCGGGCGAACCTGCTCGTTGCGGGCCCGCGGTTCAAACCCAGCGGGGGACTGACAGCACGTCCGCGCTGCGCCGCCACCACGCTGGGCGTGTCCTGGCCCCTGAGGCGGCGCTACCATGGGTCGACGCACCGAGGCGCGGCAGCGACCACGAGCGGAGGTCTCACCCAGGCCCGCCGGAACGCTTCTCCCTGACGACGTTCTCTTCGCACCGCCAAGTCTGCCCGTGGTGAGCGCGGAGACCCAGCTCCTCTGAGGTCCGGGGCGCGAAGGAGGATGCTTGCGCGCCCTTCTAGCACGGGTCGGCAGGGGGATGCAACAGAAGAGAACCAACTCGAGGGGCACAGTGAAGACCCAGATACTCATCGGCGTGGTGGTGCTCGTCATCATCGGTGGGGGGGTGGGCCTGGTCGCCTACAGCAATACGCCGCAGTTTTGCGGCTCCTGCCATATCATGACCCCCTTCTACACCTCCTGGCAGGAATCGACCCACAGCGAGGTCGGTTGCCTTGAGTGCCATCTCCCCCCGGAAGCCCAGGCCAAGCTCTGGGGTAAGTTCCAGTCGCTCTCCCGCGTGGTGAACTACGTCCTGCGCACCTATGGCACGAAGCCCGCGGCCGAGGTCACGGATGCGAGCTGCCTGCGGTCCGGCTGCCACGAGCAGCGACTGCTCGCGGGTAAGGTCACGTTCAAGAAGGGCATCATCTTCGACCACCAGCCGCATCTTGGAGACCTGCGCCGCGGCAAGAAGTTGCAGTGCGCCACCTGTCACTCGCAGATCGTCCAGGGGCAGCACATCAGCGTCACCGAGGATACCTGCTTCCTCTGCCACTTCAAGGGGGCGCGCGACGAGCTCGGGCGCTCGCACGATGTGCCCACGGCGCGCTGCCAGGTCTGCCATGAGCCGCCGCAGAAGGAGATCGCCCTCGCCCCGGGGCTGTCGTACTCGCACGCCGGCGTCTTGCAGTATGGGGCGCGCTGCACCGACTGCCACCTCGAAACGATCGTCGGCACCGGGGAGGTGCCGAAGCAGATGTGCCTGAAGTGCCACGGCGAGAAGGAGAGGCTGGAGCGCTACCAGGCCACCGAGTTCATCCACAAGCACCACGTGGAACTGCGCAAGGTGGAGTGCTTCGAGTGCCACATCGAAATCCAGCACCGCAAGACTGCGGCGGCGCCGCTGCCGGTGATGCTCTGCGGCGAGTGCCACCAGCGCAATCACCTAGGACCGTACGATATGTACCGCGGCACCGGCGGGCGCGGCATCAAGGATTCGCCGAGCGTCATGTACCTGGCGCAGGTTGATTGCGTCGCCTGCCACCTCAGCCCACCCAACGGCCGCGACGGATTCCGCCACAGCATCATCCGCAAGGCCAAGCCGGAGGCGTGCAACAAGTGCCACGGCGAGGACTACGGCGCCATGGTCGCGGACTGGAAGGAGGAGCTGCGCGAAGCCGAGGAGAAGGCCAGCGAGGCCCTGGGAGAGGCGCGCAAGGCAGTGGCCGGCGCCGCCCAGCGAGCCGACGAGAGGGAACGCACCACCCGGCTGCTGGCTGATCTCGAGTTCAATGTCAACTTCGTGAAGCACGCCGTCGGCATGCACAACATGCCTTACGCGACCGCGCTCCTGGAGTACGTGAGCGATCAGGCCGGCGCCCTCAACGAGCGACTGGGGCGTTAGTATCGTGTCCCATAAGTTCCAACACCTAATTCTGACAGGGGGCCTTGTCTCCTCCGCGCACTCCGAAGGAGCGGATCGTAGGGGCGGG
Source organism: Candidatus Tectimicrobiota bacterium (assembly GCA_016192455.1). GTDB lineage: Bacteria > JACPUC01 > JACPUC01 > JACPUC01 > JACPUC01 > JACPUC01. The sequence continues at coordinate 193,243 of JACPUC010000029.1, read as the reverse complement.
GCTTGCCCCGCCCGGCGCTTACGTCTGCGAGGGAACCTTGTCCCCTCGCGCACCCCGCCTGGTAGGGGCGGTTCGCGAACCGCCCCTACGGGATGGGGCTATGGGGGAGCATGGGTCCCTCATAAGCTCCTGGCCAATCCAGCGAGCAACGCCGCAACTAGGTAAGCGACCTTATGGGACGCACCACTAGGAGGGGAGGGGGGGGCGCCCGCCGTTCGCCCGGCACATTGCGCCTTCCCAAGCGCGCGCGGATGTGATAGAAGGATTGACATCCTGGCGCGCGCGAGGTCGGCGCCACCTGGCCGGGTTCCACGGGCAAGCGACAAGGCAAGGGCGCCAAGGCGCCGTCGCCCCCCCATCGCCATCCCCGCACTGCCGGGGGGCGTGCGGTCTTACCACGTGCCGACAGCGGATGATCCTAGCCTATGCAGCATGATTCCACGACGCGGAACCGCGCCATGACGAGCGCTGGTTGGCCTCTCCCGGAGCGCCTTCGGAGCGTGACCTTGCTGTGGGGGCTGCTGCCCCTGGCGCTGCTGCTCCTGGTTGGCTGCGTGCAGCTCCGCAGCACCTCGAACGCCGTGCCGGAGATCGTCACGAGCAAGGTCAAGGAGGCCAAGCGCGTCGGCTCGGCGGCCTGTCTCGAGTGCCACGCCGCGGACGACCTCGGGCGCCTGATGGGCAGCCCCCACGGACGGCTCCTGCGCGCCAAGGATGCGCAAGCGGCGGGCTGCGAGAACTGCCACGGCCCCGGCGGCAAGCACGTTGAGTCCAACGATGCGGCGGACATCGTCAATCCACAAGACATGCGGCGGCTCTCGGCGGAGCAGCGCGCCGGCCTCTGCCTGAGCTGTCACGAATCCCAGCGCCCCTTCTGGCCGACCAGCGAGCACGCGCGCGCCGGCATCAACTGTTCCGACTGCCATGTCGAGGCCTTCCCCTTCCCGCACAGCGCCAAGGAAGCGAAGGCAGGCGACGAGGAGGGAGGGAAGGGCGACGGCCCCGCCGCCAAGAGCGCCCGCCGCCCGCAGGACGTCCCCACGCAGATCTCGGCCCGGCACCGGAATCTGGGACTGTCCGGCAGATGTCTCACCTGCCATACCGAGAAGGAAGCCGAGTTCCGTCGGCAGTTCCACCATCCCCTCTTCGAGGGCCGCGTCGGCTGTCAGGACTGTCACTCCCCCCACGGCAAGCCCGCCACGACCGGCTTCTGGGGCGCCGACCGCGAGGTCTGTCTCAAGTGTCATGCGCGGCAGCGGGGCCCGTTCGTGTGGGAGCATCAGGCGATGGATGACGGCTGCCTCGCCTGCCACACGCCGCACGGGTCCGTCAATAAGCGGCTGCTCAGCAGACCGAGCAACTTCCTCTGTCTGCGCTGCCACTTCGAGAGCACGTTCCCCAGGGTCGGGCGGCTCAACCACCAGTTCCTTCTGAGCGGCCGCGCGCAATGCCTTGACTGTCACATCCAGGTCCACGGCTCGAACACCAATCGATCCTTCAACCCGACATTCTGAGTGCCGCGATGACAGCAGCGACGAAGCGGGGTGCGTGGAGGAGCGGCGGACGATGCGGCATGGCGTACGGCCTGCTCGGCGCGCTGCTTGCCGTGCTGGCGTGCTGGAGCATCGCCGCCCGCGCCCAGGGTGACGACGCCGCGGCGACCGGCATCACGGGCCTGTTCCAGCGCCAGGAAGGCTTCGCCGGCAGCATCACGACGAGCCTCTCGGTGCTCGACGTGGCGAAGGACAAGGCCAATCTCCGCGAAGATCAGGGACTGTTCGAACAAGACCTGACCGGCACGCTCGATTCCCTCAGCCTGCGCAACGCCACCGCCGACGGCTACTACCTGAACTTCGATGCGGGCCTCGGCGCCCTGCGCCGCGACGGCTTCGTGAACTTCGTCCTGGGACGGCGGGGGGTCTTCGCCCTGCGCGGCAACTACGAGCAGTCCCGCAAGTACTACGACGACTCCCGCGGCGAACCCTACCGCGAGTTCCCCGGCATCTTCGACCTCGGACAGAATATCTTCACCACCCGCCGCAACCTCGGCCTTGAGCTCGAGCTGCGCCTGCCGCAGGGGCCCCACCTGCGCGGCGGCTACGAGCGGCGGGCCGAGCGCGGCAACGTGATGCTCTTGAAGGGAAGCCCGGTGGGCGGGCGCCCCGAGCTCCGCCTCTACCCCACCACGATGGATCAGGACACCCTCTCCCAGCGCTACTTCCTGGAGGCCGATCAACGTTTCGGGCGCGTCAACGTCGAGTGGCAGGGGTCCTACGAGCAGGTGGGCAACACCGAGCGCATCACCGAGCGGCAGTTCGGCAGCCGCGATGTCGAGACGACCGTGCAGGTGGATGACCACAACCGCGCCGCTATCGTCACCACCTCGGCGACCGTCTCCAGCTACCTGCACCGGAAGCTCTTCGTGGCGCTCAGCGGCTCCTACCTCGATGCCGACGCGGAGCCCGGCGCCAGCCGCCTCTTTGCGAACACCCGCTTCTTCGACTTCCTGCGCTTCCTCGAGGAGGGCGAGGTCTCGAAACGGCGGCACAGCCAGAATCTCGGTGTCGTCTACGCGCCGTTCCCCAGCCTGTCGCTGCGCGCCAAGGCCCTGGTGGCCAAGCAGGATGAGGAGGGCTTCGCCATCGAGCGCGAGGTGCGCACCGACCTCAGCGGGCCCGCCGCCGTCACCGCCACCACCGTCAACGATACGGAGCGGGATCGCTTCAGCCACGCGGAGAGCATCGAGGCGGCCTTCTTCGGCATCCCCAAGACGACCGTGCGGGCGGGGTTCGAGAACGAGGAGAGCAACGAGGACTTCGATCTCGTCCGCACCCTCCTGCCGGTGGCCCGCCTCAGCGGCGAGCGGTTCGAGGACGTGGAGCAGACGGAACGCCGCGCCTACGTGAAGGCGGCCTATCGCCCCATCCGCAGGCTGCGGCTGTTGGGCGGCTACGCGCGCCGCTGGCACGAGGCGGACAAGGACTTCTCCCGCGCCCTCAACTTCTTCCAGCTCGATGACTCCAACCGCGTCGCCGATGAGCTGAAGTTCGGCGTCTCGCTGCAGCCGCTGCGGCAGCTCACCGTGGTGACCGAATACCGCTACCTGGACAGCCGCTACGAGCTGGACACCGCGCCCGATGCCGACACCTCGCAGCGCACCCAGCACTTGACGCTGAACCTGGACAGCCAGCTCCATCCCAGGCTCTCTGCTTACGGCTACCTCGACGTGCTGGTGGATGACGGGGATATCGACGAGGCGCTGCCGCCGATTGCCGCCTCCTTCGCCCCCGTCAGCTTCGAGCAGTCGGCGGTCACCTATGCCCTAGGGCTGCGCGTCACCCCCATCGACCGCTTGACGGCAAACCTGAGCTGGACCGAGAGCATCGCCCGCAACGCCGTGCACAATAACTACCGCACCTTGAACCTGGAGACCGGCTACGAGCTGAGTAAGCGCTACCACCTGGACGGACGCTACTCCTACTTCGACTTTTCCGAACCAACCGGAACCGATGATTACCGCGGGCACCTCTTCATCGTCAGCATCACCGCGCGCTTCTAACCTTTATTCTCCGCCATCCTCGCGGCTCCGGCGTCTGCCTGCGTTCTTTCCCGCGCCGGGCTCCTCCCCGCCCGCTGCGCGCAGAGGGGTGCGGCAAGCCCGCGCGGGCAAGTGGAGGATCGAGCCCCGCCCAGAGCCCCGCAGCCCGCGGCGCTTCCACCGCTCCCGCCTCACCTGCCGCCGCGAGATGCCGTTGGGTATTCCGCGTCGCCACACTTTGCACTTGCGAAAATGGTGCAATGCCTGGACAATACGTCAGCCTGTGAATGGCAGGCTCCAGCCAGGGAGAGAGGCATGCGCGAGACCGGCAGCGCAATCGGTCAACGGCTGCTGCGCAAGGAGGACCCGCGGCTGCTGCGCGGCGAAGGCTGCTACGTTGCCGACCTGCGCTTGGCGGACATGCTGCATGCCGCCATCGTCCGCAGCCCGCACGCGCATGCGCGCATCCGCGCCATTGAGAGCTCTGCCGCCGCCATGCCCGAGGTGGGGGGGGTCTATCGCGCCGCCGACCTGGGACCCCTTTCCAGGTCGCTGCCGCAAACGCGCCCGCATCCAGCCTTGCTCTCCTGCACGGCGGCGCCGCTGGCGCGCCGCAAGGTGAAGTACGTCGGCGAGGCCGTTGCCGTGGTGGTCGCCGCCAGTCGCTATGCCGCGGAGGACGCCGCCGAGGCGGTGCGCGTCGACTATGAGCCGCTGGCGCCCGTCACCGATGTGGAGCAGGCAGTGCGGCCTGGGGCGCCGGTCGTGCACGATGATGCCGATTTTCGGCTCGGCGACAACATCGCCGCCAACGTGCGCGATGGCTACGGCGACGTTGCGGCGGCCCTCGCCGGCGCCGACCTCGTCATCAGGGAGCGTCTGCGCATCCACCGCAGCGGCGGGCAATCCATCGAGACCCGCGGCGTGCTGGCCGCCTTCGACGCGGCGACCTCACTGCTCACCGTCTGGTCCTCGACGCAGCAGCCGCATTTCCTGCGCAGCATCCTGGCCGAGATGCTGGCCCTCCCCGAGGAGCGCATCCGCGTCGTGGCGCCGGATGTGGGAGGCGGCTTCGGATCGAAGGGGTCGGGGTACGTCGAGGATGTGCTCATCGCCTCCCTGGCGCTGCGGCTGCAGCGGCCGGTGCGCTGGATCGAGGATCGCCGCGAGTCGCTCATGTGCGCCCACCAGGAGCATGAGCAGGTCCACGAACTGGAGGTCGGCGTGCGGCGCGACGGCCGCATCGTGGCCCTGCGCGACCGCATCCTGGCCGACACCGGCGCCTACGTGCCGAAGGGTGTCATCGTGCCGCTGCTGACCCTCTGCACGCTGCCGGGGCCGTACCGCATCCCGGCCTATGCGGCGGAGCTCACGGTCGCCTACAGCAATCGCGTGCCGGTCGCCCCGGTGCGCGGCGCGGGCCGCCCCCCGGCGGTTGCGGTGATGGAGCTCGTCCTCAACCGCATCGCTCGCGAGGTCGGCTGCGATGCGCTCGAGGTGCGCCGTCGCAACCTACTCCAGCCCGCCGACTTCCCTTACGCTCCTGGGCTGCAGAACGAGAGCGGGTACCCGATCCGCTACGACAGCGGCGACTACCCGGGGCTCCTCGAGAAGGTCGCCGCCGCCATTGACCACGAGGCGTTTCGCGGGGAGCGGGAGCGGCTGCGCCGGGCCGGCCGCTTCCGGGGCATCGGTTTCTCGCTCAGCGTCGAAGCCACCGGCATGGGCCCGTATGAGGGCGCCCGCCTCGTCCTCGACAGCGCCGGCAAGGCCACGGTCTTCACCGGCGCGGCGACGCAGGGGCAGGGTTCCCTCACCACCCTCGCCCAGGTCTGCGCGGCCGAACTCGACATGCCGTTCGAGGACGTCACGGTGGTCGCCGGGGATACGGCGATGATCAGCAAGGGGGCCGGCGCCTACGCCAGCCGTATTGCAACCGTCGCCGCCACGGCCACGAGCTTCGCCTGCCGGCAGCTTATGCGACGGCTGGGCGAGCTGGCGGCGGCGCAGCTCGAGGCGCGCCCGGAGGACCTGGAGCTGATCCAGGAGGACGGCGTCGCCAGGCATCCGCGCCCCCGGGAGCGCTTCACCGAGCGGCGCTTCAGGGTGCGCGGCAGCCCGCAGCGCTCGGTGAGCATCGAGAGTCTGGTGCGCGCCCAGGCGGGGCTTGAGGAGACAGCCTTCTACGAGCCGCAGGACGAGGCGTGGGCGAGCGGCGCGCAGGCGGCGGTGGTGGAGGTTGATGCCGGAAGCGGGGAGGTGCGCGTGCTGCGCTACGCCGCCGTCCACGACTGCGGCGTGATGCTGAACCCGATGATCGTCGAGGGGCAAGTCATGGGGGGCATCGCGCACGGCATCGGCGAGACGCTCTACGAGCGCATGGTCTACGACGAACAGGGGCAATATCTCTCCGCCAGCCTGATGGACTTCACCATGCCCTCGGCGTGCGAGGTGCCCTCGGTCGCCATCCTGCACCAAGAGACCCCGTCGCCGCTCAGCCCGCTTGGGGTGAAGGGGGCGGGGGAGGGAGGCACGATCGGGGCGTGCGGCGCCATCCTCGGGGCCGTGGAGGATGCCCTGGCACCCTTCGGCGTCCGCCTGCGCTCCTCTCCTCTGACGCCGGAGGGCATCCTGCGGGCAATCAAGGAGGCGAGGGAGAACCTGGCGGAAGCGGCGTGAGGAGATGCAGGCCGGTCCTTGCTTCTCGCGTTAAGCCATGCCTGCGAGCCGGCGCCGCGAGGAGCCGGGGGGGCGCCAATGGCTGGCACTCCGAGCCTCCTTGAGCGGGCACGCCAGCCGCAGGCGCTCGCCTCTGCTCGTGACACGTTCATGGGGGGTCCAGCATGACTGGCAACGAGTTTGCGTCGGAGATGGAGGAGAAGGTGGCGGCCTTGCTCGAGGCGGCGCGTCCATTGAGCGAAGCCTGGGCCAACAAGGTGTGGCCGCGCCAGCAGCTCATCGAGGTGCTGAAGCATTACGCCTACGCGGAGTGGCGGAGCTGCCTGCACAACGCCAAGCACTTCCTCAACACGCCCATGCAGCAGTGGGACCTGAAGCTGGGGCTGGCCGAGCAATGCCATGAGGAGGCGAGCCACTACGAGATCGAGCGGCGCAAGCTCCTGGAGTTGGGGGTGGACTTCGACCCCGCGGCCTACACGCCGGTCCCCTCCTGGAAGCGCTACTTCGATAACCAGGAGAATGCCCCCACGGCGCTGGAGAAAATTGCCGCGGAGAACTACGGCGGCGAGCCGAAGGCCGTGCTCTTCTTCAAGCTGGCGGCGAACGGCGCCGATCCCCATCTGCGGGACATCGCCGCTCCCCAGATTGAAGACGAAGAGGAGCACCACGAGTTCGGGCGCGCCATCCTGGAGAAGTACGCCACCACACCGGAGGTTCAGCAGCGCTTGCGGGACATCTCCGCCTTGCAGCAGAAACTCTCGGTCGACGCGATGCGCGAGCTGAATGAACGCCTGGGCTTGCCGGCGCCCCGCACAAGCTGAGCAGGTAGCCTGGGCGGGGGCAGCCTGGGCGGGATTTGACGAGGAGCCGGTCAGGTTGCATCAGAGGCTGCTGGCGTGCAGGCATCAACCGCCGCGCGCGGCCGCGCGCGGCAGGGAGGAGCGCCGCCGCCGGTCTGTGGGATTCCCTTGCGCGCTGAGGTTTCTTCCCCCTCGCTTCACCCTGCGCGGTGAAGCAGCGATGAGAAAGAGAGGCTCGTATGAACGGCACCGAGTTCCTCCGGCAGCTTGAAGAGGAATGCCTGGAACGCATGGCAGGATGGCGTCAGCGTGATGCGCAGCGTCTGACGCCGGACCAGGCGCCGCAGGCGTGGGAGAAGTATGAGCGCCTGCGCCGCTCCTGCTGGACCGAGGCGTGGTCGGTGCCGGTGCTCGGCTCCTGGCTGGAGACCATTCCCGACACGAACCTGCGCATGGGGGTGGCCCGCCAGGTGGCCGACGAGGCGAAGCACTTCCTGCGCATCCGCAGCCTCCTGCAGACGGAAGGGGAGTACCAGGAGGACTACGCGCCCTATGCGGAGTGGCGGAACGTCTACCGCTACATCGAGGAGCTGGGCGATTTCCTGGATCGGCTGTCCGGCCACAACTTCGCCAGCGAGCTCGTGGCCATCGAGAACCAGAAGCACTACCGGCATCGCCTCGGCGGCGCGTGGAAGGACCTCTTCGAGGAGTTCCATCCTGACGAGGAGTTCCATGTGAGGCTGGGGCGGACAGCCATCCAGCTCTTTGCGAACGATGCGGCGAGCCAGCAGCGCGTGCGCCGGACCGTGTTCAAGGTGCTCGATCTGCACGAGCGCTCGCGCCAGGCGTTCAACCGCCTCGCCGCGGAGCATGCCGCCGCGGAGCCCGCGACCCGCTTGTGAAGGGGCCGCCGCGACGCCGGAGGGTGCATGAATCAAGAGCAGCTCCATCGCCTGTTCCAGGCGGAGTTCGAGCTCTGCCGGATGCGGCTGGAGGAGTCCGTGGTGGTGGTTGCCGGGCCCCGCAGCAACCCGGCCTACGTCGAGGCCTCCCTGACCGCGGCGCAAGCGCTCGGGGCGCGCGTCTTCCAGGTGGTCCTGCCGGAGGGAGGCGGGGCGCTTCCCGGCCGCCCCCTCGCCCATCTTCCCCTCGTCGTCGAGACGCTGAAACGGGCCGATATGGTCATCGATCACCACTTCATCCTGCACTCGCCCGAGCAAGTGGAGATTTTACAGGCCGGCGCGCGCATGCTCCTCATCCTTGAGCCGCCCGAAATCCTCAGCCGCCTCTTCCCGACCCCCCGGCAGCGGCGCCGCGTGGAGCAAGGCGCGGAACTCTTGCGGCAGGCGAAGGAGCTGCGCCTCGCCTCGGAGGCGGGCACCGATTTCCGCGCCGCCATCACCCAGTATCCGGTCATTACGCAGTACGGCTACACCGATCAGCCGGGGCGCTGGGATCACTGGCCCTCCACCTTCCTCTACACCTGGCCGAATGAAGGCGACGCCGAAGGCACGGTCGTCCTCGACACCGGCGACCTCGTCTGGCCGCTGCGGCGCTACCTCGCGCACCCCGTCAGCCTGCGGATCGAGAAAGGGTACCTCCGCGCCATCGAGGGCGGGCCCGACGCCGAGCTCCTCGACGCCTACCTGCGAAGCTGGAACGACCCGGAAGGCTACGCCGTCTCCCACCTCGGCTGGGGGCTCGACGAGCGCGCCGTCTGGAACGCCCTCAATCTGGAGCCGACGACGCGCGGCATGGACTCCCGCTCCTTCCTCGGCAACTTCCAGTTCTCCACGGGACCCAACACCGATGCCGGCGGCAGCCGCCATACCCCCTGCCACCTCGACATGCCGATGCGGCGCTGCTCGCTCTGGCTGGACGGCTGCCAGGTGCTTGATGCAGGCAGGCTCGTGATCGACGAGGCGCAGCCCTCTCGCCGCGATGCGTCGTAGGGACAGCACTTCCCCACGGCGGGAAACTGCCGCCCAGGTCTGTCTCCGGTGGAGATGCCTCCGCGGCGCGCTCCCCGCCGCGTTGCCGTCCCTCCACGATTCCCACGTTGACAAAGATACTGTATAGTGAAGAGGCGCAGCGTTTCCTGCGCCGGGGTCGCGCGCTCGAAGGGAGCGGCCGGCGCGGCGAACGAAGGGATGCGCGGTTGGGAGAGAGCCGCTGGCGTGGCAAGAGGCGCGCCTGGCGACCTCGACCATGGCATCCTGGAGCTGCCGACGCGTGGTCGGCGGGCCGCGGCTAGTCTAGAGCCTGAAAGCGTGGTATGCTCGCCGTGCTCTGTTCGCGCCACCTTCGCGGAGAACGCGCGCGGCGAGCGGTTGCAAGGCGCCTCGGCAGCGAGTCCGATGGTCTGCGAGAACGTTCCGCAGCCGCAGCGGACGTCGCATTCTTGAGCTCTGCAGCAGGAGGAAACCAGATGCAGCAGAAGTTCCGTTTCATGGTGGTGATCCTTGCCGTCGTCGCTCTGATGATGAGCGCTCACAGCGCCGCCGCCAAGCTGATGGGCACGGAGGTCAAGATCGGCTACATAAACCCGTTCACCGGTTGGGGCTCGCCGCTCGGCAAGGATAACGAGATCGCCGTCGAGCTCGCCATGGAGGATATCAACGCCGCCGGCGGCATCGGCGGGTTGCCCCTGAAGATCTTCAAGTACGATGACGCCAGCCGCCAGGAGCAGGCGATCAACCTCATGCGTCGCGTGGCCAACAGCGACAAGGTGCTGGGCGTCCTCGGTCCGTACATCAGCGCCCTCTGCGAGGTCGCCTTCCCGGTGGCCAACCGCATCGGCATCGTGGCCGTCTCCTCCGCCTCGGCCGCGCCGGGCATCACCGAGCGCAATCGCCCCTGGACCTTCCGCAACGTCCTGACCAGCGAGCGTCTCCACGAACCAGCCTTCAAGTCCTGGATCGAGCGCTACAACATCAAGCGGCTGGCGATGGCCTATGACAGCGCGGATTTCCTCTCCAAGACCGAGGCGACAACGGTCTTCCCTGGTATCTTCAAGAAGTACGGCGTCGAGGTCGTGACGCAGCAGACCTTCCAGACCGGCAACCTCGATTTCTCCCCTCAAGGAGTCGCCATCAAGGCGTCAAACGCCGAGGGAGTAGTGATGCCGGCGCTGCACTACGAGGCCTCGAACATGGCGCGGGAGCTGCGCCGCATCGAGGTCAAGGTGCCGCTCTACGTCGGCATCGGCTCGATCTCCCCGGCCTATACGCGGCTTGGCAAGGCGGCGGTGGAGGGGACCATGGCCGCCCAATCCTTCTGGCCGGACAACCCGGACCCGCGCGTCCAGTCCTTCGTGAAGCGTTACAAGGAGAGAGCCGCGGGCAAGGTGCCGCCGCACTACTCGGCCAACATCTACGACAACCTCTTCATCATGAAGGATGCGATCGAGAAGAACGGCGTGACGAACGACCCCGCCAAGCTGGCCGAGGATCGCGCCAAGATTCGTGACTGGTGGACGAACCTGAAGGATTACAAGGGCGTGTCCGGCATGAGCAGCATGCAGCCGAACGGCGACATGGCGAAGGAAATCTACATCATGGAGGTGAAGAACGGCGAGTGGACGAATCTGAAGAAGTAGACCCGTGCCCGCGGCGCGACGTGGCGCCGCGGTGGAGCGCGCTGACCTGCGGTTGCGGAGGGGGGCCGCAGGTCAGCAGCTTGTGCGCTGCCCCGGTGCGCGCACGGGGGGCGGCCGGCGAAGGCAGCGGGATGCGTGGCGCCTGCCGGGGAGAGTGATCCGGAGGCCGGCAGGGGCAGGCTCTCCCCCCTGCGAGCCAGGCTGGGGGGCCGTGGATCGGGATCAGGAAAGCAAGCATGGAAGAGGAGCGGCAGTCAGCGGCAGCCGTTTTCCCCATGCGAGGTGGGATGAGCAAGGGGCTGTGGGGGAGACTGCCCAGCCCCGATAAGCTGGCAGCATGGCAACCAAGGCTGAGGAGATCGTCGGCATCCTCTCCCGCTGCCCCATGTTCAGCAGCTTGAGGGAAGAGGAGCTGCGGGAACTCGCCGCCGCCGCCCTCCTGCAGGAGCACCCGCATGGCGCCGTTCTCTTTTCGGAGGGCGACCGGTGTGAAGGGTTCTACATCGTCGATCGCGGCACCGTGAAGATTTCCAAGATGTCCCCCGCCGGCCGCGAGCAGGTACTCCACGTCGTGCGCGCCGGCGACTCCTTCGCCGAGGTGGCGCTCTTCGCCGGCGGCGACTACCCCGCGACGGCGTTCGTGCTGGATGATGCGCGGCTCGTCTTCATGCGCCGCATTCCCTTCCTCAAGACCTTGCAAGCCCGGCCCGAACTTCTCCTGCGCCTCCTAGCCTCCATCTCCCAATGGGCGCGGCGTCTCGCCACCATGGTCGAGAACCTCACCCTGCGCGACGCCCGGGCGCGCCTCGCGGCCTACCTCCTCAGCCTCGCGGGTGACGAGGCGGCGGCGGGCGCGACGGTGCGCCTGCCGACAAAAAAGAAGCTCCTTGCCGCGCAGCTCTCCATCACCAGCGAGACGTTGTCCCGCACCTTCAGCGTGCTGCGCGACAGCGGCCTGATCGAAGATGCGCAGGGCCGCGTGCGCCTGCTCGACCCGCGGGCGCTGCGGGTGCTCCTCGAGGGCGAGTGACGATTCCCCGGCGGATGCCGTCGCCGCCGAGTCCGCCGCGCGGCTGGCGGCGCGGAGCCGCGCCGGTCGCGGCGCTCAACGACCGCGTCGCCACGAAGGCCAAGGCTCATGCGCATCGATTTCCACTCCCACTTCATGCCCCTCGCCCTGCTGCGCGAGCACCTCAAACCCGGCCAGACGCAGGCGGTCGTCTACGACCGCGATGGCCAGCCGCGCTTCACTGCGCGCGAGAAGCAGTACAACATGGAGCTGCGCCTCGAGGACATGGAGCGCGCCGGTCTCGACACCGCCGTGCTCTCGTCGCCGCTCGGCTGGAATGCGTCGCTGGCGATGTGTCGGCTGGTTAATGAAGAGCTGGCTGAGCTGCAGCAGCGCTATCCGCGCCGCATGGTGGGGTTGGCGCATCTGCCGCCGGCAGGGGGGAGCGAGGGCCTGCGGGAATTGGAGCGGAGCGTTCGCAACGGTCTGCGCGGCGTTTCGATCGTCTCGCAAGTGGTGGTCGGCGAGCGGCTGGCTTCACTGGACGCGCCGGAGCTCGAGGAGTTCTACAGCCTTGTCGAAGAGCTCGACGTGCCGGTTTTCGTACACCCTCCCGCGGCGCCGAAAGGCTATGCCCTCTTGAACGACTATGATCTGGCGCGCTGTATCGGCCGGGAGTTCGACCTGGTGGTGGCGATCGTGCGGCTCATTCTGGGTGGCGTCCTGGAGCGCCACCCGCGCCTGAACCTCGTCATCGCTCACTTTGGCGGCGGCCTCACCACCCTCGCCGGGCGCATCGAGCGCTACCAGGAGAAGAGCTTCTTCGGCCTCGATGAGCCCTCCAAGGTGGAGCAGTTCCGAGACGGAATCAGCCGTCTCTACTTCGACGCCGGCGGCTTCTTCGGCTGGATGAATGCGCTCCTGAGTTTTCTCCTCACCATGCCGCCGGAGCGCCTCCTCTTCGGCTCCGACTATCCCCAGGAGATCACCAGCGGCGAGGGCATCCGCGGCTATATCCAGGCGATCTCCGGGCTCTCCCTGGGGCCCACCGTGCTGCACAATATCTTGGGTGGGACCGCCGCCAGGCTTCTGAAGCTGGAGAGCGCGGCGTAGAGATTCCCCCCGGCGGCAAACGGCTCCCGTGCACCAACCTCGCGCGCGGCTCGCCGGTGACGCGGGGGCGGCGCGGGGGCCTCGGGTGACCCAGCGCTACGACACCTGCTCGCGGCGGCTGCCCCAGTAGCGTTCCCGCAGGGTGCGCTTCAGCACCTTGCCGGTGGCGCTGCGCGGCAGTTCATCGGTGAAGTCGACGGAGGTCGGTTTCTTGTAGGAGGCCAGGCGCCGGCGGCAGAAGTCGATGAGGTCCTCGGCGGTGCAGTGGGCGCCGGGTTTGCGCACCACAATGGCCTTGATTGTCTCGCCCCAGCGCTCGTCCGGCACGCCGATCACCACGGCCTCATCCACCGCCTCGTGCTCGGCGAGGCACATCTCGATCTCGCTCGGGGTGATGTTGATGCCGCCGCTGATGATGATGTCTTTCTTGCGGTCCACAATGTGCAGCCAGCCGCGCGCATCGCGAAACGCAAGGTCGCCGCTGCGCAGCCAGCCGTCGGGGCTGAGGACCTCCGCGGTCGCCTCCGGCTGCTTCCAGTAGCCCACCATGACGCTGTCGCCGCGCAAGGCGATCTCCCCCACCTCGTCGCTGCCGAAGGGAATCTCTTCCCCCGAGTCCTTCAGGAGGGTCGCCTCCATGCCGCACATCGGCGCGCCGATGGCGCAGAGGGAGGGTGCGTCGGGTCCGCGCTGGCGGGTGGCCTCGACGACCTCCTCCTCCGTGAGCAGGGCGCCGTTCGAGCTCGTCTCCGTCATCCCCATGCCGGTTTGAATCTTCGGCCCCAGCACCTCCAGGGCGTGGCGCAGCATGTCGAGGGGAACCGGCGACCCTGAGGTGAAGACGGAGCGCAAGCTGCCGAGGTTATACCGACCTACGGCGGGATGCAGCACCACGCGCCGCAGTATGCTCGGCACGAGGGACCCCGTGGTGGCGCCGTGCCGCTGGATGGTTTCGAGAAGACGCTGCACCTCGAAGTCGAGGAGGATCAGCGTGCAGCCGCGCAGCATCAGGGCGCCGACGCTGCCGCAGAGCGGCCCAACGAAGAAGAGGGGGCTGACGAGGAAGCCCAGGTCATCGGCCCGGAACCCCTTGGCGATGAGCTGGGTCATCGCCCCGGCGCAGGCGTTCTTGTGGGTGAGGATGACGCCCTTGGGCAGCCCGGTGGTGCCGCTGGTGAACGGCAGGAGCAGGTGGTCGTTCTCGTTGGGGCGATAGGGCAGCGGTCCCTCCGGCGCGCGCGCCCGCAGCTCGCCCAACTCGCGCTCCGCGCCGCCGGCGCCATCGACGCCGATGATCGTCTCGATGGTCCGAAAACCCGGGCGCATCTCGGCGACCTTCGCGTCGAAGCTCGGCTCCGTCACCACGGCCAGCGCCTCCGCCTCGTTCAACAGGTGGCAGAGCTCGGCGGCGCTCAGCTTGCTGTTGGGGATCACCGCCACCATGCCGGCCTTGGCAAGCGCGTAGAGGGTTTCGAGGTATTCGATGCGGTTGCGCAGCACGATGGCAATCTTGTCGCCGCGCCGGAACCCCGCCTGCAGCAGCCCCTGGGCCAGCTTCGTCGTGCGCTGCTCAAGCTCCCCCCACGTCACCCGGTCTTCGCCGCAGATGAGCGCCACCTTCGCCGGCATGACGCGGCTGTGCCGCGCCAGGATATCACCGAGGAGCATCGTTCGTTTCTCCTTGCACCAGCAGGCAACGAGGGTTCCAAGTGCGTCGCGGCGTTGTTCGCCGAACCAAGCGGCCGCCGCCTTCGAGGGTCTCGGCTGCAGGCGCGGCGCGAAGGGGGCGTCCTCAGCGCGCGGCAGCGCCGACCGTCCCGCGGTCTCCGCGCGGCATGGAGAGACTGGGGGGACTGCGGCAGCGCGGTCTCCCATCCTACCATCGAGAGCTTCTCCGTGGCCAGCCTCGGCGGGGCGCGGCGCGGCGGCCCAGGGTCCCGATCACCGACTCCATGGCGAATGGCTCAGCGCGACAGCGCCAGCACCAGCACCTGCACCCAGCCGATGAGGAAACCCAGGACACCCCCGAAGTATTCGATCGAGCGCAGCTCCCGGCCGGCAACCTGGCGCACCAGGCGCTCGAGGTCAGCCAGGTCGAAGGTGTTCACCTTCTCCTCCACGATGGCGCGGAAATCGACCACCTCCTCGAAGTTCTCGGCCGCCTTGGTGATGAACCAAGAGATGACCGGATCGACCACCTCGCCGATGGCCTCCTTGATCTTGCTATGAAAGTCCGACGACAGGTACCTGATGATGATGGGGAGGAGCGCGCCGAGCTTCTCCTCCAGGACGGCGTCGAGGCGCTCCTGGAGGACCGTGCGCAGGTGCTTATGAGCGGCGCTCTGTTTCAGGAATTCGGCGACATCCCGCTGCGACAGCAGCTCATCGGAGACCACCGCGGCGATGCTGCGCGCCAGCTCCGCCTGCCGCCGCGGCAGCAGCCCCCAGAGGGTCCACCACAGAATCCGCCGCGGGGTGCGCGGCCGGAAGAGCATGGTAATGGCCAGCAGATTGGTGATCCAGCCGATGACCGCACTGATGAAGGGGAGCACGATGATCGACCACCAGCCGTCTGGCATGATCCGTCCTCATTTCCCTGCCGCCGACAGGAGGACATCGGCGGGCGCGCTGGCTCCCGCCGCGCCCCTGTCCGCCGACAGGCAGGTCGGCGGCGACGCGCGTCCTTCGGGGCACGGGTCGGCGCCGCGGGCTTCATCGCCGGCTGCCGGTGGTTCGAGGAGTGCGGCTCAAGGAGAAGCGGAGACCGCAAACAAAGGGGGGGCCGCGGGAAGTCTCCTGCGCTTGGACACGAGCACGCCGGGACTGCGCCTGCGCCGCCTGGAGCGGGCGCCCAGGACCGTCCGCCGAGCTAGTGTCGTTCCGGGTCATCCGGGCCGGGCTCGGCGTCCCCCTGCCGGGCGGCGGGGCGAGGGCGCGAGTGGCGCAGCACGCGCACCGCAGCGGACATCCGCGCCGCCTGCTCCTCCTCCTCCCACTGCCGCAGCTTCGCTTTCGTGGCGCGCCGCTTGCGCACGTAACCGGTCACCACCAGGAGCGCCCCGAGGAAGAAGAGGGAGCCGCCGCCGGTGAGGACGGGCAGCCAGGTGTAGCGCTCCTTCAGGCGCGCCAGCCAGGCCGCTTCGTAGCTGCGCAGGCTGGCCGCGTAGGCCTCCCTGAAGGCCGGCTCGAAGTCGCACCTGGCGCGCAGCGCCGTGAGCAGTCGCTGAATGCCCGACCATCCTTGCACCCGGATGAGGTAGCTGACGAAGCTGAGGCCTTCGGCATAGGCGAGCTCCGCCAGCTCCCGCTGGCGTGGAAAGCCGGCGGTGATCTCCCCCAAGGGCAGGAAGCTGCCGGTCAGCGATGCCTTCAGCAGGGTGGCCCGCTTGCCCATGTCCCATTCCTGCGCCAGGTACTGCGCCAAGCCTTCATCAAGCCAGCTCGGCGCCTCGTCGCACGCGCCCAGACGTTGCGCCAGGAGGAGATGGCTCAGCTCGTGCGGCAGGAGGGAGGGGTAGTGAGGCTCGAGGCCTTTCAGCAGGCGTGGCGACTTGAGGAGGATGAGCCGCCGCTGCGGCACGGCCACTCCGGCGACCCACTCGGGAAGGCGCGCCGCGCCGCGCAGGAGCTGCTCGAAGGTGGCCTCGTCGGGCGCCACGTAGAGGTCCGCGCGGAACGCCTCGGCCACGCCCAAGGCCGTGGCCACCTCGGCATAGCTTGACTCCGCGATGGCGACGAGCGTCTCCGTGATGTACGCATCAACCTTGGTGTAGCGGACCGTGAAGTGCGCGGTTTCCCTGCTGAGCCAGGGGGAGGTCGGCGCTGCGCCCCCTGCCTCGGGCCCGGCCAGGAGGCTGGCAAGAAACAGCAGCAGCGCCGCACTCCAGCGCGCCAGCCCGGCGGTGGCGCGACTGCCGCGGCCACACCTCGGCCGCGGCGTGGCCGGGAACACCGCCGCGCCGACAGCGCGCCCCGCTGATGACGAAGGCCGGGCGCCTGGAGGCAGGGCTTCAAAAGGGAAACATGGTACCCCCGGCAGGAGTCGAACCTGCGCACATGGATCCGGAGTCCACTGCTCTATCCCCTGAGCTACGGGGGCACCGCGTGAGGAGGGGGTTCTCCCCTGCAAAGAACGTTGTGGAGAGCGTTGCAGGCTCAGAGCACGACAGTTGGAATCAAACCGTGAACCTGGGGTATGGGACCACCACACCATGCGCTAGGCACAAACATAGCTGATCGTGGCGCTGATTTCAAGCAGGAGCACGGTCGCGCGCCCAGCTCGACACGCAACTCCCCCCGGGTCGATGCCGACGTGGCAGGGAAGCCGAGCCGGACGCTGGGGGGCGCCGCGGAGCGGCGGCTGCGCCCGCCCTACTCGACCGGGTAGATGTGGTCCCCGAAGAGAATGGCGCTGGCGCGGCCGCTGGGGGTGATGTGCACCCGCATCACGAACGGCGGCTCGCGCCGCAGCAGGCCCGTGAAGCGGAGGTCGTAGAGCTTCACCTCGGTCCCCTCCGCGCCGCTCGACACCCGCACCACGGGGAAGCGAGCGAACCAGTAGTAGAGCTTCACCAGGCTGAGGTTGCCCGCCAGGCGCGCGTGCGGGGTGTCCTGCTCGGAGGTGACGTGCTCGAAGGAGAGCGGCCGGGGATCAAGGAGGAAGAGGGACGCCACATCGTAGCCATCCGCTGTCTTGACGAAGCCGCGCCAGTTGAGGAAGGTGGGGTAGAAGGGCTGCGCGGCCACTTCGAGCTGCTTCCCCAGCGGGTGGGCGTCCCGCACGCGCAGCACGGCAAGCTGGTGGTTCACCAGGGCCACCGCCACGTAGCCCGCCAGGACGAGGCCGCCGAGGCGGGCCCGGCGCAGGCTGCGCTGCGGCCCGTGGCGCCGGCGCGTCAGCAGCAAGGTGGCGACGCAGATGCCGGTGAAACTGAGATCGATGATGAAGAGCGCGTCAAGGCTGTAGCGGGCCGAGGAGAAGGGGGTGAAGATCAGGGTGCCGAACGAGGTCAGCAGATCGAGCAGGATGTGGGAGAGGAGCCCGAGGTAGAAGACGACCCAGAGTTTCCACCAGGCCTGCGTGCTCCAGCGCCAGCGCGCCAGCGCGGCAAGCAGCAGGGCGATCGCGGCGGCGCCGAAGATGGAGTGGGTGATGCCGCGGTGATGCGCCAGCGAGCTGAGCGGCCCGGCGAGCCGCGCCACGTTGTCGATGTCCGGCAGGATGGTGCTGAGCACGAAGAGTCGCCCCACGGGTGTGCCGAAGTGCTCGCGCACCCCCATCCTTGAACCGACCACGCCGACGAGCCCGTGGGTGATGGTGTCCATAAGGTTTCGCGGAGGTCCTCTCGAAGCGCGCCTCTTCCCCGTGCCGTGCGGTCACGGCCCGGCCATACTCTTACTCCCTCCCAGGGCGGGGAAGCTGCTCCTGCAACGAATATGGTCAGCGCCGCCGCCGGTGTCGAGGGGAACGATGCCGCGGCGGATCGCTCACTGCGCCGTCAACAGCGGCTCATAGCCGTCGCCCTCCAGGCGCCGCTCCACGCTCCGCGCGGAAGTGTCGCTGGGGAACTTGCCGACGCGCACGCGGTAGAATGTCAGGTCGCGCTCGTCATGCTTTTGCACGAAGACGTCGTCGTAGCGGGGGCGGAGCTTTTCGAGGAGCAGCCGGGCGTTGCGCTCGCTGCGGAAGGAGCCGACCTGGAGGGTGTAGACGGGTTGCTCGGGGAGCCGCTCCAGCGCGCGCTGCATGTGCGTGGTGCTGACGACGACGCGCACCGGCGCCAGACCATCGTCGAGAATGCCGAGCTGGCGGGCCGCGCCGCGGGAGAGATCGATGAGGCGGCCGCGCACGAAGGGGCCGCGGTCATTCACCCAGACGCGCACGCTGCGGCCGTTGCCGAGATGCGTCACGTCGGCCCAAACGCCGAGCGGCAGGGTGCGATGAGCGGCGGTAAGACCGTCCATGTTGTAGACTTCCCCATTCGCGGTCTGCCGGCCATGGAACGGGGGTCCATACCACGAGGCCACGCCCTCTTCCCAGTACCCGGCCGGGGGCCGAAATGGGTGGAGCAGCCGCTGGGGCGCCACGCCGCACCCCGCCAGCCCGGTAAGCACCACCAGCAGCAGCCAATGCAGGGCGGCGCGGCGACGCCTGGGAAGTGAGCAGGGCATAGCCACCTACTTCAATGCCGCGGGAACGCTACGCCGCGATGGCTGGCCGCGGGCCAGGAGGCGGCTGCCGGCGGCGCTCCGGCGGGGCTGCGGCGACGGCTCAGCGTCGCGCCACAGCCCCACGCGCTCTGCCTGGGCCTCGGCCTCCAGGCGCAGGAACTCCTCCATCCCCTGGAAGGGATAGCGCCGCAGCACGCGCACGACGCCTCGCCGCACCAGGGCCGCGTTGAGACAGGCCCCGTCCGCCCGAATGAGGTAGGCCAATAGGCGCCGGTAGCGGTCGCGGCGGCGTCCCTCGAAGCGCAGCCAGAGAGGCGCCCGCAGCCCCTCGGCTGGGGGCGCGCCGTCGCCTACCGCTTCCCCGGGATGGCCCTGAGCCGGATCGGGGAAGCGCCCGCGAGCATGGCGCTCCGCCTCCTGCAAGAAGGCCCAGAGCTGCGCCGTGGCCGCCGCGGCCCCCGCCTCACCGCGTTCCGGCGCGTCGATGCCCAGGAGGCGGACGCGCTCGCCGCTCTCCAGGACAACGGTGTCGCCGTCGATCACGCGGGTTGCCGTCGCGGCTTGCAGGCCGGCGGGCGCCGGGGCTGCCGCGCCAGGAACGCTCCCCTCGGCGGCAGCAAGCCCGGCGGCTGATCCTATAGCTAGCATGAGCGCAAAAACTCCAGCAAGCATTTTTTGCATGGCAACCTCCCAAAGACCATGAACAAGAGATGAAAACCTGGATACAAGCATTACATGGTATTGTAACACAATGTAGAGTCTATCGCTATCCAAGCCGAAGATCATCCCCATCAGGCAGCGGGGCTGACCAGGTCGGGAGGTTCCCTCAGGCTCTTGATTGAGAGTCGGGTTGGCTGGCGGCGGGATAGCGGCGACCGCGCCAGACGGCGGGGCAACCGAGCCAGCGGCGCAGCGCGGCCTGCCAGAAGAGCGCCAGCCAGCAGAGGGCGCCGAGCGGGTTGAGGAGCGCCGGCCACGCCGCAAATCCCTCACGGCGCCGCAGCCTCACGTCGCAGCCGAGGGAGAAGAGGAACGCGGCGAGCGCCAGGAAGGGCGGCAGGGCCGCCGGACCGAGGCTCACGAGGCGGGCGCCGCCGGAGAGGAGCTGCGCCATGAACGCCGCCAGGAGGAGGCTCGGCAGGAGGTGGGTGGCGATCATGAGGAGGGAGTAGCCCAGGAGGGCGCCGGCGCGCTCGCCGAGGAAGGCGAAGGCGGTCTTCGGCCAGCCCTTCCAGAGGGCGCGGGCGCCGGCGTACATGCGCACCGCCACGAGATCAAGAGTCGGCGCGAAGCCGATTGCGAACCCGGCCTCCTTCACGGTTTGCGCCAGCACCGCGTCATCGATGGTCGTGTGGCGCGCCGGCGCGAAGCCGCCCACCTCCTCGAAGGCGCGCCGCTCGATGAGGAGGAACGCGCCGTGGGCGGCGGCCTGGCGCGAGGCCGGATCATTGACCTTCGTGTAGCTGTACCGTACATTCAGGAAGCGGTACACGAGCGACTGCACAAGGTGCTCCCAGAAGCTGGCGCAGCGCTGCCGGGGGGAGAAGCTCAGCAGGCTGAGGCGGCGCGCGGCGCAGAGGGCGAGGCCGCGGCGCAGCGCCTGCGGATGGAGGCGGGCATCGGCATCCACGAACAGGAGCCAGGCGCCCCGGGCGCCCGCGGCGCCGCGCATGCAGGCGGCCTGCTTGCCCATCCAGCCGGGGGGCGGCTCCTCGCCGCGCACTACCGCGAGGGGAAGGGGGCCGCCCATGCGGGTACGGGCGCGGTCTGCGGTGGCGTCCGTGGAGCCGTCATCGACGACGATGATTTCAAGCTGCGGAGCGGCTCCGCCCTGCCTTGGTGAACGTGAGGCGGAGGGCTGGGGCGCGGCGGGGGGATACTCCTGCGCCAGGAGCGTCTCGAGGCAGGGGATGATGTTTTCCGCTTCGTTGCGCGCCGGCACGATGATGGAGACAGCGGGCCAGGCCGGGGGCTCCGGCAGCTCGGGAGCGCGCGCGTCGATGCGGTGCGCGCGGTAGTCGCGCGCCACCCGCAGGTAGACGCAGAGCCAGGCGGTGATGGCGCCGAGGGCGGCGGCGCTGAGCAGCGCCGAGGCGACGAGAGGGGGAACGTCCACAGGGCGATCCGGGGTGAGGCGTCTCCATGGGGCATGGCCGGCGGCGCAAGGGAAACGGCGCCGCCTCGCCGCGCGAGGCGGAGATCAGCATAGGGAGCGTGGGGCGGCTATGCAAGGGGCGGCGAAGAGAGAGGAGGGCTCGGCTCGCCCCGGTGCGGCGAGAGCGGAAGTCTCCAGCGATGGGGCGGGGCGGGAAGGGGGCGGGCAGCCGCCCGTGCTGTCCGTTGACCTGCGGGTGCGGCCGATCGACTGCGATCTTTCCGGCGGCGTGGCGCCGCAGACCTACTGGCGCTACTACGCCGTCGCCGAGAACGAGATGTTCCGCCGGGGCGGCATCAAGGAGTCGGAGATCACCAAGCGCTTCGGCATCGTGCTGCCGCGGCTGGCGGTGGTGAACCACTACGACGCGCCACTCGCGCTGGAGGATGAGATCGAGGTGCGGCTGTGGGTGGCGCGGCTCGTCTCCCGCAGCTACACGCTGCGCGGTGAAATCTGGCGGCGCCGCACGGGAAGGCGCGCGGCCCGCTGCGAGATCAAGGTCTGCGCGGTGAGCTGGGGTGGAGCGTCCTCCTCTCCGCATGCCGTGCTTGGCGGCAGGGCGCGGTCGGGCGCCAATCCCCTGCCGGCGTCAGGGCGCGCCGCGCCCCCCCAACGCCAGGCGCCTGGGCCCGAGCGCGCGGCGGCCGCATCCCAAGAGCTGTCGCGCTCCGGCTCCGCCTCCTCAACGCAGGCTGCTCCTCGGTCGATGCTCGACCTTTGGGAACGGCCCTGGAGCGGCTTCGTCCGTTTCCCGGAGCCGATCTACGAGCTGCTGGCGCGCTACCTCCAGCCCGTATGATGCGGCTCCGGCGGCGCGGCTGCACCACGGCCGCGGCGAACGGAGCCGACGAAGCGATCAAGCGGCGCGGAGCGCACGGCGCCTCGCCTTGTTCAATGTCGCGTGGTTGCGGCGCCCACGGCTGCATCCCATGAACGGAAGGTATGACGGAGGTCCAATGAGCACGTCTATCCCTGCTGAATACCTGCCTGCGCCGAATCTCTGGCCGGAACGCACCCGCCTGCTTGCCGAGCTGAACTACCCCCAGCAGCTCAATGCCGCGCAGCTCCTGGTCGAGGGCGAAGCGGGCGAGCGCCGCGCCGACCGCCCCGCCATCTACTTCCGCGATGAGGTCATCACCTACGGCGCGCTGGCGCGGCGCGTCAACCGCCTCGGCAACGCCATGAAGGCGCTCGGCGTCGGTCCCGGCGACCGCGTCGTGCTGCGCACCCCGAACCGCCCCAGCTTCATCGAGAGCTGGCTGGCGACGGTGAAGATCGGCGCCGTCGTCGTCGCCACCATGCCGCTGCTGCGGGCGCGCGAACTGGAGTACATCGCCAACGATAGCGAAGCGAAAATCGTCATCGTCGAGGGGAGCCTCTACCAGGAGATCGGCCAGGCGCGCCCGAAGATGTCCACGGTGCGGCACGTCCTGGTGCACGGCGAGGCGCCGGCGGGGGCGCTCGCCATCAGCGACCTCACCGCCGAGCAACCCGAGTCTCTGGCGGCGCACCCCACCACGGCCGATGACGTGGCCCTCATCGCCTACACCTCCGGCAGCACCGGCGTGCCCAAGGGGTGCATCCACTTCCACAACGACGTCCTGGCGATCGCCGACAGCTACGCCAGGCACATCCTGAAGCCCACACCGCGGGACATCTTCGGCGGCAACCCCACGATGGCCTTCACCTTCGGCCTGGGGGCGCTGATGGTCTTTCCGTTCCGCGTCGGCGCCGCCGCCGTGCTCATGGACGCCTTCACGCCGGAGCTCCTCCTCGAGGCGGTGAAGCGCTACAAGATGACGCTGCTGTTCACCGCGCCGACGGTCTACAAGCTGCTGGTGAACATGCCGGGCCGCGACGTGCGCGCCGATGTCGCCAGCCTGCGGCTGGGCGTGAGCGCCGGCGAGGTGCTGCCGGCCATCACCTACAAGCAGTGGGTCGAGGGGACCGGCGTGGAGCTGCTCGACGGCATCGGCGCCACGGAGATTCTGCACATCTTCATCTCGGAGCGCGCCGGGCAGGTGAAGCCCGGCTCCACCGGCGTGCCGGTGCCGGGGTACGAGGCGAAGGTGGTGGACGAGAACTTCGCCGAGGCGCCGCGCGGCACGCCGGGGCTGCTGGCCCTGCGCGGGCCGACGGGCTGCCGCTATTGGCGCAAGCCGGAGCGCCAGGCGGGCTACATCCACCAGGGCTGGAACCTGCCGGGCGACATCTATGTCCAGGACGAGGAGGGCTACTTCTGGTACCAGTGCCGCAACGACGACATGATCATCAGCTCCGGCTACAACATCGCCGGACCGGAGGTGGAGAACGTCATGCTCGAGCACCCCGCCGTCGCCGAGGTGGCAGTGGTGGGCAAACCGGATGAGAAGCGCGGCTCCATCGTCAAGGCGTTCGTCGTGCCGGCGGCCGGCCGCAGCGGCGGCGAGGCGCTGACGAAGGAGCTGCAGGACTTCGTGAAGCAGCAGCTCGCGCCGTACAAGTACCCGCGCGAGATCGAGTACGTCACCGCCCTGCCGCGCACCGAGACCGGCAAGGTGCGCCGCGTCGAGCTGCGCAAGAAGGAACAAGAGGCGGCGGGACAGAAGAGCTGAGGGCGGCTTTCAGATCGCTGCGTGCAGATGCGTGCGAGGGTCCCTCGTCCCCTCGCCTGCCTGCCGGACAGGCAGGCGCACCCCCCATTTACGCGAGGTGCCGCGCAGCTCGCGCCGAGAGGGGGTGAAAGAACGGTTGAGCCAATCGCTCCTATTCGAGGCAAGAATCGCCCAGGTGGGGAGAGCATAGCGACTAGCACAGCATAATACTTCAGTCCCCAACGGTTATCGCCTCGCGGAGTCAAGGAATATGGCAAACAAAGAGCATCTGGAGAAGCTCAACCAAGGCGTTAAGAAATGGAACAAATGGAGGGAAGAGGATTCTCAGAATCCGGACTTGAGTTCGACCGATCTAACTGGACTCGATCTCAGAGGGGCAAATTTTGACAGAGCCAATCTTAGAAAGGCCAACCTAAGTGATGCAAAACTCGAAGATGCCTCATTCGACCATGCAAATCTCTGTAGTGCAATTCTAAGCAAATTAGATCTTCGTCGGACGAGGTTTCATCTCACGGCGTTCGATGGTGCTGAGCTTAATGAGGTTCAGCTTGGAAGCGCTGATCTTACTGGGTCATCTCTCCAGGGAGCAAGTCTTTTTCTAGCCCATCTCTTTGGAGCAAGACTTATAGGAGTAAACTTCAGCAAGGCCAAAATGCGATGTGCTGATTTACGAGAAGCTAAGCTCTCATATGCTTCATTCCTTGGTGCCGACCTTACACTGGCTAATCTCTTTAATGCAGACTTGACTGACGCTAATCTCGAGGGCGCTAATCTTCACCAGGCGGAGCTTATCCAGACGAACTTGACAAGAGCAAATATTTCCTCAGCAATTCTTTCAGGGTCTACATTTTTTGCCGATATTACAGAAGTTAACTTCAATGGCAAGACTCGACTGCGTGGTCTGAGGCTATATGGCCAGCCAACATTAGACCACCATCCAAGTTTCAAGCGTCATCTGTATGACGAGATCTTCTTAGGACAGCGTGAACGCGAAATTCTCTCTTGGTTATC
Source organism: Candidatus Tectimicrobiota bacterium (assembly GCA_016192455.1). Lineage (GTDB taxonomy): Bacteria > JACPUC01 > JACPUC01 > JACPUC01 > JACPUC01 > JACPUC01. The sequence continues at coordinate 168,575 of JACPUC010000029.1, read as the reverse complement.
CACAAATCGGCGGACTAATTTAGAAGCGGGAAAAGGAATACGAAAACTGTGCCTAGCAAGCAAATATGCATTCTTTCAACCGAGGTGGGGGATACGTTCATTGCTTCATTTTCTTTGGGGTGTCACATCAGATTACGGCCGAAACTTTAAAAGATGGTGTGCGACAGAAGCCGTTATTGCATTGATATTCGGGTTCTTATATTCTAACCTCGGTTTCACTCACTGGTTTGAGAGGTGGCCGGATTTACAAAGTTGGTTGCGGGAAGTAGGCGATCCCTGTATAGTGATACAAAGTGCCAAGACGTGGTTTACTCCGTGGTATTTCAGCGTTGTTACGTTTACGACTCTCGGCTTTGGGGATATTCGACCTTGCAATTTATCTGGCCAACTTTTTGTGACACTTGAAGTGGTCATTGGCTATCTAATGCTAGGGGGGATGGTTAGTATCTTCGCCAATAAGTTTGCTCGTAGGGAGTAGATCTGTTAACTTCGAACATATGTGAGACGCTATTGTCTGTACGTAGAAAAACGCCTTCCCCTGCGTCTCGAATTACACGAGCCTTAGGAACTTTACTTGACAAGAGGCTCGCCCAAAGAGCCTTCTTTCTATCTGGGAGGTGCTGAGGCTTCTTGCCGCGAAGCGATGCAAGGAAAGTTGCGGCTGATACTCGGCGGGGCGCCAACTCCTTTGCGTGTGAAGATAGGTGAGGGCTGCGCCGTCTGTCTACGGATGTGATTGCTATGCTGCAGATATGCTCGGACTTCTTTGAGCTATGGCCCGCTTGGCGCCGCGTAGATACCCCGCTCGATCATCCCCGCGATGGTCTGCCGCGTGATGGCGCTGTTCTCCTGCCAGAGGGTCTGCATCGGTTCCTTGGCGAAGGTGTCGAGGGGGTAGAGCTCGGTCTGCTCGTAGACCTTGGCGAAGAGGCCGGTGCGTACCTGGGCGAGGAAGTTCATGCCCGGCTGGGCGCGCCGGTAGCGCAGCGCCTCGATGTCGATGGGGGCGGAAATGACCGCCTCGCCGGGGCCGTTCACCTCGGCGAGAATCTTGCCGTCCGGGCCGATGATCTTCGAGTGGCCGTAGGAGCGGAACATCGGCGCGATGGGGTGCGCCTGGCGGTCCTGGAAGAGGAGGCCCGAGGCGTCGGCGAAGCGCTCGTCGTCAAGCGGCGACAGGTACATGCCGTGGTTCGGCGAGACGATGTAAACGAGGTTCTCGTAGGCGCGGGCGCGCTTGGCGCAGTCCCAGGCGTCGCGGTAGCTCCCGTGGGGCTCGCCGGTGAGGTGCAGGATGACCTCGGCGCCGCGCATCGCCAGGCAGCGCGCCACCTCGGGGAAGTTCACGTCGTAGCAGATCATGCAGGCCAGCTTGCCGATGGGTGTGTCGGCCACCGGGAAGACGCCCTCGATGCCGTAGCGCTCGAGGTACTCTGTGAAGACGTCCCCCGGCGTGGTGGTGACGGGGCTGTTGAGCTTGCGGTAGCGCAGGATGATGTCGCCCCGCGGGTCGATGATGAAGGCGGTGTTGAAGACGCGCCCCGGCCACTCCTCGTCCACCTCGTAGGCGTGGGCCGCGAGGTAGATGCCCTTGGCCCTGGCGCAGGCGGCCAGCACGTCGGTCTCCGCGCCGGGGATGCGGATGGCGACCTCGAGCCACTCCGCCAGGCTCTCGCCCGACGGGAAGCCCTGCAGGAAAAACTCCGGGAAAGCGAAGAGCTTCGGCGGCGCCCAGCCGAGGTTCGTCAGGTTGTCGATGAGGGAGAGGTTGCGGTAGAGGTTCTCGCGCATGGTGGCCTCCTTCGAGGCCTTGCTCTTCACCTTGCGGATGATCGACTGCACGCAGGTGGCGGAGTAGGGTCGGAGCATCGGGGCATCTCCTTGGGGGCGAGGTGGGCGGTGAGGAAAGTTCTCCCTGCAGGCATGCTTAGACCATTCTACCTGAACGGGTGCGACCCTGAATAGACTTCTTCCTGCTCGATTTGCACATGTTGGTTGATCGTTTTGAAGTATATCCTTTGGGCTTTTGGATTATCATCTCCCTTCTGGTTTAGATGCTTGACTGAATGTAAAAACTACGTATAATGCACTTTGAAGGGAGGTGATGCCGCCTTGAAGGCGATATTGCACATTTCCGTTAGGTAGGCGCCGTTAGAGTCGGCAAAGGAACCCAAGGCCTAGAAGCGCACGATACTGCCGAATGAAGTAACACGCCAATTGCCTACCCCCGACCGGTTCAGAAGTCGGCAGTGGGTCGCAGTCCCACTGAGGGGCCTAGAAGCCCCCAACTCAAGAGTTGGGGGCTTCTTTTGGTACTGGTGGGCACTGAGAACCTTCTGATGACTCGTTGATGTCCTTTTCCCGGGGGCCGCGACCTTCCCTTCGCCTCGCCCTCTACGCTTGGAAAAGCCCGACGCTGGCTGCGGCGGGGAAAGCTTGACACCCCGGACGCTCTACGTTACAAAGGAAGTGCTCCCAATCGGACTCCCGCGCGCCGCGACGCGGCTCGCGTGGCGGGGTGAGCGAGGGGGCATTGCTCCCTCGCGGAGGAGGCGATGGAAGGCAGGAGAGAATCCACACGACACGCGCCGCGCGGGCGCGACGGGGAGGCGAAGGTGGCGGTTGCGATACCCGAGTGGTGCCAGGAGATTTTGAAGAAGCGGGCCTTCGTCCACCTGGCCACGGCGATGGCCGACGGCAGCCCGCAGGTGTCGCCGGTGTGGTGCGACTTTGACGGCGCGTACGTGATCGTCAACTCCGCCGTCGGCCGCCTGAAGGACCGCAACATCCGCCGCCGCCCGGAGGTGGCGCTCTCCTGCATCGATCCGGACAATCCGTACACCCGCTTCGAGATACGCGGCCGCGTGGTGGAGATCACCGAAGAGGGGGCGGACGAGCACATCGACAAGCTGGCGAAGAAGTACCTCGGCCTCGATGTCTACCCCTTCAAGAACCTCGGCGTCGACAAGTTCCCCTATCGCAAGCCCGAGCGCCGCGTCATTTACAAGATCGAGCCGCTGCGCGTCTCCGGTCTCGTTGCCGAAGGCGACGTCGCCAAGCCGTCATAGAGCGGTGAGGCGGCGTCGCGCGTCGCGCCTTTCCGGCCGGCCCGTGTCCCTGCCTCGAGGCGCAGGCGATTACCTCGCGGCGCGACCCCATCTGCCACACCGCCATGGTGCCGCGCGTCGAGTCGGGCTTCATCAACATCCGCAACGCCACCAAGCCCCTCGGCCGGGAGTTCCCCGAGCGCGTGCGCGTTCCCGGCTACGAGCAGATCAACCTGGCGAAGTACGGCCTCGCCCCCGGCGGCGGCAACGGCCAGGCGGCCGCCAAGAAGGGGGACTACAGCTCCGCCGTCATCCCCTCGATGCCGAGCGGCTGAGGGGGCGGAAATCCGCTGAGGAGGGGGGGCCGCGACGCCGGGACGCTTCGCGGTTGCTGCGAGCTGGGGAAAGTGGTGTAGGAAGATGGGCAGGTGGTGCGTAGTCGCCATCTCCCCTTGCGCGCGTGGACGACGACGGCTCCGAGGCGCGCCACCTTCGCCAACCTTTCCAAGGCGAGCTGGATATTGCGGTTACGAGCGTGAACGACGTTTTTTCTGAACTGTGGCATCAAGCGGAGGTACGCAAGTGAAACGAGCAGCGAAAAAGGCGCTCCGCGTTGCAGCGCTAAAGCTCGCAAACTGGCGCAACTTCGCAGACGTTGATCTAGTTCTTCAGCGCCGCGTCTTCCTCGTCGGTCCGAATGCCTCCGGGAAGTCGAACTTTCTCGATGTGTTCCGTTTCCTTCGGGACATCGTTTCTGTGGGTGGAGGCTTTCAAGAAGCTGTTCGGAAAAGGGATGGCGTCTCGCGTCTCCGTTGCTTGGCAGCTCGTCGGTATTCTGATCTTCTCATCAATGTGGAAGTTGGCCCCGAAGAAGAAGCAGAAACATGGGAATACAGTCTGCGCTTCAGCCAGGACAACCGTCAGAGACCAATGATTAAAGAAGAACTGGTGATTAAGAATGACGACATCATCTTGAAGAGGCCGGACGGGAATGACCGACGTGATCCTGAAAGGCTGACGCAAACCCATCTCGAACAGGTTTACGCCAATCAAAAGTTTCGTGAGTTGGTTGATTTTTTTGGCTCGATCCGCTACCTGCACGTTGTCCCTCAACTGGTACGCGAACCAGATCGTTCCATTGGTAGGCAGCACGATCCCTATGGTGGAGATTTTATCGAGCAGATTGCCCGTGCTCCGGAGAAAACCCAAGCCTCACGGCTCCGGCGCATCCTGGATGCATTACGTGTGGCTGTGCCGCAATTGAGTGGTCTTGAGCTCCATCGGGATGTACGAGGCACCCCTCACCTACGTGGAAAGTACGAGCACTGGCGCCACCGTGGCGCTTGGCAAAGTGAGGAGCAGTTTTCCGATGGCACATTGCGGCTTATGGGCTTGCTCTGGGCTTTGCTCGATGGGTCCGGACCACTCCTGCTCGAGGAGCCGGAGCTCTCCCTGCATCCGGAGGTGGTGAGATACATCCCCCAGATGTTCGCCCGCATCCAGCGTGATTCAGGGCGGCAGATCATTCTCAGCACCCATTCCGCCGATCTCCTGACCGATCCGGGAATCGGCCTCGACGAGGCCCTGCTCTTCATGCCGCAGCACGAAGGAACGGCCGTTCGGCCGGCAAGCGCGTTCGACGAAATTATGGACCTGCTTGATGGCGGACACCACCTTGGTGAAGCAGTCATGCCCCGCACCCGACCCGAGCGTGCTGAAAACCTCTCGATGTTTGGAGCTTGAACGATTGTGGCTGAGTCTGGCATCCTCGTAAACTGCGTGGTGGAAGGAATTGTGGATGAAGTCGTGCTGCGCCGCCTTTTTGCAAGCGCAGGGGCGAAGACCGGTTCCGTGTATGGCAAGAATGGCAAGCCGCATCTCTTGCAGAAGCTTCGGGGGTATAACCAGGCCGCACAACACGGCAGATGGCTCGTCTTGGTTGATCTCAATGGGGATGCAGACTGCGCCCCGCCGTTTCGCGTCCGCCACCTGCCTGATCCGGCGCGGCACATGTGCTTCCGCGTTGCCGTCCGCGCGGTGGAGGCGTGGCTCCTTGCCGACATGGAGGAGTTCGCTGCTTTTTTCGGCGTGGCGGGATCAACGATCCCCCAAAGGCCGGAGCAACTTGAGAATCCCAAGGAAACCGTCGTTCAGCTTGCCCGGAAGTCGCGTCGCAAGGACGTGCGCGAGCACCTGCCCCCCCGCCTCGGAAGCGGCCGCAAGGTGGGTCCTCTCTATACCTCCTACCTCAGCGAGTTCGCCGCCCAGCATTGGAGGCCGGGCATGGCCGCCAGGCGCTCCGACAGTTTGAGACGCTGCCGCCAACGCCTCAGCGAACTTTTGGGAAGTCCTCCATAGCCAGCCGCAAAAAAAGCTCATCGGGGTTACCCTGCGGCTGGCGATGAAGGAGGCGCTGCGTGCGCCCTCCTCAGGCGACCCGCGCCTCAGGCCTGGCAGCGCTTCCGGTTGCCCCGGCGCATCGGGCGTGGTATAGGATGGCTGAGGCGAGCGGCGGGGGTGCCGGGCGGCTCGCGGCGGGGTGGTCAGCGTTGCAAGGGGCAGTGGGGGCACGGGAAGAGGGACTGGTGCGATGCAGGAAGTGAAGAAAATCTGGATGGATGGGAAGCTGGTGGACTGGGCGGACGCCAAGGTGCACATCCTCACCCACACCTTGCACTACGGCCTTGGCGTGTTCGAAGGCATCCGCTGCTACGCCACGAAGGATGGGTCGGCTGTCTTTCGCCACGATGAGCATATCGAGCGTCTCTTCGGCTCGGCCCACATCGTCGGCATGAAAATCCCGTTCACCCCGCAGCAGATCAAGGCCGCCATCAAGGAGACCATCCGCGCCAACGAGCTGGACGCCTGCTACATCCGGCCCATCGTCTACTTCGGCTACGGCGTCATGGGCTTGAACTCGACCGGCGCGCCGGTCAACGTCTCCATCGCCGTCTGGCCGTGGGGAGCCTACCTCGGCGAGGAGGGCATGGAGCACGGCATCCGCGTGCGCACCTCCTCCTTCACGCGGCACCACATCAACATCAGCATGACGAAGGCGAAGGTCTGCGGCAACTACGCCAACTCCCAGCTCGCCAAGCTCGAGGCGGTGCGCGACGGCTTCGATGAGGCCCTCATGCTCGACCCGCAGGGGAACGTCGTCGAGGGGACGGGGGAGAACCTCTTCATGGTGCGCCGCGGCGTCATCAAGACCCCGCCGATCACCAACATCCTCGAAGGCATCACCCGCGACTCGCTCATGCAGATCGCCCGCGATCAGGGTCACACCGTCATCGAGCAGAACTTCTCGCGCGACGAGCTCTACACCGCCTCCGAGGTCTTCCTCACCGGCACGGCGGCGGAGCTGACGCCGATCCGCGAGGTGGATGGTCGCACCATCAGCGGCGGCACGCGCGGTCCCGTCACCACGGCGCTGCAGGACACCTTCTTCGCCGTCGTGCATGGCGAAGACAGCCGCTACAAGCACTGGCTCGACTATATCCAGTGAAGATCCGGTGAAGCGCCGCGGTGGCCGCGTCGGGGCGCTCTTCAGACCCGCGCTTGATGGAGGTGCGGAACCGCCAAGCGAGGCATGTCGGGGGGAATCCAGAGCGGGTTCCCCCTTCCTGCTTCCACCGCCCGCGCCGTGCCGAGGTGGAGGGGCGTCCGCTGGGCAGGATGCCCCTGCGCCGATTGTGGTGGCGCGGAGAGTCCCGCGCTCTAGTATGTAACACTGGCCTGACGAGGAGTTGCCAAGGTTCGGGGACTCAGCTCGCCGCGGGCCGCGCCGGCCGGCGTTACGGCTCGGCGGGCGGCCGAGCACTCACGGTTCTCGCGGCAGCGAGCTCCCAGCAGAGAGCTGCCCAAGGAGATGAGCCATGCGTCTCAGCACCAAGCAGGTCGCCATCCTGGCCGAGGATCAGTATCAGGATCAGGAGTTGTGGTACCCGCTCCTGCGCTTGCGGGAAGAAGGAGCTCAGGTGCTCGTCGTGGGGACGGGGAGCAAGCAACAGTACGAGAGCAAGCACGGCTACCCGGTGCGCGTGGACACCACGGCGGACAAGGTGCACGCGGAGGACCTCGATGCGCTGATCATCCCCGGCGGCTACGCGCCCGACCTCATGCGCCGCCATCAGCCCATGGTTGAACTGGTGCGCCGGATGCATGCCCAAGGGAAGGTGGTGGCGGCCATCTGTCACGCCGCCTGGATGCTCTGCTCCGCCGGCATCCTGCGCGGCAAGAAGGCCACCTGCTTCTTCTCGATCAAGGACGACGTGGTGAACGCCGGCGCGGAGTACGTTGACAAGGAGGTGGTGGTGGACGGCAACCTCATCACCTCGCGCGTGCCGGATGATCTGCCCGCGTTTTGCCGCGAGATCATCAAGGCCCTGGAGGAGCGGTCATAGAGGTTTCTCCTGCGAATTTAATCCATGACCATGGTTGTTGATTCTGTTCGAGAGGAGTACGAGGAGCAGTGCCCCTCGCCTCTGGCCCCTCTCCCAGTGGGAGAGGGAACGGGTGAGGGTAAGGACATGGGGGATCGAGGAACCACCACGCCAGGCGACGCAGAGGGATACCCTCGATGATTGAGAGAAATCTTGCCAACACCGTGCTTGAGTACTGCCTCGAGCGCGGCGCTGATTTCGCGGAGCTTTTCCTGGAGGAGAAGGATCGCACCACCCTCCACTTCGCGAGCAACGAGGTGGAGCGCGCCGTCGTCGGCACCGACTTCGGGGCGGGTCTGCGCCTCTTCTACGGCACCAACTCCGTCTACACCTACACCAACGATGTGAGCCGCGACGGCCTCATGACCGTGGCGCGCTCCGCGGCCGCGCTCGAGGCGCGGGCGCCCTCCCGGGGGAGCTTGCGCTGGCAGGACCGGCAGCAGCCGCTGCTCCACGCCTGCCGCATCGACCCCTCGTCCGTCGAGCTGGCGCGCAAGGCGGAGCTGCTGCGCCGGGCCAACGAGGCGGCGCGTTCCCACGACAGCCTCATCGACCAGGTGAACATCACGTATGTCGATGAAGACCAGCGGGTGCTCGTCGCCAACAGCGAGGGCACGTTCGTCGAGGACCGCCGCGTGCGCACCCGCCTGTCGATCAGCGCGGTGGCCAGCCTCGCCGGCGAGAAGCAGGTCGGCGCCGCCAGCCCCGGCGCCTGCCGCGGCTTCGAGTTCTACGACGATCTCGACGTGGAGGCCCATGCCCGCGAGGCCGCCGAGACGGCGGTGCGCATGGTAAGGGCGGCCTACGCCCCCACCGGCAAGATGGTGGTGGTGCTCAACAACGCCTTCGGCGGGGTGATCTTCCATGAAGCCAGCGGCCACGGCCTCGAGGCCTATGCGGTGGCCAGGAAGGCCTCGATTTTCGGTGATCGCATGGGGAAGGCGATCGCCTCGAAGGTGGTGAGCGCCGTCGATGACGGCACCCTGCCGCACGAGTGGGGATCGCAGACGTACGACGACGAGGGCAACCTCACGCAGCGCACCCTCCTCATCGAGAACGGCATCCTGAAGTCGTGGCTGGTCGACAAGCTCTCGGCACGCAAGCTCGGTCTCACCGAGACGGGCAGCGGTCGTCGCGAGTCCTACCGCTATGCCCCCGTCTCGCGCATGCGCAACACCTACATTCTTCCCGGCGAGCGCACGCAGGAGGAGATGATCGCCGCCACCGAGTACGGTCTCTTCGCCAAGAAGATGGGCGGCGGCAGCGTCAACCCCGCGACGGGCGACTTCAACTTCGCCGTGCAGGAGGGCTACCTGATCGAGAAGGGGAAGATCACCCGCCCGGTGCGCGGCGCCTCGCTCATCGGCAACGGGGCGGTCATCCTGCGGAACATCGACATGGTCGGGAATGATCTGCAGCTCGCCCCCGGCATGTGCGGCGCGTCCAGCGGCGCCATCCCCGTGAACGTCGGCCAGCCCTCCATCCGCGTGCGCGACCTCCTCGTCGGCGGCCGCGGCGAGTAGGACGCCGCTGCGGCGCGTCCCGGCACGAAGCGGCGCCGCGCGGCGCGCGCGACCAAGCAGGAGCCACCGATGACGAACGTGCGAACGCTCCTCCAGGAGGGGATCGACGAGGCCCGCCGGCTGAAGCTCGGCGATGTCGAGCTCGTCGGCGCCGAGCAAGCCTCGCTCTCCATCAAGGTCTTCCAAGGCGAGGTGGACTCGTTCAGCTTTTCGCAGACCATGGGCGTGGGGGTGCGCCTCTTCCGCGATGGCCGCTGCGGTTACGCCTACACGGAGGAGGTCAGCCCGGAGGCGCTGCGCAAAACCCTGCGGCGCGCCGCCGAGGTGAGTGCGCTCCTGCCCGTCGATCCGCACCAGCGCCTGCCGGAGGCGCCGGCGCAGCCGTACCCCAGCCTCACCCTTTACGATGACAGCTTCGTGGCGCTTGACCACGAGGCGAAGATCGCCATGGCGAAGCAGATCGAGCAGGCCGCCAAGGAGTACCACAAGCTCGTCGTCAATGTGCCGCAGGCGAGCTACGGGGAGGGCATGGTGGATGTTGCGCTCGCCACCAGCTCAGGCCTCGACCTGCACTACCGCGCCAATGGCGGCTACGTCACCGCGGGGGTCATGGCACGGCGCGGCAAGCGGGTGGAGAGCGCCTTCGAGGTGCGTTACGCGAAGAGTGCCGACCGCCTCTCGGCCCGCGAGGTGGCTCGTCTTGCCGCCGAGGAGAGCGTCCGCCGCCTGGACGCCAAGGCGGTGAAATCAGGGGCCTACCCTCTCCTCTTCGATCCGCGCACCGCGCGCAGCCTGCTCGCCACCTTCGCCGGCATCTTCTCGGCCAAGCGCATCCAGGAGGGGCTGTCGCTGCTGAAAGGCCGTCTCGGGGAGACTATTGCGGCGTCCGGCCTCGTGCTGCGGGATAATGCGCTGTTGCCGGGCGGCTTCGCGACCCGGCCCTTCGATGCCGAGGGGGTCCCCTCGCGCAACACCGTGCTCATCAAGGACGGGGTGCTGCAGAACGTCCTCCACAACGCCTACACGGCCGACAAGGACGGCACCCAGTCGACCGGGAACGCAGCGCGCCCCTCTGTCAAGTCCGCGGTGGAGGTGGCCCCCTCGAACCTCTACCTCGAGCGCGGGCACCAGCGGCGCGAACAGCTTCTGGGGCAGGCGGCGAAGGGCATCCTGGTGGTGCAGCTCGACGGTTTGCACAGCGGCGCCAACCCGGTGTCGGGTGATTTCTCCCTGGCGGCTCACGGTTACTACTTCGAGAAGGGCGAGATTTGCTACCCCCTTCAGCAGTTCACCATCGCGGGAAACTTCCTGCGGCTGTTGCGTGAGGTGGTGGCGCTCGGCGACGACCTCGAGTTCGGTCCTCCCGGCGGCGCCACCTCCGTCGGCTCCCCCAGCCTCCTGGTGAGCGGGCTCGCGGTGGGTGGCGGCTAAAGGGCCGGTCCCTGCAGCAGATGATAAGCCGGCTCGCGCCGCCTTTGCCTCGCGTTGACTTGCTTTTTTGCCTTTGCTACCTTCCTCCGCATCACAATTCCGTGTTTCTCACTCGACGGTTGAGCGCTCCCGCGCCGCACGCAACCCGAGCTCTCGCGCGTCTATCTACGCGGCAACGATGATGGGCCCACGGGGTGGCGCTCCGCGCGCCTGCCAGGCGCCTGGTTTCAACCGGCGGCCCGCCGCCGGGCCCACGGGTGCGCCGGCGGCGGGTGCATCCCAGTTTGCGCAAGAGTTCCAGCGTCGCTCCGGCGGCGCAGAGGGGGGATACCAATGAAGAGGGTAAGCGTACTCCTGCTCGTCAGCGTGCTCGTGCTCGCGGCTTTGCCGCTCGGCGTGCGCGCGGAGATCCTGGCGATGTTCAACTACGAGAGCAAGCCAGAGCAAACCGCCCGGCGCGAAGGCATCGCGATCATCGACGTGGACCCCACGTCCGACAGCTTCGGCAAGATTCTCCTGGACATCCCCTTGCCGCCGGACCTGGTGGCGCACCACATCTTTTACAACAAGGATGTCAGCAAAGCGTACGTGACGGCGCTTGGCAAGAGCGAGGTGCTCGTTCTGGACATGAAGCGCTTTCCCTACCGCATCAAACGGGTGCCGGTGCCAGACTGCAAGGGGGGCGAGGATATTGTCTTCTCCGAGGACAACGCGACGTGGTACCTGACCTGCCTCGGATCCGCCAACGTGATCATGGGCGACGCGCGGACGGATAAACCGATGAAGGCCATTTCGGTCCCCGGCACCTACCCGCATGGGATCGCCGTGCTGGCGGGCATTGATCGCATGCTGGTCACGAACACGGTGCGCCCCTCCGACCTGGGGGACGCCGGCGAGACGCTGAGCGTCGTCAAAACCAGCACGGGCGAGCTCCTCGCGCCGCTGAAAGTCTCCGCGAAGGCGTCGCCCTCCGGCGTGGCGCCGGTTGAGGTCCTGCCGCTGCCGGGTTCGAATCCGCCCCTCTCTTTCATCACCAATATGTACGGCAACACCTTGTGGACCGCCCGCTGGGATGGAGCCAAGAAGGCGTTCGAGGCCAGGGAGGCCTTTAACTTCGCCCCTCAGAACGCCGGTGTGCCGCTGGAGATGTACGTGAACAGGAAAAGGGATCGCCTCTACGTCACCACGGCGAAGCCCGGCGCCCTGCACATCTTCGACCTCGGCAAGGAGCCCGGCAGCCCGAAGCTCGTGAAGACGATTCCGGCCGCGCCGGGTGCGCACCACGTGGCCTTCACGCCGGATGAGCGTTACGCCTTCGTGCAGAACAGCCTCTTGAACCTGCCCGGGATGAACGACGGGTCGGTCACCGTGATCGACCTTCAGCAGGAGAAAGTAGTGGCGAGCATGGATACGCTGAAGAAGCAGGGGTACAATCCCAACAGCATTGTCCTGCTGCCGGAGTGGCATCACGATGCCGGACATTGAGGTGGCGGCGACCGGGATGGCGACCGTCGCCTTCGTCCAGGCGCGCGGCGGGAGCCGAGGTCGAGCAGCCGCCCCAGCCGCCGACGTGGGGAGCGCCGCGCCGGGTTCGGTCGCACCGCAACTCTTCATCGACATGGCGCGCTTGCCGGGAAGAGGGGGCGGAAGTCTGCAGGCGCCCTGCCTCCGCGGAGCGACACGAGGTGGGAGAGCGGGCGCGCCCGAGCCGGCGCGGGCGAACGTGGCGAGCCGCGCGCCGGACGCCTAACCGAGTGGCGCCATGCCTGGTTACTTCATCACCTTCGAGGGGGTTGAAGGGAGCGGCAAGTCGACGCAGTGTCGGCTTTTGGCCGAGGCGTTGCGCCAGGCCGGCCATGCCTGCGTCGTCAGCCGCGAGCCAGGCGGCACCCCTCTCGGAGAACGCATCCGCGAGCTGCTCCTGCACGCTCCCGGGGCTGCGATCACCTCGCTCGCCGAGCTGCTACTCTACCTGGCGGACCGCGCGCAGCATGTCGAGGAGGTGCTGCGCCCGGCCCTCGCGGCCGGCAGGGTGGTCCTCTGCGACCGCTTCACCGACTCCACCCTCGCCTACCAGGGGGACGGACGCGGGCATGATCGCGAGCTTCTCCGCCAACTCAACAGCGTGGCGGGAGGGGGGCTGGTGCCTGACCTGACGCTCCTCCTCGACCTGCCCGTGGAGGTCGGCCTGCGGCGGCTGGCTGAGCGCGGCGCGGTTGCGAGCGCAGGGGCCGATCGCCTGGAGCGGGAGAACCTTGCCTTTCACCAGCGCGTGCGGCGCGGCTACTTGGCCATCGCGGCGGCGGAGCCGCGGCGCATCGCGGTGATCCTGGCAGATGGCGGTGTCGAAGAGGTGCGGGCGGCGGTGCTGGGCGTCGTCCGGGCTCGACTTCCCCCCGCGGCCGGAGCGTCAGCCTGAGGCGCGCCCGGCGGCCATCCATGCGGTGACGGAGCGCAAGCCAGCCGGCGGGGCGATCGGCTCCCTCTTGGCCTGCGGCCGCCGGAACACGGCGGTGTGCCGTGCCGCGCGGCCCGGCCCGACCGGTGAGGAGAAAAGGGACGCGTGGCGTTCGAGACGATTCTTGGGCACGAACACGTCAAGCAGCTCCTGGAAGCGGCGCTGCGCACCCGCCGGGTGCCGCATGCCTATCTCTTCGTCGGCGCGCGCGGCGTCGGCAAGCACGCCACCGCCCTGGCCATGGGGCAGGCCCTCCTCTGCGAAGAACGCGGCAGCCTCGGCTGCGGCAGGTGCGACGCCTGCCGCCGCTGCGCGCGCGGCGCTCACCCCGATTTCCACGTCGTCGCCCCCGACGGGCAGCAGATCAAGATCGAGCAGATCCGCATCCTCCAGGATCGCCTAGGGCTGCGGGCCTTCTGCGGCGGCGCCAAGGTGGCCGTGCTCGACGAGGCGGACCGCCTCGGCACCGAGGCGGCCGCGGCATTCCTGAAGACCCTTGAGGAGCCCCCCGAGGCGACGCATTTCATCCTTGTCTGCCAGAACCTGGCGGCGCTGCCGCTGACGGTGGTCTCCCGCTGCCAGGTCGTGCGCTTCGGCACCCTGGCGGCGGAGCACGTGGCGCAGCTCCTGCGGCAGCGCCGGCAGTTTGACGCCGCCACGGCGCGCCTCGTCGCTGGCCTGTCGGCAGGGTGTCCCGGCCAGGCGCTGGCGGTGGACATCGAGCGGCTGCGCGATCTGCGGCGCCTTGCCGTGGCTTTCCTGCGGCTTGGGCTCGATGGGGGGGCCCTGCCCTGCTTCGAGTTCAGCGAGCAGCTCACGCGGGGGCGCGCCCGCGAGGAGGTCCTGGAGTTCGTTGACCTCCTCGCCCTGGTGGCGCGCGACCTGCTCCTCCTCTGCGGCAGCCGGGAGAGGAGCGCTGGGGAGCCGGAGAGCGCGCTCCGCCGCTTCCTGCTCAACGCCGACGCCGCCGCGGAGCTGGGAGAGATCGCGGCACGCTTGAGAAATGAGCAGGTGGAGGCTATATTAGCGGGGATTCTGGCAGCGTCGCATGCAATTCGCCGGAACGTCCACGCCCAGCTCACCCTCGACCTCCTGCTCACGGCTGGGGCAGATCTCCAGGCCCTCGCAGAGTATTGTCATGCGTGTCGTCGTTGATCTCGTGTTGCGCAACCGCAATAGCATCAGGCAGTGCGATGCCGGCGACCTCGCTCTCGAAGCCGGGGAGCAATGCATCGTCGAGTTGCCCGAAGGCCCGGACGTGGGCATGGTCACCCTTGGCTCGCGCGCCATGGGCGAACAGCTTCTGCACCGCACCTTGCCGCGCGTCGCGCGCCGGATCTCCAAGGAGGACCTCGATCACCTGGCGTACCTCGAGCGGCGCGAGCGGGAGGCGTTCGCCTTCTGCCTCGAGCGCATCCGCAAGCACGAGCTGCCGATGAAGCTGGTGATGACGGAGTTCCTCTACGACGGCCGGAAAGCGTACTTCTACTTCACCGCCGATGCTCGGGTCGATTTTCGCGCCCTGGTGCGCGATCTGGCGCGCCGCTACCGCACCCGCATCGAGATGAAGCAGATCGGCGTACGAGACAAGTCGCGTCTGCTCGGAGGCTTCGGACCGTGCGGCCGCTCCCTCTGCTGCACGACGTTCCTCACCTCCTTCAAGCCGGTCTCGATCAAGATGGCGAAGAAGCAGAACCTGTCGATGAATGTCAACAAGCTCACCGGCATGTGCGGTCGCCTGAAGTGCTGCGTCGCCTTCGAGTTCAACCCTGCCGCTCAGAAGCACTCCGACCAGGAGGAGGAGAAGACGCCGGACGCCGCCGAGACCGTCGCCGAGCTTGAGATCCCCGCCGAGTAGGCTCAATCCGTCAAGGCGAGGCAGCGTGGCCGATCTGGAGCAAGGCCAGGGCGTTCCCGCCTGGCCAGGCGTCAGGGCGGCCGCGCGCGGCATGATGCCGCCGGAGGCTGCGTCGGCGCGATCTTCTCATGCGGTCGTCTCCGGCTCTCCCTCCGCCGCGTTCTCCGGCGCACCCCGTTAGGATCACGCAGCTCCCATGAGTCGTCCCACCTTCTACGTCACCACCCCGATCTACTACGTGAACGACGTCCCCCACCTCGGGCACGCCTACTCGACCATCGCCGCCGACGTTCTGGCACGCTACCAGCGCCTCTGCGGCGCGGACGTCTTCTTCCTCACCGGCACGGACGAGCACGGCCAGAAGGTGGCGAAGGCGGCGACGGCAAGCGGGGAGACACCGCAGCAGCTCGCCGACCGCGTCGTCACGCGCTTCCAGAGCCTGTGGCAGAAGCTGCAGATTTCCAACACCGACTTCATCCGCACCACCGAGCCGCGCCATATCACGGCGGTGCAGCAGTACTTCCAACGCCTCCTCGACTCCGGCGACATCTACCTCGGCGAGTACGAGGACTGGTACTGCACCCCCTGCGAGACCTACTGGACCGAGCTGCAACTGGTCAGCGGCGCCTGTCCCGACTGCGGGCGGCCCACGGAGAAGCTCAAGGAGGCGAGCTTCTTCTTCCGCCTCTCGGCGTACCAGGAGCGGCTGCTGCGGCACTACCAGGAGAACCCGCGGTTCATCCAGCCCGAGTCGCGGCGCAACGAGATCATCTCCTTTGTGCGCGGCGGCCTGCGCGACCTGAGCGTCAGCCGCACCAGCTTCTCCTGGGGCGTGCCGGTGGTCCCCGCGCCGCCTCACGTGGTCTACGTCTGGCTCGATGCGCTCCTCAACTACCTCTCCGTCCTCGGCTTCCTCAGCCCCGACGAGGCGGCCTACCGGGCGTACTGGAGCGAGCGCCCCCAGGACGGCCGCGTCATCCACCTCATCGGCAAGGACATCCTGCGCTTCCACGCCGTCTACTGGCCGGCCTTCCTCATGGCCGGCGGCGAGGCGTTGCCGACCCAGGTTTTCGCCCATGGCTGGTGGACGCACGAGGGGCGCAAGATGTCGAAGTCGCTCGGCAACGTCGTCGATCCGAACCTGCTCGTGGAGCGCTACGGCCCTGATCCGCTGCGCTTCTTCCTGCTGCGCGAGGTGAGCTTCGGCCTCGACGGCGATTTCTCCGAAGCCGCCCTCGTGCAGCGCCTCAACGCCGACCTGGCGAATGACCTCGGCAACCTGGTGAGCCGCGTCCTCACCATGGTGGAGCGCTATCGCGGCGGCGTCATCCCTCCCTGCACGGCGCCCACCGCCGAGGAGGAGCAGGTGCGGGGAGCGGCGGCGGCGGCCGTGCGGGGCTTCACGGAAGCGATGGAGACCCTGGCGTTCCACCGGGCGCTGGCGCGGGTGTGGGAGTTCCTGGCGCATCTGAACCGTTACGTCGATGCGGCCGCGCCGTGGAAGCTCGCCAAGGAACAGGCGCCGCGGCTCGATGGCGTGCTTGCGACCTGCCTCGAAGCGCTGCGCCTGGTGGCGTTCCTGATCAGTCCCTTCATGCCGGGGAAAGCGCGCGAGCTGGCGCGGCAGCTCGGTATGGAGGAGGGTCTCGAGGCGCCCGCCGGCGGGGACTGGCGGCGCTGGGGCGGGCTGCGCCCCGGCAGCCGCATCGCGCGCGGCGAGCAGCTCTTCCCGCGCCTCGAGGAGACGCCCGCGACGGCGGCCGGCGCAGCGTCGTCCACCGCCGGCCCCGCGAAGGAAGCGGGGCGACAAGAAGCAGCCCAGGCGGGACCACCGGCCGCGGGGAGCGCCGCGACGATCAGCATCGACGAGTTCCAGCGCCTCGATCTGCGGGTGGGCCGGATTCGGGCCGCCGAACCGATCAGGAGCTCGAAGAAGCTCCTGAAGCTCCAGGTTGATCTTGGGGACGAAGTGCGTCAGGTTGTCGCCGGCATCGCCGAGCACTACACTCCGCAGGAGCTGCTCGGCAAGCAGATCATCCTGGTGGCGAACCTGCGGCCGGCCAAGCTCATGGGAGTCGAGTCGAACGGCATGGTCCTGGCCGCCGAGGGGGGCTCCCGGCTGGTCCTTGTCGGCCTCGATGGCGAGATTCCCCCCGGCAGCAAGGTGCGCTGAGGCCCGGCATGTACATCGACTCCCACGCCCATCTCACCATGGAGCACTTCGACGCCGACCGCGAGGCCGTCATCGAGCGCGCCCTCGGCGCGGGGATCGAGGCGATCATCGTGGTGGGGACGGACGTGGCCTCGAGCCTCGCCGCCATTGAGCTGGCGGCGCGGCACCCGCGGCTCCACCCCACCGCCGGCATCCACCCGCACGACGCCGAAGGGGTGGATGAGGAAAGCTGGGCGCGGCTCGAGGAGCTCGCGCGCCGGCCCGAGGTGGTGGCGGTGGGGGAGACGGGCCTCGACTACTTCAAGGCCTACGCGCCCATCGAGGCGCAGCGGCGAGTCTTCCGCCGGCAGCTCCGCTTGGCGCGGCAGGTGCGCAAGCCCGTGGTCATCCACTGCCGCGATGCCGGGGACGACCTCCTCGCCATCCTGCGCGAGGAGCATGCCGAGGAGCGCGGCGGCGTCATGCACTGCTTCAGCGGCAGCCAGGCCCTTGCCGAGACCTGCCTGGAACTCGGCTTCTTCATCTCCTTCGCCGGCCAGCTCACCTTCGCCAATGCCGAGTCCCTGCGCGGCGTCGCCAAGGCCCTGCCCGTGGACCGCCTCATGGTGGAGACCGACTGCCCGTACCTTGCCCCCGCGCCGCGGCGCGGCAAGCGCAACGAGCCGAGCTTCGTGCTGCACACGGCCGCCAGGCTGGCCGAGCTGCATGGGCTCACCGTCGCCGACCTGGCGCGCATCACGAGCTTCAACGCCCGCCGTCTTTTCCGGCTCGACGGCGGCGGCCCAGAGCGGCAGGGCGCCATTGCCTACCGCATCCGCCGCAGTCTCTACCTGAACATCACCAACCGCTGCACCAGCGATTGCAGCTTCTGCGCCCGCGAGCTCGACCCCAGCGTGAAGGGCCACTTCCTTGGCTTGCGGGAAGAGCCGACGACGGAGGCGCTGTGCGGCGCCGTGGCGGAGCATCTAGCGGCCGGCAGCGAGGGCATCGAGGAAATCGTCTTTTGCGGTTATGGGGAACCAACACTTCGCTTGACTGTCTTGCTTGACGTGGCACGCTACTGCAAGGCGCATGGTCTGCCGGTGCGGCTCAACACCAACGGCCACGGCAACCTTATCCACAAGCGGGACATCGTGCCGGAGCTGGTGGGGCTCATTGATGCCGTGAGTGTGAGCTTGAATGCCGAGACGCCGCAGGGCTACGTCGCCGTCTGCCGGCCGCGGTTCGGCCCGCGGGCGTACGACGCCGTGCTGGAGTTCATCCGGCGCTGCCGCGACGCTCTGCCGCGGGTGATTGCCACGGCGGTGCGCGGCATCCCCGGCGCCCCCGTCGATATTGAAGCGTGCCGGCGGCTCGCCGAGGTGGAACTGGGGGTTGAGTTTCGCGTCCGGGAGTACGATCGCGTCGGCTGACGAAAGCCCAGCCTCGCGACGGTTCAGCGGGGAGGCGGACGCGTGGGTGGAACGCAGAGCTGCTAGGCGGGAATCGTGGACATGCACGACACGCTTCAACAGGGGATCAAGCTGACGACAGGGAGCGCAGCTAGACTTGGGGTGACCCTTCTCGGGCTGCTGGTGGCGCTTGCCATCACCTGGGCCGGCTGGGAGACGCCGCCGGTACAGGCAGAGGCGCCGGAAGGGACGACTATCGTGGTAGGCATCATCAAGACGAACAAGGGCGACATCCGCATCGCGCTCTACCCCGACATGGCCCCCATCACTGTCGCGAACTTCCTTAAGCTGGTGAAGAGTGCCTTCTACAAGGGCCTCACCTTCCATCGCTACGTGCCGAACTTTGTCATCCAAGGGGGGGATCCGAAAGGGGACGGCACTGGCGGTCCCGGCTGGACCATCAAGGATGAGCACGACAACGGCCTGACGCACATCGAAGGGGCCCTGGCGATGGCCCGCTCAAACCGCCCCAACAGCGCCGGCAGCCAGTTCTACCTCACCCTCGCGCCGGCGCACCAGCTTGATAACCAGTACACCGTCTTTGGGCGCGTCACCCAGGGCATGGACGTGGTGAAGAAGTTGCGGGCGGGTGACGTGATGAACGAGATCACCATCGTCTCGGAAGGCAAGAAGCCGAAGGAGGAGAAGGGAGAGAAGTAAGCCCGCGGCGGCCGACGCCCCCTCTCGTACGAGCAGCTTGGCGGCACTCTGCCGCGGAAAGCCCCTGAGCCTGCCAGGGGCTTTCCGCGTTGCGGGCGGCGCGGCGGAGGTGGGGGAATCGGCGGGGTGGGGCGCGGCGAGGGGGGTTACACCACCCCGGCGGCGAGGACGCTGTGAAGGTGGAGGAACCCCTGCACGCTCTTCGCCTCGTCGATGACGACGAGCGCGGTGATGGAGTGCGCTTCCATGATCTGCACCGCCTTGGCGGCCAGCTCGTCGGCGCCGATCACCTTCGGATCGACGGTCATGAAGTCGCGCGCCCGCATGCTGAAAACGTTCTCGGTCTTCTCGAAGAGGCGGCGCAGATCGCCGTCGGTGATGATGCCGAGGAGGCGTCCGCTTCGATCCAGCACACAGGCATGGCCGAGCTTCTTCGACGAGATTTCCAGGATGATCTCCTTGAAGGAGGCGTCGTCCGCCACCCGTGGGATGGCGTCGCCGGTGTGCATGAGGTCGCGCACGGTGAGGGTGAGGCGGTTTCCCAGCGAACCGCCCGGGTGCAGGAGCGCGAAGTCCTCCCTGCTGAAGTGGCGCTGCTCCAGCACGGCCATGGCCAGGGCGTCTCCCATGGCCAGGGCCGCGGTGGTGCTTGCCGTCGGCACCAGCCCGAGGGGACAGGCCTCCGCCGCGACGGCCACGTCGAGCACCACATCGCTGTGCCGCGCCAGGGAGGAGCTGGGGTTGCCGTTCAGGGCGATGATGGGTACGCCGAAGCGCTTGAAGATCGGCAGCAGGCGCAGCAGCTCATCGGTCTCGCCGCTGCGCGACACCGCCATGGCGAGGTCCGTGCGGCTCAGGATGCCCACATCTCCGTGCAGCCCCTCGACTGGATGCAGGAAGTGCGCCGGCGTGCCGACGCTGGTGAAGGTGGCGGCGATCTTCTGGGCGATGATGCCGGACTTGCCGATGCCGGTGAGGATCAGGCGACCGCGCAGCTCCAGGAGCATCGTCACCGCGCGCTCGAAGGAGCTGTCGAGCCTGGAGATGAGCGCGGCGATGGCGTTGCTCTCGATCTCCAGAACCATGCGGGCGCGCCGCAGCACCATGAGGAGCTCTCCCGCCGAGGGTGATTCGCAGATGTGCGAGTGCTATCATACTGCCTCGAGCAAGTCAACGCAGGTCCTCTCGCCGGCCCCGCGGCGATGGCGTCGGGTGGGAGGAGAGCCGCCGTTCAGGCAGGAAGGGAGCCAGCCGCATGCCGCGCCTCACCCTCCAGCAGCAGCTTGGCCAGCTCCTGTTCGTGGGGATCGCCGGCCAGGGCGTCAGCGCCGAGCTGCGGCGCGCCCTGGCTGGGTGGGTGCCGGGCGGGTTCGTCCTCTTCAAGGAGAACATCGGCGCCCCTGAACAGCTCGCCGATCTCTGCGCGGAGCTGCGCGCCGTCTGCCTGGAGCAGGTCGGCGTGCCGCCGTTCATCGCCATCGATCAGGAAGGCGGGCGTGTCGCCCGGCTCGGCCCTCCCTTCACGCAGGTGCCGCCGATGCGACGCCTCGGCGAGCTTGGCGACGCCGACCTGACGCGGCGGCTGGCGGCAGGCATGGCCGCCGAGCTGCGCGCGGCCGGCATCTCGATGAATTTCGCGCCGGTGCTCGATGTCGATAGCAACCCCGCCAACCCCGTCATCGGCGACCGCTCCTTCTCCCGCGACCCGGAGGTCGTGGCGCGGCTCGGCGGCGCCTTCATCGAGGGGACGATGAGCGCCGGCGTGGCGCCGGTGGGCAAGCACTTTCCCGGCCATGGAGACACCGCCACCGACTCGCACTTCGAGCTTCCCATCGTGGAGCGACCCCGCGCCGACCTCGAGCGCCTCGAGCTGGCGCCCTTCCGCGCCGCCTGCGCTGCCGGCCTGCCGGCGCTGATGACCGCGCACGTCCTCTTCCCGGCCCTTGATGCGGCCCTCCCCGCCACGCTCTCCCCGGCCATCCTCGGCGACCTGCTGCGCGGCGCCTGGGGCTACGATGGCCTCGTGATCACCGATGATCTCCAGATGCAGGCGATTGCCCGGCATTTCGCCGCCGAGGCGCCGCTGCTCTCCCTGCGGGCGGGCGCCGACGTGCTCCTCGTCTGCGCCGGGGTTGCGGCGGCTGCCGCGATGCTGGCGCAGGTGACGGAGGGGGTGCGCTCCGGCGCGCTGCGGGAAACGCGGGTCGAGGAGTCCTGGCGGCGGCTTCTGCGGTTGAAGGAAACGTTCCTGTTTGATCAGGTTGCGCCGCCGGCGGCGCGGCTGCGGCAAGCCATCGCCGCCAGCGGCGCCGCCGCGGTGGTTGCCGAGCTGGCGCAACGCGCCGGCACGGCGGGGCCGACGTAGCCGCGTCGGGCCGCGCGGCCCTGGTCATGGCCCGCCACGAGGCAACACTGCGCCTCTCGCGTCGGACCGCTCCCGTCTCGGCTGTTGCACTCTTCCCGGCATGGTGTGTAAGCTAGCCGCGTCACGCAGGCGGCGCTCCTGTCCTGCCTCACCGTGGTGCGTCATGGTCGCAAACTTTCCCGGCGGCTCGAGGCGTCCTGCGTCGGGAGCGCTTCGGTTCAGGTGCTTGTCAGGCGCTCGTGAGGGGTGCGCGTACGGCTCGCGCGGCTGATTGTCGGCGCTGACGGGAAGATTCGCCCGACGGACTCCAAGCAGGGGAGAGGTTCAGCGATGCGCCAGCGCGCCCTACGTCGCGGGCTCGTGCTGTTGGTTCTCGTGGCCAGCCTTGGAGCGGCGCGGCTCGCGCAGGCCCAATCGCCCGTCACCATCAGCGGCTTCGTGCTGGGACGGGACGTTGCCGGGGAGGGGAGCGGCAGGCCCCTTGCCGGGGCGACGGTCACCATCGGCGACCTCAGCGCCACCACCGATGAAAGCGGGCTGTACAGGATTGAGAACGTCCCGACCGGCACCTTCACCGTTGTGGTGCAGGTGTCAGGCTTCAACCGCGGCGAAGCGGTCAGAACCATCAACCCTGGAGATATCCCGCCCAGTATCGACTTCACCCTGAATCCCCTCTCCACGGGGGATATCACCGGCATCGTCAGCAACGCCGCGAGCAACGCGCCGATCGGTGGCGTGCTGGTCACCCTGGGAGAGCGGCGGGCCACGACCGATGCCGAGGGGCTCTACACGTTCACCGACGTGGAACCGGCCACGAATCTCGCCATCACCTTCTTAGCCGAGGGGTTCACCACCCGCACCCTGTCGGTTGATGTGCGCCTGGGCCAGGTCTCGCGGCTGGACGTGGCGCTGCAGGCGGTGCGGACGACGGCGCTGGTTACCGGCGTGGTCCGGCATGCCCAAACCGGCGAGCCGCTGCCGGAGGTGCTCATTCAGGCGGGAACGGTGCGCGAGCGCAGCCTCGGCACCGGCGAGTTCAGGGTGGAGGAGATCGCTCCCGGCCCGCTGAGCATCATTTTCAGCAAAGACAACTTTATCACCGAGCGCGTCGAATTGACTCTGGAGGCGGGGAGCACCTCGCAGCTCTTCATCTCCCTGCGGCCCGTGGCGGAGAATCGCACCCTGCAGGGCCGGGTGACGGCCCGCAGCACGGGATTGCCGGTGGAGGGCGCGCGGGTCCGCGTGGGCGACGTGGTGGCGCTCACGAACTCCTCCGGCGCCTACACGGTGAACGAGATCAAGACCACCCTGGCCCTGGCGACGGCCGAGGCCGATGGCTTCCTCCCCAAGACCAGCGGCATCCAGTTCACCTCGAATCAAGGGACCCTTAACTTCGCCCTCGATCCACAGATCGATCGCCTCATCATCCTTTCGGCCGGTTTTGGATTTTCGCCGGTGCTGCTGAACGACGATGGCAGCGGCACGGTGACCCTGGTTGCGGAGGTGCGGGGCGGCGTCCCTCCCCTCGCCGTGGAGGCCACCTACGAGGTGGCGACCCCCCTCGGCCTCACGGTGCCGACTCCCTTGGGCCAACTCACCGACGCGGATGGGGATGGGAGTTACCTCCTGAGCATCGAGGTCTTCCCCGAAGGCGCGCTGCCGCCGGGTCCCCTGACGATTCCCGGGCTTGCCATCACCGCCACGGACGCGGTGGGAAATGAGGCGCACTTCCCGGCGCTCGACGTGCCGGGCAGCCAGCCGGCTGCTCGCGCCGCAACGGCCTCGGCGCCGGAGGTCGAGCTGCCTCAACCGACGCGACCCCTTATCACCATGGCGGGGTTCAGCACCAGTCCCCTGACGTTCGAGGTCGGCGGCGGCGGCGAACTGACCCTGCAGGCGCAGGTCCTGGGGGGAGTCGCCCCTCTGCGCGTGACGGCTGCCTTCGTCAGTTTGAACCCCTTCGGTCGGCCGATCGAGGCTATCCTGGGGACCATGCTCGGTCCTGATGACAGCGGCGTCTATCGCCTGCGGTTCCCCGTGCGCTCGACGCAGAATCTCGTCGCCGGGGTCAACTCGATGCGCGGTCTTCTCATCCGGGGCGTCGACGCCGACGGCAATGTCTCCCTTTGGCCCGACCCGGCGATTCCGCGCAGCAATGCGGGCTATGCCGTACCCGGGCGTCGCCAGCCTGCCGTGCCGGTGTCGGCGGAGAGCAGTCCTGTGCCCCTCATCCTGATGGCGGGATTTGGCGGCACGACGGCGCAGCTTTCGGCGGATGAAGGTGGGGAGCTTTCACTCTGGGCGCTGGCGGCGGGGGGGCAGGGGTCGCTGCGAGTGACAGGGCACACCGATATTCTCGGCTTTGAGGAGATAGAGCTGACGGCCTCGGGGGAGGGGTTCCTCTACGAGTTTCGAGTGCCGAACCTGGCGGCGCAGAGCTTCACGGAGGGGCTGTTCCACCTGCCAGGGCTGCGCATCATAGCGACGGATGAAGCCGGGGAGACGGCGGAGTGGCCGAACCTGCGCCTCTTCCGCCGCCTCCCGGAGCCCACGGCGCGCAGCGCGCCGGACTCAAGCACGCTTACGCCGGCCGAACAAGGTGGCGAAACGCCGGGGAGCAACAACTAGACTCGCCTCCCCGGAATTCGTGAACCTTCGCTAACCTCGTTACCGAGCAGTTCCCCATGGGCCTTCGGCCCACGCGCGAAGGGGTGAAGATGGGGTTTATAGGGAGCGACCGTCTCTCATGTCGAAGGGTTCGGCATTCTGGGTGTAGGGGCGCCGCTTGCCGCGCCCCGGCGTGGCGGCTGGGAGGGGGCGGTTCAGCGGGGGACGGCTCGAAGGGCGGGGCAAGCCCCGCCCCTACGGCTCTTAACATCCCGTCCGCTGTAAGACGCACGATGGCAACCCTGCAATATCGTGAAATCGACCACGTAGACGCTTTTTCTGGAGGCAGCAGGCACTCGTAGGGGCGGTTCGCGAACCGCCCCTGCCATCGGCATGCAAGGAACCGTGGAGGTAGGCGGACCTCGGTGCGCCTCCGCGTCCATCTCTGGTTCCTTCCCCTACCTTCTCCGCGCCCTCTGCGTCTCGGCGGTGCACTCCATTGAACCGCGGAGGCGCAGAGAGCGCAGAGGTGAAGGACGCTGCCGCACCACCATCAGCCTCACCATCGCGTAAAATCAACCACGTAGACGCCTATTTCGCGGCAGGGGGTTGAGGCGCCAGGGAGCCGTGCCCCCGTGCCTGCCGGCGCGTTGCCCGCACAAGCAGGTGCGGCACGCCCGAATTCCCTACGGAGCCATCCCCCTGCGCCGCAGCCTCACTTTAGGCGCGTGAACTCGCCATTCTTGACGATCAGCACGTACTTTTCCTTGATCGCATCGCCGTCCGGCCCCATCGAGGTGTTGCCGGTGATGCCCTTGAAATCTTTGATGGTTGCCAGCCCATCCCGGATCTTCACACGATCCTCGTCAAGGTTCTCCGGCTTATTCGTGACGCCGGTGGTTTCGATGATCTGCTTCAGGATGTAGAGGGTGTCGTAGCTCGAGGCGGCGTAGTTCGGCGCTTGCTTGCCGGTGCGCTTGCGGTACTCCGCGACGAACTTCTGCACCCGCGGCTCGGGGTTGCCGGCCCAGAACGGCTGGGCATTGATGGCGCCCTCGGCGGCCGCGCCCGCCAGCCGCATGAAGTCGTTCGAGGAGATGCCGATGCCGGAGAGGATGGGCTGATTCATGCCCTGGCGCCGCAGCTCGCGCACCAGGTTCGAGCCCTCCTGGTAGACCGCAGCCATCACGATGCCATCCGGCTTCTGCTGCTTGATGCGGGTGACCTGCGGGCTGAAGTCGATGTCGCCGGTGACGAAGGTGACGCTGTCAATGATCTCGACCCCGTGCTTTTTCAGCAGCGGCGGGAAGACGTTCGCGGCCTCGATCTTGGAGACGAAGTCCTTGTTGTCGTAAATGATCGCCACCTTCTTCACCTGGGGATGGATCTCGAGGTACTTGATCAGCGCCGGTTCCAGAAGGTGCTCGCTGGTGGTGATGTTGCGGAACGTCCAGGGGCGGTTGCGCGCCGCGATCCCAGGCGCCACCGAGGCTGAGGAGATGACGGCGGTCTTGACGATGTTGGCGGCGGGAAAGGCCACCTGGACGCTGTTGCTCAGGAAAGGCCCCATGATGACCAACGCCTTGTCCCGCAATGCCAGCTTCTTGATCAGGTTGATGGCCTCCTCCCCCTTGCTGGCATCGTCGTACTGGATGATCTTCACGGGCAGCCCGCCGATGCCGCCCGCGGCGTTGATTTCATCCCGCGCGATGAACACCCCGTGCTGCTCATCGCTGCCCACGCCGGCGCCGTAACCCGACAGGGGTGTGAGGTAGCCGATCTTCACCTCCGAGCCGGCGAGCTGAGCCGCCGCGCCGATGCCGGGCAGCAGCGCGGCGCACGCGGCGGCAACAACCAAACCGAGAAGAATCCTCCGCATTGCCTCTCCTCCTCCCAGAAAGCTGACCAGGAGCGCGGGCGTTGCGCGCCCTCCCCTGACGTGATTGCTTCGCTCCCGTAGGATACTGATCTTGATATTGCCAAAGTCGATGCTATGTCAAGGAAGAATCCCCGCGGCGCGCAGGTTCTCGCCGCGGCCTCTGCTTAGAAAAAAGACCCGTATGTGGTTGATCTTCCAGGAGAATGGATCTGGACTCCTAGCGTTGAATCTAGGCCGCCGGAAGGCGTGATAGCGATGGGAACTACGAAAGCACGCGGTCATCCCGTAGGGGCGGTTCGCGAACCGCCCCTACCAACGATCATCATCCACGGTTCTGCCACTTCGCCAGACCGGCACGTACAAAGGGACGGTCGACGTCATTCCGCCAACAGTACCGCCAAGCCTCCCCCATTTTCATCGCTTCGCGGATGGGCCGAAGGCCCATGGGGAACTGCCTGGCAATGCGCCGCCCGCGGCCGCGGCGGCTCAAGCCTCCGCCATGCCGCTGGCGTTCCTCCCTCCTTGCTGGTTGCGGGGGAGTCTGGCGCGGCGGGCCGCCTCGCCGCTCCGTTTGCCTCGAGAGCGCGCTTGCCGCGCATCCTAAGGGGGGAAGGGGCCTTTGGGCGGCTTGCCGATGATCTCCATCCACCACTCCGGATGAGGAGTGTGCTGGAACCCATAACGCTCGTAAAGGCCGTGCGCGTCATCCGTGACGAGGGTCCAGAACCGCACCCACTGCAGGTCGGGGTGGGTGAGGAAACACTCCACGAGCCACTTCCCTAACCCCTTGCCACGGTGCTCCGCTAGGACGAAGACATCGGCCAGGTAAGCGAAGGTCGTCTTATCGGTGATGGCGCGCGCAAAGCCGACCTGGCGACCGAGCCTCGCCGCGGCGGAATCATGCTCATAGAGCCCGAACACGATAGGGGTGTAGGCGATCGACTGCGCCACCTTGGCGTGCGAGATGCCGGTGGCCCAGTACGAGGTGGTGAGAAAGGCATGGATCACATTGATATCCAGGAGTGCGGGGTCGGTGCTGATGAGGTAGCCATCACGTCGCCATTCCATGGTGTGCCATTCTCTCCCTGTTCCGGTGCGCGCATCACACGCTCCGCCCTGACCGGGTGGGACCGGAAAAGCCTGCCTCGTCAGCCAGGCCTGCCACTCGGCGGCCGGGCGCCGGTGCCGAACGATCCGCGCCGGGCGGCTGCGCGCGGCGCGCCGCTTGGTGTACAATACCTGCGCTCGTGGCGCGCCCCGAATCGTGGCGCGGGGAGAGGTTCGCCGCCGCCTGCCGCGAGTTCGCGGCATCTTCGCGCGCCGTGCCCCAGGAGGCCAGCTCAGCTCCGGGGGGGACCCGACGGCGAGGGCGTCACCCCTGCCGGTCGCGCAGAGAGCGCGGGCGCCTGCCATGAGGTGCGTGGTGCTCATCGCCGCGACAGGGCTTACCGGCTCTGCGCCGCGCCACCGCCGCGGCCCCGCCGGCCACCGCATCCATCTTCCCCCCTGGAAGGATGACCGAGATGTGGATTTTCGGCAAGCGCAAGAAACGGCAGGAACCCGACAAGCCGCGCCAGGATCTGCCGAAGAGCCTGGCGAGCTGCGGCTGGTGCGGCGAGGAGCGCGGCGTCGAGCTCATCGAGAAGCTCTACCAGGAGCCGGGCGTCACCCGCAGGTTCGAGATGCTCTGCCCCGCCTGCGCCGAGAAGTTTAAGCAGGAGTGCGGCTTCGGGCATACCGACATCCCCTTGCAGGAGGAGCGCCGGCAGCAGCTCACCACGCTCCTCGATAGCCTCAGCGACTTCGAGCTGGGGAACAGTCGGCTGGGAAGGCTGAAAGAGGTTGTGCACCTCAAGCCTGCCTCCTGACAGCGCTGGTGAAGCGCCGGGAGGTGGGCGGGCGGACGCCGCCGCGTTCCAGGCGGAGCTGAGACCAACTCTCGGCGGGGGGGGTGAACGCACCCGGGCGGGATGACGACGCGGCGCAACGCCGGCCGGCCGCAGGGCCGCGGCGCCGGGACGGATGGTGGTCAAACCCAGAAGGAGGCGGCAGCGCTTACCTGTGAGCCGGCGGCGGGGCGCACACCCTGAGGAGGAGAAGGAGGGAGCCTTCTCGCACGCGGACCCCAAACGCCGCATCACTCCCCGACACGGCCGGCGTCACCGCGGCGCGCTAGCCTACCGTCCCCAAACGATGGAGCTGTGAACCCAGCCCTTCTCGCCATCGGCGTGCTCCACGTTGAGCCAGTCTCCCTGCGCGCCGAGCACCTTGAACGCCACGCCCTTCTTTGCCTGGAAGGCAACCTTGGAGGTGGCCGCGGGGCTGGAGCGGATATTCGCCAGCGCCACCTTCACGACCACCGCTTGCTGTTCCTCCACCAAGCTCAGCGCCACCCAGCCTTCGTCGCCTTCGAAGTCGCGCACCTTCAGCCACTGGTCTTGCTCGCCGATGACCTCCAGGGGGTAGTACTTGAAAGCGGTCCAGAGGACGTCGTTCTTCAGCCCTGGACCGCTGCGGATGTTGGCTTTGTCCTTCACCATCACCCGCCTGGCGGCGAGCGCCGGCGAGGTGGAGAGGCACGCGCCGGCGAAGAGGAGGGCGGTGAGGAGAAGCGCAAGGTGAGAAAGGCGCTGAACACGTTCTGTTGAGATGGGCATCATGGAACCGCCTAGGAGCTGAACACGGCGGGCAGCCTCGGCGAGGAGAACCGCGCTCCGTCATCCCGGTTCGTCCGGCGCCGCCTTGCCGCCGGGGGTTGATGCCGCGAGAGGCGGCGCCGCATCGGCACGCTTCAGCCGTCGCCTTCCAGGTTCCCGGCGATCGTCAGCAAATCTTGCCTGAGAGCCGCCACCTGCTCCTCGGTGAGCCCCGCCTGGGCTCGTTGCAGCAGATCGTCGACCAGCTTCGGGAGAACCTCCTTGAGCTCTCTTCCCTCTTCGGTGAGAACGATGCGATAGGCGCGGCGATCGCGGGTGTTCGTCACGCGCTTCACCAGCCGTTTCTTCTCCAGGCGGTCGATGATGCGCGTGACGGTGGGCTGATCTTTGCACAAGTAGCCGCCGATCTTATTCTGCGAGACACCTTCCTCGTCCCAGAGCATCGCCAAGACCGGCCATTGTTCACGGGTCAGGTCGTAGGGCTCGAGCACCTTCTGCAGTTCCACCTGCAGCAGCCGGCTGGCGCGGTGGATGAGAAATCCAGTGTCTGCAGCAAGGTGAAACGTCATACATGGTTACCTGGGGTTCCTGCGCCAGGAGTAAACCTACAAGGATTCACGCCGCCGGTCAACGACGAAACGATTCGCGGCGGGAACCGTGCGGCGCACGCCGGAGCGTTGCGCCTGCCGGGACTTCGAGGATCGCGGCGGAAGCCTAGGGCGCGACCGCGGATCAGGTGGTGACCGCCGCGCCCTTGCGTGGCCTGGGCGACGGGGAAACCCGCGCGGTGAGGAAATCGCTGATTTCCGCAAGCGCCCCGCGCTGGCGCCAACCCTCGAGGAACTCCGCCTCGCGCAAAAAGAGCTCGGAGGCATTCATGATGTTGCGCACCCCGTCGCGGAAGAGGTTCTCGAAACGGCTGCCGATGTAGAGGCGTCCCCGATCGTTGGCCCGTTCGATCTTATCGCTCTTCGGTAACCCCTCCAGGAAGCGGAGCCGCTCCGACAAGTAGGTCTCGATGAAGGTGCGCACCGAGTGCCGCCGTCTCTTATGGTGCTGCGCGCGCCACCACTCAAAGTTCTCGGGGATCCAGGGATCGATGGGGGATCGATCGCCTTCCTCGAGGTTCCAGACCAGCCAATCCTCGAGGCGCTGCGTGATGGCATTGCGGTACTTCTTCAGCTTGCCGTCGTCGTAAAAGCTGAAGAGGACTTGGATCATCTTTGTCCCAGTGTTCTTGATGGACCGGTATTTGTGACAGAAATAGAAGAAGTCGATGAGCACCTTTTCACTCGAGCGGATCGAGGTTTCGTCCCGCAGATCGAAGACGTTGTAAACGAAGTCGCTGCCGAGGAGGAGGGGCAGGAAGCTGACGAGGCCGCCGCCCGGCGTGTCGATAATGCAGTGGTCGTACTGGCTGATGAGACGTTCAAGGTCGCGGAAGAAGAGAGAGGCGTACGTTTGCAACGTGAAGAGCTGACTGAGCTCCTCGCGCTGCCGGGCTCCCAGCACCTCGCATCCCAGAATCGAGAAGTTATCGTTCTTCAGCACCTGACAGAGGGATTTGAGATCGCCCCTCCGGGCGCCTGTTTCGTAGCTCTTGAAGAGCTCATAGAAGCTCGCGGCGCCGACCTGATCAAGGCGTAGGGCGCCGTTCGGATCACAGATATCGAGGTCGAGGTAGAGGACCCCCTGCTTCTGCCGCAGGCCACGCTGCTCCGTGGCATCGGCGAGGGCCTTCGCGAGATTGATGGCAAAGGTCGTTTTCCCCGTTCCGCCCTTCGCGGAGATGACAATTCCGCTGGCCATGGCGCTGCACTCCACCCTCAACGTTCAGCAGCCCCGCGCCGCCTGCGGGGCCCACGCCACCCCTCTTCCTCGGCGTACCTCTTCCGAGGGGGGACTACGAGCAGCGACGAACGTGCTGAGCGCGAGCGAGGCAATGGATTCATTATACGGAGTGTCTAGTGCAGCGTCAAACGAAACGCCGCAAACGGTTCGCGCGCAGGCCGGGGAGGGCGGCCGTGGCTTCGTCCCGCGGGCGCGTGCCGTGGCGGCGGTCAATGCCGGCCGCGCCCGCAGCGCTCCGCCAGCCTGCGCAGCCGCGCCGCGGCACGCTGCGGTTCCCGGTGTTCACTCAAGCGCGTGGTGCATTAAGGCAGCATGGACACATACTAAACATGAGAGAGGAAGCAGTTCCCCATGGGCCTGCGGTCCACCCGCGAGGGGATGAAAATGGGGGCTACAGGGAGCGATCGTCTTTCATGTCGAAGGGTTCGGCATTCCGTGTAGGGGCGCCGCTTGCCGCGCCCCAGCGTGGCGGCTGGGAGAGTGCGGCTCGGAGGGCGGGGCAAGCCCCGCCCCTGCGGCTCTGCACATCCCGTCCGCTGTAAGACGCACGGCGGCACACCTGCTATGTCGGGAAATCAACCACTTAGGGGTTCTCTTTTCGAGGCAGTTCCCATGGGCCTGCGGCCCACGCGCAAGGTCATGAAAATAAGCGGACACTTCTTTCTCAGCAGGCGTCCATGCCATCGACCGTCGGGGCGGTTCGCGAACCGCCCCTACCATCGGCATGCAAGAAACCGTGCAGGGAGGCGGATATCCGTGGGCATCTGTGTCGAGCGGTGATTCCTTCCCCCACCTTCTCCGCGTCATCTGCGTCTCCGCGGTGCACTCCATTGAACCGCGGAGGCGCAGAGGGCGCAGAGGTGAAGGACACCGGCCGCGCGAACGTCAGCCGCCCCATCACGTCAAATCAACCACTTCGAGGTTCTCTGTTCTAAGCAGGTTCTTTGTGGTGAAAAAGCAGTGCGCGGCCGGCGGGCAGGGGAGGGGAACGAAAAGCCATGAAGGTAGCGGTTTCCGGTTCAACAGGACTCATTGGATCGGCTCTCGTGCCACTGCTGGCGCGCGCCGGGGATGAGGTCGTGCGGCTGGTGCGCGGGCAGGCGAAGGCGCCCGCCGAGGTTGCCTGGGACCCTGGCGCCGGCAGCGTCGATACGGCGGGGCTGGCAGGGGTGGAGGGAGTCGTGCACCTGGCGGGTGAGAGTATCGGCGAGGGCAAATGGACGCCGCAGAAGAAGGAGCGCATCAAGGCAAGCCGCGTGCAGGGCACGCGCCTCCTCAGCGAAGCCCTGGCGCGCTTGGAGCCGCGGCCGCGGGTCCTGGTGTGCGCCTCCGCCATCGGCTACTACGGCGACCGCGGCGAGGAGACGATGACGGAAGCAAGCCCGGCGGGGAGGGGATTCCTCGCCGAGGTGAGCCAGGCCTGGGAGGCGGCGGCCCAGGCGGCGCTGCAGGCAGGGCTGCGAGTCGTGCACCTGCGCTTCGGCTTCGTCTTGAGCGCGGCGGGCGGCGCCTTCCCGAGAATGCTCCTGCCCTTCAAGATGGGCGTTGGGGGAGTCATCGGCCCGGGCAAGCAGTACGTGAGTTGGATTTCGATTGACGATGCGGTGAGGGTCATCCAGCATGCGCTGACGACGCATGCCCTGCGCGGCCCCGTGAATGCCGTGGCGCCCCAACCGGTGACCAACGCGGAGTTCACGAAGACGCTCGGGCGGGTCTTGTCGCGCCCCACGTTCTTTCCTCTGCCGGCGTTTGCGGTGCGGCTCATGTTCGGTGAGATGGCCGATGCGCTCTTGCTGGCGAGCACCCGCGTCGAACCCGCGCGGCTCCTGGCCACCGGCTACGCCTTCCGCCACCCCGATCTCGAGGAGGCCCTGCGCGACCTCCTGAAGAAGTGAACCGCGAAGCGCACGCCGCCCTCAGGTCCTCGACAGCGCACCCGCCCACGGTGCGCGCGGCATCCCGCCGCCATGCCGACCCGCGCCCGCCTGCTCCCCAGCCGCGTCCGCTCCTCAGGCGCGCTCCCCCTCGCCGGGCTGGCTGAGAATATGTTCAATCTCCGGGATGATGTGGCGCATGCGTCCGTTCTTCACGCAGGTCGCGCACATGGCGGGGATCGAGTCGCTGCTGAAGTGGGCACGCACCTCGTGGTAGGCCGGGGAGTTCCAGATTTCCTCGATTGGCGCGGCGCGCACGTTGCCGAACACGAAGGGGCTGGCGCAGCAGGTCTGGATGTCGCCGTCCCAGGTCATGAAGATGGTGGTCCAGGGCTCGGTGCAGAGGAGGGCTTCCCCACGCGCCACCAAGCGCACGAAATCGGCGGGGATGGCGATCTCCAGGCTGGCGCTGGCGCGGCGCCCATCGCGGCTGGTGATCGTCCAGACGAAGGTGCCGTTGTGCTCTGGCGTGAAGCGGTGGTTCACGAAGACCCCGCGCCCGACGCCATCCCCCGCGAAGCTGAGCAGGTCAAGGAGCGAGAGGGGGAGGGCCTGGCCGTTGAGGGTAAGCTCTTCGCTGGCGACGTTGCCGCGCCCGCCGGGCAGGCGCGCCTGCAGCTCCAGGTTGAAGGCGTAGGGCGTGGTGACGCGCAGGGGCGAGACGGCAAGCGTGATCTCGCGGTCATGCCCGCCCGCCGCGGCGGCCGCCTCGTCGGCGTCTCCTGTCGCCTTTCCCGACGCCGCGGGAGCCTCGGCCTGCTGCGTGGCGGGGCCGGCGGCGGCGCTCCTCGGTTGCTCGCTGGGCGAGCCTGGCGGCCGAACCTCAAGCGCCACCAGCCCCGGCAGCCGCGCCGCGCGCTCCTGCTCCTGCCGCAGCAGCTCGGGGTAGTCGAAGCTCCCCTCCTTGCCGAAGAACTGCGAGGTGATGGCGACGCCGAGGCGCTGCGCCGCTTCCCGGGCCGCGGCGAAGTACTCCGCCACCTGCTGGCGCGGCAGGACGCCCAGCGAGTGCCTGTTGTAAAACTCCCGGTAGGCGTCGTACTCCTGGTAGATGAGCGGCTCGTAGTGGACGTGCGGCACCCCCAGCTCCGCCGCCAGTTCAACCATGGCGCCCACCTCGTGCACGTTGTTCGCCATCACCACCATCGCCATCGTGGTGTAGGGGCGCAGCAGGCCGCGCTGGCGCTGCAAGCGGCTCATCTCGGCGATGTTGGCCATGACGCGGTCGAAGTGCGCGTTGACGCGGATCGCCTCGTAGGTGGCGGGCGTGGCGCCGTCGATGGAGTAAGTGATCGAGTCCACCCTGAGGTCCAGCAGGCGTTCGGCCTTTTCACGCGTCATCAGCGTGGCGTTGCTGTTGAAGTGCACCTCGGGGCCGAACTGCTTCAAATAGGCGACGATGTCAAAGAAGTACTTGCTGACCATCGGCTCGCCGGTGCCCATGAGGTAGCAGCGCGCCACGGCGGGGAGGATCGGCTCGAGACGCCGCACGGTCTCCAGGGTGAGCAACCCCGTCGTTGGCGCCTTCGGGTTGAACTTGGGGTCCCAGACGATGGCGCACATGCGGCAGCGTAGGTTGCAGTAGTTCGTCGTCTCCAGGTAGGCTTCGAGCGGGCGATGCGTCAGCGCCACTTCCTTGATCCCGCAAGCGACCTTGGCCGTCTCCAGGTTCCGATGCTTGGTCCGCAGGTGGCGCGGCGGCGCGGCAATGGGGGGCGGCGCGGGCGGAACGGCGGCGCGGCGTTCCAGGCCTCCCTTCAGGCGGCTGGCGAGTGATGAAAAGCTTGGCAACATGAGGAACCTTTCACTCCCCCTGACAGGGGCGCGTGCGAGCGCCTGCGGCGGCGCGATGCTGCTGAAGGCGCGGCAAGTCCTGCCGGCGAGGGACCATGGTCGTGCACCCAGGAGGCCAGAACAGGTCTGACCTGGAAGTCAAGTCTAGCCGCCAAATGCGCGCCTGACAAGCGGCGCGCGCCACCTCAACGCCGGCGGGCGAAACGCCCTCTCAAACGCGCTTCGACACAAAACTCTTGACAGCGCCGCCTTTCTCAGCTTTAGTCAAGATCGCCCGCGGCGAGGTACAGTATTCTGCACCTCCTCCCGTCACGCTCTTCGAAGGTCACTCCTTCCCCCGTCGGGTGGGACAGGCGACAGGTCCTGAAGAGTGAGCGGTGCAGCGGCGGCCTCCAGGGTGGGATCTCAAGACTCCCATTGCAGCCGTCGATAGGAATGACATGGGATGTCACCACCCCCGGGTAAGCGCCTCGCAATCGCTTGGCTCCCGGTTTGCGGCGGCAGGTCAAGGTTTGACTTTTCCAACTGAAGCGGTTATTATGTTTCAATAACGAGCTATGCGCGAAATCTCCGTTGTTTTCCGGGGGTGCGTGCGCGGCGGTTCTTGTCGTCGCAACGGTACGAGGGTGCGAGGCGGCTTACCATCGCCGCCGGCGGCGGCTGGTCCCCGCTAGGAGCTGGAACTGAGCGGCTGGGCGCGCTGCTCCGCTGCGCGCCATGAGTATGAGATTGCCTCTTGATGCCGGTGCGGTCGAGTGAGGAGGCGAGCGTGGCGAGAAAGGGGTCATCGTGAGCAGTAAAACCAAACACGAAAGCCTGGGATACAAAGCATCGCTCATCTTCGCGCTGACCTCCGTCATCCCCATCCTGCTCTTCATCTATGTGCTGAACGGCTACAACCTCCTGGAGAGCAGCGACGTCAGGATGATCTTTGGGATCAGCGTCATCATCGCCCTCCTCGGGTTTGTCTTTTTCCGCCAGATGGTGAAGCAAATCAGCGACCTCACTGAAGAGTTTCTGAAGCTGGAGAGCGGCGAGATCACCGAGCTGAATCTGGTCGATGCGCCCCAGGAACTGAGCGAAATGGCGCGCATTGCGGAGTCCTTCAGGCATATCCTGGAGGAACTGAAGGCGAACACCAAGGAACTTGAGAACCTGATCTTCAAGTTAGGCACCTTGAGTGAGTTGACGGAGCTGGTGGCGCGCATTCCGAACATCCAGGACGTGTTGCAGGTTGTGCTGGGCCGCGCCATGACCACGGTGCAAGCGCGCATCGGCTCGATCATGTTGCTTGATGCGCGCTCGCAGACGCTGCAAATCGCGGCCGCCCAGGGCCTCACGGAGGAGGTTGTCAGGGCCACGACCCTGCGTCTCGGCGAGGGTATTGCGGGGAAAGTCGCGCAGACCGGCGAGCCGATGCTGGTGGCGGATGTGGAGCATGATGATCGCACCTCGAAATCCAACGATCCGAAGTACGAGACCTCCTCCTTCATCTGCATGCCGCTGCGGGTTCAGGATCGGATCATCGGGGTGTTGAACCTGGCGAAAAAGGGGAATCAGACGTCCTTCAGCGAGTCGGACCTGAAGTTCATCAACACCCTGCTCAGTCATATCGGCTTTGCGGTGGAAAACGCCCGCCTCCTCAAGGAAGCGCGCGAAGCGGCCCGGCAGCTCCAGCACATTGTCGAGGAGAAGACCCTGCAGCTCGACCAGACCCAGCAGCAGGTGCTGCAGGCGGCAAAACTCTCCGCCATCGGGCAGCTCGTGGCCGGGGTGGCGCATGAGCTGAACAACCCGCTGACCACCGTCATGGGGTACTCGCAGCTTCTCGCCAGCAAGGTCCCTGATGACTTGCAACGCGATATTGAGAAGATCTTCACCGAGGCGCAGCGGGCCGCGAAGATTGTGCAGAATCTGCTCTCCTTCTCCCGTCAGCAACCACCTGAGAAACGCCTCTGTGACGTCAACGAGATCCTGCGCAAGGTGGCCGATCTCTGCGCCGCCGAGGCGCGGGTCAGCCACACCGAGCTGGTCATGGACCTCTCCGAGGCGGCACCGGCCATCTTGGTCGACGCGCACCAGATCCAGCAGGTGCTGCTGAACGTGATGAACAACTCACTCCAGGAGCTGGCGGAGAAAGATGGGCTGCACCGGATCACGGTGAGGTCGCGGCTGGAGGAAGACCGGCTGCAAGTGGAGATCGCCGACACCGGAGGCGGCATCTCGGCCGAGAACATGGAGCGCATCTTCAATCCCTTCTTCACCACGAAAGAGAAGGGCAAGGGAACCGGCTTGGGCTTGAGCATCTCGTACGGCATCGTGCAGGCTCATGGGGGGACGATCTACGCCAGGAACAACGGGGAGGGAGGAGCCTCCTTCTTTGTTGAACTGCCGTTGCTGACCGGACAGCCACAGCTCAGCGAAGGGGAGCAACCGGCCGCTCCCGCGGAGAAAAGCGGCGCAGCGAGGATTCTGGTCGTTGAGGAAGAGGAGAACATCAACGAGCTCATCTCCGTCATCCTCAAGAGGGAGGGGTATCGCGTTGATGCCGTCTACGCTGGGGATCATGGCCTGAAGAAACTCCGGGAGGGGGACTACGACTTGGTGATCTTCGACCTCTGGGCCACCGCTGTGCCGGGCCGGCAGTTGTATGAGACCCTGAAGGCCGAAAAGCCGCACCTCTGCAACCGCATCATCTTCTCCACCGGCGAGATCATCAACGAAGCCACCCAGGCGTTTCTTCAGGAGGCCGGCTGCGTCGTCTTGCAGAAACCATTCACGAAAGAGGTGCTCGTGCGGCTCGTCGATCAGGAATGGCAGCGGGCTGCGTGTTGAACAACGCAGCGTCGCCGCATCCGCGCCCCCGTGCGCATGGCGTCGCCGCGCCGCTGCCGGAGCTGGGCTTCAAGGGCGCTCGCCTGCGCTTCCGGCACCGCCGCCCCGTGGTGTCGCAAACCCTTTCTTTACAACAAGTTACCTGACAACTGTGGGTCTTCTTCAGGCCATAAACCGCTAAGCCCTGTAAAAATTCTTTCCAAGCCTTGATCTCCATCAATGAACAATCCTGGCTCATCCCTGATCCTACACCTTACAGACTTCCGGTCCCGCCTCTCCATGCTACTCTGACCGCGCGGCGCTCTCGAGCATGCTCTCATGCGACGGAAGGCGTTGAGTCTTCAGATACGCCGCACCTGCTGCGCGCCGAGGGGGAGGATGCCGCGCCCGCGGTGAGCTGACCGCGCGCCGGCAATTGGCCGCAGCGGGCCGGTTGGACCACGGAGACGGAGAGAGATCGGGGCCGCCTGGCAAGCGGCGCAGCGCCGGGCGGCGCGCGGACCCCGAGGTGGGACCGGGGCGGCGGTTGCCCGACGGATCGCGGCACTCCAGAGACCACCGGCGGCTGCCCGGACCTGGCGGGTCCCCGCGGCGCCGGCTGAGGCGGGAGAGGGCAGACGATGAGAGCGTACCGTGTCGTTGGCCAGCGCGTGGCGCGCATTGATGCGCGCGAGAAGGTGACGGGGCACGCCCTCTACGCCGATGACGTGATCCTGCCGGGCATGCTCTACGGCAAGGTCATTCGCAGCCCCCACGCCCACGCGCGCATCGTCCACATCGACGCCGGCGCGGCCCTGCGGCGGCGCGGGGTGAAGGCCGTGGTGACGGGCCGCGATTTCCCCGATGTGAAGTTCGGCTTCACGAAGCCCACCCAGGATCGGCGCGCCCTGCCGATCGACAAGGTGCGCTACATCGGCGAGGGGGTGGCGGCGGTTGCCGCAACCGACAAGGACCTGGCGGCCGAGGCGGCGGACCTCGTGCGGATCGACTATGAGGAGCTGCCGGCGGTCTTCGACCCCGAGGAGGCGATGAAACCCGGCGCGCCCCGCCTGCACGAGCATGCCGAGAACAACGTCAGCGCCATCTGCCGCTTCAACTTCGGCGACATCGAGGAGGCCTTTCGCGTCGCCGACCACGTGCGCGAGGATTCCTTCAGCACCCAGGCCATCATGCACGGCTACCTCGAGCCGTTCGCCATCGTGGCGCGCTACGAGGTGGTGACCGATCGGGCGACGCTGTGGGCCGCCAAGCAGAGCCCCTACATCATCTATCGCAACCTGGCGCGCGGCCTCGGCATGAAGCCGAGTCAGCTCCGCATCATCCAGCCGCACGTGGGCGGCGGCTTCGGCGGCAAGCACGAGCCCTTCGACCTCGACTTCTCGGCGGTCATGCTGTCCAAGATGACGGGCAAGCCGGTGAAGATCACCTGCGACATGGAGGAGGTCTTCCTGTCGGCCTACCGGCGCCACCCCATGCGCATCCGCCTCGCCGTCGCCGCCCGCCGGGACGGCACGCTCCTCGGCTACCGCTGCCGTCTGATCGCCGATGGCGGCGCCTACGCGGGCGTCGGCCACATGAGCATCTACCTAGCCGGCGCCTTCCTCAGCCTCCCCTTCAAGGTGCCCAACCTGCGCTACGACGCCGACCGGGTGTACACCAACAAGCCGTTCTCCGGCGCCCTGCGCGGTCATGGCATCCCGCAGATGCGCTTCGCCGCCGAGAGCCAGCTTGATGCCCTGGGCCGCGACCTGGGCCTCGACCCGCTGGACATCCGCATGCGCAACAGGGTGCGGCAGGGCGACAAGCTTGCCAACGGCTTCGTGGTGACGAGCTGCGGCCTGACCGAGAGCCTCGAGCTCGCCGCCGAGGCGGTGGACTGGACGCATACCCACGGCACCCTGCGGCGCCGGGGCGCGAAGGTGCGCGGCATCGGCCTCGGCTGCGGCTCGCTCAGCTCCGGCAGCCGCATGGGCGGTCACGACGCCTCCACCGCCGTCATCCGCGTGCACGAGGACGGCAAGGTGCACCTGCTGCACGGCTCCCCCGACGTGGGGCAGGGGTCGAACACCGTGCTGGCCCAGATTCTCGCCGAGGAGCTCGGCCTCACCATGGACGACATCCAGACCACCCTGCAGGACAGCGATTTCCTTATCTTCGACCCCGGCACCTATGGCAGCCGCGTCACCTTCACCACGGGAGCAGCGGTGCGCACCGCCGCCGCCGAAATCCGCCGCCAGCTCTTCGAGGCCGTCTCGAAGGAGATCGAATGCGCCCCCGGCGACCTCATCTGCAAGGAGGGCCGCATCGTGGTGCGGGGGAACGAGGACCGCGGCGTGTCGTTCCTGCACGGCGTGCGCCTCTGCTACTACAAGGAGACGAAACCCCTCATGGCCCACGGCTCCGCCACGCCGGCCGAGTTCACCGCCCACTTCGGCGACCCGAAGCAGCTCACCTCCGGCTATGGCAACCTCTCCGGCTCCTACTCCTTCACCACCCAGGGATCGGAAGTCGAGGTCGATCTGGAGACCGGCGAGATCAGCGTGC
The DNA here is from genome assembly GCA_016192455.1 of Candidatus Tectimicrobiota bacterium. Lineage (GTDB taxonomy): Bacteria > JACPUC01 > JACPUC01 > JACPUC01 > JACPUC01 > JACPUC01. The sequence goes on along the minus strand of JACPUC010000029.1, from coordinate 129,066 downwards.
TGCACTTCGCCTCGGCGCACGACTGCGGCTACCCGATCAACCCCACCCTTGTCGAGGGGCAGCTTGACGGCTCGGTGGCCGGCGGCCTGGGGCAGGCGTTATTCGAGAACCTGGAGACCGTGGACGGCCTGCTCCTCACGCCCAACTTCACCGACTACGGCCTCCCCACCTCCATGGAGTCGCCGCAGCGCTCGGAGCACTTCCACATCGAGACGGATGACCAGTTCGGCCCGTACGGCGCCAAGGAGTCCGGCGAGGGGACGCAGATTTCCACCCTCCCCTCCATCGTCAACGCCATTTACGACGCCACGGGCATCTGGTTCCGTCACCTGCCGATTACGCCCGACAAGGTCGTCAAGGCGCTGCAAGAGACGTACGGCGCGAACTACCTCGACCATCCCTTCTTCAACGACCCCGCGGCGCGTCGGCGGTCCGGAGGGGCGGACGGGCGCGGCAACGGCCGCTCGCGGCGGGAGGAGCGCGCATGATCTCACCAGGTGTGCGGCACGTGCGCCCGCGGGAGTACCAGGAGGCCTGCGCCCTGCTGCACGAGCGGCAGGCGGCCCCCATCGCCGGCGGCACGGAGCTCTACCTGCGCATGAAGCAGGGCGTGGCGACGCCGCGCTCCCTCGTCGACCTCACCGACCTGCCGGGCATGCGCCAGATCGAGCGCCTGGCCGATGGCACGCTGCGCCTCGGCGCGGCGGTGACGATCAGCGCCCTCGAGCGCTCGCCGCTGGTGGCGGAGGCGGCGCCGGTGCTGGCCGAGGCGGCGCAGCGCGTCGGGGCGCCGCAAATCCGCAACATGGGCAGCCTGGGCGGCAACCTCTGCCAGGAGACGATGTGCTGGTGGTACAACCGCACGGCGCTCTGGCGCCAGGCCAAGGAGCCCTGCTACAAGGCCGGCGGCAGCCTCTGCCACGTGGTGGATCAGGAGGCCGTCTGCTACGCCGCCTACCGCAGCGATCTCGCCCCCATCCTGATGAGCTTGGAGGCGGAGCTCATCGTGCAGGGGAGGCAGGGCGAGCGCCGCATGGGAATCGACGAGCTCTACTCCGGCGATGCGGCCTTCCCCTTCACCCTCGCCGCGGGGGAGCTGATCAGCGCCGTGCTTGTGCGGCCACTCGGCGAGGGCGACGTTGCCGCCTTCGCCAAGCATGCGCACCGCCGGTCCATCGATTACCCCCTCGTCTCCCTCGCCGTGGCGGCGCGGGGATGGACGAACGGCGCCGCGGGGCGCCTGCGCATCGTCCTGGGAGCGGTGAGCGGCATGCCCATCCGCGTGCCCGAGGCGGAAGCCCTGCTGGAAGCCGCCGGGGCGGGGGAGAGGAGCGTTGCCGAAGCCGCCGCCCTGGTGGCCAAGCACGCCAAGCCGGTGCGCAACGTGAGTTTCGGCGCGCCCGCCTACCGCCGGCACATCGCCAAGGTGCTGGCGCGTCGCCTCCTGGGCGACCTGCTGGCGCGGCGGCGGGCTTCTTCAGGCTGAGCCTCCTCGGCCTAAACTTTTCCATTCCAGGGTCTCTCCTCTTCTTCTCCGGGAGGGGCCGCGGGAGAGCGGATCACGATGAACGACCAGGCGACGGGAGGGAGAGCATGACGCCAGCCGGCGACGGTATCGAGCGCGCCCCCGAGGCGCCCCTCACCCTGCGGGTGAATGGGGAGGAGCACACCCTGGCGGTGCGCGGCCACGACACCTTGCTCACCGTCATCCGCGAGCGGCTCCTGCTCACCGGCACCAAGGCGGGCTGCACGAACGGCGACTGCGGCCTCTGCACCGTGCTTGTCGACGGCGAGGCGATGTACGCCTGCCTGATGTTCGCGGCGCGCTGCGGCGGGCGCGACATCACCACCATCGAGGGCTTGGCCAGGGGAGCCGTGCTGCATCCTCTCCAGGAGGCCTGGATTCAAGCCGGCGCCACCCAGTGCGGCATCTGCACCCCCGGCATGATCCTTACCGCCAAGGCCTTCCTCGAGCGCGTACCGCGGCCGAGCGAGGTCCAGGTGCGCGAGGCCATCTCCGGCACGCTCTGCCGCTGCACCGGCTACATGAAGATCATCGAGGCCATTCTGCTGGCCGCGAACAGCGGCGCGCCGCAGCCCGCGCCCGCCGCCGCGTCGGGTCACTGAGCGGCGAGGCGCCGCCCCGGCCCGGACCCACATGGTCGCGCGCCGCGCGCGGCTCGATCTGAAGAAGCTCGGAGTGTGGCGGGGAGGGGAACGGCGTTGCCGGTCGCAGGAGGCTTTGCGATGCAGGCGGGCGCCGTGCGCGCAGTTTGGATAGAGCAAGGAGAGGGGTCGTGAGCAAGAGTTCCATTCGCGCCGGGCAGGGACAGTACGCCGAGAAGACCAACAAGAAGTGGGAGAGCCACGCGGTCATCGGCGGCCAGCCCGGCGACACGGTCCTCCTCAGCGGCTGCGAAGCGGTGGCCCGCGGCGCTCTTGAAGCGGGCATCGGCCTCGCTACCTCCTACCCCGGCTCGCCCGCCACCTACATCCTCGAGAACCTCGCCCAGGCGGCCCGCGCCTACGACTTCCACGCCGAATGGTCCAGCAACGAGAAGGTCGCCTTCGAGGCGGCCCTGGGGGCGGCCATGTGCGGCGTGCGCGCCATGGCGATCTTCAAGAACAACGGCATGAACTGGGTCATGGACCCCCTCCTCTGCTCCTACACCATGCGCACGCCCGGAGGTCTGGTGCTGGCGGTGGGGGACGACCCGGGCGCCAACACCTCGTCGAGCGAAGGGGATGCGCGCTGGCTCGGCGTGGCCGCCGAGATGGCCGTCCTCGAACCGGCGAGCTACCAGGACGCCAAGGACCTCGCCTGCTACGCCTTCGCCCTCTCCGAAGAGGTGCAGGCGCCGGTGATGCTGCGCCTGGTGCGGCAGCTCCTCTATGGCCGCGGCCTCGTGACGCTGGGGCCGATCGATTCCGCCCCCTGGAAACGCCAGCCGCGCTTCGAGAAGAACCCCCTCCTGTGGTCCGCCGAGATGGGGCCGCGCTGGGAGAACACCGTTTTGATGCGGCACCAGAAGTACCACGCCGAGACCTTGCCGAAGCTGCAGACGGCCATCGACGCCATGCCGCACCACCGCCTGAAGCTCAACTGACACGAGCGGCTGGGGATCATCGGCTCCGGCATGGCCTACCAGGCGGCCGCCGAGGCCATCGCCCAGCTCGGCGTGGCGGACGAGGTCGCCACCCTGAAGCTCTGCGCCGCCAACCCCCTGCCGCGCGGCAAGGTCGAGGCCATGCTGAAGAGCCTCGAAACGGTGCTGGTGGTGGAAGAGATCGAGCCGGTGATCGAGACCTTCGTGCGCGACCTGTCGGCGGACCTCGACCGGCACGCCCGCATCCTCGGCAAGAAGACCGGCCACCTGCCGGCCACCGACGAGCTGAGCGCCGAGCACGTCGCCGAGCCGTTGGCCCAGCTCACCGGCCGGACCTTCGCGCCGCTCCTTGCCCCGGAGCGCAGCCGGCAGGCGATGACGTTCGTTGCCGAGCAGATCACCAAGCGTCCCCAAGGGGCGCTCTGCCCCGGCTGCCCGGAGATGGGGACGATGTACGCCTTGACGCGCGCCCTGCGCCGGGTCTGCAAGGAGGACTTCGTGTCGCACGGCGACATCGGCTGCTACGAGCGCGCCATCTACCCGCCCTGGGACGCCATGCACACGATCATCTGCATGGGCGCCGGCCCCGGCCTGGCGCACGGCATGTACCGCGTGAAGCTGGGCGACAAGCAGGTGGTGCAGATGGGCGACGGCACCTTCTTCCACGCCGCCCTGCCCGAGCTGATCAATGCCGTCTACAACGGCTCCTCCTTCACCGTCGTCCTCTACGACAACCAGTGCATCGGCGCCACCGGGCAGCAGCCGCATCCGGGCGCCTTCGGCCTCACCGCCAAGCGAGACACGACCGGCATCCTGAGCATCGAGAAGATCGCGGCGGCCATCGGCATCGAGCCCATCGAGGTCGTCGATCCCTTCGACCTGAAGGCGACGCGCAAGGCCCTCGAACGCGCCCTGGCGGCCGAGGGCGTCTCCATGGTCATCACCCGGCGGGCCTGCTCGATCCTCGCCGAGCGCGCCCTGGGGGGACGCGGCAAGGTCAACTTCAGCACCTACGAGATCGACCCGCAGCTCTGCACCTACATGCGCAACGGCAAGTGCCGCGAGTGCTTCGACACCCTCGGCTGCCTGGCCATCATGCGCGACGATCACCTCCTTTCCATCGACCCGACCTTCTGCAACGGCTGCGGCCTCTGCGAGCAAGTGTGCGGGCCGCACGCCATCCACCCCGCGGACGCCTGAGAGGGAGACCCAGCATGATCACCAACGTGCTCGTCACCGGCCTCTCCGGCTCCGGCATCCTGCTCTTCAGCCGCATCTTGGCCGATCTGTTGGCCTCCAAGGGATACGCCATCTCCACCAAGGACTGCCTGGGGACCGCCCATCGCGCCACCCTGGTGATCACCGAAATCCGCTACTCCGCCGACCAGGAGGAGTTCACGAACTTCATCCCTTACGGCGGCGCGGACCTCCTCGTCGGCTTCGAGCCGCTGGAGACGCTGCGCCTGGGGGCGCTCTACGCCAAGCGCGGCGGCAGGGTGATCATGAACACGCGGCGCGTCATGCCCACCTTCGAGACGCTGGGCCGCGACATCTTCTCGCCCGAGCCGCGCCCCCTGGGCTACCCCGAGACACCCTGGATCATCGACTACCTGCGGCAGCTCGGCGCCGGGGTGGTGGCCTTCGATGCCACGGCGCGCGCCGAGGAGGTGGGGCACCACATGTCGATGAACGTCGTCATGCTGGGAGCGCTGGCCGCCTGCGGCGGGCTCGAGGTGGCGGCGGAGGAGATCGAGACCATCGTGGCGCAGCGGGCGCCGAAGGGCTCGGCGGAGCGCAACCTTGCGGCCTTCCGCCGCGGGCATGCCGCGGCGCTCGAGGCCCTGGCCAGCCCCGCCGCAGCCTGAGCGCGGCGGCGCGGCGCCGGCGCGCGGACCGGGCAGGCCCGCGGGGGTCTCCCTGGCGTGGCCCCGACAGGTGAGGAGACCAGCACGCGGTCGTGACCGTTGACAGGGCTGCGGCCGCCTCCTTGTTGTTCTTTCAACCGGTTACCGGCAACCCTCGTTGTTTCAGGTTGGGGGGCTTTCATGGCAGAGCAGGCAACGTTGAAGTATCAGGGTTCCACGAAGGAGGCCCAGCGTCAGCTCCTCGGTGACTGGTACGACCGGCTGGTGCATGCGGAAGAGACCCGCACGCCCATCGCCTACAGCCTGGTGCCCGGGAATGTCAGCGAGCTCCTGCGGGTGATGGGCTTCGAGGTCGTCTTTCCGGAAATCAACGCCCTGCAGTGCGCCATGAAGAAGAGTGCCGGGCCCCTCATCTTGAAAGCCGAGGACAGCGGCTACTCCTCCGATGTCTGCGCCTACGTGAAGAATGACGTGGGCCTCTTCCTGAACGACAACGTCTCGCCCATGGGCAAGCTGCCCAAGCCCGATCTGCTGGTGTGCAACTACGTCGGCTGCACCACCTTCGTGAAGTGGTTCGAGGCCCTGGCCAGCTACTACCATGTCCCCCTCTTCATGCTCGACGGTCCCTACCTGAGCCACGAGGGGATTTATCCCTACCAGCTCGACTACTTTGTGTCGCAGCTCAAGGACCTCATCACCGTTTGCAGCGGCATCAGCGGCGTCGCCTACGACGAGGAGAAGCTGCGCCAGGTGCTGGCCGAGGCGCGCGCCGCCGAAGACATTTGGTGCGACATCCTGCAGTCCTCGAAGAACGTGCCGGCGCCGGTAGATATGTTCTTCGACATCGTCTACTTCCAGGGGCCGATCTTCCTGCTGCGCGGCACGTCGCAATGCCTGGAGTTCTACCAGCACGCCTGGCTCGAGGTGCGGGAGCGCCTGGAGCACGGCATCAGCCCCATCGGCGACGAGCGCTTCCGCGCCGTCATCGAGGGGCCGCCGCCGTGGCCGCATTTCCGCGAGTTCTGGGAGTTGTTCAAGAAGTGGGGCGTGGTCTTCGTGGCCTCCACCTACTCGAAGGTCGGCGGCCTCTTCGACTTCGGCTTCCGCCACGACCCCGCGCGGCCGCTCGAGTCCATCGCCGAGTATGCGCTGCATTGCTTCCCGAACTTCAGCATGCCGCAACGCGTCGCCCTCCTCAACCGCTACGTCGAAGACTACAACGCCGAGTGCCTGATCGTGCACGCCGCCAAGAGCTGCCGCTCCTACTCGATGGGCATGGCGGACACGCGCGACTACTTCATCCACGAGCGCAAGGTCCCATCCCTGCTCATCGAGTCCGACCTTGCCGACCCGCGCTACTTCCAGCGCGCCCAGCTCCGCAACCGCATCGACGCCTTCTTCGAGGCGCTGGAGCACCGCAAGCTGGCGCACACCGCCGGGCGGAGCCTCTAAGCCGAGGCGTCGGCGCGGGGCGCGGCAACGGCGGCATGGCCTTTTCCGGCGCGGCTCGCTGACCTTCGAGGCAGCGCATGGTGATTGAACGCGTCGGCGTCCTCGGATGTGGTCTCATGGGCTCCGGCATCGCCCAGGTCAGCGCGGCGGCCGGCTACCGGGTCGTGGTGCGGGAATCGAGCGAGGAGCTGCTGCGCAAGGGACTCATGCGGATTGAAGGGTTCCTGGCCACGGGGGTGCGCAGGGGCAAGCTGGACGAGGCGCGCAAAGGGGAGACGCTGGCTCGCATTCATGGCACCACGCAGCTCAACGATTTCGCGGCGTGCGACCTCATCATCGAAGCCATTCCGGAAAACCTCACCCTCAAACAAGCAGCCTTCAGGGAGCTTGATGCGGTCGCCAAGCCGGAGGCGGTCCTGGCCTCGAACACCTCGGTGCTGTGCATCCTTGAACTGGCCATGGTTACGAAGCGGCCCGAAAAAGTCCTGGGGTTGCATTTCTTCTACCCGGTCCCCCTCATGCATCTCGTCGAGGTGATTCGCAGCCTCGTCACCAGCGAGGCTACCTTTCAATGCGCCGCTGACTTTGCCGCCACCCTCGGCAAGGAAGCCGTGGCAACCGTGGACAAGCCTGGGTTCGTGGTCAACCGTTTGCTCAGCCCCTATCTCATGGATGCGGTGCGGGCCTTGGAAGAGGGGATCGGCACTATTGCGGACATCGACAAGGCAATGAGGCTCGGCTGCGGCTATCCGATGGGGCCCTTCACCCTGCTCGATTTCGTTGGTCTCGACTCCGCATTGCATGCCGCGGAGGCTCTCTACAAGGAGTTTCGATCTCCTCGCTTTGCCCCCCCCACCTTGCTGCGCCGGATGGTGCGAGCTGGGTTTCTGGGGAGGAAATCAGGCAAGGGGTTCTACACCTACTCCGAAGCGTAGCGCCGCCGCGCCCCTGCTCATCCCAGGCGCTGCCGCGGCCTCGGGCGCCATGCCGCCCGAGCCTGCGCTGCCTGTCGATGCACACCTCGTGGCCGGCTCCAGGCAGGAGGCGCGCCGCCGCGGGCGGGGGGGGTGACGTTCCCTCGCCGCGCGCGCACCGGCCCGGCCACCTCAGCCGCGGGGTGGCCACCCACGCTCGATCGCCGTTCGCACCGCGCCTCGCGGGCGCCCTCGCGCGTGCCCTCCGGCGTTCCTCCGAGGCACCGCGCCGGCGCCACCGGGCGCATCTTTGGAGGTCTGGCCTTGCGCCGGCGGGCACCTCTGTTCGCGCCCTCGTCTTGACGTAAGCTCAAACATCGTGATAATCACAGAATCGGGGGCGGGCCGCCGCCAGGGAGCATCGTTGGCGCGACGCGATCGCCGGGGAGAGGAGACATGCTTTCGGAGCTCATTGATTCCATCGCGGGCATGAAAGAGGAACGGGCCTTGTCCCTGGCGCGCGAGCTGCTCGAGGGGGGCGTGGACCCGCTGAAGGTGCTGGAGTCGTGCCGAGAAGCCATGACCATCGTCGGCCAGCGCTTCGAGGAGTGCACCTACTACCTGCCCGAGCTGATGCTGGCGGGCGAGATGTTGCAAGAGATTTCCCAGATGGCCAAGCCCCGCATGACCAAAGGGCTGGAGGTGCGGCGCCGGGGGAGGGTGGTGATTGGGACGGTGCAGGGAGACATCCACGACATCGGCAAGAACATCGTCACCATGCTGCTCGACGTGCACGGCTTCGAGGTCCACGACCTCGGCGTGGACGTGCCGCCGCAGAAGTTCATCGACGCCATCAAGGCCGTGCAGCCCGAGATCCTCGGCCTCAGCGCGCTCTTGACGGTGGCCTTCGAGCCGATGAAGAGGACCATCCAGGCCATCACCGAGGCCGGCCTGCGCGACAGCCTGAAGATCATGATCGGCGGCGCCCCGATTGACGAACGGATCAGGCAGTACTCCGGGGCCGACGCGTATGGGGCTGATGCCATGGTGGCCGTCGAGCTCTCGAAAGGTTGGACCGAAGGCCACAAAACTCTGGCGTAGAGAGGCACGCCCCGTGTGGTGTTGGATGAATGGGGATCGTAGTCCACTCCAGCTCGATCAAGAGTGCATCCATGAATAGCAGCCAACCGGATGCCACACACTACGCAGTGATTGGACGGTCGCTCCCCCGCGTGGACGGAGTTGAGAAGGCCACCGGCCGGGCTCGGTTCGCCGGTGATATCCACCTGCCTCGGATGCTGCGCGGGGCGCAGCTCCTCAGCCCAGTCCCGCATGCGCGAGTTGTCGCCATCGACGTGCGGCGTGCGTCTCGGGTGCCGGGAGTGCGCGCCATCTTGACCGGGCAGGATATCCCCGATGTGCGCATCGGGCCGGTGAAGAAAGATCGCTACGTCATCGCGCGCGACCGCGTGCGGTTCGTGGGTGAGCCCGTTGCGGTGGTAGCCGCGGAAGATGAGGATGCCGCCGACGAGGCCCTTGAACTCGTTCGCGTCGAGTACGAACCATTGCCCGCGGTGTTCGACGTGCACGAGGCTCTGGCGCCCGCGGCCCCCACGTTGCACGGGGAGAGCAATGTGTGCCGCAGTGAACGGTACATCAAGGGAGACGTTGCCGAAGGATTCGCTGCTGCCGACCTTGTGATCGAGGACACGTTCCAGACCCCGATGGTGGAACAATGTCCTCTCGAGACCCAAGGGGCGGTGGCCTGCGCAAGCCCCGACGGGAAGGTGAGCGTGTGGGCCAGCACCCAGCATCCGTTCTTCAACCGTCCCACCCTGGCCGCGGTTCTCGGCTTGCCGGTGAACAAGGTGCGCATCATCGCCCCGCACGTCGGCGGCGCGTTCGGTGGCAAACGTGAGCTGCTGTGCGAGCCGGCTGCCGCGCTGCTTAGTATGCGCACCGGGCGACCGGTCCAACTGGTGTTTGATCGTTCCGAGGAGTTCACCTGTTCGACCGTGCGCCATCCCTCCTCGGTTCGCTGCAAGATCGGCGTCACCCGCGACGGCCGGCTCACCGCCTTCCAGGCAACCATCCTCCTCGACACCGGAGCGTACAGTGAGATTGGTGGCTTGGTGCTCATCATCGCCACCGAGACGGCTGGAGGTCCGTACCGCATTCCGCACGTCCTCATCGAAGGCAGCATCGTCTATACGAACAACGTGGTGGCGGGCGCGTTTCGTGGCTTCGGGGCCGTGCAGTCCAGCTTCGCCCGTGAGTCGATGCTCGATATCGTGGCGGCGGAGATCGGCCTTGACCCCCTGGAATTCCGCCTGCGCAATTCCCTGCAAGACGGGGATACCAACCCCACCGGGGAGCGGGTGAGCGCGCCCATCATTGGCGAGGTGTTGAAGGCGGTTGGAGAGCGGAATCAGCGGTACGAATCAACGCTGGCGTCGAATGGACGTGCGCGCGGCCGCGGCCTGGCCTGCGTCGCGTACACCGGGGGCGGCTATGGGTATCCCGATTACTGCAACGCGGTGGTCAACGTCAACGAAGATGGCAGCGCCACGCTGTTGATCGGCACGCCGGAAGTCGGTACGGGATCGATGTCGGCCCTCTGTCAGATCGTGGCTGAGGAACTCGGCCTGTTCTACGAGGGGGTGAGCGTTGAAGCCGCCGATACCGAAGTTACGCCCTTCGATTACTGCGGCGCCAATGCAAGCCGTATCACGCACCTGGCGGGAAATGCCGCGAAGCTCGCCGCTGCAGAGGCTCGGGAGCAACTCTTCCAACTCGCCGCCGAGCGCCTCGAGGTTAGTCCTGCTGACCTCGTCGCCCGAGACGGTGTGGTGTTTGCCCGCGCTTTCCCCGCCAAAACAATCTCCATCCCTGCCCTTGCCCGGGAAAGCTACTACATACACGGGGCACCGATCACCGGGCGCGGCCTTTTTTCGACCGTACTCGATCCCAAATACCGCTCGAGCGGGCGACCGAGGGCGTACAAGACGCCGGTCTACCTCGGGCAGGCTGTCGAGATCGAGATCGATCCGGAAAGCGGCCTGATTCACGTGCTCAAGGTGTGCTCAGTGCACGATGTCGGTCGCGCCATCAATCCCCGCAACATTGTCGCACAGGTAGAAGGAGGCGTAGCGCAAGGGGTCGGGTTCGCTCTTTACGAGGAAATGATTACCCGTCAGGGTGCCGTTCTGAACTCGAACCTTCTTGACTACAAACTGCCGGGCGCCACGGAGGCTTTCGACATCGAGGCGGTGATCATCGAAAGCCCGGACCCGAACGGTCCGTTCGGCGCCAAAGGAATGGGCGAGCTGGGAATCCTAGCGATTGCCCCAGCCATAGCCAATGCAGTCTACGATGCACTCGGCGTACGCCTCAAAACGCTTCCCCTTACCCCAGAGCGTGTGCTGAGGGCCCTGGCCCAGAAACGAGCTGCAACGTTCAGGGGCGAAAGGTAACTCTTCTCAAGAGGTGGCGCGGGGGCGCCTTCGGGCTGATTCGGGGCGGCAACGGTCCCGGCGGCTCAGGGGAACACGCATGGGCATGGAAGCGATGGCAGGTACACGTCTCTATCACCGCGAGGTAGAAACGCAGCGGCCCGAGGCGCGCCGCCGGCTGCAACTTCGGAAGCTTCAAGGCCTCCTCCGCCGCGTCTATGCCACGAGCAGCTTCTATCGACGCCGCTTCGATGAGGCCGGGGTAAGCCCAGAAAGCATTCGCTCGCTCGATGACCTACGGCGCCTCCCCCTCATGGATAAACAAATCCTGCTTGACGACCAACTCGCCGCGCCTCCTTACGGACAGCGCCTGTGCGTGAACGAGAGGGAACTCCGCCAGATTCATCTCACCAGTGGGTCAACGGGAATGGGCCAGGAGGTCTACGCCATGACGGCCGACGATCTCCGCTACGCCGCCGAGATGTGGCGCTATCATTACACCGCGGCGGGCATTGAGCCTGGCGACGTCTGCATCCATCTCTATCCCATCGGCACTGGCGCCGCGGGTCTCAGCGCAGCCTGGGGCTACATGGATCACGGAGCCAACTCAATGCTGCTCGGGATGTTCGATGCCAGCACGAAGTTGCGGCTGGCGCAACGCTTCCAGGCTCACCACTTGCTGGCCTCGCCTGCCTACCTGACCCGCCTCAGCCTCCTGTGTGGGGAGCTGGGCATGGCGGTGCCGGGTGATTTTCCGCGTTTGAAAGTCATCACCATCGCCAATGAGTCCTACCCACTCACCTGGATCGAGCGCATGCAGCAGCTCTGGGGTGGTCTCCCTATCCACGAGGTGTATGGGTGCACGCAGGCGGGCACGATCATCGGCTACACCTGCGAGCGTGGTGCGCTGGCCGATGGCAATCGCGGCTCGTTGCACGTCATGGATCATAACGTCCTCGTTGAGATCGTGAATCCGCAGACGATGGAGCCCGTGGCTTACGGAGACGAAGGTGAACCGATCATCACCACCCTGGAACGCCAGGCGGTGCCGTTGGTTCGCTTTCGCATGTCCGACAAGGTGCGGCTGCTGCCGCCCGAGAGCTGCCCCTGCGGGCGAACGACGATGATCTGGGAAGCTGGAACCGTTGCCCGATATGACGACATGATCAAGATGAAGATGACGAACGTCTGGCCCCAGGCGGTGGACGAGGTGATGTTCCTCCATCCGGAAGTGGACGAATACAATGGACGGATTTACCTGGATGAGGCGGGCCGCGAACAGGTTCGCGTGAACGTGGAGTTCAAGGCGGGCCGAGCTTCCGCGCAGCAGCGTGCGGCAATCCTCGATGAGATTTCGCACACACTTAAGGCGAAAACGCAGGTTTCGATGCTGCTGGACGAGGTCCCATTCGGAACTGTGGAGCGGTTCGAATTCAAGGCGCGCCGCTGGACCGATGAGCGCAAGAGCGGCCTCGAACGCGTCAAGTATATCGATAAGGGTTAAAGGCTCGATGCTCCCGCGCTGCGCCCCGGGGCGGATCGTCCGCACTCTCTGGAAGCGAAGGCGCGGGTTGTGAATCAAGCACGGGATAAGGGAAGAGGGCACGGGAGGAGGCTCCGTCGTCATGGGCAAGTCACCGGAAGAGCTGTATCAGGAGCGGGCGAAGCGGGTCTGGGATGTGATCGCCTTGAAGGAACCCGATCGGGTGCCCTTCCTGCCCACCTTCACCTTCTTCCCCGTGAACTACGCCGGCCTGAGCTGCGAGGAGGCGATGTACGACTACGACAAGATAGGGGCGGCGTATAGGAAGGCCCTCCTCGATCTCGAGCCGGACATGTTCAACTCCCCCTACCTCACCCTCGCCATCGGCCCGCTGCTGGAAATCCTCGACTACAAGCTCATCCGCTGGCCGGGGCATGGGGTGGCCCCGGACAAGACCTACCAGTTCGTCGAGGGGGAGTACATGAAGGCGGAGGAGTACGACGACTTCCTCTTCGACCCCACGGACTACATGCTCCACACCTACCTGCCGCGCGTCTGCGGGACACTGGCCCCGTTCAGCCGCTTGCCGAACTTCCCGATGATCTACTACACGCGCTTCGTCGCCGGCCTCACCCCCTTCGGCGAGCCGGAGGTGGGCGAGGCGTTCGAGGTCTTGCGCCGGGCCGGCGTCGAGTCCCAGCGGTTGGTGGGCAAGGCCGTCGCCTTCGGCCAGGAGATGCAGGCCCTCGGGTTCCCCGCCCAGTACGGCGCCTTCGCCATCGCTCCCTTCGACTACATCGGCGACTTCTTCCGCGGCACGCGCGGCATCATGGTGGATATCTACCGCCGCCCGGAGAAGCTCCTGGCGCTGCTCGACAAGGTGACCCGCATCACCATTCAGAGCACCCTACGCTCGCTGCAGGCCACCAGCGTGCCGGTGGTCTTCATCCCCCTCCACAAGGGCATCGACGGCTTCATGTCGCTGGAACACTTCAAGACCTTCTACTGGGGGTCGCTGCGGCAGCTCATCCTGGCGCTCATCGACGAGGGGCTGACGCCCTGCGTCTTCTGGGAGGGGCACTGCGAGTCGCGCCTGGAGACCATCCGCGACATCCCCAAGGGCAAGGCGATGTACCGCTTCGAGCAGACCGACTTCGCCATCGCCAAGGAGGTGCTGGGGGACACCGTCTGCATGCGCGGCAACGTGCCGGCCTCGCTGCTGTGCACCGGCTCGCCGGATGAGGTGACGGCCTACTGCAAGCAGCTCATCGATGTTGCCGGCAAGGGCGGCGGCCTCATCATCGACGGCGCCATCGGCATCCCCGATGAGGCGAAGCCCGAGAACGCCCTGGCGATGGCGCGGGCGACGCGGCAGTATGGCTGCTATGGTTGAGCACGCTACTGAGCAGCGTTCGGCTTGGTCCGGCGCGAGCCGCGGGTGAGTTGAACCTTGAGAGGGCAAGGGGTAGCATGCCCTGGTAGAGATAAACTCTCCTTGCCAAGGGCTCGGTTGGACCCCGGCGGCAGCCACAGGGAAGCCATCGGGAATATCCGCTGGCTCCCTGCGCAAGGGCCAAGCGGGGGGCTGGTGGCTTTGGCTCGCTGCCGTCGCGGCATCGAAGGTCAACGCCTTGGGCGGAGATGCGCCGGGCCAGCGGTGGCTCCTTCCTGCTGGGTGTTGAAGGGGGAATACCGTATGAGAACTTCGTTGTATCACAAGACCAAGCTGGCGCTCGTGGGGCTCCTCGCCGCGACGCTCTGCGGCGCGCCTCTCGCCGCGATCCCCGCTGGGGCGGCCGACGAGGTGCATACCGGCTACATGCCGTTACTCTCTTTCGCGCCCTTGTTCGTCGCCCAGGAGAAGGGCTTCTTCGCCGAGCAGAACCTGACGCTGAAGCTCAGCCGCTTCGCCGACGCCGGCAAGCAGATGGCGCCGCTCGCCACCGGCGAGTTGGAGGTGGCCTCGGGCTCCCCAAGCGCCGGGCTGTACAACGCCATCGCCTCGGGACAGAACTTCCGCATCGTCGCCGACAAGGGCCAGGCCAAGAAGGGGTTCGCCTTTTTACCCCTGGTGGTGCGCAAGGACCTCTACGACTCGGGAAAAGTGCGCAGCGTCGCGGACATCAAGGGATTGATCATCGGCCAAGTCGCGAAAGGCTCGGCCAGCGAGTACAACCTCTACCGCATGGCCAAGAAGGCGGGACTGAACTTCACCGAGCTCACCCAGCGCTACCTGGAGCCGCCGAAGCAGTACCAGGCCCTGAAGAACAAGGCGCTCGACGTCCTCTCGACTGTCGAGCCATGGGGCACGCGTTCGGTCATCGACGGCGATGCGGTGCTCCTCGCCACCGCCGAGTACTGGCTGGACCGCCCCGTCTTCCAGATCGCCGTCATCATGTTCTCCGGCAAGTTCATGAAGGAGCGCAACGACGCGGCGCAGCGCTGGGTGGACGCCTACGTGAAGGGCATCAACTTCCTCCAGAAGCACGGCTGGACCTCGCCGGAGATCGACCCCATGCTGCAGAAGTGGACGAAGGTGCCGCCGCCGATCATCGCCAAGGCCATCCCGCCCTACTTCGCGCCTGACGGACGGGTGGACAAGGAGTCGCTGGTTCTGGCGCAGGAGTTCTACTTCGAGCAGGGGCTCGTGAAGAAGAAGATCTCGATGGATGTAGCGGTCGACATGCGCTACATCCGCTAGCCCAGGGAGGGTCGGCCGCCGGGGCCTCGAGGTGCCCGAGCCGGCGCCGGCGGCCCGGCGCCAAGGGGCGTGGGGTGCGTTGCGGCGCCTTGGGCCGCGGCGGAACGTGGCGGCGCCATCCAAGGTGCGCGAAGGGCTCTGCCTGGCTCGCTCGTCCCCCGGCGCGCGCCGCACCCCTGGGGTGTGCTTCGGAGCGCCCGCGGGCGCCTCGCCGCGCGTGATTCCGCCAATGTCGGTGCGTGATTGAAGACCTCGGCGCCAAGGAGGCGCTCGTGTTCTGGGCGCCTCAGAGAAGGGAAGGAGACGGACGATGCAAGTTGCGGCAGGGTGGATCGGCAAACCGGTAAAACGCTTCGAGGACAGCCGGCTGCTGTCCGGGCGCGCGCAGTTCATGCATGACATCGTCGTGCCGCGCCAGCAGCACGCCGCCATCGTGCGTTCGCCGCACCCGCACGCCAGGATCGCGCGCCTCGACACCGCCAAGGCCGAGGCCCATCCCGGCGTCGTCGGGGTGCTCACCGGCGCCGATGTGGCCGCCATGTCCAAACCCTTTCCGATCGGCGTGCAGACGCCCCAGAAGTACTACTCCTGCGCCGTGGACAAGGTTCGCTTCGTCGGCCAGCCCGTCGCCATGGTGGTGGCGCGCGACCGCTACGTTGCGGAGGACGCCGCCGAGTTGGTCGAGGTGGAGTACGAGCCGCTGCCGCACGTCACCGACCCCGAGGCCGCCGTCGCGCCCGGCGCGCCGCAGCTCCACGAGCGGGTGCCGAACAACGTCGTCCTTGAACGCAGCATGACCTTCGGCGATCCCGAGGCCGCCTTCGCCCGCGCCGACCACGTCGTCTCGGCCCGCTTCCGCTTCCCGCGCTACAGCTCCATCCCCATGGAGACCTACGCGGTGACGGCGGAGTATGACCCCTTCACCACCGTCTACACGGTGCGCGCCAACTTTCCCGGCCCCTTCCTGCTCCATGGCGTCATGTGCCGCGCCCTCGGCGTGCCGGAGAACAAGCTGCGCGTCATCACGCCGGCCGATATCGGCGGCGGCTTCGGCATCAACGCGCCGATCTACGCCTACATGACGCTCACCGCCCTGGCGGCGCGCAAGACCGGCGTCCCCGTGAACTGGATCGAGGACCGCCGCGAGCACCTCATGGCCAGCTCCTGCCATACCGACCGCCTCACCTACCTCGATGCCGCGGTGATGAACGACGGCGCCGTGCTCGCCCTGCGCATCAACTTCCTCGACAACGTCGGCGCCTTCCTGCGCGCCCCCGAGCCGGGGTGCATGTTCCGCACCGCCGCCTGCTGGACCGGCTCCTACCGCATCGAGCACGTCGCCCTCCGCTGCCGCGCCGTGACCACGAACAAGATGCCCACCGGGCCCAATCGCGGCTGGGGAGCCCAGCAATGGTACTTCAGCCTCGAGCGCCTGATGGATCACATCGCCCGCCAGCTCGGCATCGATCCCGCCGAACTGCGCCGCCGCAACTTCCTGCAGCCCTCCCAGTTTCCTTACACCACGCCGTCGGGCGGCTACTACGACAGCGGCGACTACCCGGCGGGACTGCAGCGCCTGCTCGACATCGCCAAGTACGACGACCTGCGCGCCGAGCAAGACGAGGCGCGCCGCCAGGGCCGCTACCTCGGCATCGGCCTGGCCACGGTCACCGACCCCACCACCACGAACCTCGCCTGGGGCAGCCTGGTGCGCACCCCCGAGGAGCGCGCCAAGTCGACCTATTTGGCCAAGACCGGCACCGGCGCCACCGGCTCCGTGAAGGTTGATCCGCTCGGCAGGATCACGGCCATCCTCAACACCGGACCGCAGGGGCAGGGCCATGAGACCATCGTGGCGCAGATCGTCGCCAGCGAGCTGACCATCCCCCCCGAGGAGATCACCGTCACCTCGAACCTCGACACCTTCACGCATCCCTGGAGCGTCACCACCGGCACCTTCGCCAGCCGCTTCGCCTCCACCGGCGCCTGCGCCTTCGCCCTCGCCGCCCGCAAGGTGCGCGAGAAGATGACGAGCATCGCCGCTCACCTCCTGGAGGCGAACGTTGCGGACGTGGAGCTGCGGGACGGCGTCTTCCGCGTCGGCGGCAGCGGCGGGCCGGCGATCGACTTCGCGCACGTGGCCGGCGTGGCGCACTGGAGCCCGCAGGTCCTCCCCGAGGGCATGGAGATGGGCATCCAGGCGACGCACATGTACAACATCAACGTCGCCACGAAGGCCGACGAGCACGACCGCGTGAACTCCTGCAGCACTTATGGCTTCATCGCCGAGCTGGCCGTCGTCGAGGTGGACCCCCAGACGGGGCAGGTGGAGCTGCGGAAGTTCTACTCGGTGCACGACGCCGGCACCATCCTGAACCCCCTGATCATCGAGGGGCAGATGCGCGGCTCCATCGTCAACGGCATCGGCGGGGCGCTCTACGAGGAGATGGCCTACGACGAGGACGGCCAGATGGTGGCGGCCACCTTCGCCGACTACCTCTGCCCCGGCAGCATGGACCTGCCGCCGATCGTGATCGAGCACCAGGTCTGTCCCTCCCCCATCACCGTGCTGGGCAGCAAGGGCTGCGGCGAGGGGAGCACCATCAGCGCCCCGCCGGTGATCGCCAACGCCGTCGAGGACGCCCTGGCGCGCATGAAGGTGGACGTGCTCGAGGTGCCGATCCACCCCGCCCGCCTCTGGGGCTGGATGCAGGCGGCACGGGCCTGAGGCGAGGCTGGAGCGCGGGGAGGAGGCAATCGCCCCGCCTTCCCCCGCTCGCCTGCAGGCGGCGATGAGGGAGCGCAGCGTGGCGGAGTACGCGCCCGCCGCCGGGCGGGGTTCCTGCCTCCCACCCCAAGGGCGTCTGCTCCCCCTGCCGAGGGCCTGAGCGGCCAACGCGCGCGCAGGGCGGATGACGACCTGGAAGTTCGCGTGCGCCATGCCGCTGTGGCATGCTTCCCCAGCACGCGCGCGACGGCGCCGCGCCCGCTCCGCGGAAGCTTCCCGCGTTCCCACCCCGGAGGAGCCTGCCATGAAGAAAGAGGTCCTGCTGCGCGATGAAAAAGGCCGCACCTTCGCCCGGGCCGTGCGCGTGGGCGACCACCTCTACCTGTCGGGAATGACCGGGCAGTGGAACCTGGATACCTGGGAGGCCTTGCCCGAGGCGGTGGGCAACGTCGAGGTGCAGGCCCGGCAGGTCTTCGAATGGATGAAGCGGGTGCTGGCGCACTGCGGCCTGTCGTTCGACCATGTCGCCAGGCTGACGACCTTCATCAAGAACATCAACGATCTTCCCACGGTCAACGCGGTGCGCGCGCAGTACCTGCCGCGGCCCACCTTCGTGGGAACCGCCATCCAGGTGAGCGGCTTCATCGGCACGGCCGATCTCGAAATCGAAGCGGAAGCGATCTACCCTGACTGAGCCGGCGGGAGGCGCGCGGCGTTTCGACGGTGCCGCGGCGCGGGGAGACCTCGGCTCGGGTTCCGGCCTACGGCCGTGGCGGCACGGGTGCCGCAAGAGGAGGGGGAGGGATGCGCACCATACGGTTTGCTTTCGTAGCGTGGTTCCTCGTGGGCGTCGCGCTGCTCGTGACCGCGCCCCCGGCCGCGGCGGCGGAGCCGGTGAACCTGCGGGTCGCCTACATCAACGCCGTGGGTCAGTTGACGCCGTTGATCTACGAGCTGAAGGGGGTGTTGAAACACCACGGCGCCTCGTACACCGTCACCTCGCTGCAGTTCCAGGGAACCTCGCCGCAGATCGCCGCCATGGCGGCCGGACAGCTCGAGGTCGCCAACCTGGCCTTTTCGAGCTTCGCCAACACGGTCCTGAATGCGCGCCTGCCGATCAGGATCATTGCCGATACGGCGCGGGACGGCGTGGAAGGACATACCTCGCAAACCTGGTACGTGCCGCAGGACTCGCCCATCAAGACGGTGCGCGACCTGAAAGGCAAGACGGTGGCCATCAACGTCTTGGGCGCCGGCATCGACCTGATGCTGAAGGTGGCGTTGAAGAAGAACAACCTGGCGCCGGGACGCGACGTGAACATCGTCGAGGTGGCCTTCCCCAACATGGGGCCGATGCTGCGGCAGGGGAAGATCGACGCGGGCATCATCCCCATTTCGCTCTTCTTCCGCGAGGACAGCAAGGGGAAGCTGCGCCAGCTCTTCACCGGCAAGGACTACGTCGGGCAGACCGAATTCCTCATGTCCACCGTGCTCGACAAGACCATCAAGGAACGCCCCGAGGCGCTCACCGACTTCCTGGAGGATTACCTCATCGGGCTGCGCTGGTTCAGGGACCCCGCCAACCGCGACAAGGCTCTCGACCTGGCGGCGCGGTACACGAAGGCGCCCCGCAAGGCCATGGAGGCCTGGGCCTTCAAGCCGCAGTTCGATTTCTACCGCGCCCCCGACGGCGAGCTGGACCTGCCGGCGCTGCAGCGCAGCATCGACCTGCTGGCGGAGATGCAGTTCATCAAGGAGTCGTTCGAGGTGAACAGGTACGTCGATCTTTCGCTGCTGCGCAAGGCCCAGGCGCGGGCCGGCGTGACCAAGAAGTAGCGGAGAGACTCCGGAGGCGAAAGGGGATGGGGCCGCGGCGGGGAGCAGGGCTGGCGCTCCCGTCCTCAGCCCGCCCGCGTACATGCCGCGATGAAGGAGCGCAGCGTTTCGTAGTAAGCGTCGCCGCTGAGGTAGGTGTCGTTGTGACCTGCGCCGCTGAGAGTGGAGAAGCGCTTCGGCTCGTTGGCGGCGGCGAAGAGGCGGCGCCCCATGGCGTGGGGCAGGAGTTCGTCGCGGTCGCCGTGCAGGATGAGGAGGGGGAGGTGCAGGCGCGGCAGCTTCGCCAACGTGTCATACTGCAAGCTGAGGGCGTCCAGCGGCAGGAAGGGGAGGAGGCGCCGCACCACGTCGCGGATGTTCGTGAACGTGCTCTCCAGGATGAGGCCGGCGAAGCGGTGCTCAAGCGCCAGCGCCGCCGCCACCGCGCCCCCCAATGAGCGTCCGAAGCAGACGAGCCGCTCGAGGCTGACGCCGTCGCGGCCGAGGAGCCAGTCCACGGCGCCGTGGCCGTCGAGGTAGCTGCCGGCCTCGCTCATCACGCCGTCGCTGGCGCCGTAGCCGCGGTAGTCGATGATGAACTGCGCCAGCCCCAGGCGCTGGTGCAGCAGTTCCAGGTTCTCCAGGCGGTGGCTGATGTTGCCGGCGTTGCCGTGCAGCCAGAGCAGGGTGACGTGGGCCAGCTCGGCGTCGGCGCGCGCCGGGATGAACCAGCCGTGCAGGCGCACCCCGTCGCGCGCCGCGAAGCAGACGTCCTCGTAGGCGAGGCCGAGGTCCGCCGGGCTGCCGAGGTGCTCGCGCTCGGGGTAGAAGAGATACTGGTGCCCGATGTCTTCCACGCCGCGCCGCAACCAGGAGGGGAGGGGATGCGGGAGACTCATCCCGCCGCCGCATCCCACCGCCGCGGGATGGGGTGGGGGCGCCGGCCGGCTCATCCGCGGCGCGTCCAGGCGCATGCCGTGCAGTCGCCGCGAGGGGAGCGACTCCCCCCGCCCGCCAACGCCGTGGTGATCAGTGACATGCGGCTAAGCACGTGGGCTGGCCGCGGGCGGTCGCGCTCCTGCCTGGCGCGGCGGCCACGGGACGAAGGGTGCTCGCCTACTTGATGCCCATCTTCGCCTTCAGCTCCGCCAGCTTGTCGGTGGGGGCGCCGGTGCTGCCGGCCAGGGCGCGGTTGATCTCCTCGTCCACCGACTTCTCGGTATCGACCAGGCCGCCGTAGGCGGTGGCCAACGACTCATCCTCCTCCACCCGGGCGCGCATCTTCTCAAGCATCGCCAGGGTGCTCGAGGCGTCCACCGTGGAGAGCTGGCGGTTGATCTTCGTTGTGGCGGCGGCGGTGCGGGCCCGCGCTTTCAGGGTGGTGAGGTCGTTCTCGTAGCTCTGCACCGTGCGGCGGAGCTTCTCCACCTTCACCTGCAGCTCCGAGGACATCTTCTCCTGGGACTCGTAGTCCTTCTGGCTCTCCAGGGCTTTCCGGGTGGCCTCCTCCTTGCGGTTCAAGGCCTCCGTGGCCAGGCGTTCGGCCTCCGCCTGGTCGAGTTCGCCGCTCTGGATTTTACTCAGCAGCAGCATGGCTTTGCGCTCGTACTCCGCCGCCAAGCGTTTGTTGTTGTCGGCGTCCTTCTGCATGCGCAGCGCCAGGGCCTTCACCTGCGCCAGGCTCTGCATCGAGCCCTGCAGGTCCTTCTTCAAATCGCGGATGCCCTGCTCGGTCATCTTGATGGGGTCTTCGAACTTATCGACGAGGGCGTGCGTCTCGCTCTGCCCAAGCTTGAAGAGACGTTGGAAGATGCCTGCCATATGCTTCCTCTCCCTGCGCCCTGTGCAGGACGCTCCCTCTCGACGCTCCTGATCGCCGCGCCCCTGCCCGCGATCGAGGGGCACGCCGGCGCAGCGGTGCTTGTCGCCGGGCCAACGCTTACGCCGAGGCGCCCTGGCGCGCAAACGTCAGCAGCTCCTCGGCATACTCGGCCAGCGCCAGGCTGAGCGCCTGAATCGAGCCTTCCAGTTCGTTGCGATCAAGGGTTGCAAGCTCCAGGGTGTCGCGAAAGAGGACGGCGCGCCCGTCCTCATCGAGCACGAAGGCGCCGTGCACGAGGGTGCGGTTCATCTGCAGCAGGCGCTTGAAGAGGTCCCCGGGGTTCGCCGGCACCCGTAGGATTGGTTGCTCGATGGTGAGGATGCTCTCCTCGCAGTCGATGATCATATCGGCGATACCGCGCTCCTCATCCTGCACGATCACCAGTTCTTCCGCGGGGACCTCGCTGGTGATCGGGATGCCGATCTCCGCCAGGTAGCTCTTCACGAGCTCGAATCGCTCCGACATCCTGTTTCCCCCTTCTTCCCCTTGGCGCGGGTTGTGGCGGAGCGGTGGACGCCGTCCGCCACTGCCGCGAACGGTCTTCGTTGCGCCGCCGCGCGCCGGGTTGCCCCACCCCGCCGCGCCGCTGTTGCGCTAGCGGTTTCGCCTTGCGTGCGCCTGTTCGATGGCGCGGTACGCCGCGGTGATCTCCTGCGTGATCTGTGTGGCGATGCGCTGGCGCTCCGGGTCGGCGGCGTGCAGGTCGGGGTGGTACTTCTTCAGCATCGCCTTCCAGCGCCGCCGCGCCGTCTCGAGATCGGCGCCGTACGGCAGCTCCAGGTTCGCGTAACACTGCGCCAAGTGGCGATCGTAGGCACCGCGGCGGCTAGGGTCGCCCGCCTGCTCCGCCCCCCGCGAGGCGCCGCGCCCGGCTTTTGCCCGTTCGCCCTCCCCTGCCGCGGCCCGCGCCCGGCGCTGCCCAGCCCCCCGGCCCGCGCGGTCGTCCACGCCGCGCCGCTGCTGACTGGCCTCCCACCGCTCGAGCTGCGCGCCCAGCGCGGAGCGTGCGATCGAGTAGAGCCGCGCCAGGATGTCCATCCGCTCATCCCCGTTCGATCACCTAATCCTGAGAGGGGACCTTCTCCCCAACCGCGCCCGCGGGGGCTGATCGTAGTCTGGGAAGGAACCGTGTCTCCTCGCGCGCCCCGGCTTGGAGGGGCGGTTCGCGAACCGCCCCTACGGGATGGGCGTGTGGGGGAGCATGGGTTCCTCACAAGCCCCTTGCCAATGCAGCGAACAGCGCCGCAACGATGTGAGCGAACTTCTGAGACGCAACTCTAGTGTGGGGGCCCGCGCTCCGCATGACAAGGGCGCGGCGCATCGCCCCGGCGCGCCTCGGCTCAACCGCCGGCCCCGACGTCAGGCGCGGCGCGCTTCAGGCGCCCATCCCTCCCACGACATGCGGCTCGCCGAGAGGACCACGCAGCCCTCCTCGGGATAGCTGTGGGCGCTGTGCAGCGTCGCCGTCGGCGCGTCAAAGAGGAGCGCAGTGAGGGGCGGAGGCGCGCCGCCCGCAGCGTTCCGCGCCGCGGACGGCAGCGCGCCGAACTCATGCAGCAGGGCGATCCCCTCGCCGCGCCGTCGGACGCGGCGCAATAGATCGTGGTACGCCGGGTCAGGCAACGGCGCGCGCCAGATGCGCACCTGGTACCGCGCCCCGTCGAGTCGGTAGACGCGTTCCGTGCCTGCCGCGGTTCCCGCCACCGCTGCCCGCCCCCGCTCGGCGGAGCCGTGAGATTGGTCCTCCAAGGGGGTGAAGGCGTCGATCGTGTGAAGCAGGCTCGCCTGCGCTCCGGGCAAGAGCGCGCCGCCTCCCCCATCCGCAAGCGCCTCCCCGGGTCCCTGGGGCAGGCAGGCGAGAATCTCACTGAAGGCGCCGCCGGGGAGCCGGTAGGTGACGAGGTGACTCGCCTCCAGGATGTGGAGCCGCACGGTGAGCCACTTGTCCACCGCCGCCTCGCGCCGCGCCACGACGCGGCCGGCGAGCGCCGGGGCCAAGCCGCGGAGCAGAACGTAGCGAAGGGTTCCGCTGCTGTGCGCCATACGCCGTCCGCCTGAAGGGCTGTCCTGCCGGGCGTCTCCGCGGTCCGCCCCTGAGCCGCCGCGCCGCTCTCCCCGCCGTGAATCGAGCCGCTCAGGTGTTGCCGCGCCGCACGACGTTCCCCTCCTCATCATTCTACCCCACGATGGAGAGGATGCAAGGCGAGCAGCAAGCTCCATTGTGGCAGGAACCTTGCACATCGCCGCAGTGTGGGCTCCTCTGCTCCTGAGGGAGCTGCACGCTCTTGCACGCCGGTCCGCGCCGCGATGGACCGAGAACGCGCCGAGGCGATGCGCGCCCGGAGCCGGCGCCACCCTCCTCCTCCCCCCGAGGTCACGGCGAGGCATGCCATGATCCCGCTGATCGGCCTTTGCCTGGCGGCGCTGCTGATCGCCTGGCGGTTCCCGCGCTTCGGCCTCTTCGGCGAAAGCGGGCAGGCGGCATGCCGCGCCGAGGCGGCCGCGGGGTCGATCCTCGGCGGACTCGTCAGCCCTGAGGAGGGGAGCTTCGCCGTTGCGGTTTGGCGGCTCGCGCAGCGCTGCCTCGGCGTCGGCGCGGGGGCGGCGTTCTTCGCCGCCGCAGCCGTCGCCCTGGCGGCAACCCTCGTCACCTCTTTGACGGCCTTCCATCTTTTTGGCGCCCTGCCGGCTGCCGGTGCGGCGCTCCTGATGGCGCTCTACCTCGTGAGCCGCCGGCTGGAGGCCTGGACCTGCCCTGTCGAGCTCTTCCTGATGTTCGGCATCGCCCTGCTCATCGAGCTCAGCGTGGCGAGCCTGGAGCCGCTTGCGGGCCACATGACGCTCGGCCTGTCGCTCGTCCAGGCGCAGGCGGTGGCGCTGGCGCATGCGGGAGCCGCGGGCCTTCTCGCCGGCTTGCTCCTCATCTGGATGCGACGCAGCCTGGCGCTCATCGCCCTGCTCGGCATCGCCATGCTGGGAGCGCCGCCGGATTGGGGGTCGTTTCCGGCCCATCTGCTGGCCTACGTGGCCGGGGTGATCCTGGTCCTCCTCGCCGCGGCGCTGAACAACGCGGCCCCGCGATCGAGCCCGCGACCCATCGCCGGCCTGCTGCGCGAGCGGTTGGCGGAGCTGCGTCCGGCCCGGCGCAACGGGCCGCCGCCCCGGCCGCCGGAGCTGGCGAACCCGCAGATGAGCTGGTGGGAACCGCTCGTCTGGACCACCCTTCCCCTGGCCGCGGCGGCGCTGACGGGACTGGCGCTCATCGTCGTGCGCCTGGCGCGGCTTGCGGGAGTCGCTTCGTCTGCCGGCGCTCCGCCGCTTGACCTCGCGGCCCCCGCCACGGCGATGCTGCTGGCGGCCGGCGCCGGCTGCGCCCTCCTCGTCGCGGCTCGCGATCGGCGTCCTTCCCAGCTCCTCCTGCTCCTGCCGCTCGCAGCGCTGCTGGCGGGACCGGCGATCCAGGCCTGGGGCAGGCGGGGTGCCGAGCTCATCGCCGCCTGGCAACGCAGCCCCAGCCTCGCCGCCGCACTGGAGTTCCAGCCGGCCAGCCCCTCACTCTCCCAGCTCACCATCTTCGACGGCCTTGGCCTGGTCCTCCTGGTGGGAGCGGGGCTGGCGCTGATTCTCGCGGACGTGCGGCTGTGGGGCTGCCGGGATGCGGCCCGGCTTGCGCACGCGCTCTGGGGAGCCGACGATCCTCGCGCGCTGGAGCTGCGCCAGCGTGAGGCCCTGGCCTCCTACCTGCGCCAGCGCAGCCAGCCCGGCGACCCCGTCGTGGTACGCGGCATCTCGGGGTTCGTCGTTCTGGAGACCGGCCGCGCGCTGGCGGCGCCGCCGCGCCAGGTTGCCGTCGGCCGCGAGGCGGCTCCTCAAGCGTCGCCCTCGACCGCCGGCGCGGCCGCCGACGCGCCGGTCGTCCTCATCGCGCCACAGGAGGACGCCGGTCACGACGCCCTGAGCAAGCACTATGGCCTGCCGTATCGTCTCGAGCGCGCGCTCGACGGCCTGGCTGTCTACCACCTGAGCACGCGCAGCCTCCTGGCGGCGGAGGCGCTCCGGGCGGCTGGCGAGGCGGAGCGCGCCGGCGCGCCCGCGGCGGCAAGGGAGGCGTACGAGACGGCGCTGCGGCACGATCCCGGCTATGCCGAGGCGCATATGGGTCTTGGGTGCTGCAGGCTGCGGACCGGCGGCCTCGAGAGCGCCATCGAGGCCTTGACGGCGGCGGAGCAGGCGGCGCCGGGCAGCACGCTGGCCGCCGAGGCGCTCTTCCTGCGGGGGGTGGCGCTCGTGCACCTGGAACGGCGGCGCGAGGGGCGGGAGAGCCTCGAGGCGGCGCACCGCCTGCTGCCGGTCCAGGCCGACATCCTGCGGGCGCTGGCGCAGCTCGAGCGCGAGGCAGAGAACTTCGCGGCTGCCGCGGTCCACCTGCGCAGCTTGGCGCACATCACCACCCTGCCGAGCGAACAGCGCCTGCTGGCGGCGCTCATGAGCGCGAAGTGCTGCCTTGAAGCGGGCGACTGGCAGGGGGCGCTCGAGGTGACGGAGAAGTGGGCCACGTCGGATCACGCCCAAGGCCATACCGCGGAGCTGAGGGGGATTCTGGCGGAGAGCCGGAGGATGCAGGCGGTCGCGCTAGAGGAACGACCGGCCACGGCTTCAGCCGGCTGGGGATGATCGATCCGCCGGGCGCCCCCGCGCCGCCGCTGTCTCACAAACCCCGCGGCTCGCCCGCCAGGGGCCGGTGGGTGAAGGGGCGGGCGGTGGCGCCGGAGTACGTGGCCACGCACTGGCCGCTGCCAAGGAGCAGGTACTTCGTGATGACCAGACCCTCGAGGCCGACAGGGCCGCGGGCGTGCGTCTTGTTCGTGCTGATGCCGATCTCGGCGCCGAGGCCGTAACGGAAGCCGTCGGCGAAGCGCGTCGAGGCGTTCCACATGACGCTGGAGGAATCGACGTTTTTCAGGAACTGGTGCGCCGTCTCCTCGTTGCTGGTGACGATCGTGTCGGTGTGGCGGGAGCCGTAGGTGTTGATGTGGTCGATGGCCTCGGCGGCGGAGGCGACGACGCGCACCGCCAGGATGAGGTCGAGGTACTCGCTGCGCCAGTCCGCCTCGGTTGCCGGCGTGCACGAGGGCACGAGGGCGACGGTGCGCTCGCAGCCGCGCAGCTCGACTCCGGCGCCGCCCAGGCGCCGCGCCGCCGCCGGCAGGAAGCGCGGCGCGATCGCGGCATGCACGAGGAGGGTCTCGATCGCATTGCAGGCCGCGGGGTACTGCGTTTTACTGTCAAAAACGATGTCGAGGGCCATGGCGAGGTCGGCCTCGGCATCGACGTAGGCGTGGCAGATGCCGTCGGCGTGCCCCAGCACCGGGATGCGCGTGTTCTCCTGGATGTAACGGACGAACTCCTTGCCGCCGCGCGGCACCATGAGGTCGATGCAGTCATCGAGGGCCAGCATCGCCTGCACGTCGGCGCGCGACTCGACGAGCTGGATGGACTCCGTCGGGATGCCGGGCACGCCGCCCGCCGCCGCGGCCAGCAGCTCGGCAAGCAGACGGTTCGAATGCTGGGCTTCCGTGCCCCCTTTCAGGATCACCGCGTTGCCGGCTTTCAGGCAGAGGGAGGCGATCTGCGGCAGGGCATCGGGTCGCGACTCGAAGATGGCGCCGATGACGCCGATGGGACAGGTGACGCGGAAGAGCTCGAGGCCGGCATCAAGCTCCATGGCGTACTGCGCGCGGCCCACGGGGTCGGGCAGGGCGGCCACGCTGCGCACCTGCTCGGCCATGCCGAGGACCTTCGCCTCGCTCAACGTCAGGCGGTCGAGGAGGGGCTGCGACATTTTCCCGGCCGCCACGAGCGCCGCCGTCGCCCGCGCATCCCTGGCATTGGCGGCCAGGATGTCGCCGCGGCGCCCCTCGATCGCCTTGGCCATCTGCTCCAGGGCCGCGTTCTTCGCCCCCGTCGGCGCCGAAGCCAGAATCAGTGACGCCGCCTTGGCCCGCCGCGCCATCCCCTCAATGGCCGCCATCGGTTTCCCCTCTGGCGCGGGCTGAACTCGCCCCACGCCCTTCTTGCAACCTGCTCCCCCCTCGCCGCACCGCGCGACCGAGCCAGGAAGCCGGCCGCTCGCCGCACCGAGGCGCCGCTCTGCTGCAAATCTAGGTGGGCCGCGCGCCGGCTGTCAAGCAAGCGCCGCGCTTCGCCCCCGCCGGCCGCCACGCTTGCCGCTCCCCCACTGCTGGGGTAGACTGAGGACCTTCAGCCGCTGTCTTGCTCGTTGTCCCTTTCCCGAGCAGCACCCTCGGCTCACCCTCCGCACGGAGAAGGAGGAGCACCCATGTACATCAAGACCCAGACGCCTGAGCAGGCCCCGGACCTGAAGGAGGTGTACGACAGGTTCGTGGCGGCGCGCGGCTACGTGCCAAGCATCATGCGCAGCATGTCGCTGAAGCCGCCGCTGTTCAACGCCATGGCAAACCTCGTCTTCGCCACCACCTTCGGGAACTCCTCGCTGGGACGCCGCCGCGAGGAGATGATCTCGTCCTACACCTCGGCGCTGCTCAACTGCCGCTACTGAACGACGACGCACGGGGAGTTTCTCCGTGGCAGCCTCGAGAGCAAGGACGGCGACGTCGTGAAGAAGTTCCTCGCCGACCCCTCGTCCGTCCTCACCGACCCCGCCGACCTGGCGATGATCGCCTACGTCGAGAAGATGACCCTCTCTCCCTCGTCGATGACCGAGGCCGACGTGCAGAGCCTGCGCGAAAACGGCTTCAGCGACCTGCAGGTGCTGGAGATCGCCGCGGTGTGCGCGCAGTTCAACTACGTGGCGCGCATGGCCGACGCCCTCGGCATCGAGCTGGAGGAGCACTACGTCGAATGGTCGAAGTTCCTCGGTTTCGGCGACGGGCCGACCATCAAGGTGGACGCTCGGCCGATGGGCGATCCCTTCACGGCCCTGAAGCGCTGAGCCGAGCTGAAAGGACCCATGATGCCCCGCATGACCCTGGTGGCGCTGTTGCTTGCCCTCCTTGCCCTCGCCCTCGGCGCCCCGCCGGCGGCGGCGCAAGGCGGGCGCGGTCCCGACCTGGAAGCGAACCTGGCGGTGCAGTACATCCAGAAGCACGGCACGATGATGGAGAAGGTGGAGCGCCAGCTCATCGAGTGTCGCAGCGAGCTTTGCGCCCGGGTCGCCCTGCAGAAGGCCATCTGGTGGCTGAAGAGCCAGCCGAGCGACAACGCCAACGAGGTCCGCGCCCAGGACATCGTGATCGGCGCCTTGTCGGCGATCATGCGGGGCGCCGGGGCGCGGTAGCGGTGGGTCTCGGAAGGCGCTTGCGAACTTGCTTCCTGGCAAGTGCTTGTGAGGGTGGTTTTTTCGTGGGGGACCCCTGCTCCCCCACACCCCCAGCTTACGCGAGTGCGCATGGCGCACTGGCGCGGAAGGGAGCGCGAAGGGCAATGCCCCTCGCACGACAAGCACCTGAGATCGGCAATGATGCCGCCCCTGCAGGGAACGAACCGAGGCGCGGCGCCATCAGGCGCTGATTCCCAGCTCCGCCATCGAGGCATCCAGCTTGCCGATGACGCGGCGCTTCAGCTCCTCGAGAAACTCCGGCGTGACGAAGTGGGGCAGCTTCAGGTGCTCGTTCGGCGTGAAGGAGCGCGCCGGGATGGTGTACTCCTCCCAGGTGTAGCCCTGGCGGCGCTCGAGGGCGAAGCCGCGCAGGTAGGTGCGGTAGACCGCGGCCCGCATCTCCTCGACGCTGATCGGCACGCCGGTCACCTCGGTCAGCGCCTCGGCCACCGGCGGGTCCGTCAAGCCGCAGAACTTGCACAGGCCGACGAGGTCATCGCGCAGGTACTGCAGGCCGGGGCCGAGGATGGCTTCCTGCCAGTACTCGATGCTGAAATCGCCGACGAGGACGGCCAGCAGGAAGGTGCGCATGGTCATGTGGCCGCCGGAGAGGGCGAAGGGATAGCCCGGGTTGGTCTCCGGCAGGTAGGCCGGCAGCTCCAGCCCTTTCACCTGCATGGCATAGGCCGTCTCGCCCAGCTCCTCGGAGAGGCGTTTCACCCCCTGGCCGATCTGCGGCATGTCGCCGCGGGCGGTCTTCTCGATGATCTTCAACGCCCCCTCGGCATCGCCGAAGCCCACGCCGCCGGCGATCGGCGCCTCGGGGTGGCGGCGGTTGTACTCCATGACGTAGCCGAGGGTGACGCCGAGGCTGATCGCATCGAACCCCAGGAGGTCGCAGCGGGCCACGAGCCGGCAGGCTGACTCGGCATCGTGGATGCCGAGGTTGGTCGCCAACAGGTTGAGCGGCTCGTAGTCGAACTTGGCGCGGAAGCGGCCGCTTGATTCCCCAGGCGTCGCCTTCTCGTAGACATTCTTGTGGCAGAGGATGCCGCACTTGTAGCACGACTCGTCCTTGATCACGAACTGCTGCTCGATGACGCCGCGGAAGAGACCCTTCGGCGCCGCCGTGCCGCTGGCCCAGAAGTTGTTCTCCGGCAGCGCCCCCACCTCGAAGAGCGGCTCGTAGTTCGTCATCGTGCCGCCGATGCCGCCGCCCTTGTCCGCGTCGCGATACTTGCGCGAGCCGTTGCCCCGCGCGATTTCCTTGTTGATCGCCGCCAGCCTGGCGCTGGGACGCCCCTCCTGTCGGTCCTCAACGTCGGCGACCATGGCCAGCACGTTCTTCGAGCCGAGGAGGTTGCCCATGCCGCCCCGGCCGGCGAAGCGCGGTTTGTCATCGCGCGAGCGGAGCTGGTTCTCGGTGCTCACGGCGATGGCGGCGAAGCGGCTGCCGCTCCAGTTCTCCCCGGCGGGGCCGAGCGCCGCGAAGTGCGCCCGCGGGTAGCGGTCCAAGAGCATCATGATCTTGTCGTGCGTCGTCATGCCGCGCAGGCCGGCGGCGTCCTCGAAACGCACCGTCACGCCGCCGTCGCGGGCCGCCGAGAAGACCAGGGTGAGCGGCCGCTCCGCCCGCCCGACGAAGATCGCCTCATCGAGGCCGAGCCAGTGCAGCTTGGCGCCGAACTTGCCGCTCGCCGTGGACCACGTCACGGCAGGCAGCCCCCGGTTGGAGACTTTCAACGGGCTGTAAGCGCTGAAGAAGACGCGCAGCCCCGTCATGGCGTTCGTTCCCGTCAGGACGCCGAGGTTCATGATGAGCGGGCTGGCGGGATCGAAGGGATCACGCACCCGCACGCCGCCGAGGATTTTCAGGGAGCGCCCGATGCCGCCCAGGAAGTCTTCGAGGTCGGCGCAGGGCTTTTCCTCGATCCGCACCTCCTGCGTGGTCAGGTCGATGCGCGCCTGGGTGTAAGAGAAGTCGGTCCAGCGGGCGGGACTGGCGAGACGCGGTCGCATGCGCGCATCCTTTCTCATACCCCGTGCGGCGGCTGCCCTGCTACGGGTCCGGAGCGGCAAGGTCGCCAACGCTTCTCCCGGCTGGGCGCGAGCGAGCGGCGCGAGGCCGGTGCGCCTCGCGGCGCGCGCGCCAACCCCCAGGGTAGCCCGGAAGCACGCTCCAATGATGAAAAGTGTAGCACGTCACGCGGTGGGGCAGAAGGCGGCGCGCCGATGGTCCGCGCCCGAAAGGTTCAGCGCAGCACCCGCAGCAGAGGTGGCGAGGCGGCCCCTTCCTGATCCGGGGTCTCCTGAAGTCGCAGGATCAGTGCCGTCTCGTCGCAGGTTGGGAACTTGTGACAGTGCACGCAGTCCGTCCAGATCTTCTGGGGCAGGGTGCTCTTCTCCACGACGGTGAAGCCGAGTCGTTGAAAGAACTTCACGCGGTAGGTCAGGGCGAAGACGGTGCCGAGACCCAGGCGACGCGCCTCGTTGATGCTCGCCTGGGTGAGTGCGGAGCCGATTCCCCGCCCCTCGTAGCGGTCATCGACGCAGAGGGAGCGGATCTCGGCGAGCGTGCTGTTGCTGACATGGAGCGCGCACATGCCAATGACGGTGTCAGCGTCAACGCAGACCTGGAACTCGCGCACGGTGGTGTAGAGGTTTTCCAAGGTGCGCGGCAGGACGGCGCCGGTCTTGGCATTGAGTGCGATGAGGGCGTGCACTTGCGGGATGTCCGCGATGGTTGCCCGCCGGATCGCCGGCGCCGGCTCGCACCGCCCCTCGTCGCCGTTTGAAGACGCCGGCTTGAGGAGTGCGTCGGCCGGTCCCGGAGCCCCTGCTCTTTGGATCAAGCTCGCCACCGTGCAACCTCGCCCCGGGGGCATCGCGCCAGGAGGCGAACGACGCGCCCCCTCTGCCGCCCCCACTGCTTCATCTCATCCCCGCCATGCGGCTGACACGCCGCCGGCGGCGCGAAATATGCTTAACGATAATTCCCCCGCTGGTTCGCGTCAATGAGCTTCTTGCCCTTTGTTGACCTCGGAGCGCTGCCGCGGCCTCTCACCCGCCGGCGCGCCACCGTCGGATCGCCCACGCGCGGGCGCCTCCCGAGCCCTGCTTGGCCCGAAACTTCCACGGTGTTTTCGAGAAGACGACCTTCCCGTCGTGTCCCCTAAGTTCCATCACGCAATTCTGCGACGGGCCCTTGTCCCTTCGCGCACCCCTCACCCCTGGCCCCTCTCCCAATGGGAGAGGGAACGGGTGAGGGAGGGGTGTGGGAGAGCATGGCCCCCCCCCAAGCCCCCTGCCAATGCAGGGTGCGACGCCGCACCTGTGTGAGCGAACTTGTGAGACCTGACACTTAGGGTGGTTCGCCCTGGAAGGGAAGCTTCCTGTCGCGGAACTCTTCATAGTCAATGGGGAGAATATGCGGCGTCAAGATGAAGACAATCTCAGACTCTTCAACATTGCTGACGAAGCTCCCGAAGATGTACTTCAAGACCGGGATGCGCCCGAGGAAAGGAATGTAGGCCTGGTTCCTTATCCTGCGCCGTTTGATCAACCCCCCCGTCACGATGGTCTCGCCGTCATGGACGTTCACTCTGAACTTCGCGGAGTTGGACGTACGGGTCGACTCCGCCTCGGCGCCGGCGATGAACTCGCTCTGCCCCAGCTCCATCCGCATGCTGATGGTGCGATCCGGGTTCACCGTCGGGGTGATGAGCATGGTGGTGCCGGCGCGCAGCTCCTCAAGCGACGAGAGCCTTTCACCCGACTGCAGTGATTCCGAGCGGATGTTCTGGATTTGCTCGGCTCGAATCTCAGCCGCTTCGCCGCTGCGCGAAGCGATGTACGGACGGCTGACAATGCGTGCCCGTTCTTTCTGGACCAGGGCGAAGATCTCCAGGAAGAACCGATCGCGACTCCGGTCCGTGACTCGGAAACGAAACCGCAGCGCCGGCGCTTCCAAGCTTCCCGGATCGAAGCGGCCGGTCAGCTCTTCGGGGATTTCCGACAGCAGGTGCGCCGGAAACTCCGACAGGGTTTGACTCACCTCCTGGAAATCGGTGCGTTTCATTTCAATGACCATCGCCTCGATGAGCACCTGCGGCAGCTCGCGATCCATGCGGGCGATGATATCGAGAACTTCCTGCAGTTGGGCCGGCGGGCCGATCACATAGATGCCACTGTTGCCGGGAAGGAGTCCAAACCCGTACTGGGGGTCGGTGATGTTCTGGTAGGCGGCGCGCAGGTGCTCGAGGACGCTGGTCGCGTCCACATACTGCAGGTACACCTCCTGGACGGCCAGGGTCTTCGCCGGCGACGAGCCTTCTTCAGGAGGGGCTTGCGTGATGAGGTAGACCTCGCCACTTTTCTCAGCCTTGTAGCCGCCGGCTTTCATCAGCAGCTCGAAGGCCTCTTCGAAGGGCACCTCCTTGAGGCGGGCGGTGATGCGGGCGTAGAGCTTGCTGCGGTGCACAAACTGCACCGGAAGCTGCTGCTGGATAAGGCTGAGGACCTCGCCCGCGGGCGCATTCACGAGATTACCGGTGAGCTTGCCATCCTTGATGGTGATCTCAAGCCGTTTCTCGCCCACGGGCGGAAACTGGATTCCCTTCGAAGCGCCCTGCGAACGGCCGAAGATTGGTTTATCGGGAATCTGGGAGATTTTCGTCGTCGGGAGTTGCGCGCACCCCGCCAGCATCAGCAGTGCAAGCGCCACCAGGAGAGCGAAGCGAGAACTCATCAGGGGCATGAATCTGTCCTGGCCGTGGAACACATCCTGGGTCGCTCCCTGGCAGGCGGAGCGCCCAGGCGGGAGGTAGGGTGGCCAACGCGCGAGGCGCCGTGACGCCGAGCGCAAGATCGTCCAGCAGGAGAGGTGACCCGAGCTTCCGCGGCGGGCTGGCGCCGCGGCAGCGTCAGCCCGCGGGCCTGTTCTTGCTCATCGTCAGGTGCCGCATGCCGTCGGCGCCGGGCGTGTACTTCACGAAATCCATGAATTTTTTCATCAGAAAGATGCCGAGCCCGCCAATGGGGCGATCCTCCGCCCCGGCGGAGACATCGGGCACGGCAACGGAGTCGAAATCAAAGGGCGCGCCGCGATCGCTGATGGTGATCTCGATGCCGCTCGCCACGGCCCGGCAGCAGATTGAGAAGGCGTCATGCGAGGCGCCGCGCTGGGTGTGCTCAATGACGTTGGTGCAGGCCTCATCGACGGCCACCTCGATGCGCTTGCAGTCGAGGTCGTCGAAGCCGCTGATCTTTGCCATGCGCGAGACGAACTCGCCAATCATCTTGAGGTACGCAGTGTCGGCCGGCAACTGCAGCGTGGCTTCCTTCGTCACCGCAACGTCTCCGTGAGCATGATCTCTCAGGAGGCCGCCAGAGCCACCTCCGCCGCATCCACGTGAGATCAGATCGCCGCGAGCGCCTCCTGCACGCTGCCCTCGATCGTGAACAAGTCGGTGAACCCAGAGATATCGAAGACCTCTTTCACGTGCGGCTGCAACCCCGCCAGGACAATTGCGCCCTGCGCACTCTTCAGCTTGCGGATCATCACCAACAGGACGCGCAAGCCGGCGCTGCTGAGATAGCCCACAGCGCTGAAATCGACGACCACCTTCGTGGCGCCCTGGCTGAAGAGCGTCGTAAAGGTCTCCTCGACCTGCGGTGCGGCATGCGCGTCGAAACGACCGTCAAGGCCGAGAACGAGCACGTCGTTCTCGAATCGGTTGGTGATCTCCATTGACATTACGGCCTCGCGTCGCTCGGGTGGAGGAGTTTTCTCATGCTCAACACGTGCTGCTGCGTCTGGCTGACGAAGGTCACCTCATCCATGATCTGGTAGATGAGGTAGAGACCAATGTTCGCGCTCGAGGGGTCCGGGAGCTTCGCCGGCAGGCTGAGCTCCCCGGCGGCGGGAAAGGCGTAGTCCTGCCCCCAGTCTGTAATCGTGATGCGCAGCTCGCTTGCCTCCTTCACACAGCCGATTCGGTAGCTTTGCTCGCTCTCCTGCTGGTAGGCGCAGAGAAGGACATTGGAGCACGCTTCATCGACCGCCAACTCGATGCGACGCCGCTGCCGGTCGTCGAACCCAGCCAGGGCCGCCATCTCCGACATCACCGCCCCCACAACGTGGAGAAACTCCGTCGAGGAAGGCACGGTGAGGGTGATTTCCTGCCTCATGACGCGTCATCCCCACTCTGGCGCGCGCCGCGCGCAGTGAGACCGCCGCTGCCCGCGGCGCCGCGTGCCTCGCCGCCGGCGCGCTGCCGTGACAAACCTCGGCGCTCGGCGCTCCACCGAGCCACGCGCCCCCCGCCGGCAACCGAGGCGTGCCTGGAAGTGCCTATTATTGCGGCTCTCCCCGTGACGGTCAAGGCTTCTTTCACGGCCACGCGCGGCGCAACCTCCCCCCGAAGCCATCGGCGCAGGGCGAGGGAGCGCCGGGCGCCCCGACGACAGCGCCAGACCTTTCATCTCGGCACGCCCCGTATCCCTTCCCTCCGCCCGCGAAGCACCTAAGGGCGCCGTCGTTCTTGACAGAGCAAGGCGGCCCGGCTGCCAGCGCTTTGCTGCGAACCTCGCTTGTGTTAGAAGAGCGTCACGCAGGAAGTCCTGCGGTGCGCTGGGAGAGGCAGCCGCCGCAGGCGCGTTGACGGCAAGGGCGGGGCGCCGGCGCCTGATGGGGCGCCGGCACGGTTGACGCCGCGCAACACCCCCCCAAGGGAGCATGGGAAGGGCGCCATGGGACTGACCTACCGTGTGGTTGATGACCTCGCTAAGCAGGTCGAGGTCTCGAAGCGGGGCATCGCCACCGCTTCACTGTACGAGGATGGTGAGGTGAAGATGGTGTTGCACGGCATGGCGGCCGGCCACGAACTGGTGAGCAGGAAGCTCAAGGCGCCGGTTCTCCTGCACCTGGTGCGCGGGATGGGGCTGATCACGGTCGGTGTGGAGGCACTGCAGGGACGGGCCGGCATCTTCGTCCAGGTCCCGCAGGGCAGCAACTTTCGCCTCCTCGCCTGGACCGCAGTGGTGGTGCTATTGGTGCACCTTTCCCCGACGAAGGAAACCGCTGTCGTCAAGCGCTCCCCCAGAACGGCGCCAGCCCCTCCCGCGGGAGCAGCGAGACGAGGCCGGCGGAAGGACCGAGCAAGCGAAGGAAAGCGCGGGGAGAGCAATAATTCCACTTGACTATTACCTTGCCGGGTGATAGGAACGGCTGTAGGCGTAAGCGCGACCGGTTGATCCTGCGCCGTATGGCGCGTGCGGAAGAAGGGGTAGGCCATTAAAGGGCATGCCATTGATTAGGGAGGGGTTGCGGCGATGAGCGAGGGCCTGAGAAGCACTCGGCGGAAATTCATGAAGTCGGCGGCCGTGGTCGGAGGAGCGCTCGGTCTGGGGAGTGCCGCGGTGGTCTCGAAGGCGCTGGCCGCCGAGAACCTCGAGGAAATTCTGCGCCAGACGATTGGACGCGGCGTGCTGGAAGGTTTGCGCGGCAAGAAGAAGGTGAGCCTCGTCACCATCTACCAGGGGCTTGGCGGTGGCAAGGGAGGGGCCACGGAAGAGGTCCTCGTGGATCTCGACAAGGAGCTTGGCGGCAAGATGCCTGACGTGAATGCGCTTCCCGACATCATCAAGAAGGCCAAGGACAAGGTGCTTGCCAAGCGTTTCCCCGGCAAGAACTGGTCCATCTCGAATGCATGTAACAACTAAGGGTAGCGTCGAGCACGGGTTCTCGCTTGCGTGCTTCATTTCCTGCTCCGCCCAAGGCGGCGGGGGGAAAGGGGCTCCCCCTCAGCGCGGCCGGAGCGTTGCGGCCTGGAGGGGGGAGTCGACGCGGGAGTAGAAAAGAGCCAGGACGAAGAAGACGAGCAAGGGGCGATATTCTGCTTGACGAACCTTTTGCCACTGTGCTAGAAAGAGAAATTCATGCAGAAGTTCAAGAGGCTGACCTAGGGAGAGCGGGTCGAGCCTGCGAAGGGTTGCCAGGCATGCCTGGCTTGGTAGGAGTGTCGACAATGGGTGATGACCTGAAGAGCACTCGGCGGAAATTCATGAAGTCGGCGGCCGTGGTCGGAGGAGCGCTCGGTTTGGGAAGTGCCGCGGTGGTCTCGAAGGCCCTGGCCGCCGAGAGCATCGAGGAGATTCTGCGCCAGGCGGTTGGACGCGGCGTTTTGGAAGGTCTGCGCGGCAAGAAGAAGGTGAGCCTCGTCACCATCTACCAGGGGCTTGGCGGCACCAAGGCAGGGGCCACGGAAGAGGTCCTCGCGGACCTCGATAAGGAGCTTGGCGGCAAGATGCCCGACGTGACTGCGCTTCCCGATCTCATCAAGAAAGCCAAGGACAGGGTGCTTGCGAAGCGCTTCCCCGGCAAGAACTTCGGCATCTCGGGCTCGTGCAATAACTAGAGCAGCGGGAAGCAGCGGTTCCCGTTGGCGTCCCGCAGCTCCTCGATCGCACGACAGATGACATGGACGTGCGGCGCGGGGAGCGAGTGGGAAAAATGGTGGGTTATAGGCCGAGAGGCCGAGAAGGAGTGCGCATTCATGGAAAGCAATACCCGTCGGGAGTTTTTCAAGAAGACGGCGGCAGTCGGTGGGGTTGCCACCCTGGGCTCGCTTGGATTGGTTCGCAACGCCTTTGCCCAGAAGGAGCAGGAGGTCAAGGCGTTGGAGAAAGCGATCGGCCAGCTCCTGCTGCAGAAGGTGGATGAGCCGGCCAAGAAGCTTGACCCCCAAAAGGCCTACCGCGCCAATGGCGGTAAGGATGCGGTGGTTGAAGACGTTCTGGTGGCGATGTTCAAGGATACCGCCGCGTCCCCTGCCGGGAAGAACTTCGCGGTCGGTCTGGACCGGAACCTGGTGAACAAGACGATCGACGCCGCCATCAAGAAGCACAATCGCGGCAAGAACCAGTGCGTCCATTTCTGCTGCTAGGGAGCCACACTACCGACCCCCAAAGCAAGGCGCCTGGCCGCAGACGCACATACCGCGGCAGAGCCTGCCGTCAGCCCGCGGGGGGCATGGGGTGACTGTGCTGCCAGAAGCCGCCGACAACGTGTCGGCGGCTTCTCGTTTACCTGCCAGGGGAGCTGTCGGGAGGCGGCTCCAGGGGCTGGACCCGACAGTGGCGCGCCTCCGGCCCGAGCTTGCCTTGCATCTCGGAGTGCGCCGGTCTCACGAGGCATCTCCCGACTCCGCGCTGATTCAGCCTCGAATGGGTGGCGCGAAGGGGTGAGCGACGGGGAGGCCACGGTAGAAAGGGTGAAGAACCGTGGGAGGTTCCGCGGCTGCATGAGGAGATGCTCCGAGGGTCTTCCGAGGGAAGGCGCTCGCGGCGGCGTCACGCCATGCGCGGCTCTCCCCGCGCGAGCTGGAAGCCCCGGCTGCCACCCTTGTTGAGCTGCGAACCGACGTCAGTGCGGGTTTCGATCAGATGCGGCTTCACAGGAGGTGCGAGGTGGCGCGCGCAGGAGAATCGCATTCCGTGCGCCTGGCGCTGATGGCTCATTCTCTCAACATCGCGCCCCTCTGGATGGCGGTGGAACAAGGCTTCTTCGCCGCCCAGGGTGTGGCAGCCGAGGTCATGGTGCGCGCGGACATCCAGAATGTGGAAGCAGTCCTCTCGGGCGAGGCGGACTTCGGAGGTTCAACCGAGGGGGTCTTCGAGAAAGCCTTCGCTGGCGAACGCGGCTTGAAGATCATCGTGCAGGTAGTTGAAAATCCACTCCATCTCATCGTGGCGCCGGCAGAGGTGGGGCGGCTCGAGGATTTGCGCGGCGCCGCGCTCATGACGCCTGCCAGGGGCGCCATGCCGGAGTGGCATGCGGCGTTCCTCTTGCGCCAGCACGGACTGAGGCCGGGACTGGACGTCGCCTTCCCCGCCCACCAGCGCGCCTATACCCCGGAGGAACGCCTTACCTCCTTCACGACTGGGCAATGTAGAGGCCTGGTGTCGAGTCCGCCCGAATGTTTCGCCCTGCTGCGCGCCGGCTTTCGAGTCGTCGCGGATTTGAGTCAGGCATTCTTCGGCCGGGCAAGCCATGCGCTGGTGACAACGGAGCGGTTCATCAGGGATCACCCCGAGGTCGTGCAACGGCTCATCCATGGGTACACGGCCTGCGTGCAAGCCATGCGGACAGACAGGCCAGCCAGCGTGGCCTACCTCATGGAAGGATGGCACCTGCAGCGCGACCTCGCCGAGGAATGCTACGACCGCCTGGCTCACAGATGGGTCGCGAAGCTCGACCTCGCCAGTTTGAGCAGAGAGATGGAGCTCTTCTCCACGAGTTTAGGCCGCCGGCCCATCCCCCTCGCCGAACTCGCAAGCACTGCCTTCGCCATACCCACGGTGGAGTCGGCGACCGCGTGACCGTTCGCGGCACCGGCCCGCCGATGCCGCGAACGAGACCGCCGTGCCAATCACATCGTGGCTTCCGCGTAGAACCGCCCAATGGCGTTCTTCAGCCACTGATTATCCTTCCAGGTGCCGTACCGCTCCTTGAACACCGGCGTCAAAGCGCTCACCACCTCCTCCTGCGATTTCCCTTGCTTTTGCAGAGTGGTGACTTCGCTGCGCAGCGTCGTCAGGTAGGTCTGCAGCGGATCAATCATCGTTGGTTGACCCACGGGACCATGTCCGGGCACCACCGTTTTCAGCTTCATCCCCTTGAGCTTTTCGAGGGTGGCGATCCAGTTCTTGCCGCTTGAATCGTTGTCAGGCATGATGGGGAACCAGCCGTTCACGACCACATCGCCGGCAAAAATGATGCCCTGTTCAGGGAGGTAAATCAGCGTGTCGCCCCGTGTATGCGAGGCCCCGAAATGCAGGAGCTGCACCGGGAAACCACCGAGGTTGAGGCGAGCCTCGCTCTGGAAAGTTTCCGTGGGCTGCACGATGCGCACCGGCTTCAACAGCTCCGCAATTTGTGGACTGAACCCACTGAAGAACTTGATGAAGCGCTCAGCTTTGTCCGCGAGCTCTTTTTTTTGGGCTTCGGCGTAAATTACCTTGGTCTCGCTTGGGAAGCTTTGCGCTCCCATGCCGTGTTCAGGGTGCATGTGCGTGATGGCGAGGTAGAGGATCGGCTTGTTGCTGATCTTACGCACTTCACCGAGAACCGTTTCAGCATTCTTCGGTCCCATGCCGGTATCGACCACGAGAATGCCGTTCTGACCAACCAGGATGCCGATGTTGGGTACGAGACGCACATCGTGATCCGGGATGACGTAGACGTTCTCGGCAATCTTCGTCGTGAACCCCGGCTTCACCAGGGGCGGGACCGGCGGGGCCTGAGCGACGGAGACTTTGACGACGGCGCCCAAGGCAAGGAGGCCTATCGCGAAGGCGGCAACCCATCTCATGCAACGATCTCTCCTGACCATCGTCTTCCCCCCTCCCCGTGCATTCGCACAGGGGCGATCTGCAGTGATACGACACCACGACGCGATGAACCACACCACGCGGCGGGCTGCACACGTCGCTCCCAATTCAACCACTCCACCTACTCCCAGAATCCCTTCCAGAACATGTCAGCGGTAACTTCCTGGGCGGGGAGGATGCCGGAGTCCTGCGCCAGCTTCCACTGGCGTTGGTACGCGGCGATATCCGCGTCGCTCAAGCGCCCTCCACCAACATTCCAGTCGATCCATTTCTGCAGCATCTCCGGGTCCAAGCCGCGCTCTTTCACGATCTGCGGGATGACCTCGTTCGCGTGCGCGCGGCCATACTCAATCGAGGCAGCGAGGAGGCGCTGAAACTCGCGGATCGCAGCCGGTGATTTTTCAACGACGTCGCGGTACGTCACAAAAACCGATGGAATGTATTCGATCTTGAACAGCTCCTCAAACTCTTTTGAAACGTTGATCAAGACCTTAAACAAGCCCGTTTTCAAACTTCGGTAGGACGCCGTCTGGAAGGTATAGCCGGCCTCGGCTTGACCACGGTTTATCACCGTACTGATGTTCGACATCGGGATTTCCTGCCAGCGGACATTATCGACATTCAACTGATACTTGTGCTTCAACACCAGGCGGAGCAGCCCCACGGAAGTCGAACCGAGCGCGGTGATGGCGACACGTTTCCCCCGCAGTTCTTGCGGCCCCTGCAAGGGCGAGTCCTTACTGACGAGGATATACTGCCCGTCTATCGTCCGATACCCCTTGCCGATAATAACAAGGTTCACACCCCGGGATCGAGCCGCCAAAAATCCGAAGGACGAGGTCTCCAAAACCTCATAGCGCTTGGTGCCCAGGGCCACCACCAAGGCGTCAATCGACTGCGGGAAAAGTTTCACCTCGACGGCATCTGAACGCACCAAACCCCTACTCAAGGCATAGTGGATCGTCTGCCGCCCAACATCACTGGAAAACCCGTAGGTGAGAGGCACTTTCTGTTGCGCGCAGGCTGTCAAGGAGGTGAAAGAGGCGAGCAGGACGAACGTGATGGGCGTTACCAAGAGCACAGAGACAACAAACTTCCTCACCTTCACTCCCCCCCTCGCCATCTTCCGGCGCTGAAGCGGAACCCAGCGGCAGCCGTTTCCTTCTGTTGCAGTGTCAGCCGCTTTTCCGCTACTTCGACCTCCCACGCGCCGCGGTTCTCTCCAAGGGATGAATCCGCAGATTGCGCCGATTCCGCAGATTCATCTGTGAAATCTGCGTCATCTGCGGAGTTAACTATGGTCTTGCCGGTTGAGAACCCGGCGTCTTGTCGTGAATAGGACCACTGCCAGCGGCTGAAAATCAGGGCTTCCTCAATGATCGAAACCCTCGCCCTTAATCCGCTGTTTCCCTCCTACCTAAAAAGATGAACTACATCCGACTTCCATGGATACCTTTTCCCAATCCGCACTCATCCGACAACATCCTCGAACCTCGTCAGGAGGGAGCAACGCAGATCGCTTCTTGACCAGACGTTGATGCCGCGATTCCTGCCCCCGAAAGCCTCACCATTTTGACTAACCCATTGCAGAACAATGCGTGACGGGAGCACAAAGGAGCTAACCCCGCGGCTTCCGGAAGGAGGTGCCTGAGCATGGCACGAATCCAATTCCGCTGCAAGGTCTCATCCCCAGGTATCGACAAGGCCAGGGTCACTCCGCCCATCCTGACCGGACGCGCCGGCAGGCGCTTCCCGCGCCACCCCCTCCGCCGGTGCGTCGCCCCCACGACGGCGCCCCTGGAACGTTCCGCGGCCAACGTACAGGAAGGGAACGGCCAGCGACGGGCCATGGAAAGCCTCTCAGGGGGCTTACTGTCTCCGCGCTGTCCACGCAGGTCTTCTTCCCGCATGGCAGCCGCCACAGAACTTATTGAATGTCCGGACACCTCGCGGTACGGGGCAGGGCTGAGCCTCCCGATACGGACTCCCCTTGAAACCCAGGTGGTGCGAAGGGGGGGAGTTGAACCCCCATGGGTTACCCCACTGGATCCTAAGTCCAGCGCGTCTACCAGTTCCGCCACCTTCGCCCGATCGCCAGGAGGGATGCTTTTTTCTGCGGTGTATGCTCCGGCTCCCCAGGAGATGCCTCACGCCCTGCGAGGAGACATTCGCGCCCTGGGACTGAGCTTGATGCACACGGCAGGCGACGCCATCGCAGCGTCGGGAAGCGAGGCAGACCCAAGGCTGATCGCAGGAGCGGGTAGGCTCCGAGAGGCATCCATCCACGCGAGAAACTCGCCGCCAAGCCGCGCCGCGGTCACCGACATCGACGCCGGACCCTCGGCGCGGGGATCAGCGCAGCGGGCGCGCGACACGCAGCACCGCAAGCCTTGCGCCAGACGACGAGGCGCAACGGGGAAGCCCAGCGTGCTCCCCCGTCCTCAATCAGCATGCCTGGCGCTGGCGCAGGCGTTAGCGCACCGTCAGCACCATCTTGCCCATCGCCTTGCCCTGGTGCAGAAGCGTGAGCGGCTTCTGAAATTCGGCGAGGGGGTAGGTGGCGGTGATTTTCGGGCGGATTTTCCCCTTCACGTACATATCGAAGAGGTCGGCGACAACTTTCTCCATGGTCTGGGGGGCGTGATCGAAGTGCAGGTCGAGGGCCACGCCGACGGCGGAGAGGTTTTTGACGTTGAGGTAGTTGGCCTTCACCACCGGCAGGCGACCCGAGGTGTAGCCGATGGTGACGATGCGCCCGGCGAAGGCGAGGACGCGGAGCGAGGCGTCGAAGACGTCGCCGCCGACGGGATCGAGGACGATATCCACGCCGCGCCCGTTGGTCAGCGCGAAGACCTGCTGGCGGAGGTTCTCGTTCAGGTCGCCGACGGAGAGGTCGATGGTGGAATCGGCGCCGTTCTCCTTGGCGAGCTGCCGCTTCGCCTCGGTGATGTCGCCGGCGATCACGGTGGCTCCCTTGGCCTTGGCGACCTGCACGCAGGAGGAGCCGACGCCGCCGCCGGCGCCGTTCACCAGGACGGTCTCGCCGGGCTGGTACAGGCCGCGGACGACGAGGGAGACGTAGGCGGTGTTGAAGACGGTGAACATGCCGGCGGCGGTCACGTAGTCCAATCCCTGGGGCATGTGGAAGACCCTGGACTGTGGCGCCACGGTCTGCTCGGCATAGCCGCCCCACCAGACGAGGGCCACCACCCGCTCGCCGACCTTGCAGCGCGTCACCTTCTTGCCGACGGCGGCGACCACGCCGGCGATGTCGCGCCCGGGCACGAAGGGGCGCGCCGGCTTCTTCTGGTAGAGCCCCTGCAGCATCAGGGTATCGGGGAAATTGACGCCGATGGCGTGCACGTTGATG
Organism: Candidatus Tectimicrobiota bacterium; assembly: GCA_016192455.1. GTDB lineage: Bacteria > JACPUC01 > JACPUC01 > JACPUC01 > JACPUC01 > JACPUC01. The sequence continues at coordinate 85,546 of JACPUC010000029.1, read as the reverse complement.
AGCACCTCGTCGTCACCTGGAACCGGCGCGGGCACGTCTTCCAGCTTGTGCGACTCGATCGGCCCGAACTCGCGGATGAGGACTCCTCGCATCGTTTCGTTCCTCCCAGTATCCAGAGGCTCGGCTGGAGCGGACGATCGCGCCTCCTCCCTCTCCTCGCGGCCGCCTGCCCGAATGCGCCGGGTGGAGATGGGCGCTTCTGCTCGAGGTGGGCACAGTCCCCCCCTCGAGCCGCAACATCCTGCCGATGCGGTTCAGCTCGGGAGCTGGAGCCGCCACGGAGGCGGCGGGCGTGATCGGCGTTCCTCCTCGTCTGCCCCGCCGGCCTCGCCAGCGTGGCGGCGCGCTGCGTCGCTTCCTGACGCCGCAGCAGGCGCGCCGTGGCGAGCGCGCGCGGACGGGGTCTCCTCAGTTCAGCAACGCGAACTTGCCGTTCTTCACCTGCAGGATGAGCGACTTGCGCTCGCCGTCGCCATCCTTATTGATGCTCATCGCGCCGCTCAGAACGGGGAAATTTTTCAGCCCAGCCCAGCACTCGCGAATCTTTTCCCGGTCCTTCTTGATATCCTTGGGATCGAGCGTGACGCCGGGCGATTCGATGCAGTGCTTGTAGATCATCATGGTCTCGTATTGGTACACGGCGACCTGGTGCGGGGCGCCGCGCAGGGGATCGCGCTCCTTGTAGCGCTTCACCCAGGCGGCGATCTTGGGCTCGGGGTTATCGACCCAGAAACCGCTGCCGATGATCGTCCCCTCCACGGCGGCGCCGCCGCGCTCGATGAAGTACTCGCCAGCGAGCGGCCCGCCGCCATAAAGCGGCTGCGTCACTCCCTGCCGGCGTAGCTCCCGCGCGATTGCCGCGGCTTCGTTGTGCAGGGCGGCCATCACGATGCCATCCGGCGTCGCCTGCTTGACCTTCGTCACCTGGGCGGAGAAGTCGACGTCGCCCGATTGGAAGCTCACGGTATCGGCGATTTGGACCCCGAACTCCTTAAAGAGATCGGGAATAACTTGCGCGCCGTACGATTTGCTCACGAAGTCCTTGTTGTCGACGATGATCGCGGCTCGCTTGATCTTATTCCCCTTCACCCAGTACTCGAGGGCGGGGCGGGCGGTGTCGGCCTCCAGGACGGTGTTGCGGAAGGCCCAGGGGCGGTTGGCGGCGCCGATCCCCGGCGCCGAGGAGGCCGACGCCACGATCGGCACGCCGGCGCGGTTCGCCACCGGGAAGGCCACCCGCGTCTCGCTGCTCAGCAGCGGTCCCGCGATGGCCAGCACCTTGTCAGAATCGATGAGCTTGCGGACGGTGTTGATGGCCTCCTCGGGCTTGCTGGCGGTGTCGTAGAAGATCATGCGCACCTTGCGTCCCTTAATGCCCCCCGCCTTGTTGATGTCCTCCACCGCCATCTCGGTGGCGACGAGCTGCTGCTTGCCGAAGTAGGACATGAGGCCGGAGGCCGGCAGGGGAACGCCGATCACCACATCCTCCGCCGCCCGCGCGGCGCCGCCGGCAAAGACTGCGAGACCGCAGACGATGAGCAGGACCGTGAGCCCACAGAACGCGCGCTGTGCCTTCATAGCAATTCCTCCTCCTGAGTGGCATGGAGACGCCGATACGTTGGAGAGCCCACGAAGGAGCTCCAGCTCTCGCGCCACAGCGTGGCGGGTTGCGTCCTTCTCCAGTCTCACGCAGCCCCCGAGCCGCCTCGACAGCCGTAACGAGCGCCCCTGTTTTCACCCATCCGCAGCGAAATGTCAAGGCGCCGGCAGCGGGCGCGCCGGCGGCCACGGGGGACGAGACGCGGCCCTCGCCGGGCCCTCGCACGGTGCATGGGCTGGGGTCGCCCGCGGCGCGATGCCGCGGCATAGGCGGACGAGGGGATGGCTGTGCTTAGGGATGGGAAGGCGCCGCCGGCTTGGGCGCGGCCTGCGTGCCCTGGTTTGCCTCGTCAGCCTTCGGCACGAGGACGGCCACCGTCCGGAAGCGCTTCTGCAAGATGCGCCGGGCCACCTCGCGCAGGGCCTCGGGCTGCACTGCCTGCACCATGTCAAGGTAGGTGTTGAGCTGCTCCAGGGGGCGGTAGAAGGTGAAGAAGCCGATCGTCATCGCCTGGCTCATGACGCCCTGCTGCCGGAAGATGAAGCTGCTCATGACGTTGTTCTTCGCCTTCTGGATCTCCCGCTCGCTCACGAGCTCCTCCTGCAGCCGGGTGATCTCCGCCTCGATGCGACGTTCGACCTCGGCGGCGCTGTGCCCGGCCTGAACACTGGCGGAGATCGTGAACAGCCCGGCGTCGAGCTTCAGATCGGCATCGGCGTCGGCGCTCGTCGCCACCTGCTGCTCATAGACGAGGCCGCGGTGCAGGCGCGATGACTCGCCACTCCCCAGGACCGCGGCCAGGAGGTCGAGCGCGACGCTGTCGGGATGGTTCGCCGGCGGCGCTTGGTAAGCCATCGCCACGACGGGGAGGCTGGCCTGGAGGTTGACCTCGAGGCGGCGCTCGCCAAGCTGCTCGGGCTCCCGTCCCCTCGCGGCGGCGGGGCTGGCGGGACGGTCGGACCCTTTCCCGGAGATGCTCCCAAAATGGCGCTGGGCCAGGCCGCGCACCGTCTCCAGCGTCGTATCCCCGACGACCACGAGGCGTGCATTGTCCGGCCGATAGTAGGTGCGGTAGTAGCGCAGCAGCTCGTCGCGGCTGATGTTCTCGAGGTCCTCCATCCAGCCCACCACCGGCCAGCGGTAGGGATGCACCTTGAAGGCGACGGCTTCCAGCTCCTCAAAGAGCCGCCGCTGCGGGGTATTCTCCCCCAGCCGGCGCTCCTCCATCACCACCTTGCGTTCGGGGACGATCTCCTTCGCCGGCAGGGTGAGATTCAGCATCCGGTCGGCCTCGTGGCGCAGCACCACCTCGAGCTTGTCCGCCGGCACGGTGCTGAAGTAGACCGTCATGTCATTGCTCGTGAAGGCGTTCTCCGTGCCGCCCAAGCGCTGCACGAGGCGCGAGAACTCGTTGGCGGCGGTGGTCGTGGTGCCCTTGAACATCATGTGCTCGAGGAAGTGGGAGATGCCGGTCATCCCCGGTCGCTCGTTGCGTGAGCCCGCCCGGTACCAGAGCTGCACGGCCACGAGGGGCGCGCTGTGATCCTCCAGCACCAGTCCCTCCAGGCCGTTGTCGAGCTGGAACCTCCGCACCTCGAGGCGGAGCTTGCCTTCGTGGCTGCTCGCCGCCGCCGGCATGCCGCCGCTCAGCCCAGCCAGCACGGCAAGAAGAAGGAGCGTCAGAAGGCGGACGCCTCCGCGACGCGGGTGCACCGCTAGCCTGTCAGCGCGATCCATGGGAACTCCTGAGATGAACCCGCAACCTTGCTGCATCGCAGGGATCGGCTCCGTCGCCCGCGCCGGCCGCGAGGCCGCTCGGGTGAGCAGGGCCGGGCATCCCCCCTGCGTGGCTTTTTCCCTCGCTGGTATGCCATACTCGCTCCGCCGACGCGGCAGGCGCGGGGAGGGAGGGAGCGGCCGCCGCCATGATCCCCCAAGGTGCGCGCCCGGCGCCAGCCAGCGAACGAAGGCTGAGAAAAGGCGGAGGCGCCGTTGGTTCCCTGCCGCGAGCAGGCGGCGGCGCGCCCTCGCCAGAGAGAATGAGCTGCACGCCGTCCCACCTCTCATCATGGTGCAGGGATGGGTGGGTGGCTCGTTGCCAGGAACCCGCTCCGGTGGCTCGACGATGACCTCGACCCCCCTCGCGCTGCAGCGAACCCTGCGCCGCCGCTGGCTGATCTGGGCGGTGCTGGGGGTGGACAACGCCATGGTGAACTTCCAGCGCGTCGCCCCCGCCGTCATGGCCAGCGACCTCATGGCCGCCTTCCAGACCTCCGGCACCGTCCTCGGCGCGCTCGCCGCCACGTACTACTATATCTACGCCGCCATGCAGGTGCCAACCGGCGTGCTGGGCGACTCCCTGGGACCGCGCCCGGTGGCCACGCTCGGCTTGTTCACCAGCGCCGCGGGAAGCTTCCTCTTCGCCCTCGCCCCGTCGCTCTGGGTGGCCTTCGCCGGCCGCTTCCTCACCGGCTTCGGGCTGGCGGTGGTGTTCACGAGCTCGATGCGTGTCTTCGCCGAGTGGTTCCGCCCGCACGAGTTCGTCACCGTGACCGGCTTGACCATGACCGTGGCGAGCTTCGGCGGCATCCTCGCCGCCACCCCTTTGAGCGTGCTGCTCAGCGCCATCGGCTGGCGCGCCAGCTTGGCGTTGCTCGGCATCCTCTCCATCGGGCTCGGCATCGTCACCTGGCTGCTCGTCCGCGACCGGCCCGAGCAGCTCGGCCTGCCGGGAGTGCGGACCGAGGCGCCGCTGGCCGCCGGCCGCCGTCTCTCGGTGTGGCAGGGCCTGCGCATCGTGCTGCGCAACCGCTACACCTGGCCGGCGTTCTTCGCCTTCTTCGGCTACTTCGGCAGCCTCTTCACCTTCCTCGGCCTCTGGGGCATCCCCTACCTCGTGCAAGTGTACGGCATCAGCCGCACCCATGCGAGCGGCTACCTCATCCTCGTCAACGTGGGCCTCATCATCGGCGGACCGCTGCAGGGCCTCATTGCCGACCGCTGGCTGCGGCGGCGCAAGCCGCCCTACTTCCTCTCGGCGGCTGCGCTGACGGCGATCTGGGCCATCTTCTGTTTCGTCAATGGCGGCAAGCCGCCGCTGGCCTGGATGGGCCTCCTCAGCTTCCTCTTCGGGCTGACCACCAGCGCCTCGATCATCACCCACACCATGACCACCGAGGTGAACCCGCGGCAGTTCGCCGGCATCGCCATCGGCGTCGGCAACACCGCCGGCTTCATCGGCGGCGCCGTCTTGCAGGTGATCATGGGGATGGTGCTGGACCGCGGCTGGCAGGGAACGCTCGTCGAGGGGGTGCGCATCTACCCCCTGGAGGCCTACCAGGCGGCCTTCTTCCTGCCGCTGGGCGCCATGCTCTTCTCGACCGTCATGGCCCTCTTCACCAAGGAGACCCGCTGCCGGAACATTTACGCCGAGCTCTACCCCGACCCCGCGCCTCGGGCCGCCGCGGCGGGCAGCTCGTAGCATCACCCCAGGCGGCAGCGACAAGGGAGGCGCCTGCGCACCTTTGAATGCCACCCAGCCTGGCGCACGCAAGCGCCACACCAACGGAGGAGCAGCCCATGGGCAAGGTCAGCATGCTCGTCCTTTCGATCGAGGACATCCTCGGGCTGGGAGTCTCGATGGCGGACTGCGTGCGCCTCTGCGAGGAGACGCTGCGCCAGGAGGGGCTTGGCAACACCGCCATCGCGCCGAGTCCGCCGCTGCACCTCGGCTCGGAACCCCCAAAGCTCTACCTGCACGGCATGCCGGCCTACGTGGGCGGCCTGGAAGCCGCCGGCGTCAAGTGGGTGAGCCACATCACCGGCAATGCGGCGCAGGGCCTGCCGGATTCGTCCGGGGTCATCATCCTCAACGATCCGCGCACCGGCATGCCGCAGTGCATCCTGGAGGGCATGTGGGTAACTTACCAGCGCACCGCGGCGCTCACCGCGGTGGCGGCGAAATACCTGGCGCGGCCCGACGCCGTGAGCATCGGCATCGTGGGCGCGGGGGCGCTCGGGCGCGTCGCCGTTCTGGCCTTGCGGGAAGTGCTGCCGGGCATTACAACAGTGAAAGCGGTGTCGCGGCGCGAGGCATCCCGCCGGGCTTATGTGGAGGAGATGAGGAAGCTCGTCGACTATGACATCATCCCCGTGCCGAGCGTGCGGGAAGCGGTCATCGACGCCGATGTCATCGTCTCCTCCGCCACCACCTTCGAGGCGCCGCTCATCCGGCGCGCCTGGCTGAAACCCGGGGCGCTCCTGGCGCCGCTCGTGGGCGGCTCGGAGTGCGAGCCGGCCTGCCTGAGGCAGGCGGACAAACTCCTCGTGCAGCACTGGCCCACCTTCGCCGCCCAGGCCCCGAAGCGCGGCGTGGACATCGCCGGCCTGTCGCTCTACGCCGAGCTCGGCGACGTGGTCTGCGGCCGCAAGCCGGGACGTGAAGCGGCGGGGGAGATCATCGTCAGCATCAATGGAGGCGTCGGCACCACCGACATGGCAATCGCCCAGCGCCTCTGCCAGACCGCCCGCGAACGCGGCATCGGCCGGTCGGTCAGCCTCTTCTGAGCTGGCTCCGCTGAACCAACAGGTCGAGGTCTCGCCCTCCAGGGCAATTTTGCCGACGGATGTCAGGCTAGAAAGCGATCCCCATGGCAACCTATCGCATCGGCAGCGACATCGGCGGCACCTTCACCGATACCGTGGCCCTCAATGACGAGACCGGCGGCATCACCCTGGGCAAGGTGCTGACGACCGCGGACGACCCGTCGCGCGGGGCCGTCGAAGGGATCACCACCACCGTGCGGCAGGCGCGGGGCCACCTCGCCGGCGTGCGCCACATCGTCCATGGCACCACCCTGGTGACGAACGCCCTCATCGAGCGCAAGGGCGCGCGCACGGGGCTCATCATCACGAAGGGGTTCCGCGACACCCTCATCGTCGGCAAGGAAAAGCGCTACGTCGAGTACGACATGCAGATCGAGCTGCCCACCCCCCTGGTGCCGCGGCGCTGGACGAAGGAGGTGAACGAGCGCCTCGACGCCCGCGGCAACGTCCTGGTGCCGCTGGAGCGGGGAGACGTGCTGCGCGCCCTGGAGGAGCTGCTTTCGGAAGGCGTGGAGGCGGTCGCCGTCTGCCTCCTGCACTCCTTCCGCAACCCCGCGCACGAGCGCCTCATCGGCGCCATCCTCCAGGAGAAGGCCCCGCGCCTCGCCGTGTCGCTCTCCGTCGACGTCATCCCGCAAATCCGCGAGTTCGAGCGGGCCACGACGACGGCCGTCAACGCCTACACGCAGCCACTGCTGCGCACCTACCTGCGGAGCATGGCGGCAAGCCTGCGGCAGGCCGCCTGCCACGGCAGCCTCTACGTCATGCTCTCGAACGGCGGCATCGCCTCGCGCGACACGGCGGAGCGTTTCCCCGTGCGCGTCCTCGAGTCGGGGCCGGCGGCGGGGGTGCTGGCCGCCGCCTACTACGGGGAGCTCCTTGGGGAACCGCACCTCCTCTCCTTCGATATGGGGGGGACGACCGCGAAGGCCGGCATCGCGGAAGCCGGGCGCCCCCTGACGACGACGAACTTCGAAGCGGCGCGCGTGCAGCGCTTCAAACAGGGGAGCGGCTACCCCATCAAGCTGCCGGCCATCGACCTCATCGAGATCGGCGCCGGCGGCGGCAGCATCGCGCGCATCGACCGCCTGGGGCTGTTGAAGGTCGGCCCCGACAGCGCCGGCGCCGCGCCGGGACCCATCTGTTACGGTGGCGGCGGCAGCGAACCGACCGTCACCGACGCCGATCTCCTCCTCGGCCACCTCAACCCCGCCTACTTCCTCGGCGGCGACATGGCCCTCGAGGTGGAGGGCAGCCGGCGTCTCATGGCGGAGAAGATCGCCGCCCCCCTCGGGGTGGACGTGGTGCGGGCCGCCTGGGGCATCCACCAAGTTGTGGACGAGAACATGGCGAACGCCGCCCGCGTCTACTGCATCGAGAAGGGACGCGACCCCTCGCGCCTCACCCTCATCGCCTTTGGCGGCGCGGGTCCCCTGCACGCCTTCTGGATCGCCGAGAAGCTCGGCATGCGGCGCATCCTTTACCCCCTGGGGGCGGGGGCCACCTCGGCCCTCGGCTTCCTGACGGCTCCCTTCTCCTTTGACTTTGTGCGCACCCTCATGGGCCGCCTTGACCAGCTCGACTACGCCCGCCTCACCTCCCTCTTCGCCGAGATGGAGGCCGAAGGGCGGGCCCTCCTGCGCCAGGCGGGGGTGCCTGACGAGGAGATCAGCATCCGGCGCTACGGCGAGATGCGCTACGTGGGGCAGGCGCACGAAATCTACGTGCCGCTGCCGGACGGGCCGCTCACGCCGGACTCCGCCACCGCCCTGCGCCGCGCCTTCGACCTCGCCTACGAGCAGCTCCTGCACCGCACCAATGCCGACTACCCGGTGGAGGGGCTGAACTGGCGCCTGCTGGCCAGCGCCGCCAAACCGCGCCTGCGGCTCCGCAGCGTGCCGCGCCGCGCCGGGCAGCGCCTGGAGGATGCCCGCCGGCCGGAACGCCTCGCCTACTTCCCCGACCACGGCGAGCTGCGCGCCTGCCCCGTCTACGACCGCTATCGCCTCTTCGAGGGGGCTGCCTTCGACGGACCGGCCATCATCGAGGAGCGGGAGTCAACCGTCGTGCTCGGCCCCAACTGTCATGCCGAAAGCGACGCCTACCTGAACCTCCTCGTCAGCCGAGGGTGACGGGGCGGCGGTGAGCGGCGTTGATTCGCCTGCAGTCTGAAAGCGCCGCGGCCGAGTCGGCGCCGGCGGCGAAGGCGCCGGCCGCGGCGCGGCGACAAAATTACGGACGGGGGAAGGAACGCAGCCCGCGGCGGAGTTTCAAACTTATGGAGTCCTGCACGCTTGGGCATTTTCCTCAAGAAGAGCGCAAGCCTCGCGCTGCGCGGTTTCACGCCATCGGGCGGGCGGCAGCCGCCGTCGCCGCGGCGCGGCGGTGCTTCCCGACCCGCGGATACTCCTTCCCATGAAGACCCACACCCCGCGGTCCCACGCCAGCCGCCACCTCCTCCGGGGGTGGCGCGGCGCCTTGGCCATCGCTCTCCTCCTGACGCTCGGCCTGTCGCCTGGCCCGGCGCTCCTGGCGCCCGGCAGCGCTGCGGCGCAGTCCCTCCTCGACAAGGTGTTCGGGATGAGCACGGAGGACGAGGTGCGCCTGGGACGCGAGATTTCTCGCGAGGTGGAGCGGAAGTTGGGCGTCGTCTACCAACCGGATGTCGCCACCTACGTCAACGACCTCGGTCAGCGCCTCGTGCGCCACTCGCAGCGGGCGAACCTGCCGCACGCCTTCAAGGTGGTGAAGGAGCCGAGCGTCAATGCCTTCGCCCTGCCGGGCGGGTTCGTCTACGTGCACCTCGGGCTCATCGCGGCGGCGGAGTCCGAGATGGAGCTGGCCGGCGTGCTGGCGCATGAAATCGGCCACGTGAGCGCCCGCCACCACAGCGAGCAGCTTGCCAAGTCGCAGGCCATCGGGCTCGGCACCACGCTCTTCGGCGCCCTCGTCGGCGGCGCCACGCAGCGAGTGGACATCGCCCTGGTCGCCGCCGAGCTCGTCGCCACGGGGGCCTACATGAAGTTCAGCCGTGATGCGGAGCGCGAGGCGGATCAGCTCGGCGCGCAGATGCTTCACCGCGCCGGCTGGAACCCGCGCGGCATGGTGAGCTTCTTCGACAAGCTGGAGGAGAAACGACTGGATCGGGGCATGCCGAGCAGCGAGGTCGAGGTCTTCTTCTCCTCCCATCCGACGCCGGTCGAGCGCCGCGCCAACGTCGAGGCCCTCATTCAGGGGATGCCGCCCGATCCCGGCCTGGCGCGCGACACGCCGGCGTTCCAGCGGGCGCGCGCCATCGTGCGGCGCATGCTCAACCTGCCGACACAGGCTCCACAAGGGACGCGGCCCAAACCGCTGGAACAGAAGCTGCCGCCGTTCCTGAGGCCGGGCCCGCAGGGACCGTAGGCGCTCACGCTTGACATTCGACCGCGACTCGCCGATGGTCATGCTGAAGGGTCCAGGCAGCGGCGGCCACCCGGGGGGAGGATTGCCGCTGTCGGTTCCCCGCTGCCCCCGCGCCGCCGCCTCGCGCCCCATCCCCGCGGCCCAGCTTCACCGTCCGCCCCTCGCGCGCCCCGCCGCCGCGCCGCGGAGCCGTGGCGCGCTCCAGGGTGAGAGGAGCCCGTATGGCCCCGTATCTCAGCAGCGCCGCCGCGCCCACCGTGGTGCAACGCAGCGTCTGTCCCCATGACTGTCCGGACACCTGCGCCCTGCTCGTGCAGGTCCGCGACGGGCAGGTCGTGAAGGTGGAAGGCGATCCTCGGCATCCGGTGACGCAGGGGTTCCTGTGCGCCAAGGTGAACCACTACCCCGAGCGCCTGACCAGCCGCGACCGCCTCCTCGAGCCGCAGAAGCGCGTCGGCGCCAAGGGCGAAGGGCGGTTTGCCCGCATCTCCTGGGACGAGGCCGTCACCACCATCGCCGCGCGCTTCCGCGCCGCCGCGGCGGAGTTCGGGCCGGAGTCGATTCTCCCCTACAGCTATGCCGGCAATGAGGGCGTCCTCGCCAACATGTCGATGGACCGGCGCTTCTTCCATCGTCTCGGCGCCTCCCTCCTCGACCGCACCATCTGCACCACCGCCGGTCGGGCCGCCTACAACGCCACCATGGGCGAGGCGCTGAGCATCGACCCGGAGCTCATCCCGCACGCCAGGCTCCTCATCACCTGGGGAGCCAACCCTCTGAGCACGAATATCCACTACCTGCCGTTCTGGCAGAAGGCGCGGGAGAACGGCGCCTTCACCATCGACATCAACGTGCACCGCACCCGCATGAGCGACGCCTCGCACCTCTTCCTGCAGCCCAATCCGGGCACGGACGCCGCCCTTGCCCTCGGCCTCATGCACCTCATCGTGCGCGACGGCCTGCACGACGTGGAGTTTCTGCGCCAGGCCACGGTGGGGTTCGAGGCCCTCGAGGTGCGGCTGAAGGAGTATCCCCCGGAGCGCACGGCGCGGATCACCGGCATCGGGGTCGCCGTGCTCGAGCAGGTGGCGCGCCGCTACGCCACCACGCGCCCGGCGCTCATCCGCCTCGGCACCGGCTTGCAGCGCCAGAGCAACGGCGGCCAGACGCACCGCGCCATCGCCGTCCTCCCGGCGCTCGTCGGCGCCTGGCGCGACCTCGGCGGCGGCATCTGCGGCTCGAACGCCGCCGCCGCGCCGTTGAACCTCGCCGCCCTGCACCGCCCCGACCTCATGCAAGGACGCCCGCGCACCATCAACATGGTGGAGCTGGCGCGCGTCCTCCACGAGGCCCAGCCGCCGATTGCGGCGATGTTCGTCTACAACAGCAACCCCCTGGCGGTGGCGCCGAACCAGAACCGCGTGCTGGCCGGGCTGCGGCGCCAGGACCTCTTCCTGGCGGTGCACGAGCAGATGATGACCGAGACGGCGCGCTACGCCGACATTTTGCTGCCGGCCACGATGATGGTGGAGCATGCGGACCTCTACAAGTCGTACTGGCACCCCTACCTCATGCTTGGCGAGAAGGTGGTCGAGCCGCCCGGCGAGTGCAAGAGCAACATGGAGGTCTTCCGCCTCCTGGCCCGCGCCATGGGATTCGACGAACCGGCCTTCCGCGACAGCGATGAGGATCTCATCCGCCAGGCGCTGGCCGGGACGCAGCCGCGGCTGCGCGGCGTCAGCCTGGAGCGCCTGCGGCAGGAGGGGTGGGTGAAGCTGGAGATCGGCCCGACGCCGTTCGCCGCCGGCGCTCCCCGCACGCCGTCGGGGAAGATCGAGCTCTACTCGGCGGCCCTCGAGGGCCAGGGGCGCGATCCGCTTCCCGGCTACGAGCCGCCGGCGGAAGGCGCCGAGCGCACGCCGGAACTCATCGCGCGCTACCCGCTGCGGCTGGTCAACAGCTCGGCGAAGCACTTCTGCAACTCCAGCTTCGCCAACCTGCCGACCATGCTGCGCAAGGCGCAGCGGCCGGTGCTCCAGCTCAACCCCGTCGATGCGGCGGCGCGCGGCATCGCCGACGGCGACCTGGTGCGCGTCTTCAACGACCGCGGCGAGTGCCGCCTCTACGCCCAGGTCGGCGAGCGCACCAAGCCCGGCGTCGCCATGGCCTTCAAGACCTGGTGGAGCGCGCACTGCCCCGAGGGCGCCAACATCAACCGCCTCACCAGCGAACGCCTCGCCGACCTGGGCGGCGGCGCCACTTACTACACGAACCTTGTGGAGGTGGAGCGGGCCGGGGCGGAGGCGAGCTAAGGACAGAAGAGAACATCCCTCCGCCTGGAGCATCCCGTAAGCGGGCGACGCGGAGGTTCGTTTCACCGAACGATTTCGCCAGGGAGCCTCCCCCTCCAGCCGCGGGAATCGGGCGCACCACTCATCGTAGGGGCGGTTCGCGAACCGCCCCTACAGCTCGCGGGGAGGGCAGGTGTAGGGGAGAAAGGGTCCCCGACACGACCTTCGACTTGCTTCTCACCTCCTCCATGTCTGCCTCCTGAGTCGTTTCCATGAACGCGAGCATCGCTCCTCACGTCATCGACCTGCGCAGCGACACGGTGACGAAGCCCACCGCCGGCATGCGCCGGGCCATGGCCGCGGCCGAGGTGGGGGACGACGTCTTCGGCGAGGACCCCACGGTCAACCGGCTCCAGGCGGTCGCCGCCGAGCTCCTCGGCAAGGAGGCGGCCCTTTTCGTCCCCTCGGGCACCATGGCGAACCAGCTTGCCATCCGCTGCCAGACGGAGCTGGGCGACGAGGTGCTCATCGAGCGCGGCTCGCACCCGTTCAACTACGAGGTGGCCGGGGCGGCGGCCATCTCCGGGGTGCAGCTCATCCCCCTCGACGGCCGGCGGGGACTGCTCGACGCCGCGCAGATCGCCGCCGCCGCGCGCCCTCCCGCCGCCTACCTGGCGCCGATCACCCTCCTCTGCCTGGAGAACACTCACAACCGCGGCGGCGGCTCGGTCTACACCCTGGAGCGCCTTACCGCCGTCAGCGAGGCGGCGCGCCGGCGCGGCCTGCGCGTCCACCTGGACGGCGCCCGCCTGTTCAACGCCTGCGTCGCCACCGGCACGCCCGCCGCCGACTTTGCCCGCTGCGCCGAGAGCGTCAGCTTCTGCCTCTCGAAGGGACTCGGCGCCCCGGTCGGCTCGGTCCTTGCCGGCCCCCGCCAGCTCATCGCCCGCGCCGTGCGCTTCCGGCGCATGCTCGGGGGCGGCTGGCGGCAGGCGGGTATGCTGGCCGCGGCCGGCCTCTACGCCCTCGAGCACCATGTCGAGCGCTTGGCCGAGGACCACGCCAATGCCCGCCGATTGGCCGAAGGGCTGGCAACGATCGAGGGGGTTCTCCTCGACCCCGCCACGGTGGAGACCAATATCGTCGTCTTCGACATCGCCGGCGCCGGCCTCGAGGTAAACACGGCGGTGGCTCGCCTGGCCGAGGCCGGCGTGCGTCTCGTCCCCTTCGGCCCAACCCTGTTGCGCGCCGTCACCCACCTTGACCTTCGCCGCGGCGACATTGAGCGCGCCCTTCACCTCATGCGCCAGGTGTTCAGAGCAAGTTGATACACCTGGTATCAGATTATATTCTAACATCATACTCCAGGAGATTCCGACCGCAATCCTCTTGGACTCCCTGTCATGCCCCTATCATATTGATTACACAAGTGTTGTGTAGTTTGGCTCGATTTCTGCTCAAAGGTTGACATCGCGATACTCAAATCTTACATTGCAAATGAGCGCGCCGGCCATGCTCAGCGAGGTGACTCATTTTTGCGGCGGCCGGCTCGGACGCCTGAAGTTTTGCCCTTGCATGGATGAGGACTGGGGCTCCCAGGTGGGAGGTGCGCGCAGCTTCCTGCCCAGCGCGTGAAGCTAAGGAGGACGGGTAACTATGAGCAAGATCATCGGCATCGATCTTGGGACCACCAACTCCGTGGTGGCCGTGATGGAGACGGGCGAGCCCAAGGTCATTACGAATTCAGAGGGCGGACGCACCACGCCGTCGGTGGTCGCCTTCATGAAAGACAGTGAGCGCGCGGTGGGGCAGGTGGCGAAGCGTCAGGCGATCACCAACCCGGAGAAGACCATCTACTCCATCAAACGCTTCATGGGCCGCCGCTTCGACGAGGTCGAGCGCGAGATCAAGCTGGTGCCGTACAAGGTGGTGAAGGCGGCGAACAACGATGCCCGCGTGCGCATTGACAACAAGGACTACTCGCCACCCGAGATTTCGGCCTTGATCTTGCAAAAGCTCAAGCAGGCCGCCGAAGACTACCTCGGCGAGAAGGTCGAGAAGGCGGTCATCACGGTGCCGGCGTACTTCAACGACAGCCAGCGCCAGGCTACAAAGGATGCGGGACGCATCGCCGGGCTGCAGGTGGAGCGCATCATCAACGAACCCACGGCGGCAGCCCTTGCCTACGGCCTCGACAAAAAGGCGGACGAGAAGATCGCCGTCTTCGACTTCGGCGGCGGCACGTTCGACATCTCGATCCTCGAGGTGGGGGACAACGTCGTCGAGGTGAAGGCCGTCAACGGCGACACCCACCTTGGGGGTGACGACATCGACCAGTGCCTCATCGACTGGCTGGTTGATGAGTACCGGAAGGATCAGGGCATCGACCTCTCGAAGGACCAGATGGCACTGCAGCGCTTGAAGGAGGCCGCGGAGAAGGCGAAGGTTGAACTCTCCTCCACGGTCGAGACGGACATCAGCCTGCCTTTCATCACCGCCGACGCCTCCGGCCCGAAGCACCTGCACATGCGGCTCACGCGCGCCAAGTTCGAGCAGCTTGCCGGCTCGATCTTCGAGCGCACCCTCGAGCCCTGCAGGCGGGCGATGGCGGACTCCGGCCTGAAGACCAGCGAGATCGACGAGGTGGTGCTGGTCGGCGGCTCCACCCGCATCCCGAAGGTGCAGGAGCTGGTGAAGTCGTTCTTCGGCCGCGAGCCGCACAAGGGGGTGAACCCCGATGAGGTCGTCGCCGTCGGCGCCGCAATCCAGGGCGGCATCCTGGGCGGCGACGTGAAGGACGTGCTGCTTCTCGACGTAACGCCGCTGTCGCTCGGTATCGAGACGCTGGGTGGCGTGATGACGCGCCTCATCGAGCGCAACACGACCATCCCCACGAAGAAGGCCGAAATCTTCTCCACCGCCTCCGACAACCAGCCGAGCGTGGAAATCCACGTCCTGCAGGGCGAGCGCGAGATGGCGCGCGATAACCGCACCCTGGGCCGCTTCCACCTGGACGGCATCCCGTCGGCCCCGCGCGGCATGCCGCAGATCGAGGTGACCTTCGACATCGACGCCAACGGCATCCTGCACGCCAACGCCAAGGACCTCGGCACCGGCAAGACCCAGAACATCACCATCACCGCCTCGAGCGGCCTGTCGGACGACGAGATCAAGCACATGGTGAAAGACGCGGAAGTTCACTCGGACGAGGACAAGAAGCGGCGCGAGGAGGTCGAGACCCGGAACCGTGCCGACAGCACCATCTACCAGACCGAGAAGACGCTCAACGAGCATCGCGACAAACTGTCGTCGAGCGATGCGGAGTCCATTGAATCGGCGCTGAAAACCGCCAAGGAGGCCCTCGAGAAAGGCACCATCGAGGAGATCAAGCGCACCCAGGATGCCTTGATCAAGGCGTCGCACCGGCTTGCCGAGGCGATGTACCAGCAAGCCACGGCCTCGGCGGCCGCTGGGGACCGCCACGGCGGCGGCAAAGGCGCCGACGACGTCGTCGATGCGGAGTTCGAGGATACGAACAAGAAATGATTGCGGGGCTGTCGGCGCGTTTCCTTGCCCGAGGTCGCGGGGCTCGGGCGCGCGCCGCGTGGCGGAAGGAGCCGCCGAGCCGACACGGGAGCCCGTGCGGTGAAACGGAGCTCCTAGCGTGTCGGCGAGGTCAACGCAGGCAGCTCTGACCATGCGGCCGGGGGCTGCGCTGGACCGCGAGGAAGGTGCAGCCGGAAGACCAAGGCGGCCCGCCGCGCTGCACCATCGGGGTGTGTGAGTCGAACCGTGGCAAAGCGTGACTACTACGACGTTCTCGGCGTGAAGCGGACCGCCTCGGATACGGAGCTCAAGCGGGCGTACCGGAAACTGGCGCGCCAGTACCACCCCGACATCAATCCGGCGCCGGGTTCCGCGGAGCGCTTTGCCGAGATTTCCGAAGCGTACGAGGTGCTGCACGACGCCGAGAAGCGCCGCAAGTATGATCAGCTCGGCCACAGCGCCTTTGGTCCTGGCACGCCCTTCGGCAATGCCGGCGGCTTCAACTTCGGCAATTTCGACTTCAGCCAGTTCGGCGGCGGCCGTTCGCCGTCCGGCGGCTTCGAGGACCTCTTCAGTGGGTTGTTCGGAGCCCGCGGAGCTAAGGCGCACCGCCGCGCCACCGAGGCGCTGCGCGGCGAGGACGTCGAGGCCACCCTGGAGCTCACCTTTGAGGAAGCGGTGCATGGCACGGCGAAGCACATCTCCGTGCAGAACGGCAAGGGGGGACGCGAGTCCATCAGCGTGAAAATCCCTGCCGGCGTGGGCACCGGATCGAAGGTGCGCGTCGCCGGCAAGGGGGGGGAGGGACGCAACGGCGGCCCGCCGGGAGATCTCTACATCGTCGCGCGGGTGCTCCCCCACCCCGCCTTCGAGCGCCGCGACAGCGATATCTCCTGCACGGTGCCGATCACGCTCGCCGAGGCCGCCCTGGGGGCGAAGATCGAGGTGCCCACCATCGACGGCGTCACGCAGATGACCATCCCAGCGGGGACGCAGAGCGGCCAGAAGTTTCGCCTGCGGGGGCGCGGGGTGCCGCACCTGAAGGGCGGCGGGCAGGGCGACCAGTACGTCACCGTGCAGCTCGTCTATAACCGCAACCTCGACGAACGCTCCCAGGAGTTGCTGCGCGAGTTCGATCGCCTGAATGCCTGTACGCCGCGCAAGAGCTGAGGCGGCCCCCTGACGGCAGGCGCCCGCCGGCCGCTGCGCCGCGCTCGGGCGATTCGGTTCTCGCAACCTGCGGGGCTCTCCGCGGCTGGGTGGAGAGACGTGGGAGAGAGGAATGCTCAACACAACAAAAACCTTTCTGCTTCTGGCGGTGTTGACGGTGCTCATCATGCTGGTGGGCTCCGCGATCGGCGGTCGGGGAGGGCTGATGATCGCCTTCCTCTTCGCGGTGCTCATGAACGTCGGCAGCTACTGGTACTCCGACAAGATCGTCCTGCGCATGTACCATGCCCAGGAGATCGGTCCGCGCGAGGCGCCGGAGCTTTATGACATGGTGCGGCGCCTGGCGCAACGCGCCGGCCTCCCCATGCCGCGCCTCTACCTCATCCCGCAAGAGGGCGCCAACGCCTTCGCCACCGGGCGCGACCCGGAGCACGCCGTCATCGCCGTCACCGACGGGCTGCTGCGCCTGCTGTCGCCCGCGGAGATCGAGGGGGTGCTGGCCCACGAGCTCACGCACGTGCGGCACCGAGATATCCTCATCGCCTCGGTCGCCGCGACGCTCGCCGGCGTCATCATGATGCTCGCCAACATGGCGCAGTGGGCGGCCATCTTCGGGGGCGTCGGCCGTGACGACGAGGAGGAGGGGCGCAACCCCCTGGCGCTGCTCTTCGTGGCCATCCTGGCGCCGTTCGCGGCCATGATCGTGCAGATGGCCATCTCGCGCTCGCGCGAGTACCTCGCCGATGACGGGGCGGCGCGGCTCACCCGCAACCCCGAAGGCCTTGCCGCCGCCCTGGAGAAGCTCCACGTCGCTTCGCGGCGCTTCCCCATGGGAGCCAACCCGGGAACGGAGAACCTCTTCATCGTCAGTCCGTTGCGCGGCTCGGGCCTCCTCACCCTGCTGAGCACCCATCCGCCCATCGAGGAACGCATTGCGCGGTTGCGCGCCAATCGCTCTGCGCTCGTTGGCACCGCCTGACCTTGCGCCGACCAGGCGTCAGCATGGGGAGGAGAGAGCATGGAACCAGCTTGGAACCCCGGCGCCCCGCCGAAGATCGACACCTCCAGCGAGGAGCGCCCCACCCATGGCGCCTCGCGCCGGGAGGGTGGCGACACGCCGCTGCGGATAACGGACCGCCGCTTCTGGGTGCGGGACGACAATGGCGAGGCGAGCGTCGGCGCCGACGCGGCGCCTGCGGAGACGGCCTTCCAGCCGCGCCTGCCGACCTTCGTCGAGCAGTTGCAGCAGCGCCTGCACGAGAACGAACGCCGTCTCGACGAGTTTCGCGACTCCGTCCGTCAGGAGCAGGCAGCCCTGCGGGAGCGGCTGCAACGCGACGCCGAGCAGCAACTCGCCCGGGCCAAGGGAGAGTTCCTGCACGCATTCCTCGCCATCCTGGATAACTTCGACCGCGCTCTCGCCGCCGCCGAGGAGCAGCGCGTCTTCGACTCCCTCCTGGCGGGCGTGCAGCAGATTCGCCAGCAGATGATGCGGCAGCTTGCCGGAGAGGGCGTGGAGCGCCTTGAAACGGTGGGGCAGGCGTTTGATCCGAAGGTCGCCGAGGCGGTGCATCTGCGGCGGGTTGACGATCCAGCCCAGGACGGCATCGTGGTGGCGGAGTTCGAGGTCGGCTATCGGTACGGCAGCGCCATCCTGCGCCCCGCCAAGGTGCAGGTGGGCGCCTACCCGGGCAGCGCCTAAGCCGTGGGGCCCGCGCCGCGCGGCGGCCCGTCTCCCACCCTCCTGGTCGCCGCGGGCGCGCGAAATCACGAGGTTTGAGAGCCTCTCCCCATCCAGCATGGTAGCTTCATGACGAAACGAGACTACTACGAAGTCCTCGGGGTAAGCCGCAGCGCCAATACCGAGGAGATCAAGAAGGCGTACCGCAAGCTGGCGCTGAAGCACCATCCCGACCGCAACCCCGGCAACCAGGACGCCGAGGAGAAGTTCAAGGAAGCGGCCGAGGCGTACGAGGTGCTGCGCGACGCCGAGAAGCGCCAGCTCTACGATCGCTTCGGCCAT
This sequence comes from Candidatus Tectimicrobiota bacterium, assembly GCA_016192455.1. Lineage (GTDB taxonomy): Bacteria > JACPUC01 > JACPUC01 > JACPUC01 > JACPUC01 > JACPUC01. Next base: position 66,906 of record JACPUC010000029.1, on the reverse strand, counting down.
GAGGGGCTGAAGGGGAGCGGCTTCGCCGGCTTCCATGATTTCGACGACATCGTCACCAGCTTCGGCGATATCTTCGGCGACCTCTTCGGCTTCGGCCGTCGCGGCCGCCGCTCCAGCGCCCGCCAGGGGGCCGACCTGCGGTATGACCTGGAGATCGACTTCATGGAGGGCGTGCGGGGGGCCGAGCGTGAGATCGAGATCGAGAAGTACACCCGCTGTCACGCCTGCGAAGGCACGGGCGCCAGGCCCGGCACCTCGCCGATCACCTGCCCAACCTGTGCCGGGCGCGGCCAGGTGAGCCGGACGCAAGGCTTCTTCGAACTGCGCACCACCTGCCCGGCCTGCCGCGGCCAGGGGACGATCATCCGCGAGCCGTGCGACGACTGCCACGGCGGCGGCCGGGTGCGGTCGAAGAAGCGACTGAGCCTGAAGATTCCCGCCGGCGTGGATACCGGGGCGCGGCTGCGACTGACCGGCGAGGGCGAGGAGGGGATGGACGGAGGACCGCCGGGAGACCTCTACATCGACCTCTACGTGCGCGAGCACGAGTTCTTCAAGCGCGAGGGCGCCCACCTCATCTGCACCATCCCCATCAGCTTCTCCCTGGCCGCCCTGGGAGGAAAACTCGAGGTCCCCACCCTGGAGGGGAGCGAGGCCATCGAGATTCCACGCGGCACGCAGAGCGGCGCGGTGTTCCGCCTCCCCGGCAGAGGCATCCCCAGTCTGCGCGGCTATGGCGCCGGCGATCAGATTCTGCAGATCACCGTGCGCACGCCGACGAAGCTCTCGAAGCGCCAGGAAGAGCTGCTGCGCGAGCTCGCCGAGATCGAAGGCGAGAGCGAGGATCTCCAGCAGGATGGCAAGCCGGGCTTCCTGCGGCAGTTCATCTTCGGTCACCGGGGGAAGGAGAAGTAGGCGGCGGCAAGCCTGGTCGCCGCCGTCGCCTGCCCCGTCGCGCACCCGCCGACGAGGCGGCCGGGGGGTGGGAGACAAGCGAGCCGCGGGCATGAGACACGCAAGGCAATGAAAGGGACGTGCATGGAATGTCACCCACGGATTGTAAAGGAGCGCACCGTGCTGCGCGGCTCGACCGGCGGCGCCAGTGAAACGGCTATCCTGTTTTACTGCCCCATCCTTGGAGAGATCGTCCTCACCGGGGAGCGCGCCGAGGCGGCGCGGCGGCGGCTGAAGGAAGCCCAGGGCGACGCGCGCAACCCCTTCGCCTCGTCGTAGCGGCTCAGCGCCGGCCTGGATCGCGGCGGGCGACGGCTGGGACGTTGCGGGACCGAGCGCCGGGGCGGCCGCGGCGGCGAGGAGGAGGCGGGCCGCTGCCGGCATGGCGCGGCGGCGGAACCACCGAGAGAGGGAGCGACACGTGCTCAGCGCGAAGATCGATAAGCGGTTCGACACCTACCTGGGCGCGGTGGCGCACTTCATCCTGCGCCGGCACGTCAACCCCAACCTTCTCACCCTCATCGGTCTCGGCATCAACTGCATCGCCGGCGCCGCCTTCATCCTGGGGTACTGGCGCACCGCCGCCGTCATCGTCCTCCTTGCCGGCAGCTTCGACATGCTCGATGGGGCCGTGGCGCGGAAATTCAACCTGGTGACCGAGTTCGGCGAGTTCCTCGACTCGGTGGTGGATCGCTATACTGATACGATCCTGCTCACCAGCCTCAGCATCTACTACGCCCGCCAGGGGGATGTCCTGCATGTGGCGCTGGTCGGCGGCGTCCTGGTCGGCACGGTGCTGGTCCCCTACGTGCGGGCCAAGGCCGAACGGTACATTCCGAAGTGCAACGTCGGCCTCATGGAGCGCGCCGAGCGCCTGCTGGTGCTGGCGGTGGGCGCCTTCCTCCAGCTCATGCCCTGGGCGCTCCTCATCCTGTTTGTTCTTACCCACATCACCGTGCTGCAACGCATCCGCTACACCTGGCAACGGCTGCAGCCCAAGGAGGAGCCGCGGAAACTGGGCGCCGCGGAGGAATCGGCCAGCGACCGCGAGGCGGGCGAGGCGAAGGTGTTGCTGCTGCGGCGCCGCGGACGCATGCAGCCGTGACCGGAGCGCGCCGGCCGCGCCTGACCCAAGGGGGCGCAGCGCGACGCCTCGCGACGTGAGCGGAAACCAGGAAGGGAGAGACAACCATGGGCGTCCCTCCGGCTGATGAGCGCCACGAGGAGGAGCAGTCTCGAGGGTTTTCCATCTCCGACCGCCGCTCCACCCGCATGCGGGAGGAGGAGAAAGCCGCCGCCGACGCCGCCAAGGAGGATCAACGGCGCAGGACGCAGAAAGAGTTCGCCCGCGCCAGCCGACAGCACGCCCTGCCCGAGATCAGCTTCTCAACCTTCCTCCTCAGCCTGGGGAGCACGGCCCTCGTGCAGCTCGGCGAGGTGGAGGACCCGGTCACCCAACAGCTCGGCGAGAGCCTGCCCAACGCCAAACAAACCATTGACATCCTCGGCGTGCTCGAGGAGAAGACGCGGGGGAACCTCAGCGACGACGAGGCGCAGCTCCTCAGCAACCTCCTCTATGACCTGCGCATGCGCTACGTCAGCAAGCTCAAGAGCGGCACGCCAAGCCCGCGGTAGCCTTCGGCAGCCTGGCTGCGTGGGGAATCCGTTCTCCCCTGCCCGCCTGGGCGTGATTAGACGGGTCACAACGGCCGGCGCCGACTTTCCGCCACACGCGACGCTTGGCCGCCTGCCCGCGGGGGCGGCGGACCGGTGGTCTTTTCTTCGCTTCCGAGGGGACTCGTGGAATCGCGGGCGGTCGTAACCAGCGCGGCGCGTGAGTTGCTGCGCCGGCACGGCGAGGAGGCGTTCCTGGTGCTGGAGCTGGCGGCGCAGCTCCGCGCCAGGGGGGTGGCCGAAGGGCTCTCGGACGACGAGGTGCGCGCCGCCCTGGCGACGCTGCGCGAGCAGGGCGCCGTCTGCATGTCCCACTACCACTGGGCTGATCCCCACCTGTCGCTGGCGGGCTTCGAGATCGTCAGCGCCGTCGATCCCTCCCTTCCCGAGCAGCAGGCGCAGGATGCCGCCTATGCCCGTATCGAGGCCGCCTGGAGCCGCTGGTTGCGGGCCTTCCTGGCGTCGCACCGGTGCTCGTGAGTCGACCCCTTTGACCCTGCGGCCGGCAAAGACTTCCCCTCCCTGCCGGTACTCCCGGCGGCACGCTCAGCGGCAGTCGCGCTGGGAGGGAGTTACTGCGCCCGCAGGAGCACTTCCGGAACCCAGCCGTTGGGGTGCTCGTTGACCCCGAACGAGGAGACGAGCGCCCACTGCATGGCGTTCACGCGCTGCACCGTCACCACCCTGACGAGGGAGCCGCTGCGCACCTCCGCCACCTTGTGCGCCCCGGCGGGAAAGCCGCCCGGCTTGCTCCAGAGGATGATGGTGGGAAAGCGCAGGCGCCCCTCGACGAAGCCGCTGAGCTGGGCCACGAACTCACGCTGCGCCAGCGTCATGGAACCGGCCCTGCGCGCCCCGGCTCCCAGGGGCTCCATCGCCGCGGCGGCGCGACCGTCCGCGCCGGCCAGGAGCAGCACGCTCAGCAGAGCGGCAACGAGCAGGTTCGTCGGCGATGCGCTGCCGGCTCGCCGCGCTCGGCGACTGCTCTCCAACTCACCCTGGCGGGACATGAGCAGGCTCCTCAGCTCTCCTGGATGCTGCGTCTTCGGGACATCCCTTCGCTTGGCGGGCTCATAGGGGTGAAGGTGGGGCCGACGATACTTGCACACCGACGGCGGAGTCTGGCAGCGTTCCGCGGTCTGGCTACCGACCCCGTTTGACGGCAACCGGCACTGGCGGCGGAGAAGATGCTGCCGCTGGTTCGGTGGACTGCGACGCTTGCATCGCCGCGGACATCTGCTCCAATGCCTTGCGCAGCAAGATCGCATCGTACTCGAACTTATCAATCTTCTTCGAGAGATAGGCTTCCCGGGCCGCAGCGATGCTGTGAAACCGCATGCTCGCACCCTCTCGCACCGCCGACCACGCAGCGAGGATCGGCAGCTCTTTCTCCGGTACGTCACCCTTCTCGACGTGGGAACTCCGCATGACCCTGGTTGCGGCACGGACGAGGTGTTCCCTCGCCCTCCACTCCCAATAGACGCCCCCGAGAAGCGAAGCTTGCGGGCCGCCGCCGAGAACGAACTCAGCGCGGGAAGCCCGGGCCAGAAAGGCCGCACACCCGCGCTCAGCAGCAAGATTTATGCCCGTTTTCAGGTGAGATCACCCCGTCCCCGCTTCCCTTTCCCCACCTCGACGGAAGTCTCCATGGAGCGTGCCGAAACGCCGCATCAGGCCGCCTCTCGGTTGATGCTCCCGGCTGACCCGCGGGCGCGCGTCGGGCAAGGGACGCACCGGAGTGGTCAATTCTTACCACCTGCGGTTGCTGCATTGACCATTCTTGCCACGCCGGATGCGCCGCCAGGGAGGCCGCCTTGCTCCCGGCCGGCCCAAGGGTTTGCGACCGCGGCTGGGACGTCCGGAATTTGCCCGCCGCGCCGCCGCATGCTATCCTGCATCAGGTCGAGGGAGCGCGCCGCCTGGTCGCGCGTGCGCGTCAGGGGCACGGCTCCGGCTTGACCGGCTGGCGGTGGTGTTGCCGCCGTGGCGCGCCGATCTCCTGTCGACGATAACGAGCAGCCCTCATGGTCTATTTCGGTCGTTGCCGGGCAACCCTCCAGTGAGCTTCCCCCCTTGGAACTCGGCTGAGCCGATGGCAGCCTTGGGACGCGATTTCTACGCCCGTCCAACGCTCACCGTGGCGCGGGAGCTGCTCGGCAAGGTCCTGATCTCGGAAAGTCCCGAGGGCCGCGCCGCCGGGCGCATCGTCGAAGCCGAGGCGTATATCGGCGAGAGCGATCCGGCCTGCCACGCCGCCCGCGGCCGCACACCGCGCAACGCCATCATGTACGGGCCTGCCGGCTATGCCTATGTTTACTTCACCTACGGCATGCACTTCATGTTCAACATCGTCACGGAGGCGGAAGGTTTTCCGGCGGCGGTGCTGATCCGTGCCGTGGAGCCCCTGGAAGGGCTCGCGCTGATGCGCCAGCGGCGGGGTGCGCGGCAGCTCACCGAGCTCTGCTCCGGCCCCGCGAAGCTCTGCCGCGCCATGGGCATTGCGCGGCACCTCCTTGGCAGCGACCTGTGCGCCGGTCCGCTGACAATCGAACAGGCGCGGGGGATTCCGTCCGGCGCCGAGGTGGAGTGCGCCGGGTCGGCTTCTGCCGGGAATGGCTTGCCGTCGCCAGACGTGTGTCGCCAGGGGGGCCGCGGCGCCCAGCCGCTCACGGACGCGCCGCATGTTCTTTGGAGCCCCCGCATCGGCATCAGCGCCGGCGCTGACCGCCTCTGGCGCTGCTACCTGGCAGACAACCCGCACCTCTCGCGCGGCAAGCCGGGCGCGCCCGCGTCTCCGCGCTCCAGGCGGCGAGGCGAAGCGGCGGGCGACCGGCGGACCGAGGTCGTCCCGAGGCCTCCTCGCCGGCGCGCCTGAGCACCCTCGCCGCCCATCCTTCCGGGCGGGGATTGCCGAGCAGTTCCCCATGGGCCTTCGGCCCACCCGCGAAGGGATGAAAATGCGGTTTACAGCGAGCGACCGTCTCTCATGTCGAAGGGATCGGCATCCTCGGTGTAGGGGCGCCGCTTGCTGCGCCCCAGCGCGGAGGCTCAGAGGGGGCGACTCGGAGGGCGGGGCAAGCCCCGCCCCTACGACTCTGAACCTCCCGGCCGCTGTAAGAGGCAGGGTGGCAAACCTGCAATGTCGTGAAATCAATCACTTGGGGGGTCTTTTCCCCAAGCAGGACCTCGCATGACGACGCCACGCCGAACCCCGCTCCACGCCGCCCAGCAGCAGTGCCACGCCCGGTTCATGGATTTTCACGGCTGGGAGCTGCCGGTGCAGTACCGCGGCATCATCGCCGAGCACCTGGCGGTGCGCAGCGATGCCGGCCTCTTCGACGTCAGCCACATGGGCGAGTTGTGGGTGGAGGGCGCCGGCGCGGCGGCAGCCCTGCAGGGTCTGCTCACCAACGACCTCGGGCGGCTGCAGGTGGGCGGCGTGCAGTACACGCTCCTCTGCAACGAGGCGGGGGGCACGATCGACGACCTTACGGTCCTGCGCCCGGCGGACTCGGCCTACCTCCTCTGCGTCAACGCCGCGAACACGGCGGTTGATTGGGCCTGGCTGCGCGAGCACCTGCCGGAAGGCGTGGCGGCGCGCGACGCCAGCGAGGAGACGGCGCTCCTGGCGCTGCAGGGGCCGCGGGCGGAGGCCCTTTTGCAGCCGCTCGTGGCGGCCGATCTGACGCGGCTGCGGCGGTTCCACTGCCTCGAGACGGGCGCTCTCGGCATCGCCACCCTGCTGTCGCGCACGGGGTACACCGGCGAAGACGGGTTTGAGCTCTTCCTGCCCGCCGACTCCGCCGTGCTCGTCTGGGATGCGCTCCTCGAAACGGGGGTGCGGCCGTGCGGCTTGGGCGCGCGCGACACCCTGCGCATCGAGGCGGGCTTTCCCCTGCACGGGCATGAGCTCGATCCCCGCACCTCCCCCATCGAGGCGGGACTGAAGCGCTTCGTCTCCTTCGACTGCGGCCCGTTCATCGGCCGCGCGGCGCTGGCCAGGCAGGCGGCGGAGGGAGCGCCGCGGCGGCGCATCGGCCTGCGGCTCGCCAGCCGCGCCGTGGCGCGCACCGGGTATGCGATCCTGCGCCAGGGTCTCCCCGTTGGCCAGGTGACGAGCGGCGCCTTCTCGCCGACCTTGCAATCTTCCATCGCCATGGGCTACGTTGAGAGTCGAGTTGCCGCGGCGGGCAACGAGCTGGCGGTGGAGATTCGCGGCAAACCAATCCTCGCGCAGGCGCGCCCACTACCTTTCTACCACGCGCCGAGGGCATGACGGCGCAGCCGACGGGTATGCCATCCCTGCACGCTCCGCGCCTCCAGCGCGCTGCGGCGGCGACACGATGCTCGGGACAAGCCGGCGACGAGAGGAGCAAGGATGGAATTCCCTGCGGACCTGAAATACTCCGCGGAGCATGAGTGGGCCCGCGTTCAGAACGGCGAGGCAACGGTGGGCATCACTGACTTCGCCCAGGATGAGCTGGGCGATGTCGTCTACGTCGAGCTGCCGGCGGTGGGCAGCGAGGTGGCGGCAGAGGCCACCTTCGGCGTGGTGGAATCGGTGAAGGCGGTCTCCGACCTCTATGCACCCGTGAGCGGCACGGTGGTGAGGATCAACGAGGCCCTCCAGGAGAAGCCGGAGCTGGTGAACACCAGCCCGTATGGCGAGGGCTGGATGATCGTGGTGCGGATGTCGCGCCCCGAGGAGCTTGAGCAGCTCCTCTCCGTGGAGGAGTATCGGGAGCAGATCGGCGCCAAAGAGGGGTAGAGGTGGTCGCTGAGTGTAGCCGGCGAGGCACGGTGCTCACCCCGGCCGCCCCTGGAACGACGCGCTTGCGCCTGTCCCTGCTCCCTCCGGCGCGAGGTTGCTGCCCACGCCGCTGACAAAGCAGGACGAGGGGCGCGGCGGCGCCTCTTCTCTCCTGGAGCTTCCGTGCGCCGCCAGGGCGCCGTGGCCTGGCCTCCGGAGGAGGAACTCCCGGGTAGGTGAAGGCGCCGGCGCAGCGTTGTCCGCGCGGCGTTCGCCGGATTGCCGCCTGCCCGTCCGGCGGGCGGACCTGAGCTTCTTGCACGGGCAAGCCCGACGCTTCCGGGCAGGTTGACGCGGCCGTGCCGCCTTCGAGATAGCCGGACCAACCGCTCTCGTCCCCTCCTCACTGCTGGGTCGTCACTGCACAGCGCTGACGCTTTGTTGGTATGGATGACCTATGGCCTACCTGCCACATTCCGACGCAGATCGTCGGCGCATGCTTGAGGCGATCGGGGTCGCCTCCCTCGAGGAGCTGCTCGGGGATATTCCCGAGGTCCTGCGCTCCAGGAAGCCTCTGGAGGTGCCGGACGCGATGGACGAGATGACCCTGCTCGCCCACCTCGAGGCCCTCAGCAGGCGCAATGCCGTGGCGCAGGGGCACTGCTCCTTCCTGGGAGCGGGCGTCTACGACCATTTCATCCCGGCGGTGGTGCCGCAGCTCGCCTCTCGCGGCGAGTTCCTCACCGCCTACACCCCGTATCAGCCGGAGCTCAGCCAGGGCACCCTGCAGGCGATCTTCGAGTTCCAGACCCTCATCTGCCAGCTCACCGGCATGGAGGTGGCCAACGCCTCCATGTACGACGGCGCCTCGGCCACCGCCGAGGCCGTCCTTATGGCACACCGCCTGAAGCCCCGCGGCCAAGTGCTGGCGAGCGCCGGCCTGCACCCGGAGTATCGCCAGGTGCTGGAAACCTATGTGACTCCCCTGGGCCTGAAGCTCAGCTCCATCCCGCTGACGGAAGACGGCCGCACGGATGCGGAGGCGGCGCGCTCCCTCGGCGGTCCCGACACCTGCTGCATCGTCGGGCAGAGCCCCAACTTCTACGGCATCGTCGAGCCCTGGGAGACCTTTACGGAAGCTGCCCGGCGCTGCGACGCGCTGAGCATCGCGGTGATCGCCGAGGCGCTGTCGCTGGGGCTCTTCCGGCCCCCCGCGGCGGCGGACCTCGTCGCCGGCGAAGGGCAGAGCTTCGGCCTGGCGCCGCAGTACGGCGGGCCGCACCTCGGCTTCTTCGCCGCCAAGGAGCGCTATCTGCGGCAGATGCCGGGACGCATCGTCGGGCGCACGCGCGACCGCCGGGACCAACCCGGCTTCGTCCTCACGCTGGCGACCCGCGAGCAGCACATCCGCCGCCAGCGCGCCACCTCGAACATCTGCACGAACCACTCGCTGTGCGCCCTGGCGGCCACCATTTACCTTTGCACCGTCGGCAAGCAGGGCCTGCGACGGCTGGCGGAGCTGAACGCGCGGAAGGCGGCCTATGCGCGTCACCTGCTGACAGAGGTCCCCGGCGTGCGGCGCACCTACGCCGCGCCGCACTTCAACGAGTTCGTCATCACCTGCGAGCGGTCCGCCGCCGCGATCTGCGCCGCCGTCGAGGCCGGCGGCGTCACCCCGGGCCTGCCACTCAGCCGCTATGACGCCGGGCGGCCCAACGACCTCCTCGTCTGCGTCACCGAGAAGCGCAGCCGCGCCGAGATCGAGCGCTGCGCGGAGCTGCTGGCGAAGCAGTGCCGCTGAGGTTGGCAACGGGCCACGAGGTTGCGCCTCTCGCCACCCAGGAACTCGGAGCGATGTCCTCAGCAGAGACCTCACCCGGCGGCGTCGCCGCCCGCGGTCTGACGTTCAATGAGCCGCTCATCTTCGAGCAGGGCGGCGAGGGCCGCGCCGCCTTCGTGCCGCCGGCGGCGGATGTGCCCGCCCTGGACCTCGCGGCAACCTATGGCGGGCTGCTGCGCAGCGATGGGCTGCCGGGGTTCCCGCAGGTGAGCGCCATCGAGGTGGTGCGCCACTTCACCCGCCTGTCGCAGTGGAACTTCTCGGTGGACAGCGGCTTCTACCCCCTCGGCTCCTGCACGATGAAGCTCAACCCGAAGATCAACGAAGCGGCCGCGGCCCTGCCGGGGTTCGCCGGCGCCCATCCCCTCAGCCGCGACGAGCAGGCGCAGGGAACCCTGCAGCTCCTGAGCGAGCTCGCCGACTACCTGTGCGCCATCAGCGGCATGGCCAAGGTGAGCCTGCAGCCCGCCGCCGGCGCCCACGGCGAGCTGGTGGGCATGCTGATGATCCGGGCCGCCCTGACGCGCGCGGGCAATCCTCGCCGCACGGTGCTCCTGCCCGCCTCGGCCCACGGCACCAACTCGGCCAGCTCGGCGCTGTGCGGCTACGAGGTCATCGAGCTGCCCTGCGGGCCGCGCGGTTACCTGGAGGCGGCGGAGGTGGCGCGGCGGATGTCGGAGGAGGTCGCCGCGCTGATGATCACCAACCCGAACACCCTGGGGCTGTTCGAGGCAGAGATCGCGGCGATCTGCGACCTCGTCCATGAGCGCGGCGGCTTCGTCTACTGCGACGGCGCCAACCTCAACGCGCTCATGGGGCTGGTGCGTCCGGGCGACACGGGGGTGGACGTGCTGCACTTCAACCTCCACAAGACCTTCTCCACCCCGCACGGCGGCGGCGGGCCCGGCGCCGGCCCGGTGGGCGTCAGCGCGCGGCTGGCGGACTACCTCCCCACGCCGCTGGTGGAGCGCGTCGGCGAGCGCTACGCGCTGCGCTACGATGTCCCCCACAGCATCGGCAGGGTGCGCGCCTTCTTCGGCAATGTCGGGGTGCTGCTGCGGGCCTACGCGTACATCCGCGCCATGGGAGGGAGCGGCTTGGCGCAGGCGAGCGCCGACGCCGTGCTCAACGCCAACTACGTGCGGGCGCGGCTGCGCGGCGCCTACGCGCTCCCCTACGATCGGCCCTGCCTGCACGAGTGCGTCTTCACCGACGCGCGCCAGGCGCCGCACGGCGTCACCACCCTCGACATCGCCAAGCGGCTCATGGACTACGGCTACCACCCGCCCACGGTCTACTTCCCCTTGATCGTCAAGGCGGCCCTCATGATCGAGCCGACGGAGACCGAGACGGTGGAAACCCTCGACGGCTTCATCGACGCCATGCTGCGCATCGCGCGGGAGTGCGCGGAGCAGCCGCAGCTCCTCCATGAGGCGCCGCACCTGACGCGCCTGTCACGTCTCGATGAGACGGCGGCGGCGCGGCGGCCCCAGATTCGATGGTTGCCCAGCACGTAGCGCCCGCTCCACCCTGGCGCCTCCTGCCCTATCGCCGTGACGAGGCGGCCCTGACCATGGCCCTCGATGCCGCTCTGGCCGGAGTGCGGGCCGGCGGGGCCGCGGCGCCCGGCCGCCGACGCCTCGGCCCCGGCGCCGCGGAGGGAGCCGGGGGGCGGCCCACGCTGCGCTTCTATGGCTGGGCGCGGCCGGCGGTCTCCATCGGCTACCGTCAGCCGCTGGCGCAGCTCGACCTGGCGGCGTGCGGCCGACTCGGCTACGCCGTGGTGCGGCGTCCCAGCGGCGGCGGCGCGGTCCTGCACGGGAACGACCTCACCTACGCCGTCGTCCTCCCCCGCACCCGACAGGAGAGGAGCCGCCCCCTCGACCTCTACCAGGCCGTGCACGCCGCCTTCGCGCGCGGCCTGCGCCGCCTTGGGCTGGCCGCCACGGCGACGGCGCAGGCGGCGGGGAGGAGCAGGCCGCCGGCACACCCCGCCTGCTTCGCCATGCTGGGCAACGCCGACGTGTCGCTCGCGGGGTTCAAGGTGGTCGGCAGCGCCCAGCGCCGCCTGCGCGGCGCCATTCTGCTGCAGGGGAGCATCCCCCTGCGCAGCGAGGCCGAGACCTATGCGCGCCTCCTCGCCCCAACGGAGGGGCCTTCCCCCGCGGACTACGCGCGCGGGCTGAACGCCTTCGCGGCTCAGCCCCTGTCGGCGGCGGAGGTGCGGCAAGCTCTGATCGCCGGGCTGCGGGAGGAGCTCGACCTGACCTTCAGCGAGGAATCCCCCCTGCCCGAAGAAGAAGCGGCGGCGCGCGACCTGGCGCTCCGCTGCTTCGGCAGCCATGCCTGGACCGAGCGCTGCTGAGGGAAGGGGCGCAGCTCGACGCAGCCGCGGCCGCTCGCGCTGGGTTGTCGCCCTTCGCTTCCTTTACCGGCCGCCGCGGTCGCCGCGGCGCGATCCAGGGCGCTGGTGTCGAGTGAGGCTTGTTGACACCATCACGGAGCCTGGCTATAGTGTGCCAGCCTTCAGCCGGCCCGTAGCCCGCACCCCCAGCGAGGAGCGTCGACGCCGGAGGTCCGCAGTTCCCCCAGAGCTGCTGTTTTTTGTTCACCGTGGCGCTTCGTCCGTCGCGCGGGTGGCGAGCCGCAGGAGAGGCTTTCGCTTGCGACGCCGCGATGCGCGAGGTGGGCTTGAGGGAGGCGTTGGGCGCGGCGCGGCGCGCGGTGCGGCCGGGGGCACGGCGCTGCATCCGTCCCGCAGGGCGAGGAGAGCGTAAGGCAAGCGATGGCGCTGTTGGAAGGCTTCAACGTTAGTAAAGACTTCGGTGGCCTGAGAGCCCTGAGCAGCATCACTTTCGAGCTGCAGGAGGGCGAGATCCTCGGTCTTATCGGCCCGAACGGCGCCGGCAAGACGACGCTCTTCAACCTCATCACCGGCGTGCACCGCCTGTCGAGCGGCCAGATCAGCTTCATGGGGAGGGACATCAGCCGCCTGAAGCCCTACGCCATCTGTCGCAGCGGCATCGCGCGGACCTACCAGCTCGTGCGCGCCTTCCCCCACCTGACGGTGCTGGAGAACGTGCTGGTGGGCATCCACTTCGGCCGCGTCCGCGACCGGATACCGAGCCTGCGGGGCGCCCGCCACGAGGGCGAGCGCCTCCTTGCCATGGTGGGACTGGCCGGCAAGATTCAGGAGCACGCCGAGCACCTGACGTTGATGGAGCGCAAGCGCCTCGAGATCGCCCGCGCCCTCGCCACGCAACCTTTCGTGCTGCTCCTCGATGAAGTCATCTGCGGTCTCAACCCCACGGAAACGGCGCAGACGATGGAGCTCATCCGCAACCTGCGCGGCACCGGCACCACGATCTTCATGATCGAGCACGTCATGCGGGCGATCATGGGGCTGTCGGATCGCGTCATGGTGATTCACCACGGCGAGCTGATCGCGGTGGGGACACCGGCCCAAGTCACCAGCGATGAACGGGTCATCGAGGCCTACCTGGGCGAGAGAACGGAACCCGAGGATCGGCGATGCTAGAGGTCCGCAACCTGTCGATAGCGTACGGTGACATTCGGGTCCTCTGGGGCATCTCGCTCGAGGTGAAGAAGGGGGAGATCGTCACCCTCGTCGGCTCGAATGGCGCCGGCAAGACGACGACGCTGCGGACGATTTCCGGCATCCTGCGGCCCCTCGATGGCGAGGTGACGTTCGAAGGGGAGCCCCTGCGGGGAAATCTGCCGCACCGCAACGTCGAGCTAGGGATCGCCCACATCCCCGAGGGACGCAGACTGTTTCCCGACATGACGGTGATCGAGAACCTGGAGATGGGGTCGTACCCCGCCGCGGCGCGCCCCTTCCGGCGCCAGACCCTGAGGTGGATCTACGAGCTCTTCCCGCGGCTGGCGGATCGGCGGCAGCAGATGGTGGGGAGCATGAGCGGCGGTGAGCAGCAGATGGTGGCGATCGGCCGAGGGCTGATGGCGCGGCCGAAGCTGCTCCTCATCGACGAGCCGAGTTTCGGCCTGGCGCCCAAGCTCGTGACGGAGATTTTCCGGGTGATCAAGGAGATTCAGGGGAATGGGGTGACCGTCCTGCTCGTCGAGCAGAATGTGCGCTCCGCCCTGGAGATTGCCCAGCGGGCCTACATCATGGAGACGGGGCGTATCACGCGGGTCGGTCCGAGCAAAGAGATGCTCGAGGATGATGACGTGCGCCGGGCCTACCTGGGCCTTTAGCGCCGACGGCTGGTCTTCTTCCCGCCACCTGCAAGCCGGGCCCGCTCCCAGCCGCCTCCCTTGCCGGCAGGCTCACACCTCAGCTTGCCGGGCCTTTCGCCATCCTTCCTCCTCCTCCTCACGTTGCCAGCCAACCCAAGCCGAGGAAGCGCAGCGGTCGCTGCAGAAGCCGGGTGCGGATCATGCCGTGCGGCATGGCGATGGCCACGATGATGAGGACGATGCCGTAGGCCGTCAGCTTGCCATACTCAGCCTGCACGTTCGTCCAAATGATATCCTCCACCCCCGTCAGGAAGATAGCGCCCACCAAGGGGCCGAAGATGGCGCCGGTTCCCCCCAGCATCGCCATGGCGATCGGGAAGAGCGTGATCTCGAGCCCGAACACCGACTCCGGATGGATGTACTTCTGCGACCAGGCGAAGATGCACCCCATGAGCGCCGCCGGAATGCCGCTGAGCGCCAGGGCCGCGGTCTTGTAACGGTAGCTGTTGATGCCGAAGGTCTCGGCGACCTCCTCGTCCTCCCGGATCGAATGCAGCGCCAGGCCGAACTTCGAGTTGGTTAGGATGGCCCAGGCGACCAGCGTTCCCACAGTGAGGAGCAGGCCGAGGTAGTAGGAGGAGACGAGGTAGTTCATGGAGAAGGCGCTGCTGCCGGCGGGGGGCAACGGCAGGCTGATGCCGGCGGTTCCCTGGGTGAGCCCCTCGAGGTTGAAGGCTAGGCGCTCGAAGAGGAGGATGACGCCGAACATTGCCAGCGCGAAGTAAGCGCCGCGCAGTCGGAAGAAGGGGTAGGAGATGAGCAGGGAGAAGATCACCACCGCCGCCACCGCGGCGAGGACACTCACGCTGCCCGGCGCCGCCCGCAGGCTCAGGATGCTGAAGACGTAGGCCCCCAAGCCGAAGAACGAGGAATGCCCCAGGTTCATGTAGCCGAGGTGGCCGCCGACGAGATCGTAGCTCTGGGCCAAGACAATGTATAGGAAAAAGATCAACAGCGCCGACATGCTGTACGTGCTGTCGGAGATGATCGGCACCATGGCGAAGTAGAGCACGATCAGGATCGCGCCCACGAGAGTCAGCTTCTTCATGCGTCCATCCATCCAGCCGTGCCTCCCTGGCGGCAAGGAAGCGCGAACGGTTACGTGATGCTGCGGCCAAAAATGCCTTGCGGGCGAATGAGGAGAATGAGGATCAAGAGGATGAAGGCGACCGGCTGCTGCCAGATGCCGCCGAAGTAGAAACCCGAAAACTGCTCGGCCAGCCCCAGGATGATGCCGCCGAGGAGCGCTCCCGACAGGCTCCCCAACCCCCCCAGCACGATGATGGCGAGGTACTTCACCGTCAACGGGATGCCCAGGTAGGGATTGGTGGGGAAGAGGATGATGTAGAAGCTGCCGGCGACCGCGGCGGTCGCCGCGCCGATGCCGAAGGTGATCATTGAGACGCGGGGGATGTTGACGCCGACGATCATCGCCCCTTCCCGATCCTGGGTGATGGCGCGCATGGCCCGTCCGACGTAACTGCTCTTCAGGTAGTAGCTCAGCACCAGCGTCATCGCCAGGATGAGCGCCATGATGAGCAGGCGGATGGACGGAAAGACCAGGCTGCCGATTGAAATCGACGGCAGGGAGTAGGCGATCCCCTTGGCGCTGGCGCCGCCCAGCCAGGCGGAGAGGTCCGACACCGCCATCGACACGCCGAGGGTCAGGAGGATGGAGGCGATGAGGAGCTCATGCGGGGAGCGGTTGCTGATCGGACGGATGAGGAAGCGCTCGAAGGCAAACCCCACCAAGAGAAAGATGGGGATGATCGCCAGCATGATGAGGAAGGGATGCATCCCCAGGCCGTAGAAGAGGGCGTAGCTGAGCAGGGCGCCTAACAGCAGCAGATCGCCATGGGCGACGTTGAGCACCCGTGACACGCCGAAGATGATGGAGAGCCCAAAGGCCGCCAAGGCGTACAACCCGCCCAGGAGCACTCCTAGAATGGCCAACTGCGTCAGGTAGGCGCCCATGCTCAGCTCAGCCTCGAAGCAACGTTTCGCCGCTCTTGCCGGTCGCCCGCGCTACTTCCGGTCGCTCCACGGCGCCGTGGGGTAGAGGTGCGGACCGGTGCGGAACTCCTTCGGCATCAGCAGGTGCACCTTGTTGTTCACCGCATCGATGAACTGCATCGGGAACATCGGCACGCTGCCGATGTTGTGCATCTTGAAGCCGCGGAAATCGAGGTCGCGCACCTTCACCGGCCCGCTGACCGTCATGAAGTCGGCCTTGGCAAGGGCATTCTTGATGGCCTCGCGGTCCAGGCTGCCGGCCTTCTCGATGGCGTACTCGGCCATTTGGAACATCCACATGTGACAGGCCGCCCACGGGTACTCGACCGGATCGATCTTGGCGGCCTTCAGCAACCGCTTGAAGTAATCCTGCCCCGGGAAGGTCATCACGTCGGTCCAGATGACGTCTCCCGTGACGTAGTTGGCATCCTTGCCGAGCGATTTGTAGAAGCCCGCCGTGGGATGGGTGACGTGGAACTCGCGCGGGTTGAGGTTCAGCTCCTTGGCCTGCTTAATGAAGGCGCTGGCGAAGGCGCCAAACGAGCTGACCCAAACGATGTCCGGGTTCAAGGCCTTCAGCTTGGCGATGATGGGCGAGAAGTCAGTGGTCGCCGGCGGCGCCAGCTCCTCGGCCACCACCGTCAGGCCGCGATCCTTGGCGGCGGGCACGGCGCCCTGGGTGATGCCCTTGCTGTTCAGGATGTCCATGGTGACGAAGGCGATGGTCTTCGCCTTACCCTCTTCCTTGATCATGTCGAGATACGGATCAGCCCACTTCAGGGCCGTCTCCAGGGTGGCGAAGATGTACTCGTAGTTGCGCGCGAAAATCCGCGGATCGTTGGCGCAGCCCAGGGGCATCGGCACCTTGTGCTTCTCCGCCACCGTGGAGGCGGCGAAGGTGATGGGGCTGCTGAACGGCCCCAGCACGAAGTCGACCTTGTCATCCGTGATCAGCTTCTCGTAGAACTTCACGGCCGTTTTCTGGTCGCTCTTGTCATCGTACATCGTGAAGCGCAGCGGCAGCTTCTTGCCCGCCGACTTCACCATCAAGCCGCCCCGACCGTTGACGTCCGCCACCCAGGCGTCGAAGAGCCTGCGGAACGGTCCCACGTCGGGCGCGAAGGGTCCCGACTCGGCCATCGTGCTCCCCAGGTGGATTTCGGTCTGCGCCAGCGCCGGCTGCGGCATCGCCACGAACACCAGCGCCGACGCCACCAGCAGCATCGCCGCCGCAAACAGCATTCCTCTCAACCTCATGGTTCTTCCTCCTCCAAGCGTACCCCAGGTTACCGGTCCCTGCTCTCCTCCTCCGCTTCTTTGCCGGAGAACCTGCCGCGGCAGGCCCCCTCGTCAGCCGGGAGAGCGCATGGACCCATATTCCACGTGGCAATCGTGGGAACAGACTGTAACAGGGACCGCCCTGACCGTCAAGGTGAATTGTGACTTGCAGGGGTGCGGCGCTTTGACCTAGCATTCCGTCTATCAGGACAGGCGCAGGAGAAGGGCGGCGCGCGCCTGCGACGCCGCGCCGTTCCCGCCTCGGCCTGATCTGCCGGCTCGCCGGCGCCGGCGGGCCCGCTCCCTTTCACATCGGCGTCATCTTTTGCTTCAGTAGGATTCTCCGCGTCCTCGGCGCCTCTGCGCAAGAACGCCAACTCGCGCGGAGACGCAGAGAGCGCAGAGCAAGCGGATAGCCTCTCTTCCCCCGCCCCCTTTCCCGCGAGGACCCCAGCAATGGACCTCCGAGACGTCATTGATTTCACGCCGATCTATCGCCAGGCCAGCGAGGCCTTCCCGCGTGAATGCTGCGGCCTCATCATCGGTCCCGAGGCCCAGAGCGAGGGTGGCGCGGACCCGGCGCCCGGCGAGCGCTGGCAGGTCATCCCCTGCGAGAACGCTCAAGACAAGCTCCACGAGCGCTTCCCCGATCAGTATGAGCGCGACAGCCGCACCGCCTTCGCCATCGACGACCGCGTTCTCTACACCACCTTCAAGGAGGCGGAGGCGAACGGGCGCGCGCTGAAGGCGATCTACCACTCCCACTGCGACGCCGATGCCTACTTCTCCGAGACCGACGTGCGCGCCGCCACGGCGATGGGCGAGCCAACCTATCCCGGCGTTTACCACATCGTCGTGTCGGTGTGGAACGGAAACGTGAAAGAAGTGAACGCCTACCATTGGGACGACACCCTGCGCACCTTTGCGAAGATCGAGGTGGAGTCGTTCGGATAGTATCGTGTCGCCCAAGTTCCATCACCTAATTCTGCCAGGGGACCTTGTCCCCTGGCGCAGCCGCGGGGGCTGATTGTAGGGGCGGGGCTAGCCCCGCCCGGAACCGACGTCTGCGAGGAGACTTTGTCCCCTCCCGCACCCCGCCTTGTAGGGGCGGTTCGCGAACCGCCCCTACGGGATGGGGGCATGGGGGAGCATGGGTTCCTCACAAGCCCCTGGCCAATGCAGCGAGCAACGCCGCAAGTAGGTGAGCGAACTGGTGAGGCGCAACACTGGCCCCATGGCGCGGACGTTCCGCCGCACCTTGACAGGTCGGAAGGGAGCGGTACAATAAAAGTAGCGAGGTACGCGGCGCCAAGCGCCACGGCGCCCAGGAGGCGTGGCCGCTGCGTATTTTTCCCCGAAAGGCTGCCGGGGCGGGCATAGCTCAGTTGGTAGAGTACAAGCTTCCCAAGCTTGGTGTCGCGGGTTCGAATCCCGTTGCCCGCTCCAGCTCCCCGCAGGTTTCCGCCAGGTCTCTGGAGAGGCGCGGCAGGCGAGCCGTGGTGAGGCATGCGCTTGCCTGCCGGCCGCGCCAGGCCGACGGCGGCTCAGCTTCTCCCTTCCCAAGGCCAGCCCAACGATCTTCGCCCGGCCAGGCTGGCGAAGCCCGTCCCCCAGCGCGGGTTCCACCGCCAGCCGCGGGCGCGGCAAGGCTGGCGGTTGCCGCTCGACGCGGCGCGCCTTGCGCTTGCGGCGCCAGCATGGCATTCTCCGCAAAGCCCCCCAGGACGAAGGGGGGCGAGCGTGCGCCACATCGCGCGCCACGTGCGCAAGGGTGGCGTGCCTGCCGGTACTGCGGCGTTTCTGGAGGGGACGTTTCATGCACCATGACCGCTATGCGTACTCACCCATCATCCGCCGTCAGCCCCTCACTCTGCCGAACAAGGCGCGCGTGGCGCTCTGGCTCATCCCCAACGTCGAGTACTTCCACTTCGACCGCCCCGGCACGTCCTATCGTCCCGGCCCCGGCATCCCCGACGTGCTCAACCATAGCTGGCGCGAGTACGGCATGCGCATCGGCATCTGGCGCCTGATGGACGTCTTCGACAAGCACGGGGCGCGCGGCAGCGTGGCCCTGAACGCCGAGGTCTGCGCGGAGTACCCGGTGTTCATCGAGGAGGCCATGAAGCGCAACTGGGTGTTCATGGGACACGGGCTGACGAACTCGCAGTACCTGCACACCCTCGGCGGCGACGAGGAGCAGCGCGCCCATATCCGCCAGACGCTCGACATCATCGCCACGCACACCGGCTTCCTCCCCAAGGGCTGGCTGGGACCGGGGCTGGCCGAAACGGCCCACACCCCCGACCTCCTCGCCGAGGAGGGCATCGAGTACCTGTGCGACTGGGTCCACGATGATCAACCCATCCCCATGCGGGTGCGCAGCAAGCGGCTCATCACCGTCCCCTACTCGGTGGAGCTGAACGACATCCCGGTGTTCATCGGGCAGAACCGCATGCCGGAACAGTTCGTGCGCATGATCGCCGACCAATTCGACACCCTCTATGCCGAGGGCGCCGCGAATGCCCGCATCATGGCCATCGCTCTGCATCCTTTCCTGATCGGCGCGCCGCACCGCATCAAGTACCTCGACCAAGCCCTCGCCTACATCTGCCGCCACGAAGGGGTGTGGCTCACCACCGCCAATGAGATCGCCGACTGGTACTACGCGAAGTACTACAAGCCGCCTGCGTAAGGGCGCGGCTCGAAAGTGGAACCGAACGAGTAGCGGGCGTGGAAAGCAGGGAAGACGAAACGACGGGGCGGAGGGCTTCTCGTTGGGCGCATCGGTGACCCCTCACGCCTCCGATCAGCGCCATGACGCAGCAGCCGCGCGGCTGGGCCGCGCGCGGGGGCGCGGCTGCCAGGCGCGGCCCCGTCCGCCCGGCGCCGCGCGCTCCGGTACCCCAATGGTTCGTACTCCAATGTTCCGGCGTGCTGGCGCGGTCTTCCGGCTACCCCGCCTGCTGGCGCTCAGCCTTCCTTTTCTCCTGCTGGCGCCGCTCATCTTGCCCGTCGGCGTGGCGGAGGCCGCCGAGGCGCCGCACCTTGCCGCCGTGGTCGCCATCCAGCCGGCCAAGCTGCAGCCACTCTTCGGCGCAGCCATGGCGGTGCTGCAGGAGATGCTGGAGCATAGGCTCGAGCCGTACCTCCTGTCGCAGCTCCTGCGCTACGTCGGGGAGCAGATTTGGCTGGCCTACTACGAGGGGGAAGGCCCCGCCGAGGAGGAGGTGGCGCAGCCAGCCGTCGGCGCGGGGCAAGGTGAAGGCGGCGCGAACGCCGCTGACGCAGGGCGCACCGGCGCCGCCCGGCGGCTCTTCAGGGCGCCCGGCGGCGAGGCGCTTCTGGCGGTGGAGTTCGACCCGGCGCCCATCCAGTTGCGGCTGCCGGTCGGCGGCAGCGAGGTGCGGGCGGCAACCCGGCAGACGCTGAGCGGCCGGGTGCTGGCCGGGGTGGCGGCACTTGCCCTCGAGCAACTCGTAAAGCGCTTCAGCGGCGGCGTTGAAGCACGACCGGTCGGCGAGGTGACGATCTACGTCAGCTCGCGCGGCGGCGACCGGGGGGGCGCGCGGCGGACGTTGCCGCTGGCCTATGCGCAGCAGGGTTCGCGGCTCCTTCTCGCCTCCTCCGCCTCGCTCCTCACGCAGGTGCTCGAGGGCGCGGGCTCCGATCCCTTGCTCCCCCTGCGAACCTTCCTGCAATCCCTCCGTCCCGCCGTGCGCGATCACCCCCTGCGCCTTCTGGCGGTGAATCGTGGGCGGCTCCTGCGGCGCCATCTGGAACTCCTGGAACAACGTTGGGGGATGAGTCTCTTCCTGCACAAGGAGGCCCTCGACATGCTAGGGCTCACTTTGAAGCCCGGCCAGCCGGGGGCGGTCGAGGGGAGCCTGGAGCTCTTCGCGGCGCGCCCGGCGGAGGTCGGGGCGGTGCAGGAGGATGCCGAGATGCTTCTCGACCTCTTCAGCCGCCGCTTCCTGAACGACCGCTATCGTCTCACCAGCAGCTCCACGCACGGTCCCTCCATGAGCCAGGCGAGCTTCGTGCTCGAGCCGCCGCAGGCGAGCTGGGAGTCGCTCCTGCGGCAGATCGTGGCGGCCTCCCACTGAGGCGACCGGCTGGTCTCGCGCCCTTACCTCACCCCCCCGAAACGTACCCTCCCCGAAGGAGTGGCTGCGTCCTTGCGGGGCGCCAGGGGTGGCCCTATACTTCAGTGCATTGAGGTCCAAATCCAAGGCTGCATGGCGCAGCCGAACGGAGGGCGGGAGAACGATGCAGGTACGCGGCGGCTGGTTGCGGGGCGGAGTGGCGGCGCTGCTGCTGGGAGTGGCGCTGGTCGCCGGCTCCTCGCCGGCGCAGCAGGAGATCACCGCCGCAGCCAAGGCAATCGAGGGCAAGATCATGAGCCCGTTCTGCCCGGGCTACCTCTTGCCTGACTGCCCCTCCGCCGAGGCGAGGCAGTTGCGCGAGCTGATCCACCGCAAGGTGGCGGCAGGAGAGTCGGAGCAGCAGGTCCTAGGCTACCTCGTCGGCGTCTACGGCGCCTCAATCCTGGCGGAACCACCGAAGGAAGGGTTCAACCTCCTGGTCTGGAGCCTGCCGTTCCTTGCCATCGTCATCGGCGGCGTCGCGATCGTCCTCATCACCCTCCTCTGGACGCGTCGCCAGCGCCTGGCGCAGAGCGCCGGCGCGGAGCCGGCGGCAGCGGCCCACGAGCTGGGAAGAGAAGCCTCCAACAGCTCCGACCAAGCCCACGCAGCCCTCAAGCGCAAGCTGGAGCGGGAGCTTAAGGACTATGAGTTCTAGGTGGCGGGTAACGGCGGGGGAAGAACCAAGCGGGAGTCTGAAGGGGAGCTGGCAACGATGGCGGAAGCGGTGAGATCGGATGAACGCCGCGTTAAGCGGATCATCGCCTATCTCGTCGGCGTGCCGCTCGCGCTGGTGCTTCTGGTGCTCCTTTACGAAGGCGCGAAGGCCCGGCTGCAGGACAAGATCGCCAAGGTCAGCGGGCCGTTGACGACGGGATCAGAGGCGCCTGACTTCAGCTTCCCTGATCTCGACGGCAAGACGGTGCGGCTGCGTGATCTGCGCGGCAAGGTGGTGTTCATCAACATCTGGGCCACCTGGTGCCCCACCTGCGTCTGGGAAATGCCCTCGATGGAGCTGGTGCACCAGGAGTACAAGAAGCGCGACTTCGTCATGCTTGCGGTGGATCTCGACATCCTCGGCAAGGAGGTCGTCCTCCCCTTCATGGAGAAGCATCGCCTCACCTTCCCGGTGCTCCTGGACCCGAAGGGAACGATCAAGCGCATCTACCGAACCACCGGCGTTCCGGAAACGTTCATCGTGGACAAGCGCGGCATCCTCCGCCACATTGAGATTGGTCCCCGCGAATGGTCCCACCCGCAGACCATGGCGATGATCGGCCGGCTCATTGACGAGCCGGCGGAACCCGCACCGGTGTCGGGCCTTCCTGGAGAAGCTTCGGGAGAAGCCGCGTTGTCACAGGCTCCAAAAGGCGTGGCCCCTTCCCGGACCCCGCTCTAGGGTCTCCCGCCTTGGAAGCGGCCGCCTCGAGTCGCCGGGCGCCTGAAGCTCAAGGCATTCCTCGCACTCATCGCTCCTCGTCCGCCGGCGCCTAAGCCGAGGTGCGCCGAGGTTCCTTCGCCCGCCGTCACTCCTCTCCGTCAGTCCTCCACCTGAGCGCTTCTCCAGCCCTGCTCATGGAGGCGACGCATGATCTCCTCGAGGTGGTCGGGACCGCGCGTCTCGAGGGTCATCTCCACCTCCGCCACGCCGAGGGGAAGGCGCTTCGACTGGCGGTCGTGAGCGATCTGCACGATATTCGCGTCCAGCTCGCCAAGGAACTGGCTGAGGCGGCCGAGCTCGCCGGGCACATCGGGGAGATCGATCGTCAGCCGCAGCAAGCGCCCGGTCTTCATCAGTCCCTTCTCGATGATCCGCTCCAACAGCGTCACGTCGATGTTGCCGCCCGACAGGATGACGGCGATGCGTTCTCCGGGAATGCGTTCCTGGTGGTAGAGCAAGGCGGCCTGCCCCACGGCCCCGGCCCCCTCGACGACGAGCTTCTCATTCTCCAGGAGCGTCAGGATGGCCGCGGCGATCTCCTCCTCGCTCACCAGGAGCAGATCATCCACGAAGCGCCGCGCCAGGCCGAAGGTGAGGCGCCCGGCGGTGCGCACGGCGAGGCCATCGGCGATCGTCTGGGCTGCCGGCACCTCGAGCGGCGCCCCCGCCCGCAGCGCCGCGTGCATCGAGGGGAACTGCTGCGCCTGCACGCCGATGACGCGCACCTCGGGCCGCAGCGTCTTGGCCGCCAGCGCCACCCCGCCGATGAGGCCGCCGCCGCCCACCGGCACGACCAGCGTCTCCACCTGCGGCCAGGCCTCCACCACCTCGAGCGCCACCGTCCCCTGCCCCGCCATGATCAAGGGATCGTCGAAAGCGGGGATGAAGACGGCCCCCGAGGCGGCTTCAAGCTTGCCGGCGAGGGCGAGGGCCTCATCGAAGACGGTCCCCTCCAGGATGATGCGGGCGCCAAGCCGTCGCGTTGCTTCGAGCTTGCTCAACGGGCAGGTGCGCGGCATGACGATGGTGCAGGGAATGCCCAGGGCGCGCGCCGACCAGGCCACCCCTTGCGCATGGTTCCCCGCCGAAGCCGCCACCACGCCCCGCCGCCGCTCCGCCGCGCTCAGCCCATGCAGCTTGACGTAGGCGCCGCGCAACTTGAAGGAGCCGGTCTCCTGGAGGTTCTCGAGTTTGAAGCGGATGTCGCGGCGCAGCAGCGACGAGGTGTGCGGAGCGTGGACGAGGGGCGTGGTGCGGACGACGCCCCCCAGCAAAGCCGCGGCCCGTTCAATGGCTGCGAAGTCGAGTTCGGGATGTGGGAGAGGCTGCATGCGGAGAAGCAGGGAGTGGTTCGTTGGCGCCGTGCTCTAGCGGCCCGAGGCGACGCGGCTGGCAGTGCCGGTCTCTACCTCGACGCGCCGTCGCTCCGCCAACTTTTCGGGGTCACTACAGCGATTTCACAAGAGCATCCAGGCCATATAGGATACCGTAGAAAAAACAAGGAATTTTGTCAAACGTAATCCCCCTTTCAGCACCTGGGCTAGTCTCTGGATTTTCTATTCAATGCGTCAATCCCCCTCACTCATCCGCTCCGGCTCCACGTCCGCGTCTCCGCGCGCGTCCCCTTCGAGCAGGAAATAGAGGTAATGCAATTCATTCGTAAACCTATAGGCTCCACGCCCACCCTCGGGATCGGAGTGGATCACATCCAATTTCACCATGCGGCGCAGAAAATTATGAAGTACATCTTGCTCGTCCGAGGTCAAATGTTCGCGCAGTTCGGCCCTCTTAAAACGGATTTGGAAGGGCTTCTTTGCGATCTTGCGGAGGATGGTGCGGTAACGGTCACTACGAATCTCCTGAAACACTTGTGGTTCCAGATGCTTCCGCCCAATGATTTCCGCCGCTGTAATCACACCCTTGAGAGCAACATCATCGTCAATCCGATTGTCACGGACAAATTTGAACGTTGCGTCGCCAATCTCGTGCGCCAGGACAGGAAGGCCACCAGCGAATCGAGCCAGAAATGTCAGATTCTCATCGTCCACCGCAACGTTGACGGTCGAGAAGGCGCTGCGAAAGAAGTCTCGGGTCTCACTGTTTGACCATGCCTTGATTTCTATGAGGTCGAAGACACGGGCCAAGGATGGCTGAAGTTGGACAAGGGACTGCCGACGCTCTTCTAAACCCACCAGAACGAGGCAAAGCGGAAGCGGTTCACGGGCCGTTGCAATCTCGTCCACCAAGCTCTTGATCCAGTTGGCAAACTCCAAAGAGGAGGCAAGCCCATTGATGTCATCCAATACAAGAAACACAGCTTTCTTCACGTCTTTGAGCCGTTCCATGAGGTTCCGAAGGGCAGGCGCGAAATCGTGGACCATTCGCCGAAGATCTTTCTCTGGCGCTCCGAACTCGACGCTGACACCGAACAGCCCGACCCGTTTAATGTGGTTGCCAAAGAAATCTGTGACTCTGCCCTCCCAGCTTTTCCCAAGACTCTCTTTGAGAAGCCGGTCAAAGACCCGGCGCGCCATTTCCTCCATCGAGGAAACGCCTCCAAGAAAAGCGTGAAGGCCCAGGGCGCCATGATCCCGTTCAGTAATGATTCGTACAAAAGAAGCAAGCGAACTCTTGCCGATTCCGCGCTCACCACTTAGGAATGCGACCTGAAGCCTTCCAGCCGCGGCCCTCGCCGCGTGATCCGTCAGTCGAGAGACTTCTGCTAGACGGCCAATAAAAAACTCAATCGGTACCGGTTGGCCTGGGGTGAACGGGCTGTAATCCTTGGGCATCAAGTGACTCCAATCTCATCGTCTCAACATCATGTGTGAGGCTTGAGCATGGCACGAATAGCCTCCCGCCGCAAGTCTGAATAGCAGCGCCTCAACGACGTGCGGATCACCACTGACATCCTGACCGGACGAGGCGCCATCCTCTACCATACTCCCGCGACGGCGGCGGCGCCAAAACCCCGCGGTCGCGCCAAACCATCGTCCCTACTCATACCGCAGCGCGTCGATGGGGTTGAGGGCGGAGGCGGCGCGGGCGGGGTAGTAGCCGAAGAAGAGGCCGATGAGCACGGCGAAGCCGAAGGCCAGGAGGATGGCCTGCACGCCCACCAGGGTCGGCCAGCCGGCAAGCCAGGTGATGACCTTGGCCGTGGCGATGCCGGTCGCCACCCCGATGATACCCCCCAGGAGGCTGAGGACCACCGCCTCGATGAGGAACTGCAGGAGGATGTCGCCGCGTTTCGCGCCCACCGCCATGCGGATGCCGATCTCGCGGGTGCGCTCCGTCACCGAGACGAGCATGATGTTCATGATGCCGATGCCGCCCACGAGGAGCGAGATGGCGGCGATGCTGCCAAGCAGGAGGGTCATGATGCGGTTCGACTCGCTGGCGGTCTCCGAGAACTCGAGCTGCGTGCGCACAAAGAAGTCATTCGGGGCGCCAGGCTGCAGGCGGTGACGCCGGCGCAGCACGGAGGTGATCTGGCGCACCGCCTCCTGCACCTGGCCGCTGGACTTGGCGGAGACGAGGATGGCGCTGATGTTGGTGATCCCCATGAGGCGTTTCTGGGCTGTCGTGTACGGGATCATGACGACATCGTCCTGATCCTGCCCGAAGGCGTTCGAGCCCTTCTCCGAAAGCACGCCGATGACCCGGAAGGGAATGTTGCTGATGCGCAGGGTGACGCCGACGGGATCGACATCGGGGAAGAGGTTCTTCACCACTGTCGCCCCGACCACCGCCACTTTCGCCGCCGTGGCCTCGTGCCGCTGGGTGTAGAAGGAGCCGCGCGCCATGGGCCAGTCGCGGATGTACTGGTAGGCATGTCCATTGCCGTTCACGTTGGTGGACCAGTTGCGGTTGCCGTAGACCACCTGGGCGGGGCGCCGCACGCCGGGGCTGACGTACTGCACGGCTGGGCACTCGCGCGCGATCGCCGCGGCATCCTCATCGGTGAGCGTGGACGTGCTGCCGACACCTCCGTGGGCGCCGCCGCGCATCGTGCTCCCCGCGAACGCCATAATCACGTTCGTCCCCAGACGGTCGATAGAAGCCTGCACCGAGACCTTGGCCCCCTCGCCGATGCTCACCATGGCGATCACCGCCCCCACGCCGATGATCACGCCGAGGGCCGTCAGGGCGGTCCGCAGGGTGTTCTTGCTGAGCGACCGCAGAGCAACGCGCAGGGCGATCCAGACGTTCATGTCCCCATCTCCGGCATGCTTGGCGAAGAGGCGGCCTCGGCGGGCGGAGTCGCGGGCGGAGCGGCGGCCTGGCGTTCGGCGGGGACGGGTTCCGGCGACACCACGCCAGCCCCTTGCGGCGCTCCTTCCCCGCCTGCTCGTCCCTCCCCTGCTCGTTGCTCCTGCTGCGCAGCGCCGGCCGCCAAGGACGCGGGGCTTGCCCCGTCCAGCAGCTCGTCCGCAATGATGCAGCCGTCCCGAACATGCACGCGGCGCCTGGCGTGGCGGGCGATGTCCTGCTCATGGGTGACGAGCATGATGAGGATGCCGTCGCGCTCGTTGAGCGTCGTGAGCACCTGCATCATCTCTTCCCCGGTGACGCTGTCGAGGTTGCCGGTCGGCTCATCGGCGAGGATGACGCGCGGCTCGTTCACCAGCGCCCGGGCGATCGCCACGCGCTGCTGCTGACCGCCGGAGAGCTGGTTCGGCCTGTGGCGGTGGCGATCCGCCAGACCCACGCGCGCCAGGGCGTCGCGGGCGCGCTGATGCCGCGCGCGGCTGGAGATCGAGCGGTAGAGGAGCGGCAGCTCGACGTTCTCCAGCGCCGTGGTGCGCGGCAACAGGTTGAAGTTCTGGAACACGAAGCCGATCTTGCGGTTGCGCAGCTCCGCCAGCTCCCGCGGCGCCAGCCGGGCCACTTCGAGGCCATCCAGGAGGTAGCTCCCCTGCGTCGGCACATCGAGGAGGCCGAGGATGTTCATCAGCGTCGTCTTGCCCGACCCCGAGCTGCCCATCACCGCCACGTAGTCGCCCGCCGCGATGGTCAGCGAGACGCCGTTCAGCGCCCGCACCTCGACCTCCCCCATGCGGTAGGTCTTCACCAGGTGGCGCACGTCAATGACCGCAGGCTCAGCCGCCATCCCGCGCCCCTTACCTGCTCCCCAAGCGACGGCCGAACTGGTTTAAGCGGTTCTGCCCGAACGGCGCCGCGCCCGCCGGCGCCTCCACCCCGACAATGACCTCGGCGCCCTCCTTGAGCCCATCGCCGCGCAGCTCGGTCATCGTCTCGTCGGCGAAGCCGGTCGTGATCGGCATCGGGCTGGGACGCTGCCGGACCCCATCGTAGACCCAAACCTTGGGGTCTCGGAAGCGCTCGGGAAACCGCGCCATCGCCTCCTTGAAGCGCTCGGCGGCGGGACCGCCGCGGCGCAGGACGGGGGGGATGAAGGCGAGGGCTTCGGTCGGCACCTTCAGGACGCCCTGCTGGTCCGCCACGACAACGGTGACCGTGGCCGTCATGCCGGGGCGCAATTTCCCTTCCCGGTTCGCTACATCGATGATCGTCTCATAGGTGACGACGTTCTGGACAATGGCCGCGGCATTGCGGATTTCATGCACGCGCCCGGAGAAGACCTCGTTGGGGAAGGCGTCCACCTTGAAGGTGGCCTGGTTCCCCACCTTGATGACCCCGACATCCGCCTCATCGACCCGCGCCCGCACCTGCATCGTGGTGAGGTCCTGCGCGATCGTGAACAGGACCGGCGCCTGGAACGTCGCCGCCACGGTCTGGCCGACATCCACGTTGCGCGAGATGACGATGCCGTCGATCGGCGAGGCGATCGTGGTGTAGGAGAGGTTCGTCTCGTTGAGACGCAGCTCGGCCTGGGCCGCCTTAATGTCCGCCAGAACCAGGCTGCGCTCCGCCCGCGCCACCTGAAGCTGGTTCTGCAGGCTCTTGGCCCGGGCGTCGGCGCCGGCGAGCTTCGCCGCCTCACCCTCGTCCTGCACCTTGGCGCTGTCGCTGGCGACGATCTTGGAGTCGCGCTGGCTGGCCGAGATGATGCCGTCGCGGTAGAGCTGCTCGTACCGCCTGGCTTCGCGCTGGGTGTCCTCCAGATCGATCTTCACCTTCGCCAGGCTGGCGCGCGCCCCCCGTGCATCGGCGCGCGCGTTCTCCAGGTTCGCCTCGATGACGGTGATCTCCGCCTCGCGTTTGATGAGCGTGGCCTGCGCCCCTGCCAGGCGGGCGCGCGATTGATCGGCCTGGGCCTGCCGCGGGGCGGGATCGAGCTGCGCCAGGACCATGCCCTTCGTCACCTTCGTGTTGAAGTCGGCAGACAGCGCCTTGATGGTTCCGGAGACTTGGCTGCCAACCTGCACGAGGGTGACCGGTTGCAGCTCGCCGGTTGCCGTGACCGTGGCCCGGAGGTCGCCGCGCACCACCTTGGCGAAGCGGAAGCGGGATTCTTGGGTGGGTGTGGCGGCGCTGGACCGGTACGCGGTGTACCCGTACCCCGCCCCGAGGAGCGCCGCGATCAGAATGAGGAGCCAGACGAGTCTCCGCTTCACGCGCGTCTCCTTTCCGCGGCTGTTCCCTGGAGCCGCCGAGGGCGACCGGCGCCTCCCTGAACCTGCGCATCCAGGCGGAGGAACATCCGCCACGGCGCCAGGATGCGAGTGTTGCGTAGGCCTCTCCGCACCTTCACCGGCCTCGGCAAGAGTCCCCTCCTCTTCTTATTTTACGATCCCACCGGGCGCTCCCGCCACAGGAGATCGACGACGACCTTGGTCCATCGAGGAGCGGGACGCCGACGGCCGAGGCGTGGAACTTCGCTGCGAGGCGGATGTCTGCAAAGATAGAGAGCATGAAGAAAGATACTTCCGCTGCCGGGCTGCAGAGGCGCCACGCGGCTCGCAACGTTCGCGAACGGTCGGCGCCGGCAGGCCCACTCGTCCTCCCGCATGGCCGTGGAGAGAGATCGTTGCCCGTCGAGCTGGGCGCGGAGGGCACGATTTGTCTGCGCAGGCGATGCTTTCCCCGAGAAAGACGGAAGGAGAGTACCCCAAGCCCAAGAAAAACATCCGCTGTTACCCATACCTACTTTTGACAGCGGATTGCCTGGCGGGTTCGGAGAGCGCGGAGATCTCTGATGGAAGGGCAACCGGGCGTGCCAAGATGGAGCACTGCGCGGAAGCGCGAGGTGGTGCGGCGCGTGGCGCGCGGCGAGGCGCTGGAGGCGGTGGCGCAGCAGGCGCAGGCGCCGGTGCAGGAGGTGGAGCGCTGGCTGCAGCTCAACCTCCTCGCCTCCCTGGCTGAGTCCTATGAGCGGCGACACTACATGGTCTACACGCCTCACCTGGAGGAGTATGAGGATGTCCCTGGGGAGTGGCAGGCGGTGAAACCCGACCTGCTGGTGAAACGCCGCGGGCGCTGGCGGGCCTACTTCTTCGAGACCGCCTCCACCCTGCGCGACGCCGCGACCCCGCGCCGCTGGCGCTCCTGCCTGAAGCAGGCGAAGGTTCGCGTCATCGTGGTGACCCGCGGCCAGGCCGAGTTCAAGCTGGCGCGCAAGCTCGCCGCCGACCCCCGGGTGCGCGTCCAGCTCGTTCCCCATCGGCGGGACGCGCGGGAGGGCCTGCTGCCGCGAGCCGCCCGAGCCCTGGGGGTGGGCTTGTTCAGCGGCGCCACCCGCTACGTCACGTACGCCCTGGTGGGGTTTGGGATCATCGCCGTCGCGGCGGCCAAGCTGGGCTACTTTCCCGAGGTCGACCTGATGGACCTCCTCGGCGCCGAACAGGAGACCACCTCGGCTGGGCAGAGAGTCGCCTCTCCTCAACCCCCTGGCGGGGCCGGCGACGGGCGGCCCCAACCCCAACCCTCCATCCGCTGGCAGGGCACCGGCATTCTTCCCCCAGGGTACGGCGGCGAGTACCCGCTGGAAATATCGCAGCCACCTCGGCAGGTCCAACCGTCTGGAACGGAACGGGGCGCTCCCCCGCGCGGCGTCGAGGGTCTTCGGGAGACGCTTGAGAAGGCTGGAGTGCCCGTGGACCGCGCCTTGGATATGAGGCGGTACGGGTTCAGCGTGGAGGAGATCGCCAGGCAGTTGCGGCGGGAAGGGATGAACCTGAAGCAGGCCATCACGGAGCTGGATCGGCAAGGGGTGAACCTGGAGGAGATCTTGCGACGCCCGTTGAGAGACCCTGGGGAAGGCCCGTGATTGTAAAGGAGGACAGGACTTCTCGACCACCCTGCGTGCCTGAAGCAGGCGGGCAACGAAGCCGCGAGCATCGCATGCCCACTCCTGGACCTCTGCTCGCACCGAGACGCAGGGTTTTGCCGCGCCAGGTCTTCGCAGAGATCGCAGCAACGGGCGGAGTTTGGCCCGCCGGTTGCAATGGCTGGGAAGGTGGGAGGGCGGGATTGGCTCGAGGGGCCGCGAGGTTGCCCGCAGCCGCGGGGAGCGCGGCGGCGTTCCGGCGCTGGCCCTGCGAGGGGGGCGGGCGAGGTGGGGCGCCGGGCTCGCTTGGTAAAATTTACCAGGGACTCCGGTAAAACTTCCTCACGACAAGGGAAGAAGGGGAGGCGATATTACTTCCACGAGCGTCAGGGGGAGGGGGCATCGAGGATGGCTGGCTCCCCCCAGGCTGCGGGTCGGCTGCCGGCGGCCTGGTATCGGCGAAGAACCTGAGCATGGGATCGGAAGGAGTGAGATCGTGAGTTTCTGGCACCATCGAAGCTTCCAAACGACCGCCCTCGTCGCGCTGGCGCTCGGGCTGCTGCTGGCCGCAACCCTTCCGGCGATGGCTCAATCCACACCGGTCATCTCATTGGATCGTCCGAGCTACCTGCCGCCGAACGTGACCGCGGACCGGATGTTCATCCAGGTCGTGGACCTGTCCTCGAACACCGCCACCGCCAACGAGACGATTACCGTCACCCTCACCTCCATGGGGACAGGGGCGTCGGTTACCAAGGTGCTGAGCGAGACAGCCGGCGCCCTGGCGAACAGTTTCGGCGAGATTGACGCCGTGAATGCCGAGGCAGGCGACGGCTCGGCCAACAACAACCGCGTCGGCGCGCGCTTCACCAGCGACACCTTTGCCGGCAGCAACGGCGCGGCGGGAAGCGATGCCGTCCTCGTCGTGAGTGTGCCGGCCGATACGATCATCGTCAGCTTTACGAACGCCGCCGGCAACACCGGCTCGAAGACGGTGCGCATCGGCACCACCACCGGCGACTTCTCCCTCTCGACGGCCAGCGTCCTGGCGGCTGACGCCGTCAACCGCGACGGCGACGGCACGCCGAACGAGACGAACGGCGATGACAACAACATCCTCATCGCCCTGCGCGACCCCGATTTGAACACCGATGCCTTCAGCCGCCAGACGGTGAGCGTCGAGGTGCGCGCGCCGCTGTCGGGGCAGAGCGCCACGATGGTGCTGCGGGAAACCGGCAACAACACCGGGCTCTTCCTGGGCGGCGGCGTGGTGGGGAACGCCAGCGCGGCTGCCTTCGCCACGCCTGCCGCCGGCGACGCCACGACCTCCCCGCCGACTTCCTTCCTGCTTGGCGCCACGGCGACGGGCGATACCCTGGTGGTGCGCTACACGAGCGGCGCGCCCGATGTCATCGAGAGCGGCACCACCCAGCAGACCTCGCGGGAGATCGCCTACAGCCTCGGCGCCCTCGGCAGGATCACCCTGAACGCCACCAGCTTCCGCCTTGGCGAACGCATGGTCATCACCATCACCGATCCCGACCTCAACGTGAAGCCGAATGACATCGACACCATCCGGCGGGGCAACGGCAACACCACCACCGACCCAGGGGAGGTGAACGTCGTCGTCCTGGGGGGGAACGGCAACACCGAGGAGATCGAGCTGACCGAGACCGGTCTGAACACCGGTGAGTTCACCGCCAGCCTGCCCTTCAACTTCTCGGATACGAGCAGCACCGACAACCAGCTCGATGCCGGCTTCAACGTCTCCTACCGCGTCGAGTACCGCGATGCCAACAGCGGCCAGGCCGAGGCGCAGACGGTGACGGCGGCGGCGCAGTTCACCACCTTCTCCGGCACCGTGAGCCTGGAGCCGCGCATCGTGCGCAATGGCTCGGTGGTGACGATCACGGTGGACGACCAGGACCTCAACACCGATGCGACGACCATCCAGACTCTGCAAGGGGCGGCGGCGCCTGATGTCACCAGCTCCAGCAACGACAGCGAGCCGAACATCGTGCTGCGCGAGACCGGCGTCGATACGGGGCGCTTCACCGGCGCCTTCAGGGTCGCCATCGGCACGGAGGTGCCGAACAACGGCGACGGCACGATCAACGTCCCCGCGGGCGGCACCATCACCGTGACCTACACCGACAGCGTCACGGCCACCGGCCAGGCGGACCAGGCCGCGCGCGCCACGGCGGAGGTCGGCGAGGTGAACGGCCAGGTGGCCCTGGATGCGTCGCGCTACACCCTCACGCAGCGCGCCCTCATCACCCTCACCGATCCCGACCTGAACACCGACACCACCACCGTGCAGACCGTCGTAGGGGACAACCTCTTCGCCTTCAGCTCCACCAACCCGAACTCGACTGATCCGAGCACGAACGTGGATTCAGGGGCCGCTTCGAGCGACAACGACCCGAACCTCTTCCTCACCGAAACCGGCCCCAACACCGGGGTGTTCACCGGCTCCCTCACCTTCACCACGAGTGACTTCAACCGCGACGGCGTCGCCAGTACGCCGGCGGTCCTGGAGGTCACCCCTGGGGATACGATCACGGTGCGCTACCAGGACGCGAACCCCGCCGGGACGTTCAGCACCGCCACGGCGACCATCGCCTCGCACACCGGGGTGGTGACGCTGCCCTCGCGCCTGACGTCCGGGCCGGTCGCAGGCCAATCGCGGATTCCCGTGACGCTGACGGATGCCGACCTCAACACCTCGGCCACCTCGGTGCAGACGGCGACGGTGCGCGTGGTGAGCTCGAGTGACCCCGACACCGGCATCTCGGTGACCCTCGTCGAGACCGGCAACGACAGCGGCATTTTCAGCGGCTTCTTCGGCACCGCGGGCAACCGCGACGACACGGGGACCTCGCAGGGGCGCATCAACGCGGCCGACAGCTCGGACAGCCAGGACCTCATCGCGGCGGCGAACGGCGATGGGGTGCAGGTGGTCTACCAGGACGCCCGCAACGCCGCTGGTCAGGCGGAGACGATCCTCGCTCCCGCCATGGTCGAGTTTACCACCGGCACGCTGCAGCTCCTCTCGTCGACGGGGTCGGCGCGCTCCAGCTTCATCGTCGGCGAGTCCCTCACCGTGCGCTACGGGGACCGCGAAGCGAACGAGGACAGCTCCCGCATCGACCGCGTCACGGCGCAGATCACCTCGGCGAGCGACGTTGCGGGGACGCCTTTCGAGCTCGTCGAAACCGGCCTTGACACCGGCATCTTCCAGGGGTCCATCGCGTTGACCGGCGGCTCCACTCGTCAAGGGCTGAGCATCCAGGTGGCGGCGGGCGGGCAAATCCAGGTGGCGGTGACGGATACGACGCCGGCGGGGGCGCAGTTCCCGTATACGCCGCAGCGCCTCACCGCCACCGCCTCCATCGTGGAGGCGACTCCTGTGGAGATCACTCCGCCGCGGCTCGTCGTCGAGATCGGCGAGACCCGCCAGCTCACCATCACCGGCGGCTTCTCGGTGACGGTCACGTCAAGCGATCCGAATACCGCCACGGTGAACAACGCGGGCGCGGTGACCGGCGTGATCGCCGGCGCGGTGGTCATCACCGCCAGCGACCCGGTCTCCGGCACCTCGGCCACGGCGCAGGTCGTCGTGGTTGAGCAGGGACAACCGCTGCCCCAGGAGGCGGTGAGCTTCACCGCCGTTATCCCGGCCTACCTCGAGGGCGGCTTCTTCTCGGTCCTCTCCATCGTTAACAACACCTCGGAGGAGGCGAAGATTCGTCTGACCGCCATCGAGGATAGCGGCCGCGAGATCGTCTCCGCGTTCAACACCATCGAGCCGCGCTCGGTCGTCTTCAACTCCGTGCAGGGATTTTTCCCCGGCGCCAGCAGCGGCTTCATCCTCGTCGAGTCGGACACCCGGGTGCAGGTGACCATGGCGAACATGGATGAGCGCTTCAGGAGCCTGGACGTGCTGCACGCCGTTGCCCCGGCGTCCACCCAGGTGCTGCCGTTCTCCGTCGCCAACGTGGCAGGGACCGACTTTGACACCACCCTGTTCCTGATCAACACGAGCGAAACAGAGGCGTCCGTGAGCGTTACCGCCTACGAAGCCGGAGGCGCGAAGGGCACCACGGAGAGTCTTACGCTGGCGCCGCGCAGCCGCATGGTGCTCAGCGTGAACGAGGTCTTCCCGGCCTCGTTGCAGCTCGGCCTGCTCACCTCCTACCTGGAGGTCAGCTCCAGCGTCGACGTCGGGCTTGCCGCGCTCATCTCGAGTGACACCCTCGGCATGGCGGCAGGGGAGCTGGGGCAGCGGTGAGCGCCACCCGGCGGAGCCGAGGGTTCCGCCGAACGCGCCAGGGGTGGGGCGAGGGTGCCCCGCCCCCTTTCTCGCGCACGAGGCCGCACCCCGTGGCGGGGCGAGAAGAGCTACCCGGACCCCCCCGGTAGCGCCGCGCGGCGACCAGCACGCAGAGCGAGTCGGCACCGATGCGCGACAATGTGACCATCCGCTACTCCTTCGCCGCGGGCGATGCCCTGCGCCTCAGCATGGAGCTGCGCGGCAAGGTCGAGGAGGTCACCATCAGCGGCCAGCACCTCGTGCAGGGACTGCCCCTCGTCCAGCTCGAGCCGCCGCCGTTTCGCTTGGCCGAAGCGCAGCTCCGCGAACTGGAGGTGAGCGACGCGTATGTCTACCTCAAACTCCAGGAGCCGCGCGGCAGGGCATGCGAGGTGGAAATCCTGCGCGAAGGAGTGAACACCCTGGTCTACGTGAATCGACAGCTCTTCTCCCAGTTCAAACCGCCGGCCTAGTACCGTGTCCCATAAGTTCCAACACGTAATTCTGACAGGGGACGTTGTCTCCTCCGCGCACTCCGTAGGAGCGGATCGTAGGGGCGGGGCTTGCCCCGCCCGGCACCTACGTCTGCGAGGGAACCGTGTCCCCTCGCGCACCCCGCCTTGTAGGGGCGGTTCGCGAACCGCCCCTACGGGATGGGGGGTGTGGGGGAGCATGGGTCCCTCATAAGCCCCTTGCCAATCCAGCGAGCAACGCCGCATGGGGAGCGGCGTGTGGCGGACCCATGCTCCCACGTAGATAGACGAAGAACCAGCTCGACCTTAGCTCATAAGTCTCGACGTGGCAGGGGGATACGCAGGTATCCCCTTGTTTCGTTAGGAGAAGGGCTAAGCGGGGTTGTTCAAGAGCCGACGCTGGAGGGAGATGATTGGAGATGCGGAGACCACCAGGCGGCGGAAAGAACTGGCACAGAATCTTGCACACGTTGGGAAAAAATGGGACTGCTCGCGCGAATCTGTGCCAGTGAAAGATGGGAGCGCGGCCACTCTCGGAGAGAAGGAGCCTGCCCACCGCGGCGCGTTTTGGCGCACGCGGGAGAGAAACAAGGCACCTCGCGCACCTGTTCCTCTCCCTCCTCGTGGAGATGCTTCGACCTTACGTCCGCATTGCCAGCAAGTGGGAACGCAGGTAGTTGTCCAGGCAGCGCGGCGCATACTCGAGGTTGCTGCGGGTGCCGCGAAAATCGTTGAGGGCCGAGCGCCAGACCAGCACCGCGTCTTCCCGGGCGATTGCGAGGGCTTCCTTGTACAGCTTGCCCCGCGCCTCAGCGTCGAGGGCGCCCATGGCTTGCTCGAAGAGCGCATCCACCTTGGGGTTGTTGTAGCCGGTCCTCCCCTCGCCTTTGCTGTAGATAAACTGCAGGAAGTACTGCCAGGGATCAGGGTAGGTTGTGTAAGCGAAGATGTAGAACGGCAGGGTGTTGCGGAAATAGCCACGCAGGAAGAAGCCGTACTCCACCTCGCGCACCTTGAGATTGATGCCGATCTTCTTGAGTTGCTGGGAAATCGCTTGGCAAATTTCCACACGTTTTAACTCGACCGCACTGCGGGTGGCGAAGATTTCAAGCTCGAGCTCCTTCTGCGCGTAGCCCGCGGCGGCCAACAGCGCCTTGGCCTTCGTCGGATCATAGGGATAGGGTTGCAACGTCCCATCGTAGCCAACCTGCCCCGGCAGCAGCGGCCCAAAGGAGTTATCCACCTTGCCTTGCAGCAGTTGTTTGTTGATCAAGTCCCAGTTCACGCCGTAATTGATGGCTTGTCGCACACGCACATCGTCGAAGGGCTTGATGCGCTGGTTCATGATCAACAGACCGGTGCGGGTATGCTTGACCTCCGCAACCTGAATGTCCTTTTTCTTGCGCAGCCGATCGACCTCGTGCGGCAGGACATACTGAGCGACGTCGATCTCCCCGGCCTCCAGCGCCGTAAGCAGCGCCACGGGTTCTTTGATGGTGCGCCAGGTGATGCGCTCGATATTGTTTTTCTTGTTAAAGGGAAGATCGCCCGCAACCTTGAACCCCCACCAATCCGGCACTCGTTCAACGACCAACCGTTCGCCGGGAATCCACTCCACCTGACGGAACAGCCCGGTCCCCACCGCGTGCTTGCTGATCTCCGCTCCGTAGCGTTGCAGCGCCGCCGGACTTATCATGCAGATCCAGGTCAACCCCCAGATCTGCTGGGCAAGGGGACGCTTGGTGACAAGGCGCACGGTAACATCGTCCACCGCCTCCACGGTGTCGATCAGCACCAGGGAACCACTCATGCGCGATTTCTTGTCCCGGGCCTCATTGAGGCTCTGGACGACCGCGGCGGCGGCAAGCTCCTCTCCGTCGTGAAACTTCACACCCCGCCTGATCTTGATGAGCCATTCCTGACCCTTGAACTGCCACGATTCAGCCAGTCCCGCGGCGAGCTTGGGGGCGCCTTGGGCACACGAGCCGATGTAAACGAGGTTGTCAAAGATGGAGTCCAGCACGATGGGAACAGGGCTGGTTGGGATATGGGCGTTCGGCCACAGGGACTCGATCTCTTCGCTGATGGCGATGGTGATCTCGCGCTTCTTCTGAGCCAACACCTCGGTGACCAGCGGATGGCCTAGCAGCGCGCCGGCGCCGAGGGCGGCTCCGGCCGCCACGCTGAATTTCAGGAACTCCCGCCGCTTCAGCCCGCTTCCTTTGATTGCGAAGGTGGTTTCTCCGTGCATCGCTTCTCCTCCCTTCAACGCGCGCCCGTGGTCATCGTCATCACCCAGCGGCAACAAGCGCTGGGGTGCGGAACTCAGCCTAACCCGATGCTCCCCTCCCCGCCATCCCATTACCGCCCACCGCGGCGTCGTTCACCCCTGGCCTCGAGGGACTCCCCCGGCGTCCGCGCCGCTGCGTCGCGGACGGGGCTTCCCCGAGGCGCCGAGCAGCACGCGGGAGGCGATCCCTGCCGCCGGTCGATGCCGGCCAGCGGCGGGCGGCGCTCCTCTCACGCCACCGATTCCTCGCTATAGAAGTCGTACCCCTTTTGCATATTCGCTACGGCCTGAGCGTAGATCTGCAGATGCCGCTCATCCAGGAGATCCTCAATCGGCCCGCCGGTGCTGAAGGTGTTCGCTGGATAGATTGGTTTGGCATAGTACGGGGCGAAGAGCTCCGACCGCACCATGGTGACGGGATTGGCAAAGTAGGTCTGCCTGAACCTCCTGCAGGCCTCGATGTCGACGCCGGCGCGAACGGCGACTTCATTCGCATCCTTCGTTCGCACCAGAACGTTTCCCAGGTAATCGACGATCATCGTACCGCCACCGCAGCGCCCCCTGGGAACGATACTCTCCACCTCCGGGCCACGGTTGCAGTTCACGAAGTAGAGGGCATTGTCGTACGCTCGAACCCGAAGCGTATCTTCCACCAACCCTTCGGGAAAGAACCCCGACATGGCGTCGCTGTATCCAGAGGTTGAACGGATGAGCAGATCGACGCCCTTGAGGGAGTAAATGCGCGGGATTTCCGGAGCCCTGAGATCGCCGCAGATCATCATGCCGAGTCTGCCGATTTCGGTGTCGACCACGGGGAAGGGATCGAATACCCCGGTGAGCGGATTCTTGTAGACATCGAGGATATCGTGCGGACTGCACCCGAACTCCACCGGCTGGTTGGAGGTGGTGACCTTGCGATACTTCAGGATGATCTTCCCTTTCGGGTTGATCAGGAAGCCGCAGTTGAAATGGAAGTCGGGCCAGGCTGGGTCGTACTCGAGGTTGGCGGCGGCGATGTAGCAGTGGTGCTCTTTCGCCTTCGCCGCCAAGACCTCGGTTTCTTCGCCGGGAATCCTGATGGCGAGATGTTGGATGACTTCGGCATTGTTGAGGGTTTTTTCGCCGCGATTACAGGCCCAATAAATGCCGGTCAGCGAAAACTCTCCGAAGGTGATGAGCCGAACGGGACCCAGCACGGAGAAGAACGTGCCGTGGCAGTAGTCGATGAGATCACAGTAGTGCTCGAGATTCTTCTTGATGTTCTCCTTGAAGCGGCCGCCGACTCTGGCGGGGAGGATCTCGTGCTGACAGGCGAACACTTGATACGGTTCGATACCGGTGCCCATGGGAGACTCCTTCGTCACTGCGCCCGTGAGCGGTTGTTGACGCCGCCGGCGCGGCCGTGGCGCCGCGCCGGCCGCCTCCTCAGGAGCGGGGCCGCACCAGGAGGCCGCGCTCGTAGAGGTCCTCCAGGGTCTCGCGGGTGGCGCGCACCTCATCGTCCAACTCCTGCTCGGGCGTGTGCAGGAAGCGGTTGGCCTTGAAGAAGGTGCGCTGATACATGGGGGCGTAGGCTTCGGCCCGCAGGCAGGCGATGGCCCGCCGGCTGCGGCGCAGCGCGTCGAGGTGGAGGGTGGTGCTGATTGTGGTCTCGCCCAGCGCCGTCGCCTGCGTCAGAACCCGTCCCTCGAAATCGACGATGAGGGACTCGCCGCCGGTCTGCTCGGCGCGCTCCTTGGCGAAGGTGGAGCCGAGGTTGGCCGACACCAGGTAGCAGGTGGTATCGAGGGCCCGCATACGCGCCACCAGGTGGTAGAGGTGGTGGTCGGAGCTGGTGGTGCTGATCGGGTAGCAGAGAATCTCGGCGCCGTTCATCGCCAGGCAGCGCGCCACCTCGGGCCCGAAGAGGCCATCGGCGCAGATGAAGGTGCCCAGCTTGCCGATCGGCGTGTCCACCACGGGGAACAGCGCGTCGTAGCCGTAGCGCTCGACGTAGGCGTCCAGGATGTCGTGCGGGCTGCAGCCGGTCTCGATCATGCCGCACATGATCTTCCGGTACTTCACGATGATCTGCCCCTGGGGATCGAGGATGAAGGAGCAATTGAAGTAGCGGCCGGGCCACTCCTCATCGACCTCGTACGAGGTGGCGCAGAGGTAGGCGTTGTTGTCGCGCGCCGTTTTCGCCAGCACCTCGGTCTCCTCGCCGGGAATCGAGATGCCGACCTTCATCATGTTCGTGACCTGCGCCCCCTCCGAGCGCGGGAAGGCGTGCAGGAAGGATTCCGGCAGCACCACCAGCTTCGGCATGTCCACCAGGCCGGGGTAGCGGAACCGCGCCGCCCAGTCAACGAGCTGACA
The DNA here is from genome assembly GCA_016192455.1 of Candidatus Tectimicrobiota bacterium. Classification (GTDB taxonomy): domain Bacteria; phylum JACPUC01; class JACPUC01; order JACPUC01; family JACPUC01; genus JACPUC01. The sequence continues at coordinate 26,909 of JACPUC010000029.1, read as the reverse complement.
GGCGCGCTTCAAGTTGTCGCGGATGGTTTTCTTGATGGTCTCCTTCGAAGCCGTGGAATCCACCATCGTGACGTTACTCTGGATCGCGATCGCCATGACGGAATCGGCCATGTTCGTTCTCCTTCTGCAGAGTCCCAACCTACAGCCTACCGCTTCAGTCTCGGATCGAGCGTATCGCGCAGCCCGTCTCCCAACAGGTTGATGGAGAGCACGCAGACAAAGATGGCGGCGCCCGGAAAGGTGGCGAGCCACCAGTTCTGCATCATGTAGTTGCGGCCCTCGTTGAGCATGCCGCCCCAGCTCGGCGTGCCGGGCTCGACGCCGATGCCGAGGAAACTCAAGGAGGCTTCGAAAATGATCACCAACGCCATCTCGAACGTGGCGATGACCAGGATCGGCGCCAAGCAGTTCGGCAGGATTTCCCGCAGCATGATGCGCAGGTCGGTGGCCCCCATGGCCCTGGCGGCTTCGATGAAGTCGTGCCCCATCAGCGACAAGGTGGTGGCGCGCACGACGCGGCAGAAGGTCAGCCAGCGCGTCACCGTGAGGGAGATGATGAGGTTCACGAGGCCGAAGCCCAGGAACGCCATGATCGCCAGCGCCAGGAGAATCGTCGGGAAGGACAGCGTCACGTCCACGAGGCGCATGATGAGTTCGTCCACGATGCGGCGGTAGTACCCGGAGATGATCCCCAGGAGCACCCCAACGCTGCCGGCCACGCCAACGGTCGCAACCCCGATCAGAATCGAAATCCGCGATCCATGGATCAGCCGACTCAAGACATCTCGGCCCAAGTTATCGGTTCCCAAAAGGTAGGTCGAAGCCGCCGCGTTGGTGAATCCCGGCGGCCGCAGGGTATCGAGCAGGTGTTGCTCGAGGGGATCGAAGGGAGAAATGAAGGGCGCACAAACGGCGATCAGGAAGATGAGCAGGAAGGCTGAGCCTCCGAACAGGCATTTCAGATTTGCGACGATGCGGCGGAGCAGTTCAAGGCTGTCGGTCTTCATGCGGCGCATCCATAGTCCGGCCCGTCAATGATACTTGATGCGAGGATCCAGCAGGGCGTAGCTGAGGTCCGTCAGCAGATTGATGCCGATGCGCAGAAACGCGAAGAATAACACCGCGCCCTGCACGAGGACGTAATCCCTGGAGGTGATGCCGGTAATCAACAGGCTGCCGATTCCCGGCCACGAGAACACGGTCTCGACGACGATGACCCCGCCGAGCAGGATGCCGAGCTGCAGCCCGATGACCGTGATGATGGGAATCATGGCGTTCTTCAGTGCGTGGATGTAGACCACCACCTTCTCGGCCAGTCCCTTGGAGCGCGCGGTCACAATGTACTCGCGCGCCAGTACCTCCAGCATGCTGGCGCGGACGATGCGCACCGAAATGGCGGAAAAGCCGATCCCCAGCGTCAAGGCCGGCATGAGGATGTGCTTGAAGGCATCGACGAGGCCATACCAATCCCCCTTCATGACGTAGTCAAGGAAATAGAACCCGGTCAGGCCGTAGATGGCGACGTCACTGCTGATGCGGCCGCCCGAGGGAAGGACGCCCAGCGCCCCCGCAAAGAGCAGGATGGCCATGATCCCCAGCCAAAAATTGGCGATCGAAACGCCGGCGATCGACGCCGCCATGCCGAGATGATCGAAGATCGAGTCGCGGCGCACCGCGCAGGCAATGCCGACCGGCAGCGAGATCACGATGATGACCATCATCGCCGCCGCGGTCAGCTCAATCGTGACCGGGAACTTCTCTCTGAGGAGTTCCGTGACCGGACGCCTGAAACGGATCGATTCGCCGAGATTTCCCCGCAGAAGTCTGCCGATGAACTTCCCGTATTGCGCGTAGAGGGGCTGGTCGAGGCCGAGGGCATGCTCCATCTCACGCACCTGTTCGTCCGTCGCATCCGGACCAAGGAGCACTTCGGCGGGATTACCAGGCAGCAGGTGGAGGAGGAAAAAGATGATAAAGGTGACCCCGAACAACACCGGTATCATCTGCACGACGCGCTTGGCGATATAGACGTACATGGGACAGCACGTCCTCGACAGGTGAGACGTCGCAACGAATCAACGGCTACTCACAATCCCTCCAGGTTTACATGGGGACGAGCCGACGCTCAGGCACAGTAACACAACCGTCCGCTCTCCCGGGTTCCCCGCCACGGCCACGCCCCGGATCGCCAAGACAAGATGCATGGTGAATTCCGGTCCCCACTATACTGCTGACGAATGAGGGGACACAAGCCACACCACTGTCCGCCTTGCGGCAACGCATCCGCATGAGTGGCCAAGGAGCACTCCATCGGTTGCTTCCTCTCCCACCTGCCCTGCCGGTGCGCTACCGCCTTGCGGATGTGCGCCAATGGATGGAAGATAACGTCGTCGAGACGGGCTGAGGCGCGAGCTGCATCACGGGCGGGGAGGCGTAAGACGAATCACACCCCTGCCCCTCTCACAGTCCAAGGCACGACGCCCGGCGCCTAGGTCTGCGAGGGAACCTTGTCCCCTCTCGCACCCCGCCTTGTAGGGGCGGTTCGCGAACCGCCCCTACGGGATGGGGCTATGGGGGAGCATGGGTCACTCATAAGCCCCTTGCCAATACAGCGAGCAACGCCCCATGGGGAGCCGCTTGCGGAGGACCCGTGCTCCCCTACCCCTCCCTCACCCGTTCCCTCTCCCATTGGGAGAGGGGCCCGGGGTGAGGGGCGCGAGAGAGAGACCGTGCTCCTCGCAATTTCCTCCCCTCCTGATCGTCGGTAAGCGCGAGGCCACTCCCTACCCGGCGTTCGCCTCGACCCCCAGCAGAAACTCCCGCACCACGCGGTTGAACTCGGCGGGCTGCTCCAGGTTCGTCAGGTGCCCGGCGTTCTCGAGGATGACGAGCCGCGAGCCGGGGATGAGACGGTGCATCTTCTCCGACTCGGCCAGCGGCGTCACCTTGTCCTCGCGACCGCAGATGATGAGGCTGGGGACGCGGACCTGGGGGAGCAGGTCGGTGTAGTCCACCTCGAACATGGAGACCCAGGCCTGCCGGTAGGGCTGTGGCCGCAGGGTCGCCATGTGCTCGACCATGAGCTCGACGATGCGCGGATCGGGATTGTCCCTGAGGAGCATGGGCGTGCGCTGCCGCGCCCCCTCGGTGAGCGACAGGCTGTCGATGGCCTGCAGGCGCTCGGCGAGGGCCGCCTCCTTGTTCGGCAGGCTGCCGAACCCCGGCAGCGTGTCGGCGAGGATGAGGCTGCGCACCCGCCGGGGATAGGCGCGGTAGACCATCTGCGCGATCATGCCGCCCATCGACAAGCCGCAGAGGTGCGCCCGCGCCGCGCCGAAGTGATCGAGGAGGGCGTTGACGTCGGCGGCGAAGTCGCGCTGCGTGATCGGCCGCGGCGGGTTGTCCGAGCCGCCGTAGCCGCGGGCGTCCCACGCCGCCACGTGGAAGGCGTCGCCGAGGGCCTCGAGCTGCGCCCGCCAGTGCTGCGATCCCGACCCCACCCCGTGCAGGAAGAGCACGAGCGGACCGTTCCCCTGCTCCAGGTAGTGGATGCGGACACCGTCTCCCAACGCCGTTGGCATGGGCCTCTCTCCCCTATTACCTGCTCCGCGTCCTCCGCGTCTCGGCAGCGCGATTGATTACACCGCGGAGGCGCGGAGAGCGCAGAGGCGTAGGACAGGCTTCCCGGCTGTTGAAGAGAACCACGGATGGACACAGATGGACACGGATATTCAGTGTTCATCTGTGTCTATCAGTGGTTTCCCTTAACTTCCTCCGCGTCTCCGCGGTGCGATTGATTGAACCGCGGAGGCACAGAGAGCGCAGAGACGTGAGACGGGCCTCCCGGCTGTCGCGCCCGGCGCCCATCCCTACGCCGGCGGGCGCGCGGACAAACCTCCCCGCGGCTGCAGCCAATCGGGGCTTGCCTGCTCCTTCATCTTCATGACGGCGCTGAGGATTTCCTGGTAGCTCGTGCAGCGGCAGAGGTTGCCGACCAGGAAATGGCGCACCTCCTCCTCGCTCGGGTCCTCGGCAGTGGCCAGGAGCGCCACGCCGCTCATGAGGAACCCCGGCGTGCAGTAGCCGCACTGGAAGGCGCCGGCCTCCAGGAACGCCTGCTGCAGCGGGTGCAGGCGGTCGCCGTCGCTCAGCCCCTCCACCGTGAGCACCTCCGCCCCATCCGCCAGCACGGCGAGGGAGAGGCAGGAGCTGACGGTGCGGCGATTGACGATCACCGTGCAGGCGCCGCAGATGCCCACGCCGCACGCCTCGCGGGCGCCGGTGAGGCCGAGCTGGTCGCGCAGCGCGTTGACCAGCAGCGTCGAGTTCTTCACCGTCAGGCGCTCTTGCCGGCCGTTCACCGTCAGGCGAATCTCTGGCATGCGATCCCTTTCATGCTGGGAGGCGGCGTTCCAGCTTTGGCGCTGTTCCGCCTTGTAGCGCGCCGGATCGAACTGTGCTGTGCTCATCGTGGCTTCCGAGGACCTGCCGCGGCGTGGAACAAGGGAGGAGTGCGCCCGCGCCAACCCTCACCCACGCCGACGGCGCGCCTCACGGCGCGGCGCCCTGCTGGAACAGGTCCGCCAGCGCTTCGCGGGCGAGGACCCCGGCGATCTGCCGCTTGTACCAGGCGGAACCGAGCAGGTCATCCACCGGCGCGAGCTGCGCCATGACGGTCTCCGCCAGGGTCTCCCGGCGCGCCGCGTCGCCCGCCTCGAGGGGCAGCAGCTCGTCAATCCCGGCGATGAGGCGCGGGCGCGGCTCCAGCGCGCCGACCACGAGGCGCAGCGCGGCGCAGGCGAGGTTCGGCGCGCGCCCCCGCACGCTTCCCACCGCCGCCAGGGTGACGCACGGCCAGTCCTCCTCGGAGACCGCCGTGAAACGCCGATAGACGCTCACCTGACCGCGCTCCTGCCGCGGCACGATGATGCCCTGCAGCAGCTCGCCGGGGCGCAGGGCGGTCTCGTAGTAGTCGAGGAGGAACTCCGCCACCGGCAGTTGGCGGGACTGCGCGCCATCCCCCAGCACCACCTCGGCCCGCAAGGCGACGAGCGCCGTCGGCGGGTCGGCGTGCGGGTCGGCGTGGCAGAGGTTGCCGCCCAGGGTGGCGACGTTGCGGACGCGCACGTTGCCGACGAGATGGAGGGCCGCGCGCAGCAGGGGCGCCGCCTGGCGCAGCGCGGCGTGGCGCTCGAGGTCGGTCAGGCGCGCCATGGCGCCGATGCGCAGGCCGCCGTCCGCCGCGACGACGGCGTCGAGCGCCGGAATCCGCTGCAGCGCCACGAGCACCTCGGGGACGTACATCCCCTCCTTCAGGAACTGCACCAGGGAGGTGCCGCCCGCCAGCAGGCGCGCCCCCTCGCCGTGCCGCCGCAGCGCCTGGCACGCCTCGGCGATGGTCGCGGGGTAGAGGAGCTCGAAATCACGCATCACACGTCCTCGCTTCGCGGGGACTCGCGCCGCGGGGAGAGACACGCGCCGCGGGCGGTGAGGTGCGGCGGCGGGGCGCGCCCACGGTCGCGCTACCCCTTGGCGCCGGCCCGCAGGGCGCGCAGCACGCGCTCCGGCGTCAGCGGCAGCTCGGTGAGGCGGATGCCGACCGCGTCGAAGACGGCGTTCGAGATCGCCGGCGACACCTGCGGCACCGCCACCTCGCCGATGCCCTTGGCGCCGAACGGCCCATCGGGGTGTCCTGACTCGGCGAGCACGATCTCCACGCTCAGGGGCGTATCCCGCAGGGAGGGCATCTTGTAATCGACGAAGCTTGGGTTGATCAATTGGCCGTTCTCGTAGCGCATCTCCTCGTGGAAGGTCATGCCGATGCCCATGAGAATCTCGCCGGCAAGCTGCTGGCGGCAGAGGGCGGGGTTGATCGCCCGGCCGGCGTCGGCGGCGCAGACGTAGCGCAGCACCTTGATCTTGCCGGTGGCGCGGTCCACCTCCACCTCGGCGACCGCCGCCGCCACGTCCCAGAACGGCGTCGTCCACTCGCCGCACTGCTCGGCGATGCTGGAGAGGCGCGACGTGGTGGCGAACTCCCCCTCCCCTAACAGCCCCGCTTCAGGCGCCGCAGCGCTGACGATCTCCGCGAAGCTCACCTTGCGCTCCGGCGCCTCCAGCACGCAGACCGCCTCCCCCCGCAGCACCAGGTTCTCCTTCGGCACCTCGAGCAGGCGCGAGGCGTGCTCCAGGAGCTGGCGCCGCAGGTCCGCCGCCGCCGCCACGATGGCGTTGCCCATGTGGAAGGTCGAGCGGTCGCTGATGGTGCCGACGTCGAACGGCACCACGTCGGTATCGAGGAGGGCGAGCCGCACGCGCTCCACCGGCATGCCGAGGCTCTCGGCGGCGAGCTGCACGAGGACGGTGCCCGCCCCCTGGCCGATCTCCACGGTGGCCGAGCGCACCTCCGCCACGCCCTCCGGGCTCAGCCAGATGCGCGCCTGGCTGCGGGTGGGGCTGGCGGAGTTCTTCATCGTGCAGGCCATGCCGAAACCGCGGGCCAGGCGCGCGCCGTCGGCGGCCGCGCGCCGCCGCGTCTTCCAACCGCTGGCCGCCGCCACCTCGTCGAGCAGCGTGTCGAGGTGGAAGTGCCGCAGGTTTTCGCCGCTGACGAAGAGGCCGCCATCGGGATAGACGTTGCGCCGCCGCAGGTCGAAGGGATCGATCCCCAGGCACGTGGCGATCTCGTCCATCTGCGACTCGTGGCCCCACGCCACCTGCGGCACGCCGAGGCCGCGCAGCGAGCCGGCGGGGACCTTGTTCGTATAGATGCACTTGATGTCGATGAGCACGTTGGGAATGGCGTACGGGCCGGCGGCGGTGTAGCCGGACTTCATCGACACGATGGGACCGGTCTCGGCGTAGGCGCCGGTGTCGTAGAGAACCTCGCAGCGGCGCGCCAGGAGCTTGCCGTCCTTTGAGACGCCGGTCTTCACCCGGTACTCGACGGCGTGCTTGCTGGTGATGTAGAACTCCTCGCGGCGGGTCGTGACGTGCTTCACCGGCCGGCCGAGGAGCATCGCCAGGGCCGAGGCGAGGGGCTCGAGCTTCAGGTTCGACTTGCCGCCGAAGCCGCCGCCGACGTTGTGCACGACGACGCGCACTTGCTCCGGCCGCAAGTGGAAGAGGGGGCCGAGGCGCGTCTGCACCGCGTAGGGGGCCTGGGACGAGGTCCAGACCGTCAGCCGGCCGCCGGCGTACTCGGCCACCGTGGCGTGCGGCTCCATGCAGCAGTGCTGCGTCGAGGGAGAGGTGTAGACGCCTTCGACGATGAGGTCGGAGGCGGCAAAGCCCGCCTGCAGGTCTCCCACCGTGATGACGTGGTGGTTGCACATGTTCGTCCCCGCCACGGGGTTGAAGGCGAAGAAGACCTTATATTGGCCGGAGAGGTTCATGGCCTGGTGCACCAGCGGCGCCCCCGGCGCCAGGGCGTCGCGCGCGTTGAGCACCGGCGGCAACTCCTCGTACTGCACGTCAATCAGGCCCAGCGCCTCCTCCGCGGCTTCCGGCTCCTCCGCCGCCACCGCCGCCACCGGCTCGCCGACGTGGCGCACCTCGTCGATGGCCAGCATCGGCTGGTCGATCAGCACCGACCCGAAGATGATCTCGCAGCCGAGGCGCGCCTGGAGGTCGCGGGCCGTCACCACGGCGCGCACCCCGGGCACCTTCGCGGCGCGCGACGTGTCGATGGCCGTGATGCGCGCCCGCGGCAGGGGGCTGCGCAGCACCTTGGCGTGCAGCATGCGCGGGCGCACGATGTTGGCGGCATAAATGGCGCTGCCGCTGACCTTGCCGGCGCCGTCGCGCCGCGGGATGGAGCGCCCGATTGAGCTCCCCTTCGCGCTGCTGCCCGCTTCCATCGCCATCACGCCTCCTCCGCCAGCCTGGGCCCTGGGCCGCCGGCGCCGCCGTTCCGCCACTCCCCAGCATCAGCCCCCTCCGGCGCCACGACGATCATCCGCAACTTCCCGCCTCGATGCAAGGGTGAGCGCCGCCGCCCGTCCCGCCCGGCAGCGAGGTTCCGGGAGCCGCTGCCGTCGTGCCGCGTGTCAGGCCACAAGGCTGCAGCGTCGCAGTCCGCGGTATTTTGACATGCCGGGCGACTCGTGCAACCCTAGTCCAAACGCCTACCATGGGTCAAGCGCACCCCGTTTGTCTTTCATCCGGCGCTCTTGCGCCGGGAAGGCTGACGTGCGGGGCAGGGAACGCGGGGCGCGGCGCCGTCGAAAAGAGAATGACGAACACTGCCGGCGTTGGGGGGCTTATGATGGAGACCAAGATCAAACCAACCGGGCGACCGCGGCGCAACCGGGTCAGCCACGAGCTCGAGAAGGACTACCCCGAGTGGGCCGATCGCACCGAGGAGGTGAAGCGCTACCAGTGGCTCTGGAACGGCATCGCCGCCTGGCGCCGCCAGGGCCCGGTGAACCCCGCGCGGCGCGAGATCACGGATGCCGCCGCCATGAGCGCCCACGTCAAGACGATGGCGAAGAGCATGGGCGCCGACGTGGTGGGCATCACCGAGATGGACCCCGCCCACTGCTTCACCGACAGCGAGCCGCCGCCGCACCGCTACGTCATCGCCTACGGCATCAAGATGGACTTCGAGACCATGAAGTTCGTCGGCGAGACCTCGCAGCTCGAGGTGCACTACGTGTACTACCGCCTGGCCGACGTCTCGACGCGCCTGGCCGCCTACATCCGCAGTTTCGGCTACGACGCCCTGTCGCAGACGAACAGCGACGCCCTCAACCTCATCCCCCATGCCTGGAAGGCCGGCCTCGGCGAGCTGGGCCGCCACGGCTCGCTGATCACCCCGGAGTTCGGGCCGAGCCTGCGCCTGGGCGCCGTCAGCACCGACCTGCCGTTGCAGGTGGATGAAGGCCCCAAGGACTTCGGCATGGATGACTTCTGCACGAAATGCAACCTGTGCACCGACCACTGCCCCGGCGACGCCATCGTGCCGCGGAAGAGCACCGTGAACGGCATCAGCCGCTGGCACGTCGATACCCCCGCCTGCGTCCCCTACTTCGTGAAGTACGACGGCTGCAAGATCTGCCTCATGGTCTGCCCCTTCAACAGTTTCTCGGCGGAGAACAAGGAGAGCTTCCGCGGCCTCGCCAAGGACCTGGCGAAGTCGCGGCGCAAGGCCTGGGAGCTCGTTGACGGCTGGAAGGAGCAAGGGTTGGCGAGCGCGCCGCACTGGGCGGGGTACTACGATCGGGCGACGCCGCGCCCCATGGGAACCGAGAGCGGCGGAAGCGACGGGACGGAGGATCGCCGCGGCGCCGCGGCCGGAAACCAGCCGTCCTGACATGAGAGGAGGAAGAAAGGGGGGGAAGATGGAAGCGAATTGCAGGAAGGCGCGTCTGCTGTTTCTCCTCATCGCCTGTGCCGGCTTGACCCTGGCGCCGGTCCTCGCGCCTGGCGCGCGGGCGGCGGACGACGGCGCGCTGAGCCTGGGGGTGGGAGCCACCGGCGGTCAACGCGTCCACACCGATGTCATGCAGGCGCTGAAGATCGACAAGAAGTACGGCCTCGACATCGCGTACAGCTACTTCCCCGGTCCGCGCGGCATGCAGGCGCTGCTGACCGGGCGCGTCCAGGTGGCGAACCTGGGGGCGATCGTCGCCGCCCGCATGACGAACGAAGGGCGGCACATGCAGAACTTCGAAGTCTTCTTCGACAGCCACATCTCCTTCATGGTGCCGCCGGAGTCGCCGATCAAGGATTTCTGGGAGCTGCGCGGCAAGCGCCTGGGGATCATCCCCCGGGCCTCGGCGTTCTACACCACCTTCGCCATCCTGATGGCGCAGAAGGGGCTTGACGTCGAGAAGGAGTTCGACCTCATCATCGGCAATCCCGCGGCGCTGCAGACCTTCCTGGAGCGCCGCGACGTGGCCGGGATCATGCACTTCGAGCCGTTCAGCACCGCCCTGACGGTGAAGGGCGAAGCAAAGGAGATCGCCACCTACGAGGACCTCTGGCGGCAGATCACCGGCAGGTCCCTCCTCTTCGTGACCGCCGGCGCCTCGAAGGAGTGGCTTGACGCCAACCCGAAGACGGCCCGCAAACTGGCGCAGGCAATCGCCGAGACGCGCCGCGTCATGCGGGAGAATCCGGACACCATCAAGCACGGATTGGAGGCGCTGGGCCCCTACGGCAAGGATGCGCGCGTCGTGGCGGCGCTGAAGGAGCGCATGATGAAGCGCATCTACAGGTCCGACTGGGACGACGCCGCCATTGCCGCGGGCCGCTGGCAGGTCGAGCAGGCCTACAAGCTCAAGCAGCTCGACAAGCTGCCGGACAAGGATCTCTTTGTGAAGTTTCAGTGAGCAGCGCCGCGAATGCTGCAAGGGGGAGGCGGCCGGGGGCCGGCCGGGGGCCTTAGTCCACGGGCTTGACGTTCTCCATCAGGGTGAAGAAGCCCTCGGCGAGCGTCGGATGGATGTAGATGGCGCCCTTGAGGAGGGTGTACGGGGCGTCGGCCAGCATGAGGGCGTGCAGGAGCTGCACCAGCTCTCCCCCCTCGCTGGCGAGGATGGCGGCGCCCAGGATGCGGTCGTCCTCGGCGTTGACGACCAGCTTCATCAGCCCGGCGGTCTCCTGGCGCTCCATCGCCCGCGCCACCCAGCTCATCGGGATGCCGCCGATCTTCAGGCGATAGCCGGCCGCCCGCGCTTGCCGCTCGGTGCGGCCGACGCGCCCAAGCTGCGGGTCGGTGAAGATGGCGTAGGGGACGATGCGCCCCTTGGTGCTGCGCTCGCCTCCTTCGATGAGGTTCGCGTAGACGATGCGATAGTCGTTGTCGGAGATGTTCGTAAAGTTCGGCCCGCCGTTCACGTCGCCGAGCGCCCAGATGCCGGGGACGTTGGTCTCCAGGCGGCTGTTGACGCGAATCGTGCCGCGCTCGGTCACCTCCACCCCTGCGGCCTCGAGCCCCAGGTCGTCGCTGTTCGGCTGCCGCCCGGCCGCCACCAAGAGGTGGGAGGCTGTCAACGTCTCCTCGCCAGTGGGCGTCGTGATCTCCAGGCTGACGGCGTCGCCGCGCCCCTCGACGCGCCGCGCCTGGGCGTTGCAGATGATGCGGACGCCTTCCGCTTCGAGCGCCCCCTGGAGCACCTCGGCCACTTCCGGGTCCTCGCGCGGCACGAGCTGGCCGCGGCGCTGCACGATGGTGACGCGGCTGCCGAAGCGCCGAAACATCTGCCCGAACTCGAGGCCGATGTAGCCGCCGCCGATGATCAGCAGGTGCTCCGGCAGCTCCGCGAGGTTCAGGATGCCGCAGTTCGTCAGGTAGTCCACGCTGTTCAAGCCGGGGATGGCGGGGATCAGCGGCCGGGTGCCGGTGTTGATGAAGATGTGCTCCGATTCGAGTTCGTCGTCGCCCACGCGCACCCGGTGCGCGGCGCTGAAGCGCGCCTGGCCGCGATAGAGCCGCAGGTTCTCGCGCTGCTCGATCTGTCCCGCGATGCCGGAGCGGAAGCGCTGCACGAGCTGCTCCTTCATCGCCATCACCGCCGGCAGATCAACGGAAACCTCTCCGGTCTTCACTCCCCAGCGTGCCGCTTGGCGGCTGTAGTGCGCCACCTGCGCACAGGCGACCATCGCCTTGGTCGGCGTTCAGCCGCTGTTGACGCAGGAGCCGCCCAGCTCGCCGCGCTCGATCAGCGCCACGCTCCAGCCCCGGTCGGCGAGGCTGAAGGTCAGCGGTTTCCCCGCCTGGCCCGAGCCGATCACAATGGCGTCGTACTGCATGTCTCCCTCCGATTCCCTCGTGAACTGCCTTCCCTCAACTCGCCGGCGGAAACCCCTGTGGCCCCACCCCATCTCTTGCCGCGGACCCGTCCCCTCGCGCGGGCTGGTCGGCGCCGGAGGCGGACAGGTCATCACGCCCCGGCGCCTGCTGCCCTGGCTTCGCTTGTGCCCGCGATAACGAGAGGCAGGCCGCGGGTATTCCTTCGCGGTTGTCGGGGCTTGTGGCGTTGCGAATGCTCCGACCCTCCGCTCCGTGTTGCCGCTCTCCGCGGCCCGTCACCATGGCATTCCGCCCACTGGATCATCGCTTTTGTGAAACGGACATCCTGCTTATTGAAGTCAAACCCACGCATGAACACCGATGGAGACCGATCCGCGCCAACCAGCGTTTCATCGTAGGGCGGTTCGCGAACCGCCCCTACAACAGGAGTCCGTGGGCGCCCCGGCCCTTGCAAGCGTGTCCGTCAGTGGTTCAGCCTTCCTCCGCGTCCCCCGCGTCTCCGCGGTCGGTCCTCGCCATGAGCCGGCTCGGTGCGCCGCGGCCTCTCTCACTCCATCTTCCGCCGCTGCCGCGCCAGCTTTTCGCCGGTCTCGTAGTACTCGCCGCGCACGGCGCGCTCGGCGTCCTCCTCCAGCTCGGCATCCCACTTGCCGAGGTTCTCGCCGTACCACGGCGCCTTGAGCTTCAGGCGCGGCAGGCCCGCCGCCTCCCAGAGCTTCCGCGCCCGCTCCATGTACTCCCGCTTCGGCAGCGACAGCGGCGGATACTCCCACTTGCGGGTGGCGTCGATGAGGAGGGCGGAGTTGCCGGACGGCGGCGGGAAGATATCCTTCTCGCCCAGGGGCGAGGCGGAGGGGTCAAGGTAGCCGGTGCGGCCCCGCACGACCAGCATGTCGCGGTGCGGCTGCATGCAGTAGCAGAGCGCCCAGTTCACGGCGTCGGCGTCGTGCGGATCGACGTTGTCATCCACCGCCACGAAAATCTTGCCGATCGTCGGATCGAATCCCACCGCCGTGTGCAGCGCCTGCATCGCCTGGCTGGGGTTGCTCTTCTTGAGCTGGATGACGATGTAGTGCCAGCTTCCGCCGGACTCATGGAAGGCCACGTCGGTCACCGGCAGGTTGGCATGCACCTTCAGGTGGCGGTAGAGCACCGGCTCGAAGGCCATCTGGCGCAGCTTCGTGCTCTCGCTGGGCGGGAACTGGCTGATGATGGCGCCGTAGATGGCGTCGCGCCGATGGGTGATGCAGGTGACGCTGAAGAAGGGGTTGAGGTGGCGCTCGCCCATGAAGCCGATGAACTCCCCGAAGGGGGCTTCCGGCTCCAGCTCCTCGGTGCTGATCACCCCCTCGACGACGATCTCGGCGCGCGCCGGCGCCTCGAGGTCGACGGTCTTGCAGCGCACCAGCTCCACCGGCTCGCCCGCCAGGCCGCCCGCCACCGCGAATTCGTCAAACCCCGGCAGCTTGGCCGCCGCCGTGAAGGAGATGTGCGGCGCGCAGCCGAGGATGAGGGCCGCCTCCATGCGGCGGCCTTGACGGCGGTACTTCGCCCACTGCACGCCGAAGTCCGACGTGGGCACGACGAGGATGCCCAGGCGGTCGCGCGCCTTCAGGTGGCCGCGGTAATTGCCGAGGTTGCGGCGGCCGCTGTCGGGGTCTTTCGTCACCCAGTGCGACATCGTGGTGAAGGGGGCGCAATCGAACCCCGGCGTGGAGATGGGGATCGGGATGCGGTCCAGGCCATTCCCCTCGCCGCGCAGCTCCTTCCCTTGCAGGACTACCTCGTGCACCGGGCCGCCCTCGACGAGGCGGGGCGGGATGGGGTGCTGCTGGGCCGCGGACCATCGCTCCAGCACCTCCCCCGGCTCGCACCGCATGCCGATGCAGTAGATGTCGCGCGAGCCGGCCAGGGCGCCGACGAGCACCGGCATCGCAAACGTCCGGCCATGGACATCGGTGACGTGCTCAAACAGGAACGCCTTGCGCTCCTCCTCGGCGAGGCCGCGGAATTGCAGCCGCACCAGGGGCATCAGCTCGGTGTCCTTGTTGATGGGCATGTCGAAACGCACGAGCTTGCCGCGTCGCTCCAGCTCGGCGACGTGCTCGCGCAGGTCGCGGGGCCCGCCACGTCGAGTTTGAGATGAAGCCATGCAACCTATCCTTCCATGAAGGGTGGAGCGGGAGAGACGCGCCGCCGCGGAGGCGTGGAGCGCTCTGGTTCAGTGCCTCAATGCCCAAACCCGGGCGCAACGTAGGCGTCCATCTCTGGCGGCAGTGGTTCGGCGAGAGGCATGTTTCAATCCACGCCTCCGCGCGGGAGGCGACCCAAGGGAGAGAGAAGAAAGGGGAGCCGTGATCCGCCACGAAGTCTTCAGCTTCGCAAGCCCGCGGCAGGATTGTCAATGGCTGGCGCCGCGGCGCCCGGCGTTCTCCTGCCCAGCGCCGCCGCGCGCGCCTTGCAATGGCCCGCGTCTCTGCCTAGGTTTGGAGCAGGAGCCGCGTGGGGGGAGGGTTGCGCGCCGCGCGCGTCAAAGGAGGGAGCGCTATGCCGTGGGTGATTACGAGACTCTGTCGTGACTGCCTTGATATGGCATGTGTGGAAGTCTGTCCGGTGGATTGCATCTACGAGTACACCGGGGGAGACGACGCCCTGCCGAACCAGCTCTTCATTGATCCCGAGGAGTGCATTGATTGCGGCGTCTGCGAGCCGGAGTGTCCCTGGGAAGCCATCTTCGAGGAGGAAGCCGTCCCGAAGGTGTTCAAGGAGGACATCGAGCTGAACAAGCAGATTGTCGGCGCGGAGCGCACGGTGCCGGAGAAGCCCGATAAACCCCGCCCCACGGCGGAAGAGGTGAAGGCGAACAAGGAGAAATGGGGCTACGTGGACTAAAACGGAGGCGGAAGACGCCCACGGGCGCTGCCGCGATCCTCGCTTGACGGGCGGCGCGCCGGCAGACCACCTCGGCCGGCGCCAACCAAGCGCGCCCGCCTCGCCGTTGCGCCCCGGCAGACGCAACGGGGAGACGTGTTGAGATGAGCTGGTTACTGTTTCTCGACGAGAGCGGGCACGACCACCGGGTGACGCCTTACGAGGTGCGGGGTGGGATCGCGTTAAAGGACAGGATCGTCTTCGTGCCGGATCCGTACACGGCGAGGTGAGAACATGAAAAAGGAGGCAACGCCTTTGGAGCCACCCGAGAGCAGCCCCTAGGCCGAACCTCCATTGAATAAAGTAGACCCAAAGCATTACTATTAATGTGAAGCAATGCCAATGACTAAAGTGAATCGCAGGAAACTAACTTATCGGCTTCGAGAATATGGGTACAGGAAATTTCCATCTCTGTTTCCAGGTCCCGACTACTCACGTATGTTGCAATGGTGCCAAAGCAGAGATGAGAAAGATAATGCGCAGACTAAACCGCCAGACGATGAGCAGATCGAGCTGCATTGCCTATGGGCGGTCGAATTTTATACACCGTCACATGTTGACAAATTCCTCTCATCGCTCGCCTCCTTGGGCTGGGATCGCGAAGATGTCTATGGCCTTCCAAATCCCATTTCAGAGGTCCAGCGTTGGCGCGAGACTTCGGTTCCTGGTGGATGCCTAGAGTTAGGTCCAATCGTACGGCCTGGCGATACACGTTTCCCCTCCCGTTGCCGCACTGCACCACTTCCTGAGCACGTTGAATATGCGTTTGGTGCAATTTACAATATTACATCAGCTCTCACGTCTGTAATAGTATCCCTTGTCTTTAATGACACATATTCTTCATGTTTTGATCGATTTATTAGACAAGATTACAAAACATATATCCAGCGCATTAAACGCGGCTATCGTATCTACGAACCTCGTTTGCAAAAACACGAAGAGATTCGTTCTCTCCGTAACCATGCAAGGTCCGCTGTGGGGAATTGGTTTCGTGAGAACATAGCTGGACTGTTTTCCGCCAATATACTTGGAGGTGAGTTCCCAACTTGTGAGTTTGTTATGTTCAAGAAGGCCCTTCCATTTCCAACCATCGGAGCTCGTGAACACAACCGTGAAGAGTATTTGTCACTTCTTAATATGCACCACGATTTAGCTGCATGGATTTCCGAGGACATCCCTGGTCTTAAGTTTGCTTGGCCTGTCCTTAGGGAGGAACAGCGGCATCATGCAATCTTGGCGGTGAATAAAGGGGACTTTCACGCCATTACAGACCTAACCGCCTTCAGGGGTCACAATAGAACAGCTTATGTCTCTTTTCTGAATTCCAATTTAATGAGCTTACTTAACCACTGGGCGCTGTTGGCTTTACTGACAGGATTCGAAAGACGACTAAACAGCCTTCGCGATTCAACCTTACCTAGGGGCAGCTATACGAGAAGTCCCCTTAGGTTGCTTGAAGAGATTGGGATTCTAGTTTCAGAGAGCGCCAATATAGAAATAATTGCAACTGAGCTACACGAGTATACCAAGAGAGAATCACAGTTCAGGTTAGAGATGAGCACCTTTAAACCATCAAACAAAAAATTCTATAACGATCCGGAAATTACATTAGCTGAAAGTCTTCGGCAAGAAGTTGAAAAGCGTGTAAAGAGGCTTCAAATTGCTGATCGCTCCATAAGAGACCTATTGATTCAACAAGGGACAGGTCTAAGTGCATATCAAAACATAAAACTTCAGAAGAAGCTAGGTTGTCTCACATGGATTGTAGTTATTCTGACATTGCTGATGGCTTACACTTCGCTTGGAGTGAAGGTAAATTGGACAGCGATCGTTGAGAAGCTGTACTCTTTCTTAAGCAATTAAGCAGAATCGTTCGCTTATTTATCAGAAATATCTGTTCCTATAGTGAATACTCCACCGCCTGAAGGCGGTGGCTTCGGGGTACGACTAAAGTCGGCGATTCCGGCTGAAGCCGGCGGGGTTCCCGCTGAAGCAAGCTTAAGGCGAAGGGGGCTCCTCCTGCGGGGAACCCTCCCCTTCGATGCGAAACTCAGCGTCGGACTCGTGCATCTGTTGCTCACGGCATCGTCTTCGTGCCGGATCCGTACACGGCGAGGTGAGAACATGAAAAAGGAGGCAACGCCTTTGGAGCCACCCGAGAGCAGCCCCTAGGCCGAGCCTCCACTTAAAAATTTAAACTACTCGAGCCGTATTGTCAAGAATAATTGACAAAAGGGAAATCACCGAGGGGGGCGGTCGCTCCGCGCGCCGACTCTACCGCCCCGCCGTCAAGTCGGGAGGTTACCGGCGCGCCGCGGCGTCCGCCGGTTGCGGAACTGGTCTCAGAAGTTGAGGGTGGCGACGCAGCGTCCATCCGCCGCCGCCGCCAGGACGCGCTGCAGGAAAAGACTGCTGCCGCGGGCCGATTCCGCCGCGCCGGTCATCTTGACCTCCTCGGAGCGGTCCTCGGCGATCACCCAGCCGGTGTAGTTGGTTTCATCCAGCACGTTGCGCAGGGTGTGGAAATCCACCTTGCCGGCGCCGAGGGGGCGCGGCCGTCCCTGGGGGTCGACATCGCTGGCATGCACGTAGCCGATGCGCGAGGCGTAGTCCGCGAACGCCTTTCCCACGTTGATCCCGCCCCGGAACCACTGGCCGGTGTCCGGCGCCAGCCAGACGTGCTGCGGCTGCGTGCTCTCCACCAGCCGGGCGAGCTCGTCGGCGGTCTGCACGGTTGAGCCGTACTTGGAGTGAAAGGCGAGCTTCACTCCCTCGGCCAGGCAGATGGCCCCCGCCTCGTCGAGGGTTTCGGCAAGGTAGGCGAGCGCCTGGCCGCCGCGCTCCTGGCCGGCCGCCAGCACCAGGAACTCGCAGCCCATCTTGTTGAGGAAGCGCGCCATCCGCCCCAGCTCCTCGAGCTCCGCGGTGCGATAGGTGGGGTCCGACATGCTGACGAAGCAGCGCGCCGAGCTCATCGTCATCCAGCCGTCGCTGAGCATCTCTTTCAGCTCGGCGACCCCCAGGCCCCACGCCTGCAGATCGTTGTAGTACACCTCGAAGGCCTTGAACCCGCCAGCCTGCACCTGCCGAAGAAGTGTGCGCAATGGAGGCATGCCGCCCCCCTGCTCCTCGGACCAACTACTGAGCTGCACGCCAAGGGTCACCCTGAACATTCATTTCTCCTCACGTTTGAAGATTTCCCGCCAGCCTCCTGGTTCTCAATCCCGTCGCCCGGCCGCTTTCGCCGACACGCTCCGAAGGGAGTGGCCGACCTGGCTCCGCCGCCGCGCCCACCGCCTTTCGGCGGTCGCGGCAAGCTCCGCGGCGCGGCCTCTGTCGCCCTCCTCGCGGCCCCCCCCGGGCGGCGCCGGTCTCCGCGGCGTCCCTCAGAGCTTGCGCTGCATGTTCACCAGCGGGCCGCGCTCGAAACCCATGGCCTCGAAGAAGGCCATGATGTTCTTGTCCTCCGGGTTCACCATCGTTTGCACGGCGCCGATGTGGGAGCGGCGGAAATGCCCCAGCAGAGCCTCCGCCAGCAGCCTGCCGATGCCTTTGTGCTGCAGGTCGGGGCGAATGCCGATGATCTCGATCCAGCCGCTTTGCGGGGCGCCGTACTCGAAGTACTTGCGCTCCCCGAACATGAACCCCACGACCTCGCCGTCCAGCTCCGCCACGAGGCAGGCGCCGGGGTCCAGCCCGGAGTAGGAGGTGATCTTGTTCTGCCAGAAGACGTCCCGCTGCTTGCCCGTCACCTTTTGATCGATCTTCACAATCGCGTCGAGATCACGCCATACCAGCGGTCGGATCGTAATGTCATTCATCGAGGCTCCCTTTCCGGTCTCCGCCATGATAACTCCGTCACGTGCGCGGCTCCAGGCCCCTGCGGAGGCAAGAACGCCAGGCCGTACCGAAGGGACAGGCTGCCGGTCGCGTCCCTTCCTGGCATGACGCCGGCAGGGGCGCCCCTCGATGTGGGCCACGGCGGCGCCGCCCGACGGCCCCTCCCTCAGGCCCGGCGAACCAGCCCGCCTGCTCGCGCCGTTTCGCCCAGCCTCCGGGCGAGGCACGCCTGGACGCATCGTGCTCACAGCGCGGAAACTCTTTCTATCATACCCCATGCTGCCCTAAATGCCAGCCCAAGGGTGCTGGATCAATGATGGGGATCAAGTTTCTTCGGGCGCGCCGGTGCGCTCAGCGTGGCGTCACCCGCGACACCCCGGCGGGAGGAACGAGGGGGCTCTCCTTGCTCTCCGAACAGAGCGCGGATGACTGGCTCTTTCCCTGGAATGATGGTATGAATGCATGCTGAGCGGAGCACCGCGCCGCGTGCAGCTCGAGGAGGCAGGGATCAGCGTGCCGCGCGGCGGCGCTCAGCCCCGTCTCCGGCCGCGGCGGCCAGCGGAAGTCGAGATGGCGGGCTCGCATCGGCGCCGCGTCGGTGGAGCGGCTGCAACGTCCGGCGGCGTGCAAGGGGAATGCCCAGGTTCCAGTGGTGAACGCTTTCTGCACCATGCGGAGGAGAGGCGATCATGGCGAAGGGGGAGAATGTCGCGCGTCGAGATGATGTGAAGGCATTCCTTGGTGCCGGCACCGAGTTCAAGGGGGTGTTAAGTTTCCAGGGCGTGGTGCGCATCGATGGCTACCTTGAAGGAGAGGTGCTGACCCAAGATACCCTGGTGGTGGGCCCCGGCGCCGAGCTCAAGGCCGAGATTTCGGTGGGCACCCTGATCACCGAGGGCCACATCAGCGGCAACGTCACCGCCCAAGACCGCATCGAGATCCGCGGCAAGAGCCGCCTCCTGGGCAACATCATGACACCGGTGCTCTTCGTCGAGGAAGGGGCCATCTTCGAAGGCAGTTGCAAGATGACCAATACGCCGCCGCCCCTCGAACCGGCGCCGGGCGGCCACCTGGATATTGACGAAGAAACCGGCGGAGAAGGCGGCGCTCGGACCTGACGAGGCTGCGCGGCGGGGGGGCCGCGGGCGACAAGAGGCGGACGCCTCCCCTCCTCCGACGCTTCGCCGGAGGTTGACAACCAGGGCGCGGCATGGTAGAAAAAGAGGGTTTGGGATGATGCGCGGCGCCTGCGCCTCGAGCGCCGCGCTTGTTGCGCCTGCGGCTGGAATGCCCTGAGAATTCGACCCCGCCACGATCAGGAACGCGACAGTTTCCGGTGCAGAGGACCTGACGCCGTGCTCGAGCTTAATCGCACCTTCTTTTACCAGCTCATCAACTTCTGGCTCATCATCGCCGTCCTCTACTTCCTCCTGTTCAAACCGCTCCTGCAGCGGCTTCGCGCCCGCCGCGCGGAGATCGACGGCAAGCTCCAGGAGGCGGAGCGCCGTGATCAGTCGGTGCATGCCGCGGCGCGGGAGTACCAGCAGACGCTCCAGGCGGCGCGACGCGACGGCAGCGAGCTGCTCAGCGGGGCGCTGCGCGACGCGACGGAGATGCAGCGCCAGCGGCTCGAGCAGGCCCGCGAGCAGGCCGCCGCGCAGCTCACCCAGGCGCGCGCCAGCATCGCCACCGAGAAAGAGATCGTGCAGCAGCAACTCGGCGCGGAAGCGCAGCGGCTCTCCGTGCCGATCGCCGAGAAGTTCCTCGGCAGGAGGCTGGCATGAAGGAGCTGCGGCCGGGCGGGAGCGGGGGTCTCAAGCCGCGGGCGCCGCGCCTCGCCGGTTCACGGGCGGACGAGGGCGTGCGTTGCCGCCGCGAAGCTCGACCACGCCGGGGCTCCGCCTGGTTCTGGGCAGCAGCGGCGCTGCTCGTCGTGGTCCTCGTGGGGCTGCGGCAGGGTCCCCTCGCGGGCGGCGGCGCGGCGCACGGCGGCGGGCTCGGCCGCGCCATGGTGGAGGCCCTCGCCGGCTTCCCCGTGAGATTCCTCCCGGGTCCCGCGCTTGCCGCCGCGCAAGAGCATGGAGCGAGCGCGGCGCCGAAGACCGGCCCGAAGGACGCGCCGACCCAGGCCACGCAAGGGGCCGGGAAGGAGCCCGCCGGCGAAGCGCATGGCGAGGGAGCGCTCCACTTCAGCTTCGGCAAGGAGATCATGCGCTTCATCAACTTCCTCGTCCTCGTCGCGGTGCTCGTCATCGCCCTGCGCAAGCCGCTGCGCAGCGCCCTGGCGGGTCGTTCCGAGGCCATCGCGGCGAAGCTGCGCGAGGCCGAGGAGGCGCGGCAGCAAGCCTTGGCGAAACAGCGGGAGTACGAGGCCAAGCTGGCGACGCTGGAGGGGGAAATCCAGAGCATCCGCGCCGAGGCCCAGCGGCAGGCGGAGGCCCAGCGGCGGCAGGCGGAGGCGGAGGCCGACGCCCTGGCGCGGCGCCTGCTTGAACAGGCGCGGCGCGGCATTGAGATCGAACGGCAGCGCGCCATTGACAGCCTGCGCAGCGAAGCCGCCGCCCTGGCCCTGGAGTACGCCTCGGAGCAGTTGGCGCGCCACCTCACCGCCGAGGACCAGCAGCGCCTCGTCGATGAGTACGTGCGCCACGTTGGAGAAGCCTGGTGATCGGCATCACGGTATCGCGCCGCTACGCGAAGGCCCTGGTGAAGCTCCTGCAGCGCGAAGACGAGCTGGAGACGGTGGGGCGCTACCTGCGCGCCTTCCACGAGCTCCTGGAGGCCAGCTCCGAGTTGCGGGCCATCCTCCTGAACCCGAGCATCGCCATGGTGGTGAAGCGCAACATCCAGCGCGAGCTGCTCGACCGCCTGCAACCGCCGCCGCTGGCGCGGCAGTTCCTCGACCTGCTGCTGGAAAAGAACCGCCTGCGCTACCTCGGAACCATCGTCTTCCTTTACGACCAACTGGTGAACGAGCGTCTCAACCGCATCTACGCCAAGGTCACGACGCGCTACCCCTTGGCGGAGAAAAGCGCCGAGGAGATGCGCCGCCGCCTCTCCGAGGTGACCGGCAAGTCGGTCATCCTGCGGACCGAGATCGACGAGCGGATGCTGGGCGGGGTGCTGACGGAGATCGGCGGCATCGTGCTGGATGGGAGCGTGCGAGGCCACCTGCGCGCCATTCGTGATGAGCTGGTGAGGAGCGCGAGCTAAATGGAAATCCGCATCGAGGAAATCAGCGAGATCATCAAGCGGCAGATCGCCGGCTACGAGGCGGGCATCGAGCTGTCCGAGACCGGCACCGTCATTTCGGTGGGCGACGGCATCGCGCGCATCTACGGCCTGGAGAAGTGCATGGCGAACGAGCTCCTGGAGTTCCCCAACGAGCTCTTCGGCATGGCGCTGAACCTCGAGGAGGATAACGTCGGGGCCGTGCTGCTGGGCGAGAGCACCCTGGTGAAGGAGGGGGACGAGGTGCGCCGCACCCGCCGCCGGGTGGAGATGCCGGTGGGCGACGCGGTCTTCGGCCGGGTGGTCAACGCGCTCGGCATGCCCATCGATGGCAAGGGACCGATCGAGAGCCAGGAGGGCAAGCCGATTGAGCGCCTGGCCCCCGGCGTCGTCGATCGCCGGCCGGTGAACCAGCCGCTGCAGACCGGCATCAAGGCCATCGACTCCATGGTCCCCATCGGCCGCGGCCAGCGCGAACTGATCATCGGCGACCGGCAGACCGGCAAGACAGCCGTCGCCATCGACACCATCATCAACCAGAAGGGGCTGGACGTCTACTGCATCTACGTCGCCATCGGCCAGAAGCGTTCCACCGTGGCGCAGGTGGTGAAGGCGCTCGAATCCTACGGCGCCATGGACTACACGGTGATCGTCGCCGCCACGGCGAGCGACCCCGCGCCGCTGCAGTACATCGCCCCGTATTCCGGCTGCACCATCGGCGAGTACATCCGCGACAGCGGCCGCCACGCCCTGATCATCTACGATGACCTCAGCAAGCAGGCGGCGGCCTATCGCCAGCTCTCGCTGCTGCTGCGCCGGCCGCCGGGACGCGAGGCCTACCCCGGCGACGTCTTCTACCTGCACTCGCGCCTCCTCGAACGCGCCTCGAAGCTGAGCGACGAGCTGGGCGGCGGCTCGCTCACGGCGCTGCCGATCATCGAGACGCAGGCCGGCGACGTGTCGGCGTACATCCCCACGAACGTCATCTCCATCACCGACGGCCAAATCTACCTCGAGGCGGACCTCTTTTACTCCGGCGTCCGTCCCGCCATCAACGTCGGCCTCTCCGTCTCCCGCGTCGGCGGCGCGGCGCAGATCAAGGCCATGAAGCAGGTCGCCGGGCGGCTGCGGCTGGACCTGGCGCAGTACCGCGAGATGGCGGCCTTCGCCCAGTTCGGCTCGGAGCTCGACGCCGCCACGCAGGCGCAGCTCGCCCGCGGCCAGCGCCTCGTCGAGGTGCTGAAGCAGGGGCAGTTCCAGCCGCTGGCGGTCGAAAAGCAGGTGATCTCCATCTTCGCCGCCGTCAACGGCTACCTCGACGACCAGCCGGTGGAGGCCTGCCGCCCCTTCCTCGACGGCCTCCTGCCCCACCTCGAGGCGCGCCACGGCGCCCTCCTCGCCGAGCTGCGCGACAAGAAGCAGATCGACGAGAGCCTCGACGCCAAGCTGCGGCAGGCCCTCGCAGCCTTCAAGGAGGAGTTCGTCGCCGCCCGCCAGCAGCCGGCCGAGGCGAATGCTTAGCCATTGACACGCGAAGGCTCAGATTAGAAACTATAATGGAGACGAGGGTTGGATGGCTGGCTAAGTGCATCCAGTAGAGACGCGGTCAGCCTTCTTGCACTTCTCGTGACAGTCGTCGGTTTCTGCTGGGCCATTTACCAAGCCTGGCGCGCCAAACAAGAGGCCACAGAGGCGGCTAAAGCAGCGCGCGGAGCACAGGCTGAGATACAAAAGAACCTTGGCATCGCGGACTTTATCAATACCAAGAGGTTGATCGACGCGGTTAAGCTTCACCATTTGAACAAAGATTGGGTAAGAGCGCACGAGCGTTACGGAGACATTAGGAACGGGTTGGTCAACCTCCGTAGCCTTTACCCAAGTATGAGCACCCAACAGAGGACAGACATCCAAAGCGCAATCACGGCTATAGCAAAAATTGACCAGGAAGTATCAGAAGCAATATCTAAGAACCAAGAACCGCATGATCCGCTAAGGTTTAATGGGATATTATTTACCGTGCAGACGATCCTTGATGAGGTGATTGGTGAACTGCAGTTGAGGATTGGAACCTAAGATGAGCGATCCAAGATTAATTAAAATAATGAAGAAACTCCATGACCGTACGCTGAAAGGTGAACTCGGATGGGAGGAAATAGGGGGGAGGTCTGATTCTTATCAGATTTCATTTCCAGATTACTCTTTGATTATTCAGCGAGAAGAAACGGCAGTTGGTCCCGATGTTTATACACTAATTCTTTTAAATGACGAGGGCAGAATTGTCGCTTCTATAGATAGCCGAGAAGATCCCGAGGTAATACAACGGGAACTAAAAGAGATATTTGAAAATGTAAGGAAGAAATCCCTCAAAGTAGATCAGGTTCTCGACAAGGTTCTCAAAGACCTGAGTACGTAGAATTCCTTCGACGGATGAGAGTGCTCTGACCCACGAATCCACGTCGGTCGAACGGGCGCAGATATTTTCCTACGAACTTTGTGTGCAGGTTAGACCATGGCCAACCTTCGCGACATACGCCGGCGCATCACCAGCGTGAAGAACACGCAGCAGATCACCCGCGCCATGAAGATGGTCTCGGCGGCGAAGCTGCGCCGCGCCCAGGAGCGCATGGAGGCGGCGCGTCCTTACGCGCGGCGCATCGCCGAGGTGATCGGCCACCTGGCGCTGCGCGCCGCGCCGGGAGCGCATCCCCTCATCCGCGCCGGGGAGCGCAGGGAGCGGCGCATCGTCCTCGTGGTCGTCAGCGCCGACCGCGGCCTGTGCGGCTCCTTCAACAGCGGCGTACTGCGGCGCAGCCTGGAGTTCTACCAGGAGCGCAAGGGGGTGGAGGTCACCCTCCTCACCATCGGCCGCAAGGCTGGGGACTACTTCCGCTACCGCAAAATCCCCGTCGCCGAGCGCCTCGACGACTTTTTCCGCAGCTTCGACTTCGCCAAGGCGCGGCGGATCGGCGAGGGGCTGCGCAGGCGTTTCCTCGATGACGGGGCCGACGCGGTCTACCTCATCTACAACAGGTTCCGCTCCATGCTCAGCCAGGTTCCGGAGGTTCTGCCCCTGCTGCCGGTGACGATCCCCCCCAGCGTGCAGCCGCCGATCGGCATGATCCCCTTCGACTTCATCTACGAGCCCTCGGCGGCGGCGGTGCTCGAGGCGCTGCTCGAGCGCCACGTCAACACGCAGGTCTACCAGGCGCTCCTGGAGTCCTCCGCGGGAGAGCATGGAGCGCGCATGTCGGCGATGGACAACGCGACAACGAACGCCGCCGAGATGATCGACAAGCTGACGCTCTTCTATAACCGCGCCCGACAGGCGAACATTACGAGGGAACTCATCGAGGTGGTGAGCGGCGCCGATGCCTTGAAGGGATAGACGTACCGTTCACATCACACCGTACGGGACCGCGTGGTACCGGAGGCGGCAGCAAGCGAGCCGCCATGGAGCTGCAGGGACGATGAACGAAGGCAAGGTCATTCAAATTATCGGCCCGGTTATCGACGTGGAGTTCGGCGTGGGGCAGTTGCCGGCGATTTACAACGCCCTGAAGGTGCGCCTCAGCGAGGGCGGCAACGGCGAAGCGCAGGAGATCGTCTGCGAGGTGGCGCAGCACCTCGGCGAGAGCGCCGTGCGCACCGTCGCCATGGAGCCGACCGAGGGCCTCGTGCGCGGCCTGAAGGTCTTCGACACGGGGGCGCCGATCTCCGTGCCGGTGGGGCCGGAGGTGCTGGGACGCATCCTCAACGTCCTCGGCGAGCCGGTCGACAAGCTCGGCGAGGTGCCGGCGAAGCGCCGCTACCCGATTCACCGCCCTGCCCCGGCGTTCGCCGACCAGGACACCGGCACCGAGATGTTCGAGACCGGCATCAAGGTCATCGACCTCCTCGAGCCCTACATGAAGGGCGGCAAGACCGGCCTCTTCGGCGGCGCCGGGGTCGGCAAGACGGTCATCGTCATGGAGCTCATCCGCAACATCGCCGCCGAGCACGGCGGCTACTCCGTCTTCTCCGGCGTGGGGGAGCGCACCCGCGAGGGGAACGACCTGTGGCTGGAGATGAAGGAGTCGGGCGTCATCGACAAGACGGCCCTCATCTACGGCCAGATGACCGAGCCGCCGGGAGCGCGCCTGCGGGTTGGGCTGACGGGATTGACGGTGGCGGAGTACTTCCGCGACGAGGAGGGGAAGGACGTCCTCCTCTTCATCGACAACATCTTCCGCTTCACGCAGGCGGGCTCCGAGGTGTCGGCGCTGTTGGGCCGCATGCCCTCCGCGGTTGGCTACCAGCCGACCCTGGCCACCGAGATGGGCGACCTGCAGGAGCGCATCACCTCGACGCGGCGCGGCTCCATCACCTCCGTGCAGGCCATCTACGTCCCCGCCGATGACCTCACGGACCCGGCGCCGGCCACCACCTTCGCCCACCTCGACGCCACCACCGTGCTCTCCCGCCAGATCGCCGAGCTCGGCATCTATCCCGCGGTGGACCCCCTCGACTCGACCTCGCGCCTCCTGGATCCCCGCGTCCTGGGCGAGGAGCACTACCGGGTTGCCCGCGAGGTGCAGGGCATCTTGCAGCGCTACAAGGACCTGCAGGACATCATCGCCATCCTGGGGATGGAGGAGCTGTCGGAAGAGGACAAGTTGATCGTGGCGCGGGCGCGCAAGATGCAGCGCTTCCTGTCGCAGCCGTTCCACGTCGCGGAGCAGTTCACCGGGCAGGCGGGACGCTACGTCTCCCTCAAGGATAGCATCGCCGGCTTCAAGGATCTCTGTTCCGGGAACCTCGACCACCTGCCGGAGCAGGCGTTCTACATGGTCGGCACCCTTGACGAGGCCGTCGACAAGGCAAAGAAGCTGGGGGTGAGTGTCTAGTGTTACGTCACCCAAATTCCATCCTTAATCGGACGCCGTCTTCGGGCCATGTGGTGGGGGAGTTTTTGCGCGGGACCCCTTGCTTCCCCACACCCCCAATCCCAGCTAGCTGCGCAACATCTCGCGTAGCCGGGGTGCGCGAGGGGGCGAGGCTCCCTCGCAAATTCTTGCGATAGAATGTGTGAAACAGCACACTGGGCGGGTGCTCGCGTGAGCTCGGCGGGCAGGGCGCGGCGGCGACCCGGACGTCCCGGCGGAACCTGCGC
>JACPUC010000022.1 GCA_016192455.1 Candidatus Tectimicrobiota bacterium | reverse complement strand
GGCTGAGCTGCGCGCCGCCATCGAAGCGTTCATCGCCGCCTATAATCCTGAGGCCGCCCCCTTCGAGTGGCGCAAAACGGTCGTCCACCCAGTCACCCTTACGAGGCGTATAACTGAATTACGCAACTAAGTACTAGCGGCGGCGGCAGAGGTAGCGGTGGCGCCCCAACCCCTCCAGCAGCCGGCGGTCCAGGTTCCGCGGCGCCGCCGCGCGGCCCAGCCCGGAGCCTTCTCCGCACCCCGAGGCGCCGCCGCCCGCCAGGATGAGGAGGTTCGCGGCCAGGGGGGTTCTATGCTAAGGTGGGAGGCGGGCAGGCAAGGAGGCCGCGTGTGCGCCTGCCCCTCCTGACCCGCCCCCTTCATCACCCCGAGGTGGCAGCGACGATGAACCCGCGCCTGCGCCACATCAAGCCGTTTTTCGCCATGGAGATCATGGAGCTGGCTCAGGAGCTCGAGGCCGCGGGGCACTCCGTCATGCACCTCGAGCTGGGCGAGCCGGACTTCCCCTGTCCAGCCTGCGTGCAGGAGGCGGCGACGCGCGCCATCCGCGAGGGGCGCGCGCCCTATACCCACAGCCTCGGCATCCCCGCGCTGCGGGAGGAAATCTGCCGGCGCTACGGCGAGCGCTACGGTGTGCAGCTCCAGCCTGATCAGGTGCTCGTCACCTCCGGCACTTCGGCAGGCCTGCTCCTCGCCCTCTCCGTGCTGGTCGCGCCGGGTCAGGAGGTGCTGCTCAGCGATCCGCACTACGCCTGCTACCCGAACTTCGTCCACGAGGTGGGAGGCGTGCCGCGCTGCCTGCCCGTTGCGGCGCGCGTCAACTTTCAGTTCGACATTGACGCCCTGCGCGCCCACCTGCGGCGCGACACCGCCGCGCTGCTCATCAACTCGCCGGCGAACCCCACCGGCTGCGTGACGCCGCCGGAGCTTCTGGCGCAGCTTGCGAAGCTGCCGGTGCCGCTGATCGCGGACGAAATCTACCATGGGCTGGTGTACGAAGGCCCGTGCCGCAGCATTTTGGAGTTCACGGAGGAGGCGTTCGTTCTGAACGGGTTCTCGAAGCTTTTCGCCATGCCGGGCTGGCGCTTGGGCTTCCTGATCGCGCCGCCGCGCAGCATGCGAGACCTGCGCACGCTGCAGCAGAACCTCTTCATCTCCGCCGGCTCCGTCGCCCAGCAGGCGGCCCTTGCCGCCCTGCGCCACGCCGGGGAGGACGTGGCGCGCATGGTGCGGACCTACGACGAGCGCCGCCGCTACCTCCTGGCGGCGCTGCCCGATCTCGGCTTCAGCATCGCCGGCGAGCCGCGCGGGGCCTTCTACGTGTTCGCGCGCATCGACGCCTTCAGCCAGGACTCTCTCGCCTTCGCGCGGGAGCTCCTGGTCGAGGCGGGGGTCGCCGTGGCGCCGGGGATTGATTTCGGCAGTTGCGGTGAAGGCCACCTGCGCTTCAGCTATGCCAACTCCCTGGAGAACCTCCGCGAAGCGATGCGTCGCCTGAAGACGTACCTCGCCCGCCGCCAGCCGACGTCACCCGGTGTAGCATCCTGACCGCCGCCGCGTCCGGGCCGCTCCCGCCCGGCTGCCTCCTCCCCAGCGGCGGATGCCGCCCTCTTGGACTTGCTCCTCGTCATGCGCGAGAGAACGGCCCGCCCTCATAGGTTCGCTTTCGCGGCGCGTTCCCTGGCGCTCGCCCTGCTGCTGGCGCTCCTCCTCCCCGGCTGCGGCGGGGAGGCGCCGGGGCCCGCCGCTGGGGCGCGTGCCGGGAAGGTCTACCACTTCCCCCTCGGCTCCGACCCGCCCACCCTCGATCCGGCGCAGGCGACCGACACCACCTCCGCCAGCGTCATCAATAACCTCTTCGAGGGGCTGGTGCGCTATGACCAAACCTTGACCATCCAAGCTGCCCTGGCCGAGCGCTGGGAGTCCAACGCCGACGGCACGCAGTGGACTTTCCACCTGCGCCGCGGCGTGCGCTTCCACAGCGGCCGCGAGCTGAGCGCCGAGGACGCGCGCTACAGCTTCCAGCGTCTGCTTGACCCGCGCACCCAGTCGAAGCGCACCTGGGTGCTCGACCAGCTCAGCGGCGCCCGCGACTTCATGGCAGGGAAAGCCGCCTCGGTGCGCGGCATCGAAGTCCTCGACGCGGCGACGCTCCGGCTTACCCTGGAGCACCCCTTCCCGCCCTTCCTGGGGCTGCTCGCCTACACCTCCGCCAACGTCGTTGACCGCGAGGCCGCCGAGCGCTTCGGGGCCGATTTCACCTCGCATCCCGTCGGCACGGGACCCTTCCGCCTGGTCACCTGGCGCCACGACGATCGCCTCCTGCTGGAGCGCTTCGAGGGCTACTGGAACGGCCCAGCGGCGTTGGCCCGCATCGAGTTTCGCATCATCCCCGAGGAGACGACCCGGTTCGAGGAGTATAAGGCCGGCACCCTGCACCACACCGACATCCCGAGCGGCCACTACGAGAGCGTCCGCAGCGACCCCGTGCTGCGGGCGCAGCTCGTGCAGCTCCCCATCCTGGGGGTCTACTACCTCGGCCTGAACCTGGAGCGCCCACCCTTCCAAAACAACCTGAAGCTGCGCCGGGCTCTCTCCCACGCCATCGACCGCCATACCCTGACGCGCGTCATCATGGAGGGGCGCGCCACCCCGGCCGGCGGCATTCTGCCGCCCGCCATGCCCGGGCACCAGCCTGACCTCAACGCCTACCCTTACAACCCCGACCTGGCGCGGCGGCTGCTGGCGGAGGCGGGCTACCCCGGCGGCCAGGGGTTGCCCCGGCTCATCCTCTTCCACAACACCGACGCCACGCACGCCAAGGTGGCCGAGTTCATCCAGGCTCAGTTGCAAAACCTGGGGGTGCGTGTGACAATACGCACGCTCGACTGGGCTGCCTACCTCGATCTCCTTGACAGCGGAGCCGAGTTCGACCTCTTCCGCATGGGATGGATTGCCGATTACCCAGACCCGCAGAACTTCCTGGAGGTGCTCTTCCACGGCAAAAATCGCGGCCCCCTCGGCAACAAGACGCGCCTGAACGACGCCGCGGTCAATGCCCTGCTCGACCGGGCGCTGCAAACCCCGGTGTGGGAAGAGCGCCGGCGGCTGTACCAGGAAGCAGAACAGCGCATCCTCGAGCTGGCGCCGGCGATCTTCCTGTTCCACTACACCACGACGGTGCTCATCAAGCCGGAGGTTCGCGGCGTCCAGCTCTCGCCCCTCGACAGCGGCATCACCTGGACGCTGCAGCCCATGGCCGCGGTGTCGCTGGCGGAGGCGCCCCAGTAACACGCGCCGCGGAGCGGCCGGGGCGCAGCGGAGGTCGAGCCGGCTGATCGCGGGCGCGGCTCGGCTCATCCCTTGCCGGCTCCCACGCAGGAGGATTCCGTGTGAGCGACGCCACCATCCGCAAGCTGACCTGGCGCGACATCGACTCGATTATCGCCATTGATCAGAAGGTTACGGGGAAGGCGCGGGAGTCCTACTGGAAGAACAAGATCATCATTTACTCCGGCCTCGACCCGGGCGCCTGCCTGGTTGCCGAGGCGGACGGCAAGGTCATCGGCTTCCTTTTAGGCGAGCGCAAGGACTGGGAGTTCGGGGCGCCGCAGAGCGGCTGGATTGAAATCCTCGGCATTGATCCCGGCTACCAGGGGAAAGGGATCGGGCACCTGTTGGCGGCGGCGATCATCGAGCACTTCAAGAAGTCCCAGATCACCAAGGTGCAGACCATGGTGGAGCGCGACGCGGAGAACCTTCTTGCTTACTTCCGCTCCCTGGGATTCGCGGAGGGGAGTCTCATCAACTTCAGTAAAGATATTTAGCGGCCTGTCGCGGGAGTGCTGCTGAGAGCGCTGGACTGGGACGGCGGCGCCGCTGGTGCGTGAGGCAAAGGGTGGGTTGAGGTCGGGCGAGGAGCTGGAAAAAGCTGGGGAGATGCGTCGCGCAACAGAGGAGGATAGCCGCGGGGGCGAGCGGCACGGCGGGGCGGGGGGTTACTGCTCCTTCAGCTTCAACATGTTGCCGACGATCTCCGCAACCAGAGCCACCTGATCCTCGGTGCAGTTCTTGAGCAACAGCAGGATGGAGAGGAGACGCCGGGGCCACTCTTCCTCGGCATTGGCGGACGACCCCGCGAGGTCCACAAACCCAAGGAGCTCCGGCGGCAGGTGGTCGCGCAGATTCCTCAGAGCGCTTGAAAGATCAGGGAGCTTGACACCCGCCTCAATCTTTGACAGCACCTCCGCGATGCCGTACTGGTTCAACAGAACATTGAGCTCGCGCACCGCTTCCGTTAAGTTTTCATTCGTCATGGTTGCTCCTGCCCCCCCTTCGCCGGGCTTCGCAGCGCAGCGACGAAGCTCCCGATCTCCAAGGGCCCGCCGGTGGGGCGGCTTTCCTTCGGTGCTTGGCCCCACGGAGGCGCCTGGATCATAGCCCGCGGCTTCCGGGGGGTCAAGCACATGCCGAGGCGGCAGGGCGGTTCCTTGTCTTTCCTCGATGTGGAAGCCGCGCGGCGGCACGCCTTCGAGCGGCCCCGTCCGGCCTGATCCTGCTCTGGGAGCTTGCGGCGATGTTTGCAGCGAATCCCCCGGGTGCGAAAGAATCGCCGCCGCGCGAACGCCGCTTCATCCCTGATGAGGAGCTGCGGGCGCGTCTTGCCCGCCTGCAGGCGGCCATGGCCGACGAGGAGCTGGACGCCCTGCTGCTCTACGGCGCTCAGCGGCGCGCGGGCAACCTCACCTACCTGACGCGGACGCTTCCCGGCGCTGGAGACGCGATCGCCGTGGTGCCCCGGCGCGGTCCTGTCGAGCTGATCTCGCAGACTGTCAAGGAGGCGCCTGGGGGCTCCCGGCCTGAAGCGGCTGGAGTATGGAGACCTCCCTTGAGCGTAAACCTCCGCGCTGTCCCAGGGTCCCGCGAGGCGGGCGGCGCGCCCGCTGCTCCCGCCTCCTTGGGGGAGGCCGCGGCCGCCGCCGCGCAGACCCTTGGCGCGTCGGTCCTCGGCCTCGTGGGAGTGGAGGAGCAGATGCGCGGCGAAGACGCCATGGTCCTCCAGGCGGCCCTGCCGCGCGCCACCCTGCGCACCTTGACCGACTGGTACGAGGCCCTGCGCGCCCCCAAGGGGGAGCCTGAGCTGCGCCTCCTGCGGCGCGCCGCCGATCTCTGCTGGGAGGCCTGCCAGCACTTCGCCGACCTGGTCACTCGCGAGAGCAGCCTGCGGAAGATCGGGGCCGAGGTGGAGCGCGTCATCTACCGTGAAGGGGCCGAGGCGGTTTGCCTGCTCGTCACCCTGCCGGAGCGCGCCGCCGCCGCGGGGCAGGCGTTGCGCCTCCAGCCCGCGCCGCCAACCCACCTTGTCTTCGCCGAGGCCGTCATCGCCTACATCGCCGTCTCCTACCAGGGGTACTGGGCCGACCGTGCCCAGGCCCTGCCGATGGTGCCGGTGGAGCCGCGCGGCAAGGAGGTGCGGGCGCGCGCGGAGTCGGCGCTCGACGCCCTCCTGGCGCTCTTCGCCGTCGGCAAACCCCTCTCGGAGTTCACCGAGGAGGCGGCCCGGCAGCTCAGGCTGGCGCTGGGGCCTTACCCGCGGGCCGACTTTCCCTTGGGGAACGGCATCGGTCTTGACCTGCAGGAATGGCCGCTCCTCGGGTCACCCCCGCGCAGCGCCGGCAGCCGGCTGCGGGAGAACATGATCCTCAGCCTGCGTCTCGGCCTCCCCGCCGCCGGCGACAGCGCCTTCGTCAGCCGCATGGTCTGGCTGCACCGCAGCGGCGTGCACCAGCTCTACCCGCGCTTCTGAGCCTGCGCCGGACGGTCGCGCCTTGAGAACCGGCCTGCCTGCGGTCCTTGCGGAGGTCGGGCAAGGAGGAGCGAGGCGGCAAGGCCCAGCACAGCCCCCATCGCGGAGAGCCAGTAGGGGGCGCCCAGGGAGGCGGTGGCATCGGCGGCGAAGCCACCCAACGCCGGTCCAAAAATCTGCCCTGTGGCAGAGAACAGCGTCACGACCGTGAACGCACCCGCCGCCATGCGCGGACCGAAGTAATCGCCCGAAGCAGCCGCCATGATCGCCGGTGGGCTGGCGGCCACGGAGCCGAAGAGGAGGGCCGACAGGTAGAACGTCGGCAGGGCGGAGCCGGAGAGGAAGAGCAGCGCCGCCGCGAGGAAGAAGCAGAAGTTCAAGGCCAGGGCGTACTTGCGTCCCAGGTAGTCGGAGAGCATCCCCCAGACGAAGCTGCTGGCCGCGCTCGCCAGGCCGTGGGCGGCCCACATCGAGCCGGCAGCGGCGAGCGTCAGCCCCTGCGCCGTGACCAAGTACTCCGAAAAGAAGGTTGCATAGACGCTGTTGGTGAACCCGAAGGAGAAGTGGATCACCCCCAAGTGCCAGAGGTTGAAGGATTTCAGCAGCTCGCCCCAGGCGCCGTGGGGATTCTCCCCTGAGCCGGACCGGGTTTGCGACAGGGACTGCATGGGGGCGGCCCTCTCTCCCGCCTCCGGCTCGCCGCGGCTCCGCGGCGGGGAGTCCCCAGTCTGGGCCATCCTTCTGCCAGGCAAGCCTACAGGCGGCGGACCGTCATCGGGACGATCGCGGAGCAAGAACGCCAGCAGCATTCCTACCGCAATCGCCGCTCCCCCCAGCGCAAACCAGCCGAGCCGCCAGCCATCCCCCTTCGCCAACCCCATGAGAGGCGGAATAAAGGCTCCAACCGTCATCACCGACAGCCCCACCCCAAGGTGCATCGTCCCGGCGGCCAGGCCGCGGCGCTGCGGGCGAAACCAGACCGCGACCAGGGCCAGCATCGGCACGAAGGCCCCGCCGTTTCCCAGACCGGTCAGAAAGCGCCAGATGAGCGCCCAGGCGAAGCTGGAGGAGAAGCCCGTGAGGAAGAGCGCCGCGCCCCCCACGAAGAGCGAGGCCACGATGACCGGCTTGGCCCGCCAGCGCACCGCGAGCACCCCTCCCACCAGGGTGAAGAGGAGGTATCCCGCCAGGTTCGCACTGTAGAGCATGCCGGACTGGAGCCTGCTCAATGACAGCGCGCGCGCCATCTCCGGCAGCAGGATGGGGTAGGCGAAGCGCCCGAACCCCAGCCCCCCCATGGTGCAGAGGATGCCCAGCAGAATGAAGAGAAGGGGAGAGCGGCGCACCGCAAGCTCCGAACAGGAGGGCACAGACGAGCGCCCGCGGCTGCCTCGGCCTCCCCCTGCTCGTCACCTTACGCAGTCGGGGGCGCACTGGCGGCGGGGTTGAAGGAGTGAGCAGAACGGGACGCGCAGGGGGGAACCGCAGCGTTCGCGGCAGCGGCCCAACGAGAGGATCGCGCCGGGGGGGCCGGTTTGACAGTCCTGCGGCTCAAAGCTATAGTGAGCAAGCGTTTGTCTAGGCTATACCACATGCAGGAGGGGGAGAAAAGCATGGCTGTCAGGTCGCGGAAAACGGCTTCGAAGGATGGTGGCAAGAGCAAGCCCGAGCCGGACTCCAAGCGTGCCGTCAAGACCCCCGCCGCCGGCAAGCCCGCCGGCATGAAGACCCTGGCCGTGCAGAGTACCGCCGAAGCCTACCTCGAGCTCCTGCGTGACCGCGGTATCGAGTACCTCTTTGCGAACGGCGGTACTGATTTCGCTCCCATCGTCGAATCGCTGGCCAAGTTGTCGATCGAGAAGCGGCTGGGGCCGAAGCCGATCACCGTCCCCCATGAGTTCTGCGCCGTCAGCATGGCGCATGGCTACTACCTCGTCACCGGCCGCCCGCAGGGGGTGATGGTGCACGTCATCGTGGGGGCGGCGAACGCCACCGGCGCCATCATGAACGCCGCCCGCGCCAATGTCCCCATCATCTTCACCGCCGGCCGCACGCCGCTGCTCGAGGAGGGCCCGCGGGGATCGCGCAACGTTCACATCCACTGGGCGCAGGAGTCATTTGACCAGGGCGCGCTGCTGCGCGAGTTCGTGAAATGGGATTACGAGCTGAAGAACGCGCAGCAGCTCGAGCAGGTGGTGGATCGCGCCATGCAGATGGCCATGACGCAGCCGCGCGGGCCGGTCTACCTGACGCTGCCCCGCGAGGTGCTGGCGCAGGAGCTGACGGAGCTGCGCTACACGCCGCGGGGCAAAGCGATCGCCGACGGGCTTGCCCACCCGCTGCCCGCCGGGGTGAAGGAGGCCGCCGATCTCATCCAGGCGGCGAGCGATCCGGTGGTCATCACCTCGGCCGCCGGGCGCTTCCCCGAGGGGCTGTCGAGCCTGGTCCGCCTGGCGGAGTCCTGGGGGCTGCCGGTCGTCGAGATGAACCGGCAGGTCGTGAACTTCCCCACCACCCACGCCCTGCACTGCGGCTACGACTCGACCGCCTTCGTCAAGAAGGCCGATGTGATCGTTGTGGCCGAGTGCGACGTGCCCTGGTTCCCCAGCCGCGTCAAGCCGAAGGCCACCGCCAAGGTCATCCAGATCGGCGTCGATCCGCACTTCAGCCGCTACCCCATGCGCAGCTTCCCGTTCGACGTGGCGATCACCGCCGAGGCGCCGGCGGCCTTCCTGGCGTTGAACCGAGAGCTGGGACGCTATAAGGCGGAGCGCAAGGGGGCGGTCACCGAGCGCCTGCAGGCGTACCGCGGCGCCAACGATGAGCGCCGCGCCGCCCTCAAGGCCGCCGTCTTGAAGAAGCAGAACCGCAGCGACATGGACTTTGATTGGGTGACGCATTGCATCAACCTGATCAAGGATGACGAGACCATCATCGTCAACGAATACGATCTCAACCCCCACCACGCCCAATTCACCAAGCCCGGCACGTTCTTCGGCTCCTCGCCGGCCGGCGGGCTGGGGTGGGGGTTCGGCGCGGCCCTCGGCGCCAAGCTCGCGGCGCCCGCAAAGACCGTCATCGCCACCCTCGGCGACGGCGCCTACATGTTCAACGTGCCGACCGCCTGCCACTGGGTGTCGCGGGCCTACGGGCTGCCGATCCTCGTGGTCATCTTCAACAACCAGGGCTGGAACGCGGTGAAGTTCGCCGCGCAAAACGTCTACCCCGACGGCTACGCGGTCTCGAACAACGAGTTCCCGATCTGCAATCTCGATCCAGCCCCGGAGTACCACAAGATCGCCCTGGCGTTCGGCGGGTACGGGGAGATGGTCGATCAACCCGACGAGGTGGTGCCGGCGTTGCGGCGGGCGCTGAAGGTGGTGCGCGAGGAGAAGCGCCAGGCGGTGGTGAACGTCCTCTGCCGGCATATCTAGTACTTAGTTGCGTTATTGCACTTTACGTGCTATGATGGGGGCATGAACACCTCATCCGTCCCCATTACGTTGAGTCAGGAGGAGCGACAGACCCTGGAGCGCTGGCGCCGCACCCCGACGACCGAGCAGCGCCGGGT
>JACPUC010000019.1 GCA_016192455.1 Candidatus Tectimicrobiota bacterium | reverse complement strand
GCGTCACCATGCGCGGGGGGACAGCCGACACCCCCACGTAATTTCCGAGGCCTCAGTGCCTCGGCCTCATTGAAGCCTTGCCGGCCGCTCTACCGTCATCATCAGGCCGAGAAAATTTCCGAGGCCTCAGTGCCTCGGCCTCATTGAAGCGGCAACCCCCCCCCTCCCACACCTGGGGGAAAGATTTCCGAGGCCTCAGTGCCTCGGCCTCATTGAAGCGACGGTGGGTGCAGGTTCGGGCGGGGATCGGACTGCGAACGTTCACCTTCACGCGCCCTGCCCATTCCCATTGACGCCGTTCTGCGCCAGGATGCTGTACACCGTCTTGCGGGAGATGCCGACGGCGCGGGCGATGTGGGCCTTGGGGGCGCCTTTGGCGAGGAGGTCGAGGATAACGGGTATCTTCGCCTGGGTTCTTCGGTAGTGCCAGCCGGTGCGGCTGCCGCCCCAGGTCTTGCCCTTGGCCTTGGCGGCGGCTTGGCCGGCGCGCACGCGCTCGGCGCGCACCTCGGTCTCGAACTCGGCCATGGAGGCGAGGATGTTGGCGGTGAGGCGTCCGGCGGCGGTGGAGAGGGTGAAGCCGTCGCGCAGGCTGACGAGGTCGATCTTGCGCTGGCGCAGCTCGGCGAAGAGCTGGGTGAGGCCCTTGGCGGTGCGGCCCAGGCGGTCAAGCCGCCAGATGACGACCTTCGAGACGCCGCCGGAACGGACGGCTTCCATGAGCTTCTCGAAGCCGGGGCGGTCCATGGTGCGCCCGGTGAAGGTGTCGCGGAACCAGGTCACCGGCTCGTCCGCCTTCTCCACCCAGCGCTTCAGCTCCGGCTCCTGGCTGGCGTGCTTTTGGCCCGCGCTGGAGACGCGCAGGTAGATTGCCGCGTGTTTCTCCCCTTGTGGCATGTTCTGCTCCTCCGAGTGTCGTGTCTCCTTGAATTCCATTACGTAATTCTGCGAGGGAACCGTGTCCCCTCGCGCACCCCGTTTACGCGAACTGCTGCGCAGCTCGCGGGGAGGGGAGCGCATTGGTTCCTTGCGTCGCGTGGAGCAGCGAATTACTCGCCCGCCCTGCTTTGGAATGTAAACCCTCATGAATGCCGGGCGGCGGCGAAGTGTTACCTGTCAGTATTGCCAGGGTTCGACGCCGGAAGGGCAGGGAATTCAACCTCGCACAACGCGCTGTCGGAGTTACCTGTCTTCTAAAGATGACAGGAAACAGACCGGCTGCTGGAACGGCTTTCCTCTTGCCACCACCATGCAGCGAGAGGGAACGGTAGCTTGGCGGCTTCGGCTCAGGACTTGGCGCCCTTGCTCTTCACGAAGAGGTCATCGACCTTGACGCCGAGGGCGGCGGCGAGCTTCTGGAGCGTTGGCGCGGTCGGCGCGGCCCTGCCGGACTCAAGGTGCGAGACGTAGGACTCCGTGAAGCCCAGGATGCGGGCGAGGTCACGTTGGGTCATCTGCTTGCTTTGGCGGATTTCGCGGATGCGGTTCTCCCAGCGCGGGCGTGTTCGTCGCATGGCCTTCCTCGAAGAGGGTGAGTTGCAGATCACGTGGGCGAGGCTCATGAATGAGCCCCTTCCGGTCCACGACGTAGAGGTCTTCGCCTTCGCCGTCCAGGCGGAGCTGGTGGACGACCTGCCTGGCGGTAGGCATGGTGTGCTGCTTCCTCATGGCTTCCCCCCTTAGAACGGCGCCTCGACGTGGCTGTTGCTTGCCGTGCGCAGCCGATACCGCTTCACATGCCGCTGCATCGAGACGTAAGGCACGTCGAGGAGCTGGGCGGCCTGCCTGATATTGCCGCCGGTCTTGTCGAGCGCCGTCTGCAAGTGGTGGCGCTGCACCTCACGCAGCGTCGGGAACTCGCGCTCCGGCTTGGGGGGCAGGTCTTCGGCGGTCTTCCTGTACCTGGCAATGGCGTCGAGCAGATCAGATTCCGACTCGAACCAGAAGCCGTAGGCGCGCAGGGTGTCGATCATCTCATCGAGGGGCAAGCCGCGGCGCCGGCGCAGACAGAGCGGGATAACTTGCAACTCTTCTTTGAGGTGGCCGTTGCGATAGCTCCTGATTCCCCCTTCGGCGAGGATGGCTTGGTAGAGGTTCAACACGCTGCTCTCCTTCATTATAAGCTGCATGTGCTAGATGTCAAGTAAAGGGGCAAATGAATGCCCCTCCGCGTCAGGCGACGATGCTGCTCACGGTGCTTGTCTGCACGATGAGGGTGAGCACCTTTTCCACGTCGGCGAGCACTGCGGCGCAGCCTCTCAGCACGTCTTTCTTCGCTTTGCGCGCGTAGGAGTCGATGTAGCGATAGGCGGCGCCGCTGCTGCGCTCCCAGGCGACGCCGTAGAGCAAGCCCAGGACGGTGGCGGAAAGCTCCGCCACGATCTCCTGCTTCCAGTCCTGGCCACCCTTGAGGGTGTCGCCGCGCTCCCGCAGGACGCGCTCGTGGGCGGCGTGGGCGAGCTCGTGGAAGAAGACGGTGGCTTGGGGCGAGGCAAGGACGATGTGCCGCGTGGCGGGGCGGAAGTATCCCAGGTACTTCCCCTGGCAGAACTCAGCGCTGATGCTGACTCCCCAGGCGTGCGCCACGTCGAGCAAGGGGTGTGCCGGCACCTCCGGCTCTTGATAGGTGAGGGGTGAGCCGTCGGTATCCTCGACGCGGAAGACCGGAACAGCGTTGAAACCGATGAGACGGTGCTCTTCTTCGCCCGTCTCGTCGTTCTCGACCTTGATGGTGCGCGGTGCGAGGATGTGGATTGCGCGCGCGCCTTTCTTGACGTGGCGGCCTGCCTGCTTCCATTGGCGGAAGCCGCGGGCGTCAGAGGTGCCGGCGATGAAGCAGAGGGTGCGATTCATGAGAGACCAGCGATTCATCGGGAGATCAGGCGGCGGGAAGACGGCGGCGGCGACGGCGGGGGCGATGTCGCCTGACTCGAACTTCTGCAAGACGGTCTGCAAGGTTTGCCTGACGTGCTCCTGACTCCTGCTCATGTCGTGCTCCCTTCCTGAGTTGCACTAGTTGTCATGTGAGCAGGCAAAGAAATGCCTGCGCGGAGTAGAAGGAGCGCGGTGTATGCTGCTTCCTTCTCTCCTGCCCTTGATGATGGTAATATAGTAGCGCATGGACTAGCTGTCAATATCGAAGTGGAAGAAAGAGGGTGCGGAAGAGAAGCAGGGGGCGGGAGCGCTGCGATCAAAATGATGCTGCGGAGTCGTGGGAGCGTGGTAGGATGAGGTGGCGGAGGTGCAGCGCAAGCAAGGTGATGCTGCTATCATTCTGATAGCGAGGGGGCGATGGACGGCGCGTGTGCTGAGGTGGGAGAATGCTCCGGCGATGGTGGGGTGTTGCTATCAGAGTGATGTGATGAGGTGGTGCGTGCGCGGGAAGGTGGGGCGAGAAACGGCAGGCTTGGAGCAGGCACCCCAGGGGGGGTAGGGGGAGGTCCTCCCCCGCGGGGTGGCGAAGGGATTAAATTGGTTGGCGGGCGGATTTTTTGATTTTCAGTAACATTTCCGTGATATTGGGCGTTGCTGAGAGGGTGAGCCGATGGAGATACCTGAGCAAGCTGATAGGTACGCTAAAAGGGCATGGATTCGTTGGCAAGCGATAAGGAGAAACCCAAGATATATTTGGGAATTTGAGCAATCCTTGGAATGGCTAAAGGAAAATGATGAATACCACTATCGTTGGGTTCTGCAGATGAACGGAAAACCACAGCCGCCTTCACCGTATGTTGATGAGAATCATGAATATATCCCATATTGGAGTGAATATGAATTCTATCCGGAAATGACACCTACGGCCTGTATGATGGAATCCTTTAAGTCGAAGTGGGGTCTTTTCTGTCCAGTGTTTCCATCTCTTGACTGGAATATTGAGGAACGAATTCCGGGTGTATTGTTGCATCTTGATGTGAATGAATATTGGTTAGA
Source organism: Candidatus Tectimicrobiota bacterium (assembly GCA_016192455.1). Taxonomy (GTDB): domain Bacteria; phylum JACPUC01; class JACPUC01; order JACPUC01; family JACPUC01; genus JACPUC01. The sequence continues at coordinate 313,354 of JACPUC010000019.1, read as the reverse complement.
TGGAGCCATCACTTGTGAAGAATATGATGCAATGAATAGCGAAATATCGAATGCATTTTTTGAGTACAAAACATTAGAAGAAAAGCAAAAAGCAGTGAACCTTATGCGCGAGGGACGTTATAATAAGTTGATCAAACGTAATATCTACCCTCATACAAAAATAACTCTTAAAGTTAATCTACGTGTTCCTGTAAAGGTTTTATTAGATCGTATTGGAACGATAATTGAGAAGATGCAAACGATCATGAAGTCTTACGATATAAAGATACAGGATATTAGGACGCGCTTTGAAGAAGCTCAGAAAGCTTTTAAGATTTGGGATTTGCGTAGGGAGGAGCGTCTGACCTATCAGCAAATAGTTGATCGAGAATTCCCGGGAGAGTCTCTTCAATGGGTTCATGCTAATTTTGCAAAGGCCTATGAGCTCATTCACGGAAAACCATACCAGCGGCGTGACCCCCGTGAAGTCCAGCCGAAGCTCCGTGATCAACAAGAGCTTTGCCCTTCGTGCCCAAAGCATCCGGACCACGGTGGCGATTGCCAGGAGCCATGCCCAGAGTTAATTGCACATCTAGAACAATTGGAAGGACCGCAACGTGAACAATTATTTGACCCCCAGAAACTTGACACGCTAGGCCATGGAAATCAATAACTTAGCGTTCCTGCCCGCCTTTTCAAAAATAAGAGTGCCCTCCTATTTTTGAAACTCCATAGATGAAAGGGTGTTATGCCCGTGCCGCCTGGGGCGGCGCAGGAACGGGTGGCCAGTAAGGGCACCAAGGACGACACTCGCGAGTGTTAAGCCCCAATGCGGTCCCGTTCCTGCCGGGCCACTGCATTGGGGTTTTTTGTTTTGAAGTAGGTAGGCGCGATGAGTCTCACGGCTAAAGAATCCCGCAGCTATTACAGCCAGCGGACCACTTCAGGCTGGCAGGTGGAGCGTCTGCGTCAGCTCGACGGGGAAGCGCTTGAGTGGTTGCACCGAAACGGCAAGAGCTACCAACTGGAGACGTTGAAGCAAGCGGGCGCGCGCAGTGGCACCATCGGGGGCGAACCATGCATCGCTTTCACCTCTTCCGACGGCAAGAGCCAGCACTGCTACCGGTTCAGGGAGAAGGACAAGGCCAGACGCTGGAGCTTCAGCCGGGGCTCGAAGGCGTTCCTTTTGGGTGATACTTCGCATGATCGCCTAATTCTATGTGAGGGGGAATGGGATTGGATGAAGCTCCTGGATGTCGGGCTACCTGCCGTGACGAGCACAGGTGGAGCCGGCACGTGGAAGAAGGGGTGGACGCCGCAATTTGTTGGTAAGAGGGTGGTGGTGATCTACGACGTGAATGACCCAGATGACAAGGGCCAAGTTGGGGCGGTCAAGGTCTGCAAGGCGCTGAGACGTGTTGCCGCGGAAGTGAAGAACGTCTTGCTGCCGCTGGAAGCAACCGGGGGAGATGTCAGCGACTTCCTCAACCAGGGGGCAACTGTGGATGACCTGCTCCAGCTCATTGAGGCAACGGCCCCCTTCGATCCAAAGATGCCGCAAGCTGCACACGGTGCGAGGATCACTGATGCTCAGGATGAGGCGTCTGAAGAAGAGACGAAGGACCAGGGCGGCAACCCATCCCAGGCTCAGATGCTCGTCGAGCTGGCGCGCGAGGCAAACCTCTTCCACGACAAGGATGGCAGGGCCTACGCCAGCCTATCGAGCGGCGAGCACCGAGAAACGTGGCTGATCCGAAGTAACGGTTTTGAGCGGTGGTTGCGGTACCGGTTTTACAGCCAAGGGCGAAGGTCGGCGAATGCCGCCGCGCTTCAGGAGGCGTTGGCCACGCTGGAGGCGCAGGCCCAGTTCGAGGGGCGCGAGGAGTCCGTCTTCCTGCGCGTTGCGCGGAAAGAGGGCGTCATCTACTTGGACCTCTGCGATGCAGAATGGCGGGCCGTCGAACTCACCGCGGAGGGGTGGCGGCTGGTCACGAGTCCTCCGGTGAAGTTCACCCGCGGTGGCGGGATGCGTCCTCTTCTAGCCCCGCTTCGTGGCGGCTCCATCATGGAGCTGCGGGGATTCTTGAACCTCTCAGGCGAGGATGACTTCAGGCTAGTGGTCGGCTGGCTCCTGGCGGTGTTGAGGGGCATGGGACCATATCCAGTGCTCGTCCTCACGGGTGAGCAGGGAAGCGCCAAATCGACCACCGCCAGGTTGCTGCGTGCGCTCGTGGACCCAAACGCCGCGCCAGCTCGCTCCGCACCCCGCGAAGAGCGAGATCTGGTGGTGTCGGCATCCCAGGCATGGATTCTAGGGTTCGACAACCTGGGAACCATCGCCCCGTGGCTCTCGGACGCGCTCTGCCGCATGGCGACAGGCGGCGGGTTGGGGACGCGCAAGCTTTACACCGATGCCGACGAGATCATCTTCGAGGCGACTCGGCCGGTGCTGCTCAATGCCATCAACAACCCGGCCCAGCGTCAGGACCTTGCCGACCGATCGATCTTCGTCGAACTCCCGCATCTGAGCGATACGGCCCGGACCACGGAAGACGAGCTGTGGCTTGGGTTCGAACAGGCACAGCCCAGAATACTGGGCGCGCTCCTCGATGCAGTGTGCGCCGCGTTGCGGAATCTGCGAAGCACCCACCTGACACGGTTACCGCGCATGGCAGACGTGGCCCGGTGGGTCGCCGCAGCCGAGGAAGCCCTGCCCTGGAAGAGCGGCGAATTCCTCCAAGCATACGAGGGCAACCGGAGAGGTGCCGTGGAGGAGCTGCTGCAGGTCGATGAGGTCGCTCTGGTGCTTGAGGAGTTTATGGAAAAACGGGATTCCGAATGGCTCGGGATGGCGACCGAGCTTCTGGGCGCCCTCGAAGGGATGCTGGGGGATCAGGGGAAAGAATCGCTTACCAAGCGGCGCGGCTGGCCAAGAAATGCCAGCACCCTTGCGCAGCGCCTGCGGCGTCTCGCCCCTGGCTTGCGCCAAGTGGGGATCAGCGTTGAGTGGGATCGCTCGAAGAAGCGCCGTAGCATCATTATTCGCAAAGAGGCGCGAAACGCCGTCACCCGCGTCACCCGGCAGCACGACTCAACAAAGCGCCAAAAACATCAACAACTTAGCGGTGACGGCGAAGGTGACGACGAGGCGGTAGAGACGGCCTGCGCCCAGTCACCGGCACTCCAGGGTGTCACCTGTAACTCATTGAATTCACAAGACGATGACGGCGGTGACAGAGGTGACGGCGATTTGCGGGACTTAACCTTGAGGACTCACGGCGGAGACGGGGAGGACGCAGAGAACGATGAAGAGGATCGGGAGATCATCGAGATATGATGGCGACCGAACTGTTGGCAAGACTGCGCGACCTGGGCGTGGAGTATGAGGTGTGTGGGGAGAAACTCCGCCTCAATGCGCCGCCCGGCGCCGTCTCTGAAGAGCTGCGCGCCACCCTGCGCGAGCACAAGCAGGAGATCGTGCGACGACTCCAGGTAGAGGAGGCGGAGGAGCGCTTTCGCGCCGGGAAGAGCGTCGTCATCATCTGGTCCGGGGTGCTCAACGAGAAGGTGGCGCTGGTGGCTAAGGAGGAGGCGAAGCGGTTGGTGCCTGAGGGCTTGGTGACTTACACCGCCAACGAGGTATGCAGGCTTGGCGCCGCCAACCTTGGGGCAGAGGCTCTGAGGATCGTTCACTCTGCAAAAAAGCACGTCGATGGCACTATCGAGGAGATTGAACCCGAAGGCAGTGAGTAACAAGCTGCACGGCTCACGTAGATCGGGGGTAAGCCTCCTGGTAAACGCTCATCCCAAGAGTAGGTTCTGTACATGGACGTTTCGATGAGAGCTTGCAGGTTGTTCATGTAGATCGCGTAGGGTGAAATCATGGCCCTCCTTTGTCCAGAGGGCCTGAGCGGTAACAGATGGGTCTTGTACCGGTTCCATCTCTCGATGACATCGCAGGCGACCCAGCACAGGTCACTGCCTTGTCGCCGGAAGCGGCAACAGCGCTGCTGGCGAAGCTCACCGTCGCCCAGGGCGCGCTCATGGGCCGGCTGCTGGCGCTCCAGGCCGATGGCAGGCATGCCGTGGGAGGCCCTGCCGAGGACCGCCTCTTGACTGTGGAAGACGCTGCGGCGAAATTGTGTGTGACGGTGGACTGGCTCTACCGTCGTACCCGTAGCCTGCCGTTCGTGGTGCGGCAGGGGAAGTTCGTTCGGTTCTCGACCCTGGGGATCGAACGCTTCATTCGCCAGCAGCAGAGGAGGGCGTGACATATGCATGGTCAAGGCCGGGTATTCCGACGAGGCCGGAGGTGGTGGATTTCCTACTGCCTCCGTGGCCAGGAATACCGCGAGAGCAGCGGCTCGGAGGATCGTAGGGAGGCGGAGCGCTTCCTGCGCAAGAGGCTCCGCGAGGTGGCAGCAGATCAGCTTGGTGCTCGACAGTTCATAGGCCCTGAGCAAGAGCGCATTCTGGTGAGTGAGTTGTTTCAAGCTCTTCGGCAGCATTACGAGCTGCAAGGTGGGAAGGGTGCAGCACAGTTTCGGTCACATCTCCGCGCTATTGAAGACAGCTTCGGGCAACGACGGGTCGTAGATGTGACGGCGGAGGACGTTGACCGCTATATCCTTCAGCGGTTAGAGGCTGGGCGAAAGCCTGCTACCATCAACCGGGAGACGCAGCTTCTGGGGCAGGCGTTCAAGCTTGCGATGGAGCGGGGCCGCGTCTCTTCTTGCCCGCGGATACGAAGGCTTCCCGAAAGGAATGCGAGGCAAGGGTATTTTGAGCATGCCGAATTAGAGCCAGTGGTGAGAGAACTCCCTGCCTACCTGCGGGATTTCACCCGTTTCGCCTACCTGACTGGCTGGCGGAAAGGGGAGATCGCCTCGCTTACATGGTCTGATATTGACCGTGGGGGTCGTGTGGCGCACCTGAAGCCTGAGGCGTCCAAGAATGAGCGGGGACGCACCCTCAGCCTTGAGGGGGACCTCTGGGAGTTGATTGAGCGGTGTTGGGCAGCGCGACGAGTGAAGGCGGGGAAGACCACGTTCCTAGCAGAATACGTCTTTCATTGCGACGGTCGCATGATCCGCGAGTTTCGCAAATCCTGGCGGAACGCCTGCCGGGAGGCTGGGGTGCCGGGAAAGCTCTTCCATGACCTGCGCCGTACGGCGGTACGCAACATGGTGCGGGCAGGGGTGCCGGAAACGGTGGCGATGGCGGTAAGCGGCCACCGCACGCGGAGCGTTTTCGACCGCTACGACATCACCAACGAGCGTGATCTCCGCGACGCAATGAGGCGCATGCAGAACTACCTGCGCGGACAGAATTCGGACAATTTTCGGACAATCCATGAAAAAATGGGTCACGGCGAGGCCGCAACCCATTGATTGTATTGGTAGCGGGGGCAGGATTCGAACCTGCGACCTTTGGGTTATGAGCCCAACGAGCTACCGGACTGCTCCACCCCGCACCATGCCTCTCTGTTGCAAGATTATCTTAGAGCAATCTATCTCGCGCGTCAAGGTGGAAGCGCCTCGCAGCGTGCTTGCGCGGCGTTTTTTTATGGCAGCATGCCCGCGCTGGCCAGCCGCCGTCCGCCGCCGCGGCTTCGACTCCTGGCAAAGAAGTGTGAGCCGCCACAGCGGCACGTGGAGGGACTGTTCCGAGACCTCCGACAGCCCAGCCCCGGTTAGCGGAGCTCCGGCGTTCAACGCAGCATCACGCCCGCGATCTCACGACGGCATCCTCTTGCAGAAGAAAGCTCGCGAGCTTACCGGACAGCGCTGTCATTCCGTTCTCCATGCGGAAGGAGGTAGACGGTCTCGCCGTCCTTGACCCACCCCAACTCTTCGCGCGCGTACCGTTCAATGCTGGCGTAGTTGGTCTTCAGGGCATGGATCTCTTCGGCGAGCCTGGCGTTCTGCTCTTCGGTGCGTTGAATGAGTTGTTCAAGCTGGGCGTACCGTGCCCGCAGATGGAGCCACTCCAGGAAGCCGTTGTCGCTGACCGTGGCGAGCACCGCCATGCCGACGAAGAAGGCGGCGCTGATCCAGAGGAGGAGCGAGGCCCAGCGCCGCCGCGACCCGTTGCCATACGTGCTCTCTTGGTCTTGCCAACGTTCTCTCATGGCGATCTGGCACTCCCACCTAGCGCAGGCCCTTGAGCGCTTTGCGGGCCGCCGCAGCCGTGGCCGCGATGTCGTCCATGCTGTGGGCGAGGGAGACGAACCAGGCCTCGAACTGTGAGGGTGCTAGGTAGACTCCCGACCCGAGCATGCTGCGGAAGAAGCGCTCGAACCTCTTTGTGTCGCTCTGCCGCGCCTCGTCGTAATTGCGCACTGGGGCGGCCGTGAAGAAGCAGCAGAGCATCGAGCCGACCCGGGTGAGCTGGCAGGGGATGCCGGCGTCCTTCGCGGCCGCGGCCAAGCCCTCGGCGAGGGCCGCGGAGGTGGCTTCGAGCTGCGTGTAGACCCCACCGCGGCGCAACAGGCGCAAGGTCGTGATCCCCGCCGTCATAGCGAGCGGGTTGCCCGACAGGGTTCCCGCTTGATACACCGGACCGAGCGGGGCCAGCTTCTCCATGATGTCACGCCGCCCGCCGAAGGCGCCGACCGGCAATCCCCCGCCGATGATTTTGCCGAGGCAGGTGAGGTCGGGCCGCACCCCGTAAAGCTCCTGCGCCCCGCCGTAGGCGACGCGGAACCCGGTCATCACCTCATCGAAGATGAGCAGGGCGTCGTGCCGGCGGGTGATCTCGCGCAGCTCCGCCAGGTAGCCGTCGCGGGGGGGAATCACGCCCATGTTGCCCGCGACAGGCTCGATGATGAGGCCGGCGATGCTGCTCCCCTCGGCTTCGAAGACGCGGCGCGCGGCGGCGGCATCGTTGAAGGGCAGGATGATGGTGGAGCGGGCGACGTCGGCCGGCACGCCGGCGCTGTCAGGGGTGCCGAAGGTAAGCACCCCCGAACCCGCCTTGACGAGGAGGCTGTCGGCATGCCCGTGGTAGCAGCCTGCAAGCTTGATGATCTTGTCCCGCCCGGTAAACCCGCGGGCCAGGCGTACGGCGGCCATGGTGGCTTCGGTGCCGGAGTTCACCATGCGCACGCGCTCGATGGAGGGCACCGCCTCGATGAGCAGGGAGGCCATCTCCACTTCGAGAGCGGTTGGGGCGCCGAAGCTCGTGCCCTGCTCCGCCGCCTTCTGGATGGCCGTCACCACCTCGGGGTGGGCGTGGCCGAGGATCGCCGGGCCCCACGTTCCCACGTAGTCGATGTAGCTCTTCCCCTCCACGTCCTCGATGCGCGCGCCGGCGGCCCGGGCGATGAACGGCGGCTGGCCACCCACGGCGCGGTAGGCCCGCACCGGACTGTTGACGCCGCCGACGAGGCAGCGTTGGGCTTCAGCGAAGAGCTCGTGAGATGAAGGCACGCTAGCGGTCTCCCTCGCGCGTACGCAGGTAGGGGCCGAGCAGCAGGTCGAGTTGCTGTCGCCGCACGAACGGGATGCTCGCCGGATTGGTGAGGATGGCATTCTCCAAGGCGCGGGCGCAGGGGCAGGTGCGCAACGGTTTGATGCGGGGCAGCATCTCGGCGATGATCGCCTGGGCTGTCATGGCGTTCTGCTGCAGGACCCGCAGGATCTGATCGACGTCCACGCTCGCTTCCGACTCGTGCCAGCAGTCGTAGTCCGTGACCATGGCCAGCGTCGCGTAGCAAATCTCGGCCTCGCGCGCCAGCTTGGCCTCGGGCATGTTCGTCATGCCGATGACATCAACGCCCCACTGGCGGTAAATGAGCGATTCGCTCCGCGTGGAGAACTGCGGCCCCTCGATGCACAGGTAGGTGCCCCCCTTGCGGACCGTTGCGCCAAGCCGCTCGGCGCTGCTGGCGAGGAGGTCGCAGAGGTGCGGGCAGACGGGGTCAGCCATGGCGACATGCACCACCACGCCTTCGCCGTAAAAGGTGAGGGGGCGGTGTCGGGTATTATCGTAAAACTGGTCGGGGATGCAGAGGTGTCCCGGCGCCAGGTCCTCGCGCAGGCTGCCGACGGCGCTCACCGCGATGACCCACTCCACGCCGAGCTGCTTGAAGCCGTAGATGTTGGCGCGGTAGTTCAGCTCGGTCGGCATGAGGCGGTGGCCGCGGCCATGACGCGCCAGGAAGAAGACCTCCACCCCGCCCAGGTTCCCTCTTACGTAGACATCCGAGGGATCGCCGAACGGCGTCGTCACCGGCACCTGCTCGGTCTCCGACAAGCCAGGCAGGTCGTAGAGTCCACTCCCTCCCAGTACGCCCACCCGCACGCCTCGCATCTCCTTGCCCTGGCCTGGGTGGCTGTTTCTGTGGCCGATCGCCGCGGCGCCCGCCGCCTCGCTCCCACCGTCAGCGTGCCGCACGGAGGCACGCCAGCGGTTCCATCCTTCTCCCATGCGGCGGCGGCACGAGCCTCGCGGCGCGCGGCTGCGTCCATCACGGTCTTAACTATAGCACCCCGCGCGGCGGCTGGTCAAGAAAAGGACAAGCGAACATTTTTCGCTTGCTGCTTTTAACATTTTGCGTACCATGTCAAGCATTCCCTCCAGTTCTTGGTGTGCTGGCCGAGGACATCCATGGTGAGGCTGGACTCCGAGCAGGCCGTGGTAGCTGTGAACGCGACGCCGCCAGGGGAGGTCATGGCACGCGCGCTGCAAGGGCCCCTGGCGCGGATGCTGGCCGTGCTGGGCGGAGTGGTTGCGGGAATCCTCTTGGCCGGCGTGGCGCTGTGGTGGCTGGCCATTCCCGCTCTCGCCCTGCTGCCGGCTCTGCTGGGGGGGCGCCGCGCCACGCCGCCGTGGCGGCGCCCGCTGGCCCTCCTCATCCTCCTCGCCAGCGGCGCGGCTCTGCTGGGCGGCAGCCGAAGCTGGTGGACCGCCGCTCCCCGTTCACGGCAGCATCTCCTGCACCATCTCCGCGACGCCCGCGCTGATCTCTATGGCCGCGTCGTCGCGCCGCCGACGCAACGCCGCGAGGCGGTCCTGGTGACACTCGAGGCCGAGCGCCTGGTCTACGAGGGAAAGTCGTACCTCCCCAGCGTCGACCTGCCGGTGAGCGGCCGCGTCCTCCTCAAGGTCTACGAGACCTGGGCGTATGTTCACTACGGCGATCGCATCGTGGTGCGCGGCGTCATGCTGCGCAAGACGTACCGCTCTCATAACCCGGGCGAGTTCAACTATCAGCGCTACCTGGGAACACGCGGCATCTTCGTGCGGGGTGGGGCCACCTCGTGGCTGCGGGTGGACCTCCTCGAGCGCGGCCAGGGGACGCAGCTCGGCCTGTTCCTGGCAGCCGCGAGGCGACGCATTGAGCAGCTCCTCAGTTGGCAGGTGGCGCGGCCGACGGCGGGGGTGATGCGGGCGATCCTTTTCAGTGATCGCGGGCAGCTCACCCGCACCCACGAGGAGAACCTGACGAAGAGCGGCCTCGCCCATCTCCTGGCCGTTTCCGGCTTGCACGTCGGCTTCGTCGGCGTGGCCAGCTACGGCGTGGTACGTCTGTTCCTGGCGCTGCTGAACGGCTGCCTGGTGCGGCGCTGGGCCTGGTGCGTCAGCTCCCGGCGGGTGGCGGCATTCGCGGCGCTCTGGCCGATGCTCTTCTACGCCGCGCTGGTCGGGTTTCAAGTTTCCACCACGCGCGCGCTCCTCATGGGAGCCGCCTTCTACGGGGCGCATGTGGTGGATCGACAGCGCTACGTCTTCCATAGCCTGGCGCTTGCCGGGCTGGTGGTGCTGCTGTGGATGCCAGGCTCCGTTTATGAGGCGGGATTCCAGCTCTCCTTTGGGGCCGTGGCGGGGATTGCCGTGGCGCTGCGGTTGCTGCGCCTGCGAGAGGCGCGGAACCCGTTTCGGCAGGCCGGGCTGGAGCAACCCCGGTGGTGGAGCCGGAAGCTGATGCTCTCCTTCCTCGTCTCGCTGGCGGCCTGGCTCGCCACCCTGCCGATCCTCGCCTACCACTTCGGCGTCGTCTATCCTTGGAGCTTGCCTGCCAACCTCCTGGCGGTTCCCCTGGCCTCGCTTGCCGTTCCGAGCGGTCTCCTGGGCGCTATGGTGGGGCTCCTCTCGCCAAGCGCCGCGTGGCTGCCGTTGCAGGCCAGCGCCTTGTGCACCACGCTGCTCCTGAAGGTGAGCGAGCTGGCGCCAGCGCTGCCTGGGGCGGTGCTCCACGTCGTCACGCCCTCGCTGGCGGTTCTGGCGCTGGCGTACCTGGGCCTGGGGTTGCTGAGCGCGGCTTGGGTTGCCGCGGGGAGAGCGGCGCGCATGCTGCGCTGCGGCGGGGTTGCAGCCCTCGCCGCCATGCTGCTGCTGGCGCTGCCGCCCTACCTGCCGCGTCGGGCGACGGGGCTCCTCAGGGTGGCCTTCCTCAACGTGGGGCAGGGGGATGCCGCCGTGGCGGAGCTGCCGGATGGACGCGTCCTCCTCGTCGACGCCGGCAGTCGCTGGAAGGGCGGCGACGATGCCGGCGCCGCCATCGTCGCCCCGTACCTGCGGGCGCGCGGCATTCGACGCCTCGACGTGGCGGTGGCCACGCACCGCGATGGCGACCATACCGGCGGGCTGCCCTTCCTCATCGAGCGCTATGGGGTGCGGGAGGTGTGGACCAACACGGCGGCGCCGCGCAGCTTCGACACCTCCGAGCTGGAAGTGGCCGCCCGACAGGCGGGCGCGCGGCTTGGGGCGCTGCGGGCGGGGATGCGCATCCCCCTCGGTGAGGCGACGTATGTTGCGGTCCTCAGCGCCGGCGAGACTCCGCCCCCCCATGACAGGCGACGCCTCTCCGACGAGAACCATCGTTCCCTGGTGTTGCGTCTCGTCTTCGGGGGGGCGAGCGTGCTCTTCACGAGCGATATCGGAGCGGAGACCGAGAGGTGGCTGCTGGCCTCCTCCGCCGACCTTGCCAGCACGATCCTGAAGGTGCCGCACCATGGCAGCCGCACCTCCAGCACGGCGGCGTTTCTCGACGTCGTGCGTCCGCGGGCGGCGGTCGTCTCGGCGGGCCTCTACAACCGCTATGGCCATCCAGCGCCGAGCGTGGTGCGCCGCTACGCGGAGCATGGCATCCCGCTCTACACGACGGCGGCGCAAGGCGCCATTGTCGTGGAGACGGATGGACGCACCCTGCGACTGCTCCCCACCGTTCCCCGCGCCGCGCCGCAGGTGGAGGTTCTGGAACGCAGGCCGCAGACACGGGAGCCCCTGGTCGTGGCAGGAGAGCCGGGCAGCTCCCTGGGGCGAACGCTGGCGCCCGCGGCGCGGCAGGGCCCTCAACCTTTCAGGAACGAAGCCTCAAAGCCCTTGAAGATTTGGTAGAACGCTTTCGACTTCGGCATCGGCACCCCCAGCCGCTCGCCCGCGGCGACCATGGCGCCGGTCAGGAAGTCAATCTCCGTCTGCACGCCGGCGGCCACATCGCGGCTCATCGAGCCGGCATGGGGCGAGGTGCGCTCCTTGGCCGCCCGCTGCAGGACGTAGAGCGGATCGAAGACGGGGCGCAACCCCATCTTCGCCATCACGGCCGTGCCCTCCGTCGCCATCTCCTCGATGAGGGCGCGCACCGGGGCGACGCTGACGAGGCCCACGCTGTCGAGCCGGGTGAGCATGCGCATCGGCATGATCGTCGAGTTCATGATCAACTTCGTCCACACCACGTCGCGGATATCGTCGCGGACCTCCACCTCCATGCCGGCGGCGCGCAGCAAGGCGCCGGCTTCGTCCGCCTGGGCGCGCGTCGCCTGAAGGCCGCTGTCGCTCATGAACGGTCCGATGTAGGTGAGGCCATCGAGGTTCTTCTTCACCTCCCCCGGCCCGGTCAGCAGCGCGGCCAGCAACGACACACCCTGCAGGACCGGTCCCTCAACCTCCTCGCGGATGATCTCTTCATTGCCGAGACCGTTCTGGATGGAGAGAACCGGCGCGCCCTTGAGGTAGGAGGCGACCGCCCGCACGGCGGCGCGCGTGGCGGTCGACTTCACCGCCACGATGACGAGCTCGAAGCGCTCTCCGGCGAGGGAGGCGGGGTCCGCCGTGGCGCGCACCGGCGCCGTCATCTCCTCGAGGCCGCGGAGGCGCAGACCCCCGGCGTTGATGGCGGCAACGTGTTCCTGGGAGGCATCCAACGCCCACACCTCGCCGACGCGGGTGAGCGCGGCCGCGTAGAGCCCCCCCAGGGAGCCGCAGCCGACCACGAGTACAGTCATAGTGGAACGCTCCTCTCAGCGAGTGGTTGGAGATCTCGAGGTATCATTGTCGCCGGCCGCGGTGAGAGTGCGAGACGCACGGGCAACCTGTGCCTGAGCCGCCGGCGCCTGCTCCTCGTCTCCTGCCGAGGAACGGGATGCTCCTTGCCTGCTTTCCCTTGTCGTTCGAACGCCCGGGGAGGCGCTCACGCCACGGCCGCGAGGATATATCGGAGCGCCTGGAATGGAGCCGCGTTTAGCGTGGCTCGCACGTCGTCGTCATCGGCATAGGTGCGATTGGGGAGCCGTTTGACGCGCAGCGTCACCTCGGTTTCGGCATGGGCGAACGGGAACGGGACGACGACGACGCGCGAGGCATCCAGGGCCGTGACCCGAAGGGTCACCTCCGCGCCGTCGTAGGTGCGGGGCGCGGCCTTGATCGTGCGTGTCGCGCCGGGACGAAAGAAGCAGAAGAAGAGCGAGATCTGGTCGAACACCTGCAGGAGGCGGTAGTTCGTCCACAGCCAGCGGTCCTCCACGGCGGCGGCATACGCAGGGTTGTGCTGCAGGCGGGCGCGCAGCTCGGCCTGCTCGCGCTCGAGCTGGGCGATGAAGGCGCGCACGTTTTCCCGCGCCTCCGGGGCGGCGCGCTCGATGAAGCTCGGCATGCCGCCGTCGAGCCCGTAGCGCTGCTGGTAGAGGCCCGTCAGGTGCATGCTCACCAGGAGGCCCGCGTACGCATCCTCACGGATCACCTTGCCGATGCCCGCCTTGTAGAACTCCAAGTGCTCGGTGGCCGGCACCTCATGCAGCCGGTAAGGGCGGCGCGTCTGTGGATTGACGCGGGGCTTCGCGTCGTACTCGATCCAGCCGTTGTCGTGCCAGGAGGTGGCATGGGCCATCGCCTGGCTGGGCTCGGCTGGGGCGAAGGTGGTGTTCCCCCAGGACCGCTCGAACTGGGCGGCCAGATCACCGTGATCCATCTGGTAGATGACCATGAGGTCGCCGTTCCAGTCGTGGATGATCATTGCTCTTCTCCTCACGCTCGGTCTATCGCTCTTCGCCATGCTCGTCCAGGCGTCTGGGCCGGGGAGCATGACGGGGGAAGATGACGGCCCTGCTTGAGAGAGTGCGTCCGCCTGCAGGCTCCTGGCTGTAACGATCGGCAAACCCCGCGCCCGCGCCGCAGCGGCAGGAGCGCTGCCGCGCGCGGCGCCGCGGCCTCCTGCACCGCTGAGCCGAGCGGGACGCGCCCTGGGACGGCCCCATTCTCTCCCATGTTCAACCCTGAGGACAAGGGAGAATGCGCCCCGGTGCACGTGGTACGGGGCGCGGGAGGCGACCGAAGGCGCCGGCGGCGCGATGTTCCCATGCCCCTCCGTGGTGCCTGCGGCTGCCTTGCCGTCTCGCAACCTTCCTGTTTGTGATAGACTGCATTCCGTCAGCGCCGGGCGGCAGGGGCCGCGTCGAGGCGGATGGGGTGCGGCAAGGGAGAGGATTCCTCCGCGGCAGCCCCACGATCGAGGCGCGAACCGCTCGTTTGCAACGAAGTGCTGGTGCGTCCTTGTAATGACCTTGAGAACCCGCGGCCGGAACGAGACGTGGGCGCCATGAGGCGCGCGGTGTTTCGGGTGAACTAACTGAAGCGACGAGAGAGCAGGACCGAGTTATGAACAGCGACAGAGGTATTGCCTATTTCTCGATGGAAGTTGGGCTTCTTGCGGATATTCCGACGTACAGCGGCGGTCTCGGCATCCTGGCGGGGGATACGATCCGGGCCGCGGCGGACCTGTCGATCCCGATGGTGGGGGTCACCCTGCTGCATCGCAAGGGCTACTTCTACCAAGCGCTCGACGGCAGAGGCTGGCAAAACGAGTCAGCGGCGGAATGGGTGGTCGAGGACCAGTTGGTGAAGATGGACAATCACGTGACGGTGACGATCGAAGGCCGCCAGGTGAACGTTGCGGCTTGGCGTTTTGACGTGCGCGGCATCAAGAACTTCGTCGTGCCGGTCTACTTCCTCGATACCAACCTGAGCGAAAACTCGCCGGAAGATCGGAACTTCACCGACACCCTCTATGGCGGCGATCAGCGTTACCGCCTGGCCCAGGAGATTATCCTGGGGTACGGCGGCGTGCGCATGCTGCGGGCGCTGGGCTACCAAGGCATCGAACGCTTTCATATGAACGAGGGACACGCCAGCTTCCTGACGCTGGCGCTGCTCAACGAGGAACTGCGAAAGGAGGAGCGGCAGACGGTTCTGCCGAAGGATCTCGATGCCGTTCGGCACCAGTGTGTATTTACGACGCACACTCCCGTGACGTCAGGACACGACCGGTTTCCGATCGAACTCGTGAACCGGGTGCTCGGACGCCACGCCGTGGCTGACACCCTTGAACTCTGTTGTTTCGATGACAACTTCAACATGACCTACCTGGCGCTGAACCTTAGCCACTACATTAACGGGGTAGCCAAACGCCACGCGGAGGTGGCGAAGTACCTCTTTGCGAAGTACACGATCGATTCGATCACGAACGGCGTGCACGCCGGCACCTGGGTTTCCCCGGCCATGGCCCGCCTCTTCGACCAGCATCTGCCGACCTGGCGCGAGGAGAACTACAGCCTCCGCTACGCCCTGAGCATTCCGGCCGAAGAGGTGTGGCAAGCACACCAAGCCGCTAAGCGCGACCTTCTCCAGTTCGTCAACCGGCTGACCAATGCCGGCATGGAGACAGACGTCTTCACCATCGGCTTCGCGCGACGCATGACAGCCTACAAGCGTCCGGACCTCTTCTTCTCCGACCTCGACCGTTTGCGCCTCATCGCCAGCAACGCCGGTCCGTTCCAGATCATCTTTGCCGGCAAGGCGCATCCCCACGACACCTCCGGCAAGGAGTTGATTCAGCACATTTACTGGGCCAAGGAGGCGCTGAAGGATGTTATCCGCGTGGTCTTCGTGCCGAACTACGACATTGAGTTCGGCAAGCTCATCACGGCGGGCTCCGATGTCTGGCTGAACAATCCGCAACCGCCGTTGGAGGCTTCCGGCACCAGCGGCATGAAGGCAGCCCTCAACGGCGTGCCCTCCCTCAGCACGCTGGACGGCTGGTGGATCGAGGGGTGCATCGAAGGGCTGACGGGCTGGTCGTTCGGGGAGAGCGAGCAATCGGATGGCAGCGAGGCCGGCAGGAAGCGGGACGCTTCGGCGCTCTACGATAAGCTCCAGTACGTGGTGATGCCGATGTTCTACCAGAACCTGCCGCGCTACCTCGACATCATGCGGCACGCCATCGCGCTCAACGGGTCGTTCTTCAACACGCACCGCATGATCCAGCAGTACGTCCTGAAGGCCTACCTCTGAAAGGCGCCGGGAAGCAAGGGAGGGGAAGATGGCGCAGCCGGTCGGCCCGCCAGGCGCCCGGGTGAACCGGCTCAGATGCCAAGGTAGGCCGCTTGCACTTGGGGGTTATCAAGGAGGCGCCGGGCGGTGTCGTGCAGGACGATGGAGCCGATCTCCATGACGTAGCCAACACTTGCAACGGACAGGGCCATGCGGGCGTTCTGCTCCACCAGGAGCACGGTGGCGCCGCGGCGATTCAGGTCCCTGATGATGGCGAATATCTGCTCTACGAGGAGGGGGGCCAGTCCCATGGAAGGCTCGTCGAGGAGGAGGAGCCTGGGGTTCGACATGAGGGCGCGGGCGATGGCCAGCATCTGTTGCTCGCCGCCGCTCAAGGTGCCGCCGAGCTGATGCCGGCGCTGCGCGAGGTGGGGAAAGAGCTCGAACATCCCGTCGAGCTGCCTCATCCACGCCTGCTTTCGGTCGGCGCGGCTGAAGGCGCCCATGCGCAGGTTTTCCTGCACGGACAGCGAGGCGAAGATGCGCCGCCCTTCCGGCACCAGGGCGATGCCGCGGGAGACTGCTTCAACGGGGCTGATGCCGTTGATCGGGCGACCATCGAAGAGGATGGTGCCGGCGTGCGGGCGCAGGATGCCGGTGATCGTCTTCAGGGTGGTGGTTTTGCCGGCCCCGTTGGAGCCAATGAGCGTGACGATCTGCCCTTCGGGGAGTTCGAGGGAGATACCCTTCAGCACCGGCACCCTGCCGTAGCCAACCTCGACGCCCCGCAGCTCAAGCACCAGCCCTTCCTCCCCCGCTGCTGCCGCCCGCCGCCGCGAGACCTGTGCTGCTCCCCAAGCTGGCGTTGCCGCCGGTGGTACTTCCCAAATAGGCTGCGATGACGCGCTCGTTCTGCTGAATCTCCTTCGGCGGACCCTCGGCGATCTTTTCCCCGAAATCGAGGACCGAGATGCGGTGCGAGATGTTCATGATGACGCGCATGTTGTGTTCGACGACGAGGATGGTCACGCGCGTGCCGTTGATCCTCGTCTCGTTGATCTTCCGGATCAGTTCATTGAGCGCCTCGATCTCGTGCAGGTTCATGCCCGCGGCCGGCTCGTCGAGGAGGAGGAGCTGCGGTTGGTTCACGATGGCGCGGGCGATCTCCACCAGGCGCTGCTGGCCATAGGGCAGGCTGCTCGCCAGCAGGCTTCCGGTGCCGCGCAATCCCACGAAGTCAATGATCTCCTCAGCCAGCTCGCGGTCGCGCTGCAGGCTGCGGCGAAAGGCGCGGCTGCGTAATACGGCCGCCCAGGCGCCGTTCCTGGTGCTGGTATGACGCCCAGTCGCCACGTTCTCGAGCACGGTCATCTCTGAGAAGAGCTGCGTTGCCTGGAAGGTCCGGCCGATGCCGAGGCCGGCCCGTCGGTGGGCCGAGGTGGTGGTAATATCCTTGCCGAGAAACTCGATGCGCCCGGACGTTACAGGATAGAAGCCGGAGATCAGGTTGAAGAGGGTGGTTTTGCCGGCGCCGTTGGGGCCGACGATGCCGCGCACCTCACCCTCCTGCACCTCGAGATCGACGTGGTCGACGGCGACCAGCCCCGCGAAGCGCTTCACTACCTGCCGTGTCGTCAGCACTCCCATGGCGTCTGGCTCCGCCACCTACCGGTCTACCGTGCCGATCTGCGCTCCAGGGCCGCAACCACCAGGGCGCGGACCACCCCGGCAATCCCCTTGGGCAGGAAGATCATGAAGAAGACCAGAACGCCCCCGTAGATGAGCATCTTATACTCGACGAGGAAACGCAGGTACTCCGACATGAACTGGATCGCAAAGGTGCCGATGATCGCTCCCGGAAAGCTGCCGATACCGCCGATGACCATCATCGTGACGAGGGTGATCGATTGCGGCCAGTTAAACAACTCGGGGCTGACAAATCCTTGCAGATGGGTGATGAGGCTGCCTGCCGCGCCCGCGGCCGCGGCGCCGATGAGGATCGTCTTGACCTTGATGGCGGCGAGGTGCATGCCCACGCTGCGCGCCGCCAGCTCGCTCTGGCGAATGGCGTTGAGCGAGGTGCCGAACGGCGAGATGAGGAGGAGCCGGAAGACGAGGTAGAGCACGATGACGCAGGGCAGGACGAGGTAGTAGAAGTTCAACGAGCTGGTAAAATCGATGCCGGCGAGGCGGGCGGGCGGGATGGCGCGGATGCCGATGTGGCCGTTGGTGAGCTCGCGCCACTCACTGAAGACGACGTAGGCGACGATGCCGAACGCAAAGGAGGCCATGGCGAAGTAGACATCGCGGAGCCGAATGATCGGGCACATGAGCAGGCCGCCCAGCAGGCCCATGAGAGTGGAGGCGAGGAACGCCAGAGGGAACGGAACGCCGAGCGTCTTCGTGAGGATGGCGGAGGTGTAGGCGCCGAGCCCGAAGAACGCCGCATGACCGAGGTTGAGGATGCCCGCGTAACCGAGAATGAGCTGCAGGCCGAGCGTCAGGAGCACGAAGACCAGGATGTTATCAAGGAAGAGGATCAAGAAGCCGAAGGGGTCCAGCAGCAATGGCAGCAGCAGGGCCGCCAGCATGGTGATGATGGCGAAGGGGGAGATGACGTAGCGGTTTGCCATCGTCAGGCGCAGCCAGCGCCACAGGAAGAGCTCCCCGCCGTAGGTGAACCGTGGCCTCATTGCGGCGTCCGTATCTGCGACTCAGGTAAGCCCGGTTCGGCGCGCTGCGAAGATGCCGGTTGGCCGAATCAGCAGGATGACGATGACAATGCCGTAGGCGATCACGTCCTTGTAGGCGGAGGAGATGTACGTCGCCCCGAGGGTTTCGATGATGCCGAGGATGAGGCCGCCGAACATGGCGCCTACGATGTTGCCGAAGCCGCCGAGCACCGCCGCCGCAAAGCAGCGCAGACCGATGAGCCCCATCTCGAAGGAGGCGTAGAAGATCGAGGAAACGAAGACCCCGGCGATGCCGCCGAGCGCGCCGCTGATAAAGAAGGTCCACGACACCGTGCGGTCCGTGTCGATGCCCATCAGCGCGGCGGTGGGCGAGTCCTCCGCGGCGGCGCGCATCGACTGGCCTGTCCAGGTGCGCTTGAAGAAGAGCTGCAAGAGGATCATGAGGAGAATGCCGGCGCCGAGAATCACCAGGTTCTGGGGCACGATGGAGATGCCGCCGAGGTTGAGGGGTTTGCCTTGAAACCTTTGCGGATAGCCAAGGGGGTAGGCATCCCACGTCAGCATGGCGGCGTTGCTGAGGATGATGCCCCAGCCGATGGTCGCGATGATGAGGTTGATCTCCGCCCCGCCGCGGTGCCGGATGGGGCTGATGCCAACCTTCTCAATCGCCACCGCGATGCAGCCCGCCCCTAGCCCGGCAAGGAGCACGACCAGAGGCGCGGGCAAGTTCAGCGTGACGGCGAGCGTGTAGCCGATGAGGCCGCCGAGCATCATGAACTCCTGGTGCGCGAAGTTCAGCAGCCCGATCGCCTGGAACACCATGCTGAAGCCGATCGCAATGAGGCTGTAAATCGAGCCGATCACCAGTCCGTAGACGATCTGTCCGAGCAGCATGTTCCTTCCACCCCGGGCGCGACCGCCACGATCGCTGAGCCGTGGCGGCGATGGGTTCGACGCGACGGCTGCCAGACAGAGGAAGGCGAGGGGACACGCGTCCCCTCGCGCCATCGCTTCAACCGGGAGCCTGCGGCGAACGCCTGCCTCTCCCGGTTGTACGGGGACCTCCATCACAGAGGAGAGGGCCTGCCACGCGGCGTGACCGCCTTCTCACTTCCAAGGGTTCGGGAAAATGTGATTCTTCTTGGCGTTCTCCACTGGATAGATGGAGATGAAACGCCCGCCGCGCACTTGGACTGGGCTGCCGACGAGGGTGCCGAGGCCCTGCTGGTTGATGGAAACATTGCCGCTGATCGTTGGCACGGTAGTTTCCCACATCGCCGTGCGGATTTTTTCACGATCCAGCGAGCCAACCTTCTCAAGCACGGCTTGCAGTCTTTGATAGGCCGCCATGCGGATGGCGGATTCCATATACTCATCCCACTTGATGCCGGTCTTTTCGAGGATGGCCATGTAGTCAGCCACGCCGGCGTTGTCTTTCCATTCCTCGGCCCAATAGGTGGTGCTGGCAAGGTTTTCAGCCGAAGGCCCCAGGGCGTTCACCACAGCCTTCGTGATATGACCGAAGTAGAGTTCCTTCGGTTGAAGTTTCAGCTCGTAGGCCTGTTTCCCAAAGGGAATCTCAAAGGCCGGGAAGGCTTCGACCATGACCACGTCGGGATTCAACGCCTTCAGCCGCGTGATGATGGCCGTGAAGTCGCGGGTCGTCGCCGGCATGATCTCCTTGAACACGACTTGCAGTCCCAGCTCCTTCGCCTTTGCCTCGCCACCCGTTAGGACGCCCGTTGAATGGAGCGTATCCTCGGCGATCATCGCCAAGGTCTTTGCCTTGCCTTCAGACTTGAGAATCTCGAGGTAACGGTAAAACTCTTGGTTGGCCTCCGCAAGATTGGTGGCGCTGTACTTGTAGTTGCGCTCAAAGATTTTCAGGTCATTGGCGCAAATAAGGATCATGGGGACCTTATGTTTTTCAGCCACGGTGCTGGCGGCGAAGGAGATGTGGCTTGAAAACGGGCCGAGCAGGAAATCAACCTTGTCCTGCGTGATGAGGCGTTCGTAGAACTTTGTGGAGACAGCCGGATCACTCTTGTCGTCATAGACCACGAACTCGACCGGCAGCTTCTTGCCGTACTCCTTCATGTAGATGCCGCCGCGCTGGTTGACCAGCTCAGCCCAGCTATCACCCAGCTTCTTGAAGGTGCCGACCATGGGCGTGAAACGCCCACTGAGCGAGACTGTGTAGCCGATGCGGATTTTTTCCGGAACGTTCTGTTTTTGCGCCTCGGCAACGTGGAAGGCGGCAAGAATGACCAGGAGGAGAGATGCCACGGCCAAGAACCACATTGTCCAACAAGCGGGTTTACGTTGGTGCATTGGTAGACCCCCTTTTCCCCAGAACCTCCACAAGGTTCATCACCAAGGTACGAGCCGGAACGATTCCTGCCTCGACAGAGCTACCCTCTCGGCTGCGCGGACGCAGGCCGGTAGGCCGCGGGAGCAGCGGAAATCGCCTCGCCCCCACCCGCCGCGCCATTCTCAAGGAGGGACCTGAGCATGGCATGAATCGCGCCCCGACGCAAGGCCATCCTTCCCACCCTTGCAAGGGGCTGTTTCACCACCACCTCGCGCAGGGCAAGATCGTTTCGACCTCTCCGCCTTCAGCCGTTCGCGCGCAGTTGCTTGGCAGCCAGGCTGAGCCGCAAGGTGCATTGCCCAAGCCATCGTCCAAGCTCCCTCGCTGCGGCTTGCGCGCCCGCGCGGGTGCGGCGGATAGGTTGAGTGCGAGCTGGGTTTCTGTCAGGCGGCTTGCGCGCCCGCGCGGGTGCGGCCACGGTTGTTCTCGGCGGCGGCCTGGACAAACCCCGGCGCCAGCTTGGGTCCGAACGCCGCAGGGGCCGGGGGCATCCGCTCGTCGATGCAGGTCGTGCCATGAAGCAGAGCGCCCCCCTACCTCCCCCGGCGTCGCACCTGTCTGTCGTGGTAGCCCAGGCAGGCGTAGACGGGCTAACACCGATAGGTCCCGCTCTTGGATCTCCGGCCCGAGGTGGCGGCATCTCAGCCCTCGTTCAGCCGCCGCCGCCTCGCGGCTTACCATCGCACCACAGGTATGGGCGGTGGATGCCTAGTTCCTGAATGGGGCCTGCACCGGCTCCAGGGGGGTCAGCTTGCCATCCACCCACTTCTGCATGAACACCGGCTTCTCAACATCCCCATCCGGGTAGAAGTTCGTCGTGCCGGTGACCCCTTGCCAGTCCTTCGTCGCCCGCAGGGCCGCAATGACCTTCGGGCCGTCCGTCGTGCCGGCGCGCTGCACGGCATCCAGGAGCAGCATGAACGCGTCATAGGCGTGCGAGGACCACGGGTCCGACTCGTATTTCATCTCGGCCCATTGCTTGTCGAACGCCACGGCGAGGGGGTTTTTATAGTAGTGGGGAACGTACTGCGTGGCCACGACCGTGCCATCGGCGCTCGGCCCGGCGATGTTGCGGAACGGCAGGATCGATTGGCCGCCGTCGCCCAGGAACATGCCCTGATAGCCCAGCTCTCTGGCCTGCTTCACGATAAGCGCCGAGTCGCCGATCGCCCCCGTCAAGATGATGCTGTCGGGCTTCTGCGCCAGCACCTTGCTCAACAAGCCTTTGAACTCCTTCGTATTCACGTTGTACCACTCAAGCGCCACGATCTCGAAAGCTTTGCTGGTTTTCTGGTACTTCGTGAAGGCGTCCACGTTCGCTCGTCCAAAGTCGTCATCCCATCCCATGATGGCGACGCGCTTCACCCCCAACTTTTTCTGGGCGTACGAGGCCAGGCCGCTGTAAAGCTGGTGCGAGTTCACCACCAGGCGGAAGATGTGGTTGTAGCCGGAGTTCGTGATGGCGGTGGAGTTGGCATTGTAGTCCATGTGGGGGATATTGGCGCGCTGGGTGATGCTCAGCGTGGCCATCGTTCCGGTGCTGGTGAAATCGCCCAGCACGGCAGCCACCTTATCCGAGCGGATGAAGCGGTTGACGATGCGGATGGACTCGTTGTTGTCGAACTTCGTATCGGCATAGATGACTTCGATCGGTCTTCCCAGCACCCCTCCCTTCTCATTGACCTGCTTCACTGCCAGTTCCACCGCGCGCTTCGCCGGCAGGCAAGCCACGGCAAGGGGACCGGTGAGCGGGCCGTAGAAGCCGATCTTGATCGGTTCGGCGGCGCGGGCGGACAACGAGGGGAGAACAAAGGCTATCGTGACGGCAAGAAGAGAGAGCAAAGCACCAACTGGACGTTTCATCGCTTCATCTCCTCCACATCCGGCGAGGCAGCGAGTGGCGGCAAATCCTGCCTGAGCCGCGGCGCCAGGCAGGGATATCCGTACCAGGGTTCCCTGATCGCGTGCATCTCCACGCCTCGGCCGGGATTGACCCGGAGGTCGCGAAGGTGCAGCTCAGGAGAACCGCGGAGAGACTTTCCTTTATCCTTTAAGGCTCACTCTAACACAATCTGATATAATTGAAAACCAGCGCCAAGGAGGTCTCCGGCGCTGTCAGCTCCGGGGGATGATCAGGAAGATCGTTGCTGGGAGCCTACGCGTAGCCCTTCCGCCAGGCGGCTCCAAAGAAAGCCAGCCAGCATCCGCAGCGGAGCTGGGGCGGGGCCGCGCCTGACCACTCCGTGAGCTGCGGGTCTCGCAGCAAGGCGCAACGATGGGCGCAGGGACACTCCGGAAAGGAGTAGTGATGAAGCGAGCATTTCGACATCAGGATGAGCCGTGGAGCTGGGGCCGGCATGTCCGCGTTCGATGGGCCTACCTCCTTGCGTTTGCAGCGCTTCTGGCGGCAGGCGTCGGGGGCGCCGTGGGCTCCGCCTGGGCGCAGGCGGCGGGACGCGAGCAGCGTGGGTCGGCACAGCCCGGCGGGATGGCCCCGGGGATGATGGTGCCGGGCAGCGCCGGCACGGGGAGCATGGGCAGCGAAGGGATGGGCGCCAGTGCGGGGTCGCGGGCCATGTCTCCTGGAGCGGCAAGCCCTGGCATGCAGGGGAGGAGTCTCCAGGGCTACGGCATGATGGGCCCGGGCATGATGGGGCCTGGGATGATGGGCCCCGGCATGATGGGTGGCGGCATGATGAGTGGCGGCATGATGGGTGGCGGCATGATGGGTGGCGGCATGATGGGTGCCGGTATGATGGGGCCTGGGATGATGGGCGGCGGCTCCATGGCTGGCTCACCCCTGCGCCGTTTCCAGATGCTCGCCACGCAGCTTGGGGTGACGCCGGAGCAGCGGCAGAAGCTCCGGCAGAGCGGCATCGAGCATTGGAAGGCGATGATCCCGCAACGCGCCGCGCTGAGCCTTGCAGAGGTCGAGCTGCACCAAGCGGCGTTCGCTGAACCTTACGAGGCCGGCAAGGTGACAGCGCTCGTCCGCAAGGCCGAGGCGCTGCGCAGCGAGATCGAGCTGGCGCGCATCGGCTACCTGCGCTCGGTCTGGTCGATCTTAAACCCTGAGCAGCGGGAGCAGATGTTGGAAATGCTGGGCCATTAGGGTGCTGTCCTGGACGCTCCCCGCAACAGGACGGAGTGCCGTTGGGTTGCGGAGCATCTGGCAGGGGAGCATGGCGCCTCGCCTCCATCTGCGCCTGCCTGAGCGGTGGCGCGCGGAGCAAACATCTTGCAGGCACGCGAGCAGCTTCGCACGTCTGCCCCCTCCCCGTCCTCTGTTCTGACAGGCCAGACAGGGGAAAGGTAAAGAACGGCGGGCTGCGGCGGGGGTATTCTCCTCTATGGCGAGGGCTCGCCTGAGGGGTTGGTCGGCGGATCGGGGGCGAGAAGAACCTGATTGATGCGCTGGATGACGTCGTGGGGAGTGCCGTTGAGCAGCTCCCGCACGCGCGAGCGGAAGACATCATCCTTCAAACCCTTGACGAACGACGTCACCTTCGTGTCATGCTGCTGGATGTCGAACTGCTTGGCAAGCGAGAACGCCTCCATGCGGTCGTTGAGTGCGGTGCTGTCCATCAGTTCCACGAGCCTGCGGAGAAAGGCGAAAAAGAAGAGCACACCCTCGTCCTGTGGATTGACGTCGATCCCCATGGCGTCCTTCGAAGCCTGAGCGCGGCTGATAGCGGGGCCGCGGCGCGGGGAGAGCCACTCTCGCCCCTCGTGGGCGGCGCCTCGTCGGCGCGGCCGGCCGTCCCGTCCTGGCGGGTGGTGGAGAAGCGGGCGGCTGCCGCCGGGGTCTCCTTTTGGAAGCGGCGCCCCGTGGCTCCCGCCCTGGCGCTCCGCTCTCCTCTCGCCCAAGTATAGAGCGAAGTTGCGACCGGCTCAAGGAAGCCCCTGGCGGAGCTGTATTAACAGTGCTCCCAGGTCGCCAAGCTGCCCTCGCAGGGGGGCGGCAGTTTCATCTATTGATTTTGCGCGAAAACTGGTACAAATAAAACTGGGAGAGAATACCTTGAGGGAAACGCCGGCAGCTCCTGCCGATGCTTGCGGGGGTGATGAGGCAGAGCGGGGCCCGCGGGCTTGGCCCATCCGGCGCCCAGGGACTCCTCGCTAGGCGCGGTGGCTGCGCTGCGAACAACAGGAGGAGCCGAGGGGAAGGCGTTCCCACCCTCGCGAGGAGCCTGGTCGCGAGGGCTCGGTGGGGTGCTTTTTTCTTGAAGGTCCGGAACTATGAATGATGTTGCCACACCTTCACTGCGAGGCGGCCTGGAAATGCTCGCCAGTGAAGAGTTCATTTCCATCGTCAACCGCCTGAACGCCGCGAAGGACCTCGACAGCATCCTTGTCGACATGAAGGATGACCTGCTGCATCTCTTTGACAGCGTGCAGGTGAGCATCTTCGCCGTGGATCGAGAGACGAAGGAGCTCTACTCGAAGGTGCTCATCTATGACCGCATGGGTGAAATCCGCGTCCCCATCTCTGATCAGAGCATCGCCGGCTTCTCAGCCCGCTATCGCCGCACGCTGAATATCGTTGATGCGTATGACAGCGCCGAGCTGCGCCGCTATGGGCCAAACCTGCGTTTCGACAGCTCCTGGGACCAGAAGAACGGCTTCCGCACCCGCGCCATCATCGCCACGCCGATCCTCTTTGAAGAGAAGTACATCCTGGGTGTTCTGGAACTCATCAACAAGCGCTCCGGGGGTGCGTTCTCCGAGCAGGACGTAAAGTATGCCCAGGCGGTGGCGAAGATCCTCGGCGTCGCCTTCTACAACCAGCATCGCTTGGCGCGCCAAGGGAAAGGTCCTACCAAGTTCAGCTACCTCATGGAGCAGAACCTCCTCTCCCAGCATGACTTGGAGAAGGTTCTCGCGGAAGCCCGGCAGCGCAATGTGCCGGTGGAGAGCCTGCTCATCAGCAAGCTCCGCATTCCCAAGGAGCAGGTGGGGAAAGCCCTCAGCGCTTTCTACAAGTGCCCCTTCGTCGAGTTCGATCCGAAGATCATCATCCCCCCCGACCTACTCTCGAACCAGAGCATCAACTACCTGAAGAAGAATCTCTGGCTGCCGCTGAAGCGCGAGAACGGCAAGATCGTCATCCTCATCGACAATCCGCACGACTTCAACAAGGTGGAGGACATTCGCCGCATCCTGAAAGGGCAGGAGTTCACCTTCTGCGTCAGCCTGCGCGAAGAGATTTTGCGCTTCCTCGAGGCGGCGCGCGGCGAGGGGCACCCCGCGGCCTCCATCCAGTCCCTCATCGGCGAACTGGAGAGCGAGGTCGAAGAGCAAGAAGACGAGCCCGCCGACACCCTGGACGAGCAGGACAGCACGATTGTGAAGCTCGCCAACCAGATCATCATCGATGCGTACCAGATGGGCGCCTCGGATATCCACATCGAGCCTTACTTCGGCAAGAGCGACACGGTGATCCGCTTCCGCACCGATGGGAGCTGCCGGGAGTACCAGCGCGTGCCGGCGAACTACAAACGCGCCCTGGTCTCCCGCCTGAAGATCATGTCCTCCCTCGACATCGCCGAGCGCCGCAAGCCCCAGGACGGCAAGATCAAGTTCCACATGCCGGGCCGCGACATCGAGTTGCGCATCGCCACCATCCCGACCACCGGCGGCAACGAGGACGTGGTCATGCGCATCCTCGCCGCCAGCGAGCCCATCCCCCTGCAGAAGATGAACATGTCAGAGCGCAACCTGCGCGAGTTCATCGCAATGATTTCGAAGCCTTACGGCATCGTGCTGGTGGTGGGACCGACCGGCTCCGGAAAAACCACCACCCTGCACTCCGCCCTCGGCTACATCAATACCCCGGAGCGGAAGATCTGGACCGCCGAGGACCCGGTGGAGATCACCCAGTACGGCCTGCGCCAGGTGCAGGTGCAGCCGAAGATCGGCTTCACCTTCGCCGCCGCCATGCGCGCCTTCCTGCGCGCCGATCCCGATGTCATCATGATCGGCGAGATGCGCGACCAGGAGACCGCGGGCATGGGCATCGAAGCCTCCCTCACAGGACACCTCGTCTTCAGCACCCTGCACACCAACAGCGCGGTGGAAACGCTCACCCGCCTCCTCGACATGGGCCTCGATCCCTTCAACTTCGCGGACGCCCTTCTCGGCGTGCTGGCGCAGCGTCTCGTCAAGACGCTCTGCAAGAAGTGCAAGGAGCCATATCAAGCCAGCGAAGAGGAGTATGAAGAGATCATGCACGCCTACGGCAGTGAGACGTGGGAGAAGCTCGGCGTCCCCTATGACGAGAACTTCCTCCTCTATCGCGGCAAAGGCTGCGACGTTTGCGGGCAGTCGGGCTACAAGGGACGAACCGGCATCCACGAGCTCCTCATCGGCAGCAAAACGACCAAGGCGCTCATCCAGAAGCACTGCACCATGGCGGAGATCGAGAGCCTTGCAATTAAGGAGGGGATGGCCACCCTGCTGCAGGATGGCCTGCTGAAGGCCCTGAAGGGCGACACCGATGTGAAGCAGGTGAAAGCGGTGGCCATTAAGTAAGCGAAGGCAGGTAGGAGGGCTGGTGCCGGCGCGGCTCAGCGCGGCGGGACGGCGCTCCCCACGCAGGTGGCGTAACCCTCCTCAGAACCGTCGGGGGGTCTGCCCCGCGCGGCGGCGCAGACCTCCCCCCCCTGGCGCAACCGTTTCCCCCCATGAGGTCTGTGCACGTCCCCCCTGAAGGCTGTCCCAGAGGTAATCTTCCGCCGGCACCCCGCCTAGCGCTCCAGCAGGCGCTTCCACTTCGTCGTCAGCTTGTCGCGCAGCTCGGGGCTGATGACGTTGACCGGCGGGAAGCGGTCCTTCCAGGCATAGGGCCGGCAGGCATTGATGATCGCCCGCGAGTTGGTGAAATCGCCCGCCTCTTTTTTATCGGGATGCATGACGGGATCGAGGGGCGTGCTCCAGCAGTCATCGATGATCGTCATGGCGGTCTTCGGGTCGCAGCGGGTGGAGATGGCCCAGATCACCTCGTTGAGGTCCGCCGGGTCGATGTCGTCATCGACCACCACGACGAAGCGCCCGTGGTACGCGCCGCCCCGGCAGCCGAGGGCGGCCAGCGCCGCCTGCTGGGCGTGGCCGTTGTAACGTTGCGTCAGCGAGACGACGAGGAACGGCGCGCCTCCTCCCGGCGCGTTGCCGCCCGCGAAACACCACACGCCGCGGATATCCGGCACATCGGCCTTCTCGAGGTACTGCCAGATGGCGGCGGCGCCGAAGGGGATGCCGAAGTTCAAGATCGGCGGCTTCAGCGGCGGCGCCCCGGCGAGGATCGGTTCGTTGCGGTGGTAACAGGCCTGCAGCCGCACGATCGGCTCAACCCGGGCACCGTGGCCGTAGTACCCGGGCCACTCGCCGAACGGCCCCTCGACGCGGGCCTCCTCGCTCGGCGGCGGCACGTCGCCTTCGATGGCGATCTCCGCCGTGGCCGGCAGCGGCAGGCCGGTGACCGGGCCGGTCACGATCTCCACCGGCTCGTCGCGCACCCAGCCGGCGAACTCGTACTCCGAGGCGCCGTAGGCGATGGAGTGGCCCGCGGCCATCCACATCGCGGGCTCCTGCCCAAAGCTGATGGCCACCGGGCAGCTCTTCCCCTTGGCCCAGTACTTCTCGCGCATGATGCGCCCGTGATGGCCCGGTGAGATGTAGAGGCCGAGGGTGCGCTCGTCGTGCACCTGCACCCGGTAGATGCCGACGTTCACCCACCCCTCGTCGGGATCGCGCGTCACCACGCAGCAGGCCGTGCCGATGTAGCGCCCGCCGTCGAGCTCGTGCCAGCGCGGCACGGGGAAAGCGAGGACGTTGACATCCTCCCCCGTCTGCACGTTCTCGAAGAGGGGGCCGTTGCTGATCTGGCGCGGAGGGATGGGGCGGACGTGCGGCAGGCGCTCCTTCCAGCGCCGCAGCAGCTCCACCTTCGGCAGATCGGGGGGCAGCCCCAAGGCGAGCGCCGCGCGCCGCGCATCATTCACGAAGTTCGCCGCGATGCGCCAGCCCCGGGGGTAGTCGGGAATGTCGTCGAAGAGGAGAAGCGGAAAGCTGGCCCGGCCGGCGAAGACCTCCATGAGGCCGCCGATCTCCAGGTCCCAGTGCGCCCCGCGCACCTCGAGGACGTCGTCGAGCTTGCGGGCCGCATCGATGAACTCACGCAGATCGTAGAATGCCATGGTGCTGCCCCGTTCATGAGCTGAGGCCAGGGATGCGCCGGCGGACACCCGCGAGAGCGCCCGCGGCGAGCAGGCCGGACGCCTAGCTGCGGCTGCGATAGAGGAGCGCCAGCTTGTACTCGGCCAGCGGACAGTCTTTGAGCACCTCGAGGAATTGCTGGCCATTGATGGCCAACAGCTCGACATCCTCGTCGGCAATGATATCCGCATTGCGAACGCGCGTCGAACTCGAGACGGCCCGCTCCCCCACGAGCTGGTTCTCGCGCACCATGGCGATGAGCTCGCCGTTGCGCTCGATGCGCACCGAGCCGTGGGTGATGATGAAGAGATCGTGGCCGGGAGAGCCTTCTCGGGCGATGACGCTGCCGGCCACAAAGCGACGTTTCGTCGCGTGCTGCGACAGCGCAATCTGGCGCTCGGCCGGCAGGTCGCGCAGTTCCGCCACCGAGAGGAAGCTGGCCCGCCTGTCGGTGACGGTCTCAAAGGCGCTGCTGAGCTGGTGGGTGTCAACGAACTCACGGAAAATCTGGCCGGGAATGGCGAAGAGGAGGGTGTTCGAGGCGGTGATGATGGTGGCATTGCGCGCCGTGTTGCCAAGCACCCCTTGCTCGCCGAAGAACCAGCCGGCGCCCATCTCGGCGCGCAGCTCGCCATCGACGAAGACGCGCACCCGCCCCTTGAGAACGAAGTAGACGTCGTCAGCCTCCTCCCCCTGCACCACGACGGGGTGGCTCTCCTTCAGGGCCAGCGCCCGCCCCTGCGCGAAGAGGATGCGTTTCCAGGGGTCGCCGAGCGGCACCTTGAACTGCTCCAGCGCGTCAGCCACCGCCTGGATGGTCTCCACCGTGTGGCGTTCGGCGACGATGAGGTCCTGGGTGTCTCCCGTGCGCAGAAGCTGGTAGCCGCTGGTGACGAGCAACTCCGAGCTCACGTGTCCGAAGTAGAGGTCACGGCTGGGAGAGAACTCGCGCGGGTCGAAGTGGATTTCGCCGCCGCCGCCGTCGATGAGGCGGACGGTGCGCGGCGTGGAGAGCTCCTGAACGACGTAGCGGTAGCGCCGCTCGTCGAGGATGGCCTCGTCGCGCATGACGCGCAGCCGTGAGAGGCTGGCGGAGTCGCCCGAGATGAAGAGGCTGGCGTCGCCGATCGAGACCTCGAAGCCGATGCAGGGAATGGAGTGGACGCTGTAGTGGAAGCGCCAGTCGGCGCCCAGGAAGCGGAATGGCGCCGCGCGAGCATCGAGCGCCGCGTCAACGTACTGGAAGGAGATGAACGTGCGGATATCCTCGGCGCTCAAGCCATCGCCGCTTCCAAGGAGCTTCACGACGAGCGATTCGGCGATCTCCCGCGTCGTCAGGAGGGTGATCTTCCGCTGGCGCATGACGGTCGAGGCGAAGCAGCCGGCATGGTCATCGTGGCAGTGGGTGACGATGTGGGCGTAGATCTCGTTGTGCTCCACGCCCCAGCGCAGCAGGTGCTCGTCAAGCCAGGCGGGGCCGTCGACGAGCACCGGCACACCGTTGATGTAGAGGAGGTACCCGGTGGTGTAGCCCTTCGGATCGAAGCCCGACAGGGACCCCAGCACCCGGTACCCAAAGGTGGGAGCTTCGTCGACGCGTTGCGGATCATAGAGCGGCAGGGGAGGGGTCTGGGTTCCGAAGCCCAGGTGCACCGTCAGCTCGCCGGCCTGGGGATCGATGATCAGGAAGGCCTGATCCTCCAAGCGCTGGATGATGACCCCCTCATCCAGCTCCACTTGGCGCTGCTCGTTGTAACAGTGGAAGCGCACCAGGTCGGGGGTCCCCAGGGGCACCCCGGCGGCTGACTTCAGCGCAAAGTAGTGGCTTTCACGCAGGAGTTGTTGGGCGATGCGCGGCTCGAGGGCGTACCGCCGATAGTCCTCTGCGTTCGGCCCCAGCAGGGTGTGACGCAGCGCCTCGGAGATCGGCTGCTGGTCGGCGGCATCGCAGACGAGTTGCAGGCGCTTCTCTCTGCCGGTGTTCCCCAAGACGAAGAGGTTATAGTAGAGCGGGTACTCCACCGCAAACTGGGGAATGCCGCGAACCAGCGCCCGTTCGGGTTTGACCAGGATGCGCGGCACCGACAAGCCGAGCTGGAGGAAGCGCTTAACGACCTCGAGGGGGACGCCGAAGAGGATGTTCCCGGCCTGCGTCCCCTCGACGAGAATCGAGCCGCGGAGGATTTCAGTGGCTCGCAGCCGGGCCATTCGGCGCACTCCTCAGGGGAGGGGATGGCGGAGCCAGGCACAGCTCGTCAGGGGACCAGAACGTGGCGCGCACAAGTATCTTCGGCATCCTTGCCGACTGCGCGGTTCATCCGGCGACGCCGGGCTCACCGGGTACCACGGTCAAGCATCGTCTGCCACGAATTGTCGTACATCCAGGGCTATTGGATCAAGTGAAAAGGCGATATGGAAACCGTCGACGCCCGCCGCGTCTGCGGTGGAAGCGGCGCTCTCCTCCAGGCCGGGCGTGGCCGAAGCGTGGGCGGACCGGACGTCTATAGAACGGCGGCCAGGAGGGTTGCGGCGGCAAAGAGCGGCAGAACTCCGGCAGCCAGCATCTCCTCGGTGCTGCGGGAGAAGTAGAGACGGCGCCGCTGCGCCAGTCGCAGGGCCGACAGCGCCGCCAGGGGGGCGATGACCGCCAGGGCCGCGGCCGGCAGCGAGCCGGCGGCCACACCAGCGGCGGTGGCCGCGAGGATCACCGCATTGCCGAGGTGCAGGAGCCGTTCACCCGCCACCTCACCCAGGAGGATCGGCAGGGAGGGACGTCCACCGATGCGGTCCGCCTCCCGATCGCCGAGGTCGAGGAGCAGCGCCGTGAGGAACGGCAGGCCGAAGGCCGCCAGCGACGCCAGCCCGAACGTTGTCGACGTGGCCGGAACTATGCTAAGGCTCACCCCTGCCCGGGCCGCCAACGCCCGCTGGGCCAGCCAGGGAAGGAGGCTGCCGGCGCACCACCAGGCGCTGCCGAGGATGAGGGAACGGTAGACCAGACCCCAGGCGCGCTTGGCCCGCCCCCGGCTGAGCGAACGCAAGCCGCGCCGCTGGGGATGGCCGACGTGCCCCAGGGCGAAGAGGATGAGGACGACGCCCACGCTCCCCCAGGCGCCGCCCTGCCAGCCGAGCGGGCTGGCGAGGAGGAGCGCCGCCACAGCCGCCGCGCCGGCCACGCCCTGCAGGCCGAGCCGATGCCGGAAGAGGCTGCGCCGCACCGGATCGTCGAACTCGGGATCGTAGCCTTCCGCGAGGTGGGAGAGGACGAGCAAGCTGAAGATGAGGCAAAAAGCGAGCGCCAGACTGGGGCCGCTGATCGGCGCTCCCAACCAGATTGAGATGGCGGCGGCGAGGCAGAGGGCCCCCACGGCGTTGGCGCCGTAACTGGCGGTGGCGAGGCGCGCCAGGCGGTGGAGGGCGCGGAAAGTCCAGGACCGTGACGCCTGCTGGAGGCTTTCGAGGGCATCCACGATGTTGCGGATCACCCAAGTGGGGGTCGAGGCGCCGGCCATCACCCCGATGGTCCCATACCGCCGCACCCAACTCGCATCGAGATCCGCCTCTGTCTCGATCTTCACCGTCGGCCGCCCGCTGTCCTGCGCGATGGACGCCAGGCGGGCCGTGTTGGCGCTGTGCGAGCCGCCGATGATGACCATGGCGTCCACCTCCTCGCACAGGGCCGCCAGCTCGCTCTGACGCTCCTCGGTGTCGTCGCAAATGGTGTTGAAGACCTCGGAGGTTGGCGCCTTCTTCTGCACCCGCTCGACGATGCGCGCGAAGCGCTGCTGGTTGTGCGTCGTTTGGGCCACGATGCACACCTGTGTGAGAGGCGGCAGGCGGTCGGCCTCGGCTTCGCTCTCCACGATGTAGGCCCGCTCATTCGAAGTGCCGTAGAGTCCGTTCACCTCGGCATGGCCGCGATCACCCACGATGACGATATCCCAGCCCCTGCTCTGGTACTTGCGGATGATCCCATGAATGCGCAGCACGTACGGGCAGGTGGCGTCGTGGAGGGTGACGCTCTCCTCTTGCAGAAGCCGGCGCTTCTGGGGGGTGATGCCGTGCGTGCGCACCACCGCCGTCGCCGGGGACGAAGCATCGAACTCCTCCCTGATGCTCACCCGCTTGCTGGCGAGCATCTCGGTGACCTGGTGGTTGTGGATGATCGGCCCCACCGTGTAGAGCTCGTCCTCCTGGAGGTTTGCCACGTCCAGCACGATGTCCATGGCGCGCCGCACGCCCCAGCAGAACCCGGCCGTCTTGCCAACCTTAACGGGCATCTTCCTGCCTCTTCTCGCCTACGCTTCTCTGCTTTCCGCTCACTCCTGATACCTGCCGCGCGCCGTGCTCAGGCTCGGCAGGGGAGGATGCAGGGCATGGAAGCAGCTCCTTCTTCCGTCTCGCCCCAGGAAATGCCGGCAACACGCCCGCGAGCTCCTGGGGCCGTGGCCTGCTGACCCTCACTGATTTGCTGCCTGAAGCCGCACGCTTTCGACTGAAAGTATAGTTGATTCGAGCCTGGTGACAAGGGGAGGGCTGAGACAGGCGCCAGGCCTCTCCCCTCGGCCCGCCGCCAGCTCGTGAGACTGGGCAGGCGCTGAGACCGGCTCGTTTCCCCAAGCTGGCGGCGACTGGCACCGGCGTCGGCGTCACGGCCCGCGCCCAGAGGCGTGCGCGAGCCGCTGCGAACCGCTGAGCAACCGGGCGCGCCGTTGACGGCGCTGGGGAGACCTGGTAGCCTGCCTGCCGCGGTCGTTCTTCCACGGCTTCCTTCTCGGCTGAGGGAGCGAAGAGGCTCAGGCGCCGCCTAAGAGGGTCTGCAATGGTCAGGAAGTCACCATTTATTATTGCGCTGGAGAACAACGACACGGAGCTGCTCGGAAAGCTGCAGGACCTTCATGGACTCGTCCTACGGGATGCCGCCCTGCCGAAGCGGGTGAAGATTCTCATGATGATGCTCGTCGATGCGATCCTGAACCATGAGACCGGCGTTGCGGTGCTGGCGGACCAGGCTCGTGAAGCGGGCGCCTCGGAGGCGGAGGTGCGGGAGACCGTGCAGGTCGCCTACCTGATGGGCGGGCAGCCGGGGCTCGTTGCCGCCACGAAAGCGTTCAAGAGCTGAGACTCGAGGCGCCGCGTCAGCAGCAGCGCCGGGGTGGTGCCGGGGGGAAGGCTGGCTGCCGGGAGCGCGCCGCCGCCGGGTTTCTCGCACAGCTTCAGAGGACGGGGTGGTAAACGGCAATCAGACGCCATTCGCGCTCGGCATGGCGGGAGAGGTGCGGCTGCGTGTGGAATCGAAACATACCGCCGACGATATGGGGAACAACGGCGCCAGCGTCCTGGCCACGCCG
Organism: Candidatus Tectimicrobiota bacterium; assembly: GCA_016192455.1. Classification (GTDB taxonomy): domain Bacteria; phylum JACPUC01; class JACPUC01; order JACPUC01; family JACPUC01; genus JACPUC01. The sequence goes on along the minus strand of JACPUC010000019.1, from coordinate 279,197 downwards.
GTGATGATCGGCCTGATGGAGCAGGCCTCGCTGCGGGCCTTGGCGCCTACGCTGCCGGACGGTTCGATGACGGTCGGCGTGGCGGTCCACGTCAAGCACCTCGCCGCCACTCCCCCCGGGCGCGACGTCGTGGTGCGGGCGACGACGCGCTTTTTCGATGGGCGGCGCATCGTCTTCACGGTCGAGGCGCATGACGAGGCTGGCCTCATCGGTGAAGGAACGCACGAGCGCGTCTGGGTGCGGAGCGACCGCTTCCTCGCCAACGTCGAGCAGCGCTTTCGCGGTGAGGCGCGCGGGCGCTGAGAGATGCCTCGCCGAGATCCTATGCGGGATGTTCATGGCGGCAATATCTGGCGTGCCGCGCGGGAGCAGGCTCTCGATCCCGATGCCATCCTCGATTTCAGTGCCAGCCTCAATCCCCTCGGCCCACCCGCGCAGCTCGAAACGGTGCTCGCCCAGGCGCCGGGCCTGGTGCGGCACTACCCCGAACCGCGGGCGGAGAGCCTGCGGGAGCGTCTCGCGGCAGAGTACGGCGTCGGCTCCGAGGCCATTCTCGTCGGCAACGGCTCGTGCGAACTTTTGCATCTGCTCGGCACGGCCCTGCGCCCGCGCCGCGTCCTCATTCCCGTACCCGCCTTCAGTGAGTATGAGGCGGTCGCCTGTCGAGTCGGCGCCACCGTCACCTTCCTCATCGCCCGCGAGGAGGACTTTACCCTCGATCACCAGGAGCTTGTCAGGCAGGTCCCCAAGGTCGATCTCCTCTTCCTCGGTCATCCACACAGCCCCACGGGGTCGATGCTCTCCCCGGCCGCTCTCCAGGAGGTGCTCGAAGCGTGCGAGGACTCGCGCACCATCCTGGCGCTCGACGCGGTCTTCGCCGATTTTGCCGCCGGCGTGGAGGTGAGCCGGTTGGTCCGGCAGGCGGCGGCGCACCCCCAGCTCCTCCTGGTGCGCTCGTTCACGAAGCTCTACGCCATCCCCGGGCTGCGGCTCGGCTACCTGGTCGGGCAGCCGGCCACGGTGGCGCGCTTGCAGGAGGCCCAGCCGCCCTGGTCCGTCAATACCCTGGCCCAGGTGGCCGGGCTGGCGATGCTCGGCGCCGACGGATTTGCGCAGCAGACGCGGCTCTTCGTTGCCGAGGAGCGGCGGAACCTGTTCGCCCAGCTCAGCTCGTTCGCCGCCCTGCGCCCCTTGCCGAGCCAGGCAAACTTCCTCCTGGTGAAACTCGAGGGGACCCACCTCAGCGCCGGCCAGCTTTGCGCCCGCCTGGCGGCCCGGGGGCTGCTGGTGCGGGATTGCACGACGGTGCGCGGGCTGGGCGAGCGGTACGTCCGCATCGCCGTGCGCCAGCCGGGCGACAACCAGCGGCTGCTGGCGGCCTTGCGGCACCTCCTCGACGAGGACGGCTGCGCCGCACCCCCCTGAGCTGATACTGCAGGCGCGCCCCTGCGGCGCTCTGGTTCGGCCGACCCATCTCGCTGTCGGCCGAAGGATGGCGGCTCACCGGCCGCCCCATGTGCCGCCGACTCCCCCTTCCCGGCTCTGCCCTGTGCCATGTGGCTCATCTCGGCGTTCCTCGCGGCGCTGCTCCTCGATGCGCTGCTCGGCGATCCCCGGGCGATGCCGCACCCGGTTCGCGGCCTCGGCCGGCTCATCCGGCTCCTGGAGCGGCGCCTCTACGGCCGCCGCGGCACGCAGCGCGCCGCCGGCATCCTTCTCGTGCTCCTCACGGTGGGGGGAACCGTTGCGGCGACGGTGGCTCTGCAGCGCCTGGCGGCGGCGTTCGGGGCCTCCGTCGCGTGGGCGCTCGAGGTCTGGCTCCTCTTTACCACCTTCGCGGCGCGCAGCCTGTGGCAGGAGAGCCTGCGCGTCGAAGCGGCCCTGGCGCGCGGCGACCTCGAGGCGGCCCGCGCCGCCGTGGGGATGATCGTCGGACGGGATGCCGCGCAGCTCTCCGAGCAGGAAGTGATACGGGCGGCGGTGGAGTCGGTTGCGGAGAACGGCGTGGACGGGGTTCTCGCGCCGATCTGCTATGCCCTGGTCGGCGGTGCTCCGTGGGCGCTCGCCTACAAAGCGGTGAACACCCTCGATTCCATGGTGGGGTACCGCACCCCGCGGTACGAGCGTTTCGGTTGGGCTGCGGCGCGCCTCGATGATGTGCTAAACTACCTGCCGGCGCGGCTCGCCGCCGGGCTCCTCGTCCTTGCCGCCTCGTTCTCGTTGCGGCGCGGCGCCGCGGCCTGGCGCATCGTCCGACGCGATCATGCCCGCCACCCGAGCCCCAACGCCGGCGTGCCCGAGGCCGCCGTGGCCGGCGCCCTCGGCGTGCGGCTCGGCGGGCCAAGCGCCTATCAGGGAGTTCCTTCCTGCAAGCCCAGCCTCGGCGACCAGGAGCGTCCGTTGGCACGGAGCGACATCCGAGCCGCCAACCGGCTCGTCCTCATCATGACCGCGTGCGGCAGTGCCGCCGGCGTGCTCTTGCGCCTCCTCCTCGCGCGGTGGTCGGGAAACTGGTAAGAGCGGCGGGCGCTCCCTCTTCGAGTGTGCGCGCAGCTCGTGCCTTGCAGGTGGTCTCCGAGCCGCGGAGGTAAGCCTGCACCACCTGCCTGGGGCCTGCAAGGCTGGGCTGCTGCCCGGCCCTCCAGGCCGAGCGTGGAAGGGAGCAACGGTGGCGGCTTCCGGGTCGCTGGTCATCGCGGGGACCCACAGCGGCGTCGGCAAGACGACGATCACCCTCGGTCTGCTGGCGGCGCTCCGCAAACGAGGGGTGCGCGTGCAGCCCTTCAAGGCCGGGCCGGACTTCATCGATCCCGGCCACCACCGCAGCGCGGCCGGCGTGCCCTCGCACAACCTCGATAGCTGGATGCTCTCGCCGCCAGCCCTTGCCCGGCTCTACGCCAGGTATTCCAGAGAGGCCGAGGTCTGCCTCATCGAGGGGGTGATGGGCCTCTTCGACGGTTCCAGCGGCCTGAGCGAGGAGGGGAGCACGGCGCAGATCGCCAAGCGCCTCGGCGCGCCGGTGGTGCTTGTCGTCGATGCCGGCAGCATGGCCCGCAGCGGCGCCGCCGTGGTGCTCGGCTTCGAGCAGTTCGATCCAGACCTTGCCCTGGCCGGCGTCATCTTCAACCGCGTTGGGGGTGAAGGACACTACCGCTACCTCGACGAGGCGATGCGGTCGCGCTGTCGCTCCTCGGCGCTCGGCTACGTCCTCCAGAATGACGCGATCAGCATGCCGGAACGCCACCTCGGGCTGGTGACGAGCGCCGAGCTGAGCCTGCCGCCGGAGTTCTTCGCGCGGCTCGCCGCCGCCGTCGAGGCGCACGTGGACCTCGATCGACTCCTGGCGCTGGCGCGTCGCTACCCCCCGGCGCCCGCCGGCTCCTCGACCGACGTGGCCGGCACGGATGGCGATCCCCGGTGGGCTGCCGTGCCCAGGGGCCAGGCTCGGCCCCGAATTGGGGTTGCCTTCGACGAGGTCTTCTGCTTCTACTATGAGGAGAACCTGGAGTTGCTGCGCCGGCTGGGGGCCGAGCTGGTGCTCTTTAGCCCGCTGCGGGACGCCACCCTGCCCCCCGGCCTCCAGGGCCTCTACCTGGGGGGCGGCTACCCCGAGGTGTTCGCGGCGCGCCTGGAGGCCAATGGCGGCATGCGCCTGGCCATCACACAATTTGCCGCGGCGCAGCAGCCCATCTACGCGGAGTGCGGCGGATTCATGTACCTCTGCGAGGCGATCATCGACGCGGCGGGGGCGGAGCACGAGATGGTGGGCGTCTTCCCCGGCCGCACCCGCATGGTGCCGCGCCTGAGCGCCATCGGCTACGTCGAGGTGGAGCAGACGGCGCCGACCATCCTGGCGCCGGCGGGGATGCGCGCGCGCGGGCATGAGTTCCATTACTCCGAGCTGCTCGACATGCCGGCGAGCGTGCCGCGCGCCTACCGCCTGCGCAGCGGGCGCGAGGAGCGAAGCGCCGCCCCCCGCGCCGAAGGGTATCAGATCGGCCGCTGCCTGGGTGGCTATGTCCACCTGCACTTCAGCTCGAACCCACAGTTTGCCCACGGATTCGTGGCCTCCTGCGCCGGCCGTGGGAAGGGATTCTCGCTATGAAACAGGATCTCCTTCGTGATCTGCTGGCAATGCCGGACATCTGCTGTATCATCGGTGACAGCCGCGCCATCTCGGAAGGATTCGTCAACGCGGACGAGGTGAAGTACGAGGAGGCGGGTGGCTGGGCGACGATAGAGAACGGCTCCTGGCACATCCACTTCCAGTGGGAAGCGGTGCGATCGGTCCGCTTCGTCGAGGCGCCGAGCTTCTGCCTCGGCGGCAAGATCAGCTACGGCATTCACTACCTCGATGCCGAAGACCAGCCCGTCGTGCGCTTCACGTTCAGCAAGCTCTACGACGCCGCGGGAACACTTGACCGCGAGAAGCACGCGCGCTACGAGGCGTTGAAAGCGAGGTATGGCCGCTAGGGGGCGGCGATGCCGTCGCCCGGGTTGGCGCCCTCGCCCGTCGGCGGGGAGTCAGGCGCGCCTGCGCCGGCCGCCGTGCCGCCAGCGGAGCGGGGAATCCAGACATCGCTTCCCCGCGGCGCGGTTGAACGAAGCTGCGCCCAGGCTGGGTTGCAGGGGTTGGGGGCCAGGAGGTGGATTCCGGGAGTTGGGTCCAGGCTGGCATCGACAAAGGTGGATCGGCTTATGAGCGGTGTGAACGAGCGAGCTGAGCGGGGTGGCGAGGCCGCCAAAGCGCGCGCGGCGGGCTGCAGGCGAAAGGGCGGCTGGGGGCGCCGTGGCGGGGGTTGCTCCGGCATGGGGGTTCTGTTGGGGATGGCGCTGCTGGTGACCGGCTGCCTGCTCCCCCCTTCGTCGGCGAGGGCTCAGACCCAACCTGCGGCGCCGGCGCCCGCGCCGGAGGGCGGCAAGGCCGGCGCCGCCGTGAAAGCGGCGCCGAAGCAGGTCGCCGAACCAAACTTCGTGCGCCTCGAGATCGACAGTAACTTCGACGGCATCATCGACCAGCGGCAGTATTTTGAGAAGGGGGGCAAGCTCGTGCGCGTTGAGCTTGATGAGGACCAGGACGGCATCCCCGAACAAATCCAGTACTACGACGGCGAGGACAAGCTTCTCCGCGTCGAGTTCGACACCAACAAGGATAAGAAGATCGACCAACGCCAGTATTTTCGTGCCAACCGCGTTCTGCTGCGCAGCGAGATCGATACGAACCACGACGGCAGCTTCGACCGCGTTCAGCACTTCAACGAGCAGGGCCGCCTCGAACGGGTTGAGATCGATACGAACAATGACGGCAAACCGGACCAGTGGGAGTACTACCAGTAGTCAGTCAATCCTCCATTCCAGGCGCGGCGCGCGCTGATCCCCTGCCGGCGCATTCTCCCTTCGCCTCGGCCCACCTCGGCAACATGAGCACCGCGTCAGAGCAGCCCGGCTACGATGCGTGGGCGGCGATGAACTCGCGCAGGCCGCGGAGATCATCCAGCTCGTGGTACTCGAGGATGATCTCGTTGACGCCCAGGGACTCCAGCTCGGCGCTCCGCTGCGCCAGCTCGTCCAGACCGCAGATGGTGCACTGGCGCAGCAGCGCTTCGTTGGAGTCGCGGGCCGGATCAATCTCCATGAGTTCCAGAAGCTGCGGCGGCAGGCGCGTCAGCAGGTTCCCCATCTTCGCCTCGAGGGCCTCCCGGGAGAGGCTGTAGGGGAGCCACGTCGAGAGCGGACGCGCCTTGCCGTCCTGGCGAAGCCAGAGGAGCGCCTTGCGCAGCAGCGCGGGGTTTGACGAGATCGTCAGCGCCCCATCGGCCTGCTCCGCGGCCAAACGGAACACCTCTTCTTCCATCGCCGCCAAGTAGATCGGCAGGCCCGCCGCGCCGGCTGCCACGGGCAGCTTCGCATCCTTCAAGCGGAAGGCGGCGCTCTCCAGGGTCACGCTCTCTCCGCGCAGCAGTCTGCGGATTGCCACGAGGCAGTCGCCCAGCGCCTCGTCGCGCATGGCGTAGCCCATGCGGCTCAGCAATCCGGCGATCCCTCTCCCCAGCCCGAGATCGAGTCGCCCCCGCGAGGTTTCATGGAGCGTCGCGGCTGCGTGGGCGCTGACCAGCGGCGAGCGCGAGTAGGGGTTGGTCACGTCGACGCCGAGGCGGATGCGCTCGGTGGCGCTCAGGCAGGTGCTCACCGCGGTCCACACCTCCCACGGCACGCTCAGCATGTCGCGCACCCAGAGGCGCGAGAAGCCGCAGTACTCCGCCTGGCGGGCGTGGAAAGCGATGTCGGCGGCGGGGGCGCGGGGCCACAGCTCGACGGCGAACTGCATGAGGGAGCACTTCCGCAAGCCGGGGTGGGAGCTACGGCGCGGCGACCGCGACGCAGCAAGGGCGGCTGCCGCGCCGCTCCGTCAGCCAGGCAGCGCGGCGCCGCGGGACGTGCGGGAGGGGGGCCTTAGTCGTTCCGCTCGATCGATTGATCGAGTTCGCGGCGGCCCTGCTCCGAGTAGCGACTCGAACCGCCGGGACTCTTTGATACTGCAGGCGCCGCCGACTCGGCTTCCTGTGGCGCATCGCGGACGCCAAAGAAGCTACGTAGGCGTTGCAGCGCCTCGCGGTATTCGCTGTCGGGGTTCGTTCCCATTCGAGGAGAGGGAGTCAACCCCACCACGTCGTGGGGGAGCAACTGCCGGAGGTCCTCCGGGAGATTCGTTAGGAACCACAAGGTGGCCGATTGCAACACCGGGGCCAGGCGGGAGTGGCGGGCGATCGCCTTGCCGTCCTCGAAGCCGCTCATGATCAGCATGACGATCAGGGCGGCCAACGCATAGCCCTTCGCCAAGCCGAAGAAGGCCCCCAAAAAGCGGTCGAAGCGAGACAGGCCGGCCTTCTTCACCAGGTTGGTGACGGTCTTGCCCACCATCATGGTGAGGAAGGCGACGAGCAGGAAGATGATGATATAGAAGAACGCCGTGCGCGCCGTGGGGCTGGTGAGGTAAGCCACCACGAGCTGCCCGGCGGCCGTGGCCCCGCGGTTTGCCGCCAGCACGCCGAGCATGAGCGCCGCAAAGCCGAAGAGCGCCCGCACCATGCCGTTGATCCAGCCGAAGATGGTGGTGATGAGCAGCAGCGCAAGGATGATGAGATCAAGCCAGTTCATCTGCGCGGTGCCTTCCTCTCCATGCCGATGCTGGGTGGCGCCTTCCGCTCGTATCCTAGCATAGCCATGCGATTCTCACTACCATGCTGAGGTACCCAGGGCGGCCTCTGCGCAAACCATCGGTGCGACCACCACGGCAGGGGTACGATGTCCTGGCCCGCGGGGTTGCTTCCTGGCCGCGGAGAGGCGCCGAGGAGATGGCCGCGCCCGCCGGGCCGCTGGCGTTGACGGCGCCGCCGGGCTTCCCGTACCTTCACGGTTGAGGCCGCACTCGCATCGCGCAGGCGGAGCGCCAGCCGCCCAGCCGAGCAGTCCCCTCAGGTGTTCCCTGACCACGCGCGGCGGTGCGGCGAGCGCCGCCCGGGGCAGCCGCGGACCTGCCGCGCGCCATACTTTGTCGATGACGACGCAATGAGATCAGCACCACCATTCTGGTTTCTTCCCGTCCTCCTCTGCGCCACCTTCCTCGTTTACCTGCCGGTGCTCTCCCACTCCTTCGTCTTCGATGATGTGGTGGTGATCGGTGAGTCGGAGCTGGTGCGCGACTGGCGCAACCTGCCGCACCTCCTCACGCGTTCCTACTTTCCGCTCTCCCGAGAGTACAGCTACCGTCCCGTGGTGACCTTGAGCTACGCCCTCGAGCAAGCGCTCTGGCCGGATCGCGCCGGCCTCTTCCACCTTACCAACCTGCTCCTGCACTTGGGGGTGCTCGCCGCGATCTTCTGGTTGGCGCGCCGGCTTTTCGGCGACGGCGCCGCCTGCCTGCCGCCACTCCTGCTCGCCTGGCACCCATCGTTGAGCGAGGCGGTCAACGCGGTTGGCTTTCGCGAGGACCTCCTCGCCGCCCTGGGAGGTGTCCTGGCGCTGCGCGTCGCCCTCGGCGGGCTGAGGCTGGCGCGCGCGGAGAGCGGGCCGCCGCTGCGTCAACGCTCGGCGACGGGGCGCGCCGCGCTGGCCTGCCTCCTCTACCTCGTCGCCCTGTTCTCCAAAGAGATGGTGCTCACCCTGCCGTTGCTCTTCGGCGCGGCGGTGGTGCTGCTGGACGGCAGACCGCGGCGCCGAGCCTGGGGGATGCTGGGGGCGTTCCTCTTCACCACGCTTGCCTATGGGGTCGTGCGCTTCGTCGTCATGACCCCGCCCGCGGCCAAGCCCATCGCCCCCCTCGCCGGTTCGCTGGCTGCCGGCGTCGGGGTGATGATCCGCGTGTTGGCGTTCTACGTGCAGAGCCTCGTTCTGCCGCTGTGGCAGAATGCCGACTACGCGACGCCCGGCAGTGCGCTTGCCCCCCTCGTCGTCAGCTTGGCGGTCCTGGGTGGCTTGGCGCTGGTGTTGCTCTGGAGCCGCCGCCGGCAGGCGCTCGTCGCCGTTGGCCTGGCTTGGTTCGCGCTGGCCCTCCTGCCGGTGATGAATGTGGTGCCGCTCGAGAATCCCCTGGCCGACCGCTACCTCTACTTCCCCGGCATCGGTTTCGCCCTGGCGTCGGGCGCCGGGCTCTGGAGGTTGTGGGAAGCCCTCCAACGCCGCTGGCGTGTCGCCCTTCTGGCCTGTCTGGCGCTGACGCTCCTCGGCACGGCGGCCCTCACCCGCCAGCGCAGCTTCGTCTGGCGCAGCGACGCCGCCCTCTGGAGCGATGCGCTGCGGCGCTCTCCCGGCAAGGCGCGGCCCTGGAACAACTACGGCGTCATTGCCTGGCGCCGTGAGCAGGTCGCGCGCGCCGCTTACGCCTATCGCGTCGCGGCTTGGTTGGAGGCGCGGTATGCCGATCCGCTGCGCAACCTGGCGCTCCTCGAGGCGGCCCGCGAGCGCCCCGATCGCGCCGCGCGCTGGCTGCGCACGGCGCTCACCCTCGATCCCGAGCACCTGGCCAATCGGCTGCTCTACGGGCAGTACCTCGGCGAGATCGGAAGCTGGGATGCCGCCATCCTGGCCTGGCAGCAGGGGCGCTACATCGCCTACGAGTCTCGCCCGTTCCTTGAGGCCATGGTTGGGGCGGCGCCGCTCCGCGGCCGTCCGCTTGCCCTGCTGGGTGTGCAGCGACAGCTTGTGGCGAGAGCGCCAACGGATGCCTCCGCCATCAACGCCCTGGGCTCGACGTGGTACCGCCTCGGCGTCGTCGATAAAGCCCTGGCGCAGTACCAGGAGGCGCTGCGCCTGCAGCCCGACAGCCTCCCCACCCGCTACAACCTCGGCGCCCTTGCCCAGCGCCAAGGACGCCTCCGCGACGCCGCGGCGCGCTACCGGGCGATTCTGCGCGCGCATCCCGAACATGCGCCCAGCCACGCCGCGCTGGGCGTCGTCTGGTACTGGCTGAAGCAGCCGACGCGGGCGATCGCCGAGTTCTCGGCGGCGCTGCGCCTGCCATCGTCGCCGTCCGACCTCGACTTCAAGCTCGGCATGGCCCTCCTCGCGGTCGGCGCCAGGCAGCAGGCGGCGCGGCGCCTCGCGGCCTTCCTCGCCGCCGGAGGAGGGACGGCGGCACAGCGCCGGCAAGCCAGCAGCGAGACCGAACGGCTGGCGCCCAAGTGATTGGCAGCTCCGGGAGCGAAAGCATGAAACGCGTCATCATCGATACGGACGGGGGAACCGACGACGCCATGGCCCTGCTGCTGGCGCTGCGCTCGCCGGAGCTGCGGGTGGAGGCCATCACCACGGTGTGCGGCAACGTCGCGCTGGAGCAGGCAACGAGCAACGTGCTGCGCACGCTGCGGCTCCTTGGCGAGGGGCCGCATCCCCCCGTGGCGGCGGGGGCGGAGGCGCCGCTTCTGCGACCGCTGCGCACGGCGCGGCACGTGCACGGCCGGGATGGCTTCGGCAATGCCACCCTGCGGCGCGGCGCCGACGGCGAGCCCCTCTATCCGCCGCTGCGGCGTCCGCTCCTGAAGCAGCGGGGGGATGAGCTGATCCTGGAGATCGTGCGTGCCAATCCGGGCGAGATCAGTCTCATCACGCTCGGCCCCTTGACGAACTTGGCGCGCGCCGCCGAGCGTGACGACGGCGGCATGCGCCGCGCGAAGGAGATCATCATCATGGGGGGCGCCTTCGAGACCTACGGGAACGTGACGCTAACGGCCGAGTTCAACATGCGCGTCGATCCGGAGGCGGCGCGGAGGGTTCTAGAGCTTGGCATTCCCGCCACGTTCGTGCCCCTCGATGCGACGAACCGGGTGGTTCTGACGCCGGCCATGCTGGAGCCGCACCTTGGCGTCGCGGCAGGCTCCGAGGCGGCGGGCGGTGGTGGCGGGGCGCTGGCCGCCTTCGTCAGGGAGATCACCGGGGTGGTGATGGCCTACGAAGCCGAGCGTCGCGGGCAACCCGGCTGCACGATGCACGATCCCCTGGCGGTGGCGGTCGCCTGCGTCCCGGAGATGGCGCGCGCGGTGGAGACGCGCGTCCTGGTGGAGACGAAAGGGGAGTACACCGCCGGCCAGACCATTGCTGATCTTCGCCCACGCCGTGCCTCGCAGGCGGCCGCGGCGGCGCCGCAGGCGCGCGTCTGCGTCGAGGTGGATGCGGCGCGTTTCTTCGCCATGTTCGAGGAGCGTGTTCTGAAGGGGTGATGAGGAAGAGGTGGAGGGAGCGCCGTCGGAGCCTGGGAAGCAGGGCGGGAAAGGGGCCGCGAGCTCAGGCTGCGATGGGCAGGTAGCGGCTGGAACCTTTGCCCGACACCTTCTGGACCATCCCCTGCATCTCGAGAATATCGAGGTGGCCGATGATCTCCGAGAGACCGAGGTAAAGGCTGCCGGTCTCGAGCTTCGGAAACAGGAGGGTGCACAGCTCGTAGACCGATTTGCCGCCGTTCTGCAGGTGGGCGAGAATGTGCTGCTGGCGGCGCTGGTGGTGCTGGAAGTAGAACTCGATGAGCGCATCCGCATCATCGATCTCGACCCCATGTCCGGAGTAGACGAGCCGCGGCTTCAGCTTCCGCACCTTGCGGAGCGATCGGAGGTAGGTCCAGAGCGACTTCGGCCGCTCTCCCCCCGGCTCGCTGGGCAGCTCCATGACCGGGTTGGGGGTGATGTGCTTGATGAGGTGGTCGTTGGCCATCAGGAAGCCGCGGGCGCGGTTGTAAAAGCAGACGAGGCCCCGTGCATGGCCTGGGCAGTGAATGACCTCCATCTCCAGGTTGCCGAAGCGATGCACCTCCCCTTCCTCCAGCGGCACCGTGTTCAGCAGGACGCGCGCATAGCGCCGAAAGACCTTCGAGAAGTCAGCCATGCCCTCGATGACGGCCTCCGGCAGGCCGAAGTCCCGCAGGAGCGGATACGTGATCTCTTTCTGCGCCGAGAGGCGCCCGCCGGGATCATGCTCGATGCGCACGTACTCGCCCGGGTGCGCGTAGACCGTCGCCCCGCTCATCTCGCGCAGCAGGGCGCCCTGCCCGAAGTGGTCGAGGTGCCCGTGGCTGATGTAGATTTTCTTGATGTCCGGGATGTCGAAGCCGATCTCCCGCAGGGCCCGGCGCAGCGCCGCCAGCGAGTCCTCCCCCATCGGCCCCGTGTCCATCAGCGTTGGCTCGTCCTGGGGGAAAAAGTAGACGTTGACGGGACCAACGGCAAAGGGCGTTGGCAACTCGATCTTCAGCATCTCAGGAACTGGTTGGGCCACGTCACGCTGCTTTCGAGACAATGCGGGGAGGGAGACCGAGGGCGCCGCACGTCCGCGCGGCGTCGCCTCACGCAGGAGGAGCCGCGCGGGAGCCGCCGCCGAGGCAGGGCCAAGTCGAGCGCCGGGCGCGACGCGTCACGCGATCGAGCGCTCCAACGCCTTCTTGATCTCTGCTTTCGGCTTCACTCCGACGAGCTGTTCCAGCACGTTGCCGTTCTTGAACAGGAGGAGGGAAGGGATGCTGCGGATGCTGTAGCGCGAGGCGGTCTGCGGGTTGTGGTCGACGTCCACCTTGCCGATCTTCACCTTCCCCGCATACTCGGCGGCAAGCTCCTCGATGGTTGGGGCAATCATCTTGCACGGGCCGCACCAGGCAGCCCAGAAATCGACGAGAGCGGGAAGGCTCGAGTGGACGACTTCCTCATCGAAGTTGGTATCATTCAACGTGATGATATGCTCGGCCATCGTTCACACTCCATGGAGCAGGAGAGCAAAGCAGCAAGCGAAGCCAACAGGATGCGCGCAAGTTGGAACGACGCCTGGATTACCGCGCTCGCAGCGCAAATCGTCCCTACTATATAAGCAGCGTGGCCGGGAAAATCAAGCCGGGCCGCGACCACGTCTTCCTGCTGCCGCGACGCGCTCCGGCGCAGGTCGTTCATGGGGCCGGAGTTGCCGGGCCAAGGCGGAAGTTGAGCGGGATGACCACCCAGGACGCCACCGGCTGACCGTTGTGCCGCGATGGCTGGAATCGCCAGCCCGGGTTGCGGCGCGCTCCGCCCGCGTGGTGACGCCGCTCCTTGGTGCCCCCAGACCAGGGGGTTCTCCAGCGACGAGCTACGCCATGCGAGGATGCTTGCGCTGGCTCCACCCTGCCGCTATAGTCGCACTGTCCCTCTCGAAGGAAGGTGCGGCACGGGTGGCGGCGACACCGTCGCGCGCGTATGCAGACGTTCCCATGTCCTCCCCTGATCGTTCAGCGCTGTTCGTGCAGATAGCCGGGATCGGTGATTTCGTCCTCTCCCTGCCGCTGGTCAACGCCTTTCGCCGCACCTATCCTGGCAGCAGGCTTGAAATCCTCACCCATGCGCGCGTCGCGGACCTGGCCGAGCTGTGCGGGTGGTTCAGCGCCGTCCACCTGGCGCCGGCGCCGGCGGACGCCTCCAGCCCCGGCGGCCTGCTGCGCAGCGCCTGGGCCTATGTGCTCCTGGGGCTGAGGCTGCGCCGGCGGCGGTTTCATTACTTTGTCAGCTTGAAGACGATCTCCTCGTCGCGCGGGCGCCTGCTCATCTGGCTCCTGACGCGGCTCGTCGGAGCGGCGCGGAGCATCGGGCGCAACACCGATGGGCGCGGCAGCTTCTTCGACCATCCCATCGAGGAGCGTGAGTACGACCCGCGCCACGAGCTGGAGCTCTTCCGCCTCCTCGGCGAAGCCCTCGAGGTCAAGGTTGACGCGCAGGAGCTGCCGCGGCTGGAGCCTGATCCCGCAGCGGCGCGCTGGGCCGAGGCGTTCCTCAGCCGCCACGGCAGGCGGCCGGCCGCGCCGCTCGTGGGGTTGCAGCCGGGCGCCGTGCGGTTGACGCATCGCTGGCCCCTGGAGCGCTTCGCCGAGGTGGCCCGGCGCCTGCAGGAGGAGTTCGCCTGCGATTTCCTCATCAGCGGGGGGCCGGATGACGCGCCTCTGGCGGCGGCGCTCCTGGAGCAGGGGTTGCGGCATGCCGTCGTCGCCTGCGGCAGCACGACGCTGCGTCAGCTCGTGGCGCTCCTCCAGCGCGTGGACCTCTTCATCACCAACGACACCGGTCCGATGCACATCGCCGCGGCCTTGCAGCGTCCCACCGTGGCGCTCTTCGGTCCGGGCGAGCTGAACCGCTTTCGTCCCGCGCTGCCGGCGGAACGCGTGCGCGTGCTGCGCCACGAAGTGGAGTGCGCTCCCTGCGCCCTGGCGACATGCTCGCACCATAGCTGCATGGTGCACCTCCAGGTGGAGCCGGTGTACGAGGCTGCCCGTCAGCTCCTCAGGCAGGCCCTGACGAGGGCGTCCTAGCGCAGGGAGCTGGCGCGCGGGGGTGCCGGCGTGAGGTGGCGGCGACCAGGTCTCCTACCACCCGTGCTGTGATCGGGGGTGTCTCATTTCTCTGCCCGTTCCCACGAGGGGAGTTGCGTGCCACCAGGGGCGCAGGCGCCGCATATCTCTGAGCGGCGGCATTGTTCACGAGCAGGACCTCACGCATGACACACCCTGAGACCCCAGCGGGCGCGGCGCCGACAAACCGCAGCCTGCGGGGCGGCGCCTTTGCCTTGGCGCTCATGCTCATGTTCGCCGCCCTGGCCGTGGCGGGCTCGGCGCTGCTTGGAGGGGGCGCACTCTCCGGCAGGGAGGGCGACGAGACGGCCGCCGCCCTGGCGCGGGAGCCGGCGCCGCTGCCGCGAACCGGCCGCCTCCTCATCCTCCTCATCGACTCCGGGCGCAAGGACTTCCTCTTCAGCGAGCGCATGCCGTTCCTTGCCAGCCTGCGGCGGAAGGGGGTGTGGGGCATCTCCGAGGTTCTCGGCTTCCCGCTCTCCATCTCCGGCGCCAACGCCCTGTTTATGGGCGCCCCGGCCGATCTCTTCGCCTTCCTAGAGGACTTCCAACCGGCGACCGTCGGCAAGGAGAACCTCTTCCGCCGGATGCAGCAGCGGGGCGGACGCGTGGTCATCTTTGGGAACTCCCTGCGTCTCGCCTACGGGGTGTACAGCGATCTCAGCGCCTACCGACCGAAGCACTTCCTCTTCGCCCAGTATCGCGAGGAGGGGGAGTACGTCTTCCAGCAGGCGTACCGCTTCCTGAAGAACGAGCGCTGGGACCTCGCTGTGGTGCCGTTCTACTCGGCGGATCACCTCGGTCACCTGGAGACGCCCCACTCGGAGAAGTACCCTTCCCTGCTGCGGCAGCTCGACGGCTACGTGCGGGAGCTCGTTAGCCTCACAACCGAGCAGGACGTCGTCTTCATCAGCTCCGAGCATGGCATGGATGACCGAGGGTTCCACACCGATGCCTCGGAGCTGGTGGTGGAGACGCCGTTCGTGCTGCTGGGGCCCGGGGTGAGGGCAACGGGTCCGCTGCGGGTGCTGCAGATCGATTGGGCGCCGACGCTGTCGCTGCTGGCGGGCCTTTCGCCGTTCTACCCCACGCCGGCGCTGCCGGCCGTGGAGCTGGTGCAGCTCTCCGGCGAGCAGAGAGCGTCGCTGGCCCGCGCTTACGCGCGCCTCTTCGGCGGCGCTTCCGCCGCCGCCCCGTCCCCCGCGTGGGAGGAGGTGCAAGCGCTGCGGCGCGCCCATCTAGGCAAGCAGGCGGCCCCCGTTTCGGGTATCCTCGCCTTTGTGCTGGTGATCTTCGGGGCGGCCTTCTTCGCTGTCGCTGCCCGCGCGCCCGGCGGCCCGGCGGGACCTTCCAGGCTGCTGCGTCTCTTGCGTCTCCTCGCGTCCCTCGGCCTGCTCGTCGTGATCCTGGGAGGGGCGCTCTGGCTTGGCCTCCTCGATTACCTGTCGAATGATTTGCCGTTCAGCGCTAACTTCATCCTCTCTCATCCCTTCGGCGTGCCGCTGGCGCTCATCCTGCTTGCCGCCGCCGCCGCCATCCTGTGGCGAGCCCTGGTACGCTGGGCGCCGAGCGAGCAGGGGTATCTCCACCTCGCCGTGGTGGTCGTCGCGTTCGCGGTGGTGTACCTAGCGCCAAGCCCGTACCATCCCCTCAATTGGCTGCTCCTTGGCGCCCCGCTGGTGGCCTGGGGAAGCAGCCGCCGCTCCGCCTGGCTGGTCCTGCTCGGCGCCTTCGCGCTGGGTCTCGCGGTGCGCAGGCTGAAGTTCTACACCACCTTCATGGAGGTCAGCATCGGCGCGCGCTGGATGCTGCTCCTGGCGCTCTTCCTCGTGACGCTGGCGTATCAGCTTTGGCGCTCGCAACGCGCCCACCGCGGCGCGCCGGGCTGCGTACGGGACGGCGCCACCGCGGCCCTGCTGGGTCTGCCCCTGGTGCTCCTCGTTGCCTTGCCCCTGGGGGTGGAGCTGCGGGCGCTGTTCCTCGGCTTGGCGCTGCTTCCCCTGGATGTTGCCAGCCGGCGCCTGCAGGCGGCCCGCGAGGTGTGGCTCGCCTTTTGGGTGGTGGCCTTCTACCTCGGCACCTCGAGCAGCATCAACCACGCCACGCACCTGGTGGCGCTGCCGCTCCTTGCCGCCGCCTGGGCCGCGGCGCGCGGCGCCTCGGCAACAGTCCGCGCCTCCCTCCTCCTCCTTGCCGCCTGGGCGCTCTACTTCCTTCCCGGCAACTCCTTCGATCTGCGCCTGCTCGATCTGACGGACCAGTTCATCATCGGTTCGACGACGGCGGCAGAGGTCTGGAAGACGGTGAGCGTCATTGCGGCGCGCCAGATCCTCCCCGTCGCCGTGCTCGTGGGGGGGCTGAGGCTGGCGTCAGGCTCGCCGGGCCTCCTGCCGATCATCGCCGCGGCGCTCCTCCCCGCCGTCCTGGCGATCGGCCTGCGGCTGGGGGTGCTGGTGGGCACGTCCTCGCAGGTCTACCCCTGGGAAGAGTACGTGCGGCTCATCGTCCTCCATGGGCATGTTCTGGTGCTCTTGGCCGCAGGGATCGTGGCAGCCGTCGGGCGCGCCCTGGTCGGGGGGCTCTGCGTGGAGCGCGCCACGGCGCCGGCGGAAGGTGAGGGGGTGGCCGGAGAGGCGTGACGCGGCGGACGGGGGCCCCCTGGCGGCGGCGCGGAGGGGCGCGCTCTCCTCGCTCACGCTTCAGAGGCGCTGGGCAGGGCGTTGTCCCGCCGGCATGCCTCGCAGGGGCAGAGGCTGCGGAGGCGGCGGAAATCGTAGATGCCGCTGGCGTGGCCGTCGCTCCACTCGATGTTGATGCCGTAGCGACCGACCAGCCTGACGTTCGCCGCCGAGATGTCCTCCGGCACCGTCTTGGGGTCGAGCAACGCCGCCCCGCTCCACTCATCGACGCAGCCGGCGCAGCGGCAGGCCCGCCGCAGGGCCGCGCCGCCATAGTCACTCACATGCCCGTCGTTCCACCGCACCCTGAGCTTTGTGGTGTCCGCCCGCTTGATCTCGGTGGGAACGGGCGCCGCTGCGTAGCGGTCCATCTCCTGCCCTCCTTAAGGTTTGCCGCTCGGCGCTCCCCGCGTCGCCTCTACCTTCCCTGCCAGTATAGGAAGGCTGGCGGCTTGCCGTGAGACGCTGTTGCTGTGGCTGCGAAACGCACTACCGCGGCCGCGGCACGAGCGCCGCGCCCCGCTCCGCGGCGCCGGCGCCGCTCTCGGCGGGCGAGAGCGCGGCCCGGCGCTTACCCCTTGAGCGAAGGCGGCGGCGTTTCTATAATCAGCCTACAAGCGGAGGTCGGGGTCGGGGGTGTCCGTCGTCCAGGTGGGCGGTTCTCCCATGGGCGCGATGGGTGAGGGTGCATGTCCAAGAACGTTGTCCGGATCAACCAGCGCTACGCCGGGGAGGAGCCGTCAACCCTGGTGAAGCTCCGGCAGGTGAAAGCGCGCGGCGGGCGGATCACCAACGAGGATATCGAGCGGATTGCCCTGGAGACCTACGTTCCGAAAGCGTTCGTCTACGGCGTGGCGACGTTCTACGACGACCTGAAGTTCACCCCCCATGGCCGCTACCACGTGCGGGTGTGCCAGGGAACCGCTTGCCTCGCCTCCGGCTGCGAGCGCACCGTGAGAAGCCTGGAGCAGGCGCTGGGGGTGAAACTGGGCGAGACGAGCGCGGACGGTTTCGCCACGCTGGAGCCGGTCTACTGCCTGGGGCTGTGCAACGTCTCTCCGTCGGTGCGCGTCAACGACAGCGTGTACGGTGGCATGGACGAGGAATCGGTGCGGGCGCTGGTCGACGACCTACGCGCCGGCGGCGAGCCGGCGGAGTCCGTCCCGCTGGCGCTCGGCTGCACGGCGGAGCAGCCCATCGTGCTCCGCAACCTCCTCGGCGGCGGCGCGCCGCGTCTGGCCGAGGCGCGCGTCCGCGGCGTCTACGACGCCCTGCTCTTCGCCCTCGCTCGCATGACTCCCACCCAGGTGATCGACCAGGTGGTCGCCTCGCAGCTTCGCGGCCGCGGCGGCGCCGGCTTCCCCACCGGCACCAAGTGGAAGGTCTGCGCCGCCGAACCGGCGACGCCGAAGTACGTCTGCTGCAACGGCGACGAGGGGGACCCCGGCGCCTACATCGACAAGTACCTGATGGAGCAGGACCCGCACAGCATCCTCGAAGGCATGGCCCTGTGCGGCTTCGCCATCGGCGCGGAGCGCGGCTACGTCTATGTGCGGGCGGAGTACCCGGCGGCGATCCGCAGCCTGGCGCAGGCGGTCGAGGACGCCAGCGCGGCGGGGCTGCTGGGCCGCAACATCCAGGGGAGTGGATTCAACTTCGAGGTGAGCGTCGTCGAGGGGGCCGGCTCCTACATCTGCGGCGAGGAGACGGCGATGCTGCGCTCCATCGAGGGGGTGCGCGGCATGGTTTCGGCGCGTCCCCCCTTCCCGACGCAGCAGGGCCTCTACGGCAAGCCGACGGTGGTCAATAACGTCGAGACCCTGCAGACGGTCCCGTGGATTCTCGCCAACGGCGGCGGGGCGTACGCCGCCATCGGCCATAACCGCAGCCGCGGCACGAAGGCGATCTCGCTCAACGAACTGTTCGAGCGCCCGGGTCTCTACGAGGTGCCGCTGGGGGTCACCCTGCGCAGCATCGTCGAAGAGATCGGCGGCGGCCTGAAGGAGGGCAGGGAGCTGAAAGCCTTGCAGATCGGCGGACCGCTTGGCGGCATCATCCCAGCCAGCCTCCTCGACACCCGTCTCGGGTTTGAGGAGCTGGACGCGGTGGGCGGCCTCCTCGGGCACGGCGGCATCGTCGCCTTCGACACCTCGATGGACATGCGCGAGGTGGCGCGGCACCTCTTCTTCTTCTGCGAGCAGGAGTCCTGCGGCAAGTGCTTCCCCTGCCGCATTGGCTCGCGGCGCGGCGTCGAGCTGGCGGAGAAGTTCCTGGCCGGCCAGGGGCGGCAGGGCGACCTCCAGCTCCTCGACGATCTCTGCGACACGATGCGCCTCGGCAGCCTTTGCGCCCACGGCGGCGGCATCCCGGCGCCGATCCAGAGCATCATGCGGCATTTCCGGGAGGAGCTGCTGGTGTCCTGAGGCGGTGGCGGAGGAGGGGTGCTTTCGCGCACCAGCGGTGTTCCCGTCGCGCGGTAGGGAGTGAACCTCGATGCAGACGGTTCCCATGACGATAGATGGCGCGCAGGTTGCAGCGCGCCCTGGTCAGACGATTCTGGAGGTGCTGCGCGAGCGCGGGCAGTACGTGCCGACGCTCTGCTACGACGAGCGCCTGGAAGCCTACGGCGCCTGCCGCGTCTGCCTGGTGCGCCTCGAGGGGGCGAAGAACCCGGTCGCCTCCTGCACCACCCCGGTCGCCCCCAACATGGTGATCTCCACCCAGGACCCCACGGTCAAAAAGGCGGTGCGCAATATCGTCGAGCTGGTCCTCTCCGACTACCCACCGGAGGCCCTAGCCCGGGCCGACGGCCGCAACGAGCTGAAGCGGGTGGCCGACTACGTGGGGGTGCGCGAAAGCCGCTATGCCGGGGCGCGCCACAGCTACGCACCGGATGACAGCCACCCTTATATCAAGGTGAATCTCAACGAGTGCATCGTCTGCGGGCGCTGCGTGCGCATCTGCGATGAGCTGCAGGGGACCTTCGCCCTCACCTACAGCGGGCGCGGCTTCGAGACGAAGATTGCGGCGGGGTTCGATGAGCCGTTCCAGACCTCGGACTGCGTGAGCTGCGGCGCCTGCGTCTCCACCTGCCCCACCAATGCCTTGACGGAGGAGGCCTTCCGCGACTCGCCGCGCATCGACCGCACGGTCACCACCACCTGCTCGTACTGCGGCGTCGGCTGCAGCCTCGACGTGCAGGTGCGCGACGAGCGGGTGATCGCCATCGAGCCGGCCATGGACGGCCCGGCGAACCGCGGCCACACCTGCGTGAAGGGACGCTTCGCGCACCAGTTCGCGCACTCGCCCGATCGTCTCACCGATCCCCTCATCAAGCGCCACGGCAGGTTCGAGACCGCCACCTGGGAGGAGGCCATCGCCCTCATCGCCTCGCACTGGAAGCGTATTAAGGCCGAACACGGTCCGGACGCCATCGCTGTCATCTCCTCGTCGCGCTGCACGAACGAGGAGAACTTCCTGATGCAGAAGTTCACCCGGGCGGCGCTGGGCACGCACAACATCGACAACTGCTCGCGCGTCTGCCACTCGCCCTCGGCCTACGGGCTGAACGCCTCCCTCGGCCTGAGCGGCGGCACGAACTCCTTCGTGGACATCGACCGCAGCGACTGCATCCTGGTGACCGGCGCCAACCCCACCGAGGCGCATCCCGTGGTGGGCGCCCGCATCAAGCAGGCGGTCTTCCGGGGCGCGGCGCTCATCGTCCTCGATCCGCGCGCCATCGAGCTGAGGCGCTGGGCGGACGTCTTCGTGCAGCTCAAGCCGGGGACAAACGTGGCGGTCTTCAACGGCCTGGCGCACGTCATCGTCAACGAGGGGCTGGCCGACGAGGAGTTCCTCGAGCAGCGCGTCGAGGGGTTCGAACACTTCCTCGGGCACATCCAGAAGTTCACCCCGGAGTACGTTGAGCGTGTTTCCGGCGTGCCCGCCGAGACGTTGCGCAAGGCGGCGCGGCTCTATGCCACGCGCGGCGCCGCCGGCATCTTCTACGGCCTCGGCATTACCGAGCACAGCCACGGCAGCGACGGCGTGCGGGCGCTTACGAACCTCGCCATCCTCACCGGCAACCTCGGCAAGCCGGGGGGCGGCGTCAACCCGCTGCGCGGCCAGAACAACGTGCAGGGCGCCAGCGACATGGGGGCCCTCCCCAGCACCCTCACCATGTACCAGAAGGTGGCGGACGAGGAGGTCATGCAGCGCTACGAGCGCGCCTGGGGCGTCAGCATGAAGCGCCAGCCGGGCCACATGATTCCCGACATGTTCAACGCCGCCATCGCCGGCACGCTGAAGTCGATGTACATCATGGCGGAGGACGTGGCGCAGACCGATCCGAACACCCTGCACGTCATCAAGGCCCTGGAGGGCCTCGAGTTCCTGGTGGTGCAGGACATCTTCCTGAACGAGACGGCGAAGTACGCGCACGTCGTGCTGCCGGGGTCGAGTTTCCTCGAGAAGAGCGGCACCTTTACGAACGCCGAGCGGCGCATCCAGATGGTGCGCAGGGTGATCGAGCCGGTCGGCAACGCCAAGGCGGATGGCGACATCATCATGCTCCTCGCCGAGGCCATGGGTTATCCGATGCGCTACGCCGACGCCGCGGCGGTGATGGAGGAGGTAGCCTCCCTTAGCCCGGACCTCGCCGGCGTCTCCCTCGCCCGGCTGGAGCGCAAGGGGCTGCAGTGGCCCGTCCTCACTCCCACAGCGCCGGACACCGAGATTCTCTACGAGCAGCACTTCCGCACCCCATCGGGCAAAGCCAACCTGGCGATCGCCGACTTCAATCCGCCGGAGGAGGAGCCGGATGAGGAGTATCCCTACCTCCTCGTGACCGGACGGCAGCTCTACCACTACAACTCGGCGACGATGACCCGCCGCACCGGCAACCTCGAGCTGCAGGCCTTCGACGGCATCGAGATTCACCCGCGCGACGCGCGTCTCCTGGAGATCGAGGCGGGTGACCTCCTGGAGATCGAGAGCCGCCGGGGAAGCGTCAGGGCGCCGGCGGTCGTCTCCCGCCGCGTGGCGCCGGGCGAGGTCTTCATGTCCTTCCATTTCCCCGAGGTGCGCACGAACATCCTCACCAGCCAGCATGCCGACGGCGTCACCAAGTGCCCGGAGTACAAGGTGTCGGCGGTGAGGCTGCGCAAGGTTGCCAGAACGGCGGCAAGCACCGCATAATAGGGGCAAGGGGGGCCGGCGGCGGCTTGTCACGGGAGAGGCGCGGGATAGCACGCCCACGGCGCAGGGAGCAGCATGCGCGACATCGTGCGACAGCGTCAGGAGGCGCAAGGGCCGGCGCCGCGGCGCGCGGCGGGCGCTACGCCAGGAGCGCTGCTGCACGTCGAGCGCTCCACCAGCAACGCCGCGCCCGATTCCCTCGTCGTCGAGGAACCCCTTGAGATTCGCCTCGATGGGGAGACGGTCTCGATCACCATGCGCACGCCGGGACATGACGATGAACTGGCGGTCGGCTTCCTCTTTGGCGAGGGCATCTTGAAGGGGGTCGATGATCTCGTTGCCCTCTCCTTCTGTCAGTCCAGCGAGGATCCTGAGCAGCGCAACAGCGTCAGCCTCGCCACCGCAATGGAGCGGCGTCCGGACCTGCTACGGCTGCACCGCCACTTCTACACCTCGTCGAGCTGCGGGGTGTGCGGCAAGACCAGCATCGAGGCGGTGATGACCACGGCGCCCCCCGTGACCTCCGCCACCTGCCTCGAGGCGCGCACGCTGCGGCTGCTGGACCGCCGGATGCGTCAGGCGCAGGAACTCTTCGCGCAGACCGGCGGGCTGCACGCGGCGGCGCTCTTCACGAGTGCCGGGCGGCTCCTTCTCCTGCGCGAGGACGTGGGGCGCCACAACGCGGTCGACAAGGTGATCGGCTCGATGCTGCTGCGGGATCGCCTCCCCCTCGATTCCTGCCTCCTCATGGTGAGCGGGCGGATCAGCTTCGAGATCGTGCAGAAGGCTCTCATGGCGCGCATCCCGGTGATCGCGGCGGTCTCCGCGCCGACCAGCCTGGCCGTCGAGCTGGCGTTGCAATCGAACCTGACCCTCATCGGTTTTCTGCGCGGCGAGGCATTCAATATCTATACCCATCCGGAGCGGGTGCGGAATCTACCCCAGAGAGCCGCGCAGCTCGCCGGCTGAGCTGGGTTTGCGCTCGGAGCTGGTCTGGGGAGACGGGGGACGCAAGGCGGGCTGGTCGGCGAGTTCCGCAGGCCGGGGAGGAGCGTCTGGGGTGGGCACCGTTGGCAATGTTCACAGGGCGGCGCGGCTTCGGCCGAACGCGAACTGAAAGGGTGATGCCATGGCTAAGCTGCTGCGAGTCAACATGACGGACCACACGGTGCGCGAGGATGAATTCCCGAAGGAGTGGGAACGCTTCGGTGGTCGCGGCCTCAGCGCCAAGATTCTGCGCAGGGAGGTGCCGGGGAACTGCGATCCGATGGGGGAGTTCAACAAGCTCATCCTGGCGCCCGGCGTCCTCACCGGCACGGCGGCCCCGACCTCGGGGCGCACCTCCGTCGGTGGCAAGAGCCCGCTGACGAACGGCATCAAGGAGGCGAACGCCGGCGGACAGTTCGGCCAGAAGCTGCGGCGCCTCGGCTACCGGGCGGTGATCGTCGAGGGGCGCACGAAGGATCGGGGGACCTACGTCCTCACCATCACCTCCAAGGGTCCCGAACTGATCCGCGCCGATGAGCTGCGCCTCATGCGCACTTACGCCTGCGCCGAGCAGCTCGGCAAGAACGCCGACAAGCGCGCCGCCTTCCTTATGGTCGGTCCCGCCGGCGAGCTGGGCTACGGCAACGCCAGCGTCGCCATCACCGACCTCGACAACCGCTACCCCACCCGCCACGCAGCGCGCGGCGGCCTCGGCGCGGTGATGGGAACGAAGGGCCTGAAGGCCGTCATCATCGACGACCATGGCACCATCGCCCTGAAGGCCGAGGAGAATGACGACTACCGGAAGAAGATCAGCGACTTCGTCACCACTTGGCGCGGCAAGAAGAACGCTTACGCCAAGGGCACCGCCATCGTCGTGGACATGGCGAGCGAGTGGGGCAACCTGCCCACCCGCAACCGCCGCAGCGGCTCCTTCGAGGGGCACAGCAAGATCAACGCCGACGCCATCTTCGCCACCTTCGAGACGCGCGGCGGCGGCATGCACAACTGCCTGGCCGGCTGCATCGTGCAGTGCTCGAACACCATCTACAACGAGAAGAAGGAGTACGTCACCTCGGCCCTCGAGTTCGAGACTCTGGCGCTCCTCGGCGCCAACTGCGGCGTTGATGACCTCGACGCCATCGCCGAGTTCGACCGCCTCTGCGACGAGCTGGGGATGGACACCATCGAGACCGGGGCGGCCATCGCGGTGGCCATGGACGGCGGCGTGCTGCCGTTCGGCGACGTGGCCGGTATGCGCAACCTCTTTGCGGAGATGGAGAAGGGCACGCCGCTGGGGCGCATTATCGGCAGCGGCGCGGCGGTCACCGGGCGGGCCTTCAACGTCGAGCGCATCCCGGTCGTCAAGGGGCAGGCCGTGCCCGCCTGGGAGCCGCGGACTCTGCGCGCCACCGGCATCACTTACTGCACCAGCCCGATGGGAGCGGACCACACCGCCGGCCTGGTGTTCGGCGGCACGAAGAGCTGGGAAGGGCTGGCCGTGAAGTCGCGCGAGTCGCAGATCTACAACGCCGTGGTCGACTCCAGCGGCTTTTGTCAGTTCCAGGAGCCGCCGATGGAGGCGATCGCCGGTTTCTACAGCGCCTGCCTGGGCGAGACCATCAGCAAGGATGACCTGCGCAACATGGGCTGGGAGATTCTGCAGGACGAGTGGGCCTTCAACCGCGACGCCGGTTACACCCGCGCCGCGGACCACCTGCCGGAGTTCATGAAGGTGGAGCCGATCCCCACGAACAAGATGGTCTTCGACGTGCCCAACAGCGAGCTGGATAAAGTGTATGACCTGAACGCCAAGTAGACCGGCGGGGAGAGGGGCTACGCAGTCTGCATTGGTCCGAAGGGCGCCCGGTAGCTCCCGTTCCCAGTCTCCCCCTGAGGCTCTTCGGATCCCTCCTCGGCGAGGCTGCCGCTGCGCGGCGGCGAGCGAAACGCAACAAGGCAGCCGGTGCGGCTGCCTTGTTGCGTCTGGCGCTCTTCAAAGCGCCTCCTGGAAGCGGCGTGGCGCCGGTTCAGAAGCCGTGCATCCAGCCGGGGCCGCCACCCATATGCCCCATGCCGAAGCCAGGGCCCCCGCCGCGCCGGCCGGGGACGGCTTCCTGGGTCGCATACTCGTCGAGCCACTCCTGGCGGCGCTCACGGAGTTCCGTGCGCTGCTCAGGGGTCAGGATCTCCCGCAGGATACGCAGCCGCGCGTTGATCTGGGCGCGCATCAGCTCGGTGCGCAAGCGGCTGACCTCGGTGACAGCGGCGTCGATGGCCGCCTGGTCGGGAGTTTCGGCCAGGAGCAGCTCCTGCAGGGCCTGTTGGGCGTCGGAAAGCTGCTGCCGGGTCTGAGTCATGGCGGTGAGCTGGCTGGTACGGAGATCGTCGAGAGCCTGGCGCTGCTCGTCGGTGAGGTTAAGGCCGCCGAAGCCCCCGCCGCCCATCATGCCCGGCCCCATCATGCCCGGACCGCCCATGCCACCACCCATCATGGCCCGGCCACCGGAGCCACCACCCATCATGCCCGGACCGCCCATGCCACCGCCCATCATGCCGTAGCCATAGCCGCGACCGCCGCGCTGGGCGCTGGCGTAGGTGGCCACACCAAGGATGAGCAGGGCGGCCAGGCCGATGACAAGCCAGCGTCCACTGGTGCTCTGGGTTTTCTTTGTCGTCTGCATCGTTTCTCTCCTTCGGTTAAGTCACACGGGTCGGAGTGGCGGCGCAAGTGATTGTTCCGGCACCCGCCTGGCGACTCGTTTCTCGTAACTGGCGGTCAGCCGCATCAAGGCGCCGCCGCATCTGCTGACGGAGGCGGGAAGCCTCACTGGCTACGGGTCGGCGTGTCGGGCCGGGTTGAGGGTTCTTCGACAGAGGTTCCTCCACATTCAGGGGGCGGCAGAGTGGCTCTCGAAGCCGCAGACTGCCGATTCATTTACTCCTCGCTGATCATGCCACGCCTGGCGGCGCTCATGGAGTCGCGCGCGCTGCTCAGGCGTCAGGATCGTTTGCAACACCTGAAGGCAGGTGTTGACGTGTGAGGTCGCCAGCTTGTCGCGCAGGCGGTTGACCTCGGCAATTCCGGCCGTGACGGTCGTCTGGTCGGGATTGTCGCGGAGGAGCAAGTCTTCCATGGCCCGTTGCGCGTCGGAGAACTGCTCCCACATCTGGATCATAGCGGTGCGATGGGTATCATGAAGCTGCTGAAGGTCGTGCTGCTGCTGGTCGGTGAGGTTCAGACCGCCGCCGAAGCCCCAGCCGCCCATGCCGAAACCTCCCATCCCCGCTCCCAACATGCCTGGCCTCATCATGTCCGGACCGCCCCAGCCACCGGCCACCATCCCGCAGCCAAAACCGCGCCCGTCGTACGCATGGCATCTCTCCTTCACCGGTGTCGCAAAGGTCGAGGTGTCGGGTGAAGCGATCTTCCTGACACGCGCCTTGTGTCGCGTTCTGCCTGAGTGGCGGTCAGCCGCAAGGACCGGCTGTACGACGTCGTGACTCTTATGGAAAGCCTCACTTGCTACGGGTCGGCGTGTCGGGCCGGGTTGAGGGTTCCTCGACAGGTGCTCCTCTGGATTCAGGAGTTGGGAGAGATGGTGGACCGGCCGCCGGCCCAGATTCGCGTTCGCTGCCGGGAGGCATGCCCATCCGTTGGCGCATGCCGCCCATGCCGCCGGGGCCCATCCCCATTTCGCGGTGATGGCGTTCCATCCAGCGCGTGCGGTGGCGCATGAAGGGCGCCGTGTCGCGGCGGAAGCGCTCGCGCTGCTCGGGCGTCAGCTCCGCCTCGATGGCTGCGCGCGTCTCCTCCATGATCGTGAAGAACTCGGGGCGGACGTTCTGGCGCATGGCGCGGAACCGTTCCACGCCGCGCTCGATGGCCGAGCCGACGCGCGCCCGCTGCTCGGGGCTGAGGTGGAGCTGCTCCATCAAGGTGTGCATGGCATCCGCCTGCCGCAGGAAGAATGGCGGCCCCGGGAGGAGCTCCGCGTTCCGGCGCGCCACCCATGCCCGATCCAGCACCAGGCCGCTCCCCAGCCCCAGCGCGAAGACCCCGAGGAGCACCAGGAGGGCCTTGCCGCGTGCCCGACGCGGTGGCGGGGGCAG
This sequence comes from Candidatus Tectimicrobiota bacterium, assembly GCA_016192455.1. Lineage (GTDB taxonomy): Bacteria > JACPUC01 > JACPUC01 > JACPUC01 > JACPUC01 > JACPUC01. The sequence goes on along the minus strand of JACPUC010000019.1, from coordinate 252,374 downwards.
GCCCGGAGTGGTGGGGGAAGCGTTGTCCATAATCAGTCCTTCTCAACCGTGAGCCAGCTCACGAGGTCGTTCGCCGTCGGCTCCTGCAGGCTTGCCACGATGGTGGCGGGGGCCGCCTGGAGGTCCCTGCGCAGGCTCAGCGTGGAGCGCTGCAGGCGCCCGGCCTGGTAAAGGGAGAGGCCGAGGCTCAGGAGCAGCACGGCCGCGCAGGCGGGGACCAGCCGCAGGCCGAGACTGAAGAGAGCATCCCAAACGCTGCGCGCTGACTCAACGCGTCGCTCGCGCGCCAGCCGCGCCGCGATGGCGGGCCACAGGTCACGACCGGGGAGCGGCTGGTCGACCAGACTGCGGAGGGCCTCGGTGAGGCGCCGTTCCTCCTCCAAGCCGGCGGCGCAGGCGGCGCAGCGCGCCACGTGCGCCTCGAGCTTGGCGGCGCGCCGCGGCGGCAGGACGCCCCCGAGGTAGTCAGCGAAGGAGGTGCGACAGGTGCGGCAGGTCATGGGGTATGGCCTTGTCGATGGTGCAGCAGCGGCTCCAAGCGGCGGCGCAGCGTGGCGCGTGCGCGCGCCAGCCGGGACTTCACGGTGCCCACCGAGGTGCGCAGGGCCGCCGCCACGTCCTGATAGCTGAGCTGCTCGAGTTCCTTTAGAATGACAACGCTGCGTTGCGGCAGCGGCAGGTGCTCGATCGCCTCCCGCAGGGCTCCCTCGAACGGCGGCGCTGGGTCGGGATGCGGCGCCGGCGGACCTTCACCCTCCGGCGCGTTCGCCACTGTGGAGGGGCCGTGAGGGACGAGCTCCGCCGCGGTCTCCTGCAAACGCCTGGCGCTGCGCCGCCGGCGCTTCAGCTCGTCGAGGCACTGGTTGACGGTGATGCGGTAGAGCCAGCTCGTGAAGCTGGAGCGACCATGAAAGCTGTCGAGCGAGTAGTAGGCCTTCACGAAGACTTCCTGCGCCATGTCATCCACCGCCTCGTCATCGCGCCCGAGGTAGCGGCGCACCAGGCGCTGCACGCCCGCCTGGTGGCGTCGAACGAGAGGCTCGTACGCCGTGGCGTCTCCCGCCAGGCAGCGCGCCACCAGGAGGTTGTCGTCCGGCGCGGCAGCATCCCCCACATCAACTCCTTTCCTCACCGAGTAGACGACAGGGGGTTCCATGGCAGGGATGAGGGTCGATAAGCCGGGCCATCGGGCGACACCATTTGTTTCGAGACGCGTGCGATGCGCCCTCACCAGAGTTTGACAAGCCACCGGGGTTCGCCGTGCAAGGGTCGCGCATAATTCGATACCGGGCGCGGTTCGCCCGCCTGGCGCCCTGGCTGATCATGGCGGCGATTCTTCTCGGCGCGGCGCTGATCCGCACGCGGCTTCTCGAGGCGCCGATGGAGCGCGACGAGGGGGAGAACGCCTACATGGCGCAGCTCCTCCTGAAAGGCTACCCCCCTTACACGCTGGCCTACCAGTACAAGCTGCCCGGCGTTTACTTCGCCTACGCCCTCATCATGGGCCTCTTCGGCCAGACCCTGGTCGGCATTCACCTTGGCTTGCTTCTGATCAATGCGGGGACCACCCTGCTCCTTTGGCGCTTGGGTCGGCGTCTCTTTGACGAAGAGATCGGCCTTCTGGCTGCGGCGAGCTTCGCGCTGCTGTCGTTGAGCAGGTCGGTGCAAGGCATCTTTGCCCAGGCGGAGCACTTCGTCGTCCTGCCGGCGCTGGCAGGCTTGCTCCTGTTGCTGCGCGGCATGGAGTCCGGCAAGGCTTCTGCGATAGCGCTGAGCGGCCTGCTCCTAGGCCTTGGCTTCCTCATGAAGCAGCCCGGCTTCCTCTTTGTTCTCCTCGGCATTGCCCTGCCGCTGATCACCTATGCAGACTCGCCGGGGAAACGTCGGCTGCGGCAGGCGGCGCTCGTCGCCGCCACGGCCAGCCTTCCCCTCCTGGGGACCTGTGTCGCTCTCTGGCTGACCGGGGCATTCGAGAAGTTCTGGTTCTGGACCTTCACCTATGCCAAGGAGTATGTCGTCTCCCTGCCGCTGGCGGTGGGAGCGCGGCAGCTCCAGAGCAACGGCGGCCGCATCGTGGCGGCGGCGCCGCTGCTCTGGGGATTGGCGGGCGTCGGCCTGGTGTCGCTGGCGTGGCCTTGCGCCTGGCGCTCGGCACGCACCATGTGGCTCGTCGTCATCGCCTCCTTTCTGGCGACGACTCCCGGCTACTTCTTCCGGCCGCACTACTTCGTTCTCCTGCTGCCGGCCGCCGCACTGCTTGTCGGCCTGGGGGTTCGCGCCCTGCAGCGCTTGGCGGGGCGCCAGGCCGCGCTGCGGCGTCGCCTCCCGCCGAACGCCGCGCGCGCGATCGGCGTCGGCATCATGCTGCTGGCCCTGCTGCAAGGGGTCGTGAACGAACGGCGCTACCTCTTCGCCGTGACTCCCCAGGAGGCGACGCGAGCCACTTACGGCCTCAACCCCTTCCCGGAGTCGCTCGTCATCGCCGACTACATCAAGGCGCGCACCACGAAGGAGGACCGCATCGCCGTCCTCGGATCGGAGCCGCAGATTTACTTTTACGCCGACCGGCTCTCGGCCACGGGCTACATTCATCTTTACGCCCTCATGCAGGACTACCCCTTCGCCCGGCGCATGCAGGAGGAGATGATCCGCGAGATCGAGGCCGCGGCGCCGCGCTACATCGTCTTCGTCAAGGTCTGGACCTCGTGGCTGGTGCGGGAGAGGTCGCCGAAGCGCATCTTTGCGTGGCTCGTGCGGTACCTTCGGGAGCACTACGTGAAGGTGGGGGTGGTGGTGCCGGCCGCGCCGCGCAGCATCTACCGGTGGGACCAGGACGTTGACCCGCAGCCGCCGACGCCGCACCTGCGTTTCGATGGCATCGAGGTCTACCGGCGCCGCGACGGCGCCTAGCGCCCCGTCGGGGCGCGGTGTGCGTCGCGCGGCGCGACAGGGCCAGGGGTCGGTGGCTTGAAAATCACCTGATGAAGTGCTAGCGTACGACGAACTTCCAGGTAGAGAGGACACGCACATTGGCGAGAACTCGACGAAAGACACGGAAGACGTTATTGAAGGAGCCCGACGAGTTTCTGAGCGCCTACACGCGCGCCGAGCTCTTTGTGCGCCGGCATAACCGCGCGGTGCTCGTCGGCATCGTCGTGGTGCTGGCGGCGGCCCTGGCGGTGACGGGGGTGCGTCGCTACCGCGAGGCACGCGCCGCCCGCGCCGCAAGTGCTTACAGCGCCGTGCTCGCCACGCTGAATGACGCGGGCGGGAATGACGAGGGCAAGAAAGAGAACGCCGGCGAGGTGTGGGAGGCAGCCGCCCAGAAGCTGCGCACCCTCAGCGCCATGTACAGCTCGCTGCCGATGGCGACGCTGGCGCGCTTCTCCCTCGCCAGTCTCGAGGTGGAACGGGGGAACTACGAACAGGGTGCGGAGATCTACCGCGCCCTAGCCCAGGACCTCAAGCCCGGCGAGCACCCCCTGTGGGAGCTGGCGCAGCTCGGCGAGGCGAACGCCCTGCACGCCCAAAAGCGATATGACGCCGCCGTCGACTCCTATCGGCGTATCCTCGAGCAAGCCGGCGCGCGCGCCAAGGGCGAGGCGCTGTTGGGAATCGCCCGCTGCTACGAGCAGATGAACAACCTTCAGGCGGCGCTGAAGAGTTACAGCGAACTGAATGAGGCGTATCCCGACGCGGCGGCGGGGATGGACCTGTCGTTGAAGATCGAGTCGCTGAAGGTGCGGCTCAAGGGGTCGCAGGGTTGAGGAGTATGGCGATCCTAACGCTCCCGATGCTCACGCGGCAGGAGTACGAGACGAGCGAGGCGCAGCGCCTGGCCCCGTACGCGGTGCACAGCGGCGCCTCCCGCGGGCGCAAGTTCCCGGAGCCGGAGCATCCGTACCGCACGGCCTTTCAGCGCGACCGTGACCGCATCGTTCACAGCTCGGCCTTTCGACGCCTGGAGTACAAGACGCAGGTCTTCGTCTACCACGAAGGGGATTACTACCGCACCCGGCTCACCCATAGCATGGAGGTGGCGCAGATCTCGCGCACCATTGCGCGGGTGCTGCGTCTGAACGAGGAGTTGGCGGAGACGGTGGCGCTCTCCCATGATCTCGGGCATACGCCGTTCGGCCACTGTGGCGAGCGGGTGATGGCCGAGCTCATGAAAGAGTTCGGGGGCTTCGAACATAATCGGCAGAGCCTGCGCGTGGTGGAGGTGCTGGAGCACCGCTACCCGAACTTCCCAGGCTTGAACCTCACCTGGGAAGCGCGCGAAGGCATCCTCATGCACGCCCCCGTGCACGACCACCCCGACTTCTCGGCGACGCACGCCCACCCCAGCCTGGAGGCGCAGATCGCCGACCTCGCCGATGAAATCGCCTACAACAACCATGATATCGACGATGGGCTGAAATCGAACCTCCTCACCCTGGAGCAGCTCGAAGAGGTCGAGCTCTGGCAGGAGGCCTACCGCGCGACGTTTGACGCCCTGCTCGGCCAGCCGCCGCGCGTCATCCAGCATCAGACCGTGCGCCGCCTCATCAATGAGTTGACGACCGACCTGGTGGAGGAGACGGCCCACCGGATCGTCGTTGACGGCGTGGAGACGGTGGACGATGTCCGCGGCGCCTCCCGGCGCATCGCCGGCTTCAGCCCCGAGATGCAGAGCAAGGCCCAGTGTCTCAAGGAGTTTCTCTACCGCAACATGTACCAGCACTTCCGCGTCGTGCGCATGGGGGAGAAGGCGGGCCGCATCCTGCGGCAGCTCTTCGAGGCCTACATCGCCAACCCCGAGCAGTTGCCGCCGAACATCAAGCAGCGCCTGGAGGAGGACGCCTTGCATACGGTCGTCTGCGATTACCTGGCGGGAATGACCGACCGTTACGCGCTGGAGGAGTACAAGAAGCTCTTCGATCCCTTCGAGCGGGTGTGACACCGTGCCGCCGCAGCAGCCAGAGCAACCGGAGGGCGCGCCCCCCACGATGCCTCCACTGGCCAGCCGGAGACCCGGGCTCCTCTACTACGTCGGGCGCACCATCCAGCTCCTGTCCCTGCTTGGGCTCATCGTCGTCTCCTTCATCTTCCCCTACGTCGAGAGCTTCCTGCAGCTCCTCTTCTTCTCCATCGAGGGCGTGGTGCTCTTCCTGGCCGGCTGGCTGATGGTGCGCCACGCCCTGCGCCGCAGCGCCGCTCCTCTCCCCTCGTGCGACGCCCCGTCAGAGGAGCCGTCTGGGGAGCCGCGCGGGTAGTGTGCCTCGAGTATCCCCCACACGGCGCGTGGGAGGCCGCGCGCAGGGTCCCGCCTAGGTGTGGTGGTGGCGGCGGCGAGACGTTTTACCACTTCCGATAGGGGAGGAACTTGCCGCTGTAGGTGACGACGACGCGATCGCCTTTGGGGTCTTCCTTCCTTTGGATATCGATCTCGAAGTCGATGGCGCTCATGATGCCATCCCCGAAGAGCTCGTGGATAATGGCCTTTATGCTGCTCCCATACACCTGGGTGATCTCGTGAAACCGATAGACGAGCGGATCCACGGGCACGGCGCTCTCCTGTGAACCCTTGGTGGGAATCTCTTGCAAGGCCGCCGCCACCTCCGGCTCCAGCCCCAGGGCCGCGGCGGCGGCATGCGCCTCATCGGCCGACATGCTGGCTTGCCCCAGCAACGCGGCGGCCACCCACACCTGGTGACGGCCGACCGCCTCGGCGATCTGGGCGAAGGTAAGTCCCTTGGCTTTCTTGACCTCGAGTATCCTGGTCGTGGCCTCTTGGCGGCTGATCATCGTCGAGTCCTCCTCTCTGATCTTCTGGTAGGGTGGTTACGGCACCGCCGCGCTCCGGCGGCGGGGAAGCGGGCGACCAGGCGAGGCGACGCCGAGCGGCCCGCCGCCGTTCATTGCGCCGAGCCCGTTTCGTTCCGGCAGGTGATGCGCTCCCTGCATGAGGAAATGCAGGATGTAGTTGCGCAGCCGCGCGTACTGCGGCGTATCGATCATGGCTTCGCGGCTTCGCGGCCGTGGGATGTCCACCTCGATGCACTCGGCCAGCCGGGCTTCCGGCCCATTCGTCATCAGGGCAATGCGGTCGGAGAGGAGGATGGCCTCGTCCACGTCGTGGGTGACCATGAAGACGGTGTTCCGCATCGCGGTCCACATCCGCACCAGCTCCTCTTGGATGACGCCGCGGGTGAGGGCATCGATCTGGGCGAACGGCTCATCCAGCAGCAAGACCTTCGGCGTCACCGCGAAGGCACGGGCCAAGCCGACGCGCTGCCGCATGCCGCCGGAGAGGAAGACCGGTTTCTTCCGCTCCGCCCCGTTCAGCCCCATCATGTCGATGTAGCGCTGCGTGTGCTGCGCCACCTCGGCTTTGGACCACGCGGGTCGCGCCGCCCGCACCGCCAGGCGCACGTTGTCAAAGGCCGACAACCACGGCATGAGGGCAAAACTCTGGAACACCACCATGCGGTCCAGCCCCGGCTCGGTCACCTCCTTGCCGTCCAGGATGACGCCGCCGGACGACGCCTCTTCGAAGCCGGCAATGATGTTCAGCAGCGTGCTCTTGCCGCAGCCGGAGTGACCGATGACGGTGACGAACTCACCCTTGGCGATGCGCACGTCAACGTCGCGGAAGACGCAGAAGGTCGCCTGCCGACCCGCCGCCGACGCGGCCTCCGAGAGCGGGAAATACTTCGCCACCTGTTCAACGCTCAGGAACGCCATGTCTCCCCCTATTCCGCGTAGGTTACGAATCGCGCCAGGCGAGTGAAGCCCAGGTCCATCAGCACGCCGACGCCGCCGACCACCAGAATGGCGAAGATCACCCCCGCGATATCCAGGTTGTTCCACTCGATCCAGGTCAGGTAGCCGACGCCGAGCTCGCCCAGCAGCATCTCCGCCGGCACCACGGCGACCAGGGCGCTGCCGAAGGAGATGCGCAGGCCGGCCACAATGGCCGGCGCCGCCGCGGGCAGGACGACCTTGACGAGCCGTCGCGACCACGTGAGCTGCAGGAGCCTGGCGACCTGCAGGTAGTCACGACGCAGGGCGCTCACCCCAAAGGCCGTGTTGGCCACGGTGGGCCAGAGCGACGCCATGAACACCACCAGGATCGCCGTCATGGTCGGGTCTTGCACGCTGTAGAGCAGCAAGGGCATCCAGGCCAGCGGCGAGATCGGCTTGAGGACCTGGATGAACGGGTTCAGGGCGCGGTACAGGGTCGCTGACAAGCCGATGAGCACGCCGAGGCAGGCCGCCACCAGCGACGCGGAGAGAAACCCGGCGGCGAAGCGCAGCACGGTGTAGCGGATCAGATACGCGATGCCGTGGTCGTTGGTCCCTTTCTTCTGGAACGCTTCGCCGAACTCTTCCACGCTCTTGCGCGCCACCGCCCAGGGGCCGGGCAGGCCCCGCGCCTTCTTGGGGTCGTAGATGTAGCTCCCCTCCTCGGTGCGGATGATGTCGCCATTGAACTCCATGGTCGTGAGCTGCTCGTCGCTCAGCCCTTTGGGGTTGAAGGCGGGTCGCAGCGTGGCGAGATGCCATGCCAGGAGGAAAATGCCGAACAGGAACAGAGAGATGACAAGGGCGTGCCTCCCTCCGGGGCTCTGGATACCAGGCGTTGGCTCAGCCATGCTCCCCCTCTCCTAGACATTGCGAATGGCGAAACTATTGACATAGGCCTCAGGCGCGGCGGGATCAAAGACCTTTCCCATGATGGTATGCGAGCTGTAGGTCTGGCCGTGCGCGGCGTAGCCCAGCTCTTTGGAGAGCTTGTCGCACTCCGCGGCGAGGTAGACCTGCTCCGCCACCTGCTTGTAATCGAAGTCGCTGTCGACATGCTTCCAGCGCTTCATCTGGGTCAAAATCCAGACCGCCATCGAGTGCCAGGGGAAGGGATCGAAATCGATGCGATCGGGGACATACTTGATGTTGCCGAGGCCATCGGCAAAGCGCCCGGTCAGCACCTGCTCCAAGACGATCACCGGTTGATTCAGGTAGTTCCTCGGCGCGATCGCCTTGGCGATGGCCTTGCGGTTTTCCGGCTTGGAAGCGAAGTGGGTAGCATCCACGATGGACTTGAAGAGGGCCAAGAAGGTCTTCGGGTAGGTGGTGGCGAACTCCTGCGAGATGGCGAAGGCGCAGCACGGATGCCCCGGCCAGATGTCCTTCGAGAGCATGTAGATGAAGCCGGCGTTTTCGTAGACCGCCCGCTGATTGAACGGATCGGGCGCCAGGTAGCCATCGACGTTCCCCGCCTTCAGATTGGCGACCATCTCCGGCGGCGGCACGACCCGGATTTGCACGTCCTTGTCGGGATGGATGCCCCTCTCGGCAAGGAAGTAGCGCAGCAGGTAGTTGTGCATCGAGTAGCGGAACGGCACGCAGAAGCGGAACCCTTTCATGTCCTGGGCGGTCTTTACCCCCTTATGCTGCTTGTGCAGGGTGATCGCCTGGCCGTTGATGTTTTCCACCGCCGGCATGAAGTAGGGCACCTTCTGCGATCCCGCCCCCAGGGTGATGGAGAGGGGCATCGGGCTGAGCATGTGCGCCGCGTCCACCTCCTTGTTGATGGCCCAGTCGCGCACCATCGCCCAACCGGCGGCCCGCCGCACCTTGACGTTGAGGCCGTGCTTGGCGTAGAAGCCCATCGGCTCCGCCATGATGATCGGCGTGGCGCAGGTGATGGGGATGAAGGCGACGCTGAGGTCGCGCTTCTCGATTCCCTTCACCTTTTCCTGCGCCAGCGCCTTGGCGCCGTCGAAGGGAAAGACCGCGCGAAAAATTTGCGCCGCCGCGCCGGCGCCGACGATCTGCAGAAAGCGCCGACGCGCCAGGTCATTGCCGCCGAAGACGGCCCGCACCACGGCGCCCTCGACGGCGCGGTCCATGAGTTCCTCATGGGATGTGGGGGCGAAGGCGGCTTCCGCCCCCCCTGGCGCTCCGCAGGCGCTATGGGTAAGCGAGCTGTGCGGATCGAACGGGTCTTGCAAACTGCTGCCGATCATCGTGTTACTTCCTCCCCGTGGTGGTTGTGGCTCTCCGCTGCACCGCAATGATCTCGATCAACGTCCTTGCTGGCCCCCAAGGCAACCTTCGTGCCAACTTCCGAGACTTGCAGGAAACACTTTGCATATCAAACAGTTATATTGAATCCCTCGACATGCGGCGCGGCCTGCGCTACAATTCTGTCAAGCATGAACTGACATTTCTCAACAAATGTGTCCATTGATGTCGATAAGGTTGGAGGCGCACGCATGGCCGCTTCAACATTTTCGTCTCAGCCCAGCGCCTTGCGGCTGGGCACGTTGCAGCGCATGGTGAAACTGCTCAGCGGCTTGCGCGATCTTCCCAAGGCGCTGAATTCCGTCCTCACCCTGCTCATTACGGAGCTTGATTTCCGCCGCCCGAGCATCTGTTTGCAGGATCCCGTCACCGCCGACCTCTACGTCGAGTGCGCCCCTGAGTTAAGCGAAAGCGAGCGCATCCGAGCACGCTACAGCAGGGCCGAGGGCGTCATCGGGCAGGTCTTTCGCCTGAATACCCCCATCTTCATCGCCGATACCGAGATGGAGCCGCTCTTTCTCAATCGCGCCGGGGGGCGCAACCGGGAGGAACAGTGGGCCTTCTACGCGGTTCCCATCCGCCAGGTGGGTGGTCCGGTGGGCGTGCTAAGCGCCGACCGGCGCTCGGCCGATGCCTCTGGGAGAGTGGCGGAGGACCTTGCCTTCCTCGGCGCCGTTGGGGATTGTCTCGGGCCGGTGATCCAGTTGCACCGGCAGAGTCGCGTCGACGTCCTGGCCCACATGGAGCGCAGCGAACAAATCCAGCGGGGGCCGGACAATGTCTACAGCCTGGAGAACTTCGTCACCGTCCATCCGGCCATGCGTGAGCTTGCCGCCCGCGTGCTGAAGGTCGCCTCGAGCCGCGCCACCGTGTTGATTCAGGGCGAGAGCGGCACCGGCAAGGAGCTGGTGGCGCACGCGCTGCACTATAACAGCCAGCGCTCGGCGCGCCCGTTCGTGAAGGTGAACTGCGCCGGCCTGCCGCCCACCCTTCTGGAGAGCGAGTTGTTCGGCTACGAACGCGGCGCCTTCACCGGCGCGGAGCGCACCCGCAGGGGCCGCTTCGAACAGGCCAACGGCGGCACGCTCTTCCTCGATGAGATCGGCGAGCTCCCATTGCCGATGCAGCCGAAGCTGTTGCGAGCTGTGCAGGAGGGTGAAATCGAGCGCTTAGGAGGGGAGCAAGCGTTGGCGGTGGACGTGCGCATCATCGCCGCGACGAACCGCGACCTGGGGCAGGCGACGGCCGCCGGACAGTTCCGCGACGATCTCTACTACCGTCTGAACGTGGTACCGATCTTCATCCCGCCGCTCCGCCAGCGCGTCGAGGATATCCCCGCCCTGGCGGAACATTTTCTCAGCCGTTGGAACGACCAGAATCATAGCCGGCTCGGCATCGACCGCGAGGCGCTCGAACTCCTCATGCAACTTCCCTGGCCGGGCAACGTGCGCGAGCTGGAGAACGTCATGGAGCGCGTCTGCCTCTTCTTGCGCGGCAACGTCATTCGCGCCGACGACGTGCGCGAAGCGACGCGCGAGAGCGCCGCCTTTCCTCGCGCGGTGCAGGCGGCCAGCCCTGAAGTTGCGTGGCCGACCAGCCGGCCGGGCAACCTGCGGGACCTGCGGCGCGCCGAGCGCGACCTCATTCTCGATGCCCTGTCGCGCAGCAAGTTCATTCAGACGCGCGCCGCCCAACTCTTGGGCATGACGCCGCGGCAGCTCGCCTACCGCATGAAGAAGTACAGCATCGATGTGCAAGGCGATGCCCTGCCGCGTCGCTGAGGCCTGACGACGCCCCGCCGCTAGTCCTGCGCTTTGCGCTTGGTCGTGAGCTGCGTGTAGATGAGCAGGCCGGCCATGATGACAAGCAAGGCGCCCTGTACGCCGAGGCTCTCGACGTTGGGATAGATTCCGAGGGCGTCGACGCGGGGGAAGGTGAGCGGGTTCGCCGGCACCCTCCCCGCCTCCTGGAGGGCGGCGATCCCCTTTCCGGTAAACACGATGGCAAGGATGAACATGATCGCGGCGTTCAATTTAAAGAAGAGGCCGACCGGCACCCTGACACTGAGCTTCAGCACCACCCACACCACGAGCAAGAGTCCCAGGACCGCCGCGCCGAAGCCGAGCAGCAGAGCCTGGTGTCCCTCGGCGGTGGTTTGCAGCCACAGCACCTCGTAGAAGAGCACCGTCTCGAAGGCTTCGCGGTAAGCGACGACGAAGGACAGGACGGCCAACAGCCACAGGGTCCGCTGGTGTACCAGGGTGGCGCTCAGCTTGCGGTCGACGAAGCGGCGCCACTGGTCGGCGTGGCTCTTGCCGTGCATCCAGAACCCCACGTAAAGGAGGACGCCTGCCGCAAAGAGCCCCGTGAACCCCTCGGTGGCCTCGCGGCTGGCGCCGGAGATGTGCACCAGGCGCGAGGCGGCGAACCACGTCCCGATGCCGGCCGCCAGGGCGCCGATCCAGCCATAGTGGACGTAGCGGGTGGCATGCTGGTGGCCTGCCTTCGCCAGGAAGGCGACAATCGCCGCCAGGATCAGGATCGCCTCCAGTCCCTCGCGCAGCAGGATGGTGAAGGCTCCCACGAAGCTCACCGCGGGGGAGAGACGGCCCGCCTGCAGACGATCCATCGCGCTCATCAAGAGCGCTTCGAGCCGTTGCTCCTCTTCGCGCACGGTGGCGGTCGGCGCCGCGTGCTGGATCAGATTTCGGTAGCGCAGCGCTGCCTCCTCCACCTTGACCACGAAGGCGCGATCAATGGCGTTCAACACTGACTCCACCAGCTCGAAGCCGTCGAGGTAGGCGGAGAGCGCCAGTTGGTACGCCTTCCCCACCTCCCCCATCTCGTACGCCGCCAGGCTGTTCTTCAGGTGCTGCAAGGCGAACGCCAGGGCGGCGTCCCCCGACCTCTGCACCGCTTTCGGATGGCTGCGCAGGTACGCCAGCACCGCCACGCCGTCGGGGCCGTGGGGGTCCGCCGCCTCCGCCGGTGACAGCCGGCTGATGCTGCCCAGGTCGGCGAAAACCCTGCGATAGGCGCCGCGGCGCCAGAGGTCAGCGCCGCGCGCTCGTGTCGCGTCATCGAACGCCCACTGGCTTACGAAGAAGGCAAGCGCCCAGCGCTGCTCCTCGGAGAAGGCGCGGAACGGTTGCATGGCGGTGTCTTTGACGCCGAGGGAAATGGCGTTGTAGAGACCGTAGACGCTCCGCTGGGCGGCGCGTTCGCCATCGTGGAAGTTCGTCGGCGGGGGATCGAGATTGGCGGCAAGCACGCCGTCGCCGCGACCGTCGGTTCCGTGACAGGAGGCGCAGTTCTGTTGGTAAAGGGCGGACGCTGCTCCCAACGCCGGGGGCCGCCGGGGGGCGACGACGATGCCGTACAGGCGCACCAGGTCGTGGCTCAGCGTGGCCGCCAGCGCGCGAATCTTCTCCACCGCGGCCCGCTGCTCGATCGCCGCCTGTAGGAGCCTGGCGCTCGCCAGCAGCTCCGCCTTCCCGTGCCGCTCCGGCAAACCACCGATGCCGCGGGCGATCTGCTGCGCAAAGTCGCGCATCTCCGCGAACTCCGCGGCGTTGATGACTTTCCCCTCACGCACCGCCTCTGGGTAATCCGCGCGCAGGTAGCTGAGCATATGGAGCACCAGGTCGCCGGCGGCCTGGTCGGCGAACGCCGGCGGCGACGCCACGAGCACGCCAGCGAGCAGGGCCAGTTGGAGCAGCACGCCCCACCCCTGCCGGGTCTGAGGAGGTGTCGTCTGGAGCCGTGGTGTGGCGCTCATCACGTTATTTTCCCGTCTGAAGCCGAAGCAGCGGCGCGGTATTTTGACAATCATTCTCAGTTAACGAGACTGTATAGGCCCAAGAGGGCAACCTGTCAAACTCCTACGCCGAATTTCCTTCGCGACGCGCAGCCGTGACGAAGAGCATCATACCATCACCCTCGCACGAAGAGAGACGATTCGTACGACCCGCACCATGACCGCGGCCTTCTCCTGTTACGTCTCACAAGTTCTATCATCAATGCGACGCCTTCTTCGTCCGGGTCGAGGGCGGAAATTTTTCGTGGGAGACCCTTGCCCCCCACACCCCCACCCCCAGCGAGATGCGTAGCAGCTCGCGTAGTCGGGGTGCGCGAGGGAGCGCGGTTCCCTCGCAAATTTATGCAATAGAATTGGAGAAACAAAACACTCTCCGCGCCAAGCGTCTCCCACTGGTAGGGGCGGTTCGCGAACCGCCCCTACAGTCGATGGAATGAAAGGCTGCCTCGAAAGTGGCCGCGTAGCTGGTTGACTTCTGGGAAGGTTGAGGCTGACGGGCAGGCGTGATGTGGCACGACCACGCATGGCCCAATTTCATGGCCTGCGGGCGAGACGCTTCTGCGCCCCTGCGGAGAAAACAGGGGGATACTTGTATATCCCCTTGGAATGTCAGGAGTTCTGAGCCGCGGTTGAGATGGTGCGCATGCCGTCTGCGGGGATGGACGGTAGTTCCCACACGCACAGGTGCGCAGGTCACGCACGCCCCCTCCCGCTCCGCCGGCGCGTGGCGGTCGCTGCCGGTCGGTTCTCCAGCGCGCTCTCCTTCATTCCCGCATGAGCTGCTGGACGGTGGCGACGATGGCGGCGGCGTTGGGCACGTAGCCGCGTTCGAGCACCGGGCTGTACGGCACCGGGGTGAACGGAGCGCCCAAGCGGCGGACCGGCGCATCGAGGTAGTTGAAGGCGGCGAGCTGCGCCTGCATCGCCACCTCCGCGCCGACGCCCCCCTGGGCCACCGCTTCATGGACGATGAGCAGGCGGTGCGTCTTCTTCACCGACTCGGCGATGGTCTCGAGGTCGAGGGGATGGAGCGAACGTGGGTCGATGACCTCCGCCGAGATGCCCTCCTCGGCGAGCTGCCCGGCGGCGGAGAGCGCCTCGCTCACCATGCTCGCCAGGGCCACCACCGTCACGTCTTCCCCTCCCCGACGGATCGCCGCCCGGCCGAGGGGGACGATGCCGGCCTCGCCCTCTTCGACGGCCCCCTTGCTCCAGTAGAGGCCGCGCTGCTCGATGAAGAGCACCGGGTTGTCGTCGCGGATGGCCGCCTTCAGGAGGCCGCGGGCATCCGCCGGCGTCGCGGGCATGACGACCTTCACCCCCGGCACGTGCAGGAACCAGGCCTCCAGGCATTGCGAGTGCTGGGCCGCGTAGCTGCCGGTGGCGCCGCACTGGGTGCGCACCACGAGAGGGACCCGAAGCTGGCCGCCCGACATGTAGTGGAGCTTGGCCGCTTGGTTCACCAGTTGATCCATCGCCAAGGTGATGAAGTCGATGAACATGATCTCCACCACCGGCCGGCGACCCAGCACGGCGGCGCCCACCGCCACTCCCATGACGGCCCCCTCGCTGATCGGCGTGTTGACGACGCGGGCCGTACCGAACTCTTCCGCCAACCCTCGCGTGGCGCCGAACGGGCCGCCGACGGCGACGTCTTCGCCCAGCACCATGACGGCGGCGTCGCGCGCCATCTCCTCCTTCAGGGCGGCGGTGATGGCGGCGAGGAAGGTGAGCTCGCGTTGCGCGGCTTCAGGCATAGACGTGGCTCTCCGTCTGGTCGATGGTCGGCGGCGGGCTTGCCAGGGCGGTTTGGGCGGCGGCCTCGACGCGCTCCCGCGCCTGGCGCTCGACGGCCTCAACCTCCTCGGCGGTGAGAAGCGCATGACGCGCAACGACCTCCAGGAAGCGTTGCAGCGGGTCCTTCTTCTTCCACTCGCCCACCTCGCTCAGCTCGCGGTACTTCGCCGGATCGCCGACGTAGTGCCCGCGCAGGCGGTACGTCAGGCACTCGAGGAAGCCCGGCCCCCCGCCACCACGGGCCGTTTCCACCGCCTCTGCCGCCGCCTGACGCACGGCGCCGACATCGTTGCCGTCCACCGTCCGGCAAGGGATCGCATAGGTGGTGGCATGGCTGGCCAGGCGCTCCACCTTCGTGTGCGCCGAGAGCGGGGTGAACTCGGCGTAGCCGTTGTTCTCGCAGACGAAGATCACCGGCAGCTCCCAGAGGCTGGCGAGGTTGAGGGACTCGTGGAAGAGCCCGGCCTGGGCGGCGCCGTCCCCGAAGAAGACCATCACCACCTGGCCGCGACCGTGGTCGCGGCAGACCAGGGCCGAGCCGACCGCCAGCGGCAGGGTGCCGCCGACCACGCCGGTGCCGCTCAAAAACCCCACCTCGGCGGCGACGATGTGCATGGAGCCACCCTTGCCTGCGCAGTAGCCGCCGCTGCGCCCGGCCAGCTCAGCCATCAGGCGCCCCAGGTCCGCACCCTTGGCAATGGCAGGGGCATGACAGCGATGGCTGCCGTAGACGTAGTCGTCCCGCCGCAGCACGCTGCACGTCCCCGCCGCCACGGCCTCCTGACCGATGCCCACGTGCGTCAGGCCGGGAATCTCGTTCGTGCCGCAGAGCTCGGTGACGCGCTCCTCGAAGAGGCGGATGGTCCACATCGTCTCCAGGAGCGCCTGTGCCGTGCCGCCGTCGAGCTGCGACTTCGCTGCCATCCCTATCTTCTCCCTCACACCCGGACTCTTAGCCGACGCCCTGCGGCTCCAGGCGTGGCGCTCGGCCCCGCGCCCCGTCAAGGCGCCGGTGTCGCGACCTCTAACTTCTCGGCGGCGCACCCTGCCGCGTTTGATTCTGGTTCTTGCCAAAGCGGCTTGCGGCCGCTCAATGCCGCTCAGGTTCCTCTACGAGGAGTAGATTCGGCGATTCGAGAATCTCCCGCAGCCGGTTGAGGAATGCCGACCCGACCACGCCGTCGATGACACGGTGATCGCAGGAGAGCGTTGCGGTCATCATGGGGCGGACGAGGAGCTGCCCCTCGCGGGCGACGGCGCGCTCCGCGATGCTGCCGACGGCCAGGACGGCGCTTTCTGGCTCGTTGATGATGGCGGTGAACCGGTCGATGTGGTGCATGCCGAGGTTGGAGATGGAGAAGGTGCCGCCGCTCGTCTCCTGGCGCCGCAAGGAACCGTCGCGGGCCCGGGTGCTGAGGGTGCGAAGCTCGCGGCAGACCTGCGCCAGAGGCTTCTCGTCCGCTCGCCGCACCACCGGCACAATCAGCCCCTCTTCCAGCGCCACCACGACGCCGATGTTGATCTCGGCGTGCACCCGAATCCCCTCGTCGGTCCAGGATGAGTTGAGCAGGGGATGCTGCCGCAGCGCCAGCGCCGCTGCCTTGACGAGGAGATCGTTGATCGTCACCTCCACCCCAACCTGCTGGGCCAGGCGGGGGGCCGCGCCGGCGCGCAGCTTCAGGGCTTCTCCCATGTCGATGTCGAGGCTGATGAAGAAGTGGGGCAGGCGCTGGGTGCTCTGCAGAACCCGTTCGGCGATGCGCCGGCGCATGCTGCTGTGGGGGATGACAATACCCCGCTGCGGAAGGGGGGCTGCTCCCGGCGGTACGTCGAGAGGGGCCAGCCTGCGAGAGGCGGCGATGAGGGGCTGCAGGTCGCGCGCTCGCACGCTGCCCGCCGAGCCGCTGCCACGCACGCCGCGCAGCTCGATGCCGTGCTCGCGGGCCAGGCGCTTGGCAAGCGGGCTTGCGGGCACGTAGCCGAACTTCGAGCCCCCCGCCTCTGGGACCGGTGCGGGGACCGACCTTCCCCCCTCCTCGCCTGCACGTTGCGGGCGCCCGGCCCTTCCATCCGACCCAGCAGCGGACAGCTCTGCCTCGGCATGGTCAGCGCCCGGGGTGAAGGGTGTCGCCGGGGCCGGGACCTCCTGAGCGGCGCTGGCGGGGGCCGTTGGAAACTTCGGCGGCAGCGGAGGGATGTCCTCCGCCGCGGCGCCGATGACGGCGATCGCTTCCTGGCAGGGCACCGTGGCGCCCTCGGGAACGAGGTGCTTCAAGAGCACGCCGTCCGCCGGCGCCTCAACCTCCGCGGTGACCTTCGGCGTTTCGATCTCGGCGATCGGTTCGCCCTTCACGACATCCTCGCCCTCCTGCTTCAACCAGCAGAGGAGGGTGCCTTCGGTCATCTCCTGCCCCAGCTTCGGCATCAGCACAAACGTCGCCACAGCTCACCCTCTCGCGTTCGGCGGCAGCGTCACTGCAGCGGGCGGGATGCCGCACGATCCCCAACGCGCGGCGGCGGGAGCAACCTGGGTTGTTGTTGCCGCCCGCCGGATCGCGCTGCCGCCCTGCGCAGCCGACCGTCGCAGCGCCTGGCGACACGCCGGCATCCCAGCGCGCCACGACTCCGGCCTTGGTGGAGGTGGTTGCTGAACCGCCCGCCGGGTTGCTTCTTCCAGTTCTTGAGCCATGGAACCGCTGCATGGACGCAAGTGATGTTGTACACTCCCCCACAATGGCTTGTCAAAAACACGCAGTCCTACCTCTGGCTCAGCCTCTCGAGATCGAGGGAATGCCGTGCAGGCTGTGAAGGATTGGTGCTGAAGGGATGAGGGTGCCATACTACATAGTGCGCAATGGCGTGACGGCGCGCCCTGCGTCACTTCCCGCCGGGCTTGCAGATGGTGGGGAGCGCCGAGGAGAGGAGAGGCCGCTGTGAGGACCCAGGGTGGAGCGGCGGCGATCTTTACGGAGCCACAGCAGAGGCTGCGGCGCGAGGTGCTGCGCAAATACACCGAGATGGCGGAGGCTCCCGCCGAGCAGGAGACCCGAGCGGTCCGGTTGAGGGAGCTCGCGGCGCTGGGCTATCCGCGCGACATCGAGACGTTGCCGCCGTCGGCCGTGACCTCCTTCAGCGGAGTGGGCTGCCCGCTGCGTTATGCCGAGGCGAGCGGCGGCGAGCGCGTCCTCGATGTCGGGGTGGGGCCGGGACTCGACGCGATTCTCGCCAGCCGTGCCGTCGGACCCCAAGGCACGATCGTCGGCCTGGATATGAACCCCGCCATGCTGAGGCGCTGCGCCCAGCTCCTCCGCGAGCTGCGACTGCGGAACGCGCGGCTCGTCCAGGGTGATGGGGAGTTGCTGCCGTTTGCCGACGCGAGCTTCGACCTCGTCATCAGTAACGGCGTGAGCAACCTGTCGCCACGCAAGGACCTCTTCTTCGGCGAGATGGCCCGCGTGCTGCGACGGGGAGGGCGCCTCGCCCTGGCTGATGTCATGCTGGATCGCAGCCTCGACAAAACGACGCGCAAGGATCCGAAGGCCTGGAGCTCGTGAGTGGCGGGGGCCTTGCCGGAAACGGAGTTTCTGGCGGCACTTCGGGCGGCGGGTTTTGCCGAGGTCGTGCTCTTCGGCAAGCAACCCAGCTTACGCGGCGCCATCACCCTGTGGGCGGAGTTCTCGGCTCGTCGGGCGGAGTAGGGATTCCACGGGCGCCTGCGACCCCAGCGCAGATAAATCGAGGTTGTTTTCCCCTCGAAGACCTGCTCGCAGACTTCTAGGCGGTCGTTCAAATGATTAATGAGGATCATTAAGATTCCATGTCTAAACTACTACAAAATAAGGATACTATTCGTCATAATAAGAGGTCACGCGCGGCAGGCTCGAAGCGTCTTGCACTTATCTCCCTGGGCTGCGCCAAGAACCTTGTTGACAGCGAGATCATGCTCGCCAAGCTGGCCCTGGCCGGCTATGAGCTGGTTGTCGATGAAGCCGAGGCCGAAACCATTATCGTCAATACCTGTGGATTCATCGCCGAGGCGAAACAGGAATCACTTGATACAATACATGAGGTTTCAAAACTTAAGTATTCAGGAAAATTGCAAAAACTTGTTGTTACTGGGTGTCTCTCACAGCGTTACCAGCATGATCTGCGGGAGCAGCTTCCTGAGGTTGACCTCTTCACCGGCACGAACGATTACGCGCGTATTGTGGAGATGCTTCAGGACGGTGCGACGGCGGGGAACATTCCAGGCACCCATTTCACCCCGACGTTGATGGATTACCGTGGAGATCTGCCGCGTCTGCAAGTGACGCCGTTCTATACCGCCTACCTGAAGGTCGCCGAAGGCTGCTCGAAGACCTGCACCTTCTGTGTCATTCCGCGCATTCGGGGCGGCTTCCGCAGCCGCCTGCTGGAGGATGTAGTGCGCGAAGCGGAGGGGCTGGCGGCCAACGGCGTGGTGGAATTGAACCTCATCGCGCAAGAGATCACCTCGTACGGCAAGGACCTTGGCGGGGAGATCGACCTGCCGCGCTTGCTGCGCGAGCTGCACGCCATCGAGGAACTGCGCTGGATTCGGGTGCTCTACAACTACCCCACGGAGCTGAGCGAGGCGATCCTGGCGACCTACGCCGAGCTTCCCAAGGTCTGTCCCTACATCGATCTGCCGCTGCAGCACATCAATGACCGCATCCTGCGTCTCATGAAGCGCGGCACGCGGCGCCAGAGCACCCTGGCGCTGCTCGAGCGCATTCGCGCCTTCCTGCCCCAGGCGGCGCTGCGCAGCAGCTTCATCGCCGGCTTCCCAGGCGAGACCGAGGCGGAGTTTGACGAGCTGCTGAGCTTTGTCCGCGGCGGCGGGTTTCATCGCCTGGCGATTTTTCGCTACTCGCCGGAGGAGGGGAGCGCCGCCGCCGAGCTTCCCGGAGCCCTGCCGGGGCAGGTTGTCGAGGAGCGCCTGCGCCTGCTTTGCGAAGCGCGCGACGCCGCCGCGCGCCTGTGGAACGAACAGCTCCTCGGGTCCGTGCAGCAGGTGCTGGTCGAGGGTCCGCCGGCGGCGGACCGAGAAGGCCTCCTGGTTGCTCGCCTGGCAACCCAGGCTCCGGAGATCGATGGGGTCGTCTACCTGCGCTGCAACGGCGTAACGTTGCCTGAGGCGGGCAGCTTTGTCGGCGCTGCTCTTGTGGAAGCGGATACGGTTGATTTCATCGCCGAGCCAGCGCGGCGCCGAACGGACGCCTCTGCCGCCGCGGCGGGCCCGCGCCTGCGCGTTCTGCCTGCCTAGCGCCGCGCCGCCGCTGCCGCCGGCCTCCCGCAGGAGAGCGCGGCGGCATCAGCGCAGGAGGGAGATCGAGAAGGCCTAGGCCAGGATGGCGGCGATCGCAGGCGAGGCCGCCAGGGGGAGCTGAGAACGGACGAAGGGTGGGGGCCCTCCGTCCGTTGCCGTTTCATGGCATGAGGCAAGAATCGTGAACTCCCGTGGCATCCTGCTTATGGCGTCGCCACTCTGCCGACCCGCGCTACAGCGGCATCCACGTAAGAGTGGTCCCAGTACTCCGCGACCTTCAGAAGCTTCTTCGAGAAGCCCATCTCCACCATCTGCTTCAAATTTCGCTGCAAGGCCTCGGCGTTGATGTAGCCGTTCGGGTCGCGGTAGTAGTCCTTCTCCGGCACGATGAACCAGGGGTTGATGGCCTGCTCGGGCAGTTTGAAGAACTTGGCGGCTGCCTTCACCGCCTCATCGCGGTTCTTCGGGTTCTGGACGTAGCGCAGCGTAAGGAGGTAGTCTTCGAGGTAATCGACCATGACGCCGCGATGCTGCTCCATGAACTCCTTGCGGCCCAGGCGCAGGACGAACTGGGTGACGCCGCCGAAGGCGTCGGTCATCTTGAAGATTTCCCGAATCCCGCCGGCGCGTTGCGCCCGCGCCCAGAAGGCCTGGGCGAAGAAGCCGACGTCGATCTTCTTCTCGCGCAAGAACACCTCGGTGTTCGCAAACTGCACCTCGACGACGTGGTAATCCTTGCCTGCCGTCCAGCCCTGCTTCTCCATGACGGCGCGCATGCCCATGTCAACCGCGGTGTTGATGGCCGGCACGCTGAAACGTTTCCCCTTCAGGTCGGCGACGGAGTTGATTCCGGAGTTCTCCAGCACGCCCCATTGGCCTGTGTAGTACCCTTTTACTCCGTCCTGGAAGTTATCGGCGTAGATCTTGAGATCGAGGCCGGCGTTGTTGATGGCAGCCTCGAAGCTGTTGAATGCCAGGGTGACGAGGTCGAGCTCCTTGGCCGCCAGAGCGGGGATCATGGGGCCGGTGCCGCGGAAGGGGACGTAATCGATCGTGTACGTCTTGCCGTGGTTCTTCAGCACCTGCTTCATCATGAACATCACGGGGCCAAGCTCAGAGGGGACATGGACGTAGCCGACGCGGATCTTTACCGGCTCGGCGGCGCCGGCTGGCGCCATGCTCCACCCCAGGAGCAGCGCCGCGGCCAGCAGAACGATGCTGACACGGGCCCGGACGCGCTTCACCTTGATAGCCGATGGTTGCATGGTCAACTCCTCCTCCAAAACACTCCCTGCACGATGCCCAACGAACGGACCCTGCCCCAGGCAACCGCGCCCGCGGAGGCCGGGGGCGGAGCGGGCGGCGCGCTGCCGGCGCGGCCGCCGGTTCAGACGCACCGTTTGAACTCAAGCAGCTCGTAGCGTTCGAAGACGTGCTCCACCATGTAGGGATCGGCAGCCAGGAGCCGGTGCGCGGCGCTCTCGCTCTCCGCGGCCAGGACAAGGACGCCGGCGCGGTAGTCGGGCGTTGGGCCGGCGCAGATCAGGGAGCTTCCTTTCATAAGCTCGTTGAGGTAGGCTACGTGCCGCTCGCGCAGCGCCGCGAAGGAGGGCGGCATGGGCGCCGCGCCGGACTGCGCCGCCAGGTAGGCGTGGCGGGCGCTGGCGCTGAAGTAAAGCGTGGCGACGAAATGCCGCACGTCGATCTCCTGAAGCCACCGCTGAGCCCCCGGTTCAGGGGTATGATGGTTGAACCAGTGTCCCGAGTCAAGAGAGTGGAAAGGACCACCCGGCCGCGCCGCGGTCGCTGCTGCGACAACGGAGCCAGGCGGGAACGGCCGTGGCGCTGAAAACGTCGCCGTGAGCAGTGCATCTTCTCAATCAAAGGCGGGATGAGGGGGAGCGGGGCTGCGGAAGAGGCGCGAGGATGACCCAGAAGGGAGGCCGCGCGGGGGGAGCGCGAAACGTGCCACCGTAAGGTGAGAGCCATGAACGCAACGTAAGGCGCCCCTCCGAGGCGGAGAGGCTGAGGGGGTAGAACACCCCGGCGTTGGCGAAAGGACCGCAATGCAAGACCTGCGCACGTACCTGGAGACAGCCCGGCGGCTTGCCCCCGGCAACTACCTGGAAATTACCGAAGCGCACGACATTAACCTGGAAGTGTGCGCCCTGGTCGGCAAGTTGGAGAAACAGCGGCGCTATCCTCTCCTCTGCTTCACGAAGATCAATGATCTGAGTGGCGAGCCGTCAAAGTTCCCGATCCTCATGAACGCCTTCGCCTCGCGCGGCGCCTGCGCCATGGCGCTTGGTCTGCCGCCCGAGAAGAGCGGCCTCGACCTGGTGCTGGAGTTCCAGCGCCGTGAAGCGAGGCGCGAGAAACCGCTCGTCATCCGGCGGCAGGAGGCGCCGGTGAAGGAGGTGGTCGCCGATCCAAACCTCTTCCACCTGCCGATCCTGACGCACCATCTCGAAGACAAGGGACCCTACCTGACGATGACCTGGTCGGCCCGCGATCCCGACACCGGCGTCTACAACTCCTCCTTCCACCGCTGCTACGTGCGCGATCCCAACCACGTGGTGATGTTTTTCGAGCGCCGCCACCTGTGGGACTACTATGTGCGCGCCGAGCGTCGCAACGAGCCGCTGCCGGTGGCCTGCGTCATCGGCCATCACCCCGCCTACTACCTGGGGAACTGCGTCCTCACCGGCATCACGGAGGATGAGTACGAGAGCATCGGCGGGCTGATGGGCGAGCCCCTGCGGCTGGTTCCCTCCGAGACGTTCGGGGAGGAGCTGCTGGTGCCCGCCGATGCCGAGATGATCATCGAGGGCCGCCTGCTGCCGCAGGAGCGGGGAGCGGAGGGTCCCTTCGGCGATTTCACCGGCTTCTACGGCGCCGCCAGCGAGTCGCCGATGGTGGAGATCACCGCCATCACCCATCGCCGCGACGCCTACTGCATGAGCATCTTCGTCGGCCATCCCGAGCATCGTCTCCTGGGGGCCATCCCCAAGGAGGGGAGCATCTACCGCAAGGTGCAGAGCATCGTGCCCACCGTCACCGGCGTCTGCCTGCCCATTAGCGGCGCCGGCCGCTTCCACTGCTACATCAGCATTGAGAAACGCTGCGACGGCGAACCGAAGCTCGCCGCCATGGCCGCCTTCACCGCCTCGGAGCTCATCAAGCACGTCATCGTGGTGGATCACGACATCGACGTCTACGACGAGGAGCAGGTGCTCTGGGCCATGGCCAGCCGCGTGGACGCCGCGACCGACATTGAAATCCTCAACCGCGTCAAAGGGAGCCGCCTCGATCCGGTCCATCCCGGCAAGGATTGGGGCTCGAAGCTGATCATCGACGCCTGCGAGAATGACGACATCGACTTCCCGAACCGCATCGCCACCGCGGAGTACCGGCGGGAGATTCCCTGACGGGCTGTCGGCCGCCGTCCGCCTATGCCGGCGCAGCCTTACGACGGCATGGCCACATGGGAGCGGCCATTCTTCCGACGCACTTCGAGCAGACCCTCGCGCGCCATCTTCCGCAGCTCCTTCCCGAGCCAGGCGCGGTCCGCGACCGTGAAGTCTGCTTTGATGCGCCGTCCTAGCTGACTCAGCGGCACGCTCTCATGGGGCGCCAGGGAGCGCAGGAGCTTGACGATGCGGCCCCGGTAGTAGCGGTTGGAGTTCTCGAAGCGCACCGCGGGGCGGCGGCTCAGGCGCCTCGGTCCGCCGGGCGTTGAGGGGGAGCGGGGCTGGCTGCCTGCCTGGCGGCGCGGCGCGGCGAATGCGGCGCGCGCCGTGCACCAGGCGGCGAGAGGACAGGCGCCGCAGCGCGGCTGGCGTGGCGCGCAGACCTGCGCCCCGAGGTCCATGAGGGCCAGGTTCCAGTCGCGGCTGCGTCCGGCCGGCAGGAGCGCCGCCGCGAGGGTCGCGCCGCGGCGCTTCGTGATGGGCGCGTCGGGGTCCGAGGGGTCGGCCGCGAAGAGGCGCCGCAGCACCCGTTCGATATTCGTGTCAACGACGGGGGTATCAACGCCGAAGGCGAAGCAGGCCAGGGCGCTGGCTGTGTAGGGGCCGACGCCGGGCAAGGCCCGCAGCTCCTCCAGGGTGCGCGGCAGCCGTCCGTGGCGCTCGCGGCTGATCCGCTGCGCCAGGAGATGCAGGCGCACCGCCCGCAGGTTGTAGCCGAGGCCGTCCCACAGCACGATGACGTCGCGGCGAGGCGCCTGAGCCAGCCGATTCAGCGACGGGAATGCCTTCAGGAAGGCCCGCCACTTCGGTTCTACGCGCTCCACCTGCGTCTGCTGCAGCATGATCTCGGAGACCAGGATGGGGTAGGGGCGGCGGCTGCGGCGCCAGGGCATGTCTCTGCCGTTGGCGGCGAACCAGGCGAGGAGGCGGCGGCGCAGTCGCCGGAGCTGTCCGGGCGAAAGGTGGAACGGGCTCGGAATCTCAACTCTGGGCATGGCAGGGGGAAGGTGACGGGGGCCGCAGGCGCCGCGACGCCGCTCGGCGCGGAGCGCGGCGGCCTCACCCCAGCAGGTCAAGGAACTGGGAGATGCTCATGATCTGGGCGAAGCCGCGCCCCAGGTTGGTCACGGTGACGCGCTGCAGCTCCTCATGCGAGACCGGTCCATAGCCCAGATCGGGGAGGTCGCGGCACTCCGTGCCGTCGGCGAGGAAGATCACCTGAAAATCGCGCATCGTTGCCTCGCGCGCCGTGGTGTCGCAGCAGACGTTCGTGGCGATGCCGGAGATGACGACGGTCTCAATGCCGCGCTGCCGCAGGATGATCTCCAGGTCGGTGCCGTGGAAGGCGCCGTAACGGGGCTTCTCGAGGAGGATGTCACCCGGCTGCGGCGCCAAGGCGGGGTAGAACGCGGCCGAGTCACTGTTCTGCTCGAGGGCGCCCTGGGAGGTCGCCGGGTGAATCTTTCCCAGGACGCCCAGGTTGCTGCCATCAGCCCGAATGACGTGGGCGGTGTAGATGAGGGGCAGGCCGCGCTCCCGGCAGCGCGCCAGCAGCGGCGTGAGACGCTGCACCAGATCGCGTCCCTTCGGGGCGCAAAACGCGTACCCTTCCGAGACGAAAACGTTCTGCATGTCGATGACCAGCAGGGCCGTCTTTGCAAGGTCAACGGCGAACTCTACCATGTCGTCTCTCCAGAGAGCGCTCCGCGAGCCTCTCTCCTTTGGCGCGCAGCGGCAGGTGAGGCCAGCCGCTGCCGCTGCCGGTGCTGACCCGGCTTCGCCGCTCGGCGAGCTGGTGACCGGGCGTTCCCCCGCGCTTACCCCGCCTTCTCGGCGACCATCAGGGCGTAGGGCGTGCCGGCGAGGAACTCGCGGCGGAAGCGGCTGAAGCCGAGGGGGGCCAGCATGGCTTGAATCTCTTCCCAGCTCTGGTGGCGGCTGCCCCAGGCCACCTCATAGAACTGGTCGATCACCCCCATGCTGAAAGCGGGGTTGCGGAACTCCTCGATGCAGCTCGGGTAGGGGAAGTCAAGGATCGCCAGCAAGCCTGGCTGCTTCAAGGCGCGGTACACGTCGGTCAGCGCCTGGCGGCGGATGTCGTAGTCGATCTCATGCAGCACCAGGCTCATGGTTGCGAGGTCGAAGGCGGCGTCGTACCTCAGATCGTTCCCTTCGAGCTGCTCGATGCGCACCCCCGCCGGAAAGCCGGCATCGCGCAGCCCCTCCTGGGCCATGGCGATGGCGTGGGGATCAACATCGACGCCGCAGAAGGTGCAATTCGGGAACCGCTCGGCCAGGTAAAGGAGGAAGGATCCCGCCCCGCACCCCAGATCGAGGCAGGCCACGCCCGCCCGCAGCCGCTCGGGCAACCCCGGCAGCAGCGGCAGCACCCTGGACTCGAAGAGCATGCCGCGCGACCTGCCGCGCCCCTTCAGCAGGGCGGCGAAGTGCTGGCGGCGCTCGCGGCTGCTGCTCTGCTGACCGTTGCGGAAGAGCTTCGGCAGCTCAAGGAACTCCTGGCTGAAGTAGGTGCCAAACATTTGCAGGAAGCCGCCCTGGAAGTTGGGATGCCCAGGCTGGGCGAGCAGCTCCTCCAGCCCCCCTCCGAGACGAAAGCGGCCCGTTTGGGCATCAAAGTCGAGGAACGCGTTGGCGAACGCCGTTTCGCACCAGGTGCGCACGTACGGCGCATGCAACCCAAGCTGGGCGGCAAGCTCGCCAGGCGTCAACCCAGACGGCCAGGCGCCAAGCTGGAGAAAGAGATTCAGCTCAGCTCCGATGGTGAGGGTGTGGAAGGCGGTGAATCCGTGGAAAGCTTGGTTGATCTGTGCCAAGCGATTGTTGGCGGGCGCTTTTGCTGCCATGGGCGCCTCCGAGGGTCGGGCCGCTGTCGAAAACTGCGGCCCCTTGCGCGAGACCCGCGGCCTGGTCGTCACGCGGCTGATGACAGGCAACAAGAAAACCGGCTACGCTGCGAACGCAGGCGCGGCTGCTGATTCGGGCAGAGCCTGGCGCGTCTGGACGCGCGGCGCCACACGCGAGCGCAGGAGGACCGCGCCATGCTTCTTGGTGCGGCGTACCTCCCGGCGGCAGAGACGCGACGACAGGTAAGGGCTCAGTCGCGCTCGAGCCTGAAGGAGACCTCCGCCCGAACGCGAAACACCTCGAGCTTGTCGTCCACCATGCGCACGTCAAACTCTTTGGCGCCAATGCGGGTGATGCCGCGGAGCGTTTTTTGCGCCTCTTTGATGATATTCTTCATCGCCTCTTCCCAACCGTTTGGGGACTCTCCAACCAGCTCGATGATCTTCACGATCGGCATGGACTATCTCCCTCCTCCACGCAGCGCCATCCTCATCACCACTCATTACACGGTCGAAGAGCAGGTACTATGGTTCACCCCCCCTCCTCGCACCGGCTCGCGCACCCCAGCCCGCACCCCGATCACGCTCATTCTCTGGCAGGCCGGGAGAGTTCCTTGGAAACCGCAAGCCGGCCGCGCCCCTCGCCAAGGCAGTACGCAACTTCAACCTATGAGAGCAACCAGGCTGACGCTCGGGGTGAAGAGGAAGCAGAAAAGCACGGTAGCATAAGACCTTCAGCGGCGTCAATTTGCTGCTGGAGGTGGTACGTTCCCTGTGCACACTAACCGTGGGGCCGGAGCGCGGTGAGGTCACCATGCCTGAGAGGATTCTTGCTCTTGATGTAGGCGAGCGACGCATCGGCGTCTCCGTCAGTGATCCGCTCGGGATGACGGCCCAGCAGCTCTCCACCTTGCTGCGGAGCCGCTTGCAGGATGACCTGCGGCGGTTGTGCGAGCTGATTGCGAGCTATGAGGTCACGGAGATCGTTGTCGGCTTGCCGCGCAACATGGACGGAAGTCTGGGACCCCAGGCTCGCAAAGTCCAGGAGTTCCAGCGGCACCTAGCGGCGGCATGCCACCTGCCGATGACGTCCTGGGATGAACGCCTCACCTCGGTGGCGGCGAAGCGGGCGATGGTTGAACAGGGGGTGAAAACCGGCAAGCACAAGGAACGGGTTGATCAGCTCGCCGCTCAGCTCCTGCTGCAGAGTTATCTGGACTTCCGCCGGGCGCAACGCGGTCGCGGCGCGTAAAAACCCTTGTGACACGGGCTGCGCCGGTATACTATGACATCGCCGAGGCTCCGTCGGGTGCGCGCAACGACTCCGAGGCGGTGCAGAGGCAAGGAACGCTCCAGCGGCGGCCGCGGCGCCTGCTCTGCCCCCTCGCGGTGGGTGGAGGTCGTGGCGGGCATGGGTGCGCCGGCGCTGAGCTCGCAGCCAAGCGCGGCGCAAGCGGGGCGCGGCGGCTCAGCGAGGAGCGCTCGCAGGAGAGAAGGGTGCGTGCTTGCACTCATGAGGGGTTGCGCATCTCCTGACCCTAGAGAAACGATGAGTTGCGGTGAATCATGGGCTCCGGCGCCTGCAAGGGCGGGCGTGGAAGCCCACGAGGTCGCGCTGCGCGTGCCATGACCAAAAACTTCCGCGCCAAGGTCCGAAGAATCTTCCTGGCTGGCCTGCTGGTGACGCTGCCGGCGACGTTCACCGTCTGGGTTTTCGCCTTTCTCTTCGGGCGCCTCGACAACCTCCTCGCTCCCTACGTAAAGCAAGGCCTGACCTACCTGGCGATGAACGGGTTCCCGTGGGCGAAGGGTATCTCCATCCCAGGCGTTGGGATCATCGCCACCTTCTTCATCGTTTTCTTCATCGGACTGTTCACCACGAGTTACTTTGGCCGCAAGATCGTCACGCTAGGCGAATCCATCGTGCACCGCATCCCCTACATCCGCGGCACCTACCTGGCGGCGAAGCAGTTCCTGGTAGCGATCACGATGAGCGATCGGACCACGATCCGCCAGGTGGTGATGATCGAGTACCCCCGCCGGGGAGTGTGGACGCTGGGGTTCCTCACCTGGGAAGGAGGTGACGAGGTCCAGGACAAAACGGAAGACTACATGGTCCATGTCCTTTTGCCCACGACGCCAAATCCTACCTCCGGGTGGCTCGTTCTTGTTCCCAAGAGTGAGGTGGTGCCGCTTTCGATGACGGTGGAGGAGGGGATCAAGCTGATCATTTCCGGCGGTATCGTCACTCCCAAAGGTGGGTTGGGAAACAAGGCCCAGTTTGTCAGCAGGGCTGAAGAGTCATTGGCACGGACTGTTGTCGCCGGCACGGACTCGAACGCGGCATCGGGTAGGGAAAGGCGGGGCGCGTGAAAGTCGCCCGCCTCGCGCCTCAGGCGCCGAGGCCGCCAGGAGCGGCAATGGCGCCGCGCCGCTATTTTTCTTTCCCGAGGCGGCGGAGGCGGTGTCCCCTGCGTGTGAGTTGATCACGCGAATTCTTGCCTCTTCGATCTCTCCTGTGGTGGTGCAGCCCGCTGTCGGGAAGGCGGGCCCTCGTTCTCACCATAACTTTCACTCAGATGTACCCGTCGGATGGCGATTCAACTCCTCCTCATTGATAACAGCGTCACAATCCAGAAGGTCGTGGAGCTTACCTTTGCCGATCCGCGCTACCTCGTGCTCAAGGCGAACAATCTCCAGGAGGCAGCGTTCCAGCTCCAGCAGCGCAACCCCGACCTGATCATCGCCGATACGACGAACGAACAGATCGACTCGCGGACATTCTGCGATCACTTGAAGAACGATCCCGATCACCACGCCATCCCCATCATCCTCTTGGTCGGCAAGTTCACCAACGATGAGGAGCAGCGCAGGTTGCTCGCCTGCGCCGACACCATCCTGTCGAAACCGTTCGATGCGGCGGAGCTGCGCGAGCTGGTGACGCACCTCCTCGAGGAGCGGCGCGCGGAGGAGGCCGCGGAGGCGCAGGCGCGGCCACGCCGGGGCGCCGAGGACCTGCGGGCCTCGCCGGAGCTCGAGGAGATCAGCAGCCCGGAAGATGAGGTGCGCGCCCGCGCGCGCGTGCCGCGGCGCAGCATCTCGGAGGCCGACGTCGAAGCCCTGGTGAGCGGTGAGATCGAGGCCGCCACGACAGGCTCGGCCCCGCAGGTAGAGGAGAGGAGGACGGAGCCGCTGCGGGCGCCGGTGGGACAGGCCCGGCCACCCGCGAGGGGGCAGCGGGAGGGTCAACCAGAAGTGCGGCCAAGGGGCCAGCCGGCCGCTGCCCCGGAGCCCGGCGCAAGCCAACAACCCTCGCCGCCGGCTGGGCCTCGAGCGCGGAGCGAAGCGGCTGCCGCAGAGCGGCGCGCCGGCACTTCCCCGAAACCGCCGGACGCTGGGGTGGCGCGTCAGTTCGTGGGGCGGGCTGGAACCCCGGCAAGGGAATCGCCTGCCGCGCCGTTGGGCGGGCGCGAAGCCGAACGCGCCGCCGCGCCGCTCCCAAGCAGGAGCGTGGCTCCGCCCCCGAGTCAGACACCGGCAGGTCAAGCGGCACTAGCTCGCGCCGGCGGGGCTGCCGCGCCTGCCGAGCCGCTTGCGGCTTCACCCGCGCGCCGGGGAGAGGCGGCGCCCGCAAGCCGGACGCCTCCCGAGGCGCCCCCCGCCGCCCAACCCTCCAGATCTCCGTCCGACGCGGGACGAAGCGGATTAGCCGTGGTGACAGGAGACGTTCCCCTCGGGCCGCCGGCCGCGCCACCAGGGTTGGCCCGCGCCGCGGCTCGGAGCGCCTCGCCTGCTGTGAAGCGGGAAGCGGCTGAGGCGGCGGCCTTGCCGCGCGAGCTGATCGAAACGAGCTTGCGTGCCGGGCTGCAGGAGCTGGCGCCGCACCTCGCCGAGACTCTCTGCTCCTCCTTGCAGAGGCTTGCCGAACGCCTCGTCGCCGATGCGGCTGAGCGACTCGTGCCGGAGATCGCCACGCGGGTTGTCACGGAGATCGCCGCGCGGGTCGCCTCCGACGTGCTCGAGCGGGTCGTGCCGGAGATTGTCACGGCCATTGCCGAACGGCTCGTCCGCCGGGAGATCGAGGCCATCAAGCAAGCCGCCGCGAGAGAAGAGGGGAGCTGAGACGGTGCAGGGGTTCCAGTTGTCGCCCCACTACGAGCCGCGGGACGTCGAGGAGCGCTGGTACGCCTTCTGGCTCAAGCAGGGCTACTTCCACGCCGACGCAGGCAGCTTCCGACCGGCCTACGCCATCGTCATCCCGCCGCCGAACGTCACCGGCTCGCTCCACATGGGGCATGCCCTCAACAACACCCTGCAGGATATCCTCTGCCGCTGGCAGCGCATGCGCGGCCGCGAGGTGCTCTGGGTGCCCGGCACCGACCATGCCGGCATCGCCACCCAGAACGTGGTGGAGCGGCAGCTCGCGGCGGAGGGCGCCAGCCGCCACGAGCTGGGGCGCGAGGCGTTTGTGCGGCGCGTCTGGCGCTGGCGGGAGGAGTCGGGCGGCGTCATCATCCAGCAGCTCAAGAAGCTGGGAGCCTCGTGCGACTGGGAGCGCGAGCGCTTCACCATGGACGAGGGGCTGTCGCGGGCGGTGCGGCAGGTGTTCGTGCGCCTCTACGAGGAGGGGCTGATCTACCGCGACCTCTACATCGTCAACTGGTGCCCGCGCTGCCAGACGGCGCTTTCCGACCTCGAGGTCGAGTACGAGGAGACCATCGGCAAGCTCTACCACGTCTGCTACCCCGGCGGCGAGGCGGCTCAAAATGGCATCATCGTGGCCACGACGCGGCCTGAAACGATGTTCGGCGATACGGCCGTGGCGGTGCACCCGGAGGATACGCGCTACGCAGGCTGGATGGGTCGCAGCGTGCATCTCCCCCTCACGGAGCGCTCAATCCCGGTCATCCACGATGCCTACGTCAACCGCGAGTTCGGCACCGGCGCGCTGAAGATCACCCCGGCTCACGATCCGAATGACTTCGAGATCGGCGTGCGGCACCGGCTCGAGCAGGTGGTGGCGATCGACGCGCGCGGCATGATGACTGACGCCGCCGGTCCTTACGCGGGGATGGACCGCTTCGCCTGCCGCAAACGGGCCGTCGAGGACCTGCGCGCCCAGGGCTACCTGGTGCGCGAGGAGGACTACCGCCACGCCGTGGGGCACTGCTACCGCTGCCGCACGGTGGTTGAGCCGCGCGTCTCCCTGCAGTGGTTCGTGCGCACCAAGGGGCTGGCGGCGGAGGCGATCAAGGCGGTCGAGGAGGGCCGCATCCGCATCGTTCCGGCCACTTGGGCGGCGACCTACTTCGAGTGGATGCGCAACATCCGCGACTGGTGCATCTCGCGGCAAATCTGGTGGGGCCACCAGATTCCGGCCTGGACCTGCCAGGCCTGCGGCACGGTGACGGTGGCCCTGGAGACCCCGCAGCGCTGCGCCTGCGGCGGCGAGGAGCTGATCCAGGACGAGGACGTGCTCGACACCTGGTTCAGCTCGGCGCTCTGGCCCTTCTCCACCATGGGCTGGCCGGAGCAGACGCCGGAACTGAAGAAGTTCTACCCCACCACGGTACTCGTCACCGCCTTCGACATCCTCTTCTTCTGGGTGGCGCGCATGGCGATGATGGGGCTGAAGTTCATGGGCGACGTCCCCTTCCGCGACGTCTACATCCATGCCCTGGTGCGCGACCTGGAAGGGCAGAAGATGAGCAAGTCGAAGGGCAACGTCATCGACCCGCTGGTCATCATCGACAAGTACGGCGCCGACGCCTTCCGCTTCACCCTGGCGATCCTGGCGGCGCAGGGGCGCGACGTGAAGCTGAGCGAGGAGCGCATCGAGGGCTACCGCCACTTCGCCAACAAGATCTGGAACGCGGCGCGCTTCGTGCTGCGGGCCATCGAGGACGACCCGTCCGGCGACGGCGGCGGGCAGGCCGTAGGGCAGGGGGACCTCCTCACCGGCCTTGATCGCGCCGCCCTCGAGGTCAGCGACCGCTGGATTCTCAGCCGCCTGAACCGCCTCATCGGTGTGGTGCAGACGGGCCTCGAGGAGTACAAGTTCAACGACGCCGCGGCGGGCATCTACCAGTTCTTCTGGCACGAGTTCTGCGACTGGTACATCGAGCTGGTGAAGCCGCGCCTGAACGGCGAGAATGCCGCCGCCAAGCAGACCGCCCAGGCCGTCCTGGCGCACGTCCTGGAGACCAGCCTGCGCCTTCTGCACCCCTTCATGCCCTTCATCTCCGAGGAGCTCTGGCAGCAGACGCCGCACACCGGCGACAGCGTCAGCCTGGCGCCGTTCCCTACATCCGAGGAGCGCTGGCTCGACGGCGAGGCGGAGGCAGAGATGGAGCTGCTGATGGGGGTCATCAGCGGCATTCGCAACGTGCGCAGCGAGTTCAACGTGAAGCCGGCGCTGGTGCTGCCGCGGGTGGTGATCTCCTGCGACACGCCGGGCGGCCTCGCTGCCTTGCGGCGCGCGGCGGAGCCCATCAAGACCCTGGCGCGCATCGAGACTCTCGACCTTGGAGAGCACCTGCCGCGCCCCGGTACCTGCGGCACGGCAGTGGTCGGCCGGGTCGAGGCCTTCGTCCCCTTCGAGGGTCTCATCAACATCGAAGAGGAGGCGGCG
Source organism: Candidatus Tectimicrobiota bacterium (assembly GCA_016192455.1). Taxonomy (GTDB): domain Bacteria; phylum JACPUC01; class JACPUC01; order JACPUC01; family JACPUC01; genus JACPUC01. Next base: position 219,439 of record JACPUC010000019.1, on the reverse strand, counting down.
CGCCTACAAAAGGAGCTGCGGAAGGTAGACCAAGAGATCGCACAGCTTGATCGCAAGCTCGCCAACCAGGAGTTCATCAGCAAGGCGCCAGCGGAGATCATCGAAAAGAACGAGGCCCGCCGCGACGTCCTCGCCGCCCAGCAGACGAAGCTTGCCAAGAACCTCGCGGAACTGCTGCCGGAGCAGCTTTCAAAGGGATAGGGAGCGGGCCTCCCAAGTTCAGCGACAACTTTGATGAGCTGTCGGGCGGGGTTGTGGTGGGGGAACCTTGTCCCCCACGCCCCCTTTTCGCGCGAGCTGCGAAGCAGCTCGCGTAAGTGGGGTGCGCAAGGGGGCGCGGCTCCCTCGCCTTCCTCCTTCTGATGGAAACAAGAAGCGAGGGGTGGCAATGATGCTGCGGGGCGCGACGCCGGGATGATTGAACCCTGGTCAGCCGAAGCGATCCTGACCGATCTGGGCACCGCCTGCATCGGCGGCGAGCTGCACCTCTTTGAGCGCGTGGACTCGACGAACGACCTGGCGGTGCAGCACGGGCTGCGCGGCGGGCGGGAGGGGGCGGTGTTCGTCGCGGAGGCGCAGGAGCGCGGGCGGGGACGCCGCGGCCGCGCCTGGTACTCGCCGCCGGGGTGCGGCATCTACTGCTCCGTGCTGCTGGCGCCGGGAGGGGAACCGGAGCGCCTGGGTCTCCTGAGCCTGATGACCGGGGTGGCGCTCGCCGAGGCTCTCGCCTCCTGCGGCGACTTTCCGGTGCGGCTGAAGTGGCCGAACGACCTCATCCTCGGCGGCCGGAAACTCGGCGGCATTCTCTGCGAGCTGCAGCAGGTGTCGGAGGGCGGCTGGTTTGTGGTGGTTGGGTTCGGCATCAACGTGACGCTGCCGGAGTGCGGCGGAGCGGCGAACCTTTCCCCCGAGGTGCGGCGGCGGGCCACCGCGCTCTGCGCCGAGGGCCGGCGGGAGGTCTCCCGCGTCGCCGTGCTGCGCGCCTGCCTGCGACGGCTCGATGCCTGGTACCGGCGCTACCGCGGCGGCGACCTCGCCGGCATCGTCCCCGCCTGGAAGCGCCGCGCCATCCTGCTCGGCGAGGAGGTGGAGGTGTACTCCGGAGCCCAGGTGCTGAGGGGCATCGCCAGAGAGATCGATGCCGGCGGGGCGCTCCTTCTCGAAATGGCGGACGGGGCGCTGCAGCGCATCGTTGCAGGAGATGTCGAGACATCGCCCGCACGCGAGGCCGCAGCGGCGGCGTGCCGACCGACACCACGGCCAGGAGGGGGAGGCCTGTCCGCCGACCAGGCAGGCCGGTAGGGGAGGGGGCGGGTCAATGCTCCTGGTGCTCGATGTGGGCAATTCGAACACCGTCATCGGCGTCTGCGACGAGGGCGCCTGGGTGGTGGACTGGCGCATCGAGACGCGCAAACACATTACCGAGGATGAGTACGGGGTCCTCATCCGCAACCTCTTCCGCCTGACGCCGCTGACCTTCGAGCTGGTGACCGGCATCTGCATCTCCTGCGTGGTGCCGCCGCTCCTCTTCGTGCTCGAGGCGATGTCGAAGAAGTACTTCGGGGTGCAACCGCTGATCGTGGGGCCGGGAGTGAAGACCGGCATGCCGATCCTCTACGACAACCCCCGCGAGGTGGGGGCTGACCGCATCGCCAACGCCATCGGCGCCCTGGGCAAATACGAGCCGCCCTGCATCGTCGTGGATTTCGGCACCGCCACCACCTTCGACGCCATCTCCGCCCGCGGCGAGTACCTCGGCGGCGCTATCGCCCCCGGCATCATGATCTCGACCGAGGCCCTCTTCGAGCACGCCTCAAAGCTGCCGCGCGTGGAGCTGCTGCGGCCCCGCTCGGTGATCGGCAAGAACACCGTGCACAGCATGCAGGCCGGCCTCATTTACGGCTACGTCGGCTTGGTGAACGAGCTGGTGCGCCGCATGCAGAAGGAGCTGCGCGCCGATACCACGGTGATCGCCACGGGTGGTCTGGCCCGCATCATCGCCGAGGAATCGGAAGTGATCCAGATTGTTGACCCAAACCTTACCATCGACGGGCTGCGCCTGATCTACGAGCGCAACCGCTCGGCCGAGCCCGCGGGGCGGGCGGAGTGAGGCGCGGCGGGCGTCGCTTCTGGGGCGGCCCGCGCGGCGGCGGCGACGAGGCGTGGCTATGGCAGGGCTTGGCGGGAAGGAGCTGGGAGCGCGCCAGGAAGGCGCCATCGGCGCCATGTTCTCCGCCATCGCGCCCCGCTACGATGCGCTGAACCGCCTCCTGAGCCTGCGCCGCGACGTCGCCTGGCGCCGCGCCGCGATTGCCAGCCTGCAGTGCCGCCCTGGGGAGCGGCTCCTCGACGTGGCCACCGGCACGGCCGACATGCTGCTCGAGGCCGCGGCCCAGTGCGGCGCCGGCGTGGAGCTGCACGGCGTGGACCTCAGCGGCGCCATGCTGGAGCGTGCCAGGCGGAAGCTGCGCAAGCCGGGCCGACGGGTCCCGGCGGCACTGCTGGCCGGCAGCGGCGTTGCCTTGCCCTACCGCGCCGAAGAGTTCGATGCCGTGTGCATCGCCTTCGGCATCCGCAACGTAGCGGACCGCGCTGGGGCGCTGGCGGAGATGGGACGCGTCCTGCGGCCCGGCGGGCGGCTGGCGGTCCTGGAGTTCGCCTCTGAAACCGAGCCGGTGCTCGGCGGCCTCTACGGCTGGTACCTGCGCCACGTGCTGCTGCGGCTTGGCGGGTTCATCTCCGGCAACCGTGACGCGTACCGCTACCTGCACGATTCCGTGCTGCGGTTCCCGCCCACGCCCGCCTTCCGCCGGCTCATCGAAGCGGTAGGGTTTGCGCAGGTGCGGGTGATGCCGCTCACCTTCGGCATTGCCAACCTCTTCACGGCGCGGAAACCCTAGGCTCCGACTGGAAATCCCCCGGCGGCCTCAACGCCGACGCCGGCGCGCGACCCCCGGCGCACCCCCGACCACCGGTTGCGGCGACAAGGACCGGCATGGCCTACACCGACCTCCAGGACTACATCGCGGCGCTGGAGCGCCACGGCCTCCTGCGGCGCATCAGCGTGGAGGTCGATCCGTTCCTCGAGATCACCGAGCTCGCCGATCGGATGGTGAAACGGCAGGGGCCGGCGCTCCTTTTCGAGCGCGTGCGGGGCTCCTCCTACCCCCTCCTCATCAACGCCTTCGGCTCCTGGAAGCATATCCACCTGGCCTTGGAGACCGACTCCCTCGACGCCATCGGCGAGCAGGTCAATCTCCTCCTCGATCCGGAGGTGCCGAAGAGCTTCATGGACAAGCTGAAGATGCTGCCGAAGCTGCGGGAGCTGGCGAGCTTCCTGCCGAAGCAGGTCAGCAGCGGTCCCTGCAAGGCGGTCATTGAGCGCCAGCACATCGACCTCACGGAGCTGCCGATCCTGCACTGCTGGCCGCAGGACGGCGGCCGCTTCATCACCATGGGGGTGGTCTTCACGCGCAACCCGGTGAACGAGCGGCGCAACATCGGCATGTACCGCCTGCACCTCTACGATGAGCGCACCACCGGCATGCACTGGCACCTTCACAAGCACGGCGCGCACCATTTCCACCTCGCTTGGGAGCGGGGCGAGCCGCTCGAGGTGGCGGTGGCCATCGGCTGCGACCCGGCGGTGGTCTACGCCGCCACCGCGCCGCTTCCCGATGACGTGGATGAGCTGCTATTCGCCGGCTTCCTGCGCAAGAAGCCGGTGGAGGTCGTCCACTGCGAGACCGTGAACCTCGAGGTGCCGGCGCACGCGGAGTTCATCCTCGAAGGCTACGTGAACCCCGGCGAGCTGCGCCGCGAGGGGCCGTTCGGCGATCATACCGGCTACTACTCCCTGGCCGACGACTACCCCGTCTTCCACGTCACCTGCATGACACGGCGCCGCAACCCCATCTACCTCACCACCATCGTCGGCAAGCCGCCGATGGAGGACCTCTACCTCGGCAAGGCCACGGAGCGCATCTTTCTGCCGCTGCTGCGCAAACAACTGCCGGAGATCGTCGATATGAACCTGCCGGCGGAGGGCATCTTCCACAACCTTGTCCTCGTCTCCATCCGCAAGCGCTACCCCGGACAGGCGCAGAAAGTCATGCACGCCCTCTGGGGGCTGGGGCAGATGATGTTCGCCAAGATCATCGCCGTTTTCGACGCCGAGGTGAACGTGCAGGACCTCAGCGAGGTGCTCTGGCGCCTCGGCAACGCCATCGAGCCGGAGCGCGACATCACCTTCGTGAAAGGTCCGTTGGATGCCTTGAATCACGCCTCCAGCCAACCCCACTATGGCAGCAAGATGGGCATCGACTGCACCCGCAAGCTGCCCGAAGAGGGGTTTACGCGCGAGTGGCCGGATGAGATCGTCATGAGCGAGGAGGTGCGGCGGCTCGTCGACCGGCGCTGGCGCGACTATGGGATTGAAGGGGCTTGAGGGGCGGATTTGCCGGTGCGCCGCCAAGTCATGGAAAGCTGCCCCGCGGCGCCTCCCGCCGGCGACCAGCGGACTCCCCGGTTCCTGCCGCTCATCACCTCTCAGCGGCTGACAGGTGGGGGCGACTGTGGTATAAGGCAGGCGTTAGTGACCTCGGGTGACCAGACGCCGCGGAGCAGGTCGCAAACGAGCCGACTCCGCGATGAGCGCGGCACCTGTGCGAATGGTCCGGAGCAGAAGCATGTCGGGCTTGGCGCGCGCCGTGCGCAAAGTGGGGATTGTGCTGGATATGATCAAGTTCCAGCACAGCATCTTTGCGCTCCCCTTCGCGCTGAGCAGCGCGCTGCTGGCTGCGCAGGGGCTGCCGAGCGGCTGGCAGATGTTCTGGATCCTCGTCGCCATGGTGGCCGCGCGCAGCGGCGCCATGGGTCTGAATCGCCTCTTCGACGCGGAGATCGACCGCCAGAACCCGCGCACGAGGTTCTGGGCCATTCCCGCCGGTCTCGTCACCAAGCGCGAAGCCGGGGTCTTCAGCATCGCCGCGCTGGGGGCCTTCGTGCTGGCGGCTGCCGCCCTCAATCCGCTCTGCCTCCTCCTCTCCCCCATTGCGGTGGCGGCGCTCGTCATCACCCCGTTGACAAAACGCTACACCACCTGGACACACCTCTTCCTCGGGCTTTGCCAGTTCCTGGCGCCGGTGGGAGCCTGGATCGCCATTCGCGGCAGCCTCACCCTCACGCCGCTGCTGCTTGGCGCCGCCGCGGGGTTCTGGGTGGCGGGCTTCGACATCTTCTACCACTTCCAGGACCTGGAGTACGACAAGCGCGTCGGCCTGCGTTCCATCCCGGTCTCCTTTGGAGTACGCGCCTCGCTCATGATCGTGCGGCTCTTCCACGCCATCATGTTCCTGTCGCTCATCTCGATTGTCGCCCTGGAGAACCTCAAGGGAGCCTACATCGTGGGCGTGTTGCTCATCGGCGCCCTGCTCCTTTATGAGCACTCCCTCATCCGCCCGGGCAACCTGTCGCGCCTCAACCGCGCCTTCTTCGCCGTGAATGGCTGGATCAGCATGGCGATCCTCCTCTTTACGGTGCTGGACCTGTTTCTCCTGTAGCGGCCCCCTCCTGGGGGTGCGCGCGGCCAGCGCTCGGGCCGCAGGCGCGGCCTCGGCTTCGGGCGAACCTGCCGCCGCCGATTTCCCCGCTTCTCCGCCTCTCTGGAATTGAACGGCCCCGGTGCATCCACACCGGGGCTGTTCGTCTTCAGGTGGCTTCTCATGCCCTGCGCCGGCAGGGAGCACGCCGCAGTCCGCTCCACCCTCGCCTGGGGCCTGTCGGGCATCCGGCCGGGCTGCTGAGGCCCGAGCGGATACCCGACAATGCCCCGTCAGTCAACCACCTACCTCCTAGCTCGAGGTGGTGGAGGAAGTGGTCGGGCTGCCATCGGTCGTGGTGGTATCGGTCGTGGTTGTCTCCTCAGAAGTCGTTGTCTCGTCAGAGGTAGTAGTCTCGTCCGTCGTCGCGGTCTCGTCGGTCGTCGCGGTCTCGATGCCGAACTCCTCGGCAGGAATTCCAGCATCCTCGATGGTGACCGGATCACCCTCGACCGTCAGCACGCCCGTTTCGGCGAAGGTGGTGATGGCCTCCTCGTTGGCTTCCACCAGCGCCTCGGCCTCTTCGGGGGGCAGGCAGAAGAAGGTCTGCGTCTCCCCGGCAACGGTGAACTGGAAGTCCGCCACGCCATCCCCGTCAACATCGCCTGGAGACTCGATGCCAAGCGTGTCCGCCGCGAGTTGGTCTTCTTCGAGGGTGGCGCCGTCAGCGGAAGTTTCCTCGGCGGCCGGTTCCCCTTCGGTTGGCTCGGCCCCAGTCTCCTCTTCCCCAACGGTGGGCTCTTCCGTGCCGGTCGGGGTCTCTTCGCTGGTGACTTCCTCGCCGGCGCCAGTCGTTGGAGTCTCGCCCTCTTGCCGCTTGGCGATCTGAGTCAGGGCAGTCGCGCTCGCATCGCTGGCTGTCTCAGTGGAATCGCTCGTCGAGTCGTCCGCCACCGTCGTGGAATCATCAGTGGTCGTCGAATCCTCGGAGGGCGTTGAATCCTCCGTGCTGGTTGTCGAGTCGTCGGCAGGCGGGGTTGCCTCGCCCCCGATGTCGATGAGGGGCGTGTCCTCCATGACCACGAAGTCGGCCTGACAGGCGACGGGCGTACCGCCGATGCGCGCCACGATGGAGCCGTCCGGCGTGAACGCAAAGCCCGTGCGAGCCTCTTGAACGCCCCGCGCTCTTTCGGAGCCGATCTCGCCCGCAAGAATCCGCGCCACACCGATGGCCAGCCCGCGCGCGCGATTGACGCGCGGCTGGATGGCCTGCTGCTCTCCATTACTGGTCTCGAAGGTGACGACGCGGTTGCGTCCTTCACCGGTGATCCGCAGCCCCTGCTGCGCCTCGCCCTCGCCCCGATCCCTCACGAGGAGGGAAGGACGCCCCACGATCTTAATGCCAGGGCCGCCAGGGGCGCCAGGGATGCGCGACTGGAAGCCGCCGCTGCCGTGGAACTGGGGCGCGTCGGCGCCGAGCTCCGTGAAGATATCGAAGAACTGGTCAGCATTGACAGGGGCCGGAGCCAGCTCGATAACCTCGCCGTCGGGGGTGCTGATCGCCAACGAGTCGTCTTCCAGCACCGAGGCGCCGGCCTCCGTCCCTTGCGGGCCGCGGAAGGCGCGACGCGCAAAACCGGAGATTCGGAAGTCTCCAACGTTGCCGCTAACGATGCCGGTCTGTGGATCTTGCTGCAGGCTGTTACCCTCTCCAAGCACCTCGGGAGAGAGAATGGCCTGTCCCTCCGCGCCACCGAGATTGAGCACTTGCGGCAAGCCGCCGAGACCTGGCCCGCCAGGACCGCCGGGTCCGCCCGGCCCGCCGGGACCGCCGGGGCCGCCCGGCCCACCGGGACCACCCGGCCCGCCCGGCCCGCCCGGCCCACCAGGACCGCCCGGCCCGCCGGGACCAGGCTGCAGCACTCCGAAACGACCTCCCTGCTCCTGCGGCTGCAAGCGGTCAATGTCATTCCGATTGAAGGCGGTGCCGCCGCCCTCGAAGCTGAGGAAGTCGCGCGCCCCGCCACGGCTTGTCAGGGCGGTGTTGGGGTCGAGTTCGAAGCCGCCCTCTTCCGTCATCCGAGCACCCAAAATCTGCGGCCCAGGCTGGCCACCACGTCCGCCCATGATGGTCAACGAACCGCCGGGGCCTTGCTGGATATCCCCGGCGCCGATGCGTGGCCCTTGGCGTTCACGAGTGGGCGCCTGATCCAGCGGCAAGACACCTCCACGCCCGCCAGGACCGCCGCCCGGCCCACCGGGACCACCACCTGGTCCGCCAGGACCGCCGCCCGGTCCACCGGGACCACCGCCCGGCCCACCGGGACCACCACCAGGACCGCCAGGTCCGCCACCGGGGCCGCCAGGGCCGCCGCCAGGACCGCCAGGTCCGCCACCGGGGCCGCCAGGGCCGCCGCCGGGACCGCCAGGGCCGCCACCGGGACCGCCAGGCTCACCACCGGGGCCACCGGGACCGCCAGTTGGACCACCGGGCCCACCGGTCGGGCCACCAGGACCACCGGTCGGACCGCCAGGACCGCCAGTCGGGCCGCCGGGACCGCCAGTCGGACCACCGGGACCGCCAGTCGGACCGCCGGGACCGCCAGTCGGGCCGCCGGGACCGCCAGTCGGGCCGCCGGGACCGCCAGTCGGCCCGCCAGGACCGCCAGTCGGGCCACCGGGACCACCAGTCGGCCCGCCGGGACCGCCAGTCGGGCCGCCGGGACCGCCAGTCGGCCCGCCGGGACCGCCAGTCGGCCCGCCGGGACCGCCAGTCGGGCCAGTGGGTCCGCCGCCGCCACCTGGTGGTGGAGGAGGAGCACCACCTCCGCCGGTGGGAGGAGGAGGTGTACCACCTGGAAGAGGAGCACCACCTCCGCCGTCGGGAGGAGGCGGGGCGCCGCCACCGCCGTCTGGTGGAGGAGGAGGCGGAGCGCCGCCGCCGTCTGGTGGAGGAGGAGGCGGAGCACCGTCCTGGGCATAAGCCTGCGGTATGAAGAACATCGTGACGCTCGCGCAGAGCATCATGATGAACAGAAGCTGAAGAGCCTTTCTTAGCTTCCTCGTCCTGTGCCTTCTGAACATCCTTGGGTTCCTCCACTTGATGATGGAACTATTGTACGCTTTGCCTAGAAATGCGTTCGCTCGTCCTAGGCCTCTCCCCCGAATCCTCCCTCCCTAGTTGAAGGCTTCATTCCCACAGCGCTCGAAAGAAGCGCCCGTCAACCGCAGCGGCGCCCGCGCATTCAACCATCATAGACGATAGAAGCGCAGGAATTCTAGCAGGAGTGAAGAAGATCGCGTCGGAATACCATTCCAAAATCTTTGCTCGTAATTATCTATTACTAACCGCGGAGTCAACACTATCGGCAGCCTCGAAACCTTGGAACGCTCTGTTATACAAACGGTTGATCCAAGCCCGCAAGCCGCCAGGAGGCTTGCCGCAGCTTTCTGAGGCAGTTCCATACAACGTATCATCAAATGAGTCAAGGCCAAAATGATCCTCGCCGCGCCGCCGCCCCGAGGTCGGGAAGCTGGTCGCGGGGCGCGCCGCGGTCTCCGGCCGGATGGTTCATTGCCTGCTTGCGGCGCGGAACATGGCGCTGCTTGGTGGCACAGGCAGCCAGGAGCGCGGCTCCTCCATGGCGTTGAACCCAAACTTCGGCTACACTAGGTTGGTAACAAGAGCCACTGCTTGCCACGGCGATCTTCTCGCTGGTGACAGGTTGGCAGGCTTGGCGCGGCAAGCGAGGGGAAGGCGCCCGCACGCTGCCGAGGATGATGCGATGCCAGGGAACTCGTTCGGCCAGCTTCTCCGCCTCACCAGTTGGGGCGAATCGCACGGGGTCGGCCTGGGCGTCGTGATCGACGGCTGCCCCGCTGGCATTGAGCTGAGCGAGGAGGACTTTGCTGCTGACCTGGCGCGGCGGCGTCCCGGCCAGAGCCGCGTGACGTCGCAGCGCAAGGAGGAGGACAGGGCGGAGCTCCTCTCCGGGGTTTTCGAGGGAAGAACGACCGGCATGCCGATCGCCCTCCTGGTGCGCAACACCGATGTCGATTCAAGCAAATACGATGCCATCCGTCACCTCTTTCGGCCCGGCCACGCCGACTATACCTATCAAGCGAAGTACGGCGTGCGCGATCATCGCGGCGGCGGGCGCTCCAGCGCGCGCGAGACGGTGGCGCGGGTCATCGGTGGGGTGATCGCCAAGAAGATCATCGCCCGGCGGGGGATGCGGGTCCTTGGCTACACCGTCCAGATCGGCGACATCGCGGCGAAAACTTTTGACGAGAGCCAGATCGAGCGCAACCTGGTGCGCTGCGCCGATGCCCTGGCGGCGGAGCAGATGGAGCAGCTCATCCTGGCGTGCCGCAAAGAGCGGGATTCGGTGGGCGGCATCGTCGAGGTGCGGGTGCGGGGCATGCCCGCGGGGCTGGGCGAGCCGGTCTTCCACAAGCTGGACGCCGATCTCGCCGCGGCCCTCATGAGCATCGGCTCGGTGCGGGGCGTCGAGTTCGGCGCCGGTTTCGCGGTGGCCGGCATGCGCGGCTCGCAGTGCAATGACGCCATGCGCAGCGAGGGAGGACGAGTGACGATGCTGACGAACCATGCCGGCGGCGTGGTGGGGGGAATCTCCAACGGCGCCGACCTGGTGGTGCGCATCGCCATCAAGCCGACCTCCTCGATCGCCCAGCCGCAGCAGACGGTTGATGATCAGGGCGTGGACAGCACGATCGTGGTCGAGGGCCGTCACGATCCCGCCATCTGTCCGCGCATCGTGCCGGTGGCGGAGGCGATGGTGGCGTTGGTGCTGGCGGACCACCTGCTGCGCCAGCAGGGCGCCCGCGTCGCCTACCTCGACGCCGTGCCGCGCACGTAGCCCCTTCCGCAGCGTCACTCCACAGCAGTCGAGCAAGCACCATGATCCTTGTGAGCGAAGCTTCCAGGTTGTTGGGGCGCTGCCTGATCCCGGCGTCAAAATCCCATACCATCCGGGCGGTCCTGCTGGCCACCCTGGCGCACGGCGCCTCCATCATTCGCAACCCCTTGGAGTCGGAAGACGCCCAGGCGGCCCTGACCGCCAGCCGCGCCTTCCGCGCCGAGGTGGAGACAACCTACGAGGAGGGCGCCTGGCGCATCGAAGGCATCGGCGGCCTGGTGCGGCCGCCCGACGATGTCATCAACATCGCCAACTCCGGCACCTCCTGCCGCCTGGCGATCGGCGCCGCCAGCCTGGGAGGGGGGTACAGCGTTTTCACCGGCGACGCCTCGGTGCGCAGCCGGCCCATGGAGCCGCTCCTGGCGGCCCTGCGCAACCTCGGCGCGGAGGCCTTCTCCACCCGCGGCAACGGCAAGCTGCCGGTGGTGGTGCGGGGGCCGCTGCGGGGCGGCAGGACAGCGGTGGAGGGCTTCAGCTCGCAGTTCCTCTCCAGCCTCCTCCTCTGCACCCCGCTGAGCGCCGAGGGGGCGGAAATCCACCCCGTCGACCTGCGCGAACGCCCCTACGTGGAGATGACGCTGCTCTGGCTGGATCGCCTCGGCATCCGCTACGAGCGCGACGGCTACGCCTCCTTCCGCGTCCCCGGCGGCCAGCACTACGAGGGATTCGACTGTCTGGTGCCGGGAGATTTCTCCACCGCCACCTTCGCCCTTTGCGCCGCTGCGATGACCGACTCGCAGGTGACGCTGCAAGGTCTCGACATGCAGGACTGCCAGGCGGACAAGGCCGTCGTCGCGTACCTGCGGCGGATGGGAGCGGACATCGCGATCAACGACGAGGGCATCCACGTGCGGGGGGGAGAGCTGCGCGGCTGCGAGCTCGACCTCTGCGACACCCCGGACGCGCTTCCCGCGCTGGCCGTGGTGGGCTGCGTGGCCGCCGGCGAGACGCGGCTGGTCAATGTCCCCCAGGCGCGCGTCAAGGAGACGGACCGTATTGCGGCGATGCGCAGTGAGCTGAAGAAGCTCGGGGCCGACATCGAGGAGCGTGAAGACGGCCTGGTGGTGCGGCAGTCGGCCCTGCAAGGGGGTCTCGTCGAGGGCTACGGCGACCACCGCATCGTCATGAGCTTGGCCATCGCCGGCTTGGTGGCGAAGCAGCCGGTGCGGATCACCACCGCGGAAGCGGTGAACGTCAGCTACCCGCGCTTCCTCGAGGACTTTCAGCGCCTCGGCGCGGCGCTGCGGCTCGAGTAGGCATCCTCTCCCCTGCAGTGCGCAGTCCGCGGAGCCACCACCCCTGGTGGGACGGGGGGACCAGTCTCACCACCTTGCTGGCGCTCCTCGTTCGAACTCGCCACGCGGCGGGCTTATCCGTCCTGCTGTTCCATCTCAGGCCCGCGTGGCGAACAGGTGCTCCACGCCGCGGTCATGCGGCTTGAGCAAGGGAGGCGGCTCCCTAGCCCAGCCCATCCTCGCGCCTGCCAGGGCCGCGCGCAGCGAGCGCCCGCGGCGGAGCATGAACCCAGGGTAGGGGTGCGCTCGACAATCGCGGCGTCGAGGACGACGTCCCCCGTTGACTGGTGGTGAGGCAGCGCTACGTGGAGAGCTCCTCCGGCGCGCCTCCATCCGCCCCGAGGGCGCGTCTTGGAGACGGGATGTAGCCCTGCCGCGCCAGGCTGGTGTAGCGGGTATTGCCGATGATGAGGTGGTCGAGCACCTGGATGCCGAGGATGCGGGCGCTGTCGAGCAGGCGGTCGGTGAGGGCCAGGTCGTCTCTACTCGGCGTCGGGTCGCCGCTCGGGTGGTTGTGCAGGAAGACCACCGCCGCCGCGCCGTGCCGCAGCGCCGGAGCGAACGCCTCGCGGGGGTTGACGTGGGCGGCGTTGAGTTCGCCGGTGGCGACCACCTCAGCGCGGATGAAGCGCAGCTTGCTGTTCAGGAGGAGTACCAGGAACTGCTCCTGGGGGAGGGCGCGCAGGCGCTCGTGGTAGTGCTCGAAGATGGTGTCCGGATCGTTGAGGAGCTTCCCCTGCTCGACGGTTGGCGAGTGGTAGCGCTTGGCGATGGCCAGGGCCGCGATCACCTGCGTCGCCTTGGCCGGGCCGATGCCGCGCATCTTGCAGAGCTCCGCGATGCTCTTCGTCGCCAGGGAGCGGAAATCGCCGAAGCGGCTGAGCAGCCGCTGCGCCAGATCGACCGCGGTCTCCCGCTCGGTTCCGGATTGAATGATGATCCCCAACAGCTCCGCGTTGGTGAGGTGCTCCTCGCCAAGGCTCATGAGGCGTTCGCGGGGGCGCTGCGAGAGGGGGAGATCGGTGATCGCGGGGCTCCGCTGGAAGTAGCGGCACTGCTCGGTGAGGCGACACGCGCCGCAGCGCGGCGGCGTCGTGCAGATCGCCGTGCTGGCGTCCCCGCGCCAGCCCTCCTGGTACGCCGCCAGCACCTCCTCGAGGTCGGGGGAGCTGTCGCCGTAAAGCGGCAACAGCGTCTCCATGAGCATCTCGTGGTCCCGCCTGGCCAGGGGGCGCGAACGTCGGCGCGGCAGCCAGCCGAGGCGTTGCAGAAAAAGGGTGCCGGGAGGGGGGTAGGGGGGCTCGGTTCGCTCCGCGGAGGGCGTGGAGGAGGGCTGCGCCGGCGGGCGGTCCGCCGCGGCCCCGCGCTCCGCTTCCGCAGGCTGCGGCGGTTGCACGGTTGCCACCGGCTCTCTGACGCTCTCAGCCGTGCCGCGCTGCTGCCGGGCCCACTCCTTCAGGAGGTGCACGACGCTGCGCATGGCGGGGCGGTCGCTGGCAGGCATACGCTCCGTCTCCTCGTCTCGGAGAGCAATCCGCACGGGCTGCTCTCGCGCCCGGATGACGCCGCGCTTCAGGCGCCTATTTCTCCCCTGCGGCGCGTGCATGCATGCTGACGATATGAGCAAGGTTAATAAAGTTTTCGCCCTCCGTCTGCTCCAGGCAGATGAATCCCTGATCGATCGCCTTGACCCGGCCACGGAAGAAGCGATCGTGGCCGATAAGCTCCAGGAACACCTCTTTGCCAACCAAGCGCTTCAACATTCTGGGACCTCCACTGAGCTTTGCTGCTTGGGCGCCGCCAGCAGCGAACCGGACAGGGAATGCCGGGAGACCGCCGGGGCGCCGCCGCCGCTGCGTCCGCCCCGTCCCTCCAGCTCCTCCGTGGGGAAGCATTCACCGTAGAAACTCGCAGAGGCTTGGCGTCTCTCCACGGGCTTGGAGGGGGCGTCGGCCTCCTCAAGTGCGAGGCTGAGGGGTGGATCGCAGGTGCGGAAGCGGCGTTTGTTCCCAGCCTCACAGAAACGAACAAGGGAACAGGAAGCTTGCCGCCTTCTCTAAATTCATAGAAGCCCTGCAATGCAGCCCGGGTCTCTCTTCCAGGCATCCGCCCTGGGAGCTGCTGACATGCCGTGGCCCGTTGCAGGCCCCCTGCTCCGAATCAAGGCATGTTCCCGTAGAGATGCCTTGCCGATCCAATCCCCCACCCTCACCGTCACCTGCGGCGGAGCGTGGGGCCGGCCGCCGGCGGCGCGGCGGTTGAGGCCATGCTCACCGAGGCGCGGTGGAAATGGGGACTCAGCACTCGGCTTGGCGTGGGATTCTCCTCCCCGAGGCACGTCCGTCCCCTGGCTCCTTACGGCCCCCAAAGTAGGGGTGCAAGCCGGAAGAGGAGAAGGTAGCAGAGCATGAGGGTGAAGAGCGCACCCAGCCCGAAGGCCAGGAGCTGGTCCCGCTGCCACTCGCGCCACACCCACATGCCGGCCGCGAACATCACCAGGAGACCCAGGAACGATTTGAGGAGGACGCGCATGGGACAACTCTCCATGCCGCGGGGAGGGGCCTGCGGGCGCGGCCACGGTTGAGCGGAGATGAGACCCGGTTCACCTCGGGAGGGAGCATACACAGAGGCTCTGAAACCGGCAAGGTTGCCCCGCGACTCGCTGGGTTGGGAGAGCGCCCCGCAACGGCGAAACGCCTCGCCGCCAAGCAGCCGGGGGCCCCTCCGGGCCGTCCCAGGCGCTTGCAGGCGAACCTGCCGTTGCATCCGGGGTGGCAGGTGGCGACGGACAACGCTCGACGGTTGGTTCTCCGCCTCCGTCCACGAAGGGTGGTGGCATTCCTCCGGCCCGCCGGCTATGGTAGCGTGGAACAGCAACGGCGTCTCTCGCATCTTTACAACATTTCTTGCGTGAACGTTCGGTGGTGAGCATGTCGCTCGCTGGTGCGTGGTGTCGCGGGGCGGCCGCCAAGCGATCTGGCGGCCGGCCGGCGCTGGGGCGCGTGTGCCTGGTGGGGTTGGCCCTTCTTGCTCTTGCTGCGTCGGTGCAGGCGCAGTCGGTGGCGCGGGTTGGTCAGATCGTCGAGAACGAACTCTGGAAGATCGAGGTGCTCGGCTATGAGCGCACGGATCGACGAGAGAACTACCGCCTGGTCCTGCGCCAGGAGGGGCTTACCTTCTGGAAGGTCACCTTCCGGTTCCTGAAAGTGCCAACGCGCGCCAAAGGCGTCAAAGACGTGGAGGTTCAGCATCGCCTCGTCTATGCCGTCAACGGCATCGAGAAGAGCGTGGACTCACGAACCGCGAACGTCACCCTCGACGGCACCATCGAGCTCCTCTTCCCCTTGCCGCCCGAGGCGCACTTGAAGCGCCTCTACTTCAACGCGCGGGTGACTCCCAGGTATGCTGATCTCTGGCCGCCGCTGCCGCCGGCGTTCTTAGATCAGCGGCCGCGGTGAGCTGGGAACGCAGCAGGAGGAGCATGGGGCGCCGCCCGGCCGGTCTGGAGGGGAGCCGGGCGCCCGGGTCGTGGCATCGGCGGGCTGGCGGTCCGCAGGGATGAAGCGCCGCGCCGCTCGCTGCGCCCCGACTCGATCGTCGCGCGCGAGGGGAGGAACATGGCGGCCGGCCCACCTCGCAAGGACTCCGTTCGTCGCACTCATGGCAATGCTGCAAGCGCTAGGAAAAGGCGCCAGGGTGATCCTCGGCGTTGGGGCGGAAAGGTGATTTCGGCATGGGAATCACTACTGTCCAAATTCGCCGAAATACCTCGTTCTGAGTGAGGTAAGTGCTTGATTTGTAAGGATTGCTATCTTGAAACCCGGATCAGGTCTCTGCACCTTTACGTATGCTGTGCAAATTGCCAAGCGTAAGGCCGCGCCCAGCTCAAAGCGGCGAGAACTGACCAGGACGCCCATTCCTGGATATCTTGAGAGTATCGAATGGCTGGGCACGTGCTCTGATACTATCATCTGCTGTCCAAAATACCGCTCTGGCTCAACCTAATTTGGACAAGAGTGCATGGAAATATTGATCATCGTTGCGAGCTTCGTGGTGGTGACGCTCTTTTGCATCGTCTTCTTCGTGCGACGGCGGGAGAGGGTGCTGAAGAGCCGTACGAAAGTGCTGCTCCTGGACGACGATGCCGCCTCGCTGAAGTTGGTTCAGACGACGTTTGAGCGGAACAAGTTTCAGGTCATCACCGCCCTCCAGGCCAGCGAGGCGATGGCCCTCATCGAAAGCGATCCTCCAGACCTCGTCCTCGTCGACATCGTGGAGCCCGAGAAGGACGGCTTTGCGTTCTGCTCCGAGCTGCGTCAACGCCAGCACACCGCAAACCTGCCCATCATCATGATCACGGATGACAGCCGACGGGACAGCAAGCTCACCGCCCTGCAGATGGGAGTAGACGACTACCTCACCCGGCCGTTTGATCCTGAAGAGCTCCTGGCGCGGGCGCGAGCCCTCCTGCGGCGCAGCCACGACTCGTTCCACCCGGCCAACCTCTGATTCCGCTTGCGCGCGTGTGCCGACCCGGCCGGAGGAGACGGGGCATCGGGGAGGGGAGAGGTATTAAAAAGTTCGATGGATAGTATTTGAACGGTTACTGGTGCTCAGCCAATTTCACGCTTCCCTGCGGTCAAATGTTCGTTTCTTCGCAAAGTCCTCTGCCCGCGGCACCGCCGAGACTGTTGTGGTCGTAAAACTTTAGGTTGTCATCCCTCGACCCGCCAAGACGCCGATTACCCCCCTTGAATAAGTTTTGGTCCAGGCCAATAGCTATGCGTAATACATCCAATCGCGCTCTTGCCTGAAATAATCGGAGCGACCCCTTCGTTGCTCTAAAAGCGAGGAAGCGGTTGGGCGGTTTGAGTTGCCTGGTACGTTAAGACAGGATCTCCACACCGAGCGTCAACTTTTCCGCGGCTTGATTGGCAAGAAAGCTGCGTCGCCGGTCTTAACGCAGCGCTGAAGTTTCTCCTCCGGCTCGCTGCCTGAGGGGTGATCGGCCCGCCCCGCGTGGAGGGGGGCGGCCTTCCGGGGTGATGCTTGCAGGGCGCCGGAGGATCGGAACGCGTCCCTAGTCGAGAGGCGAGCGGTCGGCACGGAGCTTGCTTCTCTATGCTGGAGGTCTGCAGCAACCCAGCCGCGCCTTCCGATGGTCTCGACTGTCAAGCGAGGGAAGGGTGATCCGATGGCTCACGTCGCGCTGCGGGCGAGACTTTCCTCCACTTCCTTCCCCAGTCCAAACGCCGTGGCGGAACTGAACGCCAAGGTGGAAGAGCGCATCAAGAAGGAATGTCCAGGCGTCCGCTGGATTGCCAACTACGCAGTCCTGGGGCCGTATGACTACCTCGATCTCTTCGAGGCCCCGGACAATGAGGCGGCGACGAAAGTGGCCCTGATCGTTCGTTCCTTCGGCCCTCCCAAACCGACCTCTGGGTGGCGACGGCCTGGGAGCGCTTCGCCGAGATGGCCGGTTCCCTGAGGTCCTGAGACCCTGCGGCGACGGGTCTTCCTCGGCGCCGGTGTCGTCACTGCCACGGGGGCCCGAGGCGTGACCGCGGCGGCGGTGCCGGGGTAATACTCGGGAGTTCGGCTTGTCGGGAGGCGTGCGGCCGAAAAGCAAACAGGCGCGGGCCGCCGCTCCGCCTCCGCAACGGCGGGAGAAGACCAGGCTGGCATTCATTAGTGAGCGGCAATGCGCCAAAAGTGTGCAAACGTTCAATGCCGCCGCATGAGGACCCAATCAAAACCAGGAAGATTCTTCAAGTCCCGGAGGTCTTTCACCACACATCGGCTGAGCACGATTCGGCGATCGTATAGGGTGGATGATGAGCGGTGGTTTCAGTTCGGTTGCCGCTCGCCCTTCTCTCTCGTCGCGGGTGGCGGAAGGAGAAAGGCGCCGGCGAGGGGCAGGATCATTCTTCGATGAATCCTGCCAAAAGAGGTGCGTGATGGAAGAGATCGTCTTCGTCATTTTGAGTTTTGAAGGACCGGACGCCTATTCCCGCGCGGGAGGTCTCGGCAGCCGTGTTTCGACCTTGTCGGAAGCCTTGGCGGCGATGAACTATGAAACCCACCTTTTTTTCATCGGTGATCCCGATGCCGCAGGACACCAAACGCAGGAAGAGGGGAGGCTACATCTGCATCGCTGGTGTCAATGGATCAGTGCCTATCATCCCGCCGGCGTCTATGACGGTGAAGAGGGAAAACTGAACGACTGGAACCAATCTCTTCCCCCCTGGCTGCTCGAGGAGGTCATCACCCCAAGTCTTGACGCAGGGAAACATGTGGTCATCCTTGCGGAAGAGTGGCACACCGTCTCCTCCATCCTGTACCTCCACCATCTCTTGGCGCGACTCCGGCGCCGCGATCAGGTCACCATCTTCTGGAACGCCAACAACACCTTCGGGTTTCATCGCATCCCTTGGGGCCTTCTGAAACAGGCGGCGACGATCACCACGGTGAGCCGCTACATGAAGCACCTGCTGTGGGACTACGGCGCCGACGCGCGGGTCATCCCGAACGGCATCCACGAGCGCTGGCTGCAGCCTGTGGACGCCTCGGCGGCACACAGCATCTCCAGTCTCTTCAAGGATCGCCTCGCCGTGGCCAAGGTGGCGCGCTGGGATCCCGACAAACGCTGGGACATGGCCGTGGATGCCGTGGCCTCCATGAAACAGATGGGCTTGCAGCCCCTCTTCCTGGCGCGGGGCGGGGTGGAGGCCCATGGCGGCGAGGTGATGGGGCGGGCCAAGGCGCATGGCCTCCGTGTCGCCATGGTGCAGTGGGCCGACAGCGAGGTCCAGGCTCTGGCGGACGTCCTGCGTCCCGCCCTCGGCGCCGACATGATCGTCCTGCAATCCTATCTCTCCGAGCACCAGCGCAAACAGCTCTTCTTCGCGGCCGACGCCGTGCTGGCAAACAGCGGCGTGGAGCCGTTCGGCTTGGTGGGATTGGAAACCATGGCGACAGGCGGGGTGGCTTTTGTGGGATGCACCGGCGAGGATTACGCCACACCTGGCTATGATGCAATTGCCATTCAAAGCAATGAGCCGGGAGAGATCGTGCACCACCTCTGCACCCTGAAGCATACCATCGACAACGCCTTCTCCCTCCGGCGCGCGGCCAGGGACTCGGCCTCCCGCTACACCTGGCCGGCCGTGGTTCGCCGGGTGTTGATCCCGCTCATTGGTGAACTCTCAACACCCCTGGAGCGGATCGGTCGGCGGGAAGCGGCCAACCGTGCGGACCACCTGGAAACTCACCGCGAAAGCGAGCCGCCTCTCCTGGCGCGCGAGTGCGCGGCTCACGCCTGAAATCTCCCCCTTTCTCCTCGGCAAGCGAGCGGCAAGAAGGATGGTGCGCGACAACGGGCTCCATGGTCCGTTCGACCGCCTCCTTCCAGGTGCGGAGTCCGTCGTGATCCCCTTCGTCTGCTCCCGCTGCGGAGAGGGGAGGAGGGCCGGTCCCCGGGGGAACGACTGCCTCGTCCGGGGGGCGACGCAGGCGCCGGCGTCGGCGTCAGCGCCGCAGGGTGCGGATCAGCCTGTCGGGAACCCCGAGGGCGAGGAGGAACATCACGGACTTGCCGCTGGCATGCGGGGAGAAGAACGCGGTCACCTCGTCGTCGTAGAAGGTGAGCCCGGTAGCGCCAAATCCCTGCGCATAGGCGGCGACGTACATCTTGCCCGCCATGACGGCGGCCTCGAGCTGGGCCGCCCGGTAGCCGCGCCCTCCCCAGTGCGCCAGCACCTCCTTGAGGTCCGCGAGGAAGTAGATATTCACGCTTGCATCCGCGGCGAGCGCCTGCTCCAATCCTAAACGACCCGCCTCGGCACGGAAGGTCCCTTGCTTCAGCAGCTCGAGGGACTGCTGCCCGCGATGGTAGCTGTACGACCCTGGGCGGACCCCTTCGATGGCGTGGACGATCAAATAGATGCTGCTGAGGGTGGCGCCGAAGGGGTGCAAGAAGTCCGCCGCGATTCCCTGCGTGGCAAGCTGCAGCACCGTCGAGAGCTGCCCAAACGTCAGGGAATCTGGGCGAAACCGCCGGCTCGAGCCGCGGCGCACGATGACCTCTTCAATGGGCGCCTGCGACAGCGTCGCGGCGTGCAGCGGCCGCAGGTGGTACAGCATCCCATCCGGCTCGGGTTCGGCCGACGGCGTGCCGCGGGCGGCGCGCCAGGCCTCCACCTCCCCCACGCCCCTGAACGATGTCGCCGC
This sequence comes from Candidatus Tectimicrobiota bacterium, assembly GCA_016192455.1. Taxonomy (GTDB): domain Bacteria; phylum JACPUC01; class JACPUC01; order JACPUC01; family JACPUC01; genus JACPUC01. The sequence continues at coordinate 199,435 of JACPUC010000019.1, read as the reverse complement.
GTGCACGGCGCGGAGGTCGGGGTAATCGACCTCGTGCTGGGAGAGCGGCTCGGTCTGGAGTTCCAACGGCTCGAGCCGGTGGCGAGCCTTCGGCGTGACTGCCTGGGAAAAACCGAGGGGAATGAGGGCCAGGGCCGCTTCCCGTTGCTCGTCGAGGCCCACCAAGTGGTTGACGAGATCGTCCTGGAAGCCAACCAAGAGACGCGCCGGGAAATCCTCGGCGGCGGCGATCGCCAAGAGGTTGGCGAGGATGGTGCCGCTGTCCCAGAAGCAGTGGCGCCAAGCGCGGGCCTGGTACTTCCAGGAGTTGCGCCAGAAGGTGCTGGCGGCGATGAGGATCACGGGCGCCTGCGAGGCGTAGTCCTCGCCGGCCGTGGCCTCCACGAGTTGCGGGCGACAATCGCCCCGGCGCAAAAGGCGCAGCGTGTTGTCGTGTGGCCCGTAGTGGTAGACGCCCGCCGCGAGGTCCGGCAGGTCGCCGCATACCGCATAGAGATCGATGTGGTAGAGCGCGCCGGTGCAGGCAGCGGCGCGGAAGAAAATCTCCAGCTTCTCCCCGTAGGTGCGCCGCTTGGTGATGCCGGCAGCGAAGCGCAGCAGCCTGGCGAGGAGGGCAAGGTCCGGGATCGCGTCCATCCTGCCAGCCCTTCCCTCGAAGGGGTCTCCGGCCGCGATGGCTCGCAGCGCCGGCACGGTTGACGATTCAACCGCCTCCGGCAGAGCTAGGCTCGGCAGGTCGCGGTAAATCTTGAACGGCAGCGGTTTGTTCGAGAAGTCGAGGGAGTGCGGATTGCTCCTCACACTCCAATAAGAGTGCTTGGTGGAGTCGTGGTAGTCCCAGGCGGCCTTCACGTCCGGTCGCTCGGCGGCGGGTTCGAAGGGTTTGGTGGTGAGCTGCTGGCTCATGGGCAAGGGGTCCTCTTCACACCATCCTGGTCCACGCCGAAGGGGTGGGGGGGTGCGGATACACGCGACGGAACGCAACGCCTGGTCAACACTCTACCTTGGCTCAGGCCTCACGTGAAGATGCAGCGTAGCACATTCACCCGGCGGGAGGAGAGCCAGGCGGCGCGCGAACGCTTCCCAGGCGGCTGCCAGGGCGTCAGCCCTTTCCTCAGGAGTCGGCGCGGCGGCGGCCGTCTGTATCTTCAACTGGGACGCTGTTCCTCCCCAGCTCCGTGAAAGCAGCACAGGGCCCATCCAAGCGCCTCCCGCTGGCCGGTCGACAGACCACCCACTTGACCGCACATCGGCGGGGAGCTGCCTGCGCCCTCCCAACGGCGCCGCGTTCGCGCCGCCCGCCCGCTCGGCGCGCCGCAGGTCGCCCCGCCGCACCAGTGCCTCACGGCGACGGGGTCGCCGCAAATCAGACTTCAATTCCCAACCCCGCTCTGGTAAAGTAGCACCTTCACGCCGCCGCTTCCTGCACCCGGGCCAGGGCAGCGCGGAGGTAGAGGGCTCGAGGAGGGGCGCCGCCTCGGCACCCATCCCGGGGCGGCGCGGAGGCGCGCGAGAACTCAGTGGAGTCCACCTTTGCTTGGGGGGAGCGAACCATGGCGGGGGACGTCCTCTACACCTTGGAACAACAGGTCAATCCAGAGCATGCCGCGCTGATCCTCATCGACGTGCAGAATGATTTCTGTCATCCCGACGGCTACATGGGCCGCATCGGCAGCGACGTCTCGATGGCGCGGCGCATGGTGCCGCGGCTGACCGAGCATGTCGAGGCGGCGCGCCGCGTTGGCGCCACGGTCGTCTTCGTGCAGGTGATCATGGACGATCAGTTCCTCAGCAACGCCAACCGGGCCCTCGATGCGCGCCGCGGTGTCAACCCGAAGATACGCTGTCAGAGCAACTCCTGGGGCGCGGAGTTCTATGAGCTGAAGATGCTTCCCTCCGACGTGCTGGTGGTGAAGCACCACTACAGCGCTTTTCCCGATACGAACTTCGACCTCATCCTGCGCAACCGCGGCATCAAGACCCTGATCATGACTGGCGTGGCGACCAATGTCTGCGTGGAGTCCACGGCCCGCGACGGCTTCTTCAAGGGCTACTACATCGTCTTCCTGTCGGACTGCAGCGCCACCTACAGTGAAGAGGCGCACCACGCCACGCTGGCGACCATCCACCGGCAGTTCGGCACCGTCTGCACGGCCGACGAGGTGGAGGCGGTCTGGCAGCGGCGCCTGGTCGGCGGCTAGGTCGCCTCGCCTCGCCGCGGACCATCAGCCGGACGTCGAAAGGGGACGCGCCGCGCCGGCGCTCCCCCTCTCCCTCGTGTTATGCCTTCCATGCTCACGCGCCGCACCTTCCTCGACCGCCTGCGTCATTGGCTCCTCGGCATCCTTGGCCTGAGTGGGCTGGCCGGCGTGGCCGGCTACCTCTACCCGCCTGCGCTGCGCCGGCGCGGCGAGCCGCTGCTGCTTGCCAACGCTGCGGAGCTGAAAGCCGGCGAGGGCAGGCTCTTCGACTACTACGGCGAGCCGGCAATCCTGCTGCACGGCCAGGAGGCGCCGCGGGCGCTCTCCCTCGTCTGCACGCATCTCGGCTGTTCCGTGCGCTGGCAGCCCAAGGAGGGGCGCTTCGTCTGCCCCTGTCACCGCGGCATCTTCGACGCCGATGGGAACGTCCTGGCGGGACCGCCTCCCGCGCCCCTGGAGCGCCTGCGCGTGCAGGTGCAGGGGAACCATCTCCTCGTCGGCTGACGTCTCGAGGCCAGACACCGTGGACGCACCGCCCGCAGCATCGACGAGGAGGGGCCGACAGCGGCTGAGGGAGCGACTGCTCGACGGCTTCGAGGGGCGGACGGGCCTGCTGCGCTTCTGGCATCTCCAGCGGCAGCACACGGTGCCGGCAAAGCTGCCCTGGTACTACTACCTGGGGAGCCTCCTGCTCCTCTTTGCCGCCATCCAGGTGGCGACGGGCATCCTCCTTCTCCTCTACTACGAGCCGACGCCGAGCGCGGCGCACGAGAGCGTGGCGCGCATCATCAGCGAGGTGCGCTTCGGCTGGATCGTCCGCAGCCTCCACTACTGGTCGTCCCACGCCATGGTGGCGACGCTCCTCCTGCACCTGGCGCGCGTCTTCCTCACGGCCTCCTTCAAGCGCCCGCGCGAGCTGACTTGGATGCTCGGCGTCGGTCTCCTCCTGACGGTCCTGGGTTTCGCCTTCACCGGCTACCTGCTGCCGTGGGAGCAGGCGGCGTTCTGGGGCACCACCGTCGGCAGCGGCATCGCCGGCCAGGCGCCGTGGCTTGGCCCCTTTCTCAAAGCCATGCTGCGCGGCGGAGCGCAGGTGGGCGGGGCGACGCTGACGCGCTTCTTCGCCCTGCACGTGATGCTCCTGCCCGCTGCGCTCCTGGTCCTCCTTGCCGCCCACCTGGCCCTGGTCTGGAAACACGGCCCCTCCGAGCCACTGGCGCGGCTTGCCGGCACGGGAGCCGCCAGGGACCGCAGGGTACGCTTCTTCCCGGTGCAAGCTCGCAAGGAGGCGGCCGTCGCCTGCTTCGTCTTCGCGGCCCTCCTCCTCTGGGTCGCCTGGCGAGCCGCGCCGCTGGGCGACCCCGCGGACCCCCTGCGCACGCCGGAGCATGTCAAGCCGGAGTGGTACTTCCTCTTCTCCTACCAGGCGCTGAAGTACATCCCCTCGCGCGCGCTGCCGGGGGGCATCAGCACCTTTCAGGTCGCGGTTCTGGCGCAGGCCCTGCCACTCCTGGCGCTGCTGCTCTGGCCCTACCTCGAGCGCTCCCCGGAGCGCCGCTGGCGACGGCGCCGGGCCGCCCTCAGCCTCTTCTTCCTGGCCCTTCTCGCGCTCCTGGTCTTGACCTACCTCGGCGTCTACGCGGGCAAGACCGAGCCGATCTTTGGGATCGCCGTATCGTGAGCCACTCCCTCTCCCTGCCGTTGGTGCGCGGGATGCCGCCGCCGGCGTGGCGACTGGCCGCGCTGGCGGGGCTGCTGCTTGTGGTCTCGCTGTCGGGGAGTCGCGGGGCGGCGGGGGCTCCGGCCCAGCCGGATACCTGCCTGGACTGCCATCGCGCGCAGCCCGCGGCGCGGGAGATGGAGGCCAGCATCCACGCCGCCTATGGCATACGCTGCGCGGATTGCCACGGCGGCGATGCCACGAAAGCGACGCGCGCCGAGGCGGAGTCGAAGGAGGCCGGCTTCCGCGGCGCCTTGAAGAACGCCTACGACGTGCTGGCGGCGTGCGGGCCGTGCCACGATGCAGAGCACGAGCGCCAGGAGCCATGGCGCCACGTCCTGCTCCAGCGGGACTCGGTGCAGCGTTACAAACGCGGCGACCATGGCCATGCCCTGCTGACGAACCAGAACACCGATGCCGCCGACTGCGCTGATTGCCACCGCGCTCACGGCACGCGGCGCGTCACCGACCCCGAATCGCTGAGCCATCCGCTGAACATGAACGCCACCTGCGGGCGCTGCCACGGGGATCGCGACTACATCAGCAAGTATAACTTTGACAGCCGTATCCCTTCCTGGGTGGAGGCGAGCGTGCATGGGAAGTGGGCGGCCAGCCTCCCCCCCGGGGAAGCTCCCACCTGCGCCGGTTGCCACCGCGGGCACGAGAACCGGAACTACAAGCAGCAGAAGGTCTACGACGTCTGCGGCCGCTGCCATGGGCGCGAACGCGCCCAGTTTCCGAGCGGCCACCCGCATCGCCTCGATGAGGTCAACTGCTCCATCTGTCACGGCAGCCACGCGATCAAGCGACCGGATGATGCGATGCTGGGGCGCGACGGCGTGTGTGTGCGCTGCCACGAGCCGCAGAAGCAACCGGAGAGCGCCGCGGTGCGCTACCTCGTCGGTGTCCAGGACGCGGCCGCGCAGGCGCGCCGGCGCCTGGCGAGGACGACCGCCCTGCTCGCCGCGCAGCGCCGGCATGGCATTCCCTCCCCTCCCCTGGAGAAGAACCTGCAGCGCCTGGAGCGGCGCTGGCGGCAGCGCTTCGGCCTGGAGCAGCACCGGCTCGACCTGCCGCGCCTGAGGCGGCTGAGCGAGGAGATGGAGCCTGGGCTGGCCAATCTTGAACGGCTGATCCTGGCGCGCCAACGCCTGCTCTGGTGGGATCGCGTCGCGTTGGTGGCCGGCGCGATCCTGCTGGCGGGGGTGGGGGGAACTCTAGCCGGGCGCGGTCGCCGCCAGCCCTGACCCCTGCGAGCCGGCCGCCTTGGCCGGCCTGCGAGGCAAGCTACGGTGCTGTTTCTCGAAAAGATCGCAGAGATTTGCGAGGGAGCCTTGCCCCCTCGCGCACCCCTCATCGTAGGGGCGGTTCGCGAACCGCCCCTACAGCTCGCGGGAAGTGGGGGTGGGGGGGAGCAAGGGTCCCCCGCAAGACTTGCCCCCCGCATAGCACGTAAGGAGGCGGCGAATGAAGGATGGAATTTGTGAGACGTAACACAAGCTGAACGCGGGCGGGTGAGTCGGACGCCGGCGCCACGCCGTCGTCGCCGCGTTGGGTCACAGCCGCCCGCACGGGAGGACGGCGCCGAGGCCGGGTGACCGCTCAGGGTCGCGCTTTTCTCCGTGCTCGAAGCCGCAGCCTTGTTTTCCTCCTTTCTTCCCCGGGGTGGACAGACCACTTGCTTGCGCAAGTCTCCACGAGTATACTCTCGCGCCAACCCTCGCTTCCCTGCCCGCTGCCGGGAGGAGGCTTGCTTCCTTTGTCGGGGCTTGGAGGCGTGGCGAGGCCTGCAGTTCACCTGAAGGCGCCGGAGTGCCGGCGCCGATCCGCGACCGTACACAGAGAGGGGGACAACAGATGAAGCGACGGATGGTTCTCGTTCTGGGAGCGCTGCTGGGTGTTCTGCTGGCCGGGGTGATGAGCACCCCCGCCAGTGCCGAGCTGAAACCTGTCAACCGCCTCATGGTGGCGCAGCTCCGTGATGTCACCGGCATCGTGCAGAGCATCGTGACCTACGACTTCGATGCCCTTGTTGCTATCAGCACAGATATGGAGAAGCGCCAACGCATGGTGATGCAGAATCCGCAGCTTGCCGCCAAGACCAAGGAGTTTTATGGGCAAGTGGCGGATCACGCGGGCCATATTGCGAAGTTTGCCAAGGAGAAGAACAAGGACGAAGTGGTGAAGCACTTCGCCCTCCTCTTCGAGACCTGCCACAAGTGCCATAGCGAGGTTCGTGATAAGCCGCAGAATTAAGATCAACACCTGTCTGGGTAGCGGCGTTGTGGCGGTTGGCGTGGCGATACTCTGGCCGAAGGCTGCGGCAGCCTCCGGCCAGAGTGCTTTCCGCTTCTGTCAAAGAACGGCTCATGCGGCAAACTTCCCGTCATACCCCCAGTTCTCCCGAACTCCGCCTTTCCTCCCCGTGGCACCCCGCGTGATTCATCGTGGTGTGGTCGCGCCGATTCCTGACTTGCTGACTCCCCGCGGGCATTCCTCCCATGTTTGCAGATGTGCGGGTTGAAAGGCGCGCTCAGGCCCACGGCGTCGCGCTCCACGCTCGCCTGGAATGGCAAGCGTGGCAGCCCAAGGGAGCAGCGGTTCGTTGGCGACGGCCCCGCCTGTGGCGCTAGGCAACCCACAAGCAGGAGATGGTCAAGCAATCTGTTGATATTTCAGCCGTCTTGATGTAAGAACAGGGGGCGGTGGAAGAATCCTGACGGGTGCCGAGGACGCTGTCGGAAGCGCGCCTTCCAAACGAGCGGCGGTGGCCCCTGAGAACTGCGCTGCTGGATCGGCAGTGGAGTTGCCTTGCCCCCTCTTGCTGCCAGAAGGGCTTGTTTGCCCTCCCGTTTTCTTCCAAGGAAATGACTCCATGGGTGGCGCTCCGGTACCTCCAGCGGTTCCCGCCTCGCTTGGCGACAGGGAGATGTCACAGCCCAGGTCTCCGGTGGCGTGGGTTGGCGCCTCCGCCATGCGGGGCACGCAGTTTATGGGGCGGATGGTCCTCTTCCTTGGCGTCGGCCTGGGGTGGATTTTTCTGCCGCCCGCGAAGCTGCGGCGGAGCATCCAGCAGGTCTACGACATCGGCGTGCAGTCGCTCTTCGTCGTCTTCATCACCGCCGCCTTCACCGGCATGGTCCTGGGGCTGCAAGGCTACTACACCTTGAGCAAGTTCGGTTCCGAGACGCTGCTCGGCTCGGCGGTGGCCCTCAGTCTCATCCGCGAGCTGGGGCCGGTGTTGACGGCGCTGATGGTCACCGGTCGGGCCGGCTCCTCGATGGCGGCCGAGATCGGCATCATGCGCATCAGCGAGCAGATTGACGCCCTGGACACGATGGCGATCGACCCCATGAAGTTCCTGGTGGCGCCGCGTTTGGCCGGCAGCATCGTGGCTGTGCCGTTGCTCACCGCCTTCTTCGACGTCGTCGGCATCTATGGTGGCTACATCATCGGGGTGAAGCTCTTGGGGGTGAATCCCGGCGCGTACTTTGGCGAGATGCGCAGCAGTGTGGAGATGGTGGACATCATCGGCGGCCTCATCAAGTCGCTCTGTTTCGGCTGCATCATTGCCTGGGTCTGCTGCTACATGGGATACTTCGCCGAGCGCGGCGCCGCGGGGGTGAGCCGCGCCACCACCACCGCGGTTGTCCTCAGCTCGGCGCTCATCTTCATGTGGGATTACTTGCTCACCTCCGTGCTGTTATAAGGTTGGGCGCCGCATGCTCAGCATCCGTGGCCTCTGGAAGCAGTTCGGCGATCAGCTCGTGCTGCGCGGCATTGATCTCGACATGCCCAGCGGCAAGACCACGGCCATCATCGGGCGCAGCGGCTGCGGCAAGACGGTTTTGCTGAAACATTGCATCGGTCTCCTGAAGCCGGACCGGGGGTCCATCTACGTGGATGAGCAGGAGATCTCGCGCTTGCGCAAAAAAGAGCTCAATGTGGCGCGCCGGCGCTTCGGCATGCTCTTCCAGAGCGCGGCGCTTTTCGATTCGCTGAACGTCTTCGACAACGTCGCGTTCCCCCTGCGCGAGAAGACCACCCTGCGCGAGGAGGAGATTCGCCGGCGCACCCGCGAGCGCTTGCGGCAAGTGGACCTCGAGGAGATGGCGCACAAGTACCCCGCGGAGCTGAGCGGCGGCATGAAGAAACGCGTCGGCCTGGCGCGCGCCCTCGTCATGGACCCCGCGATCATCCTCTTTGATGAGCCGACGACGGGACTCGATCCCCTCATGGAGCATGCGATTCATCGCTTGATCAGGGATACGCAGCGACAGTTCGGCTTTACCGCGGTGGTGGTCTCCCACTCGATCCCACAAATTTTCGACATCGCGCATCAGGTGGCATTGATGTATGATGGGCAAATTGTGGCCCAGGGCACACCGGAAGAGTTGCGCGCGTCGGCGCATCCCGTTGTCCAGCAGTTTCTTGGCGCCACCATTGAGGGGCCCCTGGTGCTGGATAACTGAGAGCCCTGCAGCGAGGTCGCAAGGCAGTGGCGAGCAGAAGCACGGAAACGATCGTGGGGGCTTTTGTTCTCCTTGGATTAGCCTCTCTGGCCTACCTGGCGATCAACCTCGGCAACCTGTCGCTGGGAGCGGAACGGTACGTCGTCTATGCGCAGTTCGAGTCTGCCGCCGGGTTGAAACCTGGAGCCAGTGTCGAGGTCGCCGGCGTGGAAGTGGGACGGGTGGACGAGATCACCCTGGCGGTGGATCGGGCCAGGGTGACGCTGAGCCTCGCCAAGAGCGTCAAACTCCAAGACGATGCCATTGCGTCGATTCGGACCAAGGGCATCATTGGGGACAAGTACGTGCAAATCTCCCTGGGCGGGTCGAATCGCATCATCCCGCCGGGAGGGCTCATCCGCGAGACGGAGAGCCCCATTCAACTTGAGGAGCTCATCCGACGATTCGTCCTGGGCAAGGTTTGAGGATGACGGACCTCTCCGCCGCGATCAACGGAAGGTCTGCTGAAGACGCCAGAGGAGGCTCGATGCGTATGAGGCGGGTGCGATTACATCACGTCGTTCCCCTTATCCTGGTTTTGTCAGTGATCGTTCTGCTTGCCAGCTCGGCGCGCGCTTCGGAACCGCGACTCCTGGTCGAGGCATCGGTCGAAGAAGTCCTGAGGATCGTTTCCAACCCCGACTTGAAGGGTCTTGAGAAGGCCGCCGAGCGCCGTCGCCAACTGCGCCAGGCGGTCTCGCGTCGATTCGACTACACGGAGATGGCGCGCCGTTCCCTGGCGACGCACTGGAGCCGGCGCAGCGAGCCGGAGCGCCAGGAGTTCGTCGACCTCTTCTCCAAGCTGCTGGAGAGTGACTACGCCTACAAAATCGAGACCTACTCGGGTGAGAAGATCGTGGTCGTCGACCAGCAGATCGACGGCGACTATGCCAAGGTCCGGACGGCGGTGCGGCTGAAACATGAGGATGTTGCCATTGACTATAAGATGCTGAAAGAGGACACCGACTGGAAGGTCTACGACGTGATGATCGAAGGCCTCAGCCTGGTGAACAACTTTCGCTCCCAGTTCAACCGCATCATCCTTTCGTCCTCGTATGACGAGCTCATCAAGACCATGAGGGTGCGGGTGGCTGATTTGGATGCCCTCGTCAGCCCGCCGGCGAGAAACCACCAGGGAGGCACGCCAGGAACTCCGTAGGCCAGATCGGCGGGTGAGGAAGAGAGCGTGGGGCTCACGCGCGTTGGTCAGGTGAGCGCCTGTCGTCTACGGAAGCGCCGCGCTGCCACCCCCTCCTTGCCTGGACCCCGCGGAGCGAAGGCGGCGAGAAAAGGGCCACGACCCCCTGGGCGCGCGGGCGAGCAGCCGCCGGCGGGGCGCCGAGCCGCTCGGTTCAGCACCGCGCGGCAAGGCGCAAAATTCTCTGGCGCGCCAGCCAGGATATGCTATGCTCTAGCGTATCAGGTCAAGCGTTTCTTCCACTGTTCCGCTGGGCGCTTGCTTGTGGTCCCAACCTCCTGATGCACCGTTTTCCTCGCGGTCACGGAGCTCTCATGCGTTACGCCGCACCCGTTGGGTTGATCCTCTGCCTTCTTGGCTGGTTGGCGTTTCCCGTCGGCGCCGCGGCGCAGCAGCCTGCCGCGGCCAAGGCCGAAGCGGCCGCGCTGCGCCTGGACTTGGCGCAGAGCATCGCTACGGCCCTGAAGAACAATGCGGAGTTGAAAGAGGCGCGCCTGAAGATCGGCGCGGCGGAATCCTTCCTGGATGAGGCGAATGCGGCGCTCTTCCCGAGTATCGAGCTGGGCGCTTTCGTCGCCCCCTCTCCGGAATATCGCGGCGACGTCCTGGCCCCGCGCGATGACCGGGCTCGTCTTGATACCGGCAACACCGGCAGCATCGGGCTCTTCTCCAGCGCCGACCTGAGCATCGTGCAACCCCTCTTCACCTTCGGCAAGATCACGAACCTGCGGCAGGCGGCGCGGCAGGGTCTTGCGGCGGAGCGCGCCCGCGTTGAGCAGACCCGCGACGAGGTGGTCCTGAAGGTCAAGGAGTTCTACTACGGGCTGCTGCTGGCGCGCGAGCTGAACGAGGTGCTGCTCGAGATTGAAGACATCGTGAAGGACGCGCAGCACGACGCGCAGGTGCTCCTCGAGCGTGATCGCGGCGCGCAGACGGATGTGCTGCGCCTACAGGTGGCGCAGGTGGTGATCAATCAGCAGAAGGAGGAGATCAACAAGTCGATTGAGCTGGCCCGCTCCGCCCTCGGGCATCAGTTGGGGGTCAAACCCGGCACGGGGCTCGAGATCACCGAGACGGCGCTGCGCCGCGAGGAAGTCGAGCTGCTCAATCTTGAGATGTACGTTGAGATGGCGCTGCAGCATCGACCCGAGCTGCGCCGCTTACGCGCCGGCATCGCGGCGAAGGACCATCTCGTGAAGGCGGAAGAGAGCGATTACTGGCCGAGGTTCTTCATTGCCGGCGGCGCCCGCGGCGGACACTCGACGAGTGTTGACCGTCAAACCAATCCCTTCGTCAACGACCCGTTCAACTTTTTGGAATCGTACGTAGCCTTGGGCTTCAAGTGGGACCTGGGGTTCCTGAAGAACCAGGCGGAGGTGAAGCGCGCGCGCTCGGAGTATGAGCAGCTTCTCGCCAAGCAGGACTTTGCGACGACGGGGATTCCTCTGGAAGTGAAGAAGCGCTACCTGGAGGCGAAAGAGGCGGCGGCGAACATCGCCAATTTCCGTAACGGCGTGAAGCTGGCGCGCGGCTTGTTGGCTTTGGAGAGCTCCAACTTCACCTTCGGACTCAAGGAGTCGCGGGACCTCATCGATGCCCTCGTCTCCTTTGCGACGACGGAGAAGTCGTTCTTCGAGTCCCTCTACCAGTACAACTTGTCTATCGCCCGTCTCGGCCAAGCCGTCGGCAGGGAACTCTCAGCCCTGAAATATGAGTAGACTCTTCCTCCCTCTCCTGCCAGGCTGAGCCCTTGGGGGGCGTCTCCCTGTCCCCGCGCACCGGGCGGCCGCGCTCGGCTCAACAGGGGAGGTTTTCTCCCCAGCTCTTCCTTGCCCTCCTTACTCCTTCCCCATTGGCCGCGAGGCCTTCTCACGCCTCACTCGTGCGCTGCTCGGTCTCCATTCCGGCCATGAGCACTGGGGTCCAGATGATGGTGCAGTTCTTGCCGTGGCGCTTGCCGTAGTACATGGCCTGATCGGCGCGGGCGATGAGCTCGCGCTTCGAGATCGGCTCCTGGGCCTCCCACTCGGCGATGCCGCAGGAGACAGTGATGACGTAGTCCGGCGCCTCCTCGAACTCCACCCCATGTCGGACCGTTTTGGCGATGCGATCCATGAGCTGCTGGGCACGCTTTGCCGTCGTTGCGGGCAGCACCACGACGAACTCCTCGCCGCCGTACCGCGCCACCATGTCGCTTTTCCGCAGCCCGTTCTGCAAGCTCTCCGCCAGCCGGCAGAGCACCTCATCGCCGGTCGGGTGGCCAAAGCGGTCGTTGACTTTCTTGAAGTCGTCGATATCGAGCATCACCAGGACGAGCGGATGCCGTTCACGGCTGGAGCGATGCAACGCCCAGTCGAGGAACTCCTGGAAGTAAAGATGGTTGAACACCCCGGTCAAGCCGTCGCGGGTGGCTAGGCGCTCCGTCTCCTCGAGGGTCATGGCGTTGCGCAGCCCCAGGGCGAGCAGGTTCGCCAGGACATCGAAGTACTTGACGTCCAGCGGGGAGGTGATCGAGGTATCGATGCCATGCACAACGATCATGCCGTAGAGGTGCTGATGGGCGGCAAGGAGAAAGACGGCGCGCTCCTCGCCGTCGGCTCCCCCCAGGTTGATCTCGCAGCTCAGGCCCGGCTTCAGGGTGAGCCGCACCGTCCCGCCGCTGCCGCCGTCGGCGGGGAGAACCTGGAAGAGCTCGATGGGAGGGGGCTCGTGGGCTGAGTTTTCGAGCCAGCGCAGGGGGGCAACCCGCTCATGCACCGGCATGGTTCCCTCGGTGGCTCCGATGGTCACCATGCTGGCGTGCGACGGATCATAGCGAAGGAAGCGCGCCCGCTCGCCACCCAGAGCCAGCGTGACCTTTTCAAGCACCTTCGCGAAGATACTCTCAAGACCCTCGGAGGCCATGAGGAGCTGCGACACCTCGACGTGCAGCTCCAGGAGCAGCGTCATCCGTTCGAGATCGCGTGCAAGCTGGCGCGCGTGCGCGCTGGTCGACCGCCGCATAAGATCAGTCTAGCTCTCTCAAGATCGGTTCGGGGTTAGGGGCGAAGGAGGCTCGGCAGCCGCCCCGTGACTTCTCAAGGAAGCCGCCTGCCGCGACCTGCGGGTTCGATTCCGCCAGGCCCTCCCGCGACAAGATGAGCGCATCCTCGCCACTGCTCGCATAGTAGCGTTTTCGTCGCCCGACAGCCAGGAAGCCGAAGATCTCGTAGAGCCGGCGAGCCGCAACATTGGAGGGACGCACCTCGAGCGTGGCGCGCACGCAGCGGCACTGCCGCGCCACCGTGAAGAGGTGCCAGAGCAGACGCGTCGCGACCCCACAACGCCGGTAATCGGGATGAGTGGCGAGGGTGGTGATGTGCGCCTCGTCCACCACCAGCCACATGCCGGCATAGCCGACGATACGCGCCGAACCCGCCGACTCGGCCCCGCCTGCGGCCAGACTGCGCGCCACATAGAGATGCGCCGCCCCGTGCTCGCGAAGTTCGTGCAGGAACGAGGCGCGCGACCAGGGTTCAGGGAAGACGGACCATTCGATGCGGAGGACCTCATCGAGATCACTCTCGCGCATATCGGAGATGGAAATCGGCAGCACTACCCACCACCTTCAGCAACCCGTCGCGGGAGGCTGCGGCAAGCGGCACCCACGTCCACGGCGATTACTTAGGCTGGCTGGAGAGGTCGGGTGCTCTCCAGGAGCGTGCGACAGCGGGGTGGGAGGTAGTGGCTCTCCAGGGGATACTTCGCCAGCTCGACCACCAGCACTTCGGCGCGCTCCACAGGGCTGAGCTTGCGGTCAATGATGATGAAGGGTTCGCTGCGCACGCGGCAGGAGCCGCTGCGCACTGGAACGTCGCCCTTCTGAAAGGTGACATAGCGGACGGTGATGCACAGCTTTGCCGCCAACTCCTCAAGCTCCGTCAGGATCGCCGGCGCGTTTGACTTGCTCAGCTTCACCACGAACCTCTCCGCCAAGGCGCGATGGCGGGTTCGCAGGGACTCCTTCCTCAGGGTTCTGCGCCGACCTCCCACCGCGAGACCCAACACGGGACACGGGGCGCACGCCCCCGGAGCAGCGGCGCCTACTCTGGCTCGAGGCGCATCCCGTGAGTGCGCAGCCAGTGCTTTGAATCGAATCGCTCGCGGCAGTACTCCTCGAAGTTGACCTCGTTCTCAGTCAAGCGGCAGCCGTCGATGTACTGCAACGGGGCATGCCGCTGCTGTGCCTGGGAGCCGCGCTTCCGAGTCGACCTGGGGTTCTTGCTCGTGCTCTTCTTGGCTGACTCCTTCGGCTGGACTTTCAGCACGATGGCGAGGCAACGGTCGAAATCAAAGTCGGCGTCCTTCTTCAGCCGGCGGAGCACCCGTCGAACCTGGGGGGATTCGGCAATCGCTTTCGTGACCACCTCCGACAGCTTCTCGAAATCCTTGGGAGAAAGCTTATTATTCACGCCGTACGTTCCTTTCGAAAACTCTGGAGCCGAAGAGGTTGGCTTCCTCCCGAACTCTACCATAGCTTGCTGAGCGCGGCAAAGGAAAACTCCGCACTCCCTACTGACTCCTTTTGGCACGTTGCGTTGTGAGAGCGCGGCCGCCTCAGGGTAGTCCCCACCTTCCGGAACCCACTCTCTCTTGCGAGCGGAACCCTCGCCTCCCATTACCCGGGCAGCACCCCCGCGCAGGGGGGGCGCAGGCAACCCGGCGCCCGCCGAGAGGTGTGCCCGGCGCAACCTAGCGTTCCTCCTCGTCCTCAAATGATAGGTCAAACTCCTCCAGCAGCTTCTCAGGCTCGTCCACTTTGCTCTCGCCCCCGGCCGCTCGCCGCCCTGCCTCCGCGCCGGACTCGGAGGCACCCATCTCGTCGGGGAGGAATTGCAGCTCCAGGTCGGCATCAAGCGGGGCCTCATCTTCTTCGGACGTTGCAGGGCGTGGTGCGTCGCCGCCGTGCGGCGGCTCGATGTCGGTGTCGAGGACGACCTCTTCATCCGCGGCGGGGGGGTGCGCACGCTCTGCCTGGCGCAACCGATCCCGCGCCGGTGGCGGCGGGAGAGCAGGGGCGGCGAACGGGGCGGCGCCCTTCTCACCTTTGCTGGCTTTGCCGACACCCGCCGGGGCGCGGCGTCCGCTCTGCGCAGGACGCTCCCTCGCAGCGTCTTCGCTCCGGGAGCCGGGAACCCGAGGCTCGGGTGGCGCGGGGGGTGGTGAGGCAACTTTTTCCGCACCGCGTCCTAATCCCGCGCTCGACTCGAAGGTGATCTCTTCCAGTTCGCCGCTCTCGGTCAGCGGTGAGGGGGGGGCCTCGGCAGCCCCGCGCCGGTCGGACTCCGCAAGGTTGGTCATCCCCGTCAGATCAAAGTCGAGCTCCTCCACCAGGCGCGGGTCGGACTGCATCGGCGGAGGTTCCGGGGTTTGCGTGATGGAGGTCTCATCCACGGCCGAATGGGCGGGTTCGAACTCAATCTCTTCCAAGGCCTCCTCTTCGGCCAGGGCGCCCTCGGCGCGTCCCAGGGGTTCACCAGTAGGCTCCGGCTCGTCCGTTACCGGCCTGCCTCGCCGGTCGAGCGACGGTGGAAGCTCGACCGGTTCGAGCAGCGGTTCCTCCTCTGCCGCAAATGGGGGTATTCGCAGGGCCTCCTCAAGCTCCGCCTGCTCGGCCGCCTCCGGCGGCTCGGGAGCGGGCCGCAGAGGCAGATCGATCTCGTCCTCAACGGCAGGGCCTCTTCCAGAGGGCGCGCTGGGCGGGGCAGCGCCGATTTCGTGTTCCTCCCCCTCCGCGTCTGCTGCCGGCGCGGCCTCCGCCTCATCCTCGAGCACCTCGTCGGCTGTCAGGAGGCTCTCGGCATCCTCCTGGTCCATGTGCAGCCGCGCGCCGTTCAGGCCGCCGGGACCGAGCACGATGTTCAGGTGTCTAGGAGCCGGCAGGTCGAGGTGCTTCTCATGCTTGAAGCTGACTAAATCCGTGCCACACTTCTTGCACGCATCGAGATAGTTGAAGCTCACATAGCCGCATTTCGGACACTTCATGGTGCGCGCATGCCCAGGAGTACGGTGGTTTCATAACAGCGCGGGCAAAAACCTCCTGCCCGTCGCCGCGGTCGGACACGCCTCCGCCACTCCACCTTCGGCGAGCAAAGTTCGTGCCCGCACCTTTTTCCCCTCTGCATAGAGAACCTTAGGGCAGTCGCGGGGAGATGTCAACGCGGCAACGCGGCCGGCGCGGCCTTCTGGCCAGGCGTCCGCGGGGGCATCCGCTGCAGGTGCGGCTCCGGGGCTCGCCTCAGCGTGATGGGGCAAGGGGGCGAATAGTCGGTTGTCGCTGGCCGAGTGGCGAGGTTGGTACGACAATTGCTGCCTCAGTAAGTGAAGGGAGCCGCCAGCCGGCTTTCGGGTTCGGCGGCCCGGCATGCGCTCGTCTGCCACGCCGGAGGTCTCGAGCGCGGCGCCGCATCGCACCACGTGCTCGCCCTGCCGGGATCGACCAGGGGCAGGCAGTGCGACATCGTGCGCGACTCTTGCTGTGTCTCCCGGTACTGTCAAGAAAGCCGCACTTTATGCTAAAGTATCGGCGCGGCCGTCCGATATGATTGGTGACGGGAAGAGTATGGATCGCTGTCGTCGCAGGTGATGCGACAGGGGAGATGACGCTCGATGCGTGTCTCTGGACTTGAAGGCAACGACTTCAGGAAGGATGCAGCACGGCTGGCCAGCGCCGCTTCGCGAACCGTTGACGTGGGGAAAGCGGCACAGTCCAAGCCCCCGACCGAGGGCGTGCCGCCGCAAGGGGACTCGGTGGCGATCTCCGGGCAGGCACGGCAGATCCAGCAGGTTCGGGAACTGGCGCTGGCAGCACCGGACGTGCGCGACGAGAAGGTGGCGGAGCTGAAGGCCAGGATCAAGGCAGGCACCTACGCGGTCGACAGCCGCAAGGTGGCTGAAAAGCTCCTGGCCGAAGAGCTTCACCTGCCGCCGGACGAACCGCCAGTCTGAGCAGGTGGGACTGATTCTGCCGGCCGGCTTGCCTGCCGGGCCGCGGGTGAGCGCAGAGGTCGCGGGACCTCAGCCCACCGCGAGGCGCCGCGCTGCCTTGGCGCCGCGCCGGCGCCCGCCGTCACGTCAGCGGGGTAGCGTCGAGGGGTGCTGAGGTCCTCAGCTCCCCTTGCGTGTTGAAGGAAGGCGCCGCATTTTCTCCACCCCGAACCGCGGCCGCGGCGCGCCGCATCCCTCAACCAGCCGCAGGCTGCGAACCGCTTCACCCCATCTGCCGCGAGGCTCCCTGGCGCCCCGCCGCGTCGGAGCCGCCGCGCCGTCCTGTGCTCCCCCGGCGGCGGGAGGGGGAAGAGCACTCCTCAGCGAAACTGAATGCGCTTGTACGTCTCGGCGTAGGTAAACCCTTCGGCGCTGCCGCGGCTGGCCGCCAGCTCCCGCACGCGCTCCCGCCAGCCTGGCACATGGTCGAGCTGGCTGTGGTGGCGCGACACCGCCTCGATCTTCAGCTCCATCGTATCGCTGATATCCACCACGTAATCAGGCTTTTCGGCGCGGGCCAACAGCAGCTCCTTGGGTTGATGGGGCGGCAGACCGATCTCCGCCTGATCGAGCAGGTAGAGGTGATCCCGCGCCGCCACCACGGCATCCACGGTGGTGATGCCGACGGCGCGATGGTCGGGGTGGAGCTGGTAGAGCATCCAGGGATCGTGGGTGACGATCACATCCGGCGTGTAGCGGCGGATGAGCATGGCGATCTCGCCCCGGAACGCCTTCGTCGCCTCGAGCTCGCCATCCATATGGCGCAAGAAGATCGTTTTCTTCACCCCCAGGTACCGGGCCACATCGAGCTGTTCGGCCTCACGAATCTCAGCCAGGCGCGAGGGGGTCATGGTGGGGTCCTTGCTGCCGCGCTGGCCGCTGGTGCAGATCACGTAGGCGACCTCGACGCCGGCTCTCGTCCACTTGGCCACCGTGCCGCCCGCCGAGAGATCAGCATCGTCGGGATGGGCGAATACCAGCATGGCGCGTGCGATGTCAGGAAACTGACTCATAAAATCCCTCGTACTCACTTGTCGTGATCCCTGGGCATGGCGCCGCGGTCAGCGACCTGCCGTGCGGCCGTTGCCTCTACGGCTTCGACGCTGGAACCGCCAGGCGCCTGAAGATGGGGGTGGCATTGCGGGAGGGCTTACGGAACCGTCCATTCGCGGCTGACCGCGCTGCGGCCTTCCACGAGTTCGGCGTAGGTTGCCTGCACCTGCTGGGCGATGCGCGGCCAGGCGAACTTGCGGACCGCCATGGCGCCGCGCAGGCCGAAGCACCGCCGCAGCCGCTGATCATCGAGGAGTTTCTCGAGCCGGGCGCGCAACTGCGCCACATTTCCCGGCGGCACGAGGTAGCCGGTGGCGCCATCCTCGATGGCATGCGGCAGGCCTCCCACTTTTGAGGCGACCACCGGCGTCCCACACGCCAGCGCTTCCAGGGCGACCAGGCCGAACGATTCGTAGTACGACGGCATGACCACCACATCGGCGGCCGCATAGTATGCCGGCAAGCGGTGCTGCGGTTGTGGTCCAAGGAAGCTCACCTGATGAGCGATGCCCAGGCAGGAGGCCAACCTGAGGAGGCGGCTCTTCTCGGCAATCCGCCCTCCTGAGTCTGTCCCCGGCCCTGCCTGGCTCTCCCCGCCGATGAGCACGAGGTGCACGGGAGACGCCACCTCCCCACCCTGCTCCGCGGCGCGCCGGGTGGTCAGCTCGGCGAGCGCGCGCAGCAGCACCTCCAGCCCCTTGATCCGCTCGATCCGCCCGACAAACAGGAGGTTCTGCTTTCCCGGCAGGCGCACCGGCGGTTGCGCCGCGATGCCGGCGCGGCTGAACCGCGTCGTGTCGACGCCGCAGGGGATGACGCGGACGCGCTCGGCGGGCACGCCGTAGAACCACGAGAGCTGGGCCTTTTCGGCATAGGTGGCGGCGACGATGCGATCGGCCCTGGCCATCACCTGGCGCTCGCCGAGGTCGCGCTCCTGCGGCTCTCGCTCTCCGGTCGCCCGGGCGACGTGATTCTTCAAGGCGGCCAGGGTGTGGAACATCTGCACGAAGGGGACATGCCAGGTGTCGCTGAGCACCTGGCCGACAAGGCCGGAAAGCCAGTAATGCCCGTGCACCAGGTGATAGCTGAGGGCATGTCGCTCGCTAAAGCGCAGCACCTCCTCGGTGAATGGCTCGACGTAGCGGCGCAGATGCTCCTTGGCGCAGCGGCGCCGCGGCCCGGCTTCCAGGTTCACCACCCGCACAAGTTCTGATACTGCCTGGATGCGCGGCGTGGCGGAGTCCTGCAGGCGGGTGAAGATGTCCACGGCGTAGCCGCGTCGGCCGAGCTCGCGGCTGATCTCCCGCACGTAGACGTTCATCCCCCCTGTCTCACGCCCGCCCAGGGGGGCGAGCGGGGAGGTGTGCAGGCTGAGCATTGCCACACGCTTCATGGCCGACGCTCTCCAGGTTCCACAGTGAGGGCCAGCCCCGGTGAAGGGGAGGCCGCGGCCACCGCGCCGCGCCATCGCGCCGCCGCCGCCGGCCCCCGGTCGGTGACGGGTTACGGAGAGGGATTGCCCAACCGTTCCAGGCAGACGCGGTAAAGCGGGGTATCGGTGGCGCCGAAGCGGTACTTGTACTCTTCATCGCCGCGCATGAAGTCGTAGCCGGTGCGTCCCCGTTCAATGCCCGAGCGCAGGTGGTAGGCAATGACGACCAATCCAGGGCTGAGGGACGTCAGCGCCGGCTCGAACCCCGAGTTATAGAGGTGCAGCGTGCCGGCGAAATCGAAGACATAGAGCGACGCCACCGGCAGCGACCCGGAGTGCAGCTCCACCAGCTCAAGCCAGCCGCGCTCGCACAGGGTGAGCGCCGCTTCGCGGAAGAACCGCTGCATGCGCTCATTGAGAAAGGCTGCTTTATCCGGGCGGCTCCTCTGCATGAGGAGGAAGAAGGTGTCGAGCGCCTGGGGCATCTCCGCGGGCTCGCGGATGAGGCGCAGGCTCGCGCGCCCCTCGCGCTCGGCCTTGCGCAGCTTGCGGCGCAGCTCGTGGCGCGTCTTGGAGGGCAGGGCGGCGAGGTACTCCTCCCAGCTCTCCGGCAGGGAGAGCATCGGGCTCGTTGTCTCGACGGCCTCATCGCCCTTCAGCCCCTCGCTGCGCCCGGCCTGCCCCAGCAGCCGCCGGGCGCTGGCCCCCTCGGGCAGGCAGCCGAGCTCAAGCGTCTGCCAGCCGCCGAGCTCTCGCAGCAGGTAGGGAAGCAGGGCCTCGGCGAAGGCTGCCGCATCCTCGGGTCGCACCAGGAGGTCGAGGTAATCGGAGATGTCGTTATCGCCCAGCAAGCGCAGCGCGGCGCGCCCGTCGGCCCCCTGCCGTTGCTGCAGCGGCGCCAGGCCGCGCAGACGCCCGCCCGCGTCCCGCGCTCCCACCAGGCAAAGTTGCGCGCCGGAGCCGAAATGCCGCCACCAGAGGTGCTGCCATTCCCAGGAGAGGAAAACCGAGCGCGTGGCGGCCTGCTGGGCGAGTGCGTTCCACTCCTCGCGAAGGGCGACGAACTCTTCTTCGCTGCGCAGGAGCTGGAGGTTCATCGGAGCATCCGCGATCCACGAGAAGGCGCCGCCCGCCGCTGCGCCGCACGCAGCCCGCAGGCCGTCCCCCCCTGCACCCTCGGCAAGGGTCGAGACGGCCGCTAGCAGCACCTCCGGGCGACGGCTCTCTACCCGCCTTCCTGAGGCGCTGTGACGAGCAGGGGAAAACTCCATGCAAGCAGTGGCTAGCGAAAGAACGCAGGCATGCCAAGGTAGAACCGGAACCCCAGAATCTTCAGGCAGGTGACGACCTGGAATTGGCGGAAACCAGCCTTGCTCACGCCACGCCGCGAGGCTGCATTCTCGCGCAGGACGAAGATGTACACGCGGCGATACCGGCGTCTCTCCAGGTCTTTCAGGATGCGTCCCAAGAGCGCTGGATAGAAATTCTGGCCGCGAAACTCCGGGCGCGTGACGAAATCGTAGAGGTACGCCTCCCGCGGCTTTACCACCATCGTCTTGTTGAGCTCGCCGATCTCGGCTTCGCGGTAGCTCACCCATCCATAGGCTGCCACCTTGTCGTGGACATGGGCGACGTAACAGTCTTCGCCGCGCTCGAAGCGCTGCTCAACTGTTCGCGCGGCAAGGTAGCCGAGGAGGTCGGCATGCTTTTCCGGCGTGGCGGCACTGAGGATATCGTAACGCGCCTCGAGGCGCGCCTCCTGGAGCTTTGGTGGCGTGGCCAGGTCAACATCATAGAGCACCAAGCGCACACGCGAAAACAGAAATCGCCGCATGGGAACGTTCATGAAGGGCGACCGGATGTGAAGTCTCTAAATAGAGTCCTCTCTCGTTTGCCGTGCAACAGTCGCGCAGGAGCATGGCTGCTGCGTGATCGCTGAAGCTCCGTCACAAGTATAGGAGCCCCCCCAGCTCAGTCAAGTTTCTTCACCGCTGGAGGGGCGGTCGCTGCTTCGTTGAGGCGCCCGGCAGGCAAGGGGACAGGGTAGAGGCCGCAAGAAGGCGGCCGCGGCGCCGAATTACGCTGTCGCGCAGGCGAGGAAACAAGGCCCAGCAGGAACGTCCCTCGTCGTCGGCAGGCGATGGTCAGGTGAAGAGCAGGGTGAAAACGACGGCGAAGACCAGCGCCGGCAGGAGATTAGCAACGGGGATGCGCACGACGTCGAGAAGGAGAAGGCCGACCCCCACGACCATGAGACCGCCGGTGGCGGTCAGCTCGTTTAGGACGGCGGG
This sequence comes from Candidatus Tectimicrobiota bacterium, assembly GCA_016192455.1. Taxonomy (GTDB): domain Bacteria; phylum JACPUC01; class JACPUC01; order JACPUC01; family JACPUC01; genus JACPUC01. The sequence goes on along the minus strand of JACPUC010000019.1, from coordinate 178,003 downwards.
GTTGAGGAGGAATTGGAGCTGCGCTCCCAGCAGCGTCAGCAGCCCCTGCACCACCAGAACCGTCAGGGCGGCGAAGGCGACCCCAAGCCCAAGGCTGGCCGCGAAGGCCACGGAGGCGGCGCCGTCGAGGAGCGATTTCGTGTAGAGCAGGGTAGGGTCGCCGCTGATGCCTTCCTGGATGGAGCCGACGATGGTGAGGGCGCCGATGCAGTACACCAGGCTGGCGGTGACGAAGCCGGCCACAAAGGTGCCGGAGCTGGAGCCGGTGCGCGCCTGCAGCCACTGCCCGAGAGCTTCGAGGCGGCGCTCGAAGTTCAGGATCTCGCCGACGATGCCGCCGCAGAGCAGCGAGCCGAGCACGATCATGAAATGCTGGGTCTTCGTCCCCATATCGAAGCCGAGGAAAAGGGTGCCGAGCCCAAGCACCTGCAGGAGGAGCCGGCGCAGGCGCTCGGGGAGCTTGCTGCCGACGGCCAGGCCGAGCAGGCTGCCCACGACGACCGCGAGCATGTTCACCATGGTGCCCTTCATGGGGCGCCTCTCCTCTCTCCCCCGCCGCCTGGTCCGACGGCAGGCCGCGGCCGGGCGGCCGGCGCCGCGCTGACGGAAACGCGCCGCCGCGGATGCCCGGCGACACCGCGCGGCGGCCCACGTGCAGCATAGCATGCGGCGCCGCAGCCGGCACCTCGGCCCCGCCCCGGGCCTGCCTTGACAGCCCGCTGCGGGAGCGGTATACGTCATACCTGCGCTGCTGAGGAGTCGTCTAGCGGCAGGACACCAGACTCTGGATCTGGCTACGGAGGTTCGAATCCTCCCTCCTCAGCCACGCGCTCTTCACCTCCTCCCCGACCTCTCCTAAGGTTCCTGAGAACTTTCCAATCGTATCATTTCTTGGATGAAAATCAATTACTTGAAAATAGAATCTTGATGTTTTTCTTTAGCTCTAAACCACAGCTTTAACCTACGCCCCGCCAGCGCGTGCCTCCTGGCTCAGCCCACACGCCGTCCATGGACGTTGACCGCGGACCTTGCAAGTGGGCGCGCCGCGGGCGAGTTGCCCCTGTTTGAGGCGATCCATGAACTCCCGCGGCACGGAGACCCCCATAGCTTCGCCTCGTTCCCAGATATGCAAGGCAGGGCGCCGTGAGGTTGGCGCTGCATGACTTGCGCAGGTTACTCCAGACTGCGTGCGGTGTTGGGAATTTGTCCTTGCCGCATGGTATGGTAGAGTGGCAGGGAGGAGGAGCGCCGCCCGCTCATCTCGCGCTCCTCACTCAGGCATCTCCCAAGACCACGCCGGGTGTCGACGAGGCTCGAGCCAGCCGTGCAGCTTCCGCGGCTCCGTGACGTGACCCTCTGTCGGGGAGGAAGCAGGTCGTATGTCACGCTGGCGGCACTACCACACCGTCTGGAGCGTTGTCGTCTTCACCTGGGTGTGGGCCTACATCGTGCGCATGGGGATTTCGCCGCTCCTCATGTCCATCAAGCAGGAGCTGCACCTCGATTACTGGATGGCCGGCTGGCTGGCCTCGGCGTATTTCTTTGCCTACACCTTCGCCCAGCTCCCGTCGGGGTATCTTGGCGACCGCTTCGGTCGCAAGCGACTGCTGCTCCTGGGTACCGCGGGAATTGCCGTCACCTCGGTGCTCACCGGCGTGGCGCACACGTTTGCGACGCTCTTTTTGGCGCGGTTTTTCTGCGGCCTCTTCACCGGCACCTACTTTGGGAATGATCGTCCCATCACGAGCCATTTCACGCCGGTTGAGAAGATGGGCATGGGGCAGGGGATCACCACCTGCGGCATGGCGCTGGGCATGGGCCTGGGCATCGCCTTGACGGGCACCCTGGCGGCGGCGCTCGGCTGGCGGCTGGTCTACGCGCTCTACGCGCTGCCAGTGCTGGCGGCGGGGTTCTTCATCTGGTTCTTCCTGCGCGAGCCGCCCCGCTACGATGCGGAGAGCGGCGCTGGAGGGTCCGCCAGGGCGCCGGGGGGAGGCGGCGGGCAGGCGGCGGACGAGGCGGCCTTCTCCTACCTCAAGGTGCTGACGAGCGGGGTGGTGTGGCGCCTGGCGTTGGCCGGGTTCTGCTCGATGTACCTCTTCTGGGTGCTCAGCACCTGGGCGCCGGCCATGTTCGCCGAGATCGGCGTCACCGGCCTGACGCAGAGCTCGGTCTATGCCAGCCTCATTGGCCTTGCCGGGGTGCCCGGCTTGCTGCTGAGCGGCATGCTCAGCGACAAGCTGGCGGCGCGCGGCCTGGGGCGCAAGGGGACGATGGCGGCGGAGATCGGCGCCATGGTCATCGTCATGTATCTCCTCGGCGTGGCCCTGGAGCAACGCTGGAGCGTGGGGCCGCTGGTCGCCCTCATCATCGTCGCCGGTATTCTCATGTGGTCGATCTTCGCTCCTTACTACGCGCTGGTCGCCGAGCTCTTCCCGAAGCGCGCCATCGGCACCGCCTTCGGCTTCATCAACACCATCAACTTCATGGCCTCGCTGGTGGCGCCGCCGGTGACGGGGCGCATCCGCGATCTCACCGGCTCGTTCGCCTGGGGCGCGTACACCGCCTGCTTCGTCGGCGTGGCGGGAATCCTCCTGGCATTGAGCGTGACCCCGGCCTTCCGCTGGCGGCCTGAGCAGCCGCTTCGCTTCACGAAGGGGCCGGAGAGGCTGCCGGGCAGTGTCGCCGCCCCCTAACTGAACGGTCGACCCGGAAAGTCTCCTTGCAATCCGCGGCGCCCCGCGCTAGAGTAAGTTTTCTACAAAGCTGCCGTGGGCTTTGCGGTGCAGCGCGGGTGTGTGGCCCCATCGTCTAGCGGCCTAGGATGCCGCCCTCTCACGGCGGAGACAGGGGTTCGAGTCCCCTTGGGGCTACCATTTCCGCCGGCGTCTTCGTTCCCTCTCGTTTCCGTCTCCCTTCCGAGATTGAGCGCGGCTCTCCGCTGGGTGCTCGGCGAGGGCTTCCCGCAGTGCCGAAGGAGTGTGCGCCGCATCGCTTCCAGACCAGGCCGGAGGAGCGCGGGCTGCCGCAGCCGGATGCGGGGGCAAGGAGACCCGTGCTTCTGGAACATGCCTTTTCCCGCGGCGGACGGAAATTGACATTCTCGGTTGGCCGAACTATCTATTCAACGCATGACTCGGGCATCGTTTCCACAGTCCCAGGGCGCCGCGGTTGATCTGCTCTTGGCTCGGCACGGCCAAACGGCTTGGAACCAGCTTCGCAGGTGTCAGGGATTCAGCGACATCGAACTCGACGAGGTCGGCTGTTCCCAGGCGCGCGCGCTGGCCCGCTCGCTGGCGCGCGAGAGGTTGCGGGCGGTGTATGCGAGCACCCTGCAGCGATCCTGGCGCACGGCGGAGATCATCGCCGCGCCGCACGACCTCGAGGTGGTCCGTCTCGAGGCGCTCAGGGAGCTGAACCACGGGGCCTTCGAGGGGCTGCGCCCGGATGAGATTCGCGCCAGCCACGGCGACTTCCTGGAGCGCTGGTTCCAGAACCCGGCGGGGATGCGGCTGCCCCGGGGGGAGTCGCTGGAAGAGGTGCAGGAGCGGGCCTGGGAGGCGTTGCTGGGGGTGATCCGGCAGTACTCCGAAGGCAAGGTGGTGGTGGTGGGGCACCAGATGCTGAACCTGGCCGTGCTCTGCAAGGCCCTGGGCATCCCCATCGCGAGCTATCGCCGCTTGGCGCAGGAGCCGTCCGCGGTGAACATCCTGCGCTTCCAGGGGGACTTCATCTCGGTGGTGCGTCTGAACGATACCTGCCACCTGCGGAACCACGGGGCGCCGGAGGGAGGGGAGCAGAGGCCACGGGAAGGAGGCGCTCCCGCGACCTCCCGGTGACGCAAGCGAGGCGCGGCTGGTAACCGGGCGGCGTGGCCACCGCAAGGGTGCCGTGCCGCGAGGCATTGGCTGGCAGGATGGCGCGTTCCGCCCCCTTCCGGCAGGATCACGGCTGGTGCAGCGCCGGAGGTGTGGGCGCGCCGGAGAGCGAGAAATGTCCGCGAGCTGCGGCGGTCTCGCCCATCCTGGTTGACAAGCGGCGCCTTCCTAGAGCAAAATCACACTCTTGTGGTTTAGGGGCAGGTTCCTGGGTGTGGGTTGATTGAGAGGTTCAGGTACACGATTGCGGCCTGCCACGATGAGTGTTAGCTCCCGGGACATCCCCAGGGGCGTGCCCTCGGGGTGCTGCCCGAACCACCTCGCATCCTGGCACACGCTGTCCTGCTCTTCCACCCAGCACTCCTCATCTCGTCGTAATCCCGTACCGCGCGCATCACGGGAGAGCTAACACTATGAGCGAAGACCTGTTGACCGGGACAAAGCGTCTCAGCCGCCGAGGGTTCTTCTCGGCTATTGCCTGGGGAGCGTTTACCGCCTACATGCTGGCCCTGGGGGCGGTGCTGACGCGTTTTTTCTACCCCAAGATCCTCTACGAACCGTCGCAGAAATTCCGCGCCGGTGTCCCGGATGATTATCCCAAGGGAATAGTGAACGAGTCCCTGAAGAAGGCGCAGCGGGTGTGGATGATCCACACCGAGAAGGGCATCTATTCCCTCATCGCCATCTGCACCCACCTGGGTTGCACGCCGAACTGGTTCCTCGAAAACAACCGCTTCCAGTGCCCGTGCCACGGCAGCAACTTCACCCTCGAGGGGGACGTGATTGCCGGGCCGGCGCCGCAGCCGCTCTTCCGCGCCAAGATCACCCTTGCCGCGGACGGGAAGATTCAGGTCGATAAGGCGATCACCGCGAATCGGCCGCCGCAGCGTGATGAGGCGCCTTTCGTCCTCAAGGTGTAGGGGGTGGCCGACATCTCGGTTGCCGCGGCTGGGCGCGTGGGAGTGAGCGCTAGGTCGGTCCGCGGGTCGGGCGCGGGAGGAGGCGGGGGCCCTGGCCGGGGCAGAGGGTGGGAGGAGGGCCGCGCGGCTTCCCGGCCGCGGTGAAGTGCCGCCGGCGCTCGCGAGTGCGCCGAGGGTGGGAGTGAAAAAGGTCCACGTGAGGCGCGGCTGGGGCGGCGCCCGGCGCTTGCCGCCGCCGTGATAAGGAACAGAGTCATGAATCGGGTGAAGGATTGGAAGCGCGTCATCTCGGAATCCTTCATTTGGCGCTCGGTCTTCCGGCACGGCTACCCGGATACCCGCCGCAACAAGATGCTGGCGGTCTCCACCAATGTCTTCCTGCACCTCCACCCCACGAAGATCAAGGAGCGCGCCTACCAGGTGCGCTTCACCTGGTGCATGGGAGGGATCAGCTTCTTCCTCTTCCTGGTGCTGACGGTGACGGGGCTGCTGCTGATGTTCTACTACGTGCCGGATTCCCGCCGCGCCTACGATGATATGAAGGACCTCACCTTCGTGGTGCCGTTCGGCAGCGTCCTGCGCAACCTGCACCGCTGGGGGGCCCATGCCATGGTGCTCTCCGTCATCGCCCACATGGCGCGGGTCTTCTACACCGGCTCCTACAAGCCGCCGCGGGAGTTCAACTGGGTGGTCGGCGTCATCCTCTTGGTGTTCACCCTGTTGCTCAGCTTCAGCGGCTACCTGCTGCCCTGGGATCAGCTCTCGATGTGGGCGGTGACGGTGGGCACGAACATGGCCCGCGCCACCCCCTTTCTGGGGCACGAAGGGCCGTTCGCGAATGTGCTGGGAATGGCCATCAACAACGACGCCCGCTTCGTCCTCCTGGGGGGAACCATCGTCAGCCAAAGCGCCCTGCTGCGCTTCTACGTCTGGCACTGTGTAGGGTTTCCGCTGATCCTCGTGGTCTTCCTGTCCATCCACTTCTGGCGTATTCGGAAGGATGGGTTTTCGGGCAACCTCTAGGTGCGGACGAGGCCGGGTTCGGCATCCTGTTCCGCAGCCGTGGGGGGAAGGGTCGTGAGACGTTCCTAGGCGGTAACGCACGCGGAGATGCGCATGGCAGATGAGAAGTCCGATGCAAGGAAGATTCCGGGGGCCCGGCCGCTCACCAAAGAAGAGAAGATTGCGGCGGCGAAGGCCCTGAAAGAGCAGCGCGCCAGGCAGGCTGGCGGCGCACCGCCTGCTGCGGCTCCGGCAGCCGCTGCGGCGCGGCCTTCGGCCGCCGAAGGCGCCGCTGCCGCGCCCCCGCCAGCCGCTGAGGTTCCCGCCGCCGCGGCGGCTCCTGCGGAGGATCGTGCCGCGAAGGTGGCGGCGGCGGCGAACGCCGCGGCCGCCAAGAAGGCCGCGGCCGCCAAGAAACAGGCCGGCGATGGAGCCGCGGCCGCCAAGGCCGCGGCGGCGAAGGCGCCTCCGAAGTACGAGCGCGGCAAGGCCACCGCCGAGACCGCGGCCCGCGCCGGCGCCCGACCCGTGCATGCCGCCACCATCCGCGCCCGCCAGAAACCGAAAGAGGAGGAAGAGTGGCAGACGGTGTGGCCCAACCTCGTCTTCCGCGAGGTGCTCTGCTGCTTCGCCCTGGGCGTCATCTTGTGGATCGTCTCCCTCTACTGGCAATCGCCGCTGGAGGAAATCGCCAACCCCAACCGCACCCCCAACCCCTCCAAGGCGCCCTGGTACTTCCTGGGCCTGCAAGAGCTCCTGGTCTACTTCGATCCCTGGATTGCCGGGGTCATGTTGCCCACGATCATCATCGTCGGCCTGATGCTCATCCCCTACCTCGACCGTAACCCGCAGAACACCGGCTACTACACGGTCAAGGACCGCCCCTTTGCCTGGACCGTGTTCACCATCGGCATCGTCATGTGGTTTGTGCTCATCATTATCGGCAACTACATGCGCGGGCCGAGTTGGGCCTTCTACATGCCCTGGGAGAGTTTCGACGTTCACAAGCCGCCGCCCCCCGATGTCTTCGACCTCGATCCGCGTTACGGCTGGCCGCTGGTGATTGGCTACTTCGTCCTGGGTCTCATCGTGCCGGCCCTGGCCTGGCCGAAGTTCTACACACGCCGGGGGCCCATCCGCTACACCATCGACGTGATCCTCCTGCTCTTGATGCTCGGCGTTGGGGGGAAGGTCGTGGCGCGGCTCTTCTTCGACATCAAGTACGTGCTGCGGACGCCCTGGTTCAACATCTGACGGGTCCGCCCGCTGACGGCTGAGCCGAGCACCCGGGGCGCGCCTCTCAGGCAGGAAGAGGATGAGGATGGGGCGGCCCTGCGAGGGGCGTCGGCAGGCGCGGCTGGGGGGATGGCCGCCGACTGGCCTGCCCGCGGCGCCTGCCGAAGTTTCCCCATGGGCTGGCGGAGGGGCCCGAGGGCGCTCCGGCGCTGCGAAGACCGCCGTCACGCGCCGATCCCCCCTGGATGCCGGCGTGGGAGGGGGCGCCCACCCCACGGGAGCGAGCCGGGGGCGCGAGAGATGCCACGCTGACGATTGTCTCGATCGACGCTTGCCTGAGGACCGCCAGCTTTTCGAAAGGTCGTAGCGCCATGATGATGCGGCTGTTTGCCATCCTGAACCTGGTCATGCTCATCCTCCTCGGCCTCACCGTGATGCGCGACTTCGACCCGGAGTGGAAGAAGTACCAGCGTGAGTACAACCAGCGCCTGCTGAACGTGAACCAGGATGACGCAACGCGCGCTTCCATCATGAATCAACCGCTCCTCGTGCAGCAGGTCTGGATTCCGGAGTGGAATGTGGCTGATCGCTGTATGACATGTCATCTGGGAGTGGAGAACACAAGCTTTAAAGACGCCCCCCAGCCATTCACCACCCACAAGAACGCCGACCGCCACCGTTTCAGCCAGTTCGGCTGCACCGTCTGTCATCAAGGGCAGGGTCGGGCGACGACAAGGCTCGACGCCCATTTCATGGAGAAGCTGAACGACGCCGTCACGGAGCGTGAGATCAAGCGGCTGGGTTGGGAATGGCCGATGCTGCCCATCGAGTACGTCGAGTCCTCCTGTGGACGGTGCCATGAGGCGGAGACCCTGAAAGAAGCTCCCACGATCATGGCGGGCGCCAAGCTCTTCCAGGAGAAGGGCTGCCTGGGCTGCCATACCGTCGGGGATCGGGGTGGCAAGATCGGTCCGGAGCTCACCGAGGCGGGAACAAAGTTTTACAACGCCGGGGGCGTGACCGAGCAGTTCAAACATGTGCGCTTCGGCTACCTGCTGGAGTCCCTCTTGCAGCCGAAAGCGAACGATCCGAACTCGGTGATGCCCGCCTTCGGTTTCACGAACGAGCAAGCGCGCCAGCTCGTCACCTATCTCCTGAGTCTGCGCGACGAGGAGTTCAAGCTGCCGAAATTCACGATCCCGCGTGAGAAGCCGCAGCAGATCGCCGCGGCGGCGGCCCCCACAGCCGCGGGAGCCGCGGGAGCCGACCCCATCAAGGGGGGGCAGCACTACCAGACGTACTGCGCGAGCTGCCACGGCGTCAGCGGCAAGGGTGACGGCGCGGCGGCCGCGGCGCTGAACCCAAAGCCGGCCAACCACGCGGATAATGCCACCATGTCGCAGCGCAGCGACGAGGACCTCTTCAAGGTGGTGAAGGGGGGTGGTCCGGCGGTGGGTAAATCGCCCCTGATGCCGGGCTGGGGGGCGAGCCTGAACGATCAGCAGATTCGCGACGTCGTCGCCTTCATGCGCACGCTGCACGGCGGGCAGGCGGCCAAAGCCGCGGCTCCCACGGGCGCCGCCGCGCCGGCGGCGGCCCAATCCGCCGCGGCTCCCGCGGCTCCGCCAGCTCCCCAGGCCGCGGCAGCACCCGCAACGCCGGCGAGTCGCGGCGACGCCGAGAAGGGCCGTGTCTCTTACCAGACGTACTGTGCGAGCTGCCACGGCGCGGGCGGCAAGGGGGACGGCGCGGCGGCCGCGGCGCTGAACCCGAAGCCGGCCAACCACGCGGATAATGCCACCATGTCGCAGCGCAGCGACGAGGACCTTTTCAAGGTGGTGAAGGGGGGCGGAGCGTCGGTGGGCAAGTCACCCCTGATGCCGGGCTGGGGAGGGTCGCTGAACGACGCGCAGATCTGGGACGTGGTGGCTTTCATGCGCACGCTGCACGGCGGCCAGGCGGCCAAAGCCGCGGCTCCCACGGGCGCCGCCCCGCCGAGCCCCGCGCCAGCCGCCGCGGCGGCCGAGGCGCAGAAGGCTGTCGCAGTGACGGCGGCTCCTCCAGCTCTTCAGGCTGCGGCTCCTCCAGCTCCCGAGGTCGCGGCTGCCCAGGCTGGGGCAATCCGGGCGGCGGTCTCCCCGGCAGCAGCCGCGCCCGCCGCGCCGGCGAGTGGCGGCGACGCCGAGAAGGGCCGCGTCTCTTACCAGACGTACTGCGCGAGCTGCCACGGCGCGGGCGGCAAGGGTGACGGCGCGGCGGCCGCGGCGCTGAACCCGAAGCCGGCCAACCACGCGGATAATGCCACCATGTCGCAGCGCAGCGACGAGGACCTCTTCAAGGTGGTGAAGGGGGGCGGAGCGTCGGTGGGCAAGTCGCCCCTGATGCCGGGCTGGGGAGGGTCGCTCAACGACGCGCAGATCTGGGACGTGGTGGCCTTCATACGCACGCTGCACCGCGGCAAGTAAGACCCTCTCCCCGCCGTCACGCCGCCGCCGCCGGCATTTCTGCCTTTCCTCGCCCACCTCGATGGCGAGGCTCATACGGCGGCGTCAACGGCGGTAGGCGTGAATTGACGCGCCGCCCCCAAGGTGGGAGACCTGCATGGCCCTTGAGCTGGCGCTCCATACCCGGCTGGGGAACTTCCGCCTCGATGTGGAAGTGACGACGCAGCGCGAGCTCCTGGTCCTTTTTGGCTCCTCCGGGGCCGGCAAGTCCCTCACCTTGCAGTGCATCGCCGGGCTTTTACGCCCCGATGCCGGGCGCATCCGCGTTGACGAGGTGGTCTATTTCGACAGCCAGGCGAAGATCAACCTGCCCATCAACCGGCGGCGCGTCGGCTACGTCATCCAGGACTACGCCCTCTTCCCCCATATGACGGTCTTCGAAAACGCCGCCTACGGCATCCCGCGGCGGCAGCGCTCCGCGGCGAAGCCGCGCGTCGAGGCGATCCTGCAGACCTTGCGCCTGCGCGGCCTGAGCGAGCACTACCCGCACCAAATCTCCGGCGGTCAGCGGCAGCGCGTGGCGATCGCCAGGGCGATGATGGTCGAGCCCCTCGTCCTCCTCCTGGACGAGCCGTTTGCCGCCCTCGATTACCCGCGTCGCGAGCGGCTGCGCGCCGATCTCCAGGTGATCCACCAGCGCTACGGCATGACCATCGTGCTCGTCACCCACGATATCGAGGATGCCTTGATGCTGGGGGAGAAGATCCTCGTCCTCCACGAGGGGCAGGTGGAGCAGATCGGCAATCGCGAGGAGGTCTTCTACCGGCCGCGCTCGCGCGTGGTGGCCCGGGCGTTCGGGGCGAAGAACATCTTCCTGGCGGAGGTGCGGCGGCAGGAGCGGGGCACCGCCGACCTTGTCCTCGAAGGGACAGAGCTGCGCGTCGTGACCTGGGTGGACGAGCCGTGCGGCGTCGGCCAGAAGCTGCAGGTGAGCATTCGCCCTGAAGAGATCAAGGTGCTGCGACCGCGGCAGCCGATCCATGCCTCGCTGCGGGAGAACGCCTATCGCGGCAGCGTGGGCACGATCATCCAGAAGGGACCCTTCGCCACCCTGGAGCTGCGCGAGCTGGGGGACGGGGTGCGCTTCGCGGTCGAGCTGCCGGCGCAGGCGGTGCGGGAGCTGGACCTCGCCATCGGCGCGGAGGTAAGCTTCGCCTTCCGGCGCGAGTCGGTGGTGCGCATTCCCCAGCCTCTGCTGAACAGCCGCGCGTCCCTCCCAGGCCCCGCGCCGCACCCGTAACGTCGCCGCAGCGCCCGCCAGGAAGAGAGGAGGATGCGGCCGCGCAGAGCGCGCCGGAGGAACGGGCATGTCCGAGCCCACGCCGATGATGCGGCAGTTCCAAGAGATGAAGGAGCGCCATCCCCAGTGCATCCTCTTCTTCAGGATGGGTGATTTCTATGAGATGTTCTACGAGGACGCCGAGGTAGCAGCGCCGCTCCTCGACATCGCCCTGACTTCGCGACAGAAGGGGGAAAACGAGCGCATCCCGATGTGCGGCGTGCCCTACCATGCCGTCGAGGGGTACCTCGCGAAGCTGGTGACGGCGGGGCGCAGCGTGGCGATCTGCGAGCAGGTGGAGGACCCGCGCACGGCGAAGGGTCTGGTGCGCCGCGACGTGGTGCGCGTCGTCACCCCCGGCACGGCGACGAGCCCGGAGGTGCTGCGGCAGGACGCGAACAACTACCTCGCAAGCCTGGCGCCGAGAACGGACTGCTTCGGCCTGGCCGCGGCCGATCTCTCGACCGGCGCCTTCTTCCTCACGGAGCTGCATGGCGCCGACCGCGCCGGACGCCTGCGCGACGAGCTGGTGCGCCTCGGGGCGCGCGAGCTCCTCTGCCCGAAGGATGCCGGCGGGGAACGGCTGGGGGAGGCGGCGGGAAACGCCGTCGCGGCGGTTCTCTGCCGCGAGCTCGACCTCGTGCGCACCGAGCGGCCGAGCTGGCACTTCCAGCGGGCGCGCGCCGAGCGCCTGCTGTGCGAGCACTTCAGGATCGCCTCCCTGGAAGGCTTCGGCTGCGCCGACGCGGATGCCGGCATCGGCGCCGCCGGCGCCCTTCTCCTCTTCCTCCAGGACACGCAAAAGAGCAGCCTGGCCAACCTGCGCCATCTCAGACGCCAGCGGCCCGAGGACTGCCTCTACCTCGACGCCGCCACGCAGCGCAACCTCGAGCTGGTGCAGTCGTGGTCCGAGGGGAGCCGGCGCGGCAGCCTCCTCGGCGTCCTCGACGCCACCCTCACGCCCATGGGCGCCCGCCTCCTGCGCCACTGGATTCTGCAGCCGCTGGCCGACGCCGCCGCCATCCGGCAACGCCTCGCGGCGGTTGGCGAGCTTGTCGAGGACCTCAGCGCCCGGGAGCACCTGCGGACGCACCTGAAGCCGATCGCCGACCTGGAACGCAGCATCTCGCGCATCATCCTGGGGACCGCGGCGCCGCGCGACCTCCTGGCGGTGCAACGCGGCCTGCGCGCCCTGCCCAGCCTGGAGACCTGCGTGCGCGGCCTGCGGGCGGCGCTCGCCACGGAGATGGCGGCGCGCTGGGACAACGTCGCGGAGGAGGCCGAGGAGATCGAACGCGCCCTCGTCGACGATCCCCCCGCCGTGGTGCGCGAGGGGGGCCTCATCAAGCCGGGGTACCACGCCGAGCTCGATGAGCTGCGAACCATCGGCAGCAGCAATCGCACCTGGATCGCGGAACTCGAGCAGCGCGAGCGCCAGCGCACCGGCATCCCCACCCTGCGTGTCGGCTTCACGAAGGTGTTCGGCTACTACCTGGAGGTGACGAAGGCGCAGCAGCACCGCGTGCCGGCGGACTACCAGCGCAAGCAGACGTTGGTGAACGCGGAACGTTACGTCACGCCGGAGCTGAAGGAGTACGAGGAGAAGGTTCTGACCGCGCAGGAGCACGCCAACGAGCTCGAGCACCACCTCTTCGCGGCGCTGCTGCAGCGCGTCGCCCGGCAGGGAGCGCGCATCCAGCAGGCCGCCGCGACGATCGCCACTCTCGACGTCCTCTGCAGCCTCGCCGAGGTGGCACACCGCAACCGCTACGTGGCACCCACCATCACCGAGGGGAGCGCGCTGCGCATCGTGGGCGGTCGGCATCCGGTTCTCGAGCAGCTCCAGGGGTTCGATCGCTTTGTGCCGAACGACTGCCACCTGGACCAGGAGGAGCGCCAGCTCATCATCCTCACCGGTCCCAACATGGCCGGCAAATCCACCTACATCCGGCAGGTGGCCCTCATCGTCCTGATGGCCCACATGGGCAGCTTCGTGCCCGCCGAGGAGGCGGAAATCTGCCTCGTGGACCGCATCTTCACGCGCGTCGGGGCGCAGGATAACCTGGTGCGCGGCCAAAGCACCTTCATGCTCGAGATGCAGGAGACGGCGAATATCCTGAACAACGCCACGCCGCGCAGTTTCGTGATCCTCGACGAGATCGGCCGGGGAACGAGCACCTTTGACGGGGTGAGCATCGCCTGGAGCGTTGCCGAGCACCTCCACGAGGCGCCGCACCTGCGCTGCAAGACCCTCTTCGCCACCCACTACTTCGAGCTCACCGAGCTGGCGGCGCTCTACGAGCGCATCCAGAACGCCCACGTGGCGGTGCGCGAGTGGAGGGACGAGATCATCTTCCTGTACAAAATCCTCGACGGCGGCGCCGATCGCAGCTATGGTATCCAGGTGGGCCGCCTGGCCGGGTTGCCGCGAGGGGTGGTGGAGCGCGCCAAGGAGCGTCTGGGGGAGCTCGAGCGCCAGGCCTGGGGCGAGGCCGAGCGCCTTGCCTCGCGCGGGGCTGCGCAGCGCGGCGCGGCGGGCATCGGGAACCAGATGCGTCTCTTCGCGGGCCAGCCGGAGCACCCGGCGCTGCAGCGGCTGCGCGACTTGAGCATCGAGCACCTGACTCCCCTGCAGGCGCTCAACCTGCTCGAAGAGCTGCGGCGCCTGCTTGAGCCTCCGAGCTGAGGCCGCCGTTCGTCGCGGCGGCGGTGTGTCGGGCGCCGAGGCGCGGGCGGCAGGATGAGTGACCAGCATGCATCTCCTCGTTAGCGGCGGTGCCGGTTTCGTCGGCTCCCATCTTGTCGATCACCTGCTGACCGCGGGGCACCAGGTGACGGTGCTCGATAACCTGAGCACCGGCAAGGCGGAATTCCTTCACCCCAAGGCTCACTTCGCGGCCGGGGATATCCGCGAGGCCCAGGTCTGGCGCTCGGTCTTCAACCGTTCCACGATTGATGCGATCCTGCATTTCGCCGCCCAAGTCAGCGTGCGCATCTCGGTGGAGCATCCCATCGAAGATGCCGCGATCAACGTCGATGGCTCCATCACGATGCTCCAGGCAGCCGTCGAGGCGGGGGTGCCGCGCTGTCTCTTCGCCTCATCCGGCGGCGCCGTCTATGGCGAGCAGGAGGTCTTGCCGACGACGGAGGAGGCGGTGACTGAACCCGCCTGTCCTTACGGCATCCACAAGCTGATTGTGGAGCGCTACCTGAGCGCCTACGGAGAGACCCACGGCATGCGCTGGCAGGCCCTGCGGCTGGGGAACGTCTACGGGCCGCGCCAGGACCCGTACGGCGAAGCCGGCGTGGTGGCGATCTTTGCGAAGGCCGTCCTGGAGCAGCGGCGCGCCGTCATCAATGGGGACGGCAAGCAGAGCCGCGACTTCGTCTACGTCGAGGATGTCTGCCGGGCTGCCCTGGCGCTCCTGGCGCATCCCCTTGACGGCATCTACAACGTCGGCACTGGCCGCGAGACGTCGATCCTCGACATCCACCGGATGATCGGCGAGGCCGCCGGGCGCGCCTGGGTGCCCCAGCATGGCCCGGCGAAGGAGGGGGAGCAGCGCCACAGCTCCGTCTCCCCCGCGCGCCTGCGGCACCTCACCGGCTGGGAGCCGCGCGTCTCCTTGCCCGAGGGCATCCGGGCCACGCTGGCCTACTTTCAGAGTCAAGCAAAACGCTGAGGCGCCGGTCGATCTCGTCCCCGCAGCCGGTTATCCTTCAAGAGGATGCACCGTTCCGATGGGTGAGGGAGCCTCGTGGCGGGGAATGGGTGCCTGGTGCGTGCCGTTTGGATCAGCAGGTAGGGGTGAGAAACGCGCGGTGCAACCGAGCAGCCGTGGTCAACGGGAGGAGCGGTTTTGCCGGCCGCCGCTTGCGTTGGCCTGCGGGCGGGGCTCGACGCCTCTCCTTGGTCCTCACGGCTGGCCGATGCCCCCTTGGCTTGCCGCTCGCTCCTGAGGCGTCCAAATGAAGGCCGCATGCCAGGTGGCGCCAACCGCGGGCGGCGTTCGGCGGTTCGGAGAGCGAGCCAGAGGGATAGAATTACTGCTTGTTTTTTTTGGGACTTTGATTTACAAGTCTTAAGAAAGTACTTAAGGTTCTAGCCCCCGCAGTAGCTCGCGCCGTCCCCGGCGCGAGGAGGTAGATTGTGCTGGCGTCTTCTGCTCAATTCTCCCCAGGTGGTTGCGGGGCAGCCTCCGCCGAGATGCGGCGAAACCTCTGGGATGGGAGAGGATGGCGGTGCCGCGAGGGGGCGTCGTGGCGGCGTGTCCTCATCCTCCTTGGCGGTCTGTTCCTCAGCGCGGTCGTCCTGGGGGGGGCCGAGGGCGCCTCGCTGACGTCGGTGCGGGTGTCGAACTCGCCAGCCCATCTGCACGTCTATGCCAATATGGAGGGAGGAATTACAGAGGAGATCAAGGAGGCCATTCACAGCGGTATTCCGACGACCTTCACCTACCTGATCCAGCTCCGCCGGCACCGGCGTTTCCGCATCGATGCCACCGACTTTCAGACGGCGGTGCGTCAGACGGTGAAGTACGATGCGCTCAAGAAGGAGTACCTCTTCACCACCGATGCGAGCGGCGTGACGACGCAGACCATCGAGAAAGATTTCAGCAAGGTGAAGCAGCTCCTGCAGGGGCTTGACCGCGTGGCCCTCATGCCGCCGGCGCGCCTGAAGCAGGAGGGAACGTACTACGTGCGCACGAAGGTCGAGATCAAGTCCATCAAGTTGATCTTCCCGCTCAAATACCTGCTCTTCTTTGTTTCGCTTTGGGATGTTGATACGAACTGGCAGAGTTCGCCGCGGTTCACCCTGGCAACGATCCCCAAAGGGGAAGCTGAGCTATGAGAGAGGCTGATGCCAAGGTCGTCGCGCCCGCCGCCGCGCCCGCCGGGCGCGAGCTGCCTGAATTGCGGCGACGGCGCTACCGCACCCTCCTCATCTCCTTGACGCTTCTGGCGCTGGCGCTCACCGCCGTGCGCATCTACCTGCAGGGCTTGCGGGTCTCCACGTCCCTCGCGAATAACATTGTCGTCTTCGCCCTCGAGCACCTCTACATCATCCTGCTCAGTCTCCTGATCCTCCTCATCCTGCGCAACCTCGTGAAATTTGTCCTCGAGGAGCGCCGGCGCCAGGCCTGGGGGAGCTTTCGCTCCAAGCTCATCATGGCGTTTGTGGGCTTATCGCTGATTCCCTCGATCCTCCTCTTCCTCGTTGCCAGCGGTCTGGTGCGCAGCAGTATTGAAGGGTGGTTCACCGTCCAGGTCGAGAAAGCGCTCTCCGACTCCTTGAGCGTGGCCCAGCAATACTACCGCAACTCCGAACGCCAGGCCCTCTTCTACGCCGAGCGCGTCATGCGGCAGGTGCTGGAGGGCAACCTCCTCGAGCAGGAGAATGACTCGCAGCTCGCCAAGGTGCTCGACACGGAGGTCCGTGATCACCCCCTTGACGCGCTGCAGGTGTTCGATTTGAAGCTCCAGCAGGTGCACGGCGTGCAGCGGGCCAGCGTCGAACCCGATATCCTCCTGAGCGTCGACAAGGGTGTCTTGCAACAGGCTTTGAAAGGCAAGGCGACAACCGAGGTGGCCTCGGTCGGGGTGGGTGACGTGATTCGCGGCATCCAGCCGATTCGCAAGAGCGCGGCGGAACCCTCGCTCGGACTGGTTGTCGTATCGTACTACGTACCTCGCAGCCTCGTCGCCCGGATGGGGGCGATCAACCGCACCTTCGAGGAGTACCGACAACTGAAACTTCTGCGCAAGCCGGTCACCTCGGTGCAGATCATGACCTTCCTCATGATCACCCTGGCTCTGGTCTTCTCCGGGACCTGGCTGGCCTTCTACCTGGCCAAGCGCATCACCATCCCCATCGAGGAGCTGGCCGAAGGGACGCGGCGGGTGGCCGCCGGCAACCTCGACGTGCACATCGACGTGCAGGTCGATGATGAGGTCGGGACCCTGGTGCGCGCCTTCAATCAGATGACGGACGACCTGCGCAAGAGCCGCCAGGAGCTGCATCGCGCCAACCTCGAGCTGAAGCAGTCCAACCTCGAGTTGGACGAGCGCCGCACTTACATGGAGACCGTCCTGGAGAGCATCGCCACCGGCGTTATCTCGATCGACAGCACGGGGCGCATCTCAACGATCAACAAGTCCGCCGCCCGCATCCTGGGGCGCCGCCCGGAAGCGCTGCGCGGGCGCCACTACCGGGAGGTCTTTCACGCCAGCGAGCTGAACCTCATCCGCAACCTCATCCGACGCATGCACGAGCAGCGGCGGCCGAGCATCGAGGATCAGATCACCGTGCAGACCGAGCGCGGCCTCGTCACCTTGCTCACGAGCGTCGCCGTGCTCTGCGAAGCCTCCGGCGCCTACCGTGGCATGGTGGTGGTGTTCGATGACCTCACCGAGCTCATCAAGGCGCAGAAGGTGGCGGCGTGGCGCGAGGTGGCACGGGGCCTGGCCCACGAGATCAAGAACCCGCTGACGCCGATCCAGCTCTCGGCGCAGCGGCTGCGGCGGCAGTATCGCAGCAACGGCGGCGATTTCGGCGAGCTCCTGGCGCAGTGCACGGGCACCATCATCGAACAGGTGGAAGGGTTGAAAGCCCTGGTGAACGAGTTCTCGAAGTTTGCCCGCATGCCGGAGGCCAAGCCGCGTCCCAACGAGCTGCGCCAGATCATCGACGATGTCGTCCTCCTCTACCAAAGCTCGCACCGCTACGTCAGCATCGAGGCGCACCACGACCCGCGGATTTCGACCATGAGCCTCGATGGAGAGCAGATGCGGCGCGTCTTCATCAACCTGATCGAGAACGCCATCGAAGCGATGAACGGCAGCGGCGGACGCGTCGACATCCGCACCGAGCTCCTCGACGCCGAGGACCACGTGCGCATCGAGGTGCGGGACAACGGCAGGGGCATCGGCGCCGACGACCTGGAGCGCCTCTTCCTGCCCTACTTCTCAACCAAGAAACGCGGCACCGGCCTTGGGCTGGCGATCGTGAACCGCATCATCGCGGACCACGGTGGGTCGATCTGCGCCAAACCGAACGAGCACGAGGGCGCGACGTTCGTCATCGAGCTGCCGCGTTCGGCGCCCAATCGGCGAGCGCTGCCGCACTTGGGCTCGGTGGCGTAGCCGCGGGCGGGGCGGCCCGTGCAGCGCCGCCGCCGGCGCCAGGTCGCCCGCCTCAGCCGCCGGCCGTCCGCCGTGATCGTGCCGGTTTCGCCGCGTTCTCCCTGATATCGAGACTGCCTCGCTGCGGAGGAAATCCTGCGTGCAACGCGCCCAGATTCTCATTGTGGACGATGAACCGAGCATTCAAACGAGCCTTGCCGGCATCCTCAGCGACGAGGGGTTCGAGGTCCGTCAGGTCGGCGACGGCCAGACGGCGCTCGCGGTGGTGCATAACGACCCTCCCGACCTCGTCCTGCTCGACATCTGGCTCCCCGGCATGGACGGTCTCGAGACCTTGCAGGCAATCCGGCAGGTCTGCGCCGAGGTGCAGGTCATCATGATGTCCGGCCACGGCAACATCGACACCGCGGTCAAGGCGACCAAGCTTGGCGCCTTCGATTACATCGAGAAACCGTTCTCCATCAACGAGGTCCTGGTTACCGTCAACAAGGCCCTCGAGCACCACAAGCTGGCCAGGATCAGGGTGCGCCACCTGGAGGTCGAGGCGGACCGGCAGCCGTGGCTCGGGCGCAGCGCCAAGCTGCGGGCCGTGCGCCGACGCCTCCTCCAAGAGGCCCAGGGCGACACACCCCTGCTCATCGTCGGCGAGGTGGGCGCGGGGAAGGAGTTTGCGGCGCGGTTCGTGCACGCCGAGAGTCGTTTCCGCGAGGGGCCCTTCTATAAGGTGTTGTGCAGCACGCTGCCGCACCGCCTGCGCAGCGAGGACCTGCTGGCGGCGTGCCACCCCGAACCTGCGGCAACGAACGGGAAAGCTCCGCTTGCCGCCTTCAACGGCGGCAGCCTGTTCCTCGACAATGTGGATCAGCTCTTGCTCGAGGGGCAGACCCACCTGCTCGAGCTGCTCCGCTCAGCTTGGCAGGAGGAGGCGGCGGGGTTCCGCCTCCTCGTTTCAGCAACGAACCCCGTGCAGCTCTCGGAGGAGGGCGGCCTGCTGCGGTCCGAGTTCTTCGCCGACGAGCCGTGCCGCATCCCCGCCTTGCGTGACTGCCGCAGCGATCTGCCGCTCTTCCTGCAATACTTCATCACGTATTTCGCCAACCTCACGGGTCGCCCGGCGCGAGAGATCGATGACGAAGCGCTGGCGGCGCTGGTGAACTACTCCTGGCCGGGCAACGTCAAGGAGCTGAAGACGACCATCGAGCGCGTCGTCCTGGCGACGCCGACGAGGTGCATTCACCTCGCCGATCTCCCGTACCCGCTGCGCTGCGAAGCGATCCGCCCCACCATCGGCTTCGAGGGCTTCCAATCCCTCGACGAAGCCCGACGCGCCTGGGAGCGTGAGTTCATCAGCTATCACCTGAAGAAGAACAACTGGGAGCTGAAGAGCGTGGCAGAGCGCCTGCGGATGGATGCGCATCGCCTGGAGCGCAAGGTCCGCTCGTACGGCTTGCGCGGCAGCCTCAGCGCCAGCCCCTATGGGCGACGTCAGCGGACCCTGAAGCGGAGCGTGGTGCTCTGCGGGCAGGGCCTGCACTCCGGCTTGAAAACCGGGCTCATCCTCCTGCCGCTGCCACCGAACAGCGGCATCAACTTCGGCTCCATCTCCTCCGGCGAGCTCATCCCGGCCCACCTCTCCTACGTCAGCTCCTCCCTCTACGCCACTTGCCTGCAGAACGGCACCGCGGTGGCGCGCACGGTGGAGCACCTCATGGCCGTCCTCCACATGTATCAGATCACCAACCTGCTCGTGAAGATGAACGACGAGGTGCCGATCATGGATGGCTCGGCCATTGATTTCTGTCAGCTTATCGAGGATGGCGGCATCGAGGAGCAGGACGCGCCGTTCGAGGAGATCGTCATCACCGACACCTTTTCCGTTGACGGCAATGGGGCGGCCGGGAAGCGCATCACCATTGAACCATCCGATACGTTCCGGGTAGAGTATACCCTGGAGTATCCGCCGCCCCTCGGCAGGCAGACGCACGAGTTCGTCTACGAAGGGCCGCAGTCCTTCCGCCAGGAGATTGCCCCGGCACGCACCTTTGGCTTCGTGAAGGATTTCGAGGTCCTCGGCAGCCAAGGGTTGGCCGGTGGCGGCCGGCTTGATAATGTGATCCTCATTGATGACGGCAGGGTGATCAACACCGAATTGCGCTATCCGAACGAGCTCGTCCGCCACAAGATTCTCGACATCATCGGCGACTTCTACCTCCTCGGGCGGCCGGTGCGCGGCAAGATCGTGGCGCGGATGACCGGACACACCGAAAACGCCGCGCTCCTCCACAAGATCAAAGCGGCCTGAAAAGCCGGGCGAGCGTCACACCACCTCCGCCGAAGCGGCGCCGCCGGTGGCCGGCGACCTCGGAAGCGGTGCGGCGTGCGTCGGTTCCGCCCTTGGGGGCGAGAGTCCGCCGGCGTGCTGAACGACATGCTGAACCTCGGTGTCCTCATTTCAGGGCGTGGGACCAACCTGCAGGCCATCCTCGACGCCTGCGCCGCGGGAACGTGCGCGGCGCAGGTGGCGGTGGTGCTGAGCAATGTGGCGGACGCCTACGGGCTGGAGCGGGCGCGACGCGCCGGCGTTCCCGCCGTCTGCGTGCCAGCGCGAAAAGGGGAGCGCCGCGAGGAGTATGACGCCCGGCTGCTGGAAGTTCTGCAGGCGCACGAGGTGGATCTCGTCTGCCTGGCGGGCTACATGCGCATCCTCGGCAAGCGCCTGCTGGCGGCGTATCCGCAACGCATCCTGAACATCCATCCCTCGCTTCTGCCGGCGTTTCCGGGCCTCGAGGCGCAGCGGGCGGCGCTCGAGCACGGCGCCAAGGTGAGCGGCTGTACGGTGCACTTCGTGGACGAAGGCGTGGACACCGGCCCCATCATCCTGCAGGCGGCCGTGCCGGTCTACGATGAGGACGACGCCGAGACCCTGGCGGCCCGCATCCTCGAACGCGAGCACGAGATCTACCCACGGGCCATCCAGCTTGTCGCCGAAAACCGACTGCGACGTCAGGGGCGGCGCGTGCTCGGCGGCCAGCCCGGGCCTGTTTCGCCCTCCATGGCTGTCAAGGAGGGCTGAGCGCCGCGGCGCCTCGCGCGAGCGCGGTGCAGCGCCGCCCGGCGGCGCGCCGGCGAGGCCAGGCGCCGGAGTGAGCGCTTGATCCCAGCGACGGGGGGCGTCTTCGCGCCCGCCGCGTTGCAACTCCTGCGCTGCTGCAGTCCGTGCAGGGTCATCTGCCGCGGCGTGGCCAAGACCATTGATGCGTCGTACACCAGCATATCCCCGGAGGGTCCCAGGTCTGCTTTTACCTCAACTCCTCGCCATGCTCCTCGGGCTCCTCGCCCTGGCTCCAGTTCTCCTGGCACCAGTCAGTCTGGCCCAAGTCCCCCTGGCGCAACAGGCCGGGGAAGGGACCCCCTCTCTGCAGGAGATAGCCGACCTCGTGCAGGCGCGCTACCAAGGTACAGAGTCCTTGCGCGCCGATTTTCGGCAGGAGGCCTACAACAAAGCTCTGGGGCGAACCCGCACGGCCGTGGGTCGTGTCGTCATCGTGAAACCCGGCAAGATGCGCTGGGAGTACGCGCAGCCGGATAAGCGGCTCATTATCTCCGACGGCACCACACTCTGGCTCTACTTTCCGGCCAGCAACCAGGTGATGATCGAGGCGGCGGCCGGTCAGGATGATTTTGTGCGGGCTTTCTTGTCCGGCGAGGGGAGACTGCGGCAGGATTTTGACCTCGAGAAGGTGGAGGATTCCAGCCAAACGCAGGCCGATGAATATGGCTTGCAACTGCGACCGAAAGTTCCCCATACTACCGTTACGAGGATGTTGCTCTTCGTGGATCGGCAGGGCCTCCTGGTGAAGCGGGTTACGACCTTTGACATCCTCGGCAACACCACCACGCTCTTCCTCTCCAACCTCGAGGTGAACGGAGACGTCGAGGCGGGGACGTTTACCTTTCAACCTCTAGCGGGGGTGGAGATCATCACCTCCCCCGCTGCTCCTCGGCCGGGGCGCTAGTCTCTGCGGAGAGGGATGGTGTGGCTTGCGTGGTTCGAGCAGGGTGGATGGTTCTTCTTCCCTACTGCGGTTCTCCGGGGCTCCTGCCGAGTAGGAAGCCTGGCAGTACCCCGTGTTCCAAAGTTCATGCGTGGAGATGCTGAAGCGTGTCCATCTCGTACATCCTTTCCGCAGTCGTGGCGCTCGGCGTGCTCATCTTCGTCCATGAGCTGGGTCACTTCCTGGTCGCGAAGCGCGTGGGAATCCTCGTCGAAACCTTCTCGCTCGGCTTTGGGCCCAAGCTCCTCCGCCGGCGCTTCGGCGAGACCGAATACGTGCTCTCCGCGGTTCCCCTGGGCGGGTACGTGAAGATGTATGGGGAAGAGCCGGGCTCGCTCGAAGCGGCCGCCAAAGAGGCGGACGCTGCCGGGCAGCAACCCCAGGGAGCGCCGCCGATCGACCCGGCCCGGGCCTTCTCCACGCAGTCGGTGGGCAAGCGGCTGAGCGTCGTCGCGGCGGGGCCGTTCTTCAACTTTTTCCTGGCGGTGTTCGTGTTCGTGGTCGTCTACCTGATCGGCGTGCCGGTGTTGAAACCGAGCGTCGGCGAGGTGCGGCAGGACATGCCGGCGGCCGCCGCCGGCGTGCAGCCCGGCGACCTGATCGTGGCGCTGGAAGGCCGGGAGGTGAAGAGCTGGGATGAACTCACCGCGGTGGTGCGCCAGAAAGCGAACGTGCCGGTGAAGTTCACCATCCAGCGCGAGAACCGCATCTTTGACCTGACCATCACGCCCACCTCGCGCACCGACACGAACCTCTTCGGCGAGAAAGAAGAGGTGGGCATCGTCGGCATCGTGGCCGGCGGCGACTACTTCACCCAGCGCTACAACCCTATTGCCGCGATCGGGAAGGGGTTTGCCGAGACCTGGAAGATCATCAGCCTTACCATCACGGCCATTGTCAAGATCGTGCAAGGAGTGATTCCGGCGAAGTCGATCGGCGGCCCCATCCTCATCTTCACCACCGCCGGCAAGGTGGCCGAAATGGGGCTGTTGCCGTACGCGCAGTTCGTGGCCCTCATCTCCATCAACCTTGGCATCTTGAACCTGCTGCCGATCCCTCTGCTTGATGGCGGCCACATCTTCTTCTTCTCCATCGAGGCGCTCACCGGACGCCCCGTCAGCGTGCGTAAGCGCGAGATCGCCCAGCAGGTCGGCTTGGCATTCCTCATCCTCCTCATGCTCTTTGCCGTCTTTAATGATATATCGCGCATGATCCAGTAACCGCGCTGGAACCGGGAAGAGAGCTGGGATGACCTCGGGCCTGGCGTGGCGAGGAACGCCGGCAGGGGCGCGATCGCCCCGCCGCCATGCGCGGCAGAGTGGCGAGCCGAGGTTCGCTGGCTGGACGGCAATGCCGGGCAACCCTGGTGCGGCTGCGAACTACCCTATTCCTGGCTGGTTGATAGAGATGTTGAAGCAGCGTTTTTATGTTGAACTTTGCGCTCCCGTGAGCTATATTTTAGCTAAGCAATCTCCAAGTGTTGGAGTGGGCCCTATGGCCCATTTTTTGTTGAGCCGGGGCTGAGCGATACCGGGCGCAGGGCTGGGTTGCCCCGCGGAGCGCCTGCTCGCAGCCGCAGCGCCGGGGATTGCCCGTGCGCCGGAGCGTCTTCTCCTTCTAAGTAGAAAGTGGGAGCGCCCGACAGCCGCCGCGAAGGAGATCCGATGTCGGTAAACCAGGAACTCGTCTTCATGATCGACCAGCTCAGCCGCGAAAAGGGGCTTGAGAAAGAGGTGATGGTCGAGGCGATGAAGGCCGCTCTCCTCACCGCCGCCCGGAAGCGTTACGGGCATAACGCCGATATCACCGCCCACCTGGATATGGCGATTGGACAGATCGAGCTCGTTCACAACCAGCAGGTGGTGGAGCGCGTCATCTCCCCCGGCCGCGAGATCACCCTCGAGCAGGCGAAGCGCATCAACCCCGAAGCCCAGATCGGCGACCTCATCACCACCTCCCTCGATGTCGAGGAGTTTGGACGCATCGCGGCCCAGACGGCCAAGCAGGTGATCGTGCAGCGCGTGCGCGAAGCCGAGCGCGAGATGGTCTACGAGGAGTACCACAAGCGGCAGGGCGACCTGGTGAGCGGCATGGCCCAGCGCCACGAACGCGGCGACCTCATCATCGACCTTGGCAAGGCGGAAGCCGTGCTGCCGCGGCGCGAGCAGAATTTCCGCGAGACCTTCCGGCGTGGCGAGCGGCTGCGGGTGTACGTCCTCGAGGTGCGCAAGGAGTCGCGCGGACCGCAGATCATCGTCTCGCGCACGAATCCGAAGCTCCTCGAGAAGCTCTTCGAGCTGGAAGTGCCGGAGATCGCCGAGGGGATCGTCGAGATCAAGGGAACGGTGCGCGAGCCGACCGGGCGTTCGAAGATCGCCGTCTACTCCCACGATCGGGATGTGGACCCTGTCGGCGCCTGCGTCGGCACCCGCGGCTCGCGCGTCCAGGCCATCGTCCAGGAGCTGCACGGCGAGAAGATCGACATCGTTGCCTGGGATCGAGACGCGAAGAGCTTCGTGCGCAATGCCCTGGCTCCCGCCAAGCCGGTGAAGATCATTCAGAAGGATGCGGAGGGAACGATGGAGGTCGTCATCCCGGACGATCAGCTCTCCCTGGCCATCGGCAAGAAGGGGCAAAACGTCAGGCTGGCCGCCCGGATCACCGGCTGGAAGATTAGCGTCAGGGGCGAAAGCGAGGTGGCCGCGGCGGCTTTGGGCATTGCCCGCGAGGCGCTCTCCGGTGACGCGCCGGTGCCCCTTGAGGCGCTGACCGGCGTCAACCCGGAGTTCCTCCCCCAGCTCCGCGAAGCTGGGTTCGAGAAGGTGCAGGCCATTCGTGATGCGACTGATGAGGAGCTGCTGAAGGTTCCCGGCATGACCGAGGAATACCTTCCCTTCCTGCGGGAGCAGGTTGCGGCCTGCCTGGCGGCGCGCAAGGCCCACCAGGCGCAGTTGCTGGCGGCGGCCCTGGGAGGCGGCCTGGAGAAACGTCTGCAGTTCCCGGGGGCGGCGCCATCGGCAGCGGCGGTTGCGGAACCGGCGGCTGCCGCGCCCCAGCCGCAGGAGGAGCAGATCCCGGAGACGCCTGCGGCCGTGGCGGACCTCGCCGGCGAGCCCCAACCCGACACGGAGCCGGCGGCGGAACTGCGCGACGCGGGCGACGCTGAGGCGCCCCAGGACGAAAGTGAGCCGCCGGCGGCCGCGCCACCGCCCGCCGAGGCTGCGGCATCCGAGGAGAGCCAGGAGCCCCGCAGCCCAGCCGCGGGCCTGCCTGGCGGGGAGGACGCTCAGGAACCTGACGCGAGCCTTGTGCCGGAAGGGGGAGCCGCCGACGCTTCCCCCGAGCCGCGAGCGCCGTAAGCTGCGCCCGCCGGGCCGAGGCGGAGGGATTCTTAGTCCGTGCCGAGCTAACGAGGCTCGGGCGACGCGGGGAACTGGGGAGAGGCAATGGCAAATATTCGGGTGTACCAGCTTGCTAAAGAGCTTGAAATTGATAGCAAGCAGTTGATGGCAGAGCTGAAGAAGCGCGGGGTCGACGTGACGACGCACATGAACGCCATCGACGCGTCCGTAGCAGGCGAGCTGCGCGCCTACTACAACCGCGGCGGTGTGTCCTCGGGCGCGCGCCAGAGCCCTGCCGGCGAGCGCGCCGCCGGCGCCACCGCGGTGGCGGCTCCCCCCGCCGCGCCCCCGGCGACCCCCATGAAGAAAGCGGCGCCACAGGCAACGCCGCGCGCCTTCGTCATCCCCAAGAAACAGCCGCTGCGCGCTGAGCCCAGCAAGGGATTGCCGCCCCGGAAAGAGGGACGCGGCATCGGCGCCGCGGCGGTGCTGCCGAAAGCGCCGAAGGCCAAGGTGCCGGTGCCGGCCAAGCCGGGTGTGGCCTGGCCCCCTGCGGCTGAGGAGGAGGGGGTGGAGTCCCGAGCGCCCGGCTATGCTGACGTGGTGGAAAGGGCGCGCGCGGGAGCCGCAGTGATCCCGCAGCCTGAGGTTGCGGAAGAAGCCGCCGCGCACAGGCGCGAAGAAGAGGAACTCCCACCTCACGTTGGAGCCGTGGTCGCTCCGGCCGAGGTGAAAGAGGAAGCCGAGGAACGAGAAGAAGCGGCTGCCGTTAGGGACCTGACTATGCCAATCGAAGCCCCGCCCGTGGCCCCGATACCCGAGCAGCCGAGGCAGATCGTCGTCGAGGAACCCCTTGGGGGGGCTGCCGAGACAATTGCGGCGCCTCTCCCCGAGGTGGAGGTGCCGCGGGCGCCGGTGTGGCCCGCGCCGCCGAAGCCGAGACCAGTGCCCCCCAGGCACGCCGCGCCCCCGACACGCCGAGCGCCGAGGGAGAGGATGCCCGCGCCACCCAAACCGCCGAGGAGCAAGCCGGTGTCGCCGATCCCGGCGGCGGCCGCGGCGCCTGCCGGCGAGGCTCCTCCAGCGCCGGCGGAGGTCACTGAAGCCGCTCCGAAGAAAGTGCGCATCGGCGAGGCCGTCACCGTGAAAGAGCTGGCCGAGCTCCTCAAGGTGAAGAGCGCCGAGGTGATTCGGCACCTGCTTGAAATGGGGATCATCTCCACGATCAACCAGATCGTGGAGACGGATGCGGCCGTGCAGGTCGCCAAGAAGTTCGAGATCGAGGCGGAAGTGGTCTCGGTGGAGGAGGATGAGGTCCTCGCCGAGATCGAGGAGGAGACCGCGGAATGGCAGCCGCGGCCGCCGGTGGTGACGGTGATGGGCCACGTTGACCACGGCAAGACGAAGCTGCTCGATGCCATCCGCAATTCCAACGTGATGGAGAGCGAGCACGGCGGCATTACCCAGCACATCGGCGCTTACCTGGTGAAGACGCCGCGCGGCGCCGTCACCTTCCTCGACACCCCGGGGCATGAGGCGTTCACCGCCATGCGGGCGCGCGGCGCCCAGGTCACGGATGTCGTCATCCTGGTGGTGGCGGCTGACGACGGCGTCATGCCGCAGACGCGCGAGGCGGTGGCCCACGCGCGCGCCGCGCAGGTGCCGATCGTGGTGGCGATCAACAAGATCGACAAGGAGAACGCCAACCCGGAACGCGTGCGCCACGAACTCACCGAACTGGGCCTGCTGCCCGAAGAGTGGGGCGGCGATACAATCTTTTGTGAAGTCTCGGCCAAAGAGCAGCTCGGCACCGATCGCCTCTTAGAGATGCTCTTGCTGCAAGCCGAGATTTTGGAGCTGAAGGCGAACCCGCAGCGCACGGCGAAAGGCGTCGTCATCGAGGCGAAGCTCGATCGCTCGAAAGGGCCGGTGGCGACGGTGCTCATCCAGCATGGCAGCCTGCGCGTGGGCGATGCCTTCGTGTGCGGCGTGCACACCGGTCGGGTGCGGGCGCTGCTCGATGATCGCGGCAAGCGCGTTGAGTTGGCGCCGCCGTCCATGCCGGTGGAAGTGCTCGGCCTCGGCGGGGTGCCCAATGCCGGCGACCTCTTCGTCGTCATGCAGGACGAGAAGCGCGCCCGCCAGATCGCCAGCGCGCGGGCCAGCCGGCGGCGTGAGGCAGGCCTGGCGAAGAGCGCCCGCGTCAATCTGGAGGACCTCTACGAAAAGATCAAGCAGGGGGAGGTGAAGGAGCTCAACCTGGTGCTCAAGGCCGATGTGCAGGGCTCCGCCGAGGTGCTCGGCGCCTCCTTCGAGAAGCTCGGCAACGAGGAGGTGCGCGTGCGCATCATCCACTCCTCGGTGGGCGGGATTAACGACTCCGACGTGCTCCTCGCCTCGGCGTCCAACGCCGTGATCATCGGCTTCAACGTCCGTCCGATGCCGAGCGCGGAGGAGCTCGCGGCGCGCGAGAAGGTGGAGATCAACCTCTACTCCGTCATCTACGACGCGCTGAACCACGTGAAGTCGGCGCTGGAAGGAATGTTGGCGCCGCGCCAGAAGGAGGTTCCGCTCGGGCGCGCCGAGGTGCGCGAGGTCTTCACGATCCAAAAAGTCGGCGCGGTCGCCGGCTGTTACCTGCACGAGGGACTGGTGCGCCGCGATGCCCTGGCGCGCATCTACCGCGATAACGTTCTCGTCTACACCGGCAAGGTCGGGTCGCTGCGCCGCTTCAAGGAGGACGTGCGCGAGGTGGGCAGCGGCTTCGAGTGCGGCGTCAGCATCGAAAAGTTCAACGACATCAAGCAGAACGATATCCTGGAGTTCTACCGCGTTGAGGAGGAGGCGCGCACCCTGTAGCGGCTGGCGCCGGCTCCATCCGGGGGGGCGACCACGGCAGGAGAAAGGCGGCTGGCGCATGCGGTTCCAAGCCGAGAGCCCGGTGGATTATTCTCTGGCCTTAAGCTACTGCATCCTACGCCTGCGCCTGCCGGGCAACCGCTCGCTGAAGGGAAAGCGCCAGGTGCTGCGGAAGATCATCGAGCGCGTGAAGCAGAAGTTCAACGTCTCGATCGCCGAGATCGGCGAGAACGATAGCTGGCAGATGGCCGTGGTGGGGATCGCCGTCGTCAGTAATGACCGGCGCTTCTGCGACAGCTCGCTGAGCACCGTGGTGGATTTCATCGACAAGCTCTATCTGGCTGAGATCGTCGACTACTCGATCAGGAGCCTATGAGGGCGCGGGGGTGCCGCGGACGATGCACAGCCGCATGGAGCGCGTCAACGAGCTCCTGGTGAGCGAGATTGCCCGCATCCTGCTGCGCGAGGTGAAGGACCCGCGCATCGGCTTCGCCTCGCTCACCCACGTGGAGACGAGCAAGGACCTCCGCCACGCCCGCGTGCAGGTGAGCGTGCTCGGCTCGGAGGAACAGAAGGAACAGACCCTGCGGGGTCTCAACAGCGCCGCCGGCTTCATTCGCGGCGTCCTTGCCAAGGAGCTGCGGCTGCGGAACATCCCGGTGCTGCAGTTCGTGCTTGACGATTCAATTGAGCGGGCGGCCCACCTGACGCACGTGCTCCATGAGCTGCATGGCGAGGCCGCGAGCCAGTCCGACTCGCCGGATACCCCGCCGGACGACGAGACTGTTGACGAGGATGCGGAAGCCACCGACTGAAGCACCGGCCACTTCCGCCGCGTGCCCCAGCCGCCTGTCGCGGGTTCTCTCCCGGGTTCCGCCCCAGCCGACCGGTCGGAAAACCCGTGGTGGCCAGCCGCCAGGAGCAGGCCGGGAGCCGCTCCCTGAATGAGCGCGGCGGCGCGGCGCGCCGGGAGGCGACGCGGGCCAGGCAGCGGATTGACGAGACGATGATGAACGAGCAGGCAGCGGTAGCGTGCAAACCACGCCAGCAGGATGGCGTGCTCAACCTCTGGAAGCCGGCGGGGATGACCTCGAACGCCGCGCTCCTCAAGGTTCGCCGGTTGACCGGTCGGCGCAAGGCGGGCCATGTCGGCATCCTGGATACGCATGCGGCAGGACTCCTGCCCATCTGTTTCGGCAAGGCTACCCGCATCGTCCAGTACCTGCAGTTGGCGCCGAAGACCTACCACGGCGTCATGGAGCTCGGGCGCAGCACCGACACGCAGGACGCGCAGGGACGCGTGCTGGCGGAGCGTCCGGTGCCTTTCTTTACGGACGAGGAGATCGAGGCGGTTGTGGCGCGCTACCGCGGCGAGATTCTGCAGCAGCCACCCATGTACTCAGCCCTGAAGCACCAGGGCAGGCGGCTCTACCGGCTGGCTCGCCAGGGGATCATCGTGGATCGCCCCTTGCGCAAGGTGACGATCCACGCCTTCGAGCTCCGTCGCGTCGATGGGACGCACCTGAGCTTCGCCGTCACCTGCTCGACGGGGACCTACGTGCGCACCCTCTGCCACGACCTCGGCGAGGAGCTCGCCTGCGGCGCCCACCTCAAGGAGCTCCGCCGCGTCGTCCTGGGGCCGTTTCGTGAGACTGATGCCATCAGCCTGGAGGAGGTGCAGGAGCTTGCGCGCCTGGGGGAGGTGGAGCGCGCCATGGTGAGCATCGATACGGCCCTCTCCTTCCTGCCGCCCTGCCGGGTCTCCGAGCGCGGGGAAGCCCAGCTTCGGCACGGGCAGTCGGTGGCGGGCGACCAGCTCGTCTCCCTTCCCGCGGCTGGGTTTGAGAAGGGAGCGATGCTGCGCCTGCGCGACGGCGAAGGGCGCCTGCTGGCGATCGGCGAGGGGTTGCTCAGCTCGGCCCAGCTCAAGGGCGCCTTGCTAGGCGCGGCGGCGGTGCGGCCGAAACGGGTGCTGGTGGACGACGTTCCGGTGGGAGCAAGCGACGAGGCGTAGAAGGTCCCTCGCTGCAGGTCGGCCTGCCGCCTTCCTCCAGACCTCGCCCGGCGCGGTCCCGGGGCTTTAGTCCCAGGGCTTTACAACGGCAGGAGATCATGTCATATTTTCGCTGACAGAGCGCGGTGGAAGCCCCGCGGGGGAGTGGGAAGACTCCCCTTGGATACGATGACATGACGGAATTTGAAGGAGTTCCTCAGCGTGGCACTAACGAAGGAGCGCAAACAAGAGTTGCAGAGCACATTCCGGCGGCATGACACGGATACGGGCTCTCCGGAAGTGCAGGTTGCCGTGTTGACCGAGAAGATCAACTACCTTACCGAACACTTCAAGACGCATACGAAGGATCACCATTCGCGCCGCGGCTTGCTGCGCATGGTCAATGAGCGGCGCCGCCTGCTTGATTACCTGCGGCGTGAAGATGCCGCGGCCTACACCACCCTCATCCAACGGCTCGGGCTGCGGCGGTAAGCCTCCCCTCCTTGGGGTTATTGTGGGGTATTTTTTTGAACCGCATCAGATCTAGGTCTGTAGCTGCACCAGTTCGCATCGGGAATAGGAGACGACCAGTTCATGAAACACAGGGTTAGTGCGATGATCGGCGGGCGTACCTTGACGTTGGAGACGGGAGAGCTCGCCCGGCAAGCAAGCGGAGCAGTACTGGTAACGTACGGAGAAACCACGCTCCTCTCGGCTGCCGTCGCCGACAAGGTAATCCGCCGTGAAGGTCTTTCGTTCTTCCCCCTCACCATTGAGTACCGTGAGAAACCCTATGCCGCCGGCCGCTACCCGGGCGGCTTCATCAAACGCGAGGGGCGCCTGAGTGATCGCGAAACCCTCGTCTGCCGGATCATCGACCGCTCCGTCCGTCCTCTCTTCCCCGATGGCTTCAAGTGCGAGACGCTGGTGCACACCCTGGTCTTCTCGGCGGATCAGCAGAATGACCCGGAGGCCCTCGGCATCATCGGCTCCTCGGCGGCGCTGGCCGTCTCCGATATCCCCCACCTTGGTCCGGTCGGCAGTGTGCGGGTCGGGCGGGTTGACGGCGAGCTGCTCATCAACCCTACCATTGACGAGCAGGCGCTCAGCACGCTGAACTTGGTGGTGGCGGGAACCGCTGACGCCATCTCGATGGTGGAAGGAGAGGCGCGCGAGGAACCCGAGAGCGTCATCATCGATGCCCTCATGCTGGCCCACGAGGAGATCCAGAAAATCGTCGCCATGCAAGAGGAGCTGGTCCGGCGCGGCGGCGTGGAAAAGCGGGCCCTGCAGCCGAAGAGCTTCGACCCAGACCTGGTCAATCGGGTGCGTGGGCTGGTCCACGAGAAGATCAAGGAGGCGCTCGTCATCGCGCAGAAGCACGAGCGGCAGAATCGGCTCGATGCGGTCCTCGAGGAGACCCTGCTGAAAATCCAGGAGGATGACGCGGAGGGGGCGCTTGACGTGCGGGACATTTACCGCGCCTTCGAGAAGGAGGAGCTGCGCGCCCTGATCACGGAGAAGGGGCTGCGGGCTGATGGACGCGGGCTGACGGACATCCGCCCCGTCTCCTGCCGCGCCGGCTTGTTCCCGCGGCCGCACGGCTCGGCCCTGTTCACGCGCGGCGAGACCCAGGCGCTGGCCATCGTCACCCTGGGAACCTCCGAGGACGAGCAGCGCACCGACGGCCTGCTGGGGAAATCCTCGAAGCGCTTCACCCTGCACTACAACTTTCCGGGATTCAGCGTGGGTGAGGCAAATCCCATCCGCGGCGTCGGCCGGCGCGAGATCGGCCATGGCGCCCTGGCGGAGCGCGCCCTGCAGTCGCTGCTGCCGACCGCCACGGAGTTCCCCTACACCATGCGCATCGTCGCCGAGGTGCTCGAGTCGAACGGTTCATCCTCCATGGCCTCGGTGTGCGCTGGCTCCCTTGCCCTCATGGACGCCGGCGTGCCGTTGCGGGCGCCGGTGGCGGGCATCGCCATGGGCCTCATCAAGGATCAGAAGGTCTCCATCCTCTCCGATATCCTCGGCGTGGAAGACCACCTGGGAGACATGGATTTCAAAGTGGCGGGCACGGCGCGCGGCATCACCGCCATTCAGATGGACATCAAGATTCACGGCGTCACCCGCGACATCTTGGAGCCGGCCCTCGAGCAGGCGCGGCAGGGCCGCTTGCATATCCTGGCGACGATGAACGCCACCCTGGCGGCGCCGCGCGCGGAGATCTCCGTCTACGCGCCGCGCATCTTCACGATCAAGATCAACCCCGACAAGATACGGGACGTGATCGGCCCCGGCGGCAAGATGATTCGCAGCATCACCGAGGCGACGCAGTCGAGCATCGACATCAGCGATGACGGCACCATCCTCATCGCCACCCCGAGCAACGAGCGAGCCCAGCAGGCGGTCGCCATGATCCGCGAGCTGACCCAGGAGGCCGAGGTCGGCAGGCTCTACAAGGGGAAGGTGAAGCGCATTGTGGACTTCGGGGCGTTCATCGAAATCTTCCCGGGCACCGATGGCTTGTGCCACATCTCACAAATCGCTGATTACCGCGTGCGCAACATCACCGACGAGCTGCACGAAGGGGATGAGACCTACGTGAAGGTCATCGATGTGGATGCGCACGGGCGCGTCAAGCTCAGCCGCAAGGAAGCGTTGCGCGAGATGGCGGCCGCCGCGCCCACCGAGTCCTAGCCTCCGGCAGGGAAGAGCGCCGAGTGGCGCGCCTGGCCGCGCCACTGCGCCTGCCCGAAAGACGACGCCGGCGCTCCGGCCAGACCGTCCGCGATCCTCTTCGCGAGGCGGGAGGGGACGTTGTAAACGCCCGGTGCTGTGTCGTGACCCCACGCCGATTGCACGAAATGATCATGGAGCGTCATGCATCGCCGGGTGGCTGAAATCGTTCTCTACCTTCTCCTCGGTGCGCTCGCCCTCTGGCTTGGCGCCTCTTGGGCAAGCAAGCAACTGGCGCCTTTCTTCTACCTCATGGCGGCAATGTTCCTGCTCGCGATGTTCCGACCCTGGAAACTGCCATAGTGAGAGGATCGCGCCTCTCCGCCGCGTTGGTTGAAGCGCGGCGGGTGGAGCAGGTGGCTTCCTCCATGGCTGCGGCGAGGCAGCAAGGGAAGAAGCGCGGTGGCAGCGCGCCGGCCCCTACCGCGGTGTCTCGTTGGCGACGCGGCGGAAGGGGGGAGGGGTCCGCCGGCGCCGCACCCGTCGCGGCTGGTGCGGAGCGCAACGGCAGGCGTGGCGGTGTAGCTCAGTCGGTTAGAGCATGCGGCTCATATCCGCAGTGTCCGGGGTTCGAGTCCCTGCACCGCCACCAAGTTCATCGGCTCAAGCAAACCCCTCCTCGTCGTGTGGCGCTGTGCGCGCTTCCAGGTCGTGGCGGTTCACGCCGGCCGCGACCGGGCGGAAGCCGAGGCTCGGTCTCCCCTGCACGGTCCTCTCCCCGCAGCGAAGCGTTCCCCTAAAATGGCGCCTCGCCCTTCGTCCCTGCCAGCGCTCCCCGCAGCGACAGCCCTGGTGCGCGCTGAACGCCTTCTCGTCCCAGGCGAGACGGTGATCGTGGCGGTCTCCGGCGGGCCGGACTCGATGGCCCTGCTCGAATTCCTCGCCGGCCTACGCCAGGAGTACGATCTGCGCCTGGTGGTGGCGCACGTCACACACGGCTTCCGTCCTGCTGCGGCGGAGCGGGAAGCAACCTTCGTGGCGGAGCACGCTGCCCGCTGCGGCGCACCCTGCGTGGTCGAAACCGTGGACGCCCCAGCCTTCCGCAGGATTCACAGGTGCTCGCCGCAGGTGGCCGCGCGCACCCTCCGCTACCAGGCGCTGCGCGGCGTCCAAAAGCTCTACCAGGCGCAGAAGCTTGCGGTGGGACACAACGCCGATGATCAGGCGGAGACGGTGCTGCTTCGCCTGTTGCGCGGCACCGGGCTGCGCGGGCTGCGCGCCATGCAGCCACGCGGCAAGGACGGTCTGATCCGTCCGCTCCTGGGTGAGCGTCGGGCGGCGATTCTCGCCTACCTGCAGGCCCGCGGCATCCCCTTCCTCGAAGACCCCAGCAACGCGCTGCCGCACTACCTGCGCAACCGCATCCGCCACCACCTCCTGCCCCTCCTCGAGCGGGAGTACCAGCCGAAAGTGCGGCAGCGGCTGCTCGAGCTGGCCCAGATCAGCCAGATCGACGAGGAGTTCCTCTCCTGGCACACGCTGACGGCGGTCCAGCAGCTCGTCCGCGGCGATCCACGCCAGGGGCTCTCCTTGCCGGTCGCGGCGCTGCGGCACCTGCCGCTGGCTGTCCTCAACCGCGTCATCCTCTGGTGCTTCGCCTCGTTATCGGCCCCCGAGGCGTCCTGCGGCGCGGCGCATGTGCAGGCGGTGCGACGGCTCATCAACGCCGAGCCTGCGAGCTGGAGCGGGGGCTGCGATCTGCCGGGGGGGATGCGCGTCTGGCGCGCCGCGGGGGATATCTGGTGGCGGCCGGCGCCGTCAGCGGGAGCGCCGGCTCAACCCTGCCCCTTGCCGGTTCCCGGCGCCGTGGAGCTTCCGCACGGCCGCCTGCAGTCGCGGCTGGTGGATTTTCGCCGCGAGCCGCGACCCCAGTTTTCCTCGGTCCCGCCTGGCCGACACGAGGCGTGGATTGATCAGGCGCAGGTGCGGGGCGGTCTGCGGGTGCGCACGCGGCGGCCCGGCGATCGCATCCAGCCCCTCGGCATGCAGGGGACGGTGAGTCTCAAGGAGCTGTTCATCAACGACAAAGTGCCGCGCCATGCGCGCGACCGCATCCCCCTCGTCATTGATGACGAGACGATCATCTGGGTGGTCGGCGGTCGTCTGCACCATGCCTATCGCATCACGCCAGGCACCCAGCAGGCCATCAACCTGTCCTATCTCGACGCCGAGGGCGAGGAGGAAAGGGGAACGTCACCAGCGCGGAGGTATCTAACGTGAAGGGAGGTGCGCGAGGGGCGCGGCGATGCAAGGGGGAGTGTACTCTGCCGAGCGGCGCGCCCGCCACGTCCCCAACGACGGGCGGCCGGCGGCGTTCACGTTGTCAGCTCTGGTCCAGAAGATTATACTAGATATAACTGTAACCATTTAGTAACATTAACGGATTCGTCATCCTCGTCTGTTTCCAGGCTTCTCCGGGGTGACCCTCCAACTCCCTGAGACAAGGAGTCTCCCTTGAATCAGTTCTACAAAAACCTGGCCCTCTGGATCGTCATTGGGCTCGTGATGATCGGGCTGTTCAACCTCTTCAATCGAACCCAGCCCACCTCGCGGGAGATCGACTTCAGCGAGTTCATCGCCGCGGTCGAAAGCAAGCAGGTGCGCAGCGTCACCATCCGGGGGGAGTCGATTCATGGCAGCTATCAGAGTGGGGAGCGCTTCAAGACCTACGCTCCCACCGACCCCGAGCTGATTCCCACGCTGCGCAAGTTCGGAGTGCGGATCAAGGCCGAGCCGCCGGAGCAGAACTCCTGGTTGATGAACCTCCTCCTCTCCTGGTTCCCGATGCTCCTGCTGTTGGGAATCTGGATTTTCTTCATGCGCCAGATGCAAACAGGCGGCAGCAAGGCCCTGTCGTTTGGGAAGAGCAGGGCGCGTCTCCAGTCGGAGAACAAGAAGAAGGTGACGTTCAAGGACGTAGCCGGCATCGACGAAGCGAAGGAGGAGCTGCAGGAGATCATCGAGTACCTCCGCGACCCCCAGAAGTTCAAACGCCTGGGCGGGAAAATCCCCAAGGGCTGCCTGCTGGTGGGGGCGCCGGGGACGGGCAAAACGCTCCTGGCGCGAGCCATCGCGGGAGAGGCGGATGTGCCCTTCTTCAGCATCAGCGGCTCGGATTTCGTGGAGATGTTCGTGGGGGTGGGCGCCTCTCGCGTGCGTGACCTTTTCGAACAGGGGAAGAAGCACGCCCCTTGCATCATCTTCATGGATGAGATTGACGCGGTGGGGCGCTATCGAGGCGCCGGCCTGGGTGGCGGGCACGACGAGCGCGAGCAGACGCTGAACCAGCTTCTCGTCGAAATGGATGGCTTCGAGGTGAACGAGGGCGTGATCCTGATCGCCGCCACGAACCGTCCCGACGTGCTTGATCCCGCCCTTCTGCGGCCGGGGCGCTTCGACCGGCAGGTGGTGGTGCCCCTGCCCGACGTCACCGGCCGGCTGGGCATCCTCAACGTGCACGTGCGCGACGTGCCGCTCGACAAATCGGTCGACCTGCATACGATTGCCCGCGGCACCCCCGGCTTCGCGGGCGCCGACCTCGCCAACCTGGTGAACGAAGCGGCCCTGTTGGCGGCGCGGCAGAACAAGAAGTTCGTCGAGATGGACGACTTCGAGGCCTCCAAGGACAAGGTCATGATGGGGACCGAGCGGCGCAGCATGATCATCACCGAGGAGGAGAAGCGCACTACGGCCTACCACGAAGCCGGACACGCCCTCGTCGCCAAGCTCATCCCGGGCACCGACCCGATTCACAAGGTGACGATCATTCCGCGCGGCATGGCGATGGGGGTGACGCAGCAGCTCCCCATCGATGAGCGCCACAACCTGCACCGCGAACACCTCCTCAACAGCATCGCCGTCCTCATGGGCGGCCGCGCCGCCGAGGAGATCATCTTCAATCAGCTCACCACGGGCGCCGGCAACGACATCGAGAAGGCCACCGAGCTGGCGCGCAAGATGGTCTGCGAGTGGGGCATGAGCGAGCGCTTGGGACCCCTCGCCTTCGGCAAGCGCGAGGAGATGATCTTTTTGGGGCGCGAGCTGTCCCGGCATCAGGACTACAGCGAGGAGACGGCCGTCTCCATCGACAACGAGATCAAGGAGCTGGTGCTGGAGAATTACCATCGCGCCAAGCATCTATTGCGGGAAAACCTCGACACCTTGCACACT
Source organism: Candidatus Tectimicrobiota bacterium (assembly GCA_016192455.1). GTDB lineage: Bacteria > JACPUC01 > JACPUC01 > JACPUC01 > JACPUC01 > JACPUC01. The sequence continues at coordinate 140,884 of JACPUC010000019.1, read as the reverse complement.
GTCGCCAAGACCCTGCTCGATCGGGAAATCCTGAACGGTTCGGAGATCGACGAGATCGTGGAGCAGAGTGGTCCCCGCCTGACGAAGGAAGCGGAGCTCCTTTCTGCCTGAGCGGCGCTTGGGGGTGCTACTTTGCCCGCGGCTCGCGCCAGCGCCTCGGGGATGATCGAGGCTCCCGGAGCAGCGGCCGGCGCGCAAGAGGCCGTGGGGCAAAATTTCGAACGACCTGGGTCGATGCGTGTGCTCTCCTGAAACCGCAGAGTCTGCCCTGTGGCGGGTGACGCTCTCCAGCTTTCCTGACTGATGCCGGCAAGGGCTGTCGATCTCGCGCCCTCCTCGGCGTGGGGGAATGCATGTCATTCAACCCTCTCGTTCATCAGCTTCACGATGAGGCCGAGATCCTCGATCTCCTCCGCCAGATCAACGTGGAGCAGCGCGGCCTGCCGATCCTGGCCGTGAAGGCCATCTTCCAGGGCGTGAAGCTGCACGGGGTGCGCAGCCCGGCGGCGAACATCATGAAACAAGAGATGCTGTCGCTCGGCGGCGACGTGGCCGTGGCCGATGGGGTGGTGAACTGCTCCGTGGAGCGCTCCGACGTCCTTGTCATGGGGACTACGCGCCAGCTTCACGCGCTCGTTGGACGCCTCCGCAAGAACACCGCCTTCGAACTGAGCAAGCTGGCAGCCCAGATGGGCGAGGCGCTTGAAGCCTACGCTTGGGAGCCGGCGGAGATTCGCTGCGGCCGACACATCCTCTCCCTCGCCAGCCATACCCACATCATGGGGGTCATTAACGTCACCACCGACTCCTTCTACCAGGGGAACTGCTACCTGGATCCAGGCGCCGCCGTTGAGGCCGGGCTGCGCATGGAGGACGAGGGAGCGGACATCATCGACGTGGGGGGCGAGTCAACGCGGCCCGGCGCCGATCCCGTCGGCACCGAGGAGGAGCTCAGCCGCGTCCTGCCGGTTGTGGAGCGCCTCGTCAAGGAGGCGTCCGTGCCGATCTCCGTCGATACCTACAAGGCGGAGGTGGCCAAGCAGGTGCTGGACGCCGGGGTCGACCTGATCAACGATATCAGCGGCCTCTCCTTTGACTCGCACCTGGCCGCCGATGTGGCGCGCTACGATGTCGGTGTCATCATCAGCCACATCCGGGGCGTCCCCACGACCATGCAGGAGAACCCCTGCTACGAGGACCTCCTTGGCGAGGTCATGGCGGAGCTGCGAGGCCGCTGCGAGGATGCGGCGGAGCGGGGCATTCCCCCGAGCCAGATGATCGTCGATCCAGGCATCGGTTTCGGCAAGACGACGGACCACAACCTGCAGCTCATCAAGCATCTGCACATCTTGAAGGTGCTGCGCAAGCCGATCCTTATCGGGGTGTCGCGCAAGGCGTTCCTGGGGCAGCTCCTGGGGGTGCCGGCGGAGGAGCGGCTGATCGGCACGCTGGCGGCGGTCGCCATGAGCATCCAGCAGGGCGCGCGGATCGTGCGGGTGCATGACGTGCGCGAGGTGAAGCAGGCGGCGCGGGTGGTTGATGCGATCCGCCGCGGCAGCGCCGAGGGTCCCGGCGACGCCGGCCTTTCCCCGGCGCCTGCGAAGCCGCGGGAGGAGCGGGGTGGCAAAACTCTGCGTTAACATCGACCACGTCGCCACCGTGCGGCAGGCGCGCCGGGCCATTGAGCCCGACCCCGTCTATGCCGCCGTGATCGCCGAGCTCTGTCCGGGCGTCGCCGGCATCACCCTGCACGTGCGGGAGGATCGCCGCCACGTGCAGGACCGCGACCTCCTGACCCTGCGCCAGCTCATCAAGATCAAGCTCAATCTGGAGCTGGCGCCTGTCGCGGCGATGTTGGAGCTGGCGGAGGCGACGCGACCAACTCAGGGGACGTTGGTGCCCGAGCGCCGCCAGGAGGTGACCACGGAAGGCGGCCTCGATGTCGCCGGCCAGGAAGCGCTCATCCGCAACGCCGTGGCGCGGCTCCAGGCGGCGGGTCTCCTTGTCAGCCTGTTCATCGATCCGCGCAGCGAGCAGATCAAGGCCGCCCGGCAGACGGGCGCCGAAGCGGTCGAGCTCAACACCGCCGCCTACGCCGAAAGCGCCACCGCCGAGGAGCAGCGGCGCAGCCGTGACCTCCTCGCCGAAGCGCTGCAGATGGCCAATCGGGAGGGGCTCATCGTGCACGCCGGGCATGGTTTAACGTACCGGAACGTCTCCGCGGTGGCCGCATTGCCGGGGATCGAGGAGCTCAACATCGGCCACAGCATCGTCGCCCGCTCCATCTTCGTCGGCTTTGAACGAGCCGTCACCGAGATGGTCCAGCTCATCGAACGCGCTTGTCCCGCCGAACCCGCCATCGCATAGTGTCAGGCCGCAGAGCTTCACTTCAGCGTCGTAGTTCTCCAGCGAAGTTGCAGTCATCCAGATACCTATCTCAGGCTCTCCTCCGAGTCCCGGCTCAGGTGAATCTTGCCTGCGCTGCTCCTCTGCTCCTCCTCGCCACGCCTTGAATGATCGGGCCTCGGCGCCGGTCGGGATCAGCATGAGCACGAGCGCTCGCCCGCGAAGAGGAGGTGGGGTCTTCCGGCCCGCTGCCGAGCAGGGAGAGGACCTGCCGGGTGGTTCGATGGTGCTCTCCGTTGTGGTGTTATCTCAGGCCAATGACTTCCAGGTCAATCCCGATGCTGGCGCTGACACCGTGAAAGACCACGAAGGGGAGGGCAGGGGTTCCAAGGGCGGAAGGGAGGGCGTCGATCTCAGGGAAGGTGGCCGGATCGGCATAGATGCTGACGAACAGCTCACCATTCTGGTCCAACGGCGGCACCGCGACCGGTGCGATGAAGGGGAGGGTCCTGAATTGGCGGTCGCTCAGGGAGGCGCTGATGAACTGGGCGGCGCCTTCTCGGAAATCCGCCGGCACGCGGATGCGCAACGCAGGGACGCTCACCGCGGTGCTGCCCCGCGGTGTGGAGGTGGGGCGTGAGCCGTGCGTATCGACCATGAACCGCACCGGCGCGGTGCAGACGAGCGGGGCCGCCTCCTCAGGGGTGGTGTCTGACCCGGTGATGGCGGCAATACGCGCCCTCAGGCCCTCCTGGGTCGTGCCGAGGCCACAGGTGGTGGAGCGCAGGAAAGTCCCCCGGAACAGGAGCCGCGTAATTCCCGCTGGCAAGGGGGCCGGGACGTCGCGCCTGCCGCTGATCTGCAGGATACCGGCGGAGGAGCGATGCAGCGGCGCGGGACTGCCCAGGTCAGTATTGCGCTCGATCAAGGTCCTGCTGCTGGTCTCGATGAGGGTGTAGCTCGCGCCCCGGTCGGTCGTCTCCAAACTGCCACGCCCGACGATGAAGAGCTGCACTCCGCTGATGGCCGTCGTCCCTTGGCCGCGGTCCCGCGGGTCGCGGCGGCGCACCGCGGTGACGATCAACGGATACGATTCCTCATTCCCGTCGTAGCTCTGCGCGGCGATGGTGAACACCCCATTCACCCAGCCGCCACTCGCCAGCTCCGAGACGGCCAAGCGGCCGCTTGGCGGTGGGTAGTCAGGGCTGCTGGAGAGCTGGAGAGTGACCGACTCGTTGAAATCGGTCAGCGGCTCGCGGGCGCTGTCAACGGCGCTCACCGTCATCCGAAAGCCTTGGCTGGGCTGGATCGTGGCCGGGAGCTGCAGCAAGAACGAGATCGCATCGATGAGGAGTCCCAAGGAGTTCGAGGTGCGCGTCTCGCCGGCGCTCGTGCGCGCCACCCTCACCTCGGCGGGCCCGGCGGCAAGGTTCTCGGGGACGCGCGCCGTCAGGAAAGTCCCTTCCTCGCTGAGCTGGGTCGGCCTGACGCTCGCCGTGGTGCCGTCGGCATCGGTGAAGGTCGCCTCGTTCTCCGCCAGCACCGGGGAGAACCCGCAGCCGGAGAGGCGCACCAGCTCGCCCCGGCGCACGCGCTCGGGCGCCACGACGCCGAGGGTGGGATTCTCTACGACGTCGAGCACCGCGGAGCTCGTCCCCGGTTCCGCCGTCGGACCGAAACGCGCCCGGATCGGGCCGCGGACGAACGGCTCGCCTGCGGTGGTGCGGAGCGTCACCAGGGCTAGATTCCCCTGCGGGTCAATGAAGGTGATCTGGCCGTTGGCGCCGGCGTTCGTCGTCACCTCGCGCCGCGCCGTTCCCCCAGGCGCGGCAACGTCGAAGATGAAGACCAGCCGCGGGTCCGTTCCCGTCCCTTCAAGGCGGAAGTTGCTGCCCCGCGCTAGCAGGCGGACCTCCGTCTGGTTGGCCACCACGCAGCCCGGCTCCACTGACTCCACCCGAGGCTGACCGAAACTCACCTCAAACTCGATGATTGCCGGGGTGGTAAACGCGTCGGTGACCGCCTTCCCGAACCCCAGGGCGCTATCGGCGATGCTGAAGCCGGTCTGCACCGCTTCAAGGCCGGAGAGGTACGATGCCAGGCGACTGGAGACCTTCCCGACGAGGGCGGAGAGCGCGGCGCCGCTCTTCCCTTTCAGCAGCGACGTCACGAGAGCCGTGGTGATCGGGCCGGGCGGGAGTTGCAGAGCGTCCCGGCGCAACAGGTCCGCGGCGAAGAGGAAGAGGTCCACGATGGTGTCGTTCTCGAAGGCGAAGTCGAGCAGCTCGTTCATCACGTCGCTGCCGTGGTTGTTGATGATGGCGGCAACGGTGTGGGTGGAGCCGGGGACGACGACATCCTTGATGAGGATGGTATCGAGGATGAGGTTGACCAGCGGCGTGAGCATACGCTCGAGGGCGAAGCGCAGGCGGAGAGTGGCGTTGACGCGGCGCTGCTGCGGCGTCGACTCCCGGCCGGCGAAGAGGCCGCCGGTCAACACCTCTACGAGAGCATTGCGGCTCTTCGGCTGCGTGAAGGCCACGGTCGAGGCGATGAGCAGCAGGCCGGCCCCCTGGGGCTCCACCATGCGGGGATCGAAGAGGGTGAGGATGTGAGGTTGCAGGACCTGCTCGTTCTCCAGAGCGGTCATCTTGACACTGAGGAAGAGCTGCGAATCGTTCTCGGCGGTCAGGTTTCCGGGGTTCGACGGCGTTTCTGAGATCATGATGTCGAACTGTTCCGGCTGCGGCAGCACCGTGGCCACATCTTTATGCGTCGCGCGCTGCCTTTTGATGCGGATGGTGCCCGCGTTCCGCGCCGCCACCAGGGCGCTGTCGGCGGCCTGCAAGGCAGCGGCGAAGGCACTGCGGTAGTCCGCGTCGAAGTCCTTCAGGACGCTGGGGTTCGCCGCCAGGCGTTGTCCCAGCACTGCCGCGGCCGCGGCAACTTCCGGCAGCGCGGTGATGATCCTGAGGCCCTCCCTCACGCTTGCCGCCTCAAGGGAGGTTTCGATCAGCAGCGCGCGGGCGAGCTGCGCGCTGACGGTGCTGAGCGGGGTGATCGCCACCTGCGTCTCGTCAGCCTCGGCCAACGCCAAGAGGATGGTATTCCCGTCCGGGGCAAGCACCTCGAGGCCCTGCCGCACCCCGGCGCGCACCGGGATCGTGAAGCTGCCATCGGCAGCCAGGGTGGTTGCCGCCAGGAGGCCGCTCTCAACCCGCAACCCACCGAGCTCGACCGTCAGCCCCGCGGGCAACTCGACGCGCCCGCTCACGGTGCGGGTGACATTGAGCAGCAGGCGATTGCTCTCCAGGCCGTTGCGCTCGATCCAGAGCAGGCGCAGGTCCGGGCCGAGGGCGCGGCTGAGCAGGCGCACCGTCAGCTCGGTGCCGTCCGCGTTGACGCTTGCGCCGGTGCTGGACTGTCCCCCCGACTCCCTTCCGAACGTCACCGTGTCGGGCCTGGCGGTGTTGAAGCCCTCACCAATGATGGTGAAGGTGGCGTCGAGGGGTACCGACCCCGCGAACGGTTCTTCAGGGTTCGATTGCTTGAGGTCGATGAGAAGGGGGATGCTAGGGGGGACGATCTGCAATGCCACACGCTCGGAGAGCAGGGAACCCTGCCGCACCTGGACGCGCCCGGTCCGGGCCCCCTCGGGGACGCGCACACTGAGGCGCTGGAGGAACGGCTGGGCTCCTTCCCGCGGCATGCCGGCAGGCGCCGGCTCCGAGCGCACGGCGTCCGGCCTCGCCGACAGATTGCTCCCGTCCCCTCCCTCGCCATGGAACAGGACCGAAAAGCTGTCCCCGGCCAAGCTCGTCTCAACCATAATATCGATGAGATCGCCAGCGCGGGCCGCCGGCACCGGAGCGAGCCCCGAGACGCGCGTCTCGACCGAACGGATGACGAGGCGCTCGGCGGTTCGGAAGTCGCTGCTGCCGAGGGGGGTCAGAGGTTCCTCGTCGCTGCTGTCCGGGATGCCGTCGCCGTCGTCGTCGAGATCGAGGAAATCAGGCCTGCCATCGCCATCCGTGTCGGCCAGGAGGACTCCGTCGGGCTGGGCGAATTGGCGGTCGGGAACTCCATCGCCGTCACTATCCGGATCAAGGAAGTTCGGCACGCCGTCGCCGTCGGCATCGCCGTTCCCCTCTGCGGCGTTGGGGATGCCGTCGCCGTCATCATCGTTGTGGGGAAGGAAGATCGTGTCGAGTTCAGCGGGGAGCCCGGTAATGCTGACCTGGGCGCCGTTGGAGAGCTGGAGCCTGGCAAAATCCGGCGACAGCGCCAGGGCGGCCTGGAAGAAGAAGGCGCCGGCGATGCCGGGAGGGATGGCGATCGTGGCGCGGAAGATGCCGCTCGGTTCGGTGCTCCCACTGAAGAGGATGAACGCATCCGGCCCCAGCAGGACCGTTTGGCCGGAAAGCTCGCCCAGGCCGCTACCGGCGGTTGAAGCTGCGATGATCACCCCGCTGGCGGGCGCTCCCTGCACCTCGAAGCGCACCGTCTCGCCGGCGCGCGGCGCCTCCGGCTCGACGCGCAACTGGAGGGTTCCCTGCCCTAAGGCCGGAAATGCGGTCCAAAGGCCTCCGAGCGGCGCCAGAGCGAGAACAACCAGAAGCGACCGAACAAGGGCTGCGGGGCGGCCCAGGTAGTGCTGCATCGACTCATCCCCCCGAAGTAAGCGCTGGTGCGAACGGACCGGAAAGTCCGCAGAAGTCAAGCACGCTCAAAGGAAGAAGTGCAAATCATACTATAGAGTGCTGTGTACGGCGAGCACAATAAGCCGCAAAAATACTGTAGCTGGATTGTCTGGAAGTAAGGCAAGCCCAGGAGAGAAAGTGTACTCTGGCCCGTTCTCCGTCTTGAACTTCGCCGACTACTGCCGCTCCGTCCCCATCGCTGACCTCCTGCTTGGCAAGCGTGCCGTTCTTTTCTCAGCGCTCGAATATTCCCGGGTCACGACCCAGCTTGCCAGCCTTACTCTTTACATGACAAGGGGATAGGCGCGCATCTCCTTGCCATGTCGAAATTTCTGGGCTAAGGTCGAGCTGATTCCGATGCTATTGGTTGGGGATACGAGATGCCCCACGCACTGCATCTGAAGTTTATCGCCTCAACGCCTCAGGCAGATGGTTCCCATGAAGGTTGCAACCGCTGCGCAGATGCGGGCGATTGACCGCCGCGCCATCGAGGTCTACGGCATCCCCGGCATCGTGCTCATGGAGAATGCCGCCCTGCAGGTGCTGGCGGCGATCGAGCTGCGCTACCCGCGGTATCGCGCCTTGCGCATTGCCGTCGTGGCTGGGCGCGGCAACAACGGCGGCGACGGCTGCGCCCTGGCGCGCCACCTCTTCAACCGCGGCGTGGCTGTGCGCCTGATTCTCGTTGCCGACCCCGCGACGCTTCAAGGTGACGCCAGAGTCAACTATGAGGCGGTGGTCGGCATGGGAGTGCCGCGCCTCGTCGTTGCCGAGGGCGCTCCGCTCGATGAGCTCGCCAGGGAGCTAGCGCAAGCCGGCCTCATCATCGATGCTCTCCTGGGAACCGGCCTCACCAGCGCCGCCCGCGATTTCCTTGCCCAGGTCATTCGCCGGATGAACGAGGCGCCCGGGCCGATCGTGGCGGTGGACCTCCCCTCCGGCCTGCAGGCGGACAGCGGCGCCATTCCTGGCGAGCACGCGCGCGCCCAGCTCACGGTTACCTTCGCGCTCCCCAAGCTCGGGGTGCTGCTCTACCCCGCCGCCGCGGCGGTGGGGGAGCTGGTGGTGGCCGACATCGGCATACCACCCGCGGCCGTCGAGGCGGAAGGGATCGCGGTCGAACTCATCGAGGAGGCGGAGGTGCGCGCGGCGCTGCCGGCGCGCTCGCCCGACGGTCACAAGGGGAGCTACGGGCACGTCCTGGTGGTGGCGGGATCGCCGCGCCTGGCCGGCGCTGCCATGATGAGCAGCCTGGCCGCCCTGCGCAGCGGCGCCGGGCTCGTCACCCTCGCCTGGCCGCAAGGTCTGCAGAGCCGCGCTTCCACCGGCCTCATGGAGATCATGACCCTGCCGCTGGCCGAGAACGAGGAGGGGAGCCTGCATCCCTACGCGCTGAAGCAGCTCTCGGCCTTCAGCCGTGAGCGCGGCATCAATGCCATGGTGTTGGGGCCGGGGATCACGACCCACCCCGATTCGACGAGCCTCTGCCGGGAGATCCTGCGCGAGCTGGCCTGCCCCTGCGTCGTGGACGCCGATGGCTTGAACGCCCTTGCCGGCCACCCCGAGGCGTTTGCCGCCGCTGCCGCGCCGCTGGTCCTCACGCCGCATCCGGGCGAGCTGGCGCGGCTGCTCGGCTGCGGCGCGGCGCAGGTTCAGGCCGATCGCCTCGAGGCGGCGCGCGCGGCGCTGCGGCGGTTCAACCAGACGCTCATCCTCAAGGGGGCGAGGTCGCTCGTCGTCGCCCCCGCCTCTCCGCTCGCCATCAATCCCACAGGCAACGCCGGCATGGCCAGCGCCGGCATGGGGGATGTCCTCTCCGGCATGCTTGGGTCATTGCTGGCGCAGGGATTGCCGCCCTACCGGGCGGCGCGCGCCGCTGTTTTCCTGCACGGCCTGGCGGGCGACCTCGCCGCCGAAACCACCGGTCAGGCGGCGCTCATCGCCCGCGACGTGCTGGCGGCGATTCCGGCCGTGCTCAAGAGGATGGGGTGGTAGGGAAGGGGGATCGAGGAGCAGAAACGGCGACGCGGACCGAGGGTGCGGTGGCGGTTCCTCGTGGCGACCTTCCTGAGAATGCCCTGCTGTTGCCCCGCCGACGGGGCGGACTACGAGGCGGTCTCCACGCGCGCGGCCTGCGCAGCGGTGGAGGCGGAGAGCATCGCTTGCAGCTCGCTGAGCGAGACGACGCGCCCGAAGTAGATTTCGACATTCTTCAGGGTGGCGGCGTGCAGGTCGGGGAAGGAGGAGGCCACGCAGTCGCGCACGACGATGATGTCGTAGTCGCGGAAATAGGCGTCCCGCACCGTGGACTCGACGCAGACATTGGTGGCGACGCCGCAGATGATGAGGGTGGTGATCCCCAGCATCTGCAGCTTCGCATCGAGGGTGGTGCTGTAGAAGCTCGACATGCGGTGCTTGATGACGCGCTCATCGGTCGTCAGCATTTCGGGCCGCAGCTCCGCGACCAGCTCCGCATCAGGCGTGCGGCGCAAGGCCGGGAAGACGCCCCGCTTGTCGAGGTGCGAGGGGATGCGGTGGCGCTTGCGGGTGACGTCCTCCTGGTAGTGCTCCTGGGTGACCCAGATGATCGTCACGCCGGCGGCGCGGCAGGCGCGCGCCAGCGCCACGACGTTGGGCACAATCCTCGCTTGGTTGCGCACATCCGCGCCGCCGCGCGCCAGCCCACCGTTCGGAGAGCAGTAGCCGTTCTGCATGTCGATAATGATGAGCGCCGTTTCTTCAGGTTGAAGGGTCAGCTCCTCACCTCTCGTCTCCACGCTTGCGCCTCCCTCTGTGAACGGCGGCACGCCCGCGGCGCCCCGCCGGCTTGCCGCCACCTGCCACGGTGGACGCGCCGCCTGGGGACCTGCATCCCTGAACTCCGGCTTCTTGCCTGACGTTGCTCGCCTCAGCGAACCTCAATATCCCACTCGAACGGGGTGCCCTTCAGCGCCACCTCGGTCTCCAGCAGCACCGCGCAGCTCGGACAGAGGAACTGCCGGAAGACGAACTTGCCCTTGCCAAGGTTGTAAGGATCAACGTGCGGCCCCGCCGCCTGTAGCGGCAGCTCATTGACCACGGTGTGCGCCTTGAAGTTCTCGCCCACCGCGCCAAGGGCTTGACCACACCGGCAGCGCTGCCAGGCCGCCTCGCTCCCCGCCGCCTCGAGGAAGAGGTTCGCCCCTACTTGGCGCCACGTCGCCTCGCCAATGCTGGCAGCCGCGGCGGCTCTTTTTGCCGCTGGAGCCGGCGGAGGCGAGCCCGCGGCTCCGCCCTGAAGCCGCCGCATGGCGGCCCGCAGCGCCGTCGTCTGGGCCGCATCGACCTGCCCTGCACTTGCGTCAACGACAACACCGTAGAGGCTGCGGCCGGCCTCAGGGGTGACGAGGGACTGTTGCACGTCGCGCAGCACGCGGGCCGGATCGCGCCGCAGGGGATCGCCGTAACCGCCGCCGCCCGAGGTGACGCAGCGGTAGACATCGCCGAGCCGCAGGTTCGACTCCTTGATGCCCGGCTCGATCTCCAGTTCCCCTTCGACCTCGTCGAGGGAGGTGGGCAGGAGGTTCTTCTCGAAGAGCCGCCAGATGTTCGAGTTGCGCTTGATGGTGAATTGGTTCGTGGCGCCCGGGTAGCCGCCGAAGATGCCCACGCTGGCCGGCTGCTCGCAGCAGATGGTGTGCATGATGTTGGTCGGAATCTCGTCGATGTCATACGGCGTGTAGAGGATGCTCACGCCCACCCCGCCGCGGAAGGTGCCGGCGCCGCCGCTGTCCGGCTGCTGCCGCCGCGCCAGGTAGAGGAGAGGATAGAGGAACTCGTAGGTCTCCACGTTGGAGATCGTCAGATGCAGCGAGCGGATGATGCTGCCGGTGTCGATGCCGTCCTTGTCGCTGCGCGCGCCGCCGCCGCCCGCGAGCTGATCGAGGAGGGTGGCGCCGAACGTCTCGCCGCGCTGGTTCGTGCCGAAGAGCTCCTGCACAGGCGCCACGGACATCCAGGAGGCCATGGTGTGGTCGCGGTACGCGTCGCTGGCGGCCAGCATCTTGGCCACGCAGATGCTCGCCACCGTGTTCACCATGGTGATCGCCGCCGTCGTCGCCTTGCAGACGCCCGCCGGCCAGCTTGCATTGACCACGGTGGCCGGCTCGACCGTGACGTTGATCGCCTTCAGCACCCCCGCGGGGGACCAGGGCAGGTCGTAGCAGAGGTAGGGGAAGACGGCGCCGATGATCCCCGCGATGAGGCCCTGGTACGCGCAGTTGATGATCGCCGGGGCCTGCTTGGCGGTGCCGGTGAAGTCGAAGTGGAGCTGGTCGCCTCGCTTCGTCATGGCGAGCTTGATGGGGTAGATGATGGAGCCGTCGGCCAGGCAGTGGTCGAGGAAGGTGGTGTGCCGCCAGGTGCCATCGGGCAGCTCGCGCAGGCGCGCCCGGAAGCGGGTCTCGGCGTAGTCGATCATGCCCTGGATGACGCTCTTCACGGTATCGACCCCGTACTGCTCGATGATCTGGTGGATGCGCCGCTTGCGCACCTGGTTCGAGGCGATCTTGGCGCGCAGGTCGAGGGCGTTCAGCTCGCGGGTGCGGGAGCGGCGCAGGTACTCCTCCTCGATGTCCTTGCGCATTACGCCGCCCTCGATGATCTTCATGGGCGCCATGGGGAACGCCTCTTCGAAGATCGACTTCGCACCGACGCTCACCTGGCTCCCCTTCGTCGGCCCGCCCACGTCCTGCTGGTGAATGGAGGCGGTTGCCCAGGCGACCAGCTCCCCCTGCCAGTGGATCGGCGCCACGACGGTCACCTCGTTCTGGTGCGGCGAGCCGATGTACGGGTCATTGCAGATGAACATGTCGTCCGGATTGATCCCCGGGTTCTCCTGGTAGTGCTCCAGGATGTACTTCGCCACCATGTCCTGGCCGATAGCGATGGAGAGCATGTAAACGCCGACAATGAAGGCGTTGCCCTGGGCGTCCAGGAGGGTGGTGTTGAAGTCATTGACATCGAAGGCGACGGGCGATCCCGAGACGCGCCGCAGGACGGCGGCCGCCTCGTCGTTGATGGCCCAGAGGCGATGCCGCAGGACCTCGAAGGTGACGAGATCAACCTTGCCCCGCAGGAGGGCGACGCCCTGCTCATCGCTGGGGGTGGTGGAGATATCTGGGCTGTGCGCCATGGTCGCTTCCTCTCTAACCTTACCCGAGATCCAGCCGGGCGTTCAGGTACTCATCGAAGCGCGCCGTCTGGCCGGGATGGATCGGCAGCGAGGTGGCCGGGCTCTCGATGACGGCGGGGCCGCGCACCACGTTGCCGGGTTGCAGAAGTTGCGCGTCGTAGACGTTCGTCGGCTCGAAATCGCCGCTGAAAAAGACCGGACGCTGTGCTTTCAGGGCCGGCCGCGGATCGGCGGGGCCGAGCGGTTTCGGCTTGAGCTGCAGCGGCTGCAGGGTCACGGTGCTGGTGACGCGGAACGTGGTCAGCTCGATGCCCGCCTGGGCATAGGCGGTGTTCTCCCCGTAGAGCTGCTCGTACATGTCGCAGAAGCGCTGCACGAGCGCCTGCATGTCCGCCGCGTCGAGCTCCCTCCCCACGGGGGCCGGCACGCGCACCTCGTTGACCTGGCGCCGGAACTTCAGGTCAACGAAGCGCGCCAGGGTGTGCGCGTACGAGCTCAGGCCGGTGCGCTGGAGATCAGCCAGCGCCGCCTCTTCGAGAGGGCGGAAGATGGCGTTGAAGCGCTCGGCATGGAACGGGGCCAGCATCGGCTCGGACTTGGCGTAGAAGCGCACGTGGCTGGAGGAGGCGATGCCGAAGGCGGAGAACACCGGCGCATACGGGGAGACCACCGCCTGGCTGATTCCCGCCTGCTTGGCGTAGGCGCCGACGTGGCTGGGGCCGCCGCCGCCATAGGCGAAGAGGACGAAGGTGCGCGGGTCGTGGCCGCGCTCGATGGTGACCTTGCGGATGAGGTCCGCCATGTGGGCGTCGGCGATGTCGATGATGCCCTTCGCCGCTTCGATGGTGTCCATGCCCAGGGGCCGGGCGATGCGCTCCTCGATGGCGCGCAGCGCTTTCTCGCGGTTGAGCCGCAGGCGCCCGCCCCAGAAGTTCTCCGGGTTGATGCGGCCGAGGATCACATCGGCGTCGGTGACCGTCGGCTCGGCGCCGCCGGCATCGTAGCAGACCGGTCCCGGGGAGGCGCCGGCGCTCTGCGGACCGACGCGCAGCAGCTTCGTCTCCGGCTCGAGGGAGGCGATGCTGCCGCCGCCGGCGCCGATCGAGACGATGTCCACCATCGGCAGCAGGACGTGGTACTGCCCGAAGATGGGTGACGGGGCATAGGAGGCTTCGCCCTCCACCACAAGCCCCACGTCGAAGCTGGTGCCTCCCACATCCGTGGCGATGACGTTGCGCAGACCAAGGAGGGAGGCGAGCTTCAAGGAGCCGATGACGCCGCCGACCGGCCCGGAGTTGAGCAGGTGCACCGAGTGCTGTCGCGCCTCCTCGGCATAGATGACGCCGCCCATTGACTGCATGACCGCCAGGGGGCTGCGCAGCTTGCGGGCCTCGAGCTGCTTCTGGAGCGACATCATGTAGCGCTGGGTGACCGGGCCGAGGTAAGAGTTGATCACGGTGGTGGCGGTGCGCTCGTACTCCTTCATGATCGGAGCGATGTCGCTCGACAGCGTCACGAAGAGCTGCGGCGCCCGCGCCTCGATCAGGCGTTTGATCGCCTCCTCGTGGCTGGGGTTCATGAACGACCAGAGGAGGGAGACGGCGACCGCCTCGACCCCGGCGGCGAGGAAGTTCTCGATGGCCTGCTCCACGTCGCGCTGGTTCAGGGGCACGAGCACCGAACCTTTATAGTCAATGCGCTCCGTGACGCCACGGATGAGCGGCCGCGGCACCAGGGGCAGCGGCTTGTCGAGCTTCACCGCGTGGGTGACCTCTTTCTCCCACAAGCCGGCTACCTTCTGGTAGACGCGGCCGATGAGGATTGAATCTTCGTGTCCCATGGTGGTGATCAGGCCGGTCTTGGCGCCGGCCCGGGTGATGAGGGCGTTGATGGCCGCCGTGGTGCCGTGGACGAAACTCGTGGTGGCCCCAAGCAGCTCTTCCAGCTCAACGTTGCGCAGGCGCGCCACGTTCTCGACGGAGGCGAGCACACCGCGGGTGAGATCGCTGGGTGTCGACGGCGCCTTGTCCCAGATCACCTCATCGTCATCGCTGATGGCGATGCAGTCCGTGAATGTCCCCCCGCTGTCCACGCCGATGATATGCGCCACGCCGTGCTTTCCTCCTTCACGCACGCGCTCAGCGTTCGGAACGATGGTGTTGATCGGCGCCGCGAGGCGACCGCGTAGTTCGAGCTACCAACCGGCAGCTTCCAGCCTGCGCCGCGCCCGTCCGCACCATTGGCCGTTGAAAGGCGGACCCGCCGCCGACGGGCCTCCCGTCTCGAAAGAGGAGACCGAGGCGCGGCTTGGGGTAAGGCGTAGAGGTGCGGCTTGACTGGAAGGCGTTGGCGCTACACCACGTTGGGCTTCTGCTCCTGACTCCCCCAGGAGCCGCGACGGCCTCGCCCCGGCCGCGGCGAGACTCCGGCCGCGCGCCACGGTGCACCAGAATGCGGCCGCTCACCCGTGGCAAGGTTCCGCTGCGGCGCCGCCCTTTCTGAAATGCGACGTGTGGCAGCTCCCCGGCAGGGAGCTGCCACTGAGTTCCGCCGCAGGCTGAGGCGGCCTAGCACCCCTGCGCTACTCGTAGGGCACGAAATCGCCGCCCTTCACCACGATGATGTAGACGTCCTTCACGGCATCGCCGTCCGCTCCGATGCTCGTCTTACCCTGCATGCCCGGGTAATCCTTCAGATTCTGCCAACCGTTGCGGATACGCTCGCGGTCCTTGGCGAGGTCTTCGGAGCGGTTCGTCACCCCCGACTCCTTGATGATTTTGGCGGTGATCATCAACGAGTCGTAGTTGGAGGCGGTGTACTGCGGCGGCGTAATCACTTGGACTTTCCCTTTGGCGCGTTCCAGGAACTCCTTCACGAACTCCTGCACCTCGGGCCGCGGGTTTCCCGTCCAGAACCCTTGCGCGTTGACAACCCCTTCTGTAGCTTCGCCTCCGGCGCGCATGAACACCGGGCTGGAGATGCCGATGCCGGCCAGCACGGGACTCTTCACACCTTGCCGCCGCAGCTCGCGCACGAAGTACCCCCCTTCATAGTAGAGGGCGGCAAGGATGATGCCATCGTGCTTCGTGTTCTTGATCTTGGTGACCTGCGCCGCGTAGTCGACATCGCCGGTGTGAAAGGCGACCATGTCCACGACCTTGATGTTGTGCGGCTTCAACAATTCCGGAAAGAGTTTCGTGCCTTCGGATTTCGACAGGAAATCCTTATTGTCATACACGATGACCACGTTCTTGATCTCTGGATGCTTGCTCAAGAACTTGGCCAACGCCGGCTCAAGGAGCTTCTCGCTCGTCATGATGTTGCGGAACGCCCAGGGGCGGTTCGCGGCGGCAATGCCGGGTGCCGAGGCCATCGAGGAGACCGCCATCACGCCGCCTCGATTGATGACCGGGAAGACGACCTGCGCCTCGGCGCTCAGCTCAGGCCCCATGATGGCCAGCACCTTGTCCTGCTCCAGGAGCCGCCGGGCGGCCAGGATCGCCTCCTCCGCTTTGCTGCGCGTGTCGTACTTGATGAGCCGGATGGGGATGCCGTTGATGCCGCCGGCCTTGTTGATCTTGTCCAGGGCCATGTCCATGGCGATTTCGGCATACTGTGCCGTCTCAGCCCCCCATCCCGTGTAGGGCTTCAAGACGCCGATCTTGATCTCGGGGCCTTCGATGGCGGCGCTTTGCCGTGGCATGATCGTCAGCAGGCTCAGGGCCATGGCTACCATGACGAACACTATCCAGGCGCGACGTTGAGAATTTCTTGCCATCTTGAGTTCTCCTCCTCTGCCTTAGAACGTAGCTTCCCCCTTCACCTCCAACCGTGTTTGAACAACGTTCCGGTTGCTTGCACCTCCTTACAAATCTGGAAGCCGGCTCCTGCTCTCCCGGTCGTGCCGTTGCATTGAGGCCAGGTTACCGACGGGGACAAGGCTGGCTGCTCCAGGGTGTCGTGTTTCTCAGAGCTCGAATCGCTGTGCCTCCATCCTACCTCAAGTGCCGGCGCGTGAACAGCGCACTCGGCGCCACCGGCGCGGCTCCAACCACCCAGGAAGAGCGGCGCCGGGCATCCCGGCTGCTGCCCACGGCGGCCTCAGTCCGCAAGTTCAGAGAGCCCCGACAAGAGTGCTGGCGGTTACTGTGAAGGAGACTACTATATCACGCTCTTCGCCCCCCGCCAAAGCAAAGTGCGCCACGGCTCGCCGCAAAGGCAGCCTTGTGCGCCACCGCCTCCTCGGCGGGCGGAAAAGGCAATGCCGCCAAACCGGCGAGCGGCAGACCGCGGGAGCGATACGAGCGGCTTGCATGCGCCGCCCCTCCTGGGCCGCCTTCTTGGCCGCTTGCTCCACGAGCAGCCTGGAAGGTCCGGCCGAAATCCGGAGGGCGGGCGCGTAGGGTCTCGGAAGAGAGGATAAGAGGTAAGGTGCCCACCACAGCGTCCACTGCCCTGCTCAAGCGTAGGGTGAAAACAGACAAAGAGCAGGGTAGAGTGGCGCAGGCCTCCTACGAGGATGCCAAGCGCTCCTACGAGATGCTGAGCAGCTTCAATTCGTGGTACGTCCCGAGAGTTCCCTGATGAATCCACTGCGCGGCAGGCGGCCGTGCCAAGGGGGGTTGGGGGCCGCAAACACTCCCCTGCGCCCCTGCGCCGCGATAGCGGCGGCAGCCTCCGGAGAGGAGGCGCGCCTGCCCGCGCCTGCCAGGCAAAGAGGCCGAGGGGCAAGGCTCACGCGCTTCCCTGACTCTCGGCCCAGGCTGCAACCCCTGCCCAAGTGAGACTGGCATGACCCAATTTGAACCTTTCGATGCCGTGGTGGAGTGCGCGGTCCGGCTGCTCGGTCTGTCGATGGCTCGCCTGCGTCTCTTTGACTCACGCCAGCGCCTGCGCGTGATGGCTTACGCCGGACGCGTCGTCAAGGCCGAGGACTGGCGTATCGTGCCGATTGGAGAAGGATTTGCGGGAAAGGTTGCGGCGGGGTCGGAGCCGGTATGGGTGCCGAACGTGCGGGCGGACAAGCATGTGCGCGACATCCCCTGGGTGCGGGAAGAGGAGATCGCGTCGTTGGCCGGTCTTCCTCTCTTTGCCGCCGGCAGGCGTCTCGGCATGATGGCCGTCGGCAGTCGAGAGGAGCGCGCCTTCGCCGCCGAGGAGCGCGAGCTGATCCAGAGCTACGCCGCGATGGCGGCCTGGAAGGTCCTGCCGCACCAGCACGTGGTGGAGCAGGGTCGCTTCGATGCGGCAAAGTGAAACGGCCGCCGCGGTCGGTCCTGGGGCAGGTCTGCAGCGGACCGCGCCTGGCCTGCCGCGCAGCAGCCTGCGGCAGAGCCGCGTCTCGCGCTTCGGGCGCACGAACCTGGCGCTGCGGGGCGCACGCCAGCGCACCACCTGCCTGGAACGAAAGGATTGGGAGAGAGTACTGAGCGCCTGCGGCGGGGGATCAGAGACTCGTCAGAGAGGAATCACAACAACAGTCAGGGGGCGGGGATTCGCGCGATAGAAAGCACCCTTTCACTCCATCGAACTTACACCCTCAAGCCGTTTCCACGGCTCCCCCTTCTCTCGTTGGCGCGCGGGGGCGCGCGGGGGCACGCAGCGGCACACGTCCAAACCCGCCCGTTGTGCCCCGCGCTACCACCCCTCCTTAGGCGATCACCGACATCTGAGTCGCACGTGGACCCTTGTTCCCTTGCTCCACCTGGAACTCCACGGCATCGCCTTCCACCAGCGTATCAAACACGCCTGGTTGTAGTGCCGAAAAATGGAAGAAGATCTCTCGCCCATCCTCCGCTCGAATGAAGCCAAACCCCCGATCCCGCACCAACTTCTTCACTTCACCCTTCACGTACGTACTCCTTACCGACAAAATAACCGCGACACCACATGTTGGTGGCAACTGCGGTCCTGCATGCAGTTATGACACCATAACTGCGACTTCGCGTTGAGTCTACTATGCTCCTGCGAAGCATGGTTGTCAAGGGGGGGTGGGGAGGCGGCGTGAGCCGGCTTGCTCGCCCCGTCGCCGCCAGAGGTGGCGGGCGGGGTAAGCGCGCGGCTGCTGCTGATGGTGAAGCCCCGGCGCCGCCCTGCGCAGCGACTGGCCTGGCGAGCTTCAGTCGGCGCGACCTCGCTACCTCCGCGCCCCGGGAGCGGCGTGAGCTGCCTTGCGTCAATGACCGGAGATTGAGTCTTGCAGCCCTTTGCAAGACGTGCCATGCTCTAACTTCATCCTTTGGGTTATCTGTGCCGCACGCCCAGACATCGTGGTGCCTCCTCACGTTGACAGCGCAACTCCGAAGGTGGGCGGTCTTCGAGACGGAGCTCGGTTCATCTGGAGTTGTTGGGCGTTGGGGAGGTGGTCACGTCAGGTGTTGCAAGGGACCTCGGCTGGTCGGGGTTCTCTTCGGTGAGGGTTTGGAAGAAGGGGGGATACCATGAGAAGGTTGGTCTACTGGATTCTCTGCGCAACGGCTCTCGTGTCACTTCTCGTGCCAGGCGTCGCCGCGGCCCAGAAGCTGGCGGGGAAGGAGGTGGTGCTGGGCTGGATCGATCCGTTCAGCGGCTGGGCAGCGGAGTGGGGACAGACCAATGAGGTCACCGTGAACATCGCCTTGCAGGAGATCAACGGCGGCGGCGGCGTTGGCGGCGTGCCCCTGCGTTTCATCAAGTACGATAGCGCCAGCAAGCCTGACGATGCCATCAAGGCCGCGCGCCGGCTCATCGAGCAAGACCAGGTGCTGGCGATCATGGGGCCGTTTTTGAGCACCTCGGCGAAGATGGCCTTTCCGGTGGCCAACCGCGCTGGCGTCGTCATGATCTCGGGCACCGCGGCGGCCAAGGGCATTGCAGCGGAGAACCGCCCCTGGACCTTCCGCAATGTGGTGACCAGCGAGCGCATGGTCGGCTCGACGCTCGACGTCTTCCTGAAGCGGAACCCGAATGTGAAGAAGGTGGTGCTGGTCTACGACAACAAGGACGTCGTGTCGAAGACGCAGGCGACGCAGGATTTTCCGCCGCTCCTCAAGGAGCGGAAGATCGAGATAGATACGACGCTCACCTTCGTCACCGGCGATGTCGATTTCTCCGCCCAGGTCACGAAGGTGAAGTTCGCCAACCCCGATGCCATCGTCCTCTCCGCCGTGCAGTACGAGGGCGCCAATTTTGTCAAAGAGGTGCGGCGCCAAGGCTTGAAGCAGCCAGTGGTGATGGGCATCGGCTCGAGCGCCTGGGGCTTCATCCGCCAGGGCGGCGAGGCGGTGGAAGGGGTGGTCATGCCGGCGTATTTCTGGCTGGGCAATCCAGACCCGCGCGCCCAGGCTTTCATCAAGAACTTCCGTGAGCGCAAGCAGCATGACCCACCGCACTACACCGCCAGCGTCTATGATACCGTTTACATCCTGAAGAAGGTCATTGAGGAGAGCGGCGTCACGAACCGCCCGGAACAAAAGCAGGAGGACCGCAAGAAGATTCGCGACCACCTGGCAAAGTTGAAGAATTTTCCCGGCATCACCGGCAAGACGAGCATTCGGCCGGATGGCGACGCGGATAAGGAAATCTACGTCGTGCAGGTGACGAAGGGCGAGTTCCTGCGCATTGAGTAGGCGGGCAACGCCGAGTCGAGCGCGCCGCGCCGCGGTTCGCGCAGGTCTTGTGGCGTTTACGGCCGGGGCGGCTGTCCTGGTCAGGAGAGTTTTGGTCGGCCTGGAGAAGCGCTCCGGCGAGGAGCCGGCGCAGCGTTGCCATGTCCCAGCGGCCGGCGGGCGCGGTGGTGAGGGTGCAAGCCACCGCAGCCTGCCGGTTTCCAGGCGGAGAGGAACCATGAACCCTCGGCAAAATTGCAGGAAGGGCTTGCAATGGCACAACGAGCGGAGGTGACGTCCGAGGTGGGGACGACGCCAGCGGCGGTGAAAGCACTCTGGTACACCCGCTGCCCGATTCCCACCGTTTCCAGCCTGGCCATCGATCACGGCTGGCTCGATGAGGAGTTCGCGCCGGATGGCATCGAGATCGCCTCCCTGCGGGCCTCAGAGGAGCAGCGCATCCGCGAATCGCACTTCGACCATACCCAGTCCGACTCCTTTCGCCAGGGGGGCAACATCCCGCCCATCTGGACGAGGTCACGCGGCGGCGACGTGCGCTTGATCGGCCTGTCGTGGGTGGATGAGTATCAGGCCATCATCGCCCGACCGGAGTCGGGCATCCGCACCATTCGGGACCTGCGCGGCCGCCGCTTGGCCTTGCCGCGCCGCGTCAACGACCAGATTGACTTCTGGCGCGCCATGTGCCTGCGCGGCTACCTCTCCGCGCTGGCCCTCGAGGGGATGGACGAACGGGACGCGGAGCTGGTTGATCTGCCGATGGTGGAGCGCTACCTCGGCGCGGACTCGGCGTCCCACCGCGGCACCTTGTGGAGCGGCGGGCATCGGGCGCGCCGCCAGCAGGTTGAAGCCTTTGCCCTCATCCACGGCAACGTGGATGCGATGTACAGCGCGGGGGCGGCGGGGGCGTGGTTGGCTGATTTCCTCGGCGCCACGACGGTCGTGGACGTGGGCAGGCATCCCGACCACACGGTGCGCACCAACAACCAGACGCCCACCGCATTGACAGCCAGCGGCGAATTGGTGCGCAACCATCCCGACCTAGTGGCGCGCTACGTGAAACGCCTGAATGACGCGGCGCGCTGGGCGGCGACGCATCGCTCCGAGGTCGCCCTGATTGTCGCCAAGGACGTGGGGGCGCCGGCGGAGTGGGTGGACGCCGCGCATGCCTCGGACTTCCACTGCCGCATGGAAGTCAACCTGGCCGAAGAGTCAATCGCGGCGATCGAGCGGCAGAAGGATTTCCTTTTGCGGTGGGGATTCATCAAGGCGGATTTCGACCTCCAGGCCTGGATCGCCTGGGAGCCGCTTCGGGGAGCCGGGCTTGCCTAAGCGGCACGGCATGTGGTTGCCCTGCCCGTGGTCCTCGGTCCGTGTGGGAAAAATGAGCCGCGACGAACGAGGTGTGGGGTCGGAGCGTAGCTTTGCGCAACGTCCCCATGCGAAGGACGGGGCTCCGCGGGTTGGCGGGGCGCCGTCCGCGGCTGTTTTCGCGCCCGCGCAGTGCGCCCTGGCGGGGAAGGGAGCGCAAGGGCTCCCGGCGCTTGCCTCCCCCCTTGCGCTCAATGCCGCACCCGACGCGAGGAAGTGAACTTCTAGGAAAGACGCTGATTCCCTGGCTCAGGCTGGAGATCCAGAAGCAGGCGCCGCCACGCCTCGCGCTCCCGCGTTGGGTCGACCAGGGGCTTGCGCTCGGCGCAGCACCGTTGCAGCTCGCGGTAGAAGTCCGGCTCCGTCTCGGCACGCAGCAAGAGGGTCGTGAGGGCAGCAGTGTTCCCCACGGGGAAGTAGCCCGGATAATCCGGCCCCAAAATGCCGATCGAGCCGCGGATGTTCGAGGAGAGCACCGGCACGCCGAGAGCCAGCGCCTCGGAAATGACGTTCGCCCCGCCTTCCATTTTCGAGCTGAGCACGAGGAGATGGCAGCGCGCCAGCCGCCGCCGCACCTGGCCGGGGGATTTCTCCTTCAGCCAGGTGTAGCGCGGGTTGCGCCGCGTCTCAGCCGTGGCGCGCTGCTCCATCGCCTTGGAGAGGGCCCGGCCGACGTGGAAGACGCGGAGGATCGAGTCGGAAGGAAGACGGCGGACCGCCATGGCGGTCCGGAACGGGTCTTTCACCTGGCGCAGATGGCCGATGACGCAGACGTCAAAGCTGCGGCTCGACTTGCGCGCAGGCTTCACCTCCGCCGCGGCGGACTGGTGGATCACCCGCACCTTGCCCCGCAGATGCGGGGCGAGCTCTTCAATCCCCATCGGCTGCAAGATGATGAGTCGGCTCGCCAGCTCCAGCGAATGCTGCGCCCGGGGGTTCGTCTGGATGTCCCGATACAGGTCGGTGCCGGTGAGGGTGACGACAAGCGGAACCTGAGGATGGCGCTGGTGGAAACGCTGGATCGAGGCAGCGCTGCGGCGCGCGTGCAGGGCGATCATCAGGTCGCAGGGGGCGCCCGTGTGCGCCACCTCGATGCTGACGCGATGGCCAAGCTCACGCAGGATTCTTGCCCAGCGCAGGGCTGTCGCACGATTGCCGCTTCGGGACCGAGCGGGGGCCGGCGTCACGAGTCAGATCTTCATGGCAGCCTCCTGGTTCAGGTGTGGCGTTGTTATGGTAGCATTTTCTCTCCGCCGAGCGCCATTGCCGGAGAGACTTTTTGAAGAGGGGCGACGATCGCCCGTCTCGCCGCTCCCCCGCGCAGCCGGGCTGGGCGCTGCCAGGATACTGCCGCGGTGGTCGCGTTTGAGCGCGGCGCAAGAACCCTGCCGCCGGAACGAGCGGCGTCGCTGCCGGGTGAGCGGCGGGCGGCGAACGGCGAGCCGCGAAGTATGAGAAATTCCATGAACGTGGCAACCGACCTCATCGAGAGCTTATCCGAGGCGCGCGGGCGCAGCCTCGATCTCGTGGCGCACCTGAGCGATGAGCAGCTCATGGGGCCGAAGCTCGACATCGTCAACCCATTCCGCTGGGAGATCGGGCATGTCGCCTGGTTCCAGGAAAAATGGATCCTGCGGCACCTGCGCGGCGAAGCAGCGCCCCGCGGGGATTCCGATTCTCTCTACGATTCCATCGCCATCCCCCACGACACGCGCTGGGACCTGCCGTTGCCGTCGCGCGCCGAGACGCTGCGCTACATGGAAGAGGTCCTGGAACGCATCCTGGCGCATCTTCGGCGAGGCGCCTGCAGCGACGAGGCGGTGTACTTTCATCGGCTCGTCCTCTTCCACGAGGATATGCACGCCGAAGCGTTCACCTACATGTTGCAGACGCTCGCCTACCCCGAGCCGAAGCTCGCGGCCCCCGCGAACGAGCGCGGCGGAGCCGAGTCGTCCTCCGCTGGGCAGGGGCAAGCGGACGAATCGTGCCGAGGCGATGTAGATGTCCCCGGCGGCGTCTTCATGCTAGGCGGCACGCCCGACCTACCCTTCGTCTTTGATAACGAGAAATGGGCCCATCCTGTTCCCATCGAGCCCTTTGCCATCTCCCGCACGGCGGTGACGAACGCCGAGTTCCGTGCCTTCGTCGAGGCCGGCGGCTACCGGCGCAGAGAGCTTTGGAGCGATGTCGGATGGGCCTGGCGCCAGGCCGCGGGAGCCGAGCATCCCATCTACTGGCGCCGCGCCGCCGACGGCGGCTGGGGTGTTCGCAGGTACGATCGGGAGGCGCCGCTCCTCGATTGGCACCCGGTGATCCATGTCTGCTGGTACGAGGCGGAGGCCTATTGCGCTTGGGCCGGTCGGCGCCTGCCGAGCGAGGCGGAGTGGGAACTGGCCGCCTGCGGCGAGCCGCGCCCCGGCGGAGGCTTCAGCAGGCGCAAACGCCGGTTCCCCTGGGGGGATCAACCTCCCACGCCGCGGCGGGCCAACCTGGATGCCCGGAGAGCGGGAACCGTCGATGCGCGCGCCCTTCCCGCCGGCGACAGCGCCTTCGGCTGCCGGCAGATGCTGGGAAACATTTGGGAGTGGACCTCCAGCGTCTTCGGCCCGTATCCAGGCTTCGTGCCCGATCCCTACAAGGAGTACTCCGAACCCTGGTTCGGCAGCCGCAGAGTGCTGCGGGGGGGCTGTTGGGCCACGCGCGCCCGGATGATCCGCAACACCTGGCGCAACTTCTTTACGCCCGACCGGCGCGACGTCTTCGCCGGCTTTCGAACCTGCGCCCGTTAGGGGGTAGGAGGCTCCGCATGGGCGGCCGCCTGGAGGAGACGGCGCCAGGGGTCACTCCCCCCAAGCGCACGCCGCTGGCTTTCCGCAGCGGCCTTGCGTCAAACTCAAGATGTTGGTAACTTTGCCCTGCCGCCTGCGCGGGGCAGGGGGGATTTCTGCGGGGCCGCGGCGCGCGCGGCAGGCCGGCGGGCAAGGCGCTGGGCGTGATGCACCGGAGAGGAGAGCCATTGATGGCGTATAAGGATCTACGCGACTTCATCAACGACCTGGATCAGAAGGGCTTGCTCTACCGCGTCAAGCGCACGATCAACAAGGACACGGAGCTCATGCCGCTGGTGCGCTGGCAGTTCCGCGGTCTGCCGAGCGATGAGCGCAAGGCCTTTCTCTTTGAGAGCCTCACGGATTCGCGTGGGCGCTCCTTCGACGCCAAGGTGGCGGTGGGGATTCTGGGCGCCTCGCGGCCGATCTACGCCGCCGGCATGGGCTGCAAGGTGGAGGAGATTCAGGAACGCTGGGTGCAGGCGCAGCGCTTCCCCATCCCGCCAAAGATGGTGGACGGCGGACCGGTCAAGGAGGTCATCCTGCAAGGAGATGCCCTCCTCGAGGCGGGCGGCATCGACAAGTTCCCCATCCCTATCTCCACCCCGGGCTATGACACCGCCCCCTACCTCTCCTCTCCCTACGTGGTGACGAAGGATCCGGAAACCAGCATTGTCAATGTCGGCACCTACCGCGGCATGATCAAGGGACGGACCCGCACCGGCATCATGACCCACGGGGCGCAGCACATCGGCATCCACCTCGAGAAGGCGCGGCGGCTCGGCCAGAACCTGCCGGCAGCCATCATCCTTGGCTGCGTTCCCTATGTCGGCATGTGCAGCGTCGCCAAGATCCCCTACGGCGTCAATGAGTACGATGTCGCGGGAGGTCTGGCCGGAGCGCCCATCGAGCTGGTGAAGTGCGAGACGGTGGACCTCGAAGTGCCGGCAACCTCGGAGATCGTCGTCGAGGGCGAGCTCTCCACCGAGTACCTCGAGGATGAGGCTCCCTTTGGAGAGTACAGCGGCTACATGGGGGAGCGCGCCAAGAACCACGTCTTCAACATCTCCTGCATCACGCACCGCCGCAAGCCGATCTACCAAGCGTTCATCAGCCAGTTCCCGCCCAGCGAGAGCAGCATGATCCGCAAGATCAGCTACGACGCCCTGATGCTGAAATTCCTGAAGTACGACTGCAACATCCCCACGGTGCAGCGGGTGGCCTTCCACGAGATGAGCGGGAGTTGGATGTACATCGTCATCCAGCTCGACAAGACGAATCCGAGCCAGCCCTGGCAGGCGCTCAACGCCGCCGTCGCCCTCGACCCGACGATCGGCAAGATCATCATCACCGTGGACCCCGATATCGACCCCGACGACCCGGAGTCGGTGAACTGGGCGCTCTCATTCTGCATGCAGCCGCACCTCGACGTGCGCATCACGACGGGGAAATCCTCCATGCTCGATCCCTCCGCGGCGCCCTCGGGGACGGAGACGGAGGACCGCCGCTTCCCGAAGCCGGTCGGCACCTCGGCCATGCTCATCGACGCGACGCGCAAGCACGCCTATCCAACCGTGTCGCTGCCGGCGAAGGAGTACATGGACCATGCGAAGGAAATCTGGGAGGAGCTCGGCTTGCCGCCGTTGAAGACGCGCTACCCCTACCACGGCTACGCCCTTGGCTACTGGCCGGAGGAGTGGGACAAGGAGGCGCAGATGGCCGTCCAGGGCCTCTACCTCGAAACCGGCGAGAAACTGGCCCAGCGCCGCAAGCCGTTCCGCGGTTGGAAGGAGGCGAAGGAGTAGGGGGGATAGACGACGTCCTGACCGGCGCCGAGATGAAACGGCCCCGGAAGCCCATGCCTGGCGCAGCGGCTTCCGGGGCCCTGGTGTTTTCAGGGTGGGTTATCCCTGGCCTGCACTCCTTCACTCAGTCAAAAAGATACATCGGTGCCAGTCGCCTGTTAGCCAGCGCCGCAGCTAAGCAGCGAATTGAATGATTTCCAGTTCAACCGACGTGTTGACCTTGGCAAGCAGTTCCTCAACTTTCACAAACACAGCGTCTGCAATCAGGTACTCACTGCATCCTTCACACTGCGCTACCGGCAGGTGTTTGAGGATGACGATGGTTCGATCGCTCACCTTGAACGGAAGATCGGTGGTCGTCGCATGCAACATGCTGCCGCACACTCGGCATTTCATGTCTTGCTTCTCCTTGTCCTCATATCCGGCTCCCAATCGTTGGGGTTGGGATGATACGCGGTGATCACCCGCACATTGTCGGCTTCAACATCGACCGCGAAAAGGACGTGGAATGCAGCGCCCGTCGGCGTCGCCAAGACGAGATAGCTCGGGAAGTACTTGTCATCTGGATACGATTCGACGACTTGGTAGCTGTCCACGGCGCCGAAGATGGCGTCCCTTGAAATGTGACGGCCAGCCAGACGCATGTTCACATGGTAGGTCCAGTAAACCTTGCGTTCGCGGATGCATCGCTGAACAAACGTGAGCGCATCATCAGGGAGGCGGCGGCCCGTCAGCATAACGTGACAGTCTCCCGGATTCTCGAATCGTGCTCAAGCTGGCTCACGTCTGGGTGCTCAGCAGCGGACGGAGCCCCTCTGCCGCAGCGCCTGTTTCTTCCCTTCCGCCATCGCCAGCTTTTCCGCTCCTCTCCACCATCGCAGGCTGCGCCAGGCGGGGTCTTCGTTCACCCTCCGAGGTCCCGACCGAAGAGTTTCAGCCAAAAGCCTATCGCGGTCTCCGGGAACTGCGGCTAACGACCGGGGCATCACCCGCCGCCGCGCGTTTTGCGGCGGTTAGGTGCATGCCGTGGTTAGCCGGCGCTGCCGTGAGCTTGACTCCAAATCGCCGCGTCGATGTCCCTCAGGTGAAGATTGGCGCGCTTTGCCGCACGCTCAAGAAGGAATAGCGCCTCAGTTGGACCGACGGTGCGAGCGATGCTGTCGGAACGAACCTGCAAATCCAGACGTCCGGCTTTGCGGTGTTCGCCCCGAAGAGCAGCCGAAGGTACTGGAAGCCCGCCAGACCGAAGCCACGCACCCCAGTGAAGGCGGAGTCGCCCGGTTGTGCCCAATTTGCCCAGGCGCGCAGCCGCTGCAGTTCGCTGGAACCGGGGAAATCCTGCTCAACATCCAGGAGGTAGCTGACTACTCCTTGCAGAGTGTTGGCACGGCGGGAATCCTTGTAGTCGAGCTCGACGGCCGAGAAGTCGAAGAGGCTCGGGTAGGACCCCATCAGGACTTGAAGCGCCTGGAGCGTATCCACGCCGGTATGTTTCTCGGCGAACCGCGTGACACGGGGCAGCACAACGCTGTCGTAGGGTCGGTTAAGGGAAAGGACGCAGTCCAGAACGCAGAGTGCAGGATTCGCCCAGCCCTCGGTTGCCTGAGGGGGAGGCGCAGGAAAACGAGTCCGCAAGGCGTCGGTTAGCGTTTGAAGATCGCTCATGGTGTTGAAATCATGTGACGCCTAACAATGATTATACAGTCTGTATAAGATTGGAAATTAAGACTGTGTCCTTCTGCACAAGAAGTTCCCACTTCCTCTTGTTCATCCGCTCAAAACCTTTCATCTCAACTACGTATGCCGTATCACCAGTTTTAGGCATCCGGTGGAGCGTTGGGATACTTACGCTCGAGGGCGTCGGGCGGTAGCAACTCGGCCCCAGCCGTCGGCCAGATCCCATTCATGGATCGTCTTGACTTTCTTCATGTGTTCCTGGAGCAGGGCCTTGAGTGACTCGGGAAGCAACGTCATCCGGTCCTTGGCCCCCTTGCCGTCGCGGACGAGGATTTCGTTGCGGGAGAAATCGACGTCTTGAACCCGCAGGTGGGGGGACTGCCGCGCTGCTTGATCGGGGCCTGTGAGGCGAGCTTTTTGTGCCGCCAGGAGCACCGTGGCGCGCTAGACCCTTGGACCGGTGCCGCGGTGCTCAAGGTCGCTTTCGCCCGCCGCCGGCTGAAGTTTACGCGGCTGTTCCTGCCACTTCAGCTCGTAAAGGCGGTGCAGGCCGGAGAACCCCTTCAGCTCGGTGACACCGATAAACCGGCAGCGCGGGATGTCGTCCTGATAGATGTCGTCGTACACCTCTTCGGAGAGGAAGATGCGGTTGCGCAGCGGCACCTCTGCGCGCGGGGCGCTCCCCTCCACTTGGGTAAGGTCCGAAGGCTTTACCCCTTCGATCCGAAAGGCCTTGTGAACCACCTGCCCATGGCGCTCGCCGTTGCCATCGACCTGCGTCTCGCCGAAGTGGATGCCGATGCGGATGTGAATGGGATGGGACTCAGCGAGCTGCTTCTCCTCCTGAAAGGTGCGCAGGAGTGTCACGGCTGCCAACGCTGCCTCCCGGCTGTTGGGGAAAATGCTCAGGTAACCGTCTCCCGTGCTCTTCAGCCAGCGGACTTGGTGCTGCTTGAAAAGCGGCTCGGCGGTATCCGCCAGAAGCTTCTTCACCTCCAGGAGATAACGGTCACCGAACTTGGAGGCCAGGGTGGTGGAATCGCAGAGGTCGACGACGACGATGGCTTCGGTCGCGGAATGCAATCCCCCAGCCGGGGTGGTGAGATCTCCCACGAGGGTGGCGCCGTGTGCTGGTTCGGAGGGGGCAGGCGCCTCCCGTACCTCGTCCTTCTGGGCCTGCAGCCCGGGGTGAGCCGCAAGAAATTCTGCCAGCCGTTGCTGGTAGGCCGGCTTGTCGGGATGCAGCCGAACGAGCTCCTTCAGCCGTGCCAGGGCCGCGGTGGAGCTTCCCGCTTTTGTGTGCCGGTCCACCTGGAGGACGAGGACCTGCTCAAGAATCTGGCCGATCATCGGCGAGTCGGGTTTGATCTTCCGCATGATCTTCAGGGGACCCTCGACCACATCGAGACGGTCCCACTTCACCCCGAGCTCGACCAGCCGCCAGAGCACCGGCTCGGAGCTCCAGGAGCGGCTGAAGAGGCGGTTGTAGCACTGCAGGAGCGCTTCGGCCTCGGCGATTGTTGCCGGCTCAAACTGCTGCCAGCAATTCTCGGCCTGCGCGTAGTCGTCCTGGTGGAAGTGTGCGTGGCCGCGCGCCAGGTGGAGATGTTTCCACGTCGGGTACTTCGCGAGGTAGCGCTGCCACAGAGCGAGGGCCTGCGGCGCGGAGCCGCTGAAGGTGTAGAGGTAACCCAACGCAAAGATCGCCCGCGCCTCATCGGGCGAGCGGGCAAGCCGCGCCTCGTTGTCGCTGATCTGCTTCCGGGTCGTTCCGGTGCGTTCGGAGAGGTCGAAGAGGGCGCGGTGGGCGGCTTCGTTGCTCGGCTCGGCATCGAGGAGGTAGCGTAGGCATGCGACGGCGTTATCGGCGCGGTCGGGGCGCTCGGTGAGCAGGCGCGCGAACTCTTCAGCAGCGCGCGAGTAATGTCCTTGCTCGAGATAGACCTTGCCGGCGATGATGAACTTGTCGGAAAGCTTGTTGTCGAAGACTTTCAGCCGTTCGCAGATGCGCAAAGCCTCATCGTACCGCTTCTCTTGGAAGAAGTGGCGAGCCAGCACGACGTGGTAGCGCATCGCGGAGATGCCGATTTCGCGGCACTCCGTCTGCACATCGCTGAAAGTGGCCGTTTGGTACAGCTTCTCGCAGAGCGGGATGGCCTTCTGGTCTTGCTTCGTGACATGGTAGGCCATGGCGAGCCAGGCGTTGAGGACATGGTCATCCCGGCCCTGGTGCCGCAACTGCTCGCCAACCTGAATGACCTGGGGCCATGCGCCGCGGCGATAGAAGCTCTGGAGTTTCCGAAGCTCTCCAGGGACACTCACAACCCTCACTCCCGACGTGCGCTCACCCGCACCGCTCCGCCCAACGGCCGGGGGCGACTTGTTGATGCCAAGACCCCGACCACGGGAAAGACGATCCTGCTGAGCAGGAACGTGCCCGGCACGAAGCTTGGCGAGCCATGTCCCGATTGATTGCGCCAGCCTGCCTCGACGTCCAGGAATTATCCCGCATTCTAACAAGGGCGCGGCGAGGGGTCAAGCCGCTTTGCGGCTCCGGCGGGGGGGGGTGGTGGTCCGTCCCAGGGAAGCATCTGACGCACCAGGACGCCACGCCAGAGAAAGACTCGTGAGCGAAAACCTCCTGGCGCGAGGGGACGTTGCTTCTGGGAAAATTCGAGCTGCCGCGCCCTTTTCGCCGCCGTTCGCTCGCGGAACGGGGGCCGCGGGAACGAGGTCCCCCACAGAATTCATGCCGCGAAGACAGAAGCGATGAGATGCCGCGATAGCTGCATAGCGCCCTTGATCGCCGCTCACAGTCCGCAAGCTTCACATCTCATGCCCCGGGGCCGCAGCAGCGTCCCCTTGCGGGTGGATGGCGCGCGGTGCTTTCCGTGTCACGCTGCACCTTGGTGGCAGCACCAGGAACGCCACGCCGCTCCCCTCGAATTGCCGGCAACTCTTGACATGTATCAAAGCGTGAGCTTGCCATAGGTGGCAAGTTAATCTGTTAGATTGCGGGCGGCCACGGCATGAACAAGCGCGGTGCCGTGTCAGCGCCTCAACGGCGCCGCGCCAAGGGCCGCTTGCAGCACTGCGTTGCCCCCGGCATACCAGCACACACAACGGGCAACGGGGGAGAGCGAGAGAACCTTATCGAACACAAGTAGAGAGCGCAAAGCGGGTAGTCCTGTCGGCTGCTGACCGCGGGCAGTTATGATCCTTGCAGCATTTTCCGCGGAAGATACTCCCTGAGCACGGAGACGTACCAGCTTCGAAGCTTTTCCTGGCCTGTCTCCGGCGGGTATCGTTGCTGCAACAGGAGTCAGGAAATCGCTATGGACCAGGCTTCAAGCGCGTCGTTCGTTGCTGAATCCGGCTCCCCGCCGGTGGCTGCGCCCAATACCTCTCCTTCCCCTCCCCCCACTCAGTCAAACCTGCCAGACAAACCCGATGAACAGCCAGCCCAGCGACGCCTGGGGGACTACTTGGTCCACTTAGGCGCGTGCAGCCCGACGCAGATCGAGACCGCTTTAAGCCACGCCGCGCAGCTCCTCACCACCGGGGTGCCGAAGCTGGTGGGCCAAATTCTCCTGCAGATGGGATTTTGCGATGAGGAAGCGATTCAGGGCGCCTTGTTCGAGCAGCGCAAGGACCGTCTGCGTTCCACCGCGATCTTTCAGACGCTTTCCGACGAACAACTGACGAAAGTGGCAGAGGTTGCGGAGGAGAAGCGTTTCGGCCCTTCCGAACTGGTGTTCCTGCAGGACGAAGCGGGGGATGCCTTCTACCTGATCATCTCAGGCCAGGTTTCCATCTTCCGCACCATCGAGAGGGGGAGGGAGCCGGAAATCGCCAGGCTTGGGCCGGGAGAGACCCTGGGGGAGATGGCGCTGCTGACCGGCGAACCGCGCTCCGCTTCGGTGCGCGCCCTGAAGGAGTCGACGCTCCTCAGCATCTCCGCGGCGAGCTTCGATGTCCTGCTGCGGGAGATGCCCTCGCTGGCCGGCACCTTCGTGCCGATTCTGGCCCAGCGCTTGCGGCAAACGGACGTGCGTCTGGAGCAGGAACTCGACCACGGCGCCGCGTTGAGCGACTTCTTGCTGGAACAGACGCAGGCCGCCGCCGGCCCTCTGCTGGGCGCCTCTTCCCCCATGAAGGCGCTGCGGCGGCAGATCGAGAACGTGGCGCCGACTGATCAGCCAGTGCTCATCAGCGGTCCTCTGGGCACCGAGAAGGCGATCGTCGCGCGTCACCTCCATGAATCGAGTCCCCGCAGCGACAATCACTTCCTGGTCTTCGACGCCGCCTCGCTGCCGGCCTTGGGTGAGGGTCAGAATCACGGCGCGAAACGCGCCAAGCCCCAGCCCGAGGACGAGGCGGAGCACGACGGCTTGGTGGTCGAGATGTCGCAGTGCAGCGCCCTGTTCGGGCACGAGCGCGGCGGGCATTCGTTTGCCAAGCAACGGCGCCTCGGATGCCTGGAGGTCGCGGACGGCGGCACCCTCTATATCGAGCACGTCGAGCGGCTCCACCTGACGGTGCAGCAGCAGCTCCTCGACTTCATGAAGACGGGGCGCTTTGCGCGCTTGGGCGACAAGCTGGTGCGCCGCGCGCAGGTCCGCATCGTGGCGGGCACGGATGTCGACCTGCGCCAGCGCGTCGAGGATGGAACCTTTCTCGAGGAGTTCCACCAACTCCTCGCCACCCGGCACGTGCGGGTTCCCGCACTTTCCGAGCGCAAGAAGGACCTTAGCCTTTTCATCGCCCACTATCTCAAGAAGCACAGCGCGCTGAGTCGGAACCGCCTCGCCGGCCTTACCCAGGAGGCGATGAACGTGCTCTTCGCCTATGACTGGCCGGAGAACCTGGCGGAACTGGAGGAGACCATCCGCCGAGGCGTGCACCTGGCCCAGGGAGAGCACTTGGGGGCCGAGCACATCTTCGTCGGCATCTCGGCGCTGGAGAAACGGGAGCGCGTTAACCTCATTCGCTGGGAGCCGCTGCGCAAGCTGATGCAAAGCCGGTTCTACCCCGGTCTGCCGCAACTCTTCTCGGTGGTGGGGCTGTTCGTGATCATTCTGGTCGCCCTGCTGGGCCCCCAGCAAGCGGAGCGCAACGTCGCCCTGCCCCTCGTCTGGGCCA
Organism: Candidatus Tectimicrobiota bacterium; assembly: GCA_016192455.1. GTDB lineage: Bacteria > JACPUC01 > JACPUC01 > JACPUC01 > JACPUC01 > JACPUC01. Next base: position 108,238 of record JACPUC010000019.1, on the reverse strand, counting down.
TCTGGTGGCCGGCGTTGGTGGCCAGTTGGTTCGTCGTCGCGCGGCTCTGGTGCAGCCTCTGCCCCATGGCGGCGGTCGGGGACGTCGTCTCGCGCCTCGGCGGCCGGCGCTGGAAGGTTCCCTCCTTCCTGCGCCGCTATGCCCTGCCGCTGAGCGCGGCTGGGTTCTTCACGATCATGTGGGCCGAGCAGTCCACCCACATGAGCACCTGGCCGCTGGCGACGGCTGTTCTCCTGCTCTCGATCCTCAGCGGCGCCGTCGTCTTCGGCTTTCTCTTTGACCGCCGCGCCTGGTGTCGGTACGCCTGTCCGCTGGGGGGCGCCAGCGCCGGCTTCGCCACCGCAGCCCCCCTGGAGCTGCGTGCCAACACCAACATCTGCAAGAACGAGTGCCTCTCCCATGCCTGCTATACCGGCAATGAGGAGGTGGCGGGCTGCCCCATGTACCAGGGGGCCTTCTCGTTGCAATCCAATGAGTACTGCATCCTCTGCGGCAACTGCTTGAAGCTCTGCCCCCACCAGTCGCCGCGCCTGAACCTGCGGTTCCCCGGCGCGGAGCTGTGGGCCAATCGTCAGCCGATCGTCAGCATCGACTTCCTGATCCCCGTTCTCCTCGCAACCCAGGTCAGTCGCCTGCTCGTCAAGGGACCGTTGGAGTACGCCTGGCCCCTGCTGGCTGATTCCGCCTATCTGTCCACCTTCGTCGTCATGGTGGCTGCTCTGGCCGCGGTGCTTGCCTCATTCGGCGGGGTGGCGTGGCTGCTTGCGCGGCGCTCCGAGGAGAGCCCGCGGCTGCACTTCAGCCGCCTCACCCACGTTGCCGTGCCCCTCATTCTGGCCGCGGAGTTCGCCTACCATCTCATGCCCTTCCTGCTGGATTCGTGGAAGATTGTGCCGATGGCCCTGGCTCCCTTTGGGATTAAGTTCTCAGAGAGCTACCTGCATGTCCCGCCCTTCGCCGTCAAGGGACTGCAGGTGCTCGTGGTGCTGGGGGGAATGGCGGTGTCGCTCTTCGTGCTGCAGCGCATGCTCCGTCTTCTCCAATCCCATGAGGTCAGGCGTCTACGTCCCCTGTTGAGAAGCAGCATGTTGCTGCTGGCGGTGCTCTACATCGTCCTCTACTCCTTCTGAGCCTGGCGATGAACTACGCGCGAGCCTTCAGACTGGTGATGGGACTGGTCTCTCTGCACAGCTTAGTCCTGGGGTTGCTGCTCTACTTCTTCACCGCCCCCGTCCTGCAGGCCTTCGGCTTTCAGCAGGGACCATCGCTCTTCTACCCGCGGCAGAGCGGCGTCTTCCTCTTCATCCTCGGCATTGCCTACCTTTTGCCCGCCGTCGATCTCCGCCGTTTCCGCGCCTTTGCATGGTTCACCGTTGTCTCCAAACTGTGCGCCGTTCTTTTCCTCTACGGCGAGGTGCTCGTCTTCCGGGCCTCCCGCATCGTTCTCCTCGCCGGCATTGGTGATACGTTGATGGGACTTGTCATCCTGCTGCTCTGTCTACAAACCCGCGGTGAATGGCAAGCGTCGGCCACCTCTTGCGGGGAAGCGCCGCGGTAGCGGAGCGCCGCGGCAGCCGCGCGGTCAACCCAAAGCCAGGTGAGATGCTCAGCGGTTTCCTTCCGGTTCGGGCTGCTCCTGGTGCCGGCGCTTACTCGGGCTTAAATACGAGCATCCACGGGAGGCGCTCCTGCCACGGAGGCAGATGAGGGGAGTCGTGCGTCCTGCGTGGCCTGCCTGTGCCGGCACGCCTCTTGACGCCCGGGATGGCCTCCTCCAGGTTCGCGGTCAGGGGCACGCTTCTCAATGCGCTCACCTTCGCAGGGGTGCCGCAGGCGCGGTTGCGCGCGCAGCCGCTGGCCGCACTGACCAGCACGGAGGTTGACGGGCCCTTCGCCGTTCAGGTCCTCCCGGCACCTGTGACATCGTTGTCTCTCCGAACGATGAACTGCTCATTCCCCCGCTCACTACCTCCGTGCGCATTCGCATTTCCGGCGTGCAGGTGCAGCAGGCGCCCGCCAGCCTAGCGGCGCTTCGCACCCCCATCTTTTCCGGCGACGGGACGACCCCTTCACAGAGCAGAAGCCGCTGAAGGTTTGTCAGCGCCTCGCCCAACCGCTCGAGCGGACCATCTGCCCGTGGGTAGAACCAGCTCCCCCGCGAGGCTGGGATTCACCGCACGGCGCGGCTCATGGCGGAGTTCTCCAGGGTTTCCAGCCCCTCTTCCTAAATGTGGTCATTGGTCAGGACATTCCTTTTTCTCCTTATCCTGGTAGTCGAGGCACTGGGATTCAGACTTGTGGCGGGGCGCGATTCGTGCCATGCTCAAGGTCCACCTCTTTGGTTGAGCGTGGTCACCACCACGCGGAGTTGCACCTCGCGCACTTGCAACATCTTCCTCCGAAGGGTGGTTCTTTCCCAAAGGAAGAAAGCAAATTGGGTTTTACAAAGTGGCGCGATCTTTTCGAGGATCGAAGCCGCGATGGCGGTCCGGACGATGGGCTTGGCCCGCCGCCGCCAGCCTGCTGGGTAGTGCTCGGTTCATACAGGAGGATGAGGAGTATGGGTCAGGCGTTGCGAGATTTTATTGCAAAGATGGAAAGCGAGCGACCAGATGAAGTGCTCCACATCCACGATGAGATTGATCCCAAGTACGAGGTGAGCGGCCTGATGCTCGAGGCCGAACGGCATGGCCATTATCCTTTGTTTCTCTTTGATCATATCAAGGGTTTCGATATTCCCGTGGTCACCGGCGTCATCTCCCATCGAAAACGTTTTGCCGACGCCTTGGGTGTTCCCCTTGCTCAGGCAACGCAAACATTTATGCAGCGCAGTGTGAACCGATTCGCCCCCACCGAGATAGACAAGGCTCCTTTTCATGCCAACGTGCAGATCGGCAGCCAAGTTGACCTGACGAAGCTGCCGATCCTCACGCATTTCCCAGTCGATCCGGCTCCTTACATTACCGCCGCCATGGTGGTCACTCGTGACCCTAAGAGCGGCACCGATACGTTGGGGTATCACCGTTGCATGCTCAAGGGAAAAAACAGGCTTGGGATCAGCTTGCACAGCCGGCGCCGCGTCTGGGAGTATCAGCTTCGCGCGGAAGAGCTGAAGCAGGACCTGCCGGCAGCAATATGTATAGGGTTGCATCCCATCCACTCCCTGGCCTCCATGGCGCTCTTGCCATACGACGAGAGCAAGTTCGAGCTGATCGGCGGGCTTTTTGGAGAGCCGATGGAAGTGGCGCGCTGCGCTACGATTGATCTTCTGGTTCCAGCCTGGACCGAAATTGTCCTCGAAGGAAGGATTCTTTCCAGCGTGCGCGAACCGGAAGGACCGTTCAGCGAATTTACAGGCTATGCCTCGTCGCGGAGTACCCAGAATGTCTTCCTTGTCGAGGCCGTCTCCTACAGGGACGAACCTCTGTATCAGAGTATTTGTTCCGGTTTTGCGGGCGATCATAACACTGTCATGGGATTTACGCGTGAAGTCGATGTCATCGAGGCAGTGCGCCGCACGGTTCCTAATGTCAAAGCGGTCCATGTGCCGATTTCTGGCTGTGGAATTTTCCACTGCTACATCTCAATCAAGAAGACCGCGGAAGGCCAGCCTCAACAGGCAATCTATGCCGCTTTTGGAATTGATCATGGCTGCAAGCTGGTGATTGTGGTCGATGACGACGTGGATGTCTTTAACGAAAAAGATGTGCTGTGGTCGTTGTCTACTCGCATGCAAGGGGACCGCAGCATCATGGTGATGCCGCGCTCCATGGGAGTCATTTTGGATCCTTCGACGACGGAGCAGGGCGTTACTACAAAGGTAGGGATCGACTCGACGCGTCCGCTGGGGCCGTACGCTCAACGGTTGGAACTCTCGGTCGACACTCGGGCCAAGGCAGTAATACTTTGGGAAAAAGTGAAAACTGAGATGAAAGGATGAAACGGGTGCGCTTTCACCGCAGAGCAGCGTGTCTTTGGCTTGCGGTTGGTCGAGGAAGATATTGGGGCAACAAGACCATGCTCACTGGAACGGTTGTGGACGGCTGCTTTGAGACTACGTGCAGTTTATCCGCCGTGGCGGGAGGGGAGAGTAGCGAGGTTTCTTTGCTTGAGCGGGCGAAAGTCTTCACGCAGAGCGATCGCCGCCCTGGGGTTGGGATTCAGTAAGTACGTAATTTCAAGATTTCATGGGAGATCATAAGCCGTTTTGAGGCCATGAATAATGGTGCAATGGTGCTCAGTGATAAACATGGGCCAGGGAGATACGCTAGATCCCGCAACGCCGCTTTAGATGAGGCGCGAGGCCGAAGCGGGGCCTGTCTGCCGGCAGCCAGGTTGGTAGTGCGCGAAGAGACCGGGCCGCTTGGCTGGGGCAGGTGTGGAGTGGTCTGCACCTTGTCGATGGTTGGCAACTGGTGCTTGCAGGGATCGGCGATTCGTGCCATGCTTTGACACCACCCTTAGGATTGCGCTTGCCCGTGCCGTGCACGGCAGAGAGCCGGCGGTCTCCACGCGGAGTTGCAACTTCGGCATGTGCAACAGCCATCCCCATGGGTGGTGTTTCACGAGAGAGGAATCGCGCGGCCAGGTTTTGCTTACCCGTCCGTGAGGTGGAGGAGGAGAAGAGATGGCGCACAGGAAGAATGGTGGAGCTCGCAAGCTGGGGATCGGCTGCTTGGTTCTCACGTTGGCGCTCGGTGTAGCAGTTTCGGCTGCGGCGCAGACACCGAAAAAACTCCAGTTGGGCATCATGCGCATGATGGGCTTGGCGCCCGTCTTCAGCGGCGCCGATCGGGGATTCTACAAGGAACAGGGCCTCGATCTCCTCATTACCGACCTGCGAGGTGGCTCGGTAATCCTCCCGGCTATCTCTGGCGGCAGCATTGATATCGGCTTCAGCAATGTGGTCTCCGTCTTCATCGCGGTCGATCAGGGGTTCGATTATCTAGCGGTGGCAGGTATTAGTTACGAGGGACGCATCCCGCAACCGGGAACGCCGCTCGGCTACGCCGGGACCACGGCGATCATGGTGCTCGAGGATTCGCCCATCAAGAGCCTGAAAGATCTTGAAGGCAAGACCATCGCCGTAAATACCCTACGCAACATCTTGACGATCACGATTCAAGAGATGATGGATAAACAAGGCGCCAAAGCCAATTCGGTGAAATGGATCGAGGTTCCATTTCCACGCATGGATACGCCGCTGAAGATGAAGCAGACTGACGCCATCGTTACGGTGCAGCCCTTCGTGCCGATCTTTCAGGACAAACACAAATTTCGCATCATTGATTATCCGTTGGCGGGAGTGAGCAAGGAACTCTTCCCCATCTCGGTCTGGGTGGCGCGCAAGTCGTGGGTGCAGGAAAATCAAGACCTTCTTGCCCGTTTCCGGACCGCGAACCAAAAGAGCATCGAGTACATCAATGCCCACCCAGAGGAACGCCGGCGAGCTGTCATCGAGCATCTGAAAATGAATCCGGCTCTCGTGGACAAGGTGGCCTGGAACAATTGGGATTGGCGTCTTCATGTCGGCCCACTCCAGCACGCCGCGGACCTGTCGTTCAAATGGAAATTGATCGAGAAGAAGATGGACGTCCGCAGCTTGATTGCTCCGTAGGCGGGACTCGTTGTGGCAACCAGCACCCTGCCGTATCCAACATTCGAGAGGCCAAGCTTTGCACGTGATTTCCATGATGTCAAACAGGCTGACTCGGCGGAGAGACTGTTGAGAATTCCCATTCTTGCGTGAGGAAGTAAGGCGGGCTCTTGTTGCCGCAGTGTTTTTGGCCTTCTCTTTCAGCGGCTGAGATGGCCGGAGGTGTGCTTCGGTATTGAAGGTGAGTGTGTGCCAAGAACCTTACGGAGATTCAACTACCAATGCAGGGCTCGTTGGTATCCTGTAAATGAGGAGTTCACGAGGTGGAACCCCGTATTGCCGCGTTAGTTATTGAGGGTCTGAAACGGGCACATGTTCGCCTGGTTGTGGCCCTGCCTGACACGCTGCTGACAGGAGTCTACAAAGCCGCGGATGCGGACCCTGATCTCCGTTACATCCACGTAACCAACGAAGGCGAGGGAGCATCCATAGCGGCGGGGGCCTGGTGTGTTGGCCATCGCGCGGTGCTCGTCATGGAGAACTCGGGGCTGCGCAGCGCGTGCGAGCCGCTGGCCCGTCTGGGCTTTTCAAGCGGCATTCCGGTGACCATGCTGATGGGGTATCGGGGCGATTTGGGCGAGCCCTTTGAATGGGGCGTGGACCATGGAATCTACATGGAGCCGTTGTTGCACGCCATGCGCATCCCCTATCGCTTCGTCGATCGTGAAGAGGATATCATTCCGGCCGTCACCAATGCAGTCATTCATGGGGTGAGCAGCCTCTATCATACGGCGGTGGTGTTTCGCCAGCCGCTCGTGAGGGACGTTCGATGAAACGCTACGATGCACTGAAAGGGCTGGCGAGAATCGTGAGCGCGGAGGACATCGTGGTGACCTCCATCGATGGAGTTAAACGCGAGTGGTACAGTCTCATGCCGGGCGAAGGGTCGATGTTCATCTCGCTGCTCGGTGGTCCGATTCCCTTCTCGCTAGGCGTGGCGGTAGGCCTGCCGCACCGGCGCGTGTTCACCTTCGACACCGACGGCAGCGCCCTGTTCAATGTCGGGGCGCTCTGCACCTTGGCCAATGAGCTTCCTCCCAATCTGACGATTGTCGTCATGGACAACGAGCAGTATGAAGGCGCCTCGGGTCACCGCAGCCATACCGCCGGCAACGTCGACCTCGAGAGGCTGGCGGCGGGGGCGGGCATCCCGCGCACGGCAACCGCGCGCGACGTGGAGCATCTGGTAGCTATCACCGCCGAGATGGCGGCGGACCAGCAGGTCGGGTTCGTGGTGGCAAAACTGGCACCGGGCTCCTTCCGTGATTTTCCACCGGGACGCTCCAAGGTAACGGATTTTCGGGAGGATAAGTACCGCTTCATCCGCCATATTGAACGGCTTGAAAATATCAGCATTCGCCCCCCTTACGTGCGCGGATAAGAGCAGGGGCGATTGGCCGCGCATGCTCGCCCGCGGCGAGGTTCCGGCAACGGTGATGCTGAAGGTCTGCCGTGCCACAGCCCCGTGCCCGCCAGCAGTGGGCGCAGCTATCACTGCAAGGAGCTGGAAGCTCGCGTGACCTGCCCCCTTCATTCGGTCATCTAGTGTGGGAGTTGAACTTCTTCGGTGACGGGGAAGAGCACCGCAGCCTCTCCCCTGCCGTCTACGAAAGCGGAGGGAACTTCACCCGAGCTTTATTGGGGCAGCTTTGGGAGAACTCTGGACAACTATCAGAAACAAGAAAGGGGTCGGGAGAGCTCTCAATTTCATTGGTCGGGGCGAGTGGATTTGAACCACCGACCTCCTGCTCCCGAAGCAGGCGCGCTTACCAGGCTGCGCTACGCCCCGGCCGGTCGCTTCCTTGCTTGTTGATGGCGGCGATCACCACTGACGCTGCCGCCCTTACTCCTTCCAGGCGTACTCCCCGATCAACTTGACGAAGACGCAGGTGGTGTGCTCTTCCACCTCGGTCTTTCCTTCGCGGCGGAGCACGCGCACCAGGGTCTGACTCTGGTCGTCGCCGATGGGCAGGACCATGACGCCCGGCTCGGCGAGCTGCTCGACGAGCCGGCTGGGAATTTCCGGCGCCGCGGCGGCGCAGAGAATGGCGTCGAACGGCGCCTCCTCGCGCCAGCCGTAGGTGCCGTCGAAGATGCGCATCATGACGTTGTGGTAGCCCAGGCTCTCGATCGTCTGCCGCGCCTTCGTGGCCAGGGACTTGACGCGCTCCACCGCGTAGACCCGCTCGGCCAGCTCGGCCAGCACCGCCGTTTGATATCCGGAGCCGGCGCCGATCTCAAGGACGCGCTCGCGCCCCCGCAGCTCCAGGAGCTGCGTCATCAACCCCACCATGTAAGGCTGGGAGATGGTCTGTTTCATGCCGATGGGCAGGGGATGGTCGCCATAGGCCTGGCCTTGCAGGGCCGGCTCGACGAAACAGTGCCGCGGCACCTTCGACATCGCCAGGAGGACGCGCGGATCGGTGATGCCGCGGCGAATGAGATGCTCCTCAACCATCTGGCGTCTGGCCGTCTCCACGTCTGTTGAGTGCCGGCGCAACAAATTAACGACCACGCGCTGCTCGCTCCCCCGCTCAGCTCCAGCCCCTGCACGAGCCTGCCGGCTCACGCTCCGCGGCCACCGCGCGCTCGGCACGGCGGCTTGGCCGCGGGCGCGCCGCCTCAAGGCGTTAAATGCCAGCGACGCAACACATCATACGCGGCATAGTTCGTCAGGTCAAGCTGCAACGGCGTGATCGACACGCAGCCGGCGCGGACCGCGGCGACGTCGGTGCCCTCCTCGTCGAGCCACTGAAACGTGCTGCCGCCGATCCAGAAGTAAGGACGCCCGCGGGGATCGACGTTCCTCAGCACCGGGACGTGGTGCTGGCGCTTGCCCTGGCGGGTAATCTGGACGCCGCGCAGCTCTTCGCTGCGCTCGACGCAGGGGATGTTGACATTGAGGAAGGTCCCCTGCGGCACGCCGTGTTGGAGCACCTGCTGGACGAGCTTGCGGGCGAAGGCCGCCGCCACGACGTAGCCCCGCTGTCGCGCCGCCACCTCGTTGGTGCGCAGGGCGATGTTCTCCTCCGTCGGGTCCTCCGCCAGGGAGAAGGCTATGGAGGGAATGCCGAGGATGGTCCCCTCCATGGCGGCGGAGACAGTGCCGGAGTAGGTGACGTCATCCCCGAGGTTCAAGCCGTCGTTGATGCCGGCGACAATGAGCGCCGGCCGCTCCCCGGCCAGAATGTTGTTCACGGCGAGGTTGATGCAATCGGTCGGGGTGCCGTTCACCTCGTACCAGGATGGGCTGAGCTCGTTGAATCGCAGGGGGTTGTGCAGGGTAAGGGAATGGCTGACGGCGCTCTGGTCGCGATCCGGCGCCACCACCGCGACGCGGCCCAGGGAGGTAAGCGCATCGTGCAGGAAACGCAACCCCGGCGCCCGTATTCCATCGTCATTCGAGAGCAAGATGAGCAAGGAGAGAACCTGGTGCAGGAGCGAAAATCAGCAGGCAGGGCAATGGAGAAAGTGCCACGCCGCGCGCTTCGAGCAATGATCAGAGCTGAGGTGGAGGCCCCCATCTGTCAAGGCGGCCCCGCGCGGTGCAGCGCCGCCGTCGCTCCCTCTCGGCATGCTTCCCTTTGCATACCCTACCGCAGGGCGGCACGAACTGCAAGTGAGAAGACGATGGGCAGGGCAAATGCCCCCTTGAGCAGCGTCGCCGCTAACCTCGCTCGGCCGCCGGTGAGGGCGGCTGCCTAGTGTTGCGTCCACCAAGTTCGCTTACCTATTTGCGGCGTTGCTCGCTGTATTGGCAAGGAGCTTGTAAGGGACCCATGCTCCCCCACACGCCCATCCCGTAGGGGCGGTTCGCGAACCGCCCCCTACAAGGCGGGGTGCGCGAGGGGACGAGGCCCCCTGTCAGAATTAGGTGTTGGAACTTATGGGACACGGTACTAGGCGCCCGCTTCTCCCCGCGGCCGCGCCGCGGTCCTCTGATCCTCACCGCAGGGACCGCAGGATGACACGCTCCGTTCCCGAGAGCCGCTCGCAGCCGCTTTCTCCCAGCACGAGGGGCTCGGCGCACAGCGCCCCTGCGCCTGCCGCGAAGCGCAGGATGCGCGGGCTCACCACCATGCCGGGCCGCAGGGGCGCCGCCGTCTCGGCAGCCGCGCCGAGGAGTGGCTGCAGCGGCGCCTCTTCGCGGTCCAGACCGATTCCCTGCACCTCGCCTTCGCCGGTCGCCTGGTGCGCGTCCAGGTGCAGCCGCAAGGCTTTGCCGGCTTTGCGCAGGGCATGCTGACCGGCGTCGCCAGCCGCGAGCCCCTGGCGAAGCTTGTCGTAGAGCCGGGAGAGCTCATCGTCGGCGGGCGAGAGATCGGCGCCTCCGGGTGACAGGATGATCGTGCTTCCCAGTTCACTCCAGTAACGCTCGAAGGCCAGGGCGACGTAAACGAGCAGGCGTCCCTGCGGCGCGATCGGGGCGACCGTGGCGGGGCGAAGGAAACGGTCCGCGTCCGGCCCGCTGGTGACGAGGACGCGGCAGTCCTCGGCGCCCTGGCGGCGCGCCACGTAGTCGGCCTCGACGGCGAGGTCCCGTTCGCTCACGCCAGGACGGAGCGCGCCGAGGATGGCTTCGACGCAACGATCGAGACGCTGCGTCGCCTCGCGCATCACCGCCAGCTCGGCCGCCGTTTTGCCCAGGCGAAGCTCGCGGTACCACGCGGTGCACGGCTCCAGGGGCAGATCGGAGAGATCGGCGAGGAGACTCTCGTAGAGGGGTGCGCGCATCGATTCCTGCACGTTCACGAGGCCGACCCGTCCCTGCTTCGGCAGCCAGTACCGCAGGCGCAGGCCGATCTCCCCCTCGAGCCTGGCAAGGGGATGCACTTCCTCCACCGCCGTGAGCTTGCGGGCGAAGGGGATGTCACGCGGCCCCACCCCTACGTAGAGAACCGGGTTCTCTTCACGCGGGATGAAGGCCACCGCCTCATGGACCATCGGGGCGAAGTGGGTGGCGTAGCAGAGGTCGCCATACTGCCGGGCATCGCCGTGGATGATAAGCACCGCCAGTTTTCTGGCGCGCATTGCTGTCCTGATGCGGCTGAGCCGCTGCTGCAGCTCCTCGGGGCTGATTTTCTTTCGATCCCATCCTGCCAATCCATGGCGCACCACCGGCTCGTACGTCTTGATCACCGCTCTGCGCTCCTCAGCTTCATCGGCATCCGCAGGATGACGACCAAGCGACCATCAAAAATCGATCGCGAACAGCGTGCGCTCCACCGAGGAGAGGCTCACCCCTCCCGTGCTGGTGACAACACACGTCTCTCCCAGCATCATGTAGCCCGTCTCCGGAAGGTACTGGTTGGGATGCAGCACGAAGGTCATCCCCTCCGCCAGCTCGACCTTGTTCTGCACCTCCAGCTCCCCGGGCAAGCAGGAGCCCTGCCCCAGGCCATGCCCGCGCGAACGCATGTAGGGGGGCTTGCAGAACTCCCCGTAGCCGGCCTCCCGCAGCACAGCGTTGATCGACTCCGCCACCTCGGCCGCAAAGGCCCCGGGCTTGGCTGCCGCCAGCCCCGCGTCGAACGCCGCCTTGAGCACCTCGTACCGACCCCGCAGCCGGGCGATTGGAGGACCGAGCACCAGCGTGCGGCAGAGCTGCGCGAAGTACCCCTCGCATTCCGGGCTGAGTTCGCTGATGAGGATGTCCCCCGCCTCCAACTTACGGGCCGTGGGCGGGTGAATCGCCTGATGGTGCGGCGACGCCGCGACGAGCCCGAAGTTATCGCTGGCCCCTTCCATCCGCAGCAGCCGCTCCAGCTCGGCGGCCAGCTCAAACTCCCGCATACCGGGCCGCGCCACGTTGCGCAGGTGGGCGAAGCCGTGGTCGGCAACCTCCTGGGCTCGCTTCACACACTCGATCTCCCAGGCTGACTTCTGCTTGCCGATCTCCTGCAAGAGGTTCTCTTCCACGCAGACCTCGCCGGGAAGGGCGGCTGCTAGGCTCGCAAACATGGCGCCAGGCATGACGGCCCGGCCGATGAAGCCGATGCGCCGCGCCGGGCTCTTGCGTTCCCGCAGCTCCGCGGCGGCGCGCTCCACCACGTCGTTGACGCCGAGGACGTTGCAGAGGGTGGTTTGCGCTTGGGCGTAGGCGGCCACCGAGGGCGGGCTCAGGTAGAGGGTCGGCGCCCCGTCGTGCTCCAGGCGCAGCAGCGCATGGTCCGCCACCATGGGCAGCCCAACGAGGTACCGGATGCCGTCCATGCGGAGCATGTCGCGCTTGCCGCTTCCATAGACGAAGAGGAGGTCAAACTCATGCGTCGTCATGGCGCGTCGCGTCTGCTGCAGCCGTTTCCCATACTCTTGGTGGTGATTCGTTTCCATGTGTCGCGAGCCTTTCACGCGCACAGATGAACGGACTGCCGCGGTACGTGTCTCTGGCATCTCGTGCTCCTGCTCGTTAGTGGTCTGGACATCCCTGTCGAGGAAGGCGAACAACGTACCACTCAGGCAGGCAGTAGCATAGGGGCGACTCCGTTCCCTGGAGTCCCACGATGTTCTATCTCGGCTCGGTCTCCTCTTCGCCTTCTTGGCACCTGTGCGAGAGGAAACCTAGTTGTTCAACGGTCTCACCTCGAATTCTCTCTTGTCAATCTTCAGAGCCGGCGGCCCAGCCAAAGTTTCAACCTCGGGCGCGCCCGCCGGTCGGGCGCGTGTCGCCGGGCAGCCTTCAGCTCTGCGGACGAGGCAAGGATGCAGCGGCGCTGCCGCCGCCCCGCCAAGAGTTTTCGCGCACTCCTCTCGCGGCGACGCGGCGGGGAGAGGAACTCCCTCGGCGCACCTGGTGGAGTCGCTCGCCGCGTGCCAGGCGTCGCGCTTGCGGCGCGGCCGCGGGGAGGGTCCATAGGCGCCCCCGGGTCGAGGGCGAAGGTCGCTCCTACCTCAGCCTTTTGCAAAGAGGTCGTGTGGGCGCCATTCCACTTCGCCCCACCCACCCAGCCTCTCCATGGCAGAACGACCGACGTGGTCCCTTTCATCCCGGAGAATAGCCGCGGCTTCACTCCGTTCGAGCTATCGCTTCACGGTGCGACCACATCCCCCGCTCGTCCCACACCAGCCCGGAGCCAAAAGCGCTCGAAACTTCCTGCGCCGTCTCCAGCAAGGGGCGAATCTGGCTCTTCACGACTTCCTGCGTGAAGCGCTCGCTGGGGCCGACGATGCTCACACATCCGGCAGCATGGTCGTGGAGGTCGAACACCGGCGCGGCGATGGCATTCACGCTCTTGAAGAGCTGCTCGAAACTCGCGCAATACCCCTGCTTGCGAACCTTCGCCAGCTTCTGGCGAAAGCCATCGTTCAGGAGGGTCAAGGGGTCCCATCTCCCCTTGCTGTCTCTCCAGTCGAGGGTGTTCAGCCGCAGCCTGGTGATGCTCTCCTCTGCTTCCGCGTCCGGAAGGTGGGCGAGCACGACGGCCCCCGAGGCCCCGAAATGGAGCGGGATATAATCCCCGATGAGGACGATGCTGCGGTGGAAGTGGAGGCTCTCCACCTGCGCCACGTACACCAGCTTATCGCCCGAGCGCATGAGCAACAGGACCGTTTCGCCGGCTTGATCGCGCAGCTTCTTGAGAATCGGCTGCACTCTGTCCTGGAGGTTGAGGTTGCGCGCGTAGGCCATGCCGAGCGAGAGAAGGCGCGCGCCGACCACGTAGTGGCGGGTCACCGGATGCTGTTCGAGCAATTCCTTCTTCTTCAGGGAGGCGAGGAACTGATGCGCCGTGCTCCTCTGCACCCCCAGGTGCTGGGCGACCTCCTTGACACTCAGGCCGGAGCGATGTTTCGCCAGCAGGTGAAGGACATCGATTGCTTTTTCGACTGTTGAGAGGGTTCGCATTGTTCGTAACTTACGAATAGTATTTGTTTATTACAACACAGTTCTTATACCCAATCAGGCGAAGTTTTGCAAGCTCCTCACAGAAAAAAATCGTCGGCAGCACCAAACTCCTCATTCGACGTGTCGGCACGAGACACGCGGGAAGTTAACCGGCGCGGCGTCTCGTCGCGGGGGCAGCCACAGTCGGGGAAAGCCCCCACCTGCGGGGAGGCAGGAACCGGATGCCGTGGCGGCGCGGCGGGGAGAAGGAGGAGGAGAGAGAGCCGTTGGCTCCGGTCGCCGATCCAAACAAGTGACGGTGGGACGCCGCTTTTCTTGCGCCACTCCCGCGCGGGGCCGCCCGGCGCCCACCTTGTCGCCTGGGTGAGGCTGACGGTCGGCGCAGGCAGGCGATCCCGCCCCCGCCCGGCTGCCGACGCTGGCGAGGGGGCAAGTATCGCACCACGCACCAGAGCCGGAAGTTGTGGGACGCCGCTCTCTCCGCCGCCGCGATCCCCCCCCAGTCGTCATGCCGTGGACCCCCGCCGCTGCCGCAGGCAGCCTCCTTCCGGGCTGGGCGCTCCCCGGGCGCCCGCGAGGGACCTCGCCGACGCTTGCTACTTCCTCATGCCGCGGGGAGGCTCGGGAGTCTTGATGTGCGCCCAGACCTCGCTCTCCTTCACGCCGCGGGGCCGCACGACATCGAAGATTTCCACCCCGAGCCGGTTCGGCACCGGGCCGCTCGACTTTCCGGGGCAGGCCGAGATGGCCACCAGGCAGTCCACGTCGGCGCGAAACTCGACGTAGTCGCCTTGCTTGGCGAGCGGGTCCTCGTAAAAGAAACGGCCATCTTTTCCCAGGCCGGTGCGCATGAAGACGTTGAAGGGGTCGTGCACGTCGTGCTGCTCCATGCCGTAGGGCTTGATGGCGCGCGCCAGGTTGTCCTGACAGTTCGGGTGGCGCTTGTTGCCGGTGAACCACTCGTGCAGCTTGCGGTTGCAGCGGCCAAGCATGACATCATGCGAGACGGCGCCGCGCCGCGACGGCTTCAGGCCGACGGTATCCGCCACGATGGTCATCAGGGGACGGAAGTGGGGCGCGTCCGAGAGGAGCTGCGCCCCGGTCGTCAGGTGCGACCCCATCACCGAGCGCGTGAAGGAGGAGCTGAAGGCCTCCTTGAAATCCTTGCGGTTGAAGACATCCATGTCGGCCACCTGCGGGCCGTCGATGCAGGTCAAGCGGAAGACCTGGCCCTTCTTCACTTCGAAGGCTCTGCCGCGGGCTTTGGGAATGATGAGCTGGTGCACCTGCTTCAGTTCCACCATGGCATGTCTCCTATGCGCCGAGATAGGCGCGCTGAATCTGATCATTGGCAAGCACCTCGGCTGCCGTGCCGCTCAGCACGATGCTCCCTTGCTGGAGCACGTAGGCGCGGTCGGCGATGCTCAGCGACAGGTTGGCGTTCTGCTCGACGAGGAAGATGCTGAGGCCGCGCCGGTGCAGGGTGGCGATCAGCTCGAAGAGCTGCTCAACCAGCGCCGGCGCCAGCCCCATGGAGGGCTCGTCCATGAGGATGAGCTGGGGCCTGGCCATCAGCGCCCGCCCCAAGGCGAGCATCTGCTGTTCGCCGCCGCTCAGGGTGCCGCCGAGCTGCCGCTCGCGCTCCTTCAGACGCGGGAAGAGTGAGTAGACGAGCTCGAGGTCGGCGCCGATCGCGTCCTTGCCGTCGCGGCGGCGATAGGCACCCAGGGCGAGGTTCTCGCGCACGCTCAGGCGGCGGAAGATGCGGCGCGCTTCGGGAACCAGGGCAATGCCGCGGCGGATGATCTGTTCCGTCGGCAAGCCGGTGATGGCTTCCCCGTTGAAGCTGACCGAGCCGGAGGTGGGCTTCACCGCGCCGAGGATGGTGAGGATGGTGGTCGACTTGCCGGCGGCGTTGCCGCCCAGCAGCACCACCATCTCTCCGGCGCGCACCTCAAGGCTCACCCGATGCAGGATGCGCAAGGGGCCGTAGTGGGTCGTTACCTCAACGAGTTCGAGCATCTCCTCCTCCCGCCTCGAGGCCGCCGCCGCGTTCGCGGGCTTTGCCGCCGCGGCGCGCGCTCCGGCCGAGGTAGGCTTCAATGACGCGCGGTTCGCCGCGCACCTGTTCGAAGGCGCCCTCGGTGATCTTCTCCCCGTGGTCGAGAACGGCCACCCGATCGCAGATGCCCGCCACGATGCTGAGGTCGTGCTCGATGAGCAGCACCGTGACGCCCCCGTCGCGAATGCGGCGGACGTCCTCCATGAGCTGGCGGGACTCGGTGGGGTTCATCCCCGCCGCCGGTTCGTCGAGGAGGAGGAGCTTCGGCTGCAAGGCCAGGGCGCGGGCGATCTCGAGGCGGCGGCGATTGGCGTAGGAGAGGGAAGCGGCGGGATGCTCCGCCCGCGGCCGCAGGCGGTCGCCGAAGAAGCCGAGGAGATCGAGGGCGCGCTGCTTGGCGGCCTGCTCCTCCCGCCGCGTCCTCGGCAGGCGCAGGGCGGCGCTGAGCAGTCCGCTGCGCAGGCGCGTGTGCATCCCCACGAGCACGTTCTCGAGCACCGTCATGCGGTCGAAGAGGCGTTGGTTCTGGAAGGTGCGGCTGATTCCCCGCGCGGCAATCTCGTGGGAGGGGAGACGCGCCAGGTTCGTCGGCTCGCCGCGAAATCGAATGTCGCCCGAAGTGGCCGGGAACATGCCGGTCACGAGGTTGAAGAACGTCGTCTTCCCAGAGCCGTTGGGTCCGATGATGCCGAACACGTCCCCCTCGCGCACGACGAGGTTCAGCTCATGGAGGGCGCGCAGACCGCCGAAGTTCTTGCTCAGGGCGACGACGGAGAGGAACTCCATAGTCTGGTCCATGTCGAGCGCGGGCCGATGTCACGGCCCGCGCCGGTGCTTCTTGCGCTGCCTGGCTGCGCGGGCGAAGCGGCATCAATCGACGAGATTGAACTTGCCGCCGCGCACCTGCAGGAGGTAGCCCTCCTTCTCGGCATCGCCGTCCTTGTTGAGTGTCATCGTGCCGCCGACGCCCGGGTAGTCTTTCAGCGACTCCCAGCCGCGCCGGATCTTCTCGCGATCGCTTGCCAGGTCTTCGGGCTTATTCGTGACGCCCCCCGCCTCGATGATCTTCTTGGTGATGTAGACGGTGTCGTAAGCATTGGCGGAGGTGTCGTTCGGAGGCTGCTGCTGGGGGTGGGCGGCGATGAACTTGTCGATGAACTGCTTGATGAAGGGGGTGGGATTGCCGTCCCAGAAGCTCGACACGACGTAGGCGTTCTCCACCGCTTCGCCGCCCAGCGTGATGAACTGCGCCGAGCCCAGAGGGATGCCGCCGATGATCTGCACGGGAACCTGCTGGCGGCGGACCTCCCGCACGATGTTGGAGCCCTCGGTGTAGAGCGCCGCCACCACCAGGGCGTCGGGTTTCTGGGTCTTGATCTTCGTGACGTGGGCGCTGAAATCGACGTCCCCCTGCACGAACATGGGGCGATCGAGAATCTTTACGCCCGCCTCCTCGAGGAGCGGCGGCATAGCTTGCGTGCCGTAGGAGAAGCTGAAGCGGTCCTTGCTGTCGGTGATGATCACCGCCGTCTTGAGGCCGTGCTTCGCCACCCACCTCTTCACCAGCGGCCGGTTCAGCTTCTCGCTGGAGAGGGCGGTGCGGAAGGCCCAGGGGCGGTTGCGGGCGCCGATGCCGGGCGCCGCGGCGGAAGGCGAGGTGGCGACGATCTTGAGTTGGTTGGCGATCGGAAAGACGATCTCGCACTCGGTGCTCGTCAGCGGCCCAATCACCTCGAGCACCTTATCCTCCTGGGCCAGCTTCTTGATGAGTCGGATGCCGTCGCCGGGGTTGTTGCGGGTATCGTACTCGATGATGCGGATCGGCAGGCCGCCGATGCCGCCGCTGGCGTTGATCTCCTGCACCGCCAGGTTCGCCCCGATGCGCAGGCGGATGGCTTCCGGTCCCAGGGGACCGGTCAAGGGGATCAGCATGCCAAGGGTGACCTCTTTGCCGGCCAGCTTCGACCAGCCGGAGCTCGGCGCCGCCAGCATCACGGCGATGGTCAGCGCCACTAAAGTAATCCGTAGTGCTGCGCAACGTGCGTGCATCGTCTCTCCCCCAAAGGTGGTGGATCGGCGGCGATCCACGTGCGTCAAGAAATCGTCGAGCTTCGCGGCGAACGCTGCCACGGAAGCCGTTGAACGACAAACGCGCTGAGCTGCGACACCGTCTCCCTGCCCACCAGCCCGCGCGGCCGCACGATCATGAAGATGATCATCAGCAGGCCGAAGAAGGTCATGCGCCAATCATGCAGGAGCCGCAGCCACTCGGGCAGGATGGTCAGGAGGATGGCCCCGACGATCGGACCCCAGAAGGTGTCCATGCCGCCCAGGACCACGTACACGATCATCTCGGCGGACATCGGGAAGCCGAAGAGCTCCGATTCGATGAACAGCGTGTAGTGCGCAAACAGCCCCCCACCGAGGCCGGCGATGGCGGCGCCGAGAGCGAAGACCATGAGCTTGGCGCGGGCGATGTTCACCCCCATCATCCCCACCGCCACCTCGTTCTGGCGGATGGCCTCGAACGCCCGACCGAGGCGGGAGCGCTGCACGTTGTAAAAGAAGAGGATGAGAAGGACGACGAGGCCGTAAACCCAGGCCAGGTTCGTGCTCTGCCGCATGCCCCAAAGGCCTGTCGCCGCGCCGGTCGGTTTGAAGTTCAGGAAGAAGACGCGCACGATCTCGTTGAAGGCGATGGTGACGATGAGGAGGTAGATGCCGCGCACGCGCACCGCCGGGATGCCGATGAGCGCCCCCACCAGGGCCGCCGCCGCGCCGCCGGCGGCCAGGGCCAGCGCGAAGGGGACCCCGAGGCGCGTGGAGAGGATCGAGGAGGAGTAGGCCCCGATGGCCATGAAGCCGGCCTGACCGAGGGAAATCTGGCCCGTGGAGAACGTGGGGTAGACGCTCAGCCCGAGGATGATGTTCAGGCCGATGAAGATCAGGAGACTCTCGGTAAAGCCGCTGAGCATGGCGCACCAACTCTGTTCCGCGACCCCCGGGGCGCGCGCCGTCGGGGGTTACTGTTCGCTGTGCACCCGGTGGCCGAAGAGGCCCGTCGGTCGGATGATCAGGATGAGCATGATGATGCCGAAGGAGAAGGCGTCGCGATACGTCGAGGAGACGTAGGCCACGCTCATCACCTCCAGCAGTCCCAGGATGATGCCCCCGGCCATGGCGCCGGTGATGTTCCCGAAGCCACCGAGGACAATAATGGCCAAAGCCTTCAAGCCGATCTGCGTCCCCATCACCGGCGTGATGGCGTTGTAGGCCAGGCCGAGCAGCACCCCGGCGGCTCCCGCCATGGCCGAGGCGATGGCGAACGTCGCCACCACCACGACGTTGACGTTGATGCCCATGAAGCGCGCCGTCAGCGCGTTCTCCGCCGTGGCGCGCGTGGCGAGACCGAACGTCGTCCGCGTCAGGAAGAGGTGCAGCGCCGCCATCATGGCGAAGGCCAGCCCGATGATGATGAGGTGCAGGGTGGAGACGGTGAGGAAGCCAAGCTGGTAGCTTTTTATCTGAAAGCTGGCGGGGAAACCGACCGGATGGGCGCCGAAGACGTTGCGCGCGAACTCCTGCAGGATAAGAGCCACGCCGAGGGTGCTGATGAGGGGCGAGAGAAAATCTCCCTTCTGCAAGGGACGGAAGGCGGCACGCTCGATGAAGATGCCGAGGACCAACGTTGCCGTCATGGCGCCGAGCATGGCGACGAAGAAGTTCACCTTGGCGAAGAGCACGAGCTGCAGGCCGATGAAAGCACCCAGCATGAAGACTTCGCCATGCGCGATGTGCACCAGGTCGAGCACGCCGGAGACCAGCGCGTAGCCGATCGCCAGCAGCGAGTACGTGCTGCCGAGCATCAGGCCGTTGATCAGTTGCTGGAGGAACATGGCAGGGGTTTCGCTGTCGGGGTCTCTTCGCGCAAGGTTGCGAGCGCGCGCTCCACGAGCCGGGCCCGGGAGGACCGCCTCCAGCTTCCACCCCGCGCCGGAGAGAGTCCCCCTGGTCCATTCGTGAGCAAGCGACGCCGCCTCGAGTCACGATTACACGCATAGTAGTGAATCGTTGTGCTCCTTGACAAGTGCGGCGCTGTTCTACAGCCCGCGGACGCGGCTTTGCTGGTGATGCTGTGAGAGGCGCGGGGGGGGGGCGCCGGCGAGGGGAATGGCGGCGAGGTCGTACAGGCGCTGCCGAGCTGCCGCCCCGGAGGGGTGGCGCGGCGCGGGGAGCCTGGCGCGGCTGAAGTCCGCCGCGTTGTTGCGTGCGGGGGAAGCGGGGCGAACGGCTCCAGCCGGCAGACTTTCCCTCGCCAAACGGCGAGGTTCTTCAGGCTCGCGCGCCAGCAGACTTTCTCGGCGCGCGTCTCCCGCTACCAGTGCCAGAGCTGGTCAGACTGGCCGCCCAGGTGCGCCGGCTCGCCGCGCTTCACGGCTTTGAGATTCGGGATGAGGTTGTCGATTTGTAGGCTGCGGTCGACGCTGTCTTGCTGCAGGATAGGAAGGCTCAGGCCGCTTGGGAATCGAGGCAAACGTGGTCAGGGAGGAGAGAGGCGCGAAGCCGGGCGGGCTCGGGTTACGGGCACACGGTCGCCATGATGCTTCTCTCCAGGTAGCCGAGGTCAATCGGTTTGGTGATGTAGTCCGAGGCGCCCATCTTCATGCACTGACGCGCCAACTCGTCCTCATGAACCGCCGAGAGCATGATGACCGCCACCTCCGGCATCTCCTCCTTGATGCGAAGCAAGGCTTCCACGCCGCCCATGCCGGGCATGCGGACATCCAGCAGGACGACGCGCGGTCGTTCCCGGCGAATGCGCTCCAGCGCCTCATTGCCGTTGCATGCCGCGCCGACCCGGTATCCGAGAGGAGTAAGGAACTCCCGCAGCACCTCAACCATGGCCAGCTCGTCATCAACGATCATGATCTCGTTCATTGATCTTCCCCCACCACAATTATCGATTCCGGCGCCTCGTGCCTGCCGGCACGGTGATCAGAGGCGCTTATGCAGTGCGGCCTCCCTGGTAGCGCTTTCTCACTCCCTGGGAAGAAGGGCTTGGATCATTGCGGCGTCGCCCGGCATCCCCCGCCCCTGCGCAGGCGCTCCTCTCAACTTGGGGGAGAGGAGAGTTAGGATCGAACAGGTAAACGAGATTTCGGTTTATGGTTTGTAATACGATAATCTAGACCCGACGCAGCACCTTCACAAGCCCTTGTGTCAACTCAGGGGTCAAGTTTCGCCTCGCGACGCGGCAGGGGAGCGCGGCAGACGCCGCGCCGAGGCCGGCCCAGAACGGGCGCGGCAGACTCGCTCGGCCCGCCGCCCCATCGCCGGAGAGAGCTTGACGAAGCGCGACATACCGCCGCTGTGCCACCTCTCTTCCGCGCTGCCGGCAAGACGTTCCGCCTGCCCGGCCATGGCCTGCTTCCTCTCGATTGATTCAGGAGGCGCTCCGGAACGTCGACCGCGAAACGGTCGTGTCGTCACGAGGCGCTCCGGCCTGGGCGCCTGCGGGTCGGCTGCCTCCCGTCCATCCTCCCCTCGCGCGCGGGGGAACAGCCTCCTCGCGAGGGGCGGCAAGGAAAAGAAGCTGCGGTTTCTGTCTATCGAGCTAGACTTGTAGGGAGGAGTGCGCGGCGCGAGTGAAGGGAGGCTCGCTTGATGGGGACTGCGGAGGCGCTACGGGTTGGAATTGTGCTGTTGAGCTTTGCGGGGGTCTGCCTTGCCGGCCGCTTCACTTGGGCCTTCTACGCCTCGGCGGCGCGTCGCAGGCGAAACACTGAGGTTCCCCCTTCGCGGTGCCTGAATGTGCTGGAGGCCCCGCAGGCGGCGGTCTGGGGGGTGCCCAATGCGCTGCTAGGGCTGGTGTGGTACGGGCTGATCCTCCTCTGGACGCTCTGGCCGGCGCCCCTCGCGGCCTGGCACTGGACGTGGCGCGCGGCGCTCATTACCGGCGCCTGGACGGCTGTCGGCTTCGGCGTCTACCTGACACATGCGCTGCTGGTGGTGCTGCGCCTGCCATGCCGACTCTGCCTGCTCAGCCACGCCATCAACGGGGCGCTGGCGCTCCTCCTCACCCTTGCCGCGGGAGCGCCGCGCTGAGAGATGCGCGCCAACGCTGAGGGGGCTCACACCATGAGGTGGGCGCGACGCACCGCCTCATTGGCCATCAGCTCCTCCGTGCCGCCGTGGAAGACGATGCGCCCACGCTCCAGGAGATACGCTTGCGAGGCCAGGCGCAGCGCGAATTTAACGCGCTGCTCGGAAAGCAGAATGGTGAGGCCGGCATCACGCAGCTTGCCGATCTGGGCTTCGAGGGCGTGCACCATCTTCGGGGCCAGTCCTTCGGTCGGCTCATCGAGGAGGAGGACGTCGGGGTTCCCCATCAGGGTGCGCGCGATGCTCAGCATCTGTTGCTCGCCGCCGCTCAGGGTGCCGGCCTTGCGCTCCACCAAGCCGCTGAGGAGGGGGAAGAGCTCGAAGACGCGCTCGAAATCCCAGCCGTCCTGCCGCCCGCGTTTGGAGCGCCGGCGCTCGGGCAGGGCTCCGACGAGGAGATTCTCGCGCACCGTCAGGCCGTGGAAGATGCGGCGGTCCTCGGGGACGTAGCCGATGCCGAGCTGGTTCAAGATGTACGGCGGCTGCCCGGTCACCTCCCGGCCGCGCAGGTGGATGTGCCCCTCCCGGATCGGCAGCAGCCCCATGATCGCCTTCAGGGTCGTCGATTTGCCGGCGCCGTTGCGGCCGAGGAGCGCCACGATCTCCCCTGATCCGGCCCGCAGCGAAATGCCGAACAGCACCTGGGAGAGACCGTAGGCGACCTCGAGGTTTGTCACTTCCAGCATCATCATACGCTGCCGCTCTCCGCCTCGCCGAGGTAGACCTCCTGGACCCTCCGGTTGGCGCGGACCTCCTCGGGAGTTCCCTGTTCGATGAGGCTGCCCTGGTGCATCACGAAGACATAGTGCGCCTGTTCAAAGACCACGTCCATGTCATGCTCCGTGAAGAGGATCGTGATGGACTGGCGGGTGGCGATGGTATGGACGAGCTGCATGAGGCGCGCGCGTTCGCTGGGGGCCAGCCCCGCGGTCGGCTCGTCGAGCAGCAGGAGCGCCGGCTCATTCGCCAGGGCGATGGCGAGCTCGAGGCGCTTGCGATTCCCATAGGCGAGGGAGTATGCCGGCGCCTGCAGCGGTTCGCAGAGCTGCACGGCGGCCACGAGCTCCGCCGCTCGCGTCGGGGCTTGCGCCAGCGGCAGCGGGCGGAGGAGACGGCGTTCGTGCGAGCGCAGCGCCACCTGCACGTTCTCGAGCAGCGTCAGGTTCTCGAAGATCGCCGGCACCTGGAAGGTGCGGCTGATACCGCGGCGCCAGACGGCGTGGGGTGGCAGACCGAGAATCTCCTTCTCCCTGAAGATGACGCTGCCGGAGTCAGCGCGCAGGTGCCCGGTGAGCAGATTGAAGAGGGTCGTCTTGCCGGCGCCGTTGGGTCCGATGAGCGCCTGGACGCGCCCGGCCGGCAGCTCGAAGTTGACGTGATCGACGGCGCGCGTGCCGCCGAATGCCTTGGCGAGATTACGCACGCGGAGCAGCGGCGTCTGGGTCATCCGTCGGTCCTCGGCGACTCCAAAGTTGCAGCACGTACCCCACGATGCCACGGGGAAAGTTCACCACCAGCAGGACCAGGATGCCGCCCAGGAGGGCCTGCCAGTACTGCGTATACTGGGTGATGATGGTATCGAGCAGCTTGAAGACGGCGGCGCCGACGAGCGGCCCGCTCAGGCTGCCGATGCCGCCCAAGAGGATCATCACGAGCGGTTCGATGCTCTTCTCCACGGAGAGGTAATCCGGGAAGGTGCTCCCCTTCTGGAAGACGAAGAGCGCCCCGGCGATGCCGGCGAACAGACCCGCCATGAGGAAGGCGATCCACTGATGCAGCCGCGTTGAGATGCCCAGGCTTTGCGCCCGCAGGGGGTTGTCGCGGATGGCCCGGAGCGATTGCCCAAAGGGGGAGCGGACGACGCAGAAGAGCGCCACCAGACAGAGTGTCGTGACGCCGAGGGCAAACCAGTAGTAGACGCTTGGGTCGGCCAAGGTGGGGTGCGGCCAGATGCCCAGGAGGCCGTTATCGCCGCCGGTGAGGTCGTACCACTGGTAGGCGATCGTGTAGGTGATCTGGGCGAACGCGAGGGTGAGCATGGCGAAGTAGATGCTGCTGAGGCGCACGCTGAGGGCGCCGTAAAGCGCCGCCCCGGCCAACGCCAGCAGCGGCGCGAGGAGGAAGGCCAAGGGCATGCCGACTCCGGCCCGCACCACGAGGAGCCCCGCTCCATAGCTGCCGAGGCCGAAGTAGGCGGCGTGGCCGAAGGAGATCATGCCGCCGTAGCCGAGCAGGAAGTTCAGGCTTGCAGCCAGCAGGGCCGCCGCAAACAGTTCGGTGAGGATGATGAGGTAGAACGGCGGCAGGACCGCGGGAAGCAGCAGCAACCCCAAAAACACCGCCAGCCAGGGCCGCCAGCGCACCGGCAGCCCTTCATGCTGAAGGGCCGCCAGCTCTCCTCCTTCCGCGGTAAGGGGTTCCTCCTTGCCCAGCAAGCCCCAGGGACGCGCCACCAGGACGACGGCCATGAGCGCAAAGACGAGGACGAGGGAAATGCGCGGGAAGAAGAGGATGCCGAAGGCTTTCAGCTCGCCGATGAGGAGGGCTCCGAGGAGGGAGCCGCTGAAGCTCCCCATGCCGCCGATCACGGCCACGACGAACGCCTCGACGATCACGGTGGTGTCCATGCCGGGATTCACGGAGATCATTGGAGCGGCCAGCATGCCGGCAAACCCGGCCAGCCAGGAGCCGACGATGAAGACGGTGGTGAAGAGACGCTTCTGATTGACCCCCAGCGCCGTCACCATCTCGCGGTCCTGCGTGGCGGCGCGCACCAGGATGCCCCAGCGCGTACGCGTCATCAGCAGCCAAAGCAGCAGCGCCATCAGCGGCCCGAAGCCGATGACGCCGAGGTAGTAGAGCGGGAACGGCTGGCCGAGCAGGCGGACGGAGCCGCCCAGCAGCGCCGGGATGGGTACGCTGAGGTTCGCCTCGCCCCACACGTATTCCACCGCGTCGCCGAAGATGAGGACGAGAGCGAAGGTGAGCAGGAGCTGGTGCAGGGTGGGGGCGGCATAGACGCGCCGCAGCAGAATCACCTCGATGAGCCCGCCCAGGAGAGCGACGGCCAACGGGGCCACCGCAAGCGTCACCCCGAGCTGCCAGGGAGTGCCGGCCAGGAGCGTGCCGAGGGAGTACGTGAGGTAGGCGGCCAGCATGTAGAAGGAGCCATGGGCGAAATTGATGATCCGCGTCACCCCAAAGATCAGCGACAACCCGGCCGCGGTGAGAAAGAGGAACATGGCATTGGCTAGGCCGGTAAGACCCTGGAAGAGGATGAGATGGAGCATGGATTTCTTCTCAAGCCGGCAGCGGAGCGGCCTGGCCGGGCCGGGGCCCGCCAGGGGAAGGGAAGACGAGAAGCGCTGAGATGAAGCCGTCACGCGTCGGCGCTGCGGTCTGGACCTTGCGGGCGGTCCTGCGTGCTTTTCACCAAGCGCAGGGACGGCGCTGCGCTCATCTCAACTGCGGTGACGCCATGCCCTGGTGAAGGCGCGGCGCGCTGGTGGGCCAGCGCGCCGCTGCCGGCGTCGACTCCCGGCGGCACCCGCTTGCCGCCGCCGGAAGCTTCAGTCCCCGCACCTACTGCCCAGCCTGGCGCATCTTCTCCACCTCCTCTTTGCCCGGAAGGACCTCTTCCCCAGGCACGTAGCGCCAGTCGATCATGATCCCAAAGCCGCGCTGGGGATCGCGCTTCGTGGTGCCGATCCAGGCGCCCATCGTCGATTGGTGGTCGAAGCCGCGGTAGCGGATGGGACCGATCGGTGTGCTGACCTCAAGGTCCTCCATGGCGGTGACGAGCTTTTCCGTCTCCAGCGACCCTGCACGGTCGATGGCCGCGGCGATGGAGAGAAGGGTGATGTAGCCGACGAGGGAGCCTTGACGCGGCGGCGTGCCGGTGCGCTCGCGGTAGCGCTTCACGAAGTCGGTGTGCGCCGGTGTGTCGATCGCATACCAGGGGTAGCCCGTGACCAGCATCCCCTCGGGCGCCGACATCCCCAGGGGCTCGATGTACTCCGGCTCGCCGAGCAGGATGCCGATGACAAAGGCGCGCTGAAAGAGCCCGAAGGGCGACGCCTGCTTCACGAAGGCGATCCAGTCGCTGCCGAAGAGGGAGGTGTACACTACCTCGGGCTTGGCGTTCAGGATGCCGGTGATGTAGGAGCTGTATTCGCCCTCGCCGAGTTTCGGCCAGTACTCGGCCACCATCTCAACCCCGGGCTTCAGCTCGCGCAGGCGGTTCCAGAACCCTTCCCAGGCCTTGCGGCCGTACTCGTAGTTCGGGCCGATCACCGCGTAGCGCCGGTGCGGCAGCTTGGCGGCGCGCTCCGCCAGCATGCGCCCCTGCTCGTAAGTGTTCGGCCGCACGCGGAAGACGTAGCGATGCCCTTTCTGCCAGGTGAGGACATCGGTGAGGGGTTCCGCGGCGACGAAGAGCTTCTTGGCGCGGCGGGCGAACTCGGAGACGGCGAGGCCGACCGCGCTTGAGAACGTGCCGGCGAGGATCGCCACCTGGCGCTGGACGACGAGCTCCTGGGCGTGCTTGATGCCTTCATCCGGACGCAGCTTATCGTCGCGGAAGAGGACCTCGATCGGGCGTCCCAGCGCGCCGCCGCGCGCATTGATCTCCTCGACGGCCATCTTGATGGCTTCGCGGTACGGCGCGGTGAAGGCGGACGCCACGCCGCTGTACGAGTTGATCTCGCCGATCAGGATGGGGTCGGCCGCCCAGCCAGGCGGCGCGCCGGGGCCGAGGAGCGTCAGGCTGCCGACGAGCAGCAGGGCGGCGAGCGGCGGGAGGAAACGCATGGCGCGAGGTGGCGAACTCATCGTGCTGCATCCTTTCTTCGGTTCTGCTTGGGCTGCCGCGGGCCGCACCCGCGTGCTGGAGCTCACGGCGCTGCTTCCGGCATCCCAGCTCATGACGCCCCCCGAGTCTTCGCGGCGCTCAGCGAGAGCGCCGTCGTCGTCGCTTCCATTTCGCACGGCGGCCCTCCGGCCCGCCCAGCGCGGCCTCGCTTCACCCCGCCGCCAGGCCGCGACAGCCTTCGCTCCCGGAGCGCCGCCCTTGCCCGGCATGGTTACGGCTGATAGACGAAGCTCCGCACGTTCTGCTTCTTCTGGATGAGCTTCCACTTCAGCGCCAGGTCGGAGACCCACTGCAAGTCGTCAATGTCGACCTTCGTTTTCCACAACTGCCAGACCACGCGCTCGGCGACCTTTGGGTCCATCTTCAGGTTGGCGGCGGCGAGCCGCTTGCGCTCCTCGGGATACTGGTTGACGTACTCGATACCCTTATTGTTCGCCTTGATGAAGCGGTTGAGGACCTCGCGGTTGTCGCGCATCCAGGCCTCGCGCGCCGCCCACAGGGCCACCGGAATGGTCTCCTTGCGGATGCCGGCGAGCGGGTAGTCGAGGACGCGCAGACCCTCTTTCGCTTCAAAGATCGTTACGAAGGGCTGCACGTCCATGATGGCGTCAACCTGCTTCATCTTCAGGGGAGCCGCCATGCGCGGGAACGGCACCTCGATCCACTTCACGGTGCTGGGATCGGCGCCTTTCTGCGACATCAGCTCCTCCACCGCCATGGTCAGGATAGTGCGGCGGGTGTTTATCGCGATGGTTTTCCCTTCGAGGTCCTTCACCGTCTTGATGGGGGAATCCGGCAGCACCATGAGCGCGCTGGTGCCGATATAGCCGAGGGGCGAGTCGGGCTTCAGGATCTTGTTTTCGTACGTGTTGCCGGCGACGATGGTGTAGTCGAACCCCTGATCGCGCGCCATGAAGAGCGACACGACGTTCGTGAAGCCCACGTCGAGCGAGCCGCCGGAAATCGCCGGCAAAATAACGGCGCCGCCCGCCATGTCCGTGGGTTGGAAATCAACGCCCGCCTCCTTGAAGAACCCCCGATCGATCGCCGCGTAGGTCGGGATCACGCCGACGATGCGCATGAGGCCGACCTTCAGCGGCAGGGTCTGCTGCGCCACGGCCGGGCCGGCCAGCATGCCGACCAGGATGAGACCACCCAGGCACGCCGCCATGCTCCAGCGGAAAAGCCCCCTACGCTGTTGCATCATGGTTCCCCCTCCTCTGACGAACGTGGCGGGTTGATCCAGCCGCGCCAGCCCTGGTCAACCCGCATCCCACGGCGCGCCTGCGACGCAAGCCGCGCCCCTCTGCCGGCCGCCTCCCCGCATCGCCTGCCGCGTTCCGGCATCGCCTGCCGCGTTCCTGGGCGACGTGTCGATACCGGGTCTTCTCCCCACCGTCGGGCCTCATCCGCAACCATTCCCGCTTCTCCGCGTCCGCCCCTGGATGGGAGGGAGGCCGCGACTGAAGCAGGCTGCGCCGCTGCTGCGCGCGGGTTCCGGCGGCGGGGGCAGCCTCCGCCCGGCACCCGGCGGCGCGCTCGCCCTCGCCCCGCGAGGTTGCGCGGCGAAAGGCGGACGGGCAGGCAGGTGGGGCGCCGCGCCTGGCACCTTGCTCAGCGCTGCTCCTTCGAGGTGAGGCCGCGGTGCCAGCCGAGGAGATAGGAGTCCGCCGTGATGAACAGGCGGTTCAGCAGGTAGCCCACAACGGCCAGGGAGAAGGTTCCGGCGAACATCTCCTTGATCCGAAAGGCGCGCTCCGAGTCGAGGATGAAGAAGCCGATGCCGTTGTTGCCGGAGATCATCTCGACCACCACGGTGAGGATCAGCGCCAGCGCCAGGCTGACGCGCATGCCGGTGGCAATCTGGGGCGCCGCCGCCGGCAGGATGATCTTGCGAACGATCTCCCGGCGCTCCGAACCGAAGGTGAGGGCGGTATCCACGAGCAGGCGGTCGACGCTGCGCACGCCGTCAATGGTATTGAGGAGGATCGGCCAGAAAGAGGCCCAGGCGACAATGAAGACCTTCATCTCATCACCGATGCCGAGGAAGAGGATGGCGAGCGGGATGAGGGCGGTTGAAGGGACGGGACGGAGAAGCTCCACCAGGGGCTCGGTGAGGTTGTAGGCGATCAGAGCGTAACCGATCACGGTGCCGAACACGATCCCACAGAGCGTTGCCAGTCCATAGCCCATGCCGGCGCGCACCAGGCTTGCGGCGTAGTGGCCCGGCAGCTCTCCCGAGCGCAGCACGCTCCAGAGCGCCTCGAGGATGCTGGTGACCGTCGGCACGTAAAGCGGATCAACGAGGGAGAGGCGCGAGAAGACCTCCCACGTCAGCAGCAGCAGGATGACGATCGTGGCTCCTCCAAGCCGGGTTTCTCGCAGGATCTTCAGCACCATGGGAAACGACGTCCCTCCAGCTTGCGGGTGCTTGCCAAGGTTACGAGCGGCACGACGCGTTGGTGGTGATCATCTCGTAGATTTGCGCCCGGTACTCGATGAAGCGCCGATCGGCTTTCGTGCCGAGCTGGCTTCTTGGGCGATGCAAGTCGATGGTGAGCTCGTGGAGGATGCGCGAGGGACGGGTGCTGAGCACGAGGACGCGATCGGAGAGGTAGATCGCCTCGTCGATGTCGTGCGTCACGAAGAGGATGGTCTGCCGGAACTCGTCCCAGAGCTTCAGGAGCACATCTTCCAGATCGGAGCGGGTTTGCGCGTCGAGCGAGCCGAACGGTTCGTCCATGAGGAGGATCTCGGGTTCGCAGGTGAGGGCGCGGGCGATGGCGACGCGCTGCTGCATGCCGCCCGAAAGCTGCCAGGGGTAATGTCGGTCGAACCCTTGCAGCCCCACCACCTCGAGGTACCGGCGCGCTTGCTCCTCGGGATGGCGCGCCTTCGAACGCTGGCGCCGCAGCTCCAGTCCGTACATGACGTTGGCGAGCACCGACCGCCAGGGCAGCAAGGAACGATTGTACTCCTGGAACAGCAGGAAGACGCCTTCGGGCGGCTCCACCACCTGGCGGTCGTTGACGACGATCTCGCCACTCGTGGGCGTAATCAGGCCGGCGAGGTTCATCAGCAGGGTGGTCTTGCCGCAGCCGGAAGGGCCGACGATGGAGACGAACTCACCCTCCTTGACGTGGAAGCTGACCTCCTCGATGGCCAGGGTGGGCACCCCGCCTTTGCTCGCGTACTCTTTCCGCAACTGTTGGACCGTGAGCATATTCAAAACCTTCGACGCTGCTCCAAGAGCGCTGCGAAGTCGAGGGCGGAGGTGGAGCGACCGCGAGCGCTCATACCGGGTCGCACCCTTCTTGGGCTACCGCGGCGGCCTGGTGGCATCGGCGCCCCAGGGCTGGCGAAGACGAAGCGCAGGGAGGCACGCGTGCTCCCGCGGACTCCAGGCGGGGCGAAGCCGGAGTGAAGCCAAGGAAGCGGGGGGGATGTCCCCACTCGCGTCGCGAATGTCACCCTTGGCGGAACGTTGGCCGCAGCGAGGTAGCGAGCTTTCTCGCCACGTGCGGCAGGGCAGCCGCCCGCCGCTGGCTCGCCAGGGTGTTGGCATGCCCTCCGAGAAGAGCCCGACGCGAAGCAATTTCCAGGCAACGCCGCCGGCCCGCGGAAAGGTCGGTACCATCAGAGCCTGGGATACAACATGCTACCCTCTTGCAAGGCTTCTGGCAACTGTCGATCTGCGCGGCCTTAGGGGGATGGGGCTGGGGGGGGGCAGCGCGAGCAGCGTGGCGCGCCTTCACAAGGCGCTGAGGGGTGCTGCCCAATCGGCGTCGGTGCTGAGCCGGCGCCGCCCCTGCGATGCCAGCGGCCTGGGGCATCGGGTCACCCGCGCCGCATGGCAGCGCCGAGCGCCAACTCCCTAGCGGCGGCTCAGCCTCCCATCCGCCGTGCGCTTCAGGCGTCCCCCGGAGGTCAGGTCGGCGACGGTCCGCAGAAGCTGCTGGTGGGGCACCCGCGCGAACGGCTTCAGGAGGTCGAAGTAGGTGCAGGGGCCGGCGTCAAGGAGGCGCAGCATCTCGGCCCGCAGCGTCTCCGGTGCGATGCGCTCCGGCTCCTCGCGGCCGGCCGCGGCGAGGAATACCTCGAGACCTTCCCGCAGCAGCTCGTGGAAGGGCGGCTCGGGGGTTTCAAAGCGCGCCGGCGGCAGCGACGCGGACTTCGTGGCGTCAATGCCGAGCTTGGCCGTGAAGAAGGGAGGCTGCGCGGCTGGGAGGGAGGGATCGAGCGGGATCGACCGTCCATCCTGCACGACGATGAGGTCGCGATCGGGCTGCGAGCGCGTGGTAATCGCCCAGTGCACCTCGGCGGGGTTGAAGATGTCCACGTCGTCATCGACGACCACGGCGAACTTGACGTTCGTCGCCAGCAGCGCCAGCAGGGCGTTCTTGCCGTCGCCGCTGTTCGTTGGCTTGATGGCGGCGACGGCGCCGAGGCTGGAGGTGGAGGGGGGGCAATAGACGTTCACCGGCTGGTCGATGGCCCGCTGCAAAATCTCCCAGAGCAGGTGCTCGGAGCGCAGCGAGCCGAGCTGGCCGGTTTCCGTTGTTGCCAGGTTGCGGCCGCTGATGGTCATAGTCTGGAAGATCGGTTGCTCGCGGTGCGTGATGGCCTTGATCTCCACGAGCGGGTTGAGCCCCGCGCGCCCGTAACTGCCGAGGAACTCCCCGAAGGGTCCCTCGACCTCGGTGTAGCCAGCCGGCGACAGGGTGCCCTCCAGCACGTACTCCGCCTGTGCCGGCACCAGCAGATCGACCGTATCGCAGGGGACCAGCTCGAGGCGGTCCGGGCTGAGGCCGGCGAGCAGGCGATAGGCGTCGCGCGCCGGCGTCTTCAGGAGGCAGGCGAGGGAGTAGGCGGGGTGCATGCCGATGGCGAAGGCGATGTCCAGCGTCTCGCCCCGGGCGAGCGCCCGGCGATAGGCGTTGCGCAGATCGGAGGGGGCGCGCAGGTCGATGGTGGTATGCCGCTCGTCAACGACCATGAGACGCCGCAGCCCGAGATTGTGGCCGCCCGCCTCATTCTTCGTGATATCCATCGAGGCGCTGATGTAGGGACCGCCGTCCTTCTCGTGCTGCAGGTGGATAGGGAGCGCCGTGAGGTCCACCTCGGCGCCCACGTAGCGTTGCGCCTTCACCGGGCCGTCCCGCAGCAGCACCGGCTCGGGCAAGGTTTCGAGACGCTGGCGGAGCGTCGGCAGAAGCTCCCGCTCGGGAACATTCAAGGCCAAGCCGATCTTTGACCGCGTCGCGCAGACGCTCCCCGCCAAGGCGGCGTCATAGCCTGCTGGATGCTCGAAGAGGACCGCCTTCGAGGTGGCGGAGAAGACCGCGGCGGCATAGTTGAGATTGATCTCCTGGGTGAGACGCAGGAGGTCGTCCTGTCGCGCCAGCTCATCAAGGAACGAGCGCAGGTCGTGCATCGCTTCGCCTTTCGCTAGGTGGCCCGAGCGCCTCCCCTGGGGGTCTCGGTCGGCATGCCGCTTCTCCTCGTCCGGGCATGGGCAAGGGGAGTGGAAAGGGGCTGATGTGCGCCGGCCCTCTCAGCGCGCGCCGGGATGCCAAGCTGAAGGGCGGCTTTGCCAGCCGCTGCTCCTCGCCCGCCCTTCCGCCGCGGAGCGGCATGCCGCGCTCGCCGGGGCGCGGCGGCTCCTGCGGCTGGCGCAGCGCCTCCGCGGCTACGGGCAGGGGCGACGGCCAGGGCGCCTACGGCTTGCGGGCCGCGATCAGGGTGTGGATGGCCGGCGGCTCCGGGGGCGAGGTGGTGATGGAGGTGAACCCGACTTCCGTCAGCCAGGTGGTGACGGTGTCCGCGGCGTGGGCGCGCCCTTCAGGGAAGTAGAGGAGCATGGAGAGGGAGAAGAGTGCTTGCTCCAGCTCCGCGGGCGACGTCGCGTCGTGCATGATCCCATTCACGATCAGGAGGCCGCCCGGCTCCAGCGACGCGAATACTTTCCGTAGCAAGGCTTGACACGAGGTCTCCGACTCGGTTTGCAGGATATTGGAGAGGAGCGCGCAATCGTAGCCGCTCCCCAAGTCGTCCTCATGGTAGTCGCCTTCTCGCAGCCGAACACGTGGCGCGATGGAGACGCCGCCGAGGAGCTCCCGGGTGAACCGCAAGACGCGCGGTAGCTCGAAGAGCGTGGCGTGCAGGTGCGGAGAGCGCTCGAGCAGCTCGAAGGAGTAGGTGCCGGCCCCTGCCCCAACATCGAGGAGATGCCGGCGATCGCAGAGGTCCAGGCGGCGCGCGAAGGCGCGCGCGCCGTCGCGCCCGCGTTCGTAGAGGCCCAGCACGTACGCGCGGACCTCCTCGTCCGACATCGAGGCGAGGCCCTCCCTGCCGTAGGGTTGAACGGGGCGCTGCGTGCGCAGCGCCTCGGCAAGGCGTCCCCACGTCTGGTAGAGCACGTGGTATTGCCGCATCGCCGCGCTGCCGATAAAGCGAGGGGAACTGCGCACGAGGTAGACCTGGGCGAGGGCGCTGTTGCTGTAGCGCCGCCCTCCCTCGCGCGCCCCGCAGTGAACCAGGCCGAGGGCGGCGCAGGCGTTCAAGAGCAGCTCCATGCCCAGGGCTGAGGCGCCGCAGCGGGCAGCGAGACCCTCGATGCTCTGCTCCGGGTCCTCCAGGGCGCTGAAGAGGTCCAGCTCGCACGCCGCCATGGCGACGGCGCTGAGCCGGTACTGCCGCAACAGGTCGACGAGCTGGTTCAGGGTTCCGGGTGGATTGGCCATCCGCTGTTCCAACGCCTCGGCCTTTGGAGCAGCCCGGGTGCGATCACTGCGTTCCCGGGCGCACCCTCCTCGGCCTGGCTGACATCGGGCGGAGGCGGCGTGCCGACTCCAGCGGCGATGAGCAACACCGCTCGTTCGTAGAGATAGCCTACGGGGCAGACGAAAATCAAGGCGAGCAGGGCGCCGATCCTGAAGGAACGCAGGGGCGCGCACACGGCCGCCAGGAGCAGCCGTAGCGGGGAGGAAAGAGGAGTGCGCCGGCACCTTGCAAGAATAACCTTGGCGTGCACGTCGTTTGGGGTAAGGGACGAGCAGGAAGTTCAGATCACTGAGTAAACGAGGTTCCCAGTTCATCCCTCCCGACCAATTGCCGATGGAAGGACGCCGGAGAGAGAAACGGCAGGCTCAACGGAGACGTACCGTGAGCTGCGGCAAAGGAAGAACCCGCATGGAATCCCTCTCGCTGGTCATTTCGGTAACCCTGGGGACGGGCGTCACCGGCTTGCTCTATGCATTCTGGCAAGCGCGGCAGGAGCGTCGCTCCTAGTTGTGCTGTTGCTCACATGAGATCGCAGAGATTTGCGCGGCAGCCGCGCCCCCTTGCGCACCCCTCATCGTAGGGGCGGTTCGCGAACCGCCCCTACAGGTCGCGGGGAGTGGGGCTGTGGCGGAGCAAGGGTCGCCCATAAAGACTTCCCCCCTACATGGCATGATGAAGGCGTTGTGGAGAAACCAGGAAACGCGGCGCCAGGGGGAGAGGTAAAACTTGGAGGCGGCACCCGGATTTGAACCGGGGGTGGAGGTTTTGCAGACCTCTGCCTTACCACTTGGCTATGCCGCCTTGCAACCATTCTTGATACCGCCCGCGGCTGAAAAAATCAAGGCCGTGTCGCAGGTCTCCTGGCCAGGATGCCCCCACGGGCCGCTGCAAGTAGCGGCCCGGCGGAAGGGGCCGGCCTTCCCGTCCAAGCGGGAGGAGCGACCCTGCCTGCGTTGGTGTCATGACGCTTGGCGGCGCGCGGCAGCCGGGCTCCCGCCGCCTTGCCGTTTTTAGCCCTTGCGGCCGTGGGTAGTGGGGTCCGCGGCCGGTCGGCCCGTTATGACAGGTAGCCGATGAGCCGCCAGTAGGCAATGCTGAGAGGCACGATGATGAGGAAGGAGAGGGCCGTCAGCAGCAACAGGAAGCGCGTCCCCTGGCGGGCGCTGAAGTAGCCGAATCCCTGCGCCAGGACGAACGGCGGCATCTGGTAGACGAAGAACCCAACGCTGAAGCCGAGGACTTGCATCACGAGGAGCCGCGAAAGGTCAAGCTGCTGTTGCTGCGCCAGGCTGCCCAGGATCGGCGTGAGCACCGCGGGCAGCGCCGGCACCGTAGTGAAGAGGCCGAGCAGAGCTGAGAAGAGCGCCACCACGGCGACGCGCGCGGATTCGGACATCGAGGCCAGCGGCACGTAGGTGAACAGGTACGTGCCGAGCACCTTGCCGGCGCCGGTGGCGTGCAGCGTGCTTCCCAGCCCGAGGATGCCGGCGAGGAAGAAGAGGGCGCTGTAGTTGATGCGGGTGCGAAAATCCAGCGGGGTGAGCGTCCCCAAACGCGGCAGGAGGGCGAGCGCCGCGGCGCCGAGGCCGATCCAGCTCGCCTTGATCTGGTGCAGGCTGTCCGTGCTCCACCCCGCCAGGGCCAGGCCCAGGATGATGATGAGCCGCTTTTCCTCGGCGCTGAGGGGGCCGGGAGCTTCCCACGCGCCGCTCCTTTGCAGGTGCGGAGAGCTTCCTCGGCGCGGCGCGCCGCGGCCGAAGAGCAGGAGCACGACGAGGTAGGTCAGGAAGAACTTGGCAATGCCGACGGTTGGCATCAGGAGGTAGGCCCAGGTGCCGTAGAGGAAGGTGGTGTTGTAGAGCGACTCCGCCGTGCCGAGGAGCACGAGGTTGGGGACCGTCGCGGTGAGGATGCCGAAAGCGGGGAAGTGGCAGGCGGCGGTGACGCCGAGCACCAGCCCGGCCCCGGCCGCCGAAAGAGGGGCGACCTGAAAGGCCTCGGCCACCCCGATCGCCAGGGGGACCATGAGGGCCGCTCGAGCGGAGCTCGACGGGATGAGGAACGCCAGGAGGAAGGCGGCGAGCATGAGCCCGAAGAGTGCCTGGGCATACGAGGTGCCGGCCACCCTCAGCAGCAGGAGGGCGACGCGCCGACCAAGCCCGCTCTTCTGCACCGCCGCCCCGAGGGTCAAGCCGGCGAAGACGAGCCACCAGGCGCCGGCCGTAAAGCCGCTGAAAATCACACTGTTCGGCGCAACCTTCAGAATCGCCAGGAGGAGGAGGAAGATGAGGCTCGTGAGCTCCGCCGGCAGCACCTCCGTCATCCAGAAGAGGATGGTGAAGATGACCAGCGCGCCGGGCAGCCGATAGGCGCTGAGGGACTCCGGCAGCGGCGCCACCAGGAGGAGCAGCGGCAGGAGGATTCCCGCAAGCGTTCCAGCGCGTTTCATCGTGCCATCCTACGGGGAACAGGAGGAGTAGCCAGCGCGGCCTGGCGCCATCACGGTGCGGCACGGGAGTGGGCCCTGCGCCGGCGGGACCGCCTGCCGATGATGAAGCCCTCGCCCTCGCTTGGCAAGGCGGCGGAGACGAGCCGCTGGGGACGGCGCGGGCCGGCGGGTGTCATCGCGGCATGGCGCGGCGCGGAGTGCGGCGCGCCTAAAGCCGCGCTCGGCAGCGGCGAACCACCAAGGAGGCGCAAAAGAGGAGCCCAAGCAGGACCACGATCGTGGAGGCTGTGGGCACGTCGAGCGTGAACGACAGCACGACACCGAGGAGGCTCATTGCCACCGCGGCGCCAACCGCCAGCATGAAGATGCGCCGCAGGTCGTGGCTCAAGCGCAACGCTACCATGGCGGGGAAAACCAGTAGGGCAAAGACAAGCTGGATGCTGCCGATTCTGGTCGTCATGCCGATGCTCATGCCCAGGGCGCCGTACAGGAAGAGGCGCCAGAGGAGGACGTGGTAGCCGAGGCTGGCCGCCATCTCCGGGTCGAACGCCACGAAGAGGAAATCGTGCGAGGCGAAGCGGTGCAGCAGCAGCACCCCCACCGCCAGGGCCGCCAGAAGCCAGCGCTGCCCGGCGGAGATGGTGAGCACGTTCCCTTCAATAGCATTCACCACTTCCTCGCGACCGACGGCGCTGCCGGCGATAAACAGGATACTGCTGGCCCAAGCCGTGACGAAGAGCATGCCCAGCACGCTGTCCATCGGCGCCGTGCCGCCGGAGCCGCCGCGCAGGAAGGCAGGCACGACAGCAAGCACGAGGAGCAGGGAGACGAGCGAGGGCTGCCAGCCGATGAGGAAGCCCAAACCAAAACCGGCCACCGCGCACTGCCCGAGCGTTGCGGTGAGGAACACCAGCCGGTTCAGCACAACGTAGACGCTGAGAATGGCACAGGGGATCGCCAGCAGGACCCCTGCGGTCAACGCGTCTTGGAAGAATGGCAAGTTCCAGAGGCTCTCCACGTCCTCAGCGCTCCTTGGGGATCAGCTCTCCTCGAGAAGTTCCACGTCCATGTCGTAGAGGCGACCCAGGCGATCAGGCTGCAGGAGCTCGGCGGTGGCGCCGGAGGTGACGCGGCCGTGATGCACCAGGGCGACGCGTTCGGCGAGCCGTGTTGCTTCGGCGAGCACGTGGGTGATGAGCACGATCGTCAGGCCTCGCCTGCGGTGCAGCGTCGCGATGAGGTCCAGGATAGCGTGACGCGAGGCGAGGTCGAGGCCGCGCGTCGGTTCGTCGAGGAGCAGGAGATGCGGCTGGGTCGCCAGGGCGCGGGCGATGAGCAGCCGCTGTTTTTGGCCGCCGGAGAGGTCGCGGAACGGCATCGTGGCGAGGTGGGAGAGCCCCACCTCGTCGAGGCAGCGCGCCGCTTCGTCGCGGTCGGTGGCGCTGAGCCGTTGCAGGCCGTGGCGGCGCCCCAGGCGTCCCTGCAGCACGATGTCGGCGACGCTGAACGGGAAGATCGGGTCGAGGCTGGCGCTCTGGGCGACGTAGCCGGTCCGCAAGCGTTCGCCCTGCACCGCGGCGCGCTCGAGGCGGCCCCCGAGAGGGCGGAGCTGGCCCAACAGGGCGCGCACCAGCGTCGTCTTGCCGGCGCCGTTCGGCCCCAGGATGGCGAGGAACTCCCCAACCAGCACGCTGAAGCTGATCTCGCGCAGGAGCGGCTGCCCGTTGTAGCCGAGCGACACCTCCGTCAAGCTGATCAGCGGCGTCCGCGTCACTGCGGCGCCCTCCCTTACGGCACCTGGTCCACCCGCACCAGGCGGTCATTCTGGAAGTAGAGCCGCACCCGCGACTCTCGCTCACTACCGCTGGGCAGAATGGTGCGGAAGATACGAATCCGCTGGTAGGTCCACACCTCCTCAACCTCGCCAGGATCGGCCCGCACGTGGAAGGGGCGCCCGACCACGCGCAGCACCTCGTCCTTGCTCATGCCGAGGCGGACCACGCCGTACCACCGCGGGGCCGCCGGGGGTGTGGCGCGCTCGGGCTGCGCTTGGGGAGATGCCGGCGGAGCGCCGTCCCCCGCGCAGCCGGCGCCGGCGAGCGCGGCAACCGTGATGAGGACCATGCCGAGGCGCCGAAGGTATCCCATGCCTCCTACGCTCCTCAGCCTCGTCCCTGACCGAGAGCTGTTGCCAGGCGCCCCACGAGGACCTCGAAGAAGCTCACTGGCGTGTCGGTCTGGGGGAGAGCTCCCGGGACTTGCGCCAGCAGCACGACCCTGCCGCCGACCCGCTGCGCCACCACCTCCGCCGGCTGCGTCGGGTAGGGGGGCTCATTGATGATGACCCTCAGGTTGCGCGAGCGCATGAGACCGACGATGGTGGCGAGGTGCTTCCCGGAGGGGGGGATGCCCGGCTTTGGCTCCAAGAAGAGCGTGATGCGCACCCCCAGGAACTGCGCCAAATAGGGCCAACTGTTGTGGTAGGCGACGATCTCCTGGCCGGCGTAAGGGGCGAAGCGCGCCCGCCACGCGCCGATGCGCTCCCGCAGCGCCGCATCGAAGCGCTGCGCCGTGGCGGTGATCTGGGCGGCGCGTTCCGGCAACAGCGTGGCCAGTTTTTCCGCCAGGCGGCGGGCGACGATGCGGAGGTTCTCCGGGTCGAGCCAGTAGTGGGGGTTGCCGAAGATGTGGACATCCCCTTCCGCGCGCGAGGCGTCGCGGCTTGGGGGATCCAGGAGCGGCACACCGACGGCCGCATCGAAGTCGCCGGCGGCGCCGGGGAAGACGAGGCGGTTGCGGGCGGCTTCGACAAGGGGGCCGCGCCAGAGCTCCAGGTCCAGGCCCGAGTGGATGAAGAGCTGTGCCCGCGCCAGCTTCAGGACATCGCTGGGCCGCGGTTCCAGGAAGTGGATGTCACGCTGGGGCGGGACGATGACGTGAACCTCGACGGCGTTTTCGCCCAGCTCGCGTGCCAGGGCGCCGAACATGGCGTGCGTTGCTACGACGCGCAGCGTCTTGGCGCTTGCCGCGGCCGGCAGCAGGGCCAGTCCCGCGATGATGCCGAGCCACAGCAGGCAAGCCGCGCGCAAGCGCCACTGTTGACGAGTTGTCATGCCCTTGTCCTCACCCCTCTGCCCGACGCCGAACTCTGTTCCGTCTCTGGCGGGCGGGAGGCCGATGGCGTCCCCCCGCGGGCTACTGCAACGCATGCCGGTCCACGCCGATCTGCACCCGCGTTTGCAGGAAGATCGCATCATCCTCTCTGCCGGAGGCGAACTCGGTGTGCTGGAGCTGCAAGCGGAAGAGCGCAAACTCGCTCTGGTGGAACGTGAGGTAGCCGGCGATGGCCTGGTCCCGGTCACCATCACGCCGGGCAAGCCCCAGCGGCTCGACGAGATCGTAGCGCGCCCCGACGGACCAGCGCGGGTGGAAGCGCAGGTCGAGGTTGCTGAAGAATCCCAGCGGATTGGCTTCGATCCCCGGGGCTTCCTGGCGCCGGTCTTGACCGTACGCCTCGGTCAGCCA
Source organism: Candidatus Tectimicrobiota bacterium (assembly GCA_016192455.1). Lineage (GTDB taxonomy): Bacteria > JACPUC01 > JACPUC01 > JACPUC01 > JACPUC01 > JACPUC01. The sequence goes on along the minus strand of JACPUC010000019.1, from coordinate 68,888 downwards.
GGTGAGGCGCAAGAACTCCCGCGGCTGGTAGTGCCAGGACATGCTGGCTCCGCCGATGAAGGCTTCCATCGTGCGGTCCACATCCGTGCTGCCCAGCATGCCGGTCAACGCAAGCTGCAACCCGAGGCGGTCGGAGAAATCGAAGAAGCTGCGCAGATGACCGACAAGGATGGGCCGTCGGCTGTTGCCGCCGAAGCTCACATCGTTGCCGCCGTCGACGAAGGCGACGCTCCCCTCCATGAAGAGGTCCCAGGGGTTTGGGATGAAGCGGCTGAGCTCTAGCCCGGTGGCGGCGAAGCCTTCCTCGCCAAAGTACTCACTGATCACCAGCGGCTCGTTCACGAAGGGGAGGGCGTTGAGGTCTTTCAGGTTGATGCGTCCGATGCGCGGCCGGAACTTGCCCAGGCGCATTCCCAAGCCATAGGGCAGCCCAAAGTGCGTCACGAAGGCTTCCTCGATCTCCACCTCTTCCCCGTCGGACCAGACCACGGCGGCATCGAACCTCGTGTAGGGATCGACGAAATCGCCCAGCACCACCTCGAGCTCGCGGAAGCGGAAGCGGTCGTTGCCGTCCGCGTCCTCGGAGCGTTCCGTGCCGGTATAAACAATGTCACCCACCACGCCGATCTGGGGGATTCTCGCCAGGAGGCCGCCCGCGGCTGCCGGCTGCCGCCTTCCTGGGGCCAACGTCGCGGGCGCTGAGGGGGGCGGCGGGGGTGTGGGCTTCAACTCCGTTTCAATCGCCGCGGCCTCTTGCTTCGCCTCCAGCGCTTCAATCTTCCGTTGCTGCGCCTCAACCTTGCTCTGCAGCTCTCCTACGAGCCGCTTGAGCGCCTCGATATCTGCCTGCATGGCGCTCTGGGCGTTAGCTCTCGAGGCGACGCTCCACAGGCTAGTGAGCAAGAGGAGAATGGCAAGCAATGACCCTTGACGCATCCGTTGCGCTCCTCTCCCGGAATGGCGCCGCGCCGGCGCCCGCGCGTCGGAGCATAGCGCGCCCTGCCGCCGCCGAGCAGGCGCCTTGCATGACAAGGCAAAGGCGGGCTCGGGCATGGCGGTGGACGCTCGCCTTCAGATGCTCGAAAACGCGGGAGGGGCGCGCTGCGACAGGCGGTGCGATGGCGACGGGCTGGGAGGGGTATGTCGGAGAGCCGGCTCGTGCGCGGTGATGGCAGGCAAGACGACGGCCGGCGGCTGCGAGTGACGCGCTGTCGGGGGGACTCGCGTGGAGGCGTAGATGGGGCACTGCACGCTATAGAGACTCGGCGCCGGTGCGGCGTGGAGATGTCCGGAGGCGAGCGGTCCCAACACACCCAGCGACAGGGTGAGGAGGAGTGCAAGCGCTGCCGACCAGAGGCGCGGGTGAATGAGGTGCATCGCCGCTGAGTCCCGTTGATGTCCTTACGCCGCAAGGAATGCCGCAAGTATAGTGGACGGTGACCCGTTCGGCAAGGCTTCTCTCCCCCAGCCCCCAGGCGCGGGAGATCGGCTGGGCGACGGGAATCACGCCGGCGAAGCGGCTTGGAGCAAGGCGCGTCGGCGCGCCCGCGCGTACCGCACCATGCCGGCGATGGCGGCGGCTGTGGCCTGGCTCCAGGGATAGCAGGGAATTTCCGCCTCCTCCAGGATGGCCTGATGGTGCTGGTACTCCCGCAGCGAGCCCCAGGCGATGACCACTGGCTTGGAGCGGCCTTCCTCACGCTGGCAGCGCAGCACGGTGTCGCGCACGGCCTCGATCAGCTCGGGCATGCGCGTGGCGCTCAGGACGATGCACGGCACGATGATGTCCACCTCATCGCTGCGGCAGAGCAGCTCGATGATGCGCCGGTAGAGGGCGGCAAACTGCGCCCAGACGGGGGTGACGTCGATGGGGTTGGCAGGCGATCCGAAGGGGGGAAGGACGGCGGCGATCTCAGCTTGCAGCGCGGGCGAGAGCATCGGCACCTGCAGGCCGGCGGCTTCATAGAGGTCGGTCAGCTCCACCCCCAGGCCACCCGAGGGGGTGATGATCGCCACGCGGCCGCCGGCCTGCCGCGATCCATGGCTGGCCTCGCGACCCACGCCGCGCGAGGGCCGCGGGCACGATGTTCCGCCTTGCGCATTGACGCACCCCGCCATTGTGTTTACATTACCTCACGCAGTCGTTGCGGAGCAATGCGGCGCAGGGCTCCTTGCCTGGCGCCTTCCCTTTCCACAATCCAGGTGCTGTGTGATGCAACAGGTCGCCCGCCACATCCGGACAATTCTCGAGAATCGTCCCCGCATGGAGTTGGCTCCCCAAGGGGAGACGCGGCGCCGTGCCGGTGTGCTGGTGCCGCTGTATCAGAAGGAGGGGGAGATTCATCTCCTCCTAGCGCGCCGTTCCGGAGGCGTGGCGCATCACAAGCACCAGATTTCCTTCCCTGGCGGGCTGATTGATGACGGCGACCGCTGCATCGAGGATACGGTGCGGCGCGAAACCTTCGAAGAGATGGGCGTTGAGCCGAACGCCATCGATATCGTCGGCAAGCTGGATGATTACTTCACCGTGACGAACTTCCTCGTCACTCCCCTGGTGGGGATCATCCCGTATCCCTATGACTTCAAGATTTCCCAGCGCGAAGTTGCCTACCTGATCGAGGTTCCCTTGCCGCACGTGATGCAGCGGCGTAACCTGCGCGTTGAGTACCGTCTCTTGCCGGATGGCAGCCGACGTGAGCTTCTCTTCTACGACTACCAAGGTGAGGTCATCTGGGGAGCGACGGCGGCGATGCTGGCGCAGTTCCTCACGGCAATTACACCTTTCGCAGCTCTCTTGGGCGTTACCGCGTCCTGAGCGTGATGCTCCCTGCGCCTCCCCCTTGGCTGGGCGGACGGTAAAGGGGTGGGTGTTTGCCGCACCCGTCTCACGGTTGCGCCGGTCTCTGCTGGTCCCTCAACAGGCCCGAGCGATCTAGGCGCGAGCCGGCGGGAGAAGCTAGTGTTGCGTCTCAGAAGTTCGCTCACATCGTTGCGGCGCTGTTCGCTGCATTGGCAAGGGGCTTGTGAGGAACCCATGCTCTCCCACACGCCCAGGGGCGGTTCGCGAACCGCCCCTCCAAGCCGGGGCGCGCGAGGAGACACGGTTCCTTCCCAGACTGAGGTTGCGGGCGGGGCAAGCCCCGCCCCTACGATCAGTCCCCGCGGGCGCGGTTGGGGAGAAGGTCCCCTCTCAGGATTAGGTGATGGAACGTAGGGGACACGATACTAGGTCAGGCCCCCGGCTGTGACTGCAGAGAGGGGTGCGAGGGGAAGGTATTTGCCAAGATGAGAAGAGCGTCTTGCCTCCTCGGCGTCTTTGTCAAAGTGGCAAGACGCGGCGCTGGGTTACGTCCGGAAGTCTGTTCGAAAGACCTTGAAACACAAGGGGTTGCGATGCTTTCTTTCGGCGCCTCGGCAAGTCTGGCGGCATGGCGTCACCTTTGCCCTGAGAGAGGAGAGGATCGCCTTCCCCTACCCCTTGCTAGGCTCAGGAAAGGAGTTGTCAATGAACGTGAAACCGTTGCATGATCGCGTTTTGGTGCAGCGTGTTGAAGAAGAAGAGGTGCGCCACGGGGACATCATCATCCCGGATACGGCGAAGGAACGGCCCCAAGAGGGGCATGTGATCGCGGTGGGCGACGGACGCATCCTCGAGAATGGAACCGTCAGGGCACTCGAGCTGAAGGCCGGCGACCGGGTGCTGTTCGGGAAGTATGCGGGGACTGAGGTGCGTCTCGATGGTGAGGAGTACCTGATCATGCGGGAGGACGATGTCCTGGGCATCGTCGCGAACGTCTAACGCCTGCCCGGAGGGCCAACAAGAAAGGTACGATGATGCCTGCAAAGCAGCTCCTGTATCGCGACGATGCGCGACACAAAATTCTCAAGGGTGTAGAGACGCTGGCGAAGGCCGTTACCGTAACCCTGGGGCCGCGGGGACGTAACGTGGTGATCGAGAAGAAGTTCGGCGGCCCGGCGTCGACGAAGGACGGGGTGACCGTGGCCAAGGAGATCGAGCTTGTCGATCCGTTCGAGAACATGGGCGCCCGCATGGTGCGCGAGGTTGCCAGCAAGACCAGCGATGTCGCCGGCGACGGCACCACCACCGCCACCGTCCTGGCGCACACCATCTACCGGGAGGGGATCAAGGGTGTCGCCGCCGGTCACAACCCCATGGAGATCAAGCGCGGCATCGAGCGGGGAGTGGAGCTGGCGATTGCGCAGCTCAAAAAGCTCAGCAAGGGGACCCAGTCCAAGACCCAAATCGCCCAGGTAGGAACCATCTCCGCCAACAACGATCAAACCATTGGCGATTTGATCGCCGAGGCGATGGAGAAGGTGGGGAAGGACGGCGTCATCACGGTGGAGGAGGGCAAGACCCTGCACACCGAGCTGGAAGTGGTCGAGGGGATGCAGTTCGACCGCGGTTACCTGTCGCCCTACTTCGTTACCGACCCGCAGCGCATGGAGGTGACGCTGGAGAACGCCTACATCCTCCTGCATGAGAAGAAGATCAGCTCCATGCGCGATCTCCTCCCCTTGCTCGAGCAGATCGCCAGGAGCGCTCGGCCGCTGCTCATCGTGGCCGAGGATGTCGAGGGGGAGGCGCTGGCGACGCTGGTGGTGAACAAGCTCCGCGGCACCCTCAGTTGCGTCGCCGTGAAGGCGCCAGGGTATGGCGACCGGCGCAAGGCGATGCTTGAGGATATCGCCATCCTGACGAAAGGTCGCGTCCTTTCGGAAGACCTCGGCATCAAGCTCGAGAACATCACCCTGGACGACCTTGGGCGGTGCAAGCGTATCCAGATCGACAAGGACAATACCACGATCATCGAGGGGGCTGGATCGCAGAAGGACATCGAGGGCCGCGTCAAGCAGGTCCGCGCGCAGATCGAGGAGACGACCTCGGACTATGACCGCGAGAAGTTGCAGGAGCGACTTGCCAAGATCGTGGGCGGGGTTGCCGTGATCAAGGTAGGCGCGGCGACCGAGGCGGAGATGAAAGAGAAGAAAGCCAGGGTGGAAGATGCGCTGCATGCCACCCGCGCCGCCGTTGAGGAGGGCATCGTGCCCGGCGGCGGCGTGGCGCTCGTGCGGGCGGCCGCCGCCATGGCCCAGGAGAAGCTGCAAGGTGACCAGCAGCTTGGCCTCGCCATTGTCCGCCAGGCCCTCGCCGAGCCGCTGAAGCAGATTGCCAACAACGCCGGCAAGGAGGGGAGCATTGTGCTGCAGCAGGTGCAGGCGAATGCCTCCGCCTCCTACGGCTACGACGCGCAACTGGATCGGTTCGGCGACTTGATGGACTGGGGCATCATCGATCCGACGAAAGTGGTGCGAACGGCGTTGCAGAACGCGGCGAGCATCGCCGGGGTGATGCTGACGACCGAGGCGCTCATCACCGACAAGCCCGAGGAGGAAGAGGAGGAGAAGAAGGGCGGCCATGGCCATCATGGGCATATGCACTAAAGCCGTGGGATGAGCGGTGCGTCCCGGAGCAGCGATGTTGCTTCGGGACGCGCGTGGTGAGGAGGGCGCGCCGGCCCCGCGGAGCCCGCTGGCTCCGGTCCGGAGTGGAGGGGAACGATCGCGGCTCCGCCGTCGCCGCGCCGCGAAGCCCGAGTAGGGGTGCCCCCGCGGCGCGCGCCCTGCTGCTTCTGAGGCTGTTCATGGACGGAGCGTGGCCGGAGAGGCCTGAGGTGGCCTTGTGTTCCGAGCCGGGGTCTCGTACCATGAAAGGCCACGATCAGGAAGCATCCCTGAGGGACGGTGCCCGTCAGATGTCGGCGCGTGGCACTCCGCCATGGAAAGGTCGTGCACGTCGGCATGGTTCCCCGGCGGCGCTGCGTGAAGCCGCGGGGGAAGAGCTTGCGCCAGACCTCGTTTCCTCCCCGACAGGGGAGCCCGAGGAGTCTCATCCTTGATCGAGGTAAAGAACCTAAGCAAGCGGTTCGGCAACATCGAAGCGGTCTCGAAGGTGTCGTTCGAGGTGCAGAGCGGAGAGGTGCTCGGCTTCCTTGGGCCGAACGGCGCCGGCAAGACGACCACGATGCGCATCCTCACCTGCTTCCTTCCCGCCACGGAGGGGAGCGCCACGGTCGCTGGCTACGATGTCTTTTCCGAACCCCTCGAGGTGCGCCGGCGCATCGGCTACCTGCCCGAAGGGGTGCCCCTCTACAGTGAGCTGCGAGTGAGCGAGTACCTCAACTTCGTCGCGGAGGTGAAGGGCGTGCCACGCCGGCAGCGCCAGGGCAGCGTGGCCAAAGTGCTGGAGGAGTGCGGCCTGGCGCACATGACGCAGCGCACCGTCGGCAAGCTCTCCAAGGGGTACCGCCAGCGGGTGGGCATCGCCCAGGCGTTGGTGAACGACCCGGAGGTCCTTATTCTCGACGAGCCCACCATCGGCCTCGACCCGCAGCAGATCGTCGAGATTCGCGAGCTGATCAAGAACATGGCGGGTCGCCGCACCGTCATCCTGAGCTCGCACATCCTGCCGGAGGTGAACCAAATCTGCCAGCGGGTGACGATCATCAATCGCGGCAAGATCGTGGCCGTCGATACGCCGGAGAACCTGCACGCGCGCCTGCAGAAAGGCCGCGCCCTGTACCTCCAGGTGGACGGACCGCTGCCGCAGGTGCAGCAGGCGTTGCGGGGAGTGCCCGGCGTCCTCGACGTGGCGCCGCAGGAGATGCCGCGCGGCGACGGCGCTCAGCCGACGGTGCACGCCTTCCAGGTGACAAGCTCCAGGGAGGTGGACGTGCGCCGCGAGCTGGCGCGCACCGTGCATGACCGGCAGTGGGGCTTGCTTGAGATGCGGCCGCTGAGCATGAGCCTGGAGGAGATCTTCATCCAACTCGTCACCGAAGAGCAGGGGGTGGCGTGATGCAGGCCTTCTGGGCAATCTACAAGAAGGAGCTGCGCACCTACTTTGGGTCGCCCATCGCGTACGTGGTGATCGCGTTCTACCTCCTCATTACGGGCTACTTCTTTTACAGCAACCTGGCGTTCTTCAGTCTCATCAGCTTCCAGGCAGTGCAGCAGCCCCAGCTCCTGAACCAGTTGAACGTCAACGAGGGGGTGCTGCGGCCGCTCTTCGAGAACGCCAGCATCATCGCGCTGCTGATCGTGCCGATGCTCACCATGCGGCTCTTCGCCGAGGAGAAGCGACAGGGTACCTTCGAGCTGCTGCTGAGCTACCCGGTGCGCGATATCGAGGTGGGCTTGGCGAAGTTCGCCTCCTGCCTCACGGTCTATGCGCTGGCCCTGGCGATCTCCGCCGCCCACCCGTTGATTGTGGGCGCGGTGAGCAGCCCGGAGATCAGCCCCATCCTCTCCGGCTACCTCGGCATGCTTCTCATGGGGGGCGCCTTCATCGCCCTGGGCATCTTCATCTCATCGCTGACAGAGAATCAGATCGTCGCCGTGGTGAGCACCTTCGGGACGCTGCTGCTCATCTGGGCCATCGGCTTCGCCGACACCTTCACAGGGCCGACGATCGGGCGCATCCTGCGCCACATCTCCATCATCGAGCACTTCACGATGTTCGCCCAGGGCGTCATTGATACGCAGCACATCGTCTTCTACCTCAACTTCGTCGTCTTCTGCCTGTTCTTGACCATGCGCTCGCTGGAGTCGAAGCGCTGGAGGAGCTGAGGCATGGGTGCAGGGTATCCGAGTCGAAGCCAGCAAGTGGCGGCCTGGCTCGGTCTCCTCGGGGCCGTTCTGGTGGCCGTGGGCCTGGTGGTCCGCCTGGCGTACAGAACCCTGGTGACCAGCAGCGTCGTCCTCCTCATCGTGGGGCTCGTGCTGCTCCTCATCGCCCTCCTGGTGAACTTCGCCCGCCTGCGCGGCTGGCTGGGGAGCCGCTCCACCCGCTACGGCTTCGCCGCCACCCTGATGATCCTCGTCGTGCTTGGCATCGCCGTCATGGTGGAGGTGCTCTCAACCAAGCATACGAAGCGCTTCGACGTGACGAAGACGGCCCGCTACACTCTCGCCCCGCAGACGCAGCAGGTGGTGCGCAACCTGAAGCAGACGGTCGAGGTGATCGCCTTCTATGAAGAGGCGCAGGGCGGCCGCCTGGAGATGCAGAACCTGCTCGACCGCTATGCCTACCTCTCCGAGAAGTTCAGCTTTCGTTTCGTTGATCCCGACCGCAGCCCGCGTGAAGCCGAGAAGTTCGGCATCAAGAGTTACGGCACCGTGGTGCTGAAAGCCGGCAAGAAGGAGGAGAAGCTGGTTGCGCCGCGCGAGCAGGATCTGACGAACGGCCTCATCAAGGTGCTGCGCGAGAAGAACAAGACGGCGTACCTCCTGAAAGGGCATGGCGAGAAGAGCAGCGACAATTCTGCTCAGGATGGATACAGCCAGATCGCCGCGACCATCCGCGGCTCCAACTACGACCTCAAGGACCTCGTCCTCCTCACCGCCGAGAAGGTCCCCGACGACGCCACCACGGTCATCATCGCCGGTCCCCGGCGGGAGCTCCACGAGAAGGAGCTCGAACGTCTCACCGCATTCATCGCCAAGGGGGGCAATGCCCTCTTCCTGCTCGATCCCGATACCCCCCCCGGCTATGCGAAGCTGCTCGACAAGTATGGCGTGGTCCTCGGCAACGACATCGTTCTGGACAAGCTGAGTCGGCTCTTCGGCGTGGATGAGGTCGTCCCCACTGTCTCGTCGTACGAGAAGCATCCCATTACGGATCGGTTCAACGTCGTCACCTTCTTCCCCCTCGCCACCTCCGTGCGGCCGAAGGAAAAACCGGGCCTGGGCATCACGGTGCAGACCCTGGCGAAGACAAGCCCGAACAGTTGGGGCGAGACCGACCGCGCCAAGCTCGATCAAGGCGAGGCAGTCTTCGATCAAGGGAAGGATATTGCCGGCCCGGTTTCCGTGGCGGTGGTCGCCACCGTGGACGTGAACCAGGGGCAGGCCAGCCCCAGTCCCACGGCGCAGCCGGAGCCGAAGCAGGCCCGGCTCGTGGTGTTCGGCGACTCCGATTTCGCCAGCAACAACGCCGTCAAGCTGCAGGGGAACAGCGACCTCTTCATGAACACCCTGAGCTGGCTGGCGCAGGATGAGGACCTCATCGCCATCCGCCCGAAAGACATCGAAGGGAGCCCCGTCCTGCTCAGCGGCGCCGAGCCGCAGGCCATCTTCTGGCTCTCCGTGGTGCTGCTCCCCGTCATCGTCCTCGGCTTCGGCGTCTACAAGCAGGTGCAGCGCAAGAGAAGGGGGTGAGGGGGATGTCCGGTCAAGGTGCCCGTTCCGTTGTTTGATTACATGCGGACCTCGAAGTAGGGGTTACCATCAACTATTGAGGCCTGGGCTTTTTTCTTGATAAACTCACGAAGGTCACCCTCTCTTTCAAGTAAAATTGTGATTTCTTGCAACGTGCATAGCACCACTACCTTCTGCTGCAATGCTTTTTTGCATGTAGTCACGGCAGGAGCGGTGAAGTCAGAGGCAGAGATAATGATTGCGCGACTTTCGGCACGATGGTAAACCCGGACAAGGTGCTGTGATATTTCTGCAACACCAAGTGGCTCCTTCCACCATTTCACCTCGACGAAGTATAGGTGGCCATCAAGCTCAATGACACCATCAATTTGTTCAACCACTCCCTCGCCCTGATCGCCGGGAAGAGAAAACGCCTCACGTATGAGAATGCCATAAGCCTCGAATAGAGAGTTTAAGACTCCTTCCAATGCCTTTCCTCGTCTGTGCCTGTCACCTTCGGTAAACAAGGCGGATAGGTCACTTTTTACCTTTGTGATCGCATCTCTCTTTTTGGTAGCCTTATCGATCTCAGCCTGTTTTTTAGCTATGTGGGCTTGTTGGGTCGCCTCACGTTCTTTTGCCATACGCGTAAAGCTATCCTTGACGTTAACTACCTTCTGAATTTCTGCAACTAATCCCCTTGCTTTGAGCTGATCCGCTGGCCAGCAGGATGAAAAAGACTCGAATTCAATCACACGCTTTAGAACTTCTCGACGTTCTCTTAAGCATGTTTCGCCTCTCGCATTAAGTTCGACTAAAACTTGCCGGGCAATCTCAAATTTGTTTATGTTGTTCCTGTCTTGTTTCCACCGTTGAAGGGGAAGCCTCATGAGTGAGTCCGCCACCCCAGCACCTTGGAAAAACAGAAACACATCTTTTTTCGCTTTGTTGAGAAGCGGAATTGTGTCGATGAGGAGACTCATCAATTCAGGGGGATAATGGTAGGTAATATCCACTCTCATAGCGTTCCCTGCACGAGTTTTTCAGTATCGGAAATTAAATCTCACACAATAGAAGTTCTGGAAGAAGAGTATTGCCAAGCTTGGATGGAGAATCAACTTGTACGTTTCGCAGGTCAACGAACCCCTAACACCCGGCTTTGCAGATAATCTCTCCGGTGGCGTAGGTGAGGGTCCAGAGTTCTCCCTGAACATCAAACCCCGCCTTGCCGGTTGCGGTGGAAGTTTTGTCATCAGCCACCTTGTACTTATAGTAGGTGGCGCCGATTGGAGGTTCGTAGCTCAACTCGGATCCCGTCTTCGCGTACTTGCCGTTCTCGGCGAAAAACTTATCCTGCAAGCGGCGGATATGGCCGAGTTCCTGGCGCGCCTCAACGCGGCGCGCGCGGCGAGAGTAGAGTTGATACCCCGGCATGGCGATTGCCGCCAACAGCCCGATGATTGATACCACCAGCAGCATCTCGATGAGCGTGAATCCCCTCGAGGTTCTTTCTCTTCTTCGTAACAAACTCTGGAACACGTTTCTCCATGCATCCATGTTCCACCCTCGCACCGGTTCCACGTCCTGGGGTCTCTCCTTCGCGGGCGAGTTGACCAGCCGCGACCCTTCGCAACGTCCCACGGAACTGTGAATTTGCTCTTCACCGCTGCGCGGCGCGTCTGGCGCGCCCCCTCATCGCCGCAGCTTGGCCGCGCGCCGCGTCACACCATCACCCTCGCTCCGAACGCGGTGTAGAGATCGGCCAGCGACACCAGCCGGCCGAACAGCATCTCGACGTTCTTCAAGGTGTTTGCATGCAGCTCGGGCCAGGGGCCGCCGACGCATTCCGGCACGACGATGATGTCGAAATCGCGGAAGTAGGCGTCCCGAATAGTTGATTCCACGCAGACGTTGGTGGCGACGCCGCCGATGATGAGCTGGGTGACGTCAAGCATGCGCAGCCGCGTGGCCAGGTTGGTGTCGAAGAAGCAGGACATGCGATGCTTGACGAAGACGTTGTCCTCCGGCTGCAGGACGGCCTTGATCTCGTCGAGGAGCTCGAAGTCCCAGGTGCCGCGCTCGGCAATGCTGATCTTCTGACGGTCGAGGTGGGAGGGGATGGCATGCTTGCGGCGCGTCAAGTCGGCGTTGCCCCAGTGCTCCTGCTGGGAGAGCAGGATGGGAATGCCCTGGCGCCGGCAGAGCTGGATCAGCTCCACGATCGGTTGAATCGACTGCCGCATCAGGTTGATATTTTTTCCCCCCTTGGCCATCCCACCCTGGGGATGGCAGTAGGCGTTCTGCATGTCGATGACCAGGAGCGCCGTGTGATCAAGGGTGTTTAAGAGAGGCTGCATCATGGTACACTTCCTTCCTGCCCAGCCGGCGTGCGACTCCGGGGGCGATGCAGAGGCTGCGTGACGGCTGCGGCGCCGGCCCCAAGCGCGCGGCTGCGCGAGCGGCCGCCAATGTTCCACGTGGAACATTCGAGTTTACCTGGACGGCCCGCGGCTGCGCGAGGGGCCGCCGCAACCCCTGATTTTGGGGCGCGCTCTTCTCGCCTGGTCGGGAAGAGGGACGGCTGCCGGATCACCACGCCGGCCCGGCGCGCTCGTGCGCCGTCCCGCTCGGGGTCTCTGCGCCGCGATGTCCGGCTAAGGGAGACGCCTCGAAGCTGGGAAGCGCAGCGTTCTCGGCGAGCGGTTGCAGGAGGAGCTGGGCATGGAGCGTTTCTTCGAGCTGCAGCGACACGGCACCACGGTGCGCATTGAAATTTTGGCCGGCATCACCACCTTCCTTACCGCAGCTTACATCATCTTCGTGAATCCTTCCATTCTCTCCGAGACGGGCATGGACCGGGGCGCCCTGATCACCGTCACCTGCCTCATCTCGGGCCTGGCGACGCTGCTGCTTGGTCTGTGGCCGCGCGTGCCGCTCATGATGGCGCCGGGGATGGGCCTGAATGCCTTCTTCACCTTCACCCTCGTGAAGAGCCTGGGGCTCTCCTGGCAGGTGGCGCTGGGCGCCGTCTTCTACAGCGGCATCCTCTTTCTCCTCCTCACCGTCGTCGGGGTGCGCGAGAGGTTCGTGCGCTCCATCCCCGCCGCCCTGCGCCTCTCCCTCTCCATCGGCATCGGCCTCTTCATCACCCTCATCGGCCTGCAAAACCTTGGGCTCGTGGTGGCCCATCCCGCCACCTTCATCACCATCGGCAAGCTCAAGCCGACCGTCTTTCTGGGCCTCTTCGGTCTGCTCGTCATCATGTACCTTGCCGCGCGGGGAATACGGGGGGCGATCCTCGCGGGCATTCTGGCCACGGCGATCCTCGGCATGCTCCTGGGCTATGGAAGCACGCCGGCAGGCGTGCTGAGCTTGCCACCCTCGCCGGCCCCCATCGCGCTGCGGCTCGACTTCGCCGCCATCTTCACGGTGGGCTTGTGGGGCGCCATCTTCACCATGATGTTTGTGGACCTCTTCGACAGCGTCGGCACCATGGTGGGGGTGGCCTACCAGGCGGGCATGGTGCAAGCCGACGGCAGCATCCCGAAGATCGGCCAGATGCTGGCGGCCGATGCCATGGCGACGGCCGCGGGAGCCCTGCTGGGAACCTCGACGACGACGACCTACATCGAGTCCGCCAGCGGCATCGCCCAGGGCGGCCGCAGCGGCCTCACCGCCGTCACCACCGGCGTCCTCTTCCTGCTCGCCATGTTCTTCACGCCCCTGATCGCCGTCGTCCCGACCTATGCCACGGCCCCCGCCCTTATCGCCGTCGGGGTCTACATGATGCGCGGCGTGCGGGAGATCGACTTTACGAACTGGGAGGACGCCTTCCCGAGCTTCCTCACGATCGTCCTCATGCCGTTCACCTACTCCATCTCGCATGGCCTGCTCTTTGGTTTCCTCAGCTACGTCCTCCTCAAGCTGGCGCTGGGGAAGTGGCGGGACCTCAACCTGGTGCTCTACCTTATCGCCGCGCTGTCGGTGCCCAACTTGCTAGTGAGCTGAGCAGCGCGACAGAGGAGCGCCCCCGCGGCAGGGCAATCCCTCCGCGACGGAGCCGGCGGCTTCAGGCGACGCAAGCGAGGGGCGCGGTGGTGGGCGAGCGCCCCTCTTGCCTCGGCAGGAGTCGCGTTCCTTGCCGGCAGGGCTGAAAGTCGGTGAACTTGACGGGAATCCTTTCACGCAGTAATGTATCTTGCGTCCCTGCGAGCCAACCGGATGCCCTTGATGTTTCGCGGCAAAACGCAGGCTCGCTCTCCCCGCCCCGGCGGAATGCCGAGTCGTCGTTTGGTGCGCCGGGGCGCCACAGACTCTCGCTTTGAGGCAGCAGGTCGGGCGGCGAACCGTTGCGGCCGCAGGCTCTCCCTGCGGTACGTGCTGGCCGCGCCACCTGGAACGGGAGGGTTGAACCGAGGGTTCGTCCTGAACTCCTGAACGCAGCGTCTGCGGTCCTCCCCAGCTCCTTCGCAACGCAGACTGATAACCAAGGAGGTGGGCCGCTAGCTCAGTCCGGTAGAGCAACGCCCTTTTAAGGCGTGGGTCGAAGGTTCGAATCCTTCGCGGCTCACCAAGCTGGTTGGACCACCGTCCCTGTAACGCCCTCCCGTGCTGCTCGCCGGAATCGGCGTCCCCATCGTCTAGTCCGGCCCAGGACACCGGCCTTTCACGCCGGCGACGGGGGTTCAAATCCCCCTGGGGACGCCAGCGTTACAGCCGCAACTGGCATTTCCGCGGCCTGGCGATGCAGGCTGAGCCGCCGATTGAACCTGCCTCTCTTTCGGCCTCTCCAGCCCCGGAATTTCAGGCACACTCCTCCGCAGCGTGATGGGAGTGGATAAGCGCTCGCTTGCGCAATGAATCAGAGCCCTTCTCATGCCGCTTCGTGATCGAAGTCGGTCCTCCAACAGCCCGCGGTAGAGCGGCTTTCCTCGCCATCAACGGGACCTCTGCACGTCGTCCTTGATTTACAGCGGCGGGGGCTGCCAGCCACCCAGCAGACGTTCGAGGTGCTGGGCCACCGCCAGGGCGACGTGCTCCTTCCAGGCATGGGCGACAACCTGCACGCCGATCGGCAAGCCCTCGGCTGACGTTCCTCCCCGCACCACCACGCCGGGCCAGCCGGTGAGGTTGTAGGTGAGGGTGTACATGAAGGCGAGGAACTTGTCGGGATCGCTGGTGGTTCCGTGCGGCATGGCCGGGGCGGCGTTCGCGGGGCAGATGATCACGTCGTAAGGCTGGAAAAACGCCAGCATGGAACTCTGAAACTTTTGCCAGCGCGTCATCTGGCGGTAGAACTCATCAATCGGCAGCTTCCCCGCGGTGCGAATCTTCTGCCGGCGTTGCAGCAGCGGGCTCATCTCGGTGGTGCCGGCGGCCTGTAAGAGGCCCTGCACCGTGGCGCCTCCGTCCCCGCCAAGCACCGCCTTGGTAAGCTCGGCGGTCTGCTCGATCCCCGTCGGCAGCGCCTCCTCCACCACCGCACCCGCATCGGCAAGCGCTTTCGCCGCCGCCTCCACTACCCCGGCCGTCTCCGGCGTGGGCGCGAAGATGCGGTTATCCGTGTAGAACGCAACCCGCAGCCCGGCGATCTTGACGCCGGCGGGGTCGCCGAGCGGCATCGGCACGATTGCCGGATCGCACCAGTCCACGCCGGCGATGATGGGCAGGACCAGGATCAGGTCCTCCACTCGGCGGGCCATCGGGCCAACCTGCCACAGCGGTTGCGTCACGCCGTCGGGAGAAGGGAAATGGCCGGTCCTCGGCACGCGACCGGTGGTCGGCTTGATCCCGGCGATGCCGCAGTAATGCGACGGCAGCCGGATGCTTCCGGCCGCGTCGCTGCCCAGGCCGAGGGGCGAGCCACAGGCGGCGATGATGGCGGCCTCGCCGCCGGAGCTGCCGCCGGGGGTCCGCGACAGGTCATACGGGTTGGTGGTGCGACCGTAGACAAGGTTGTCGCTCTCAAACGCCAGGCTCAGCTCGGGGCAGTTCGTCTTGCCGAGCATGATGGCTCCCGCGGCGCGCAGACGAGCCACGGCGGTGGCGTCCCGTTCCGGAACGAACGCTTTTCGTCCCAGCGTGCCGCCGGTGGAGATCACGCCGGCCGTCTCGAAGGCGTCCTTGATGGTCACGGGCAGGCCGTGGAGCGGCCCCTTCACGCTGCCCCGCGCCAGCGCCGCATCCGCCTCTTTGGCTTCGGCACGCGCTCGCTCCGCTGTCACCACCACCACCGCGTTGAGCTTGGGATTGATCTCCTCGATGCGCCGCAGGTACGCCTCCACCGCCTCGGAGGAGGAGACTTCCTTGGCACGGATGGCGCGGGCCAGCTCAGTTGCTGAAGCAGAGAGTAGTTCCATGGCTTCTCCACCGAATTCTCGGTTGTTGAAGGCGGGAGGACTCCCGCTGCGGGGAGTTCTACACTTGCACCACCCTATCCTATCACATGACATGCCCCCAAAGGTTCGATCCCACCCGTTCGTGGTGTGTCCCACAAGTTCGCTCACCTAGTTGCGGCGTTGCTCGCTGGATTGGCAAGGAGCTTATGAGGGACCCATGCTCCCCCATACCCCCATCCCGTAGGGGCGGTTCGCGAACCGCCCCTACAAGGCGGGGTGCGCGAGGGGACAAGGTTCCCTCGCAGACGTAAGCGCCGGGCGGGGCAAGCCCCGCCCCTACGATCCGCTCCTACGGAGTGCGCGGAGGAGAGAAGGCCCCCTGTCAGAATGAGGTGTTGGAACTTATAGGATGGTATTAGCTCTCTGCGCCAGCGGAAGCCCTGCCGCCGTAGGATGCGCTCCTCCTCGAGATTTTGATGTCGGTCAAGGTTTTAAGGTCACGCAGGCATGAAGTTAGCCATGAAAGATGGCGTGCCACCCTTGAGAGGCGAGGAACGCTCCCACAAATCAGACGCGGTGCATAGCAGGGAGGGGAGATGAGAGATTGCCGCGCGCGAGCTAGAGTCTTGGAACGCTTCCCGCGCATCGTCGTGGCGGTGTGCGGCCTGCTCCTGCTGTCCGCTGTCGTGGCCCTGAGCTGGTCGGCGGGGGCGGCTGCCGCGGCGCAGCTCGCGCCCCTTGCCGCGGCGCCCGGCGGGCCGGCGGTGGCGTTGGGGCCGAAGATCGAGTTTGACACCCAGTTCGTCGATTTCGGCAAGGTGTACATTGATCGTCTGGCTCCCTATGCGTTCGTGTACCGCAACGTCGGCGATGCGGAGCTGCGCATCACCAATGAGTTCGGGCGCGATCAGAAGATCCAAATGAAAGTGCTCGAGGGGTGCTGACCGCCGGAGATGGTGATCCGTGAGGTCACCCTGCAGCCCGGCTTCTCTGGAACCGTGACCACCTCCGTCATGATGCACAAGGGGATGGAAGGACCGCACCTCTTCGAAGCGGTGATCAAATCGAACGATCCGCGCCAACCGGAGACGCGCTTGCGCATCAAGGGGAACTTCATCGTGCCCTGAGACGGTGACGCGGCATTGAGGACGTTGCTGGAACCAAGGAGGCGCTGCGACCAGCGGCGCATCTTAAAGGACATGAACACCTTTCCAGTTCAGGATAGCCGATCCAGCATGCGTAGACTCGCCCGTATCCACCACCAGCAGCGGGGTCTCATCCTGGCGCTCTGCGTCTTCCTGGTGTTGCTCAACATCTGTCTCCTGACGTTACAAGAGAGCGGGCATATGTCCACGCCCGCGCCAGCAGGGTGCTGCATTGCCGTAGCGGCGCTACCCCTGGTGCTGGGGCCGCTGTTCGCCAGCCGGTTGCGGTGGCTTGCCCATCCACCCCGGGTGCGCCTCCTCCACACCTCCTTCTTCCGACCTCCTCGCCTCACGCTCGCCTCCATGTAAGGGACGCAGCCTCGCCCTGCGAGGGCTCGCATCCGCCGCCGCGCTCCATCTTTGCCACGTTGGTTGCTCCCTCCCTGTTCGGGTGATCCCCCGGCGGTAGTTGGAGCGCGACCCCGTGCGCATGGACCGCATTCCGGCGGCTGCGGCCGCACCAATGCAAAGAGGTTACCTGATGCCCGCCTGCCGTCGGCGCAGCGCCCGCAAGCCCGCCACGGCAGCTCGGCGACGGTGGAGTCGTGCGCATGATCGACCTTGGCCGCTTTGCTCTCTTCTTCGCGTTCCTGCTGGCACTCTATGGCTTGGGGGTGTCGGTCCTCGGCGCCAAACGCCGGCACGGGGCTTCCACCGCCAGCGCCCTTGGCGCCGGCGTGATGCTCGGCGTCCTGCTCAGCGTGGCCTCGGCGGCGCTCATCTATGCCCTGGTGACCCGGGACTTCTCCCTGCAGTATGTCGCCAGCTACACCAGCCGCGATCTGTCGCTGGTCTACACGTTGTCGGCGTTCTACGGCGGTCTCGCAGGGTCCCTCCTCTTCTGGGTGTGGGTGCTGTCGCTCATGGTCGTGGTGGTGATCGTGCAGAACGAGCGGCGACCGAGCGACATCTTCCCCTACGTGCTGCCGGTGCTGCTCACGGTGCTGACCTTCTTCCTGGCGTTGACGAACTTCAGCAGCAACCCCTTCGAGCTTGCGGCGCAAGTGCCGGCTGATGGCCGCGGCTTGAACCCCTTGCTGCAGAACCCCGGCATGTTCTTCCATCCGCCGACGCTGTACCTGGGATACATCGGCTTCACCGTTCCGTTCGCCTTTGCCATCGGCGCCCTGCTGGCGGGGAAGGTGGGGAATGAGTGGGTGAGCCGCACGCGCAACTGGACACTCTTCGCCTGGTTCTTCCTGGGCATAGGCAACCTCTTTGGCTCGTGGTGGGCTTACAACGAGTTGGGCTGGGGTGGCTTCTGGATGTGGGACCCGGTGGAGAACGCCTCCTTCATGCCCTGGCTCACCGGCACCGCCTTCCTCCACTCGGTGATGATCCAGGAGAAGAAGGGGATGCTGAAAGTCTGGAACATGGCGCTCATCATGGCGACCTTCTCGCTGACGCTGTTCGGCACCTTCCTCACCCGCAGCGGCGTCATTACTTCGGTGCACAGTTTCGCGCAGGCCTCGGTTGGACCGCTCCTCCTGGGCTTCATGGGCGTTGTGCTGTTTGGCTCGTTGAGCCTCCTGGTGTGGCGGCTGCCGCTGCTGAAGAGCGCCCACCAGCTCGATTCGTTCATCTCGAGGGAGAGCAGTTTCCTGTTCAACAACCTGCTCCTCGTCGGCGGCGCTTTCGCGGTGCTGTGGGGGACGATCTTCCCCCTCATCTCCGAGGCGGTGCGCGGCGTGAAGCTGACGGTGGGGCCGCCGTTCTTCAACCAGGTGATGGCGCCGATCTTCCTGGCCATGCTGCTGCTCACCGGCATCTGCCCGCTCATCGCCTGGCGCAAGGCGACGGCCCGCAACCTGCGGCGCAACCTCGTGCCGCCGGCGCTGCTGGGCGGGCTGGCGCTGCTCGGCATGGTGCTGGGCGGGCTGCGCGACCCCTTTGTGGTGATAAGCTTCGGCCTTGCGGCGTTCGTGGGCGCCTCGATCATCATCGAGTTCTACCGCGGCACACGGGCTCGCCAGCAGATGAAGGGGGCGGGCTGGGCGCAGGCGCTCATCGGGCTGTTCGGGCGCAACCGCCGGCGCTATGGCGGCTACGTCATCCACCTCGGCGTCCTCATGATGGTCGTGGGGATCACCGGCAGCGCCTTCCAGACGGAGCACCAAGCTGGGCTGCTGCGGGGCGAGTCCCTGAGCGTGCGGGAGTACCGCCTGCAGCTTGACACCGTCAACCTCTGGCGCGAGCCGGGGAAGGAGGTCCTGGAGGTGACGCTGAGCGTCTGGCGCGGGGGGACCTCGCTCGGGACGCTGAAACCCCGCAAGGAGTACCACTTCCGGCAAGAGCAAAGCACCACCGAGGTGGCGGTGCGCTCAACCTTGAAGGAGGACCTCTACGTCATCCTGGCTGAGATGGAGCGCGACCGCATCGTCGTGAAAGCGGTCATCAACCCCCTCATCTCCTGGCTCTGGCTGGGTGGCCTGGGTTGGATCCTCGGCACCCTCATCACCGGTTTGCCGGTGCCGGAGCTGCGTGGCGCGCGCGCCCCGTCGCAGGGTCGGCAGCCGGCGCGGGACGCGGCTGCGCCGGCGCTCGCCAGCCCTGCCGCGGCGCTGCGAAGCTCGCGCGCCTACGGCTTCCCCAACGCTTCCGAGGAGGGCGCCTGATGATCGTGTTGCTTGAGCTTGCCATCATCATCGTTGCGGCCGGCGTGGTGAGCTACCCCTTCTCGCGCTGGTTCCGGGGCGCCAAGGAGAGCTCCCGGCGGGGCGCCGCCGATGAGCTGTGGGAGCGCAAGGAGGCGGCCCTGCTGGCCCTGAAGGATCTGGAGCTCGATCACCTCACCGGCAAGCTCTCGGCGGAAGACTTCGCGGAGCTGCACGCGGCGCAATCCGAGGCAGCCATTGCGATCCTCCAGGAGCTGGATGCCCGACCGCGGGAGTTCAAGGGGGATCGACGCCGCCGGCGAGGGGAAGAGCGGAGAGGGGCGGGCGTCCCGGCCTTCTCGGCAGAGGCGGGTGCGCAGATGGAGTCGCTCGCCGCGCCGGCCGACCGCTGCCGCTCCTGCGGCCATCTCCTGCGGGCCGGAAACTTTTTCTGCACGCAGTGCGGCGCGCCATGTCGAATTTCGTGCTGGAGCTGCGGGCGCCTGGCGCCAAGGAGTGAAACGCTCTGCTCCGCTTGCGGCGCCGCGCTCGCTCGGAACACCGCCGCAGCCCCAGCAGAGGAGTCGCGCCCATGAGAACCGTCACGCTGCTCGGCATCCTCTTGGTCGCGTTCCTGCTCCTCCATGGGGCAGGGCATGCGGCGAGCGCAGGGGTGACTATGCAGGACGTGGCCGCCGACCTCATCTGCCAGTGCGGCTGCAACAAGGTTCTCGCTATCTGCGAGATGCAGGGGTGGGCGGTGCCGGCCAAGGCGCTCATCACGGAGAAACTTGCCGCCGGTCAGACGAAGGAACAGATCATCGCCTACTTTGTCGACCAGTACGGCGCCAAGATCCTGGCGGCGCCCCCCAAGCGGGGCTTCGATCTCACCGCCTGGGTGACCCCGTTCGCGGTCCTGGTGGGGGCCGGGTTCCTGCTCAGCAGTGTGCTCTTCCTGTGGTCGAACAAGCGTCGCAGGGAGAGCCCCGATGCGTCCCCCAAGGCCTCCACGACGGAGCTGCAGGAGGCCCACCTGGCCATGTACCGCCAACGTTTACAAGAGGAGTTGCACCACCTTGATTACTAAGACGGGTGAAGCTGCGGTGCGCGTCTTCCGGGGCTACGGCGTCTGGGTCATGGGGGGGTTGATCCTGATCTTCCTGGTTCTGCTGGCGCGCAAGGTGGTCGAGCGTGAAGCGCTCCTGCGGCGCAACGCCGAAGGCTACGCGGTGTTCATGAAGATGTATGAGCCGCGCTCCCCGGCGCCGACCTTCTCGCTGCAGGACACCAGAGGCGTCCGCGTGGACCTGCAGAGCTTCCTCGGCAAGGTGGTCTTCCTCACCTTTCGGACCACCTGGTGACAGTCATGCTTGAAGGAGTCTCCTTCAATTCAAAAGCTGATGGAAACGTTTCAAGATGATCCGCGGTTCGTGGTGCTCGCCGTCAATGTCGGTGAGGTTGAGGGGATGGTGACGCGGCAGATGCAGCGCCGCGGCTGGACCTTCCGCAGCCTCCTCGACACGCGCAGCGCGGTGGCGCAAGACTACGGCATCAGCGGCCATCCGGAGAGCTTCCTGATCGACAAGCGCGGTCGCCTCGTGGCCGTCGCCGTGGGCCCGCGGGAGTGGACCTCTCCCGGCATCAATCGTTTCATCAAGCAGCTCCTCGAAGAGACTTGAAGGCTGGCGTGGGCTGCTCTGAGTGTGAAGGCGGCACCTGCGGCGGTGTTCCGCCGGGCCCGCTGGCAAGCCCAAGATCATGGCGTTCCCACCGGCAGGGGCCCGCCGCAAGCCAGGCGCCTGGGCAGGCTGATGGTGCGCTTCGACGAGATTGCCGCGCGGCGTCCTGTTCACCACCTGGGTTGCGGAGCCGCTCGCCATCTCAGAGCCTGAGGGTGAGTCATGTGCCACGTCCTCCTGGGGATGCCGGCGTTCGGTCTCATCCTCTTCTGGATTGTGCCGCTGCCCTGGGCGCTGGCCGGCTACGGCTTCGTGAACAGCCTCGCCGTCGCCATGTACCTCCTGGTCTTCCAGGTCATGCGGAAGCAGTCGCTCTGCGGCTCGGAAGCGATGATCGGCAAGGAGGTGGAGGTCATCGGCGTGTGCGGCCGCAATCTCAGGGTGCGCTACGCCAACGAGCTGTGGGAGGCCCGCGCCGCCACCGCCCATGCCGTGGGAGATGTGGTGCGCATCCGAGCGCTGCGCGGCTTGCGCCTGCTTGTCGAGTGAACCCAGGGTGGGGGCGGCCATCCCATCAGCGCGGCCGCAAGGGGAGCGCGATAGGGCAAACGGCGGCGCCGCGCTGCCGCGAAGCTGGGGCTTCTGGATGGAACAGGGCGTCGTCTAACGAGCAGAACGACGGAGATTGAGGGTACCGGATGCCGCATAACCCAGCGGCGAGGGTGCGCTGTTTCCCCGCCGGCGCAACCCCTGGCGGCCGAGAGGCGGAGACCCACGGAACGATCTCTAGATGCCCTTGCGCCGGCAAGATTCGGGTTACACATTCTCGCCTAAGGTCGGTGTCGTGTGAACGTTCAGCTACCTTCATTGCAGCGGACGGCGGAGAGCGCCTGGGGCTCTCCGTTGCGGCAGGGACGGCGGCGGCTCGGCGGCCTCTCCTTCCCATCTGAGGAGTGGTCTCCGCAGGTGTAAGGTGCTAGAGGAGCGGGTCGTGAGCAGAGAGCCAACACCAACTAACTCTCGGCCGGAGGGAGCGGAGCAGGCGTCTCCGCAGGGAGGGGATTCCTCTCCCCGCGGGAATGCCGCACGCCAGCTTGATCGACGCACCTTCTGCCTGTGGACCGGCTTCGGGGGGCTCTCTCTTGCCTCCCTCATCTCCGGCTACAACCTGGTGCGGTTCATGAAGCCGAACGTCGTCGACGAGCCGCCGGCCACCTTCAGTCCCGCCCCCGTCGCTGATCTTCCGGCCGACACCGTGAACACCCAATGGGTGGAGGACCAGAAGGTGTGGTTGGTGCGGCGTGATGCGCGGCTCTACGCGCTCGTCTCCATCTGCACCCACCTTGCCTGCACCCCGCGCTGGACCCCCAGCGAGCAGGTCTTCCGCTGTCCCTGCCATGGCTCGGTCTTCGACCTTGAGGGTGATGTGGTCAAAGGGCCGGCGCCCGAACCGCTCTATCGCAGCCCTCTCCACCTGACCCGCGATGGACGCCTCCTCGTGCGCAACGGGCTTGCCGGCATCCGCCTCCCCGAGCAAGCCAACCAGCCTGGCCAGCGCGATCGCGCCCCCTTCGTCATCAATGCGTGAGCGGAGCTGGCAGGGTGGCGCTGCGGCTCTGCCGAGCGCCCCGCGAGCCGGAAGGACCAAGGCATGCGCAAGGCGATTCTCACCAGCCAGGTCTGGCGCGCCGTCTTCCGCCGCCCTCTGCCGCGCAGCCCGCGCGAGCAGAAGCAGGCGGCCCGCAACAACTTCTTCCTGCACCTGCATCCCGCCACCCTGCCGCGCCAGCGCCTGCGCCTGACGACGACTTTCTGCATGGGCGGCATCTCCTTCCTCCTCTTCATCATCTTGACCGTCACCGGGCTCCTCTTGATGTTCTACTACCGTCCGACGACGGCCTTCGCTTACCGCGACATGAAGGACCTCGAGTACGCCGTGACCATGGGACAGTTCCTGCGCAACCTGCACCGCTGGGCGGCGCATGGGATGGTTCTGACGGTTATTGCGCACATGGCGCGCGTCGTCTATGCGCGCGCCTACAAACCGCCGCGCGAGTTCAACTGGGTGGTAGGGGTGAGCCTGCTGGTCCTGACTCTCTTCCTCAGCTTCACCGGCTACCTGCTGCCGTGGGATCAGTTGGCGTACTGGGCCACCTCGGTGGGCACGAACATGCTGCGCGCCATGCCGGTCCTCGGCGCCGCGGGTCCGGCCAGCCTGGTCGATCTCAACACCGATGTGGGGTTCTACTTCCTTGGCGGCCGGGTCATCGGCGAGAGCTCGCTGATCCGCTTCTACGTCCTGCACGTCTTCGTCTTGCCGGTCGTCGCCATCGTCCTCATGATGGTGCACTTCTGGCGGGTGCGGAAGGACGGCATGCTGAAGACGCCGCTCTAAGAGTGGGGAAGCGAGCGGGGAGCAGGGCGGTGCTTGTTGCAGCCCTTGCCGGCGCCCACCGGAGTGAGGTTTGGGGGGAGGAGCCTGGAGGTGGAGAAAAGGATGCTGGAAAACGCGCCGCTCGAGGCCGCGGCTTCGGGGGAGGCGGAGGAAACTGAGGTGGGCGCCGCGCGTCAAGGCCCCGATGGGGCCGACAGGGTGCCGAGCTACCCGACCCTCGTCTTCCTCGAACTGCTGGCTGTCCTGGCGGTGACGGCGTTCTTCGTTCTCCTTTCCGTGGTCTTCGATGCTCCCCTGGAGGGTGAGGCAAACTCCGCCTTCACGCCGGCGGTGACCAAGGCGCCCTGGTACTTCGTGGGGCTGCAGGAGCTCCTCGTCTACTTCGACCCCTGGATGGCCGGCGTGGTGATTCCCGGCCTTATCGTCCTTGGGCTCATGTCGCTGCCGTTCCTCGAAGACAGCCGCAGAACCGGGCGCAGCCCAACGCCACGCCGCAGCCGCCGTTTCGGCAACGTCGTGTTCACTGTCGGCCTGACGTTTTGGTTCCTCCTCATCCTCGTCGGGGCGTGGTTCCGCGGAGCGGGATGGCGCTTCGTGACGCCCTGGTCGGCGGTTGCGGCAGGGCAGGGGCAGAACGGGGCCGCGCAGAGCTGGAGCTTCTCGCCGCTCGCCGGCGCGCTCGTCGTGGGCGCCTACCTCCTCCTCGTCGCCTGCCTGGGATGGCGCTTCCGTGGTTCGTTCCTGCCGCGCATGGGACGCTTCCGCTACGTCTGGATGGTCAGCCTGCTCGCCCTCATGGGCGGCGTCTTCCTGAAGATCGCCCTGCGGCTGCTGTGGGATGTGCACTACGTGGTGACGACGCCGTGGGGGTCGATGTGAGATGAGGTATGTCCTCTTCGTGCTCTTCAGCTTCGCCCTGCTGGCGGCGATCCTGCTCGCTGTGTGGAGGGATCGGCAGCGCGACTGGGTGGGCCACCAGGAGGAGTACGCGCGCCTGGTGCGGCCGGCGGCCGGGACGGGGCAAGCCGCCCCGGCAGCAAAGGGAGAGGCTGCGGTCAAGGGCATCGCGCAGATCAACGTGCCGGCCCTCGGCGTGCTCGACCGCTGCACGACGTGCCACCTCGGCGTGACGGAGGAGCGCGCCGCCGCCTGGCCGCAGCCGCTCACGGCGCATCCCGAGCCGTTCCTGCGCTTCCATCCGGTCGAGTCCTTCGGCTGCACGGTGTGCCATCGCGGCGATGGCCTTGGCACAAGCGTTGACGGCGGGCACGGCCGCAAGGCGAGCTGGAAGTACCCGCTGCTGCCGGCGGCCTTTCTGGAAGCTCCCTGCCTCGGCTGCCACGCCCAGCCCCGGGTGGTGGAGGCGCCGCGCGCCGTCAGGGGGCAGCAGCTTTTCGAGCGCCTCAACTGCCTGGGCTGCCACACGGTGAGCGGCCGGGAGCTGCCGGCCGAGGCGAAGACGAGCCTCGATCACCTACCGCGGAAGACAAGCGCCGCCTGGGTGCGACGCTACCTGCAGGACCCGCAGCAGGTCTGGCCGGCGGCGCGCATGCCGAACTACCGCTTCAAGGAGGAGCAACTTGACGCGCTCGTCGCCTACCTGATGAGCGAGGAGGAGCCGGCGGCATCTGCCGCGGCAGGGTCGCCCCTGCCCCGTCCGGAGCTGCGCGCCGAGGAGCTCGCCCAGGCGGATGCCGAGGTGGGCAAGCAGCTCTTCGAGCGCTCCGCCTGCCGCACCTGCCATGACTTCTCCGGTCCCGAACCGGAGGGTCTGCTGGCGCCCGAGAAGATCGGCCCGCCGCTCACCGCCCTGGGCGAGAAGGTGAACGCCGCCTGGCTGGTCGGCTACCTGCAGGACAACCGCCGCGAGCAGCCCAGCGGGCGCATGCCGGCCTACCGCTTCTCGCGCCGGGAGGCACTGAACCTGGCAAGCTACCTGCTGAGCAGGGCAGCAGACGAGAAACCCGCAGCCCGGCACACAAGTGCCCCCCCGGCGCTGCCAAGCGAACGAGGGGGCGGGGCGGTCTCCTCCGAGGAGCAGCTCAGGAAGCGCGGCAGGGAGATCGTGCTGAGCTCCAACTGCACCGGCTGCCATCTCCTGCGCGGCCTTCCCAAGGGGAGTCCCGGCCCCGACCTGACGAAGTTCGCGCTGAAAGGCGTTGAGGAACTCGATTTCGGTTCCAACGAGCTGGGGGCAAACCGCACCGCGGAGAGCTGGCTCTTCGCCAAGATCATGACGCCCCATACCTTCTACGAAGACGCCAGGATGCCCTATCCCAACGTCGCCATGGAAGATACCGATGCCCTGGCGACCTTCATCCTCAGCCTGCCGCACAAGCCGCCGCAAAAGTATCGAGTGCCCTCGGCATCTGATCGCGCCCCGACGATGCTCCATAAGGGGGAGTTGAGCGCCGTCGTGGAGCGGTATCGCTGCCTCACGTGCCACCGCATCGGCGCCCAGGGCGGCGACATCGGTCCCGATCTCACGGCGCTGGGGAGCCGGGTCACCCCGGCCTGGCTGCGACGCTACCTGGCGGAGCCGCAGCCGCGCAACCCCCTGTCGAGCGCGCGCATGCCGGATTTCCGCCTGACTGACAACGAGATCGAGGTCCTTGTCGCCTACGCCACCTCCATGCTGCGCGCCGATGGGCTCGGTCCCCACCCCGGCAAGGAGGAGAGCACCGAGGCCCTCATCCAAGAGGGGCGACGATTGTTCTCGCGGGTGCACCCGTGCATCGCCTGCCACCGCGTCGGCGAGCGGGGCGGACGGGTGGGGCCGGACCTCAGCAGCGCCGGGGCGCGGCTGCAGCCGGCCTGGGTGCGGGGGATGATGCAGACGCCTGAGCTTCTCGTGCGCCACACGCGCATGCCGAACCTCGGCATCAGCGACACCGAGGCCGCGGCCATGACCGCCTACCTGATGAGCTTGAAAACCGATGACGCGCAGTGACCGCGCAAGAAAGGTGGCGGGGGCTCTCCTGCTCGCACTGGCCGTGCTGGCCGCGACGGCGCTCGGAGCCGAGGAGCCTCGCCAGGCGGCGCCGCTCATCACACCGCCCCGACGAACGGAACGGCTGCAGCGCGGCAAGGCGCTGTACGCTTACTACTGCGCCGCATGCCACGGCCCGCGTGGGGATGGCAGGGGGAGCAACGCCGAGTTCCTGGCCAAGGCGCCGCGGGACTTTACCGATGCTGCCTACATGGCGACGAGGTCCGCCGATGACCTGCGGCGCGTGATCACCGAAGGCGGCCCAGGCGCCGGCCTCTCCTACCTCATGCCGGCCTGGGGAAGGACGCTGCGCCCCTACCAGATCGAGGACCTCATCGCCTACCTGCGCAGCTTCGCCGCAGGCGGAGCGAGCGCCAAACGAGAGAACCACGTGGCGCCGGAGACGCCGCCGGGGCCATCCCTCCGGTGAGGGAAGCCGCCGGCGCGCGCTGCGGCTGCTGCATGTGGATCAAGGAGGGTTACGATGCGCGTGAGGATCTCTCTGACGGCTCGTGGTTTGAGTGCCGTGTGCGCCTTGGTCCTGCTGGGGCTCCTGGCGCGGGCGGCGCCGGCGTTGGCCGTTTCCGTGGCGGGAGAGCTCTACCTCGCCATGGGACCTGCCAAGCGCGTGCTGGTCATCGACTTTGCCAAGCGCGCGATTCTGCGTTCCATTCCTGTGGAAGCGCAGCCGCATGGGCTCGCAGCCACCCCGGATGGGAAGCTCCTGGTCGTGCCGTCGATCACGCAATCGACGCGACTCATCCTCGCTGACCCGCAACGCGGGCAGATCGTCAAGGAGATCGAGCTGGGGACTCACTCCCACCATGTGGCGATCTCTCCGGATGGCGCGTGGGCCTACGCCACCACGGAGAAGGCCGGCTTCGTCGCCGTGGTCGATGTCGCCCGGCAGAGCCTCGTCGCCAAGATCAAGGGGATGAAAACGCCGGACTCGGTCATCTTCTCGGCGGATTCGCGCTTCGCCTACGTGACCGACCGCGAGGCTGATCGGGTGGCGATCATTGACACCGGCAAACAGGAGGTGGTGGGAACGGTGGCGACGGGGGAAGCGCCGGACCATTTGGCTCTGTCGCTTGACGGCACGCGCCTCTACGTGACGAATAATTTCTCCGGCGACGTGAGCATCATCGACCTTGCGGCCCGCCGGCAGATCGGCCGCGTCAAGACGGGGATGGGCCCGCACGGCATCGCCGCCTCCCCCGATGGGAAGCGCCTCTACGTCACGAACCGCGGCGGAACCACGTACTCCATCCTGAACACGGCGACGAACCAGGTCGAGAAGACCGTGGAGATCGGCAAGGAGCCGGGCCACCTCCTCACGGTGGGGACGGCAGCGGGGTACTTCATTGTCATGAACCGCCTCAGCACGCGTCAGACGCTGATTATCGACCCGCAGTCTCTTGAGATCATCGCCGCACTCGAGGTGGGAGCGGAGCCCCACCAACTCGCCTATTCCGGCGGCGCCCCGCGGGCCCTGCGCTGAACGCGAGAAGGGGTGCACCCAGTCCAGCAAGACCGCCGGCAGGCCGCCGCGGCAGCAAGCGAACAGGGAGGACGGCAGGCCCGGCTCGGATTCCTACCGGTCCCGAAGTTTCACCCACCGACGCGAGGAGATGCCAACCGTGTATAGCGCACGCCGTTCGTACCGCTCAAGGGCAAGTGGAGTCGCGGCAAGCCTGCTCTTTTTCGTGTTGGTCCTGGGATTGCTGGCGCCCCGCGCCGGCGCCGAGACCACCTGGGAACGGACCAATGACGCCGGCATGGTCGAGATGAGCGTCACCTACCTCAACCCGACGCTGCCGCAACCGCCCGCAACGCTGAATTTCCAGGTCAAGCTCAGCACCCACTCCGTTGATCTCGACGGCTACCGCCTCGAAGAGCTGGCGAGCTTGCGCAACGATGGCGGTCAGTCTGTGCCGCCGGCCGGCTGGTTCAACGAGGCAGGCGGCGGGCATCATCGCCGCGGCGAGCTGCGCTTCCCGGCGAAGACCGCTGAGGGGCAGATGCTCATCGGGCCGCAGACGCAGTTGATCGAGATGATCGTGCGGGACATTGCCGGAGTGAAGGAACGCCGCTTTCAATGGAAGTTGCGCTGAGGCGCCAGCGGCGGCGTGCAGGGCGAGGGCAGCGCTGCGTGCCGCCGCCGGGGTGCGCGGTTGGTCTCTCCCCGGCGTTTTGCTGGGGGCGTCGGTGTGTCCGCTCCGCGGCGCTGAACCTCTTCCGGCGGCAGGGGTTGGAGTGCTGAACTCAGGTCTCTTTTCACCAGGGTGCGGGACCGGTTTTCCGCACCTTCGCTCTTGTAACTCATCCTCTGAGTGGCGCGCCGAGCCCTGGGCTGCTTGGGACGGTTTCTCCTTGCGCCATTCGCTTCAATCAGGGTACGATACGTCAACTCATTCGATTCTCGTCGAACCCGAAGGAAGAGATCAACGCCGGGTTTCCGGCGGTGGGGTGCGGTGTAGCGGACCGTCTGCTCCTTCCCCAGCCTCGAGGCGTGAGGGTGGACGTCATAACCAGAGAGAGGGTCGGCATGGGCATGCACGCGTTGATCGAGAGCTATCCTGAAGTTCCGGAGAGCATCATCATCAAGATCGAGGCGCTGCGCCTGGGAGTGAACCCGACGCCTGCAGCCGTCGACGCCTTTGGCCGCCTCGACACGGTCTTCAAGGGCTACTTTCTCTTCTCCCAGGACGTGAGCACGCCGGCAACCGCGGGCGAGAAGATTCCTTCGGATTTCATCTTGAAGAGCGACGACACCGTCATTCAGTTGCGCCGCAACCATGCCTCACCCTACAGCATCGACGTGCGCGACGGCGCCTTCATGCTCTACGACGGTCAAGAGCCGCTGGGAGAAATCACCTTCCGCAAACGCCCGCGCTACTACTACGAAGAGCTGGAGAACGGCAAGCCGATGGCCTCCATCGTGCAGTCCGTCGGCGTGGACAAGCTCTTCGTCACCTTCAACAAGTACTGCGAGTTCTGGAAAGCGGACGAGGAGTGCCTGTTCTGCGACTTCACGGCGCACACTGTGTTCCAGAAGAAGTCCGGCGAGAAGCTCGACGTGCACAAGGACCCGGAGCTCGTTGCCGAGGTGCTCTCCCTGGCGCTGAAAGAGACCGGGTATCGGCACATCGCCCTGAGCGCCGGCACGATCCTGAGCACCTACCAGGGGCAGCAGGAGGTTGATCACTACGTCACCTACCTCGAGGCCATCCGCCGCCGTCTGAAGGTCTGGTACCCCAGCTACTTCCAGATCGTGGCGCACCGCGAGGAGGAGGCCCGCAAGCTCTTCGCCACCGGCGTCGGCACCCTGCACCACAATACCGAGGTGTGGGACGAACGCATCTGGAACGTTATGTGTCCCGGCAAGGCGCGCGCCATCGGCTACCAGGAGTGGGTGCGGCGCATGGTGCGCAGCGCCAAGATCTTCGGCGAGGGGCGCATCGTCAGCACGTTTGTGGCGGGCTCCGAGATGGCGCGTCCCTTCGGCTTCACCGACGTAGACGAGGCAGTCACCTCGACCCTGGGCGGCTTCGACTATCTCATGGGGAACGGCATCATCCCGCGCATGGACGTCTGGGTGATCGAGGCGAACACGCGGCTGGCCGGGCAGCCGCCGACCCCCTTCGAGTACTACCTGAAGATGGCGCGCGGCTACTACGAGCTGCGCAGGAAACATAACCTGCCGGTGCCGGCGTGTTACTGCCGCGGCTGCAACGTCAACGACGTGATGTGCGATTGGGAGTACTACGAGCAGCTCCGGGGGCGCGAGGCAAAGGCTGCCGTGGCGTGATCGGCGGGGCAGGGAAGGCTAGGACGGGTGAGAGCCGCCGCGTCGCCCAACGGTGGCGGCGAACAGGGCGGTGGGTTGCTGCACCAGCAGGGAGATGGTCGGCATGGGCATGCGTGCGTTGTTCGAGCGCTATCCTGAAGTTCCGGAGAGCATCATCATCAAGATCGAAACGCTGCGCCTGGGGGTGAACCCGACGCCCGCCGCCATCGATGCCTTTAGCCGCCTCGACACCGTCTTCAAGGGCTACTTCCTCTTCTCCCAGGATGTCAGTACGCCGGCCACCGCCGGGGAGAAGATTCCGCAGGATTTCATCTTGAAGAGCGACGACACCATCATCCAGTTCCGCCGCAACAACACCTCGCCCTACGTCATCGACGTGCGGGACGGCTCCTTCATGCTCTACGACGGCGAGGAGCCGCTGGGGGAAATCACCTTCCGCAAGCGCCCCCGCTACTACTACGAAGAGCTGGAGAACGGCAAGCCGAAGGCCTCCATCGTGCAATCCGTCGGCATGGACAAGCTCTTCGTCACCTTCAACAAGTACTGCGAGTTCTGGAAAGAGAACGAGGAGTGCCTCTTCTGCGACTTCACGGCGCACACCGTGTTCCAGAAGAAGTCCGGCGAGAAGCTCGACGTGCACAAGGACCCGGAGCTGGTGGCGGAGGTCTTGGCCCAGGCGCTGCAGGAAGTTGGCTACCGTCACATCGCCCTGAGCGCTGGCACCATCCTGACCACCTTCCAGGGCCAGAAGGAGGTTGATCACTATGTCACCTACCTGGAGGCTATCCGCCGCCGCCTGAAGGTGTGGTATCCCACCTTCTTCCAGATCGTGGCGCACCGCGAGGAGGAGGCCCGCAAGCTCTTCGCCACCGGCGTCGGCACCCTGCACCACAATACCGAGGTGTGGGACGAGCGCATCTGGAACGTCATGTGTCCCGGCAAGGCGCGGGCCATCGGCTACCACGAGTGGGTGCGGCGCATGGTGTGCAGCGCCGAAATCTTTGGCGAAGGCCGCATCGTCAGCACGTTTGTGGCCGGCTCCGAGATGGCGCGTCCCTTCGGCTTCACCGACGTGGACGAGGCGGTCGCCTCCACCCTGGGCGGCTTCGACTACCTGATGGGGAATGGGGTGATTCCGCGCATGGACGTCTGGGTGATCGAAGCGAACTCGAAGCTGGCCGGGCAATCGCACCCAGCTCCCTTCGAGTACTACCTGAAGATGGCGCGCGGCCACTACGAGCTGCGCAAGAAGCATAACCTGCCGGTGCCGGCGTGCTTCTGCCGCGGCTGCAACATCAACGACGTGATGTGCGACTGGGAGTACTACGAGCAGCTCCGCGAGCGCGAGGCGAAGGCGGCGGCGGCGTAGTTGCGGCTGCCATGCCCCCGGGTAGGAAGCCGGGGCGACAGACGTTAAAGCCCCGGAGGAGGGCCTGGGAGCTCTCCCTCTCAAGCATGGTGATAACCGAACCGCCAGGTGGTTGTGCGGGCGGGGAACCCTCGCCGTCGAAGCATGACCGCGCGGGTGGGTCCCCCTGAGGAGGAGGTATCATGGAGCGCCGTTCCGGTCGTGTTTGTCGGCGTGGGTTGAAGGTGTTGGCGCTTGCCCTCGGCGTCATGCTCCTTGGATCGAGCAACGTTGCGGCGCAAACGAAAATGCACCTCGGGATCATCCAATCGGTCACGGCCTTGCCACTCTTCTGGCTGCAAGAGCAAGACCTGAAGAAAGAGTACGGGATCGATCTGAAGATCACCGTCTTCGCCCGCCCCACGGAGATGTACACCTCCTTCAAAGGAAAGCGCACCGACGGCTCTTACATCGGCATCGTCACCGCCTACAACTTCATGGAGGGTGGCGTGCCGGTGAACCTCATCCGCCCCTGGATTTACCCCCGCCAGTTCGGCATCATCGTGAAGAAGGATGCACCCTTCAAGACGCTGCAAGACCTCCGCGGGCGGACCTTTTCAACCCCATCGATCAGCGGCACCGAGTACATCCTGTCGCGCGTGGCATTTCAGATCGCCGGCGTTGATCTCGAAAAAGAGCTGAAGGTAAGCTCGAGCGCCCCGGCGGCAAGCATCGGCGCCATCGGCACCAACAAGCTGGATTCCACGATCATCTGGCATCCCTCGCTCGCGAAAGCCCTGGCCACCGGAGAGTATCGCATCCTCGCCAAGCCTCAGGACCTCTACGAGCAGAAGTACGGCGGCCTCTTCCCGCAGTTCGGCATCGGCTTCCACCGCGATTACTACGAGAAGAATCGCGCTGCTCTGAAGAGCTTCGTGAAAGCCCTCGATGTCGCCATCGCGCGGACGTACTCCCACCCCGATGAAGTCGATGCCATCGGGGCGAAGAAGCTCGATCTCGACATGAAGACCATGAAGGAGATTCGCGTCTACTTCGGAGACGCGTGGATGCGTACCGGCCTCGACGAAAAGGCGTGGAAGCAGGTCCAGGACTTCTACAAGCTCGTGAAGGACCTGGGGTTTATCAAGGAAGTGCCGAACGCGAAGGAGATCTGGACGCTGCCGTAGCGGCGGCGCACGCGCCGGCGGGCGCTCCGGCAATGCCGGGGCGCCGAGCCCAGGCTGCCGGCTCGAGGTGAGATGAGGAGCGCGCCGCGGCCCAGGTGTCGAGTCTGCGCGCCTCGCTCGCGCCACCCCGCGGCGGTTGAAGGGCACGGACGAAGCCGCGGCCTCGTCTCTCAACGAAGCGCCGCGGCTCCTTCGCTGAGCG
Source organism: Candidatus Tectimicrobiota bacterium (assembly GCA_016192455.1). GTDB lineage: Bacteria > JACPUC01 > JACPUC01 > JACPUC01 > JACPUC01 > JACPUC01. Next base: position 35,921 of record JACPUC010000019.1, on the reverse strand, counting down.
CGCCGCTCATTCTCGATGACCGCGTCTGAGGAGCATGGTCGCGGATGGTCCCCACGCCGGCGTGGGGAACCGTCGCGCACCGTGGGCTAGGGAGCCGTACGAGGGAGGAGCCCATGAAGAAGCGCAGCACGGGCTGGACGCTCCTGGCGGTCCTGGCGGTTGTCGTGGTCTGGACCGCGTGCTCATTCATCTTCCCGGTCTACCTCTTCCCCTCTATTCCCACCACCATGAAGAAGCTCCTCGAATACGTTGACAAGGGGGAGCTCTGGGGGGATGTAGGGGCAACCTCTTTCCGCGTCTTCACCGGCTGGCTTGCGGCCATCTTCTTCGGCACCATCACCGGGGTGCTGCTGCGTTACGGTGAGAGCTTCTTCAAGGTGCCGGTCTTCTTCCTGCAAACCATTCCCGCCCTGGTGTGGAGCTTTTTCGCCGTCATCTGGTTCGGCCTCACGCAGTTCTCCGTGATCTTCGTGGTCTTCATCGTCGGCTACCCGCTCACGGCGATCAACGTCTGGATGGGGCTGAAGAGCACCGACCTGTCGCTCATGCAGATGGCGCAAGCCTACAGCGTGTCGCGGCGGCGCGTTTTCTTCGGCATCCTCATCCCCACGATCCTGCCGTTCCTGCTCAGCTCGGCGCGCAGCTCGCTGAGCTACGGCTGGCGCATGTCCGTCCTTGCCGAACTCATTGTCGGCGGCAGCGGCATCGGCTACAAGATGCTCTACTCCTGGGAGAACTTCGACAACGTCGGCGTTTTCGCCTGGACGCTGATGTTGATCGTCATGATGCTGGCCACGGAGTACATCGTCATCGTACCGGTCGAGACCTACCTCATGCGCTGGCGGCCGAAATGAACGCAGCGCATCCCGGCAGCGCTCGGCGGCGCGCGTCAAGGCGTCCTAGGTACGCTCCCTGCTTCTCGTACGGCCCTTGCTGAGAAGGTGGAAGTGCGGCGTGGCCACGATCCATCTGAAGAACATCACCAAGAGCTTCAACACCGGCGACGGCACGCAGCTCCACGTGCTGAAGGATATCTCCTTCAGCGTCGAGGCGGGGAGCTTCGTCTGCCTGCTGGGGCCTTCCGGTTCCGGGAAATCGGTCACCCTGAACCTGATCGGCGGGTTGTTGAAGGCCGACTCAGGGGAGCTCATCATCGAGGAAGAGGGTCGCAAACCACGGCTGGGATTCGTCTTCCAGAACCATCGCTTGCTCCCGTGGGCCCTGGTGAAGGATAACATTGACTTCGTGATGGCCCCCTCGGTGAAGCGCCAACAGCGCCAGAAGATCATTGACTCCGTGCTGACGATGGTCGGGCTGCGGGAGTTCAAGAACTACTACCCGCACCAGATTTCCGGCGGCATGCAGCAGCGCGTCGCCATCGCCCGCGCCTTCTCCATCCAGCCGGACATCCTGCTTATGGACGAGCCGTTCAGCAGCCTCGACGAGATCACCGCGCGCGACATGCGGGCCGAGCTTATCCGCCTCTGGACCGAGACCCGCAAGACCATCCTCTTCGTCACCCACGATATCGCCGAGGCCTGCTACCTGGCGCAGAAGATCATCATCTTCACCCCCAAGCCCACGGTGATCTGCCACGAAATCCCCATCCCCACGCCCTTCCCGCGGCGCTACGGCTCGGACGATCTCTTCGAGATGGAGAAGATCGTCATGCAAGCCTTCGAGGAAGGGATGTCGCGCAGCTCCTGGTAGGTCGCGCCCGCCTGTCGTATGCCTCATCCGTTCGCTGACGAGATCATCGCCGTCGTCTCGGCTCTCCAATGCGTTTGCGGCGAAGGAGCCGTGTCTCCGTCTGTAAGCCTTGCTCGCACCCGCCCCCCGCGAGTTGCGCGGCAGCTCGGGCGAAATGGGGGCGTGGGGGAGCGAGGGTCCCCCACAAAAAATTCATCCAACTGCTTTGCCTCGACCCCCGCGGCTGAATCCCCACGCCGCCAGCCGTCTCCCGCCTGCCTACCGGTAGGCAGGCCTCACGCCAGCAGCGCCGTCAGTTCGCGCACGTCGTCCAGCTCATCCAGCCGCTCGCAGGCGCTGACGAGGGCCGCCAGGCGCTCCGCCGGCAGCGTCTTGACGGCGTGCCCGGCGCACTTGCGGAACTTCTCGCGCACCTCCGTGTCGGTCATCGGGTGGCTGGGATGCCCCAGGGCCGCCGGCACGGTGTGGGCGTGCGTGGCGCCGGACTTCGTGGTGATCTCCACGCGCACCGGCGCCAGGGCCTTCATGGCGCGGATGGCGTCGTTGCGCAGCACCGTCACGCGCCGCGCCAGCTCCAGGCGCTGCGGCTCCTTCACCGCCTCCGGCGTGAAGTCGTCGATGAACACGTCCCCCTTCAGCAGCGCGGTCGCCGTGGTGTACTGCATGTTGAACTGCGCGTCGACCACGGTGGCGCCGGCGAAGAAGGGGCGCCCCACCGAGGTGTAGCCGAAGGGCGGCAGGCTGACGACCACCTTCTCGACCTGGTCGGCGCTGATGCGGTGCCGGCGCGCCAGGGTCAGGACGGCCTCGATGCCGGCGTGGTTGCAGCGGCAGCAGGGGTAGGGCTTCATGCTCAGGTTCATGCCCTCGTAGCGCTCGCCCAGGCCGTCCAGCAGCCGTTCGCGGCGGTAGTTTCCCTCCTCGTAGAGGGCGTAGAAGCCGTGCTCGCCCTCGAGGACGCGCCGCGCGCCCGTGATGCCGCGCTGCGCCAGGCGCGCCGACAGCATCCCCGCCTGCGCCCCGAACGCCTGCTGCATGCGCAGCGACAGCGCCCCGTCCATGAGGCACTGGATGTTGCCCGCCGTCTGGCTGAGCATGATGCCGAAGGCGTGGATGAGCTGCTCGACGTCGAGCCGCAGCACCTTCCCCGCCGCCGCCGTGGAGCCGAAGGCGCCGTAGATCGTCGCCGCCGAGAAGTGGATGGGGCGGTCCGTGCCCACCGCCAGGCCCATGCGGCACATCATATCGCCCGCCAGCGCTACCGCCGCCAGGACCTCCCGCCCGCTCGCGCCGCCGCGCTGCTCCGCCGCCGCCAGCGCCGTCGGCAGCACCGAGGTGTTGATGTGCAGGCCGATGTCGTCGTGGGTGTCGCAGAAGTCGCGCGCCCGCGACATCATGGTGTTGGCGAGCAGGGCGTGGTGCGCCGGCACCTTGGCGCCGTGCAGGAAAAGAGTGCTCTCCGGCGCGCCCCCCCAGCCGCGCACCAGCTCCGCCACCGTCTCGCACCCCGGCGCGCTCGACCCCGCCAGCGCCACCCCCAGCGTATCGAGCGCGAAACGCTTGCCGACGGCGTGCAGCTCGGCGGGCAGGTCGTCGTAGTCCGTCTCGGCGATATGCTGGGCGAACACGGCAATGGCATCCATGGCGGTTCCTCCACGGGAAAGAAAAGACGGCGGGCGGGCCGGGCGCAGGGCCCCGATCACGCCCTACTATAGCGCAATGCGCCCGCTGGTGGCCATGGGGAAGGGGGGTGGCGTCTGTGGAGAGGGGAGGGTGCGCAGGGCGAATCATTGGCGAAGAAAGGCTTGACAGCAAGGTAGAGCTTGCTTCTTGAGGCAGCAAGGGGTGATGGTGCGCGAAAGGCCGTCTCTGACATGCCGGAGAACCGGCGCGAAAATTAGCCCTTTGGCGGCCTTGCTTGACAGGTGTTGGCAAATATGACAACATAGCGAAAGAGGAAGCGAATTCGCCAAGCTTCGCGGATTCGTGGCCACGCGATGAGCAGCGACGGCGCATGACGCGGAAACCGCGACCTATCTCCTGGATCAAGGCGGCCCTGAAGGACTTCGAGGCCTTCCCGGAGGGGGCGCGGTCGATCTGCCTGGCGGCGCTGGCGATCGCCGCCGCTGGCGGCAAGGCGGACATTGCGAAGCCGATGCGCGGGATGGGGTCGGGCGTCTTTGAGGTGGCCCTGCCGTATCGCGGCGATGCGTTCCGGGTGGTCTACGCGGTGCAGCTCGGCGATGAAATCTGGGTGGTTCACGTATTCCAGAAGAGATCGACGCGGGGCATCAAGACGCCGAAGCGGGACGTTGATCTTATCAAGGACCGATTGAAGAGATTGAAGGAGATGTTGCGATGAAAGAGAAGCTGGACGTGGTGCGGGGAAGCGGCAACGTATTCCGCGACCTCGGGTGTGAGAACGCGGATATCGAGCAGCTCAAGGCCATCCTGGCAGCCGAAATCATCAAGGCGCTCGACCGGGAGAAGTTGAGCGTTCGGGCGGCGCACAGCCGCGCGGGGGTCGCGGCGGCAGACTTCTCCCGTATCCGCAACGCGGATCTGGGCCGCTTCACGGTTGATCGTCTCATGTCGATCCTCAACCGGCTCGGGTTGCGGGTGGACGTGAAGGTCAGGGTGCGGCGCGTCGAAGCGCCTGATCCCCGCGTGTCGGCGGAATCGCTCATTCGCTCATGAACGAAACCTCTCCGAGGGAGGCTTTTGGCGAAAGCGGGGCGATACCATCCAGATTTAACATTCCTGAACTGCTCAGACGCGCAATGCGCCCGCCGGTGGCCATGGGGAAGGGCGTGGTGGCGTTTGTGGAGAGGGGAGGATACTTAAGCGAATCTTTGACCAACGAACGCTTGACAGCGGGCCTTAAGTTGCTCAATAATAACGTAAGCTGCTCAACAATCAAGAAATGAGGTTATGATATTCGAATCGTCCAGGAACTTGTGGGTAATGGCGAAGTGGATACGATGAATATCTCAACATCTATAAAGGCGTGTGGTAGAAGTCGATGACGGATGTTCCGCATCTTATGCGGATCAATCTAATTAGTGTTGGGCGTGGCAAGATGAAAGAAGAATCATGAAAGCAGTTGAAAAATGCATCGAATTTCTCCGTACTCAACTGGCTAGACACCACGGAAAAGGCTTGAAAGAATACCCGACAAGGACCATTTTCATTGATCCGTTGCTTCAAGCACTAAATTGGGACGTGCGCGACCCTGACGAGGTGGAACTTGAATACCCTACAGTTGATGGAAAATCGGTGGATTACGCTATGAGGATCAACCGAAAGGTCGTTCTCCTCATGGAGGCGAAACAGCTCGATAATCCTCTTGACGACGTCAAGTCCATAACGCAGGTGGTAGGCTATGCAGCCAATGACGGTATAGAATGGTGTGTCCTAACCAACGGCGTCCGGTACAAGGTCTATAGAGCCTCCGAGCGTGCCAGTGCACCAGAAAAACTGCTGTTTGAAGCATCCATTGATCCCCGTGACTCCCCGGTGTTATCCATCGAGCAGATAACAGCTCAACTTAATCGTCTTTCAAAGAACTCCCTCGCAGAAGGTGTTCTGGATCGCTTGGGAACAGAAATTTTCACAACCGGGAAAGTACGCAAAGCACTCGATCAAATATTTACGCAGACCCCGAGCAGTTTCGTTCGCCTCGTCCGGAAGAGTATAGGCGATGATTCGGTCACCCTCGCACAAATCCAACGAGCTCTCGGGCGCATATGGTTTGCAGGCACATATTCTTCAGCTGAAACGGAATCGAAGACGAACTCAACAGAACGCCGTGTTTCACGCAAGGCAGCACAATATACGGAGGCCCACCACACAACCGGGAAGCCAACGGAAATTCTAGAACTCTATCGAGGGTTGGATCGGCTGTGTCAGGATCTCGCGCCGGGGAAGATAACTCGTGCCTACAAAGCGAAATATATAAGCTGGTCAGTGGGCAAGTGGATTTTCTGTTGCGTACACCTCCAGCAAGGGGGCCTCCGGGTGTGGGTAAAGACTAATCCAAAGTCTCTTGATTCGTCTCAGAGCTTTGCCAGAGATGTATCCCGAATTGGGCACTGGGGCGTGGGAGACGTGGAGCTGTCGGTCAACAGTGTGGAACGGTTGCGAGAAGCGGAGCCTTTCGTTCGAGAATCCTTTGAGAAGGCACCGCGGGGGATTTAGCATCACGGTATCGGGAATGACTGAGAAAGGATAGCGGTGCAGAAGGGACATCATGTATGAGGGAGACCAAGCTTGAGATTCTGCTTGGACTCTTGAGGGAAGCTTGTAATGTCAAAGCTCGATCCTTACAAGATTCTGAAGCAGCTCAAAGCCCGGGTAGACCATTCTTGCTCATATTGCGGAGACGAAATCTCCAAGGGTCAGATCTACTACCAATAGCATGTGGCGGATACTTTTCCCCATAGTCTTTATATGATGTAATAGCTATGACTTAATCTGACATTTCTGGTAGAGTGGCGAGGAACACACCCCCCCCCGGCCATCCGCATCATCTTCACCCCCCCCTCACTCCCCCTCCTCCCCCTTCCGAAACGCATCGGGCACCTGTTCCAGGCGCTCCTTGGGGACGAAATCGGTGAGTTTAATGCGGCGCATCTCGTTGTCGGGGAACATGGTGGGGATTAGGTAGGGCTCGGGGGGCGCGGGCTTGGCGGCGTCGATGCCGGCCTTGGAGCCGACGCGGCCGAGGATCGAGGGGTCGGCGGCGCTGCCCAAGCCGAGCTGTCGCAAACAGAGGGGGCGAGGGAGGCCACTCCTCCCTCGCCCAAGCAGTTCACCACAACGATAGAGTGTCTCCGAAGTTACACCCTATGGTGCCGCGAGGGAGCCGCGCCCCCTCGCCTGTCTGCGTGCAACGCACAGGCAGGCCCACCCCTCATCGTAGGGGCGGTTCGCGAACCGCCCCTACAAAAAGGACTGGGGGCGTGGGGGAACAAGGGTCCTGAGAATGAACCACTGATGGACACGGATACACACGGATACCATCAGTGTTCATCAGTGTATATCCGTGGTTCCTTCACAAGAAACCTCTTTACCAATGCCTCCTCCACATTAAGTTTGTCAGCGAAGTTGTGAGACACCACAACTAGCCACGCTCAGCGACCGACCTTACTCGTACTTCGCCCAGAAGCCGTCCTTCACCACGAGGGGCACCGGCTCCTCCTGCACCACGTCCCCATCCTCGTTGAAGGAGACATTGCCGGCCAGGCTGGGGTAGTTCTTCATCTTGGCGAAGCCGGCGCGGATGCGGTCGCGATCCGCCTGCAGGTCGGCGGGGCGGTTCGTCACCCCTCCCTCCTCGATGACTTTCTTCATCATGAACATCAGGTCATAGGCGGCGGCGGCGTACATGGGGGGGGGCTTGCCTTCATGCCGCTTGGTGTATTCGTCCACAAACCCCTTCACCTTCGGGTCGGGGTTGCCCGGCCAGAACGCCTGCGCGTTCACCACCCCTTCCGCCGACTTGCCGGCCTGGCGGATGAACTCCGGGCTCGAGATGCCGATGCCCCCGTAGATCGGCTGCGTCATCCCCTGGCGGCGAATCTCGCGCACCACGTTGGCGCCCTGGGAGTAGCTCGCCGTGACGATGATGCCAGTGGGGTTCTTCGCCTTGGCGCGCGTCACCTGGGCCGAGAAGTCGATGTCCGCCGGCCCGAAGGTGATGTCGTCGAGGACCTGCATGCCGTGCTTCTTGAAGAGGTCCGGGAAGACGCCGTCGTGCTCGCCCTTGTAGACCACGTCGGAGTTGTCCCAGAGGTAGACGAGGGTCTTCACGGTGGGGTTCTTCTTCGCCCACAAGGCGAAGGTTGGGGCGTTGAGCTTGTCGCTGGTGAGAGCGGCGCGGAAAGCGAATTTGTACGGCGCGGCCAGACCCGGCGCCGCCGAGGCATGGGAGATGGCCACGATGCCCAGCCGCTCCGCGACGGGGAAGGCCACCTTGCACGAGGCGCTCAGGAACGGGCCGATGATTGCCAGCACCTTGTCGGAGTTGGCGAGCTTGCGGACGCAGGCGATGGCCTCGTCGGACTTGCTGGCGTCATCACAGAAGACGAAGTTCACCGGCAGGCCGCCCATGCCTCCCATCTTCTCGAGCCGCTCCATGGCCATCTTGAAGCCGACCTCGGAGTCTTTCCCGAAGGCGGCGAAGCGGCCGCTGACCTGGTTGATGACGCCGATCTTCACCTCCTTGCCTTCGAGCTTCGCCGCCGCCGGCCGCGCGGCAAGCCCGATGAGCACGAGCAGGAAAAGCGCCACGATTGAGAGCGTCGTGCGGTACGGATGACGTGATGGTGCCATAGGCGTTCCTCCCTTCCTTCAAGCTGGAGTGGCAGCGCCGCGGCACCGGTCGTGCCCAGGCGCTTGACGGTACGCGGTCAAAGATGGAAAATCCGTACAACGGATCGCCGCGTTCCTGTTCACTGTCGTGGAGACACATGCGCCGCTTATCATACCAGCAAGGCAAGCATCCTGGCAACGAGCGTGAGGTTGCCCCATGACCAGGGGAGCGATCGACGTCAAGCACATCGACCTGCCGACCTACGTCTACCACGAGGAGTACGAGCGCCTGCCGCGCGGCGAGCTGCTGCGTTTGCAGCTTGATCGCCTGCTGGCCTTCCTGCGCCGCGTCGCCGCCACGAACGACTTCTACCAACGGCGCTTCACCGCCGCCGAGGTGGACGTGACGCGCCTCACGAGTCTGGAGGAGTTCCGCCGCCACGTCCCCTTCATCACCAAACAGGACCTGCTGGCCGATCAAGAGACGAACCCGCCCTTCGGCACCCGCCTCGGCGTGCCGCCCGAGCGCCTGCGCAAGATTCACACCACCAGCGGCACCACCGGCCTGGGGCAGGAAATCTACGGCCTGACGGAGAACGACTGCATCTACGAAGGCAGCGGCGTGGCCACCTGCGTGCGCTGGATCGGCATCGAACCGGGGGACATCTGCGCCCTGACGTATCCCTTCACCACCTCCTCGGCGGGGCAGTGCACGGCGGAGGGGATGCGCCTCTACGGCAGCGTCCTGCTGCCCCTGGCGCTCTACGACGGCAAGACGAAGCTGCGCTTCATGCGCGACTTCGGCGCCCACTACCTGCTCACCGCGCCCGCCTACCTGACGCGCCTCACCACCCTCTGCCGCGAGATCGGCCTGGACCCCGCGCGCGACTTCCCGAAGCTGAAGGCCATCACCGTGTCGACCGAAGCCTTCCCCGTCGCCTGGGCGGAGAGCATGCGCGAGATTTGGCGCAAGCCGATCCATGAGATGTACGGCTCGACGCAGCAGGGCAGCTACTTCGCCTACACCTGCGCCGGCTGCGGCGCGGTGCGCAACGGCGAGCGCGGCGTCCTGCACATGCCGGAGTACGCCACTCTCATGGAGGTCATCGACCCCGACAGCGGCGAGCAAGTGGGCTACGGCGAGGAGGGCGAGGCGGTGATCACCACGTTCAGCCGCGAGTCGTCGCCGCTTATCCGCTTCCGCACCGGCGACCGCGTCACCCTCATCGAGCCGCGCAACTGCTCCAGCGGCCGCACCATGGACGGCCTCCTGGTGGGCGCCGTGTCGCGTTACGACGACATGATGAAGATCAAGGGGGCGAACGTCTGGCCGTCGGCGGTCGATAACGTTATCTTCTCGTACCCCGAGGCGGACGAGTACAACGGCCGCGTCTACCTGGACGGCCAGGGGGCGGAGCGCGTCGAGATCAGCCTGGAGTTCAAGCCGGAGGTCACAAACGCGGCGCGCAAGCAGGACCTGATGCGGGAGATGAGCGCCGAGATCAAGAACCGCACCCAGGTGAGCATGGTGATCAACGAGGTCCCCCCCGGCAGCGTCGAGCGCTTCGACTGGAAGCCGCGCCGCTGGAAGGATCAGCGCCAGGAGGGGCTGGCGCGGACATCGTAGGCATGGCTGGCCCGACCTGCGCCGAGGCGCCGCGGAGTCGCCCGCCATGTCGGCGTGCCGAGCCGGCCCCTGGCCTCCTCAGAGGCGCGCTCTGCCCGTGGCGTTCCGAGACATGCAACGTCTTCTGGATTGGCCGATCCCGTAACTCTGGAGGTTCCTTGCCATGGTGAAGTTCTCCGTCCGATTCATCCATTGGCGTCCGCTGAAGGAGTTCATCCGCGTCGCGCAGATGATGGAGGCGGCGGGCGTCGATGAGGTCTCCATCGCCGACGACTTCACCCTCGACGTGCCGATGTGGCCGGTGCTCTTCGCCATCGCCGACAACACGCAGAAGATCACCGTGGGGCCGGGGCTGACGCACCCCTACATCCGCCACCCCAGCGACACGGCGAAGAACCTCTCGCTCCTCGACCGGGTGTCGAACGGACGGGCGGTGCTCGAAGTGGGGCGGGGACAGGACTCGTCGCACCAGCTCATGGGCGTGAAGATGCCGAAACCGATGCAGGCGGTGCGCGAGTTCATCCAGGTGGTGCGGCACTACCTGCGGGGGGAGAAGAAGCCCTTCCGCGGCGAGGTCTTCACCCTCACCGAAAACGCCTTCCTGCGCTGGCCGGTGCTGCGCCCGGAGCTGCGCATCATCCTGGGCACGCGCGGCCCGAAGATGATCCAGCTTGCCGGCGAACTGTGCGACGAGGCCGAGCTGGCCTTCTGCGCCATGCCGTTCCACATGGCGGAGGTGCGCGAAAACATCAAGATCGGAGCGGCGCGCGCCGGCCGCAATGCCGCCAAGGTGGACATCGGCGTCAGCCCGCTCATCGCCATCTCCGACAACAAGGACGAGGCGATCGCCCATGCTCGGCGCGTCCTTCCCATCGTCCTCCACAATCTGAAGCCGCTCGACAAGGTGGCCGGCATCGAGAGGTCCGAGCTCGACACGGTGGAGGCGCTCTTCTATAAGGGACAGCTCGCCGAGGCGTCGAAGCACATCTCCGAGCGCAGCATCGCCAGCTTCTCGGTCTGCGGCAACACCAAGGAGTTCATCGCCCAGACCGAGGCGCTGATCAACGCCGGCGTGCAGCACTTCTGCTTCCTCGAACCCGGTCCCGACCCGCAGAAATCTCTGGAGTTGATCGCCAAGCAGGTGGTGCCGTACTTCAAGGGGAAGTAGCACGCTGGAAAATTGCGCAGGCGCGCGCTTGCACCGCGAGCTGCAAAGCAGCTCGCGTAAAAGGGGTGCGCGAGGGGGCACTGCTCCCTCGCACCTTACCTGAATCAGGAAAAGAGAACGCAGCCCGATGACCACGCTTCCCGCCAACCTCTCTTCCAGATACGACGTCGTCATCATCGGTTCCGGCGTGGGCGGCATGTGCAGCGCCGCCTTGTTGGCGAACGCCGGCTACCGGGTGCTGGTGGCGGAGAAGCTGCAGCTCCTCGGCGGGCGCTTCAGCACGCACCGCTTCAAAGACGACTACCTGCTCAACACCGGCGGCAACGTCTACTGCTCCAACCGTTACTTCTACCAGGTGCTGCAGGAGGTCGGGCTGCCGCAGGCGCCGCTGCTGGAGCCGGAGATTCCGCTGAAGTACCGCTTCGGCGGGCGGGACGTCATCATGCCGCAGCGCGGCGGCCTGAAGACGATCATCCGCGAGATGGCCCGCAGCGCCGAGGAGGCCGAGCGCGTCACCTCGATGGTCTACGACGCCCTGCAAGGAAACGAGCCGCCGGACAACCTGACCCTCGAGGAGTGGATCGCGCAGTGCACGGATAACCAGCTCATCCGCGGCTTCTTCTGGGCCATCGCCGCCAACCTGTCGAGCGCCGGCGCAAACGAAATGCCCGCCGGCACCGCCATCCACACCATGAAGAACTCCCCCAGCTTTCCCTACGGCTGGGTGAAGGGGGGCGTCATCACCTTGCACCACATGCTCGCCTCGGCCATCGAGGGGCGCGGCGGCGCCATCGTCAAGGGGGCGAAGGCGGTCGAGATCACCGCGAGCAACGGGCGGGTCGACGGCGTCGTCTTCGACGTCGAGGGGCGCTCCGTCGAAGTGCAGGCCCAGGTGGTCATCAGCAACATCCCGCCGCGCGACACCGTGGCGCTCGTCGGCGAGGATCGCTTCGCGCCGGAATACCTGGCGGAGATGCGTCGCACCCTGCGCCCCGCCGCCGGCATGGAGGTCATCTTCGTCAGCGAGAAGAAGCTCTTCGATTTCGACGGCTGCATCTGCTTCCTGCCGATGGTGGAGACGCGCCGCCTGGGGCAGATCGAGATGATGAACCAGCTCGACCGCAGCCTGTCGCCGCCGGGAGTCTACTATTACCTGACGCTACAGATCGTCGAGCCGGGCAGCCATGAGAACGTCGACCGCGAGCTGGAGCGGCGCCTCGTGCTCGAAGACTTAAGGGAGCAGGTGCCGGAGTTCGAGCGCGAGTGCGAGGTGCTCACCGTGCGCCTCTACCACAAGTCCCGCCCCATAATGAACACCATTCCCGGCTTCGTCATCGACCCGCAATCGCCGCTGCCCAACCTCTTCTTCTGCGGCGACGCCTCGGTGCCGCGCGGCTTCAGCGGCAGCGACGGCTGCGCCCGCAATGCGCAGATCGTCGCCGGCCTGATCAAGGAGCGCTTCGCGCCGGCGGCGTGAGGGGAGGCGGCGTTGGCTCACCGGGAGGGAGGGATAAGGCTCTCGCGCCTCCTTACCAGCGAAGCCGCCCGCCGCGGCGCGGCGCACTTCAACGCGGGGGAGTACTTCGAGGCGCACGAGGCGTGGGAGGAGGTTTGGATGGCGGCGGCGGAGCCGCGGCGCAGCTTCTACCAGGGCCTCATCCAGCTCGCCGCGGGGGGCGTGAAGCTGCGGCGCGGTCAACCCGGCGCGGCGGTGAAGCTGCTGAGGAAGGGGAGTGAGCGGCTGCGACGCTACCTGGCGAGCGTGGGGGGAAGGGCCGAAGAGACCTGGCTGGCGGAGTTCCTGCGCGCCGTCGACGCGTGCCGCGAGGAGCTGAGCCGCCGCAGCGAGGGTCAGGCCGCCATGGCGAATGCCGCGCGCCTGCCGCGTCTGCCGGTCGGCTGAGGCCGTTCCCCATGGGCCTTCGGACCCCCGGCAAGGTCATGAAAACCAACGCGTACACTTTTCTCCAAGCAGGTTCTCAGCCCATTACCCGTAAGGGCGGTTCGCGACCCCCCCCTACCTCCTCTGCGTCTCCGCGGTGCGATCCACTTAACCGCAGAGGCTCGGAGATCTCAGAGGTGGGGGACGCTGGCCGCGCGACCGTCAACCTCATCCCCATGTGAAATCAACTATGTAGACGCTTATGTTGGAGGCAGGTGCGGGACCTGGAAGAGTTGCTGCGGTAAGGTGGCGAGCGCCCGAAAGAGGCTGGAACGCGCAGCGGGGCGAGGAACACTCCTCGCCCCGCGTTCATCTGGCGTCGATTTGCCCCCCAACCGCCTACCCCCGCTTAGCGGCGCGCAGGGCGGCGAGGACGCGCGCCGGGCTGAGCGGCAGCTCGCTGATCCGTACCCCGGTGGCGGCGCGCACGGCGTTTGCCACCGCCGCCGCGGTGGGCACCAGCGGCGTCTCGCCGAGGGCCTTGGCGCCGTATGGTCCAATGGGATCGTTGGTCTCCAGCAGGTCGTAGGCGATGGCCGGCAGGTCAAGGGCGGTGAGGAGGCGATAATCGGTCAGGTCGGCGTTTTGGATTTTGCCCCCTTGCGTGATCACCTCTTCCGAGAGGGCGAACCCCAGGCCCTGGGCGACGCCGCCCTCCACCTGGCCCTCCGCCCCGAGCGGATTCATGACTTTGCCGATATCGTGGGCGGAGTAAAGGTTGAGCACCGTCACCCGCCCCGTCTCAAGGTCAACCTCCACGTCCGCTACCTGGCACATGAAGACGTAGGTGCTGGAGGTGTCGCCGTACTTGGTGACCGGGTCGGCGAGGGTGGTGGGGGCGTCGTACACGCCTTGCCCCATGATCGGCGCGCCCCCCTGCCTGAAGACGGCGCGGGCGGCGGCGTCGGCGACGCTCATGCCATGCTGGGGCGAACCCCGCAGCCGAATGCGACGGTCCACGAACTCCAGGTCGTCGGCGGAGACCTCGAGGGCGTCGGCGGCCACGTCGCAGAGCTGACGCCGCACTTCGCGGGCCGCGTTGCGCACCGCGTGGCCGGTAGTGACGGTGAGCCGACTGGCGAAGGAGCCGAGACCGTAGGGCGAGGTGTCGGTATCCGGCGGCGCGACGCGTACGTCCTCGGTCTTGAGGCCAAGCTCTTCCGCGACGATCTGCGCCAGCGTCGTCATGCTCCCCTGTCCCATTTCTCCATCGCCGTTCAGCAGCCGCGCCGTGCCGTCTTCGTGGAGGTGAATCTGAGCCGCCCCGCCGTCCCAGTTCACGAAGCCGCGCGCCCCGCTGACGTGGATGCCGCAGGCGACGCCGCGGCCGCGGCGGGTCAGGCGCCCTCCCGGCCCGCGCGGGGCGCGCACCTCCGGGAGAGGCGGCAGGACCTGCAGGGCGCGTCGCAGGCAGACCTCGGCGCCGCCGCTGTGGATGGTGTTACCGTGCACCGAGACCTCGCCGGGCCGCATGGCGTTCTTCAGCCGCAGCTCGACCGGATCGATGCCGAGGGCTTCCGCCAGCACGTCCATATGGGACTCGAGCGCGAAGGTGAGCTGCGGGTTGCCGTAGCCGCGGAAGGCGCCGGTGGGCGTCTTGTTGGTGTAGACGAGCAGCCCCTCGCAGGCGACGTTCCGCACGCGGTAGAGGGAGTCCCCTTTCGTCGAGCTGGAGGCCAGGATCGCCGGAGCGTGGCTCGAGTAGGCGCCGTTGTCGGCGATGATGCGCTGGCGCTTGGCCGTCAGCGTGCCGTCGCGCCGGGCGCCGAGGGTGAGGTCCACCGTCATCGGCACGCGCGCCATGGTGCAGGAGAAATCTTCGTGGCGGTCGAGGAGGAGGCGCACCGGCTGCCGCACCGCCAGCGCCATGACGGCCGCCTGCACATGCACCGGCATGTCGAGCTTGGCGCCGAAGCCGCCCCCGATGGCAAGCTGGACGAGGCGCAGGCGATCGAGGGGCAGGCGCAGGGCTTTCGCCAGGTGGCCGCGGGCGAGAAAGATGTTCTGGTTGGGCGTGTAGATGGTCAGCCGTCCATCCGCGTGCGGCTCAGCCACGCAGACCATCGGCTCCAGGGGGAGGGGATGGACCGCCGAGGTGCGGTAGCGAGCGCTTACCACCACATCGCTGGCGGCCAGGGCCTCGTCCACGTTGCCGCGCTGGAAGGCGAGACGGTAGGCGACGTTGCCCTCGACCTCGTGGAGGCGCGGCGCCTCCGGCTGCATGGCCTCGAAGACGTCGTAGACGGCGGGAAGCTCGTCGTACTCGATGCGCACGAGGTCAGCCGCCTCGGCCGCGGCGTCGGCGTGGGAGGCCACCACCGCCGCCACCTCATCACCGATGAAGCGCACCTTGTCGCGCGCCAGGGGACGCTGATCCTGGACCATCAAGCCGAAGCGGTGATCAGGGAGGTCCAGGCCGGTGAGGATCGCCTTAACGCCGGGAACCTTGCGGGCGTGACCGAGGTCGATGGCGCGGATGCGGGCGTGCGGCACGGAGCTGCGCACCACCTTGCCGTGCAGCAGGCGCGGCAGGCGCAGGTCCGCCGTGTAGCGCGCCTGGCCGGTCGCCTTCTCCACCCCATCGATGCGGCGCACGCGCCGCCCCAGCACCGCAAGCTCGTCCGTTCCCACCTGCATGGCCGCACCCTCAACGCGGGAAAGAGCGCCGTGGGGATGAGGGGGCGACACGGCGCCGCCCCAGCACCCCACCTTACTGGTGACCCGACCCCTCTTTCGCCTGGCCCGTCTCTTCCGCGTTACAGTTTCACGCCGCCGAGTCCCTCCATGCGCTGGTCCTTCCAGCGTTTCGGCTTCCACTCGAAGCGCTGCACCGTCCCCTTGGGCACCTCGACGATCTCCATGGTCACGGCGGTGCGGTTCTTGATCTCGCCCGCCATCTGCCGCAGCACCGCCGCCTTGCGGCCCTGGTCCTTGACGTCGGGTTTGAACTCGAGCTTGATCTCGACCTTCTCGGCGCCGGCCTCATCGAGGTACACGCGGGCGTTGTACTCATCCGCCTCGGGGTAAGAGAAGATGACGTTGTCGACCGACGCCGGCCAGACGTTGGAGGCCTTGATCTTGATCATGTCGTCGACGCGGCGGATGGTGCCGGCCTCGGCGGCCAGCGTCGTGCGACCCGAGATGCAGCGGTTCAGGTCGCCGCGGATCATCAGGTCGCCGGTGCGGAAGCGGACGAGCGGCGAGGCCTCGCGGGCGAAGGTCGTGAGGATGAGTTCCCCCTCCTCGCCCGGGCCGACCTCTTCGTTCGTCGTGGCATCGACGAGCTCGAGGATGCACATCCACTCCGGGAAGTGGAGGAGGCCGCGCTTGCCGTTGACCGTGGCGGTGCAGGCGGTGCAGGTGTAGCCAATGACGCTCCCCTGCTGCGTCGAGCCGTAGAGTTCGTGGATCGGCTTGCCCCAGAAGTCGCGCATGCGCTCCGCCCAGCTCACCGGGAAGGCCTCGGTGGCGACACAGATCGAGTTGAGCTTGGGGAACTCGCGCTTTGGGTCGATAGCGAGCTCCTTCGCCAGCACGCTCAGCCGCGTCAGGTAGGCCGGCGCGGTGATCATGTACTCGGTCTGCAGGCTCTTCATGAAGTTGAACTTCATCTGCGCATCGTAAAGGCCGAGGAGCACCGGCACGGCGCCGTACATCCGCAGCCCCTCGATGATGCACTGCCCCGCGCTCGAGGTGGAGACGGGGTAGGTGAGGGCCACGTGCTGGCCCGGCTCAACACCCTGGCCGCTGATGCACTGCGCCGAATTGAGGCCCTCGTAGACGGTATCCACGGCAGTGAGGCCATAGACCTCCTGGCCGATCCCGGTGGTGCCGCTCGTCGTCTGCATGACGCGGAGCTGCTGGCGCGGCACCCCCAGGCGGGTGCCGTAGGGGGGATGGTCGCGCTGGTCCTCCAGGACCTCCTGCTTGGTGACGAACGGCACGAGCTTCTTGAAGTCCTGCCAACTCTTCACATGGCTCGGCTTTAACCCGACGGCATCGAAGCGGGCGCGGAAGAACGGGTTGTGCTCGTAGACGCGCTGCAGGAACGGTTTCAATCGCTCCATCTGCATGGCGCGAAACTGAGCGGGCGGCAGCCGCTCCATACCGAGTTTGTAAGAGAACGTGGGCAGCTCAATATTCTGGCAGTCCACTTGCAGGTAGTTCATGCCGTCACCCCTCCCTCAAGCAAGTTCGTCAGGGCACTCTTCGCAACCGTCGAGCGACATGCCCCGCGCGGCCACCAAGGCGCACCGCGAAAGGGGCCGCGCTGGGGATCTCAGCGCTTGATTGTGAAAGACGAGGAGGGAATTTGCAACCCAGAAGGGCCGCGCGGCTGTGGGGACCTGTGCCGGGAACCGAACATTGAAGCTTGCGCCGGTTTCGGGCGGGTGTTAGCCTTCATCAGGTGGCCGCTGTCGGCCTGCCTGCCGCTGGCGCCCCACGAGGGCGGCAGCCGGCAGGCTGCTGTGTCTCGGATTCGTCATCAGGAAGAGCTACGTGCCATGTCCTCCGGCTTCATCTCGATAAAAGGCGCCAAAGAGCACAACCTGCAGAACCTCGACGTGGAGATCCCCCGCGATCGGCTCGTCGTCATCACCGGCTTGAGCGGCTCGGGCAAGTCGTCCCTGGCCTTCGACACCATCTACGCCGAGGGGCAGCGCCGCTACGTCGAGTCGTTGTCGGCGTACGCGCGGCAGTTCCTGGAGCAGATGGACAAGCCGGATGTCGATTCCATCGAGGGGCTGTCTCCGGCGATCTCGATTGAGCAGAAATCGGTCAGCCGCAACCCGCGGTCCACAGTGGGCACGGTCACCGAGATCTACGACTACCTGCGCCTGCTCTATGCGCGCATCGGCACGCCGCACTGCCCGCAATGCGGCAAGGTGATCGCCAGCCAGACGGTGCAGCAGATTGTCGATCAGGTGCTGCAGCTCCCGTTGGGGAGCCGCTTCATGGTGCTGGCGCCGATCGTGCGAGGCCGCAAGGGCGAGTACCGCGCCGAGCTGGTGGCCATGCAGCGCCAGGGCTACATGCGCGCCCGCGTCGACGGCACGCTCCACGAGCTGGGCGAGTCGATCCCCCTCGAGAAGAATAAGAAGCACACCATCGAGGTGGTGGTGGACCGCCTCATCCTGCAGGAGGGCATCCAGAACCGCCTCACCGAGTCCATCGAGACGGCCCTGAAGCTCACCGCCGGCCTTGTCGGCATCAGCGTCGGCGACGGGCCGGAGCTGATCTTCAGCGAGACCTTCGCCTGCATCGACTGCGGCGTCAGCCTGCCCGAGATCGCCCCGCGCATGTTCTCCTTCAATAGTCCGCACGGCGCCTGTGCGGATTGCGACGGGCTGGGGACGAAGCGCTACTTCGATGTCAGCCTGATCATCCCCGACGCCGCGCTCTCCCTGCGGGACGGCGCCGTGAAGCCCTGGACCAGCCGCCCCCATCCCCACGCCATGCGCATGTTGGAGGCCCTTGCCGAACACTACCGCTTCGATCTGCGCACCCCCTTCGGCAAACTGCCGGAGACCATCCAACAGCTCCTTCTCCATGGCAATCAGGAGGAAGAGGTGGGCTTCTGGTATGGGCACGCCGGGCGCCGGAAGCGTTTTTTCCGGGGGTTCGATGGCATTATCCCCAACCTCGAACGGCGCTGGAGGGAAAGCGGCTCCGATGCGATGCGCGAGGAGCTCGAGCAGTACATGGGGGTGCAGGCGTGCCCGAGCTGCAAGGGAGCGCGGCTGCGACCAGAGAGCCTCGCCGTGCACATCGGCGGCACCTCCATCACCGAGGTCACCCGCTACGCCGTGAAGGAGGCCCTCGAGTTCTTCGCAGGCCTCGTTCTCACGCCGCAGCAGGAGATCATCGGCAGTCGCATCCTGAAGGAAATCCGCGAGCGCCTGGGGTTCCTCGTCAATGTCGGGCTTGAGTACCTTACGCTGGATCGCGCCGCGGCCACCCTGTCGGGCGGCGAGGGGCAGCGCATCCGCCTCGCCACGCAGATCGGCTCGAGCTTGGTGGGGGTGCTCTACATCCTCGATGAGCCGAGCATCGGCCTGCACCAGCGGGATAACCGCCGCCTCCTCGAGACCCTGAAGCGCCTGCGCGATCTCGGCAACACGGTGATCGTGGTCGAGCATGACCGCGATACGATCCTGGCGGCGGACTGCGTCCTCGACCTGGGCCCCTTCGCCGGGCGGCACGGTGGTCACCTGGTGGCGCAGGGCACGCCGGAGCAGATCATGCGTTCGCCGGAGTCGATCACCGGCGCCTACCTCTCCCAGCACCGCGTCATCCCCGTGCCGCGGCAGCGGCGCCCGCGCGGCAAGCGGCAGATCGAGATTCTCGGCGCCGGCGAGAACAACCTGAAAAACATCGACGTGGCCATCCCGCTCGGCTGCTTTACCTGCGTCACCGGGGTATCGGGTTCGGGCAAGAGCACGCTGCTCATCGACATCTTCTACAAAGCTTTGGCGCGCAGCCTGCACCAGGCTTCGGAGCGGCCGGGGCGACACGCGCGCATGAAGGGGCTGCACTACCTCGACAAGGTCGTCGATATCGACCAGTCCCCCATCGGCCGCACGCCGCGCTCGAATCCCGCCACCTATACGGGCGTCTTCGCCCCTATCCGCGAGCTTTTCGCGCAGGTGCCGGAGGCGCGCAAGCGTGGCTACCTGCCCGGCCGCTTCAGCTTCAACGTCAGGGGGGGGCGCTGCGAGGCCTGCGAAGGCGGCGGCATCATCAAGATCGAGATGCACTTCCTGCCCGACCTCTACGTGCGCTGCGAGGCCTGCAAGGGCCGGCGCTTCAACCGCGAGACGCTGGAGATTCACTACAAGGGGGCGAGCATCGCTGATGTCCTTGACATGACCGTGGATCAGGCCCTCGAGTTCTTCCAGAACGTGCCGGCGTTGCAGGAGAAGCTGCAGACCATCAGCGACGTAGGGCTGGGGTATATCCAGCTCGGCCAGGCGGCCACCACCCTGTCGGGAGGCGAGGCCCAGCGCGTCAAGCTCTCGAAAGAGCTCAGCCGCCGCAGCACCGGGCGCACCTTCTACATCCTCGACGAACCGACCACCGGCCTGCACTTCGCCGACATCCAGTTCCTCCTCAACGTCCTGAACCGCCTCGCCGACAACGGCAACACCGTGGTGGTGATCGAGCACAACCTTGACGTCATCAAGCAGGCCGATTTCATCATCGACCTGGGGCCCGAAGGAGGAGAGGCAGGCGGCTTCATCGTGGCGCAGGGAACGCCGGAGGAGGTCGCGTTGGTGTCTGAATCGTACACCGGGCACTACCTCCGCGGCGTCCTCTCACCCTTCGCGGCCGCGATGTCAGCCGATGGCCCGGCGGCGGCGGTCTCGGCCCAGGCGAACGCGCGCCGCTCCAACGCGCGACAGGCGGGGCGGCGCGCGACAGGGGCGGGCGTTGCGGAAAAGGCCTTCCAGGCCGGCTCGGGAGCGGCTCCCTCGAGCAATGGCAAGCGACGCCGCTCCTCGGAGAAGCCGGCCTGAGGGCACGCCAGCGGCAGGCGCGGCAGGAGGCGCTCGTCCCACCGGCGGGCGCCGGCAAGGCCGCTGTGCGGCTGACCCGTTGGCAGAGACGACGGCCGCATGAGGGTGAGCTTGCGAAAGGGAAAAGCTGGAGAGTATACTTCCAATAGTATGCTCCGCATCGACCCCAGGCGTCCCTTGTGATGCCGTGAGGTGCGGCCGGATGCGGCTGATGGGGTTCCTCATTGAGGGAGACGGCTCCCCGCGTTGACGCCCGGCGCCCCCCAGGCGCCGCGGTTGAGCGGCGGAGACGCATCCCAGGAAACGGAACGTATGGACGTCATGCGTACGCTGGCGGAAGTGGACCCCGAGGTGGCGGCCATCATCCGGCGCGATACAGAGCGGCAGGAGTACATGATCGGCCTCATCGCTTCCGAGAACTATGCGAGTGACGCCGTCATGCAGGCCTGCGGCTCGGTGCTCGCCAACAAGTATGCGGAGGGCTACCCGGGACGCCGCTACTACTGCGGCTGCGAGAATATGGACGCGGTGGAGGCGTTGGCGCGCCAGCGCGCTTGCAAACTCTTCGATGCCGAGTACGTCAACGTGCAGCCGCACTCCGGCTCGCAGGCGAACATGGCGGTCTACTTCGCGGTGCTGAAGCCGGGGGACACCGTTCTGGCCATGGACCTTGCCCATGGCGGCCACCTCACCCATGGCAGCCCGGTGAACTTCTCCGGGCAGCTCTACCAGTTCGTGCACTACGGGGTGAGCCGGGAGACCGAGCGCATCGACTACGACGCGGTTGCCGAGCTGGCCCGCAGCTACCAGCCGAAGATCATCCTCGCCGGGGCGTCCGCGTATCCCCGTAGTATCGACTTCGCGCGCTTCCGCGCCATCGCCGCTGAGGTCGGCGCCTATCTGGTCGTCGATATGGCTCACATCGCCGGCCTCGTCGCCGCCAAGGTGCATCCCAGCCCGTTTCCTCATGCCGACTTCGTGACCACCACCACCCACAAGACGCTGCGGGGGCCGCGCGGCGGCCTGGTCTTCGCGCGCGCCCACCTCGGCAAGGTGCTCGATAAGAACGTCTTTCCCGGCTTGCAGGGTGGCCCCTTCATGCATGAGATCGCCGCCAAGGCGGTGGCCTTCCATGAGGCCTCGAAGCCGGGGTTCCAGCAGTACCAGGAGCGGATTGTCGCCAACGCCGCGGCGCTGGCGAAGGCCCTCACGGGGCGAGGCTGTCGCCTGGTGAGCGGCGGCACGGATAACCACCTCATGCTCCTGGACTTGCGGCCCAAGGGACTGACCGGCCGCGCCGTCTCCGAGGCGCTCTACGAGGCCGGATTCATCGTCAACCGCAACGTCATCCCCTTCGACACCACCAGCCCGATGGTCACCAGCGGTATCCGCATCGGCACGCCCATGGTCAGCTCCCGCGGCATGGGCGCCCCCGAGATGGAGCTGATCGCCGAGTACATCTGCCGGGTCCTTGACGAGCCGGGGAATGCAGCGCTGCGTCGTGAGGTGCGCGGGAAGGTGCGCGAGCTGTGCAGCCGCTTCCCGCAGTACCTCCATCACCTCTCGTAGCGTCTCGCGGTGCCTCTGGAGACACCACCCCGCGGCCCTCCCTGCAGCCCTGGAGGGCTGCCGCGGGCGGCGTGTCGGCGCCCCGTGCGGTCAGGTTCGTGGCACGCTGGGCGCTGATCAGCTCATGGGCGGAGAGATGCAGCCTTGAAGTGTCCCGCCTGCGGTGAACTGAATAATCGGGTTGTCGACTCGCGCCTGAGCAAAGAGTCGAATGTCATCCGGCGCCGCAGGGAATGCCTGGTGTGCAACCGCCGTTTCACGACTTACGAGCGGGTCGAAGAGGTGTTGCCCATGGTCATCAAGAAGGATGGCCGGCGCGAACCGTTCGACCGCCGCAAGATCGCCCTCGGCGTGGAGAAGGCGTGCGAGAAGCGCCCCATCAGCGTGGCCCAGCGAGAGGAGATCGTGAACCGCGTCGAACGGGCCTTGCAGATGAGCGGGGAAAAGGAAATCCGCAGCTACCGCATCGGCGAGCGCGTCATGCGCGAGCTGCACGAGGTCGATGAAGTGGCCTATGTCCGCTTTGCCTCTGTGTATCGTTCATTCCGGGATATCAATGAATTCAAGGCTGAGCTCGATGAAATCCTGAGCGAGAAACCGTACCAGAAGAAGCTTCTCTAGCGCTGCCTCTCAGATCGACAGGTCAGAAGGGTGCTTGGGCATCCCCCGGAAGAGTTTCTGCAAGGGGCGAGTTGCTTTTTGTCCATCGCCGCCGCGCCGCCGCGCGGCTGCCACCTGAGGGAGGAGCGATCGAGAAGGCGGAGGGGAGAGCGGTGCATCACGGCGCGCCGGTGGTTCGCTCCTTCCGCGCCGCCCGGCGAAACCGCTGAGTTGAACGTCCGAGCCACGGCGCGTGACAGGCGAACCACGAAACAGCAGAGGCAACGTCCAACGAGGGGAGAGGTGTCGTGGAGATCGAGGACAAGGTCGCCATTGTCACCGGAGGGAGTCGCGGCATCGGCGCGGCCATTGCCGTTGACCTGGCGCGGCACGGCGCTCACGTCGCCATCACCTACCAGAGCCAGGAGGCGAAAGCGCTGCAGCTCGTCAGCGCCATCGAGGGGCTGGGGCGCAAGGCGTGCTGCTTCCAGGCCGACGCTTCGGACTTCGAGGCGGCGCAGCGCATCGTGGGCGACACTGTCGAACGGCTCGGCCACGTCGACATCCTGGTGAACAACGCCGGGGTGAACTGGGATGGGGTCTCCTGGAAGATGACCGAGGAGCAGTGGGACCGCGTCATCGGCGTGGACCTGAAGGGCTGCTTCAATTACAGCCGCGCCGTGGCGCCGATCTTTCGCGACCAGAAGCACGGCAAGATCGTCAACATCACCTCCATCAACGGCCTGCGCGGCAAGTTCGGGCAGACCAACTACTCCGCCGCGAAGGCGGGGATCATCGGCTACACGAAGGCCCTGGCGCGCGAGCTCGGCAGATCGAACGTCAACGTGAACGCTGTGGCGCCCGGCTTCATCAGGACCGAGATGTACGAGGTGCTGCCGGACGCGGTGAAGGAGCAGGCCCTCGGCGAGATCGTTCTCGGTCGTGCCGGAACCGCGGAGGAGGTGGCGTTCGTGGTGACGTTCCTGTGCACCGAGAAGGCCCGGCACATTACCGGGGAGGTGTTGAAAGTCGACGGAGGTCAATACATCTGAGGCGCCGCCCCTTCCCACCGTTAACCGAGCAACGAAGAGAGGAGGGGTGCGGGTTGCCCGGGAAGCGCCGCTTCGGTCCTCCCGGCCGGCTCCTGCGGCAACGACGGCGAGGGCCGAGGAGATTGAACCGCGCTGCTGAGGAGAGGCTGCCCTCCATCTTGACTCTAACACTTGCGAAACGCGCCATCGCGGCCCACATAATTAAGGAAACTTGATGTAGGAGAGCCGCGGCGCGTAACCCGCGGGAAGGAAATGCCGCCTTTGCCGGGTACTGGCGGCAGACGCCTCGTTGCCGCAGCGAGGCAGCGACACGCTTGCAGGCTGAGGTGGTGACTGGGTCACCCCCGCGCCTTCGTTCCGCGCTAAGCACGAAGCCCCATGAGAGTTCCGCACCTCCTCTTCAGTGTTGCGCTGCTCTGCTACTTCCTGAGTGCCTGCGGGTACTGGTGGAATGTCAGGCGGCATCGCAGAACGACGTTCGTCCTCGCCACGATCGGGGTTGCGGTAGGCTTTCTGACGCAGAGTGTGGCCTTGCTGCTCTACGCGCGGGCAGTGGGCCGACCGCCGTTCGCCACCTTCTCGGAAATTCTCATCCTCTTCTCCTGGGTGGTGGCCCTAGTGTACCTGGTGGCGGAGATGCGCTACCGCACCGGCAGCCTCGGCATCTTCCTCGTCCCCCTGGCGTTCCTCGCCACCTTCTTCGCTCTCCTGATCTTCCAATATACCGTGCAACTTGACCCGAAGGTCCGCTCCGTGTGGTTCGGCATGCACATCGTCTTCGCCTTCGCCGGCTTGGCGGCCTTCGCACTCATCTTTGGCGCCGGCCTCATGTACATCATCCAGGAGAGCCAGCTCAAATCGAAGAAAATCGGCGCCTTCTACTACCGCTTCCCCTCCCTTGAATCGCTTGACAGCATCAATGCGACGGCCCAGTCGTTCGGCTTTCCGTTCCTGACTTTTGGGCTGATCGCGGGGATCATCTGGGCCGGCGCGGCGAAAGGGTCGCTGCTGCGCTGGGACTTCCAGTACACGCTTCCCTTGCTGGTGACCTGGCTGATGTACGCCGTGCTCTTCATCGGCCGACTGGCCGGAGGCTGGCGGGGCCGCAAGCCTTCGGTTCTGGCGGTCCTGGGGTTCTGCGTCGCGGTGTTGACGTACTTCCTCCACACGGCGAAGTGAAAGGGGAAGCTTCCCTTCCGCATCGCCGACAGGCTTGAGGCTGACAGGCAGGGAGCCATGAACATCCTCCTACTTGGTCTCAGTCACAAGACCGCTCCGATCAGCGTGCGCGAGCAGCTCCACTTCTCCGACGAGCACCTGGTCGAATCCCTCAAGCAGTTCGGGGCGATGCCGGCTGTCGAGGAGGCCTTTCTCCTCTCCACCTGTAACCGCACGGAAATCTGCGCCAGGGTGCAGGATGCCGAGCTGAGCGCGAAGGAGCTGCGGACGCACCTGGGCGACTGCCGGGGCGTGCCTCTCTCCAGTTTCGAGGCCTGTCTCTACACCTACCAGGACGCCGAGGCGGTGCGGCATCTCTTCCGCGTGGCCAGCAGCCTTGACTCGCTCATCGTGGGGGAGGCGCAAATCCTCGGGCAGGTAAAGGCCGCCTTCCAGGCGGCAAAGGAGAGCGGCGTGCTGGGACCCGTGCTGCACCAAGTCCTGGAGCGCGCTTTCACGGTGGCCAAGCGGGTGCGCACCGAGACGCGCATCTCCGAGAACGCCGTGTCGATTTCGTACGCCGCGGTGGAACTCTCCAGGAAAATCTTCGGCGACTTGGCGGACAAGACGGTCATGCTCATCGGCGCCGGCGAGATGGCGGAGCTGGCGGCGCGTCATCTCTTGAGCAACGGGGTGAAATCACTCCTTGTCTGCAATCGCACCTTCAACCGCGCCGTGGAGCTGGCCGAGGGCCTGGGGGGAGATGCCATTCGCTTCGAGCATTTGCAGGAGCGCATGGCGCAGGCCGACATCGTCATCAGCTCGACGGCGGCGGGAAAAGTCATCGTCAACAAGGACGAGGTCCAGCGCGTCATCCGGCAGCGCAAGAACAAGCCGATGTTCTTCATCGACATTGCCCTGCCGCGCGACATCGATGCGGCGGTGAACGAGATCGATCATGTCTTCCTCTATGACATCGATGACCTCGAGAACGTCATCGAAACCAACATCAAGGAGCGCCAGCGAGAGGCGGTGCGGGCCGAGGAGATCGTCCAGTCCGAGGTGGCGAAGTTCCTCGCCTGGTTCGACGCCCGCGATGTGACCCCCACGATCGTGGCGCTGCGGGAGAAGTTCGAGCACATCCGGCGTGCTGAGGTGGAGAGGTTCGTCAATCGCAACGGCAAGATGAGCGAGGCTGACATCCAGGCCATCGAGCAGCTCACGACGTCGCTCCTCAACAAGTTCCTCCATGCGCCGCTCGTCTCCCTCAAGCAGCAGGGATCGTCCGACGGGAGCACGGCCTACGCGCAGACGATCCGCCAGCTCTTTCAGCTCGATCGCTGAGCCGCGGGGGAGTGCCGATCCCACGGCTGGCCCGCCTCCGACCGTCTTCATCCGTCCCTCATCCTCAGGACCCCTCATGGAACGAACGATCACCCTCGGCAGCCGCGGCAGTCAGCTTGCCCTCTGCCAGGCGCAGGGGGTGGCGGCTGCCCTCCGGAAGGCCCACCCCGACCTGCGCGTCGAGCTCCTGATCATCAAGACCTCCGGCGACCGCTTCACCGACGTGCCGCTGTCGAAAATCGGCGGCAAGGGACTGTTCGTCAAGGAGATTGAGGAAGCGCTGCGGGAGGGGCGCATCGACCTGGCGGTCCACAGCATGAAGGATGTGCCGGCGGAGCTGGCGCCGGGGCTGGCGCTGGGCGCCGTGACCCGCCGCGAGGACCCGCGCGACGCCCTGCTCCTCCCAGGCGGGAGAGAGAACGACGGCGCTGCGGCGCTGGGAGATTCCCCCAGCCGTACGCTCACCGCCATCTCGTTTGAGGTTCTCAGGGAAGGGGCGCGGCTTGGCACGAGCAGCCTGCGCCGACGCGCCCAGGTGCTGGCGGGCCGGCCAGATCTGACCGTAGCACCGCTGCGCGGCAACCTCGACACCCGGCTCCGCAAGCTGCGCGCCGGCGAGGTCGATGCCGTCATCCTCGCCGCGGCGGGCCTGCACCGGCTGGGCTGGAGGGAGGCCATCACCGCCTACCTTGACCCGAGCCTGAGCCTGCCGGCCATCGGCCAGGGCGCCTTGGGGATCGAGGTGCGCGAGGAGGACGCACCGACGCAGCAGGCGGTGCGCGTCCTCCATGACGCCGAGACGGCCTCTGCGGTGCGCGCCGAACGCGCCCTCCTGCGGCGCCTCAGCGGCAGTTGCCAAGTGCCCATCGCCGGCTACGCCGTGGTGGAGGGTAGGAAGTTGCGCCTGCGGGCTCTCCTGGCCGCGCTGGAAGGGGCGCCGATCCTCGCGGCGGAGGGCGTTGCCGCTCTCGATGAGGCGGAAGAGCTGGGCGCTCGTGTGGGTGAGCAGATTTTGGCCATGGGTGGCCGCGAGCTGTTGGCGGAGATCCTGGCCGCGGCCCAGGCCGCGCAGCGGTGATGCGCAAGGATGGCAGGGGGGAAGGCGTGGCGGCGAGTGAATCGACGGGGCGGGCGGTGGCAGAACGTGGCGGCTCCGCGGGCGTCGTCTACCTCGTCGGCGCGGGACCGGGCGACCGTGGCCTCCTCACCCTGAAGGGGGCGCAATGCCTGCACGAGGCGCATGTCGTCGTCTATGATGAGGGGGTGAGTCGCGCTGTCCTGGGACTGGCCCGAGAAACCGTGGAACTCCGCATGGTACCGGGAGGGCAGGGCGCTGCCGAGGCGGCGGACGAGCTCGCCGGGCACGTGATCAGGAGGGCTGGCGAAGGGCGGGTGGTGGTGCGCCTGGTTGCCGGCGATGCCTGCCTCGAGGGGGCGCGGCACGCTTGCGCGGGCGACCTCGGCGAAGCGCTGGCGGCTGCCGGGGTGGCCTTTGAACTCGTGCCGGGGGTGGGGACGATCGCCGCGGCGACGGCCTACGCCGCGATGTTTCCCATGGGCCGCCAGACAGAGCAGGCGTGGGCGCTCGTCGGCGGCGCGCCGGACGATGCCGCCACACCGGCCGGTGGCAGGCGCCATCTGGCCGGTCCCGGGGCGGCGCTGGCGATGACCATGCCATGGGGCGAGGTGCCGGCCGTGGTCGCGCAGCTCCTGGGCATGGGGTATGCTCCGGAGACCGAAGCGGCCCTCGTCCTGGAGCCGACGACCCCGCGGCAGCGTACCCTGCGAGGGCCCCTCGTCACCATCGTCAACAAGCTGGAGCCGCGCCAGGGGAGTGGCGAGGCCGCCCCCGTGGTGCTGTTCCTCGGCGGGGCGGCGCGTCTGCGTCCAGCCCTCGCCTGGTTTGAAGCCAAGCCCCTCTTCGGCAAGCGCATCGTGGTGACGCGCCCGGCGGGGGCGGCGGCGACCTTCGCGGCCCTCCTCGAGCGCGCCGGCGCCGAGGTCATACCCTGCCCGGTGATCGAGCCGCGGCCCCTCGATGACTACGCGTCGCTCGATGCGGCTCTCCGGCGCCTGGGCGAATACGACTGGCTCCTCTTCACCAGCGTGCACGGCGTGCGCTTCTTTGCCCAGCGCCTCTGGGAGGTCGGGCTGGACCTGCGGGCCATCGGCCAGGCCAAGTTGTGCGCCATCGGGCCGAAGACGGCCGCCGAGATCGAGCGCCTGCGCCTGCGCGTTGATCTCATGCCGGCGGAGTACCGCGCCGAGGGGGTGCTCGCGGCCCTCCTCGAGCGCGCCGGCGGCGAAGTCGCCGGCCTGCGCTTCCTGCTGCCGCGCGCGCTGGTGGCGCGGGAGGTGTTGCCGGAGATG
The DNA here is from genome assembly GCA_016192455.1 of Candidatus Tectimicrobiota bacterium. GTDB lineage: Bacteria > JACPUC01 > JACPUC01 > JACPUC01 > JACPUC01 > JACPUC01. The sequence goes on along the minus strand of JACPUC010000019.1, from coordinate 7,552 downwards.
CTGCGCGAGCGGGGGGCGGTGATCGACGTGGTGCCGGCCTATCGCACCGTCCTGCCGGCGGCCACCCCGGCCCATGCGGCCATGCTCGAGCACCTGGAGCAGCGGCGCGTCGCCGCCATCACCTTCACCAGCTCCTCGACGGTGACCAACTTCTTCAGCGTGCTCCCCCAGGATCGGGCGGCTGAGCTGCTGCACGGGATCGTCCTCGCCAGTATCGGGCCGGTCACCTCTGACACGCTGCGCGAGCACGGGCTTACGCCCACCGTCACCGCCGACGAGTACACGATTGAGGGGCTGACGCGGAAGTTGCTAGAATACTTTCAGGAGCGGCGGCAGGCCGCGCCATGAGCAGCGGGCCGCAGGGCGGGCCGCTGATCGCCGGGCGGAACGTCGCAGCACATCCCCTGTGGGGCAAAGGAGCGTCCCATGCACTTTCCGACGTATCGTCCGCGTCGTTTGCGGCAGAGTGACGCGCTGCGGCGCATGGTGCGCGAAACCAGCCTGGCGATCGATGACCTCATCCTGCCGCTCTTCGTCGAGGAAGGCGAGAACCTGAAGCGGGAGATCTCCTCGATGCCGGGGAACTACCGCTTCTCGATCGACCGCCTCCTCGAAGAGCTGAAGGACGTGAGCGATCTCGGCATCCCCGCGGTCATGTTCTTCGGCATCCCGCAGCACAAGGACGAGGTGGGTTCGGAAGCCTACGCCGAGCACGGCATCATTCAGCGCGCCGTGGCGGCGGTGAAGAACCGCTTCCCGGCGCTCGTCGTCATCACCGATGTCTGCCTCTGCGAGTACACCAGCCACGGCCACTGCGGCGTCGTCGAGGGCGAGCGGGTGCTCAACGACCCGTCGCTCGAGCTGCTGGCGCGCGCCGCCCTGTCGCACGTCCAGGCGGGAGCCGACATGGTGGCCCCCTCCGACATGATGGACGGCCGCGTCGGCGCCATCCGCACGCGGCTCGACGAGCACGGCTTCAGCGACACGCCGATCATGGCCTACGCCGCCAAGTACGCCTCCAGCTTCTACGGCCCCTTCCGCGAGGCCGCCGACTCGACGCCGCAGTTCGGCGACCGCCGCGCCTACCAGATGGACCCCGGCAACGCCGAGGAGGCGCTGCGCGAGGTGGAGCTGGATATCGCCGAAGGCGCCGACATCGTCATGGTGAAACCCGCCTTGCCGTTCCTCGACATCATCTACCGCGTCAAGCAGCGCTTCAATCGGCCCTTGGCGGCGTACAACGTCAGCGGCGAGTTCGCCATGCTGCAGGCGGGGGCGCGGCTCGGCTGGCTGGACGGCGAGCGCGTCATGTGGGAGGCGCTGCTGAGCATCAAGCGCGCCGGCGCCGATATGATCCTGACCTACTACTCCAAGCAGGTGGCGCGGGCGCTGCAGCGGCCGCTCTGAGCAGAGAAGGGGGCGCGCGCGGCCGATCCCACGGGGAGAGGTGGGGAGAGGGAAGTAGTGCCGCCGATGACCATGGAGCGTGATATTCGAGAAAGGGACCGCGTATGGCGAGCTTCAAAGGAGTGGATTTCTACAACGTTTCGGATCTCTTCAGCGAAGAGGAGCTGATGATCCGAGACACCGTGCGGGAATTCGTCGAGAAGGAAGTAGTCCCGATCATCGACGCTCACGCCCAGGCTCAGACGTTCCCGATGGGGTTGATCCCAAAGATCGGCGAGCTGGGGCTGTTCGGGGCGCACCTGCAAGGCTATGGCTGCGCCGGGCTGAACAATGTCGCCTACGGCCTCATCATGCAGGAGCTGGAGCGCGGCGACAGCGGCCTGCGCAGCTTCTGCTCGGTGCAGGGCGGCTTGGTCATGTACCCCATCCACACCTTCGGCAGCGACGAGCAGAAGGAACGCTGGCTGCCGAAGATGACCGCCGGCGAAGCCATCGGCGCCTTCGGGCTGACCGAGCCGGATTTCGGCTCCAACCCCGCCGGCATGTTGACGAAGGCGGTGCGCGACCGGGATGACTACATCCTCAACGGCACGAAGATGTGGATCACCAATGCCAGCATCGCCGATGTGACGCTCGTCTGGGCGCGCATCGACGAAGAGAACAGCTACGGCGGCTTCCTCGTCGAGAAGGGGACGAAAGGGTTCTCGACGCCGCAGATGAAGGGGAAATGGTCGCTGCGCGCCTCCATCACCAGCGAGCTGGTGCTCGAGGACGTGCGCCTCCCCGCCGGCGCCCGTCTGCCCAAGACGCCGGGGCTGCGCGGCGCCTTCATGTGCCTGAACCAAGCCCGCTACGGCATCGCCTGGGGCGCCGTCGGCGCCGCCATGAGCTGCTACGAGACGGCGGTCAACTACGCCAAGTCGCGCATCCAGTTCGACCGCCCCATCGCCTCCTTCCAGCTCGTGCAGCGCAAACTGGCGCACATGCTGATCGAGATCACCAAGGCCCAGCTCGTCTGCTGGCGCTTGGGCCGCCTGAAGGACGAGGGCAAGCTCCGCCACCAGCAAATCTCCCTGGCCAAGATGAACAACGTGCAGATGGCCCTCGACATCGCGCGCAACGCGCGGGACCTCCTGGGGGCGAACGGCATCCTCGACGAGTACCCGGTGATGCGCCACATGTGCAACCTCGAGTCGGTCAACACCTACGAGGGCACCTACGACATGCACACCCTCATCCTCGGGCAGGACATCACCGGCATCCCGGCGTTCACGTAGTCGCGCTGCCTGCGCCGCGCAGCGATGAGAACGACGAACCCTGCTTCACACGAGGCGGGGTTTGTCATTGGCAGGCCGCCACCCCCGCGAGCTGCGCAGCAGCTCGCGTAAAAGGGGTGCGCGAGGGGACATGGTTCCCTCGCAAACTCACGTCAGGCAAGAAATGCCTCAGTCTCCTACCGCGGCCGCGCCACGCTCAGCCCCGCCTCGACCATCTCCCGGCCAGCTAGGCGGTAGGCCTCGATGATGGCCTCGAGGTCGCTGTCGCCGTGCTCGGTGCAGAGGGCGCCGCCGCCGTGCACGGCGAAGACGCCGTGCTCCATGAGGCGCAGCCTCAGCTCATCCCCGTAAGCGGCGTTGGAGGTCATGGCGTGCACCTTCCAGGGGGTGTCGAGCGTCACGTCGTAGACCCTGGGGAAGTTGACGCCGACCAGGGAGCCGTAACCCGTGCACTGCGCCACGATGCCCGATTCCGCCATGGCCCACTCGATGCCGCGCCGCAGGCGCTCCCCGGCTGCGGCGAGGCGGGGGTAGAAGGTGTCGGCGTGCCGCCGCAGGTGGCGCAGCATCGCCAGGCCGCTCAGCATCGACAGGTGGTTGGAGGAAAAGGTGCCGCCGCCAATGAGGAGGGGGGTCTGCTTGCGGGCCTGCAGGATCGGCGTGCTCGCCTCCATGATGTCGGCGCGACCGCACACCACGCCGATGGGCATGCCGCCGCCGGCGATCTTGCCTAGGGTGGTCAGGTCAGGGAGAACGCCGAACACCCCCTGGGCGCCGCCAAGCCCGACGCGGAAACCGGTGATGATCTCGTCGAAGATGAGGAGCGCGCCGCAGGCCTGGGTGGCCTGGCGCACCGCCTCGAGGTAGCCGCGCTGGGGGGGGAGAAAGCCGCTGGCTCCGACGATGGGGTCGAGGATCACCGCCGCCAGGTCCGCCGCGTGGCGGTCGATGATCTTCAGCGTCTCTTCCGTCTCATTGAACGGCAGCGTGGCGGTGAACTGCTGGGTCTCCGGCGGGATGCCCGTCGATTCCGGCTCTTCGAAGGGGAAGGTGATGGCCACGGCGAGGTCGCTGCTCGGCCCGTGCCAGGAGCCGCGCACCTTGAGAATCATGCGGCGCCGCGTGAAGCCGCGCGCCAGGCGCGCCGCGAACATCGTCGCCTCGGTGCCGGAGCAGCAGAAGCGCGCCATCCGCGCGCTCGGCACCAGCTCGCAAATCAGCTCGGCCAGCTCCACGGCGTGCTCGTTCGCATGTCCCCAGTTGAGACCACGCCCCAGAGCCTGCCGCAGCGGTTCGAGGATGCAGTCCGGCGCGTGCCCGAGGATGTGGGTGTAGTGGCCCAGCCAGAGATCGAGGTAGCTGTTCCCATCGACATCCCAGATGCGTCCCCCTTGGGCGCGCTCCATGAAGGCGGGGTAGGGGGGATAGTAGCGCACCGTGTGCGAGACGCCGCCGGGGATGACCCGCCGGGCGCGCTCGTAGAGGAGAGCGGATTCTTGACGGGGGCGACGGTAGGCCTCTTCAGCAGCGTTCATCGCTCCTCCTTCGAGCGTTCACGGGGGTGAAAGGGTGAAGTGGAGAGGCGAGGGACATCCTGGCGTCGAGTGAGAGGGGTAGGTGCGAGAGCAGGTCCCTCCTCGGATCGGTGCCTGGCCTTCACCGGGGCTTCGCACCGCTCCAGTCTACCAGTCTAGCAGAAGGGAGGACGCCTGCGAGAGGCTTTTTGCCTCGGCACTGCAACGGCGGGTGCGCGCTGGGAGGCTTCAGGGGTCGAGGGGAGTGCGCGAGAGGGCGTTGCATGGCGCGCGGAGCGCGCGGCGCCTGCTTGCTCAGCACCTGTTGCCTTCCATCTGCCTGCGGCGGCGGCTGACGAGTTGGTCGGCCAGGCGGGTCGGCTCGGGGACGCGGAAGCGGGGCGAGCACGCCAGGGCTAACGAGACGGCGTCAGCGAGGAGCATGCGGAGGCCTACGGAGACAAAGATCGGGGCGACCTGCGGGCGCGTCCGCAGCACCGCCCCAATGACCTCCCCGTCGTCGATGAGATCGGCAGTGCAGCCGCGCTCGCCGCCCGGCTCGTCGGCCTGTCCGATTAGGCGCGACTTCGCGCAGCCGAGGGTGGGGAGGTCGAGCAGGACGCCGAGGTGCGAGGCGAGCCCAAAGCGCCGCGGATGCGCCAGACCCTGACCATCCACCATGATCACGTCGGGGAGAGTGCGGAGCTTGCGCAGCGCCGCCAGCAGGGCCGGCGCCTCGCGGAAGCTGAGCAGCCCCGGCACGTAGGGGAAGTCGCACGGCACGCCGGCCCAGTGCTCCTCGAGGAGTTTCAGCTCCGGAAAGGAGAGGAGCACCACCCCGGCAACAGCCCGCTGCTCCCCCTTGTCGTAGGCCACGTCGGTACCCGCAACGGTTCGAGGCGGCCAGGCGAGGAGCTCCAGGCGCACGGCCGAGCGCAGACGCTCCTGAATCCTGCGCGCCGCGGCGGGGCCAACCCGCCAGCGATGCGCCACGGCTCGGCGCCGGGAACCGGTCGGCCGGGGGGGTGTCGCCTCTGGGTTGGCGCCGGGAGTGGGAGAGGTGGCCACTGGAGTTGAGGACTCTTTGCGGGAAGTTGAAATTTTGACGCTTTCCTTCTTGTGTCGGAAAGATTGGCGCTGTATACTTAAAAATTGTCAGCCATTTTGTCAAGTTTGACGCTCAGTGGGATTCTACCCTGCGGGGTGGCGGGGAAGGGGGGTAGGCTGCGCCCCAGTCTGGACTGGGTGCTTCGAAGAGAGGCCGGCCCCGTGGCGCCGGCAGCCGGTGGAAGAGCAGGGCCGCGGAGTTTGGCGTGACGCGTGACGCTGCGGCATTTCGTGGTTGGCCGAGCAATGAGGGTGCGGAAAGCGCCGGCCAGCGCCGCCTGGAGAACGCAGCGCCGCCGCGCGCTCCCTGGCCTGGGCGCGTTGCGCGGTTCGTCGGCTTCCGCTTCTTGTTGGGCAAGCTCCATGGCTGTGGAGAAAGGGAGACGCGTTATGCCGTCAGGCCGTTTGCTGATCGCTGATGATGAAGAGGGAAACCGTGAGTTCCTGGCCGAAGCCCTGCAACTCGAGGGCTACCAGGTTACCACCGCCAAGGATGGCGAGGAGGCGATCAAGCAGATCGAGGCCGACACCTTCGACGTGGTGCTGACGGACCTCAAGATGCCGAAGGCCACGGGGATTGAGGTGCTGAAGGCGATTCAACGCACCAACTCGGAGGCGGTCGGAGTGGTCTTCACCGCCTTCGGCACCATTGAGTCGGCGGTGCAAGCGATGAAGGCCGGCGCGGCGGATTACATCAGCAAGCCGTTCCACCTCGACGAGATTCGCATCGTCGTCCGCAAGGCGCTGGAATTCCGCCGCTTGAAGGGGGAGAACCAGCACCTGAAGCGACAGCTCAGGCAGAAGTACCGGTTCGACAACCTTATCGGCGACAGCGAGAACATGCAGCGCGTCTACCGCATGATCGAGAAGGTCGCTGATACTGACAGCACGGTCTTGATCCTGGGCGAGAGCGGCACGGGGAAGGAGCTGGTTGCCAGGGCCCTGCACTACAACAGCCGGCGGCAGGATCGACCGCTCGTGCCGGTGAACTGCGGCGCCATCCCCGAGGATCTGTTGGAGAGCGAGCTGTTCGGGCATGTCAAGGGCTCCTTCACGGGCGCCCTGAACACGCGCATCGGGCGCTTCGAGCTCGCCAGCGGCGGCACCATCTTCCTCGATGAGATCGGCGATATGAGCCCGAACCTGCAGGTGAAGCTCCTGCGTGTCTTGCAGGAGCAGGAGTTCGAGCCGATCGGCAGCACGAAGACCGTGAAGGTCAGTGTGCGAGTAATTGCCGCCACGCATCAGAACCTCGAAGAGGTGGTTGCCAAGAGGACCTTCCGCGAGGACCTCTACTATCGGCTCAATGTCATTCCGATCCACCTGCCGCCCCTGCGGGAGCGCTGCAGCGACATCCCCTTGCTGGTGGAGCACTTCCTGGCCCGATTCAAGAAAGAGAAGCAGCGCGAGGTCGTGGGTCTCGATCCCGGCGTCATGGAGTGGCTGCAACGTTACCCTTGGCCTGGGAACGTTCGCGAGCTCGAGAACATGATCGAGCGCATGGTCATCCTGAAGGTGAAGGACACCATCGGCCTGGAGGACTTGCCGGAGAACCTGCGGAGTAAGGATGCCGGGGGCTCGTCTCTCGGCCGCCTGGAGATTCCAGAGGCCGGCATCGACCTGAAAAGGGCCGTGAACGATTTCGAACGTGAGCTTATTCTGCAAGCGCTGCGGCGCAGCAACTGGGTGAAGAACAAGGCTGCGAAGCTGCTGCAACTGAATCGCACCACACTCGTGGAGAAGATGAAGAAAATCGAGTTAACCAGAGCCGCGAGCTGAAGAGCGACAGGAGGTGGTTGGGCGCGGAGGGGGAACCCTGCGGCATGCTCTGTCTCGCGGCTCGGGAGGGGGCACGGTCTGCGCCTTGCGGCAGGCATGTGGCGCGGGGGCAGACCCCCTTCCCTGGGAATCTTCCAGGCTGCCCGAAGGCGGCGGCTCGCGGCTGCCTGGGAGCGGCGTGCCGGGTTCTCCGCCGCAGCTCACCAAAGGTTCGAACATCTTCCCGCCGCTACGCCTTGGGCGGGGGCGCCGCTGGTCGAACCACAGGCTCAGCCCCTCACCTGCTCACCCTCCCGGCGACTTCCTCACGAGTTGCTCTCCGCCCGCTAGGAGCCTGTCGGAGAAACCCCCGCAGGCGTCTAGTTTTTGGTAGACTGTGAGGTGTTCGCAACCGGCGGGGGGCCGGCCCTGTTCCGCTGTTTGCTGGTGGGGGTGTTATGCCACGCAAGTTCCGCACCACCAACCCTG
>JACPUC010000024.1 GCA_016192455.1 Candidatus Tectimicrobiota bacterium | reverse complement strand
CCCGGCGCTGCTCGGTCGTCGGGGTGCGGCGCCAGCGCTCCAGGGTCTGTCGCTCCTCCTGACTCAACGTAATGGGGACGGATGAGGTGTTCATGCCCCCATCATAGCACGTAAAGTGCAATAACGCAACTAAGTACTAGGATGAACCACTGATGGACACCGATGCACACCGATTCCTGCTGGCCTCGGCGTGCATCGGTGGTTCCTTGCCTGGCGCTGGTAGGGGCGGTTCGCGAACCGCCCCTACGGTAGATGGGATGGAACCCGCCTCGAAGATGGAGGCGCGGGCGGTTGATGTAACGCGCTGACGAGGCTGGCGGTCCTGTCCTTTTTTCCACAGACTGGTCGCCCGTCCTGCGAGTTGAGCGCTGGCCGGCTCGCCACGAGCGCAGACAGAAGGCCCAACGGCCGCAGTGAATGCTTGGACGATGAAACGCGACGCTGACCCTCGCAGGGAAGGACCTCGATGACCCCGACCCGCGAGATCTATTGGAACATCAGCTACGGCGGGCTGGTCTACCTCTTCGCGCTGGTGATGCTGGCGGTGCTGCTGGCGGGGATCTACCCGCGCTGGCGGCGCTGGCGGCTCGGCACGGCGGAGGACCGCCTTGACCACCTCGGGCGCCGCCTGTGGGACGTCCTCGTCTACGTCGTCATGCAGCGGCGCGTCATCCGCAACGCCTACGCCGGCGTTCTGCACCTCTGCATCTTCTGGGGCTTCATCGTCCTCTTCATCGGCACCTGCATGATCGCCGTGCAGGAGTGGAGCGGCATCCACTACCTGAAAGGGACGTTCTACCTCTGGTACTCGCTCATCCTCGACCTCTTCGGCGGCCTGGCGCTCCTCGGCGTGCTGATGGCCGCCTGGCGGCGCTACGGGCTGCGCTCGAACGAGGCGAAGGAGTGGACGAACCTCCTCGACGACGGCCTGTCGCTCCTCTTCTTCTTCGTCGTCCTGACCACGGGGTTCCTCGTCGAGGGAGCGCGCGTCGCCGCCACGGAAGTGGCGCGGCACCCGGACTGGGCGCGCTGGTCGCCCCTGGGCTACGTGACGGCCAAGACGCTGCTGGCGCTGAATCTGTCGCCGGCGGCGGCGACGCGCCTGCACGCGCTGGCCTGGTGGGGGCACATGGTCCTCTCCATGGCCCTGCTGGCCTACTTCGGCTGGTCGAAGATGATGCACGTCTTCATCTCCTCGGCCAACGTCTTCCTGCGCAGCTATAAGCCCCCGGGAGCCTTCCGCAGCATCCCCGACATTGAGACGGCCGAGACCTTCGGCGCCGGCAGGGTGGAGGACTTCACCTGGAAGCAGCTCCTCGACCTCGATGCCTGCACGCGCTGCGACCGCTGCTCCGACAACTGCCCGGCCACCGTCACCGGCAAGGTCTTGAACCCCAAGCAGCTCATCCTGGACCTGCAGGCGCACCTGCACTCGCCGCGGCGCCAGGAGGAGCGCATGGTCGGCGGCGTCATCCAGGACGAGGTGCTGTGGGAGTGCCGCGTCTGCGGCGCCTGCGAGGAGCAGTGCCCGGTGTTCATCGAGCACCTCGGCAAGATCTCCGAGATGCGCCGCAACCTCGTCTTCGTCGAGGGGCGCATGCCGGAGACCGTCGAGGCCACGCTGCAGTGCCTGGAGACGCGCGCCCATCCCTGGCGCGGCACGCAGTTCACCCGCACGAGCTGGATGGAGGGGATGGACATCCCGCTGCTGGCCGAGGGCGCCCGCCCGGAGTACCTCTTCTGGGTCGGCTGCACCGGCGCCCTGGTGGAGCGCAACCAGAAGATCACCCAGGCCTTCGCGCGCCTGCTGCGGGCCAGCGGCACGAGCTTCGCCTGCCTGGGCGAGGAGGAGGTCTGCACCGGCGACCCGGCGCGCCGCCTGGGCAACGAGTATACCTTCCAGACGCTCCTGCGGCAGAACATCGAGACCCTGAAAGGCTACAATGTAAAGAAGCTCGTCACCGCCTGCCCGCACTGCTTCAACACCTGGAAGAACGAGGCGCCGGAGTTCGGTGGCAGCTTCGAGGCGCTGCACCACACGCAGCTCATCGAGCGGTTCATACAGGAAGGGCGGCTGCGCCTCGACCGCGACGCCCTCGGCCCCGTGACCTACCACGACCCCTGCAACCTGGGGCGGTACAACGGCATCTACGAGCAGCCCCGCGCCATCCTCAGGGCATTGTCGGGAAAGGTGGTGGAGATGCGCCGCAGCCGGCGCGGCGCCCTCTGCTGCGGCGCCGGCGGCGGCCACGCCTGGATGGACGAGCAGGTCGGCCAAAAGATCAACGTCACCCGCCTCGAGGAGGCCCTCGACACCAAGGCGCCGACCCTGGCCGCCGCCTGCCCCTTCTGCATACAGATGTTCGAGGAGGCGGTGGCCGCAAAGCGCGCCCAGGAGCAGATCGCGCCGCTCGACGTGGCGGAGATCGTGGCCCGGCACCTGCTGCCGTAGTGGCGCCCAGATGAAAGCCGGAAGCGCAGGCTGCGGAGGAGGGCTGCGACAGGCAGCGCGGCGCTGCCTCCGCGGCGGGTGAGGGGCGCGGTCTGCGGAACTGTGGGAAGGCTTGCAGAGGCTCTTCCAGGCGGTCTCGTTTCCCTGCGAGGCACTCCCCACATAGCCCTTGCAGAGCAGTGGCGGCTTCACTATACAAGCATACGGCTGGCTTGGACTCCTGACCTGGAGAGCGATTCCCTGGCATGCCAGAGGGAGCCGAAGCGGCTGCGACCACCTGTGCGGCGTTCTCGGCGAGTCCGGCGGAGCCGTCCAGCAGCCCCGTGGGGAGTCTTGCCGCATGCCGCCGGGCGCGCCACCCTCATGATCTCTGCCACGAGGGCAGGTGTGGGGGGGTGCCGGGTGCGGGTGGGCGCAAGGAGGGGCGGAACTTCTGGGCAACGCGGCCTTTGCCTTTGACAAAAGGCAGGGGCGTAACTATATAGGTGGCATGCCTTGAGGGGATGAGCCCCGCTTTCATGCCAGGAACGCAACACAGGGCAAATGGAGGACTGCTATGGCGACGATTATTACCGACGAATGCATTAGTTGTGGTGTTTGCGAGCCCGAATGCCCCAACGAAGCCATCACTGAGGGTGACGAGATTTATGTCATCGACCCCAACCTCTGCACCGAGTGCGTGGGCTTCCACGACGAGGAGCAGTGCGCCGCGGTCTGCCCGGTCGATTGCTGCATCCCCGACCCAGACAACGCCGAGACGGAAGACGTCCTCATTGAGCGGGCGCGGGCGATTCACCCGGATGTTGATTTCGGCGACAACTTCCCGTCGCGTTTTCGCAAGTAGCCCCGCGGAGGCTGGCTGCGTATAAAGAGGAGAGGGCGCCGCCCCAGAGTCTTTGGCATCCTCTCCTTATTTTTTGCCTGGTGCGCTGGAGAAGCCGCCTGCCGCGGCGCGCGGCGGCGCCGTCGCGGCCTCTCCGGGGAGCTGCAACGAGGGAGGGTTCGGACCCCAGCGCGCGGCTGACGGGGCGGACGGGGAAGCTTGCAGGCTGGCGCGCCGGAGCGTCACCCCCGCGCCGCCGCGGTGGGCCTGCGGCGCAGCCGAGCGGTTCTTCTCCCCAGGCCGCGCAGACCGCCGGGCAGCGCTGCGCAAGGATGATGAGGGGGGATGATGAACGAGCCACGCACGATCGTCGCGGGGGCGCAGACGAACCCGCGCCTCTTTGAGGTGGAGGCCAATGTCAGCAAGTGCCTCGGCAACCTCGAGGAGGCGGCGGTGCACGGGGCGCAGCTCGTCGTCTTCCCGGAGTGCGCCACCACGGGGTACTGCTTCGACAGCCGCGCGGAAGCCATGAGCGTGGCGGAGCCGGTGCCCGGTCCCAGCGTTGAGCGGTTCCTCACGGCCTGTCGCAGGCTGCACGTCTATACCATCGTGGGGATGCCGGAGCGCGCCGGCGAGAAGCTTTACAACAGCGCCGTCTTCCTTGGCCCTGAAGGCATCGTGGCGTGTTACCGCAAGGTTCACCTGCCGAAGCTCGGCCTGGATCGATTCGCCGACCACGGTCCCGGTCCGTTGCAGGTGTACCGTTCGCCGGTCGGCGCCGTCGGCCTCTACATCTGTTACGACAGCGCCTTCCCCGAGGCTGCCCGCGTCATGGCTTTGGAGGGCGCAGAGGTCCTCGTGCACCCGACGAACTGGCCGGTGGGGGTGGAGGGGACGCCACGCCATATCGTTTATGCGCGCGCCATTGAGAATGTCGTCTTCCACGTCTCCGTCAACCGCGTGGGGGATGAGCGCGGCTACCACTTCATCGGCCAGAGCAAGATCATCAGCCCCGACGGCGAGGAGCTGGCGGCGGCCGGGCCTGACCGCGAGGAGATCATCTACGCCAGCCTTGCGCTCGCCGAGGCGCGCAGCAAGGGGAGGATGAGCAGCCCGGGCCACGAGTCGAACCGCTTCCGCGACCGGCGGCCGGAGTTCTACGGCGCCATCACCCAACAACCCCCCCAGGCGCGACCTTCGTAGCACGCCGCAACAATTCTTCCTCCACAACCTGCGCGGAGGAAAAACACCCCGTCTCCCCTTTTCTCCTCGTGGAAAGTTCGCCCCTGGGGGGAGCGCCGATCCCCGCGCGCGACTCCTGCCCCGAAAATAAGCGTCGAAGTGGCTGATTTCACGTGATGGTGAGGCTGACGGTCGCGCGGCTGGTCTCCTTCACCTCCGCGCTCTCTGCGCCTCCGCGGTTCAATTGAGTGCACCACAGAGAACGCGGAGAAGGTAGGGGAAGGAACCACAGATGGACGCGGGTTCACAAAAATATCAGTGTCCATCCGTGTTCATCAGTGGTTCTTTACATCCCGCTGGTAGGGGCGGTTCGCGAACCGCCCCTACGGTCGATGCCATGGAAGCCTTCTGAGAAAGACCTGTCCGCTTATTTTCATGACCTTGCGGGCGGGCCGGAGGCCCATGGGGAACTGCCCCAAATGGTCTCTCTTCATTCCGCACCAAGAGTCTGCAAAGCTGACGCGAGATCCTGCTGATCCAGCGCACCAACCTGGTAGTTTCTTGACGCCTCCGGAATGCCGGCTCCGCCTGCGTTGACGCTGTTTCCCCAGGGGTGCGGGAAGCAGGCGCGCTCCCCTCGGCTTGGCAGGCCGCTCACCGGGGGTGCGCGTGGCGTCCGGAGCGTGGCACGAGATTTGCCCATTTCGGAAGCGCCCGAGCTCGCGGCAGGCGAGGCGCGGACATCCACTAGGGAGGCAGACGATGGCTGAGGCGGCGTACGCGGCGAAATGGCGCGAGTTCATCAAGCACGTCGGGTTTACGGTGCGTCCGCGCGACGCCGCGGCCTGGCAAGCGATCGTCAAGAACTCCGACGCCGAGGCGCGCGAACTGCTGGCGTGGCTGCCGGCAAAACTGAAAGCCTACACGCCGGCTGTCCGCGCCATCCTCCCCTTGCTTGACAGCAACTCGATTTTCCTCGATTTCGGCGGCAACTGCGGTCTCATCGGCTGGCATCTCCATGACCGCGTGGCGGAGTACCACCTCATGGACATCTCGCCGGACGCCCTGGAGATGGCGCAGGGCATCGTCCTGCGCGAGCAGCCGAACTGCTTCTTCCACTTGAGCAACGGCGAGGACCTCGCCAACCTCACCGATGCGTCCTACACCTTCGTCTATGCCAAGGCGGTCATCCAGCACCTGCCCCGACGCCTGGTGCTGACTTACCTGCGGGAGTTCTGCCGCGTCCTTCGCCCTGGGTGCATGCTCTACTTTACGAACGTCTTCGAGAGCTTCGGCGAAAAGGTTGCGCCAAGCTCGGAGGAAGTCTCCTGGCACGTTCGTGAGATTCCCATAACGGAGCTGCACCAGATGCTCGATGCGGCGGGTTTCGAGCTGACCGGCATTGATCTGAGCTGCGATCTCCGCCCCGGCGGCGCGATGAGCGGCTGGGTGAAGGCGGTGAAGCGCGCGCTCAGGTGACGATGCTTGCCGTTCCATCTTGTCAGGATGCCGCTTGGCGCCCACCTCCCCGCCGATTCCGATTCGGTCTCGAAGTTGCCGAGAAAAGGTCTCTCCCCCAAGGTCCCGCCTCTCCGGTGGCGTCCCTTTCACCTTGCCGCAATTGATGGTACAACCATGGTGGGTGGCGGCAGGTGAGCGAGGGGACCCCTGCGCCAGTGAGGGCGCGGGCCGGCCCTGTCGCGCTGCGGCGCGAGCGTGTCTCGGCGGCCCGCACACTCCCTTGTCCGCCCCGTGACCGACCTGAACCGCCGCCGCGACGGCTCTTGGTGAGATGTTTTTTCCAGAGGATGGGAACAAGCTCATGACGAATGCACTAATTACCGGAGGCGCCGGGTTCATCGGCTCGCACCTGGCGGAGGTTCTGCTGCAACGCGGAGCGGCGGTGCAGATCATCGACGACCTGTCGACCGGCAGCATCACCAACGTCGAGCACCTCAAGGGGCACCCGAACTTCACCTACGTGCTCGACACGGTGATGAACCGCCGCCTCATGATGGAGCTGGTGGATCGCGCCGACGAGGTCTACCACCTGGCCGCGGCGGTCGGCGTGCGCCTCATCGTCGAGGAGCCGGTGCGCACCATCGAGACGAACATCAAGGCCACCGAGCTCGTCCTGGAGCTGTGCGCCAAGAAACGCAAGCCGGTGCTGCTCGCCTCCACCTCCGAGGTCTTCGGCAAGCTGGACAAGCCGACCTTCTCCGAGCAGGACGACCTGCTCCTCGGCCCCACCTCGAAGGCGCGCTGGTGCTATGCCGCCTCGAAGATCATTGATGAGTTCCTTGCCCAGGCCTACTTCAAAGAGAAGGGGTTGCCGACCATTGTGGTGCGCCTCTTCAACACCATCGGTCCCCGGCAGACGGGGCAGTACGGCATGGTGGCGCCGCGCCTGGTGCGTCAAGCCCTCCTCGGCGAACCCCTCACCGTCTACGGCGATGGCAGCCAGCGGCGCTCCTTCACCTGGGTGGGAGATGTGGTGGAGGCTCTCCTCGCCCTCATGCAGCAACCGAACGCCTTTGGCGAGGTGTTCAATGTCGGCCACCACCAGGAGGTCTCCATCCACGAGCTTGCGGTCCTGGTGCGCGACCTCGCCGGCAGCAGCTCGGAGATCGTCTTCATCCCTTACAGCGAGGCCTATGAGGTCGGCTTCGAGGACATTGGCCGGCGGCTGCCCGACCTGTCGAAGCTGCAGCGCCTCATCGGCTACAAGCCCTCCTTCGAGCTCCCGGAGATGATCGAGCAGATCATCGCCTACGAGCGCCGGCGTCTCGGGCGCTAGGCGGAGCGCGGCGCCGGTGGCGTGCGTTCCGCCGAGGGCCTGCTTGCCGGTAGCCGAGCGGAGAGAGGCCGGAGGTCTCTCCCAGCATGCCGACGATCGCCTTCATCACCGGCATTACCGGGCAGGATGGGTCGTACCTGGCGGAGTTCCTCCTGGGGCAGGGCTACGAGGTACACGGCCTCATCCGCTGGTGCAGCACCTCCCCGACGCAGCGCCTTGACCATCTTCTGCAGGATGCAGGCGGTGGCCGCCTCACCCTGCACTGCGGCGATCTCGCGGATGCCGCTCGCCTCGGCGCCCTCCTCGCCGAGGTGCAGCCCGATGAGGTGTACCATCTCGGAGCCCAGAGCCACGTCCGGGTGAGTTTCGACCTCCCCGCCTACACGGGCGACATCACCGGCCTGGGCACGGTGCGCCTGCTGGAAGCCGTCAGGAGGAGCGGCGTGCGCTGCCGCTTCTACCAGGCCTCGAGCAGCGAGATGTTCGGCAGCGCGCCGGCGCCGCAGAACGAGGCCACCCCCTTCTGGCCCCGCAGTCCCTACGCCGCGGCGAAGCTGTACTCCTACTGGATGGTGCGCAACTACCGTGAGGCGCACGGCTTGTTCGTCTGCAACGGCATCATGTATAACCACGAGTCGCCGCGGCGGGGGGAGACCTTCGTCACCCGAAAGATCAGCCGCGGCGTTGCCAAGATTCTGAAAGGCGAAGCGACGCAGCTCGTCCTGGGCAACCTGGAGGCGCGCCGCGACTGGGGATACGCCCCGGAGTACGTCGAAGGCATGTGGCGGTTACTCCAGCAGGGTGAGCCGCAGGACCTCGTCTTCGGGACAGGTGAAACCCACTCGGTGCGCGACTTCGTGGAAGAAGCCTTCGGCTACGCGAATCTTGATTGGCGGCAGTTCGTGAGGGTTGACCCCTCCTACTTCCGGCCCACGGAGGTGGAGCACCTGCGGGCGGACTCGACACAGGCGCGGCGGTTCCTCGGCTGGGAGGCGACCGTCACCTTCCCGCAGCTTGTGCGCCTCATGGTCGATGCCGACCTGCGGGCCGCGGACCTCGAAGCGCCGGGGGAGGGGCTGCGGGCTCTCGGCAACCGCGTGCGGTGGCTGCGGAATCCCCTGAGCTGACGCCGGCGCCGTTCGTGGTGCCTTTGCGGCGACGGTCTCTCTCGCCGCCACGACGTTGCGCGGAAGCCACGGCGTGGCCGATCCCGCCGAGTTTCCCGGCTGGGAGACCCACCGCGGCCGTCATCCTCCCCCGGCGCGTGTGAGCAGGAATGGCCCATCGATGTGTCAATTCGTCCCGTTCCCAGCCCACTCTTCCTCTCCCTGCCGCGCCTGCTTCGCGCCCCCAAGCACCCTTGGCGAGGCGCGCTCGTGTCGGTATGATCCTTGCTGATGATTGAGAGCGATTCCAGGGTGAGAGTTCGCGACGCACATCTGGCCGAAGGAGGTTCCATGGGCAAGTCGCGCAGGAGGCAAGGAACAGGGGAGAAGAAAAAGGACGTTGCGCCGCCTCAGCCGGCGGTGAGTCGGCGGCGCTGGCTGGGGATCGCCTTCGGCGCCGTGGTGGCCCTTGGGTTGGGGGCAACCGCCTTGGTGCGGCGGAACCGTCCGTCCGTGGCCCTGGCGCCGCAAACGGCGGGACCCGCCGAACCCTACAAGTTGCGCGAGACGCAGCCGGTGCTCAGCGCCGGCCTGTTCAGCGGCGCGGCGGCGGTGGCCTACCAGCGCGCCGCGGAAATCCCGCAGGTGCTCGACCAGCTCTACTGTTACTGCCGCTGCAAGGAGAACTTCGGGCACAAGAGCTTGCTGACCTGCTTCGCCACGCGCCACGGCGCCGGCTGAGGGACTTGCATTGGTGAGGCGCAGTTAGCGTACCAGATGACGAAGAAAGGTTCCGCCCCCCGCCAGATTCAAGCGGAGATCGACCGCGTTTACGGCTAGGCCGCGACGCCGCCTGGGAGTGATGGTTGGAGCTGGAAGAAGGCCCCCTCCGTCGTGATGGCCCGTAAAGCCATCGGCGCGGAGGGGGTTTTTTTGGCGTCGTCGCCGGGAGAGCGCCGCCAAGGTTGAGGAAGCGTGCCCGATCTCTCACCTCTCCGTAAGGACTATTTCCACCTGACCCTTAATGACGAGTCCCTACCATCCGATACAAAGGAAGAAGGGGTTCCTGCGCTGGCGGGTTATGGCAAGGCCTGCCGCGTGTCTGGTTCCTGAACCTCGCACGGGGGACTCGTTAGATGACCAGTACCACACGCTTTCTGCTTCTCCTGCTCTTCTCCCTGCTGCTCGCTCCTTTCGCCGCCTCCGAGGCGCGCGCCCAGGCGTGCACGGTGGAGCAGGTCTCGATCCCCGTCATCGAGCCGAAAAAGGCGGAAAGGTTTGTCGCCCTCTTCTCCTCCGCCATCGGGGCGAAGGACACCGGCGACCACAAGGAGTCGGCGAAACTTTTGCGGGAAGCATTGAAATGCTGCACCCGCTTTACTCTCTCCATCATGGAGAATGTCGTTGTCAAGGAAAGCCGCTACGATTACTCCGGCCTCACGTTCGTGCAGGTGTTGAGCGGCAGACATCGCGGCGAGGAGGGGCTGGTGCTGAGGTCTGACATCAAGTGCCCCGTGAAGAAGCCGGAGCCGAGCAGCGTCGCCGCGAAGTTCGAGTGCACGCCGTCGGTGCCGCTCTCCTGCATCTAACAGGGCGCCTGGCTCCGTCCCCCGCCGTCGCCCGGACGCGCGGCGGCCTCTGCGCCCGAGGTCTCGCAGCCCGTGCGATCCCTGCCTCTCAGCGCCAGCCTTCCACAACTTTTCGCGTTGCCGCGTCCCTCGGCCGGGCGATGAGGCCCGAGGTGCTCACCAGCACAGCGTATCGCGCGCCGTCGGCCATTGGCATGTAGGTGGCGCTGCCATAGTCGGCATCAACCCACGGCAGCCAGCCGGAAAATCGTTGCGCCAGCCTCCACGCATCCAGGCCGGCATGACGCGCCAGGGGCTGGACACTGGGCAGGGTGGCGGCTGCCTGGGCGGCATCGCGGTACCGGCCGCTGAGACGCTCCAAGCGGTACAGGGTGTGGATGCCGACGAGGTTCACCAGACCCCGCCATTTCAGGATGCGCGCGTCAAGCTGCCACTCATCGCCGTGCAGCTCGAAGAACGTTGCGAAACCCGCGGCATCGGTCAAGCGAGCCTGATAGAATTGTGGACCAAGGGCCGTGAAGCTGAGATCAGCCGCGAGCTGCTCGTGGGTGAGCCGACGGTAGGTGTGAAGATTCGCCAGCAGCGCCCAGGAGAGGGTGGCTACGGCGAGGAGGAGGATGCCTGCCGATCCCTGCGCGGAGCCGGCAAGCAACCGACGCCGCCACAACTGCCGCAGCGCGCCCCCCAGGGCCAGAAGCCCAAGCGCCGCCAACGCGATGCTGAACACTTCCAGCGTCATGCGTGACCAGTCTCGGCTGGGCAGGCTCGCGCCGCCAGGCGGCTGCGTTGGAGCCGGCGCAACGACCGCCCTCGCCGGCCCAGGCGGACGATCGGCATGCTCCAGGCAAACGCGGTAGTCGGAAGACCTCCACCCCCCTCCCGGGCCCCCATGAAAGCCCGGGGGACGAGCCTCAGTATAGGCGGAAGCTTCACATCCCACCAGCGACGCGGCTGCGCCCCAGGGTTGCCGGGGCGCTGAAACGGCGGCCGTGTCACCGTCGGCGTACTGGCAATGCTTTGATGATCAACTACTTGATGATCAATCTGTGAATTTTTTTCGCGGCCCTCTGGTAGACCCCGGAAAGGCCTGTATATTATTGGTACCAAGGGCTCAACGCTGCGGCGCTTGCTGCCTGGCGCGTCCTTCGCCTGGGGGTGACGGGCGTGAGGATTGAGGGGGAGCCATGGAGCTCATCTCAAGCTTCGTGCGCACCGAGGTGCAGATTGAGTCAATTGCCCGCGAGGAGGATGAGCTGGTCATGCACGGCACCACCCTGGAGATGCCGTCGCAGCTCTACGTCTCGCCGAACGAGATCGGATCGATCCTGCGCCTTGCCCTGAGCTGGCCCTCCTTCACCTACGCCGTCCTCTTCCCCTTCCTCTACGTGAAATGGTACCTGAGCCAGGCCGACCTGGAGACGCGCCTCACCGGCGTGGCGGTCGCCGTTTCATTGCTCTTCAGCGGCGCGCTCGTCTTCGGCAGCAGCGCCTACCTCCTGAAGCACGCCGCGGACTCGGCCGCGGTGCTCGGGCTGTTCGCCGCCCTCTGCCTCGTCCTGGGCCTCGTGGGACAGCGCCGCAGCCTCTTCTACGGCGGTCTGGGGCTGGCGGTGGTGGGGTACCTCCTCGCCGTGCTGGCGGTGGGCGCCGTAAGCTGGATGCTCCCCACGGCGGCCCTCGCCCCGGTGGGCCTCCTGGGTCTTCTCGGCTGGTGGTGCGGCCGCCGGGGAGAGGCCGATGCGGCGCGGCGCTTCGATCCTCGCCGCATGCTCTTGCGCGTCGGCGCGGTCGTTGCGCTCCTCTTCGCGGTCTGGGGGATGTGGTCGCTATGGAGCGCGACCTGGCGCAGCGACGGCCATCCGATCTTCACCGTGGTGGCGCCGCTCCTCGGCGCCGCGGCGTTCTTCGAGTGGCGCTTCCTGAAGGGCGCCACGGCGGCCGGCGCGGCGTGGTTGCCGCACCGCTACCTCGCCGTGGGGCTGGGCTCGCTCGGCTACGCCCTGGGCCTCTGGCTGCTGCCGCGGGCGGCGGCGGAGCTGCGCCCCCTCCTCCTTGCCGGGGGCGGCGTGCTGTGGGCCTGGCTGGCGGTGGGTGAACACGCCCGCGCCGGCGCGCGCGCCGCCGGCGCCCGCTACGCGGCAAGCCTCCTCCTGGCGGCGGTGGCCCTCCTTGCCGCGCTCGGCCGGCCGTCACTCCTGCTCCTCACCTGCATCCTCCTCACGGCAGCGTACTTCCCCCTGGCCGGCACTCTCCACGCGCGGCGCGGCAGCGTGGCGGGGGCCGGCGCGGCGGTCTGGTGGCTCCTCATTGCGGGCCACCTCGCAGCGGCGCTGGCGGCGTTCCTCCTCCTCGCCAGCGCCCTGCGCAGCTCCACCCTCGGCTGGGTGGGCTCCCTCCTCCTCGCGCTCGTGTACGGCCGCCTGGCGATGTGGCGCTTGCCCACCGCCCTGCGCGGGCGCAGCCAGTACCTCTTCGTTGCGGCGGCGTTCTACACCTGGGCGACGCTGAGCGCACTCCTCCTGGCGGCGCCGAGCCATGCCTTCCACGTCAAGCTGTTCCTCGGCCTGCCGCTGCTGGGCGTCCTCCTCGGCTGCGGGGCGCGCTTCAGCAGCGAGGAGCTGTCGCGCTCCTGCTACGAGGCCAGCCACGCTTTCGTGGCTGCCCTCTTCATCGCCGCGGGCATTCTCGAGGGCATCTCGCTCTTCTGGGCAGCCCTGCACAGCCTGGCCTTTGGAGCGCTCTACTCGATCTTGGTGCTGCGCGCGCGGGGACGCCCGGTTCTCGACCTCTCCTACTTCGTGATCGTGCTTGCCGCCTACCTGCTCGCGGCCCTCGGCGCGGCCTTGGCCCTGCACCCCGTCTCCCGTGGGATGCTGTTCGCTCTCCTGGGTCTCCTGGCGCTCCTCCAGGAGGTGCGCCTGCGGCGCCGCGGCAGCCCCTGGCAGGCCCTCCTCACCGTTGCCGTGCTGACCGCCGCCGGCCTGTCGCTCTATGAGGTGCTGTTCCTGATGCCCTGGAACCTCGCCGCGCTGATGCTCTGGGCGGTCGCGTTCCTGCTCGGCGCCCTGGCCCTGCCGGCGGCGCCGTCGACAGCCGCCCCGCAGGTTGCTCCGCAGGGAGGCAGGCCGTGAATCTGCGCGCCACCTACCAGACGCTGAGTTACGGCTTGACGGCGGCGCTGGTGGCGTGGGCGGTCTACGAGCGCCTGCTGGCGGGGGGCATCCTTCTCGCGGTGGTGGCGGCGGCGGCGTACGTCGCAGCCTACCGCGCCAGCCGCTCCGCGGGCTACCTCTACCCGGCGCTCCTCTTCACCTCGGCGGCGTACGTGCTGGCGCTGCGCCAGGCGCTGCCGGCACCCTGGCAGGCCCTCGGCATGCTACCGCTCCTCGCGGCCTGGCAGGCTGTTGGGCTGCGCGGCAACGCCGCGGTGTCGCGCGCCGGCTTTGCGGCGGCCTCCATCACCGCCGCGGCGGCCAGCCTCCTGACCCTTGCCGAGGTGCCGGGGGGGGTCTTCGCGGCGGCGGCGGGCGCCCCCGGCGCGGCGCCTCCGCCGGCAGAGGCGGGGATCGTTGCTTCCGGCGCCGCGCTGGCGATCAGCGGCCTCGGCTTCCTGCTCCTCGCGGGGCTCTATCTCATCGTCTGGCGACGGCAGGGGAACCGTTGGCATCTTCTCGGCGTGCTGCTGAGCGCCACTCTGAGCTGGCGCTATGCGGCGCCGCTGCTCAGCGCGGGGCTGCCGCCGGTGCTCCTGGTCGCGTTCGCCGCCCTCCCCCTCGCAGGGGCCGCCGTCGCCCTCGACTGGCGCGGTCGGCAGGCCCTGGCGACGGTCTGCTTCACCGCCGCGGTGGCGCTGGTCCTCGCCTGCGGTCTCGTGGCCTACGTGAGCGGCACCCCTGGCGCCGTCCTGCCGGTCGTCCTCCTCGGCGCCCTGGTGAATGCGGCGGTCTTCTGGCGGCGGCGCACCGAGGAGTCCCTCTACCTCGTCGTCCTTGCCCTCGGCATCCTGGCCTCCCACTTCATCCGCGTCACCGAAGACCGCTTCTACGGCACCTTGGTCAACTCCTTCCTTTACGGCCTCCTGTTGGCCGGCGTCATCTTCTGTTACCCGCTCCTGAGGCGGACGTTCCGCTGGAGCTGGTCGCTGGCGCGCAGCCTCAGCCTGCACTGGCAGCGCGTCCTCCTCCTCTTCCTCCCCTTGATGTTGGGCATCGTGGGCATGGCCTTCTCCTACGTCAACCAGGTGACGGAGAGCCCGTCGTTCTGCGGCTCGTGCCACACGATGCAGACGCAGTACGACACCTGGAAGACCTCGAAGCACCGGAACGTCGGCTGCGTCGACTGCCACTACCCGCCCGACCTGAGCTCCTTCGTGAAGGGGCGCACGGCGGGCCTGCTGATGGCGGCGAAGCAGGTCACCGGCTTCTATCCGACCAAGTCCCACGGCAACGTCGACAGCCGTTCCTGCCAGCAGGGGGGGTGCCACGGCACGGAGAAGCTCTACCGCGCCATCACCTTCCGCACCAACACGCTCAACTTCAATCACCAGACCATGCTGGCCCAGCCCGCGCGCGGCATTCGCTTGCAGTGCAACACCTGCCACTCGCGCGACGTGCGCGGCGAACACTTTGCCACGGATTTCCGAAACTGCTACCTCTGTCACTTCATGAACCGGAGGCCGCAGCAGGAGACGGCGGTTGGCAAGTGTACGAGCTGCCACCGCACCCTGAGCGAGCGCGAGCTCACCCAGCGCCTGACCGTGCGCGGGGACGGACAGGTGGCGCGGGCTCGCTGTCTGGACTGTCACGAGGACCTCACCAAGTTGGGCGAGGTGCAGTTCCTGCATGACCGGCATGTCAGCCAGAACACCGACTTCACCAGGCCGAAGGTGGCGTGCCTCGCCTGCCATGCCGAGATCGAGCATGGCGACTTCGGCACGCGGCCACCTGGAAGCGCGCCGCCGCCCGATGACTGGGCCGCGAACGGGGCGAGCGAGAGCTCGCCGCGCGGCGAGCAACCTCCGGGCGCCGGCAGCATCCCCGCGGCGCTCCTTTCCGTCTCTCCCGAGGGGGGCCGTTAATGGCGCAGGCTCGTTCCTACCCCGCGCGCTTCCTGGAACCGGAGACCTACCAGGAGCGCATCCCCTGCCAGGTCGCCTGCCCGGTAGGAACGCCGGCGGGGCGCTACGTGGCGCTCATCGCTGAAGGGCGCTACGCCGAGGCGTTCGCCGCCGCCGCCAGCACCAACCCCCTGGTGGTGACCTGCAGTCGCATCTGCATGCATCCCTGCGAGGAGGCCTGCCGGCGCGGGAACTTCGACGCCCCCGTGCCGATTCGCGCCTTGAAGCGCTTCGCCGTCGAGCATGGGATGCCGCCCGCGGGAGCCAGTGTGACGCGTCCGCCGCTCGAACCTCGGCGCGGCCGCGTCGCCATCATCGGGGCCGGGCCGGCCGGCATCGCCGCCGCCAGGCGGCTGACGGAGCGGGGCTTCAGCGTCGCCATCTTCGAGACCCAGCGCGTCGCCGGCGGCATGCTCAGCCTCACCGTGCCGAACTTCCGCCTCGGTCAGGAGATCGTCGAGCGCGATATCGCGCCGCTCCTTGCCGCCGGGGTGGAGATTCGCACCGGCGTCACGGTCGGTGTGGACCTCAGCTTGGAGGACCTCGAGGAGGAGGGCTTCGAGGCCATCTTCCTGGCCACCGGCGCCGGTCAGGCCAAGAAGCTGCCGATTGAGGGCAGCGATCTTGCCGGGGTGCACCTGGGCCTCGACTACCTGAGGGCGGCGAAGATGGGGCGAGAACCGCACCTTGGGGAGAAGGTCGTGATCATCGGCGGTGGCAACGCCGCCATGGACGTCGCCCGGACGGCACGGCGGCAGGCCGCCCGCCTCGTGGCAGTCGGCGCCGCCGGCGGGGGCGGAGGGGCCTCCTTGTCGCGGCAGGCTTCCCCCTGGGTGGGGGCGCCCGAGGTGCACATCGTCTACTACAAGTTCCGGCATCACATGCCGGCCTCGCCGGAGGAGATCGAGGCGGCCCAAGAGGAAGGCATCTTCCTGCACCCCGGCCGATCGCCGCGGCGCATCGTTGGCGAGGGGAGGGTCAGCGGTCTCGAAACGGTGGCCGTGACCTCCGTCTTTGACGAGGAGGGCCGCTACTGCCCCACCTACGACGAGGAGAACATCGAGATCCTGCCGGCGGACAGCGTCCTCTTCTCGGTGGGACAGGCGCCGGACCTCTCGGTGATCCTCGGCAACGGCTTCCTGGCCACCACCGATGCCGGCACCCTGAAGGTGGATGTCGAGACGCTGGCCACGAGCCATCCCGGCATTTTCGCCGGCGGCGATATGGCCTTCGGGGCGCGCCGGGCCATCGATGCGGTGGCCGATGGGCTGCGCGCCGCGGCGGCCATCGAAGCCTACCTCTGCGGCGCCCCCGCGATGGAGCGCAGCTTCCACAGCCGCGTCTACGACAGCACCCGCATGCTGCGCGAGCACCGTTACCGCGCGGCGCGGCCGCCCCGCCTGCTGCCGGTCGAGGAACGCTACGGCGACAGCGAGGTGGAGATCGCCTTCGACGAGGAGACGGCGCGCGACGAGGCGAACCGCTGCCTGCGCTGCTTCGTGGATACGGTCTTTGACAGCAACGCCTGCATCCTCTGCGGCGGCTGCGTCGATGTCTGCCCGGAGGATTGCCTGCGACTGGTGCGGCTGGACCGCCTCACCGTCGAAGGCCCCTGGGAGGAGGTCCTGAGGGCGCGCTACGGGAGCTCCGTGGCGGCGCTGCGCGAGGGAGCCGCGATCTTGAAACACACCGACACGTGCACCCGCTGCGCCCTCTGTGCTGATCGCTGCCCGACCAAGGCGATCACGATGGAGATGGTGGAGGTGCGGGAGGCGCCCAGCGATGCCAAGCAACCGGCGTGACCAGCGTGATGATGAAGAGCGGCTGACTGCGCCCGAGGAGCTGACCATTCCCCGCCGCGAGCTCTTCCGTGTGCTCGGCTGGAGCAGCCTGGTGGGGGCGGCAGGGTTGGCGGCCTACTCGCTGCTGCGCTTCTCCAGCCCGCCGCCGCTCGACAAGGAGCGGACGCGCGTGCCGCTCGGCGGAGCGGACCGCTACGCCAACCACTCCCTGCACTACGTCGCGGCGCCGAAGGTCTTCGTGAAACATGATGCGCAGGGCTTGGCCGCCATGTCGGCGGTGTGTACGCACCTGGCCTGCGTGGTCCGCTGGAACGCCTCGCACGGGCTGCTGGAGTGCCCGTGCCACGGCAGCCGCTTCGACGCCGCCGGCAAGGTGCTGCGCGGGCCGGCGCGCCGGGACCTCCCTTACTTCCGCCTGGAGCTCGCCACGAACGGGCAGCTCGTCGCCGATGTAAGCCGGCCAGTCTCGCGCCAGGAGCGCCTGGATGTGCATGGTCCCCGGACCTCGTGATTGCCCCGCCCTGGGCTCGTCGTGAGTCTCAGCCGGGCCGAGCCTGAGGCGTCATGAAGCCCTTCCTCGACAGCCTGCGCCAGAACCGCCTCATCGCCTCCATCGTGCGTCATGGGTGGCCGAACACGCGCCTCAACCAGGCGCTCGTCATCACCAATAACTTCTTCCTCCACCTCCACCCGGTAAAGATTCCGCGGCACGCCCTGCGCTTCACCTACACGTTCGGGCTGGGCGGCCTGGCGGTGCTGCTCTTCGCGGTGCTCACCATCACCGGCGGCCTCCTCATGCTCTACTACGTCCCCTCGACGGAGGTCGCCTACGACCTCATGAAAGACCTGCGCTTCACCGTCCCCTACGGGCGGCTGTTGCGCAACCTGCACCGCTGGGCCGCCCACGGCATGGTGATCATCGTCCTTCTCCACCTCTGCCGCGTCTTCTACACCGGCGCCTACAAGCGCCCGCGGGAGTTCAACTGGGTCGTCGGCTTCTCCCTCTTCGTGCTGACGCTCGGCCTCGCCTTCACCGGCTACCTGCTGCCGTGGGATCAGCTCGCCTACTGGGCGATCAACGTCGGCACCGAAATCCTGCAGACGGCGCCGCTCATCGGCAAATGGGGCCGCGAGCTCCTCCTCGGCGCGGAGCACATCGGGCAGAACGCGCTGCTGCGCTTCTACGCGCTGCACGTCTTCTTCCTGCCGCTCATCATGGGGCTGCTCATGGGCATCCACGTCTGGCGGGTGCGCAAGGACGGCGGCATCTCCATGCCGGAGAGCGAGTTGACGACGATCGTTCTCGACCTCGACGACAACGAGGAGGACCGTCCCCGCCCCGAGGCGCCGCTGAAGACCTACGACTTGGTGGCCCTGCCGCGCGGTGTGCCGGTGATCACGGAGCGCGAGCCAGAGAACCTCGTCATGACCTTCCCGCACCTCGTCTTCAAAGAGTTTACCGTGGCGATTGCGGCGCTGGCGCTGCTCCTCATCATCTCGTTCGTCTTCGACGCGCCGCTCGAGCAGCTCGCCGACCCGGAGAAGACCCCGAATCCGGCGAAGGCGCCGTGGTACTTCCTCGGCTTGCAAGAGATGCTCTCCTGGGGACCTCCCATCATCGGCGGCGTCATCGTGCCGACCGTCGTGAGCTTGGTCCTCATGGCCCTGCCCTACTTCGATCGCAGCCCGCGGGGCGTGGGGGAGTGGTGTGCGTCCCAGCGGTGGCGCGCCGTCGTCCTCTTCACCGCCGTCCTGCTCTTCTTCACCATCATCACGATCCTCGGCACGCTGTTCCGCGGGCCGAACTGGCGCTTCACGGTTCCGTGGTAACGAAGGAGGCGTGGCGACGCGGGCGGCTGGCGGCGTCGCGCGGCGCTGGAACCAGAGGGGACGGCGGGCGGCGGCATGAGCTTCCAGAAAGTCTTCATCCTCTCCAGCATCGCCCTCCTCGCCATCTCCGTGGCCTGGGTGGTGCGGGAGCTGAATCCGCCCTGGCTGCGCTACCAGGAGGCGTACCATGACTGGCTGCGCGCCGCCGCGCCGGAGACAACGCCGGCCTCGCTCCAAGCACAGCGCTTCTCCGGGCTCCAGCAGGTGGGCGTGCAGGCGCTGCGGCGCCTGGATCGGTGCACGACCTGCCACCCAGGCGTTGCCGACCCGCGCGCCAAGGAGGCGCCGCCGATGTTCCGCTTCCGCCCGGTTCACGCCCAGCATCCCATGGAGAAGTTCGGCTGCACCCTCTGCCATCGCGGCCAGGGCCGCGCCACCGAGGTGCCCGAGGCGCACGGCGAGGCGCCGTTCTGGGATGAGCCGCTGCTGCGCGGCGTCTACCTGCAGGCCGCCTGCGGCCAGTGTCATCGCGAACCGCTGCCGACGCAGGCGCCGCTCCTCGAGGAGGGACGCCAGCTCTTCGAGGTGTACGGCTGTCGGAACTGCCACCGCCTCGATGGTCGCGGCCGCCAGGTCGGCCCCGACCTGGCGGGCGTGGGGAGCAAGGCGCCCGAAGACCTCATGTGGGGGGACGACACCGGCCCCCGCACCCTGCCCATCTGGCTGCTGCGCCACTTCAAGGACCCCCGCACCTTCCAGCCGAACTCGCCGATGACCGACTTCCGCCTCAATGACGCGCAGGCGACCGCGCTGACGATCTACATGCTGAGCCTCACGAAGTTGGAGATGCCGCGCGCGCTCCTGCCATCCCGCAGCCGCCCAGCCCCCCAGCCAGAGGAGGGAGCATGAATCCCTGCCGCCGCACTGTTTCCCGCGTCCTCTCGACCCTCCTCCTGCTCGCCGGCCTTGCCGCCGGCGCAGCCCTGGCGGCGGCGCAACAGGCTCCCGCCGGCGGCGGCATCCACCCGGAGGGCGCAGCCTCCGCGCAGCGCTTCGACCGCGTCGATCCCGAGGTCGCCAGCCGGAAACGCTG
This sequence comes from Candidatus Tectimicrobiota bacterium, assembly GCA_016192455.1. Lineage (GTDB taxonomy): Bacteria > JACPUC01 > JACPUC01 > JACPUC01 > JACPUC01 > JACPUC01. The sequence continues at coordinate 817 of JACPUC010000024.1, read as the reverse complement.
CCTGAGCTGCCACGAAGGGATCGAGTCGATCAATCAGGCGATGGCGCTTACGTGGGGCGCCGATACGAAGTGCGAGGTCTGCCACGCCGGCAACCCCACGGCGAACACGAAGGACGCGGCGCACCAGGGGATGCACGCGGATCCCGGCGACTACCGCGTGGTGGAGCAGACGTGCGGCCAGTGCCACAGCGACACCGGCAAGCTGCGCGCCGATGTGCAGGGCCTGATCCCGAACGTCCGCGACGTGTCGCGCGTGGTGTCCCGCAGCGAGCGCGACCACGTGAACCGCGGCTTGCGCTCGCGCATGGCGACGGCGGCGGGGGAGATCAACACGCTGCGCTACCTCTGGGGGGCGCAGGAGAGCCCGGCGCCGCGCTACGGGACGCGCGGCGTCCGCGCCCTGCCCAGCCCGTCAGGGGAGCAGCCGCCGGCGGCTCCTGAGAAGATCGAGGAGCTGCCGGGGGCGGGCGCCTCGCACGCCGACGCGCTGCTGCGGCGCGCCTGCCTCTCCTGCCACCTCTGGAGCGGCGGCGAGGCGAGCTTCGGGCGCTATCGCGGCAGCGGCTGCACCGCCTGCCACGTCCCCTACGCCGACGACGGCCGCAGCCGCAGCGGCGACCCCACGCTCGACCGCGAGAAGCCGGGGCATCCCGAGCGGCACACGATCACCGTGCGGGTGCCGACCTCGCAGTGCCTGCACTGCCACCGCAACGCCGGGCTGCACCTGGGGCCGAGCTTCACGGGGCGGCTGGAGGCGCGCGCCGCGGCGCCGCTGGGGGAGCCCGGCGACCGCCCCGGCAGCCGCCTCCTGCGCCTG
>JACPUC010000021.1 GCA_016192455.1 Candidatus Tectimicrobiota bacterium | reverse complement strand
TCTGCCTGGGCGTTGACGCAGACAGGCGCCTGCGGGCAGGCAGGCGTCGTCCAGCTTCCTGAACCCGACGCACCAGGACGACGACCCCGCACCCTGACCTATCACCCCTGCCGGTAACCATTACCCCGACAGGCTCCTAGGAGCACTCCCATCCCTCCCCTGAAAGATCAACCTGAAAAGCGGCTGCGCCGCGGGGTAGACGCCTCGTTGGCCCAGCTAGGCGCCCGCCCGCAGCACCGACCTCACCTCCTCCAGCTTCGGGACCGTCCCCGGCTGGAGCGGCCGCGCCAGCTTGAACTGGTCGTCCGTGCGGCAATAAAAAGCGCGATTGAGGCGGCCGATGGGGTGCACCGCCGCCACGTTGATCTGGCCGCCGTCGTCGAGGATGGCCTCGTTAAGGTGGAACTTAAGCACCTCGCCAAAGACGACGTAGTGGTGGCCATTGCCAAACTCCAGGATGCGCTCGGTGCGGCACTCCATCTGGATCGGCGACTCGGCCACCCGCGGCGGCTTGACGAGATCGGACGCCACTGGCGTGAAGCCGCTGATGGCGAACTCGTCCACCTCAGGCTCGAAGTCGAAGGCGGTGGCGTTCATGCCTTCGGCCATCTGCGCGGTCACCACGTTGATGACGAACTCGCCCGTCGTCTCGGCGTTCACCACGCTGTCCTTCTTCCGCCCGTCGGGCCGCCGCCCCGGTGAGAAGCAGAGGATGGGCGGATAGGGACAGGCCACGCTGAAGAAGCTGAAGGGCGCCAGGTTCAGCACCCCCGCCGGCGACAGGGAGCTGACAAAGGCGATGGGGCGCGGCACCACGCAGCCTGTAAGCAGTTTATAGATTTCATCGCGGCGATGCTCGCTGGGGATGATCTGCATGGGCCCGTCCTCCATCCCTGAAATGCTGAAGTGGGTGACATCGATGCTAGGATAGCATCTGCGTGCCGACAATCCAATTCCGGCCAATTCTGGGGAATTAAGTGTCGGCGGGGAGCTTCGGTGCTAATCTTCGGAGCCTCCATTGCCGGAAGGATCGTCTCAGGGAACCATGCCTCTCCTGCCTGGGCGCACGCAGCACGCAACCAAGTGAGATGCAGGGAGCAAGGGAAAGGACCACGCCATGACCAACGCCGACGCGATCTTTGCCGCATGCCGTGAGGAGCTGGCGGAAACCGAGGCGAAACTCCGCCGCCACCCGTACGTGGCGGCGCTGGAGGAGGGGCGTATCGCGCGCCCGCGGCTGCGCCTCTTCGCCGGCGAGCAGTTTCACATCATCAGCGGGGACTTGCGCGGCATGGGGCACCTCGTGTCGCGCTTCTGGGGCAGGGTGAGCGGGCCGCTCTTCCTGGGCGGGGTGCAGGCGGAGCAGGCCGCCCTGGAGGCGCTGCTGCCACTCGCCGCCGCTCTGGAGATGACGCAGGAGGACCTTGAGGCGCACGAGCCGCTGGCCGGGGCGCACGCCTACGGCGCCTACATGGCGTGGCTGGCCCACTACGGCGAGGATGCGCAGGTGGCCGCCGCCTTCGCGGTCAACTTCCCCGCCTGGGGGGAGAACTGCGGCAGGATAGGCGCGGCGCTGCGAAGCCGCTACGGCATGACCACCGCGCAGGTGCGCTTCTTCGAGCTCTTCGCCGCGCCGGCCCCCGGCCTCGCCGACACCGCCGCGACCATTATCGAGGCGGCTCTCGCCCGCGGCGTCAGCGCACGCCTCGTCAAGCGCGCCGTCCGCCTCCTGCAAGACTACGAGCTGATGTTCTGGGAGACGCTCTGGGAGGCATCGCGGTGAGCAGTCCGGGGGGATAAAGCCGAGGAACGCGAAGCGGGCGCACCCCGCCCGCGGCCTTTCGGCTGCTGAGGGTCAAGTGCTCAGGCGACGCGCTCCCCCCCTGCCATCCTTGCCCCTGGGAGGGTGGCGCCTGCTTGTTCGGCAGACAGGCGCCACCGGCAACCCCAGGCCAGTGCGATCAGCAGGGATGCTCACCGGGGAACGTTCGGGAACGGTGGGAAAAATTGACGGAGGGCTTTGAAATTTGATACCCCCGACCGTACATTACCCTGGAGTAAACGCGAAAGCTCACGCCGCGGTTGCTCGCGGAGGGGTCGCCGCGCTCGATCCCCGAGGCCGGCGTCATACCCCGCGGAGCCATGCGCCAACCCTCTGTTCTCCCCTCGTGGCAGCGAAGGCGCCGCGCGGCGGGTGGCCGCCGGAGGGGCGCCCAGCGCGTTCCACGCACGACCTTCGAACGACCGCCTGGAGATCAGGAAGGGCCTGCAGGAAAGAGGTAGAGTGCGCCCGTTTCCCGGGCCATGCGGCGGGTCCGTGGCGCCGTCGAGCGCGCCCCCGTAAGCGAGGAACTGTCATCTCAGAAGAGTGGAGAGCGCTATGACGACTTTCGTGGACCACAACCTGGTGCCGGAGTACAAGAACGCTGAAGTGATCTACGAGTTGAAGCCGTGTCTCGATGCGCAGGGCAAGCCGGTGGACGGCTTGTCCAACGCCTGGATCATGATCAACAATCCGTCCCAGCTCAACTCCTACACCACCCAGGCGGTGAAGGAGATCATCCTCTCCTTCCGCCGGGCCTCGAACGCGCGCGACGTGGTGGCGGCGGTCTTCTCGGCGGTGGGGCATCAAGCGTTCTGCACGGGAGGGAACACGAAGGAGTACGCCGAGTACTACGCCGGCCAGCCGCATGAGTACCGGCAGTACATGCGCCTCTTCAACGACATGGTGACCTCCATCCTGCAGTGCGACAAACCGGTCATCTGCCGCGTCAACGGCCTGCGCGTGGCCGGCGGCCAGGAGATCGGCATGGCCTGCGACCTTTCCGTCGCCAGCGACATGGCGCTCTTCGGCCAGGCCGGCCCGAAGCACGGCTCGGCGCCGGACGGCGGCGCCACCGATTTCCTCCCCCTCTACGTGGGCGTCGAGAACGCCATGTTCAGCAACACCATCTGCGAGCTCTGGAGCGCCCACAAGGCAAAGCGGCTGGGGCTCCTCTCCGAGGTGGCGCCGGTGCTGAAGAAAGATGGCGCCTACATCCCGAACCCGCTCGTCGTTACCGACCGCTGGGTCGATGAGAGCGGCAACATTGTCTACGGCGAAATGAAAACGGGGCAGGCGCGCGAGCAAGCGAAGCAGCTCGTCAGCCACTGCCAGTACGACCTCTCGCGCCTGGATGAAGTGGTGAACCGCTACTGCACCGCGCTGATGATGACGGTGCCCGACTGCCTCACGAAGACGGTGGAGTCACTGCGCAAGCACAAGCTGCAGCATTGGGATCGCAACCGCGAGACGAACCGCGCCTGGCTGAGCCTGAACATGATGACCGAGGGAAAGGCCGGCTTCAAAGCTTTCAACGAGGGGGCCCGGGGCCAGCGCGAGCCGGACTTCATCAAGATGCGTCGCATGCTGGCGGAAGGCCACCGCTGGAGCGATGAGTTCATCGAGGCGATCATGCCATCGCGCAAGGCCTAGGACGGCAGCTCAGAACCGCACTGCCGGGCGTTGGGTTCTGCCCCTGACAGGTGACGTTGTAAGGTTGGGCGAGGGGCGCGTCTCCCCTCGCCTGCCTGTCGCGCCGTCCGCGCTGCAAGGCGGGTTGTTCCTGTCAACCTGCCGGCTCGACTCCAGAGCACTGCCAGGCACGTTCCTTGCCGCCACGCTCTTCGCCCCCACTCCCCGACGGCCCGCATCGCCGGGCGCTGCGCCGCCCCTCTCCCGGGTCCTGCCTGACTAGAGCGGCAGAGAGAGGCGCCTGCCCTGCCTGCGCCCAGGCTGGCCCGCAATTCTCGCCTCGGGAGTATTTCCCGCCGCCTCAGTAAGTTACAAGTCTGTCGGGTCTTTTAACTCGCCTCCTGTAATTATGGGAGTTGAAACGATTTCCGTTGGCATGCCCTCCGGAGCCGCTCTATATTGAGGCTTATTGTGACGCAAAAAGGAGGCGCCGACAGGCTCTGATGAGACAAGTTGGCACTGGGCCTGATGCTAGGGATGGGCAGAAGAGGGCACGCGACCAACAGCACGGGTCGCGCCCCCAGGCTGAGGCTGGCGTCGGGAGAGGAATCGCAGGAATCGCGTGGGTCCCCCCGAGGGCGCGCTCGGAGGGAATAGTTTTTGCTGTAGTTTTGTTCTAAAGCTCCTCGGCTTGCGCCGGAAGTTTCGACGGAGAAGGGTGGAGCGCGGAGAGAGAAGGAGGCGCGGCGGGATTCTCGCGGGGTCAGTCTACGTTTGCGGTCGCCTGCGACGCGGCGGCGCGTTCAGGCCGCAACTATTTCACGAGGCGAAGCCAGTCCCCCTTCGTTGCCGCCGGCCAGCGCACTTCCACGGGACCACCTTCCGGGAGCGCCTGGCACTTTCTGTCAAGGACGGGGTGATTGCCCATGATCCAAACACGTTACGAGGTGGTGAGGCGACGTGAGATCGCCCCCAAGACCGTCCACCTGGCGGTTCGCGCACCTGAGATTGCTCGCAAGTATCGTCCCGGTCAGTTCGTCATCGTGCGCACCCACGAGCATGGCGAGCGCGTGCCGCTCAGTCTGGCCGGAAGCGACATGGAGGAAGGCCTCATCTACCTCCTGGTGCAAGCCGTCGGCAAGACCAGCGGGGAGATTCACGATCTCGCCGTGGGGGACGCCTTCCTCGACGTCGTGGGGCCACTCGGCCGGCCCACGCCGATCGCCGAGTACGGCACCTGCGTGCTCATCGGCGGCGGCTTCGGCGTGGGGGCCCTGCAACCCATTGCCACCGCCCTGCGCGACGCGGGCAATCGCGTCATTGCCATCCTTGGCGCCCGTCAGCGGAGCCTTGTGCTGCTGGAGGAGGAGACGAGAGCGCTCTGTGATGAGGTCTACGTCACCACCGATGACGGCAGCCACGGCCGCAAGGGGATCGTGACCGATGTGCTGCGCGAGATCATCGAGCGCGCCCCCGTGCACTTCGTCATGGCGGTCGGCCCCATGCTGATGATGAAGGCGGTGAGCGAGCTGACGCGGCCGCACCGCATCCGAACCCTCGTCAGCCTCAACACCATCATGGTGGATGGGACGGGCATGTGCGGCTCGTGCCGCGTCGTCGTCGGCGGGCAAACCCGCTTCGCCTGCGTGCACGGGCCTGACTTCGACGGGCACCTGGTCGATTTCGAAGCGATCCGCCAGCGCAACGCGATGTACCTGGCTGAAGAGCGCGAGGCGCTGGAACGTCGGCGGGCGGAGATGGAGGAGTCCTGCCAGGTGGCGGCGCTTGCGGGACAAACCGCCACGGCGCGCCAGTCATCAACCCCAAAGGAATCCTGAGGCGTCACGGGAGAGGGTCAATGTCTGCTGCACTGAGCAAGAAAGAACGCCTGAAGATTTCCCGCAACCCGATGCCCGAGCAGGAGCCGGAAAAGCGCGTCTGTAGTTTCGACGAAGTGCCGTTGGGCTACTCCATTGAGACCGCGATCCTGGAAGCGCAGCGCTGCCTGCAGTGCCCCGTCCCTACCTGCATCGAAGGCTGTCCGGTGCGCATCGACATCCCCGGCTTCCTCGCCCTGGTCGAGCAAGGCGATTTCCTTGGGGCGGCGCAGAAGATCAAGGAGACGAATATCCTCCCCGCCATCTGTGGGCGCGTCTGCCCGCAGGAGGAGCAGTGCGAAGCGGTCTGCGCATTGACCAAGAAGTACACCTCCGTGGCGATCGGCCGGGTGGAGCGCTTCGTGGCCGATTATGAGCGCGCCAGCGGCGCCAGCGAGCTGCCGGAGCTGCCGCCGAAGACCGGCTACCGCGTGGCCGTGGTCGGCTCGGGCCCGGCGGGGCTGACGGTGGCCGGCGAGATGATCCGCAAGGGACACGACGTCACCGTCTTCGAAGCCCTGCACCGCCCCGGCGGGGTGCTCGTCTACGGCATCCCGCGCTTCCGCCTGCCGATCGAGGTGATCGACCACGAGATCGACTACCTGAAAAAGCTCGGCGTGGAGTTCCGCTGCAACGTCGTCATCGGACGCCTCTACAGCATCGACGATCTCCTCAAGGAGGAGGGCTACCACGCCGTTTTCATCGGCACCGGCGCCGGCCACCCGCGTTTCCTCAATATCCCCGGCGAGAACCTCAACGGGGTGTACTCGGCGAATGAGTTCCTGACGCGCGTCAACCTCATGGGGGCGAACAAGTTCCCGGAGTTCGACACGCCGATCGTGCGGGGAGAGCGTATTGCGGTGATCGGCGCGGGCGACACGGCCATGGACGCGGCGCGCACCGCCCGGCGGCTGGGCACGAGGCAGGTGACGATCTACTACCGCCGCACCGCCGCCGAAGCGCCCTGCCGCGTCGAGGAGATGCACCACGCCACCGAGGAGGGCATCGGCTTCGAGTGGCTCACCTCCCCCGTGCGCTTCCTGGGCAACGAACGCGGGTTCCTCACCGGCGTTGAGTTCCAGCGCATGGAGCTGGGGCAGCCGGACGAGTCGGGCCGGCGGCGTCCCGTGCCGGTAGCGGACTCGAATTACGTGGTGCCGGCTCAGGTGGCGATCTTCGCCCTCGGCTTCAACGTCAACCCCATCATCGCCGAGACCAGCCCGGACATCATCACGACGAAAGAGGGCATCATCAAGGTGGATACGAAGACCGGGCAGACCTCGAAGCCCGGCGTCTTCGCCGGCGGCGACATCATCACCGGCGGAGCGACGGTCATCCTGGCCATGGGGCAAGGGAAGATCGCCGCCCGCAGCATCCAAGAGTACCTCACGAACCGCTGAGGGGGGAGGCTCCCGAAGGCGGCTTGGCGGCGCCGTCGAAGTGGCGGAGGAGTGCAGAGGGGCGGCGCGCGCCCCGTGAGGCAGCATGGCCGACCCGAGCAAGCGTCTGGCCCTCAACGCGGCCGGCGCGTTTTTCGTCGATTCCACCTGCATCGACTGCGACGCCTGCCGCCAGCTCGCGCCGGAAACCTTCGGCGAGGCCCGCGACAGCTCCTACGTCGCGGCGCAGCCCAGCACCGAAGCGCAGACGCGCCGCGCCCTGCACGCCCTCCTCTCCTGCCCCACCGGCTCCATCGGCACCATCGGCGCCAACGGCGCCAAGCAGACGATGCGGGACTTCCCCCTCCTCCTGGAGGCGGAGGTCTCCTACGCCGGCTTCAACTCCGCCGATTCCTACGGCGGCAACAGCTACGTCGTGCAGCATCCCGCCGGAAACTGGCTGATCGATTCACCCCGCTACGTCAAGCACCTGGTGCGCCGCTTCGAGGAGCTCGGCGGCCTCCGCTACCTCTTCCTGACCCACCGCGACGACGTGGCCGACTCCGACCGCTACGCCACGCGCTTCGGCAGCCAGCGCATCATCCACCGCCACGAGCTAGCCGCCCAGCCCGATGCCGAGATCGTCCTCGACGGCGCCGATCCGGTCCACCTCGCCGCCGATTTCACCATCATCCCCACCCCCGGCCACACCCGCGGCCATTGCGTCCTCCTCTACCGCAACCGCTTCCTCTTCACCGGCGACCACCTCTCCTGGGACCGCGACGCCCAGCGCCTGCACGCCTCGCGCCGCGTCTGCTGGCACTCCTGGCCGGAACAGAAAAGATCAATGGCCCGCCTGCTGGACTACTCGTTCGCCTGGGTCCTGCCTGGCCACGGGCAGCGCGTGAACCTGCCGGAAGAGCAGATGCGGAAAGAACTGGCGGCGCTGGTGGGGAGGATGGAAGGCGGCGGGGGCGTTCGCTGACAACGTTGAGGCGGCACGAGCTACTTTTTTTATGGGGGAACATTGTTCCCCCACACCCCCTCTCCCCGCGAGCTGCGCCGCAGCTCGCGTAAGCGGGGTGCGCGAGGGGGCGCGGCTCCCTCGCACCAATTCGTCTTTATCAAGCTTCAGAGACCGTACACGACCAGACGCAGCTCCCCTTCCTCAGCCTCTTACACCCCCGCCAGGAACGGCACCATCACCTCCTCGATGGCGGGGCCGTCGATGGCGATGGTGCGCTCGCCGAGGATGCGCCGCGCTTCGGTGAGCTGCACGATGTCGTCGGGGTTGATGCCCATGCACTGCGTGCCGACGATATCCACGGCGAGCGCGTCGCGGCCGCCGATCATGATGCCGACGTGGATGGGCGAGGGGGTCACTTCGTTGAAGTTGTTGCCGATGATGCCGTCGATGAGGCACAGGTGCGGCGGCGCCACCTGCACGAGGTCGACGATGGCGCGGCTGATGCGGGGGTGGATTTTCGAGCGCTCGCGGTAGGTCGGCACGCAGCCGAACCAGTTCTTCAGCGTCAGGGTCACCTGGGCGCTGGAGTGCAGCTTCAGCTTCGCTACGTCGATGCGCACCTCCGCCTCCAGAACGCGGCGCGAGAACGGGACGCGCTCGTAGACCACCGGCCGGGGCACCTCCAGCCAGACGATCTCGTCGTCGTTCAGATCGACGGTCTCCACGCCGAACTCGCGGCAGAGCTTGGTGTAGCCGTTGCGCCGCAGGCTCGCCTTGGTGTCGCCGCCGGCGTCGCCGAGGGTCACGCGGCAGTCTTCGAGGCGCTCGAAGATCGCCCGGCAGACGCCCAGGTCGGTCGTCACCCCCTCCGCCGCGCTCTTGGCGTTCACCAGGTTCGGCTTCACGAAGACCCGCTTGCCGCGCAGCCCGAATCCCATGCGCTCCAGCAGCCGCCGCGCGGCGCCATAGGCGCCGTCGCCGCGTTGAAGGAAAACCTGCTCTCTACGCTGCCTCATGACGAGCCCCCTTTCGTCATGCGTGGAAGATTCCCGGAAGAATCCAATTCCTGGAATGGATTCTAAGGAAGGTTGTTTTTCTCAGCTCCTCGAAGCCCCACGCCGCATGTCAGCGCGAGCTGCGCAGGACCTCGCGTAATTGGGGTGCGCGAGGGGACCATGTTCCCTCGCATCCTCCCTTCGAGAAAGACAGCAACCATCTCTGCGGAGCATGATGGGGCTAACCGTTACCCGTCGCGCACGGCCACGCCGCGGTACATGCTGCCGACGATTTTCGGCACGCGAGGCAGGAAGTAGCGCTCGAGCTCGATGATCCGCAAGCCGCTCTGGCTGACGAGGCCCTCGATGTCGCGGTTCAGGTTGCAGCCGCAGGCGATGCGGCGTTGCAGGGGATTCAAACGGTCCTGCCAGCGCCGCAGGTGTTCGGCCTGGGCGCGGCCATGCTCGAGGAAAAAGAACCGGCCGCCGCGCTTCAGCACGCGGCGCAGGCCCGCCAAGGCAGGGGCCGGGTCGGCGACGGAGCAGAGCGTCCAGGTGCTCACCGCGGCGTCGAACTGCTCGTCCGCGAACGGCAGGCGCTCCGCCGGCAGCACCTCAAGCCGCACCGCAAGGGGCGCCTGCCGCAGCCGTCGCGCCGCCCGCTTCGCCATGCCCCGTGACGGGTCGAGCGCCGTGAGGCTGCGCACGCCGTCGGGTCCCACGACGTAGTGCGGCAGGTTCAGGCCGGTGCCGAAGCCGATCTCCAGCACGTCGCCGGCCACGTCGCGCAGCACGCGCCGCCGCTCCGCCGAGATCGACTCCGAGCGCATGCTCAGGTCCATCAGCCACGGAAAAATGCAGTCCGCGTAGAATCCCATACGCCAAAAAGCACCCGCGGGGTGGCGCGGTGGTGAGGCGCCGCGTTTTGGTCAGCCGTCAGCGAGGCGCAGGCACAACTCCGGAGGCATCTTCCTGAACTCCGCACGCTACAGCATCGCCCTGATCGCCGCCCAGGCCACCGCCGCGATCCCCAGGAGGAACGCCAGCATGGCGACCACGGCGACCGCGCGGCCACGCTGGTGCGCCCTGCCTGCCGCCTGCCGCAGCGCATCGACCTCCTGGCGCAGCTTTTTCAGCTCCGTAAGGACGTGACGCAGCACTTCCCGCAGTTCATCTTCGTCCACGTTGCAGGAGCATCCACGAGGAGGGGAGACAAGGAAGCCCCCAGCCGCTGAGCGCGGGCGCGGCGGGTGCCCGGGCGCCGCAACCCGCATTCCCTTGCCAGCGAGCGCGGGCTAGGCGTGCGGGGTGCGCTGGCGCAGCTCTTCGAAGAGGGCGCGCCGCTCCACGCCGACCTTCTTGCCGATCTCCAGGAAACAGGGCCGGCAGAGCACCAGCTCCTCAACCTCGAGTCGCAGCGCCTCCCCTTCGCCATGCGGCGCGACGTAGTGGCGGCGAAACACATGGGCGCCGGAGGCGCCGCAGCGGGCGCAGGATTGCGTCATACCTTCCTTCCATTCATGCGGTAGGGGGGAGGCGCGCCATTGCGCGGCCTCGGCCAACAACGGCGCCGTCGCCACATCAGCGGCGCAAGGCTGAAGCAGCAACCGAAGTTGGCGACAATCCCTTTTCAGTATAGCAAATCGAGAGCTCAGGGGAGAGAGGGGGCCACGCCATTCCTCCCAGGGCGGGCATCGGGCGACGCGTCCCTTGCCCCGCGCCACGGCCCGCGCTCGAGGCCGCGCCGTACTCCCTCCAGCAGACCTTGCACTTCAATGGGAAAGGCGGTATATGTGGGTGAAGGCGTAGACCGGAATTCGCCGCGTTTCAGCGCCTTGTTTCTAAAGCCTCGTCTCTCCTCCCTCGTCAGTGCCTTGCGCCCTGGCCCCCACGCTGAGATCAGCCGTTCAGCCGGTTCTTCCATCTGTCGACGTCCACGCCCAAGGAGGAAGCCACGTTGCAGGTGCTTGAGTGTGTGCCCAACTTCAGTGAAGGCCGGGACGCGGAAACCCTCGAGGCAATCGCCGCAAGCATCCGCAACGTCCGCGGGGTGAAGCTGCTCGACTACAGCGCCAACGTTGATCACCACCGCAGCGTCTTCACCTTCATGGGCGAGCCGGCCGGCGTCGGCGAGGCGGCCCTGGCGGCGGCGTTGGTGGCGGTCGAGCGCATCGACTTGCGGCGGCACCACGGCGAGCACCCGCGCATCGGCGCCGTGGACGTGGTCCCCTTCGTGCCGATCCGCAGCCTCACCATGCAGGAGGCCACGGGGATGGCGCGCGAGTTCGGCCACGAGTTCGGGCGCCGCGCCGGCGTGCCGGTCTTCTTCTACGGCGAGGCGGCCACCTCCGCCGAGCGCCGCAGCCTGCCGTTCATTCGCCGCGGACAGTATGAGAGCCTGTCGAGGCGGCTCCAGCAGCCCGCCTGGCGCGTCGATGCCGGCCCGCAGACCTTCAACGCCAAGGTCGGCGCCACCGCCGTCGGAGCGCGCCGCCCCCTCATCGCTTTCAACGTCAACCTGGAGACCTCGAACGTGGAGATCGCCCGGGCCATCGCCCGCGGCGTGCGAGAGTCGGGTGGCGGACTGCCGCACCTGCAGGCGATCGGCGTCAGCCTGCGGCGCAGCGGCCTGGTGCAGGTGGCGATGAACTTCACCGACTACGAGAAGACCCCCATCTCCCGCGGCGTGGAGGCCGTGAAGACCGAAGCGCACCGTTACGGCGTGCGCGTCTCCGGCACCGAGCTCATCGGCCTCATCCCCCAAAAAGCCCTGCAGGACATCGTGCGCTACTACCTCCAGCTCCCCGACTTCAGCACCGAGCGCATCATCGAGGCGAACCTGCTTGACTAGGGGCGGTCACGCCGGCAGGCGCCGCGCGCTCTCGTCGCTCTCAGCCGTCCCCGCGTCCGTGCCTGGACCAGAACCTCCCGCCACCCTGCCGAAACCACAGGGCCTCTCCGCAATCCGCGCGCCCGAGCTGAAGCCGGCGGATACGGCGCGCGCCGGTGACGGGGGCAGCGGCTTTCCGCCTACTCCTTTTCTTCGGTTTCTGTCACCCACTCCAGGCTTTCGAAGACATCCGGCAGAACCTTGGCGAGGTTGAACAGGCCCAAGATGGCCAGGCCGTGGTGCGCGCCAAGGTTGAGGTTGCTGAGGTCCTCGGCGAGGGTCTCCCAGGCCTCGAACATGCTGGTGATGAAGAGGATGAGAGAGAGGAGCAGTAACAGGTAACAGTTGCTGCTCACCGCCTTGAGAGTGCGCATGAACGCTGTCATGGCGTAGGCTCCTGCATGACGTGGATGGTCGCGCTAACCGTTCAGGGCAGCGGCGATTATGCGGCGCCATGCGCCGCCGAGCAAGTTGAGCGCGCGCCGCGTCGGCTCGGAACCCGGTCTTTCAGCGAGGTACGTACTCCCTGCGGTGGTGACGGCTTTCTTGTCCGAGGCAGACCGCTCGCATGGCTCCTCCGCGGCGCCCTCCAATCGGCCGCATAGGAAGCAAGGAGGAACCATCTCCATCCTCCCCCCACCCTACCTCGAAAATAGGCGCGTAGGTGGTTGATTTTGCGCCAGGATGAGGCTGACGGTCGTGCGGCCAGCCTCCCTCCACCTCGGCGCTCTCTGCGCCTCTGCGGTGGAATGGATTGCACCGCAGAGACGCAGAGAACGCCGAGAAGGTAGGGGGAGGAACCGCTGATGGACGCGGGTTCACAGAAATATCAGTGGCCATCCGTGTTCATCAGTGGTTCTTTGCATCCCGCTGGCAGGGGCGGTTCGCGAACCGCCCCTACGGTCGATAGGATGGAAGCCTGCTGAGAAAGAAGTGTCCGCTTATTTTCATGACCTTGCGGGTGGGCCGAAGGCCCATGGGGAACTGCCTGCCACTGCGTTGCGGTAGGCGGGCGACGAGGTGGGGGGCGAAACCGTACAATGCCTTGAGGCAGCGCTGCGAGCGTGGCGCGTCGCGGCGCGCGGCGCTGGACGAGAAGCCACCCCAGCCCGCGCTGCCGGCTGCCGGCAGATTCTTCCCTTGGCGGCCTGGAAACGCCGTTGTATATTGTGTGCAGGCAGCTTATAGTAGCGTCGTTCGGTTCTCCTCATTGGTGCGGGGCGCGCGATGCCGGCGCGCCGCCGGCCCGGAACGGTACGGTTGGTTTTGGGAGATGCTCCCCTAGCGCAATCCTGTCGCATTGATCTCCTGTGGATACATGAAAGTCGAAGCGCAAGACCTCGCAGCGTGTGTGAAGAAGCTCGCGGTGGAGGTGTCCGCCGAGGAGGTGGCGGCGGCGTTTGACCGCGCCTACGCGGCGATCTCCAAGCGAGTGAAAATCAAGGGGTTCCGGCCGGGCAAAGCGCCTCGCCGCATCTTGCGGCAGTATTATCGCAGCGACGTGGAGAGCGAGGTACTGCAGTGGCTCATCCCCGAGGCTTACGGCAAGGCGATCGCCGAGCAGGGGCTGAAGGTCGTTGGGGAACCCAAGGTTGAGGATGTGGACCTGCATGCGGACGCGCCCTTCACCTTCACCGCCACCGTCGAGATTCTGCCTGAGGTGGAGGTGGGGGACTATCGCGGCCTCAGCTTTACCCGCTCCGTCCAGGAGGTGGGGGAGGAGGAGGTGAACCGGCAGCTCGAAGCCTGGCGCGAACGTCAAGCCGAACTGGAAGCCGTGAGCGACCGCGGCGTGGAAGCCCACGACTTCGTGCGGCTCGACTACACGTTGAGCCTCGATGGCGCGGCGGTGGAGGACGGCGGAGCCACCGATTACACGGCCTTGCTTGGGCGCGGGCGGCTGTTGCCTGACTTCGAACGGACCGTGCTGGGGATGCGTCCAGGCGAGACCCGGCAGTTTGATCTCTCCTTTCCGCCAGACTATCAGAATGACAAGCTTGCGGGGAAAACCGCGCTGTGTCAGGTGACCCTGAAGGAGCTGAAGAAAGCGACTCTTCCAGAGCTTGATGACACCTTTGCGCAGTCGCTGGGAGCGTATGAGTCCCTCGAGCACCTGCGCGGGCAATTGCTGGAAAGCCTTCAGCAGACAGCGCGAGAGACCTCCGAGCGGCAACTGCGCCGGACGATCCTGGAGGCGTTGCTGGAGCGCAACCTCTTCGAGGTGCCCGAAGCGCTGGTGGAGGAGCACACGAGCCAGATGCTGGCGGAGTACCAGCGTCGCCTGCGGGCGAGCGGCTTGTCGTCGAGTCAGGTGCACCAGGAGGTGGCGCCGCTGCGCGAGCAGCTCCGTCCCGAAGCCCGGCACCGAGCGAAGGCATCGCTTTTGCTTCAAGCTGTGGCAAGGCAGGAAGGCCTGGAGGTCGATGACGAGACGCTCGATGCCGAGGTGCGAACCCTGGCCGAGCAGACGAACAAGCATCTCGGCACCTTGAAGTCATCGATGCGCGAAAACGGCACCTATGACCTCTTGCGGATGCAACTGCTAGAAGAGAAAGCCTACCAGGCAATTTTGAGCAGCGTCTCGGTTGCCGAGGAGGTGGTGCCTGCCGAGAGGGGTGGTGCCTCCGAGGAACTGATTCCGAAGTAACAGAGGCAAGGACTGAAGATGATGAGAGAGCATGCGCAAGTTATTCCGTTCGTGGTTGAGCAGACCAATCGCGGTGAGCGCTCGTACGACATTTACTCGCGCCTTCTGAAGGACCGCATCGTATTCTTGGGAACGCCGATTGATGACCACGTGGCGAACGTGATCATTGCCCAGTTGCTCTTTCTGGAGGCCGAGGAGCCGGAGCAGGACATCTTCCTCTACGTCAACTGTCCCGGCGGGCTGGTGACGGCGGGGTTGGCGATCTACGACACCATGCAGTACATCAGGCCGGACGTGCAGACCATCTGCATCGGGCAGGCCGCTAGCATGGGGTCGCTGCTGCTGGCCGCCGGCGAGCACGGCAAGCGCTTCGCCCTGCCGAACTCGCGCATCATGATCCATCAGCCCCTGGGCGGCTTCCAGGGGCAGGCCACCGATGTGGACATCCAGGCGCGCGAGATCCTGCGCATGCGCGATAGCCTCGATGGTATCTTCGCCAAACATACGGGCCAATCCTTGAAAAAGGTGAAGCAGGACACGGACCGCGATTTCTTCATGACCGGTGAGCAGGCCAAGGATTATGGCATCATCGACAACGTGATCACGTCGCGGACCCCATCGGCAGGCAGCCCAGAATCGGACGGGAAGAAATAGGGAAGCGGACCAGCTCGCTCAGCCTGACCCAGCGCGGAGCGGCGTCGCTGGCGCGGCGGGGTTCGCCACCTCTCCCGAGGGGCCTCCTTTGACGCTCCCCTTCGAGGAGAGAGGCGAGGCTTCGAAAGGAATGCCCTATGGCGAAGAAAGGCGGCTCCAGCGACACTCTCAAGTGTTCCTTCTGCGGCAAGAGCCAGGATGAGGTGCGAAAGCTCATCGCCGGGCCGACCGTGTATATCTGCGATGAGTGCATCGATCTCTGCAACGACATCATTGTCGAGGAGTGGGCACAGGAGAAGGGGAGCCAGGCGCATAAGTTCCCGAAGCCGATCGAGATCAAAGGCATCCTCGACGAGCACGTCGTCGGCCAGGAGCATGCCAAGAAAGTCCTCGCCGTCGCCGTTCACAACCACTACAAGCGCATCGACGCCAATGTGGACATGGACGACGTGGAGTTGCAGAAGAGCAACATCCTGCTCATCGGCCCCACCGGATCGGGGAAGACATTGCTGGCGCAAACGCTGGCGCGCATCCTCGACGTCCCCTTCACCATCGTCGACGCCACCACCCTCACCGAGGCGGGCTACGTCGGCGAAGACGTCGAGAATATCATCCTCAAGCTGCTGCAAGCCGCCGACTACGACGTGGAGAAGTGCGAGCGCGGCATCATCTACATCGACGAGATCGACAAGATCAGCCGCAAATCCGAGAACCCGTCGATCACCCGCGATGTCTCCGGCGAAGGCGTGCAGCAGGCGCTCCTGAAGATCATCGAGGGCACGGTGGCGAGCGTGCCGCCGCAGGGCGGACGCAAGCACCCCCAGCAGGAGTTCCTGCAGATCGACACGACGAACATCCTGTTCATCTGCGGCGGCGCCTTCGTGGGACTTGACCGCATCATCGAGCGCCGCATCGGCCAGAAGGTGCTTGGCTTCAACGCCGAGCTGCGCAGCGCCGCCAAGCTGGAGAACAGCAGAAAGGGGGCGCAGGAAAAGAGTCAGGAGAAGAAGGGGCTCAGCAGCGCCTTGCAGCACGTGCAGCCGGAGGACCTCCTGAAGTATGGCCTCATCCCCGAGTTCGTGGGGCGCCTCCCCGTCGTCGCCGTGCTCGAAGAGCTGGATGCCGAGGCCCTGGTGCGCATCCTCACCGAGCCGAAGAACGCCCTCATCAATCAGTTCAAGAAGATGTTCGAGTTCGAGACCGTAAAACTGCGCTTCACCGAAGGGGCCCTGCGCGCCATCGCCGAACAGGCGGAGAAGCGCAAGACCGGGGCGCGCGGCCTGCGCAGCATTCTCGAAGAGGTGATGCTCGACACCATGTTCGAGCTGCCGTCGCAATCGAACATCAAGGAATGCGTCATCAGCCTGGAGGTCATCACCAAGCGCGAGAAGCCGATCATGCTCTATGAGCGACAGGCGAGCTGAGACATCGCCGTCAGGCGCTCATTTGCCTTGACAACGCCGCGCTAACGTTGTAGCGTTTTTTCATTCCGCAGACCGTGGAGGCACGTAGCTCAGGGGGAGAGCGCTTGCTTGACGCGCAAGAGGTCGGCGGTTCGAAACCGCCCGTGCCTACCATGCACGAGTCAGCGTGGCGGAATCCAGAGGGGCCAGCGCAGCGCGTCAGCGTGCGGTGCCGTTCGTGACGTCGTGGAACCGAGCTGTCTCAGCAGGCATCTGCGAGCATTCCTTGGCCTCGGGATGCCTGTTATGTTTGGAGCCGCGGTGCGCCGCCGCGCGCCAGGAGGCTCCGCGACTTAGAAAGAGCTGTGGGGTATGGCCACCGAGATCGAGGTGACGCTGGCCGACGGCCGCACCTGCGGCGTGCCGGAGGGTGCGACCCTCGCCGAGGTTCTGCACCTCGTCAAGCCGCCCAAGTACCGGCAGGTCGTCGCCGCCAAGCAGAACGGCAAGGTCGTCGATCTGAGCGCCCCAGCCCAGCCGGGCGACCACGTGGCCTTCCTCTCCTTCGACGATGAGGAGGGGCGCGAGGTCTTCCGGCACAGCAGCACGCACATCATGGCCCACGCCGTGCAGGACCTCTTTGCCGGCGCCAAGATCACCATCGGGCCGCCGCTCGCCGAGGGGTACTACTACGACTTCGACTACAAGCGCCCGTTCACCGAGGCCGATCTCGAAGCCATCGAGCAGCGCATGCAGGAGATCATCGCCGCCGATCACCCCTTCGTGCGCCAGGAGGTGCCGCGCCAGGAGGCCATCGCGCTGTTCCAGGCCCGCGGCGAGACCTACAAAGTGGAGATGCTCGAGCAGCTCGCGGAGGACACCGTCTCGCTTTACCGCGAAGGCGACTTCGTCGATCTCTGCCGCGGTCCGCACGTGCGTTCCACCGGGCAAATCCCGGCCGTAAAGCTGCTGAGCGTGGCCGGCGCATACTGGCGCGGGGACGAGCGCAACCCCATGCTGCAGCGCATCTACGGCACCTCGTACCCCAGCGCCAAGCAGGTGCGGGAGCACCTCCAGCGGCTGGAAGAGGCCAAGAAGCGCGACCATCGCCTCCTCGGCCGCCAGCTCGGCCTCTTCCTCACCGACGAGCGGGCCGGCGCCGGGCTCATCTACTGGCTCCCCAAGGGGGCGACGCTGCGCAAGGTCATCGAGCGCTTCTGGGAAGACGAGCACGTGCGGCGCGGCTACCAGCTCGTCATCATCCCGCACATCGCCAGGGATGTGCTCTTCAGGACCTCCGGGCATTACGACTACTATCGCGACAACATGTACGTGCTGGAGATCGACAGCGATGAGTACGTCCTGAAGCCGATGAACTGCCCAGGGCACATCCTCATCTACCAGTCGCGCCGGCACAGCTACCGCGAGCTGCCGATCAAGTTCGCCGAACTGGGCACCGTTTACCGCTACGAGCGCTCCGGCGCCCTGCACGGCATGCTGCGCGTGCGCGGCTTCACCCAGGACGACGCGCATATCTTCTGCACCCCCGAGCAGGTGCACGAGGAGATCGACAAGGTCCTGCAGTTCGCCCTCGAGATGCTGCGCACCTTCGGCTACGAGAACTTTCAGATCGAGCTCAGCGTGCGCGACCCCGAGCACCCCGAGAAGTATGCCGGCAGCGACGCCGAGTGGCTGATGGCCGAGCGCGCCCTCGGCGCGGGTCTCGATAAGCTCGGCATCCCGGCCAAGCGCCAGGAGGGGGAGGCCGTCTTCTACGGCCCCAAGATCGACATCAAGATGCTGGATGCCCTGGGGCGCGGCTGGCAAGGCCCCACCATTCAGTTCGATTTCAACCTGCCGAAGCGGTTCAATATCACGTACGTGGGATCGGACAGTCAGGAGCACCACGTGGTGATGATCCATCGCACCACGCTCGGCTCCATGGAGCGCTTCATCGGCGGCCTCACCGAGCACTACGCCGGCGCCTTCCCGACCTGGCTGGCGCCGGTGCAGGCGAAGGTGCTCACCATCACGGATCGCCACATCCCAGCCGCGCAGCGCGTTCTCGACGCCCTGCTGGCGGCCGGCGTGCGGGCTGAAGGCGACTTCCGCAACGAGAAGGTCTCCCTGAAGGTTCGGGAAGCGCAGATCGAGCAGGTTCCCTACATGTTCGTCCTGGGCGACCAGGAGATGGCAGCGGGCAGTGTGGCGCTGCGGCATCGCCGCGCCGGTCACCTTGGCGTCTTTGCCGTCGACGCGGCGATCGCGCGGCTGCGCCAGGTCATCGACTGCCGCACGAACTCCGAGGAGGTGACAGCTAATCAATCGGATCGAACGTAGCGGTATAGCCAATCGCAGCGGTGGATACCGGATTAACCACATGATCCGCGTCAGGGAGGTGCGGGTGATCGACCCTGACGGCAAGCAGCTTGGGGTGCTTGCGGTGCCTGAAGCGCGCGCCATGGCGGAAGAGCAGGGTCTGGACCTCGTCGAGGTGGCTCCCAACGAGCGTCCCCCCGTGTGCCGCATCATGGACTACGGCAAGTTCAAGTACCAGCAGAGCAAGCGCACGCATCAGGCGAAGAGGAAGCAGAAGAATCAGCTCCTCAAGGAAGTGAAGCTGACACCCAAGACCGACGAGCACGACGTGGGGGTAAAGCTGAACTATGCCCGCCGATTCCTTGGGGAAGGGAACAAAGTCAAGATGACCGTGGTGTTTCGTGGGCGTGAGATGATGCACCTCGATCTGGGGAGGCGTCTCCTCGACCGCGTCAGTGCGGCCCTCGATGATGCCGCGGTGCTGGAGCAGACCCCCAGGCAGGAGGGGCGGCAGATGAGCAGCATCTTCATCCCCAAGCCCCCCACCAAGGAGATGGCGCGGGAGGCCGCCGCCAAGGCTGAGGCTGCCCGGAGCGAGGCCGAGCGGCAGTTCGCGGGCGAAGCTGAACCAGTGCAACCGTAACGCCGTGCGTGGGGCGCGGCTTCCCTGCTCGTGCGGCAGCCGCCGGCGAGCGCCAGCGGCGAGGCAGCGGCGCGCGGCCGCCAGGGGTGTTGTGTGCGGCGAGACGCCGTACGCGCAGGAAGGATGAAGCAGGTGCCAAAAGTTAAGACGAATCGTTCCGCGGCCAAGCGGTTTCGCTGTACCAGCAGTGGCCAGGTGAAACGCAGCAAGGCGCACCGGAGCCATATCCTGACCAAGAAAACGCGCCAGCGGAAGCGCAAGCTGCGCAAGGCGGGCTTGGTGCACGCCCATGATCTTGCCAGGGTCCGCCGGCTTGTTCCCTACGCCTAACACCGAACCGTCCTAAGTCTGGAGAGTTGACGCCATGCCACGCGCCCGAAGTGGACCAGCTTCGAAGCACCGCCATGATAAGATCCTGCAGTTAGCGAAGGGCTTTCGCTATCCGCGCGGCAAGACCTTCCGCAGAGCGCACGAGGCGGTGATGCACAGCCTGCAGTACGCCTACCGCGATCGACGCACGCGGAAGCGCGATTTCCGCAGTCTGTGGATCATTCGCATCAATGCGGCAGCCCGCGAGCACGGTCTCTCCTACAGCACCTTCATGAACGGCCTGCGGAAGGCGCGGGTCGACGTGGACCGCAAGATGCTCGCCGAGATGGCAGTGAATAATCAAGCGGCGTTCGCCGAGCTCGCCGCGCTCGCCAAGAGGCAGCTCTCCGTCGCCGTCTGATCCCATCCCAGCCCGATCCCGTACCCCTGTCCCGCCGCACCGGCTGCGCCAGGTAGCCGGTGTCCCCTGTGTGACGAGAGCAGTCGTGCGCCACAAGCTCGAACTCCTGAGAGATGAGGCCGCCGCCGCGTTTGCCGCCGCGCGGAGCGAGGCCGACCTGCAACAGGTGAAGGGACGGTACCTCGGCCCCCGCGGGCTGGTGACCGGCCTCCTCAAACACCTGCGCGACCTCCCCGCCGAGGAGCTCCCGCTCGTGGGCCGCCTGGCGAACGAAGTGAAACTCTTCCTCGAAGGCCAGGTGATCGCCCAGCGCCAGCGGCTGAAGGACGAACGCCTCAGCGCCAGGATGAGCCAGCAGCTCGACCTCACGCTCCCCGGCCGCCGCCCGTGGCTGGGCCACCAGCATCCCATCGCCATCGTGCAGCAGGAGATCGAGAGCATCTTCATCGGCCTCGGGTTCGAGATCGTCGAGGGGCCGGAAGTCGAACTCGACTACTACAACTTCGAGGCGCTGAACATGCCCGCCGATCATCCGGCGCGCGACATGCAGGACACCTTCTACCTGCCCGGCGGCTTCGTGCTGCGCACCCACACCTCCGCCGTGCAGGTGCGCGTCATGGAGAAGCGCCAGCCCCCCGTACGCATCATCGCCCCCGGGCGCGTCTATCGCCGCGACCACGATCTCACCCACACGCCGATGTTCCACCAGGTGGAAGGGCTGCTCGTCGATCGCGGCATCCGCTTCAGCCACCTGAAGGGCACCCTCGAGGCGTTTGCGCACCGCATGTTCGGTCCCGACACCCCGGTGCGTTTCCGCCCTAGCTTCTTCCCGTACACCGAGCCAAGCGCCGAAGTGGATATCGGCTGCGTCATGTGCGGCGGCCGCGGCTGCCGCGTCTGTTCGCACAGCGGCTGGTTGGAGATCCTCGGCGCCGGCATGGTAGACCCCGCCGTCTACGAATTTGTCAACTACGACAGTGAGGAATTCACCGGCTTTGCCTTCGGCATGGGCATCGAGCGGATTGCCATGCTGCGCTTCGGCATCAACGACCTGCGCCTCTTCTTCGAGAACGATCTGCGCTTCCTGCGCCAGTTCTAACCCCAGCCGCCCAGCGAGGACCCCGCGCCGTGCGCGTCAGCTTTGCCTGGCTGCAAGAGTTCGTGAAGCTTGATCGCCCGCCGGAGGAGCTGGCCGAGACCCTCACCATGGGAGGCGTCGAGGTTGGTCACCTCGACGACTGGCGCGGGCGCCTGCGGGGTGTCGTCGTCGCCCGGCTCGTCGCCGTCACGCCCCATCCCAAGGCGGAGCGCCTGCGGCTCTGCACCGTGGACACGGGGCAGGGAAGGTCGCGCGTGGTCTGCGCCGCCGCCAACCTCCATCCCGGCCAGGCTGTGGCCCTTGGAAAGGTCGGCGCCCAGCTCCCGAACGGGCAGCGCGTCGAGGCCGCTGAGATCCGCGGCGTCCTCTCGGAGGGGATGCTCTGCTCCAGCGCGGAGCTGGAGCTCGGGCACGATGCCGAGGGCGTCCTGGTCCTCCCCGAAGGCAGCCCCCTCGGCGCGCCCCTCGCGGAGCTCCTGCAGTACGACGATGTCATCCTCGAGCTGGACCTGACGCCGAACCGCGCCGATTGCTTCAGCATGCTCGGGGTGGCGCGCGAGGTCGCGGCGCTCTGCAAGCTGCCCTTCGCCCCGCCGCAGGTGAACGTGGCCGAGGAAGGGCCGCCGACCGCCGGCAGGGTGGCGATCGTCCTCGACCGGCCCGACCTCTGCCCGCGGTACTGCGGCCGGCTCATCGAGGGCGTCGTCATCGGCCCCTCCCCCCTGTGGCTGCAGGTGCGCCTCCTGAAGGCTGGGCTGCGGCCCATCAACGCGATCGTCGATGCCACGAACTACGTCCTCCTCGAGCGCGGCCAGCCCCTGCACGCCTTCGACTTCGATCTCCTCGAGGAGCAGCGCATCGTCGTGCGGTGCGCCGCCGCGGGAGAGCGCTTCATCACCCTCGACGGCGTGGAGCGGGAGCTGCAGCCGGACATGCTGATGATCGCCGACGGCCGACGCAGTATCGCCCTGGCCGGGGTGATGGGCGGCTTGAACTCGGAAGTGCACGCGGGCACGCGGAACGTCCTCCTCGAGAGCGCCTACTTCGAGCCGACCAGCATCCGTCGCACCGCGAAACGTCTCGGCATGCACACCGAAGCCTCGCATCGTTTCGAGCGCGGCGTGGACCCCGACGGCACGCCGATCGCATGCGACCGGGCCGCCGACCTCATGGCGCGGATTGCGGCCGGTCGCGTCGCCCAGGGAATGGTCGACGCCTACCCCACGCCGCTGACGAAACCCAAGGTGCGGCTGCGCCTCGCCCGCCTCAATCACGTCCTCGGCACGGCGCTTGCGGGACCGGAGGCGCGCGGCGCCTTGGAGCGGCTGCAGTTGCCCGTGCGCGACACGGCCCCCGATGAGTTCGAGGTGAGCCTGCCGCTCTTCCGGCCGGACCTCAGCCGCGAGATCGACCTCATCGAAGAAGTGGCGCGTCTGCACGGCTATGAGAACATCCCGACGACGCTGCCGTTGAGCCCCCTCACCGCTGAGAGCGGCCCCTCCACGCGCCCCCAGGAGCGCCGCCTGCGCGAGCTGCTCCTCGCCTGCGGACTGTGCGAGGCAATCACCTACTCCTTCATCAACGCCGAGTGGCTCGACCATCTGCGGCTCACGCGCAGCGACCCCCAGGCCCGGCCGATGCCGCTCAGCAACCCCCTCAGCGCCGAGTTCTCCATCATGAGGACCATGCTGCTGCCGGGTCTGCTGAACTGCCTGCGCTACAACCTCACCCGCCAGCAGAGCGAGGTGAGGCTCTTCGAGTACGGCGCCGTCTTCCTGCCGGCAGAGCAGGCCGGGGCGCTGCCGGTCGAGCTGCGCCACCTGGCGGTGCTCCTGAGCGGACCTCGCCATCCACTCTCGTGGGCCAGCGAGGACATCGGGGCGGACTTCTTCGACATCAAAGGCATCCTCGAGCATGTAGGGCGCGGGTTCCGCCTGACCTGCCTCGACCTTGCGCCGACGGAGGCGCCCTTCCTGCACCCCGGTCGCGCCCTCGCCATCCGCTGCCGCGAGGAGGTCATCGGCTCTCTCGGGGAGATCCATCCCGACACGCTGGCCGCCTTCCGCATCCCCGGCGCGGCGTACGTCTTCGAGATGCACCTGCGGCCATTCTTTGCGGCAGCCTCGCTGGCGCCGCGTTTCGCGGAGCTGCCGCGCTATCCCGCCAGCCCGCGCGACCTGGCGCTGATCGTGGACGAGCAGGCGCCGGCGGCCGAGGTGGAAGCCTCGATTCGTCGCGCCGCCCCCCTCCTGGTGCGGGAGGTCACCTTGTTCGACTGCTTCAAGGGCGAGACCATTCCAGCCGGCAAGAAGAGTCTGGCCTTCTCCCTCACCTTCCAGGCCGAGGATCGGACGCTCACGGACGAGATGATCAACGAACAGTGCGCGGCCATCGTGCGGGCTCTGGCTGCCGAGCACCAGGCAATCCTGCGCGACCGCTAGCCCCCGCCGCCCCGCCGGGCTCGGCCGCCTCAGCGACGGCGTGGCGAGAGCCGTCCGGGCGGAGCCGGGTCGGCGCGCCGCGTTCCCCCCTCCTCATTCCAGCCGGCCCCCGGCAGAGAATCCCGGCACAGCTTCCGACCCAGTCTCCGGCCGCCGCGCCTTGCCGCCCTCCTTGGTGAAGATTCGCCGACCAGTCTCGCCGTCGCCTCCCCACGCCGCGGGCGAGGCGGCCCCGGCGACCCGCGGGCAGCCCCCCTCTCCATACCTCAACCTGGCGCAACCTCCAGGGGAAATGAAATCGGTTGACTTTGCCTCTCTTTATCTGGCATCATTTTTTGCTGGCTGCACGTAACTTGGATGAGGATTCTTCAAGGAGATTCGTGCATGTCGGTCGA
Source organism: Candidatus Tectimicrobiota bacterium (assembly GCA_016192455.1). Lineage (GTDB taxonomy): Bacteria > JACPUC01 > JACPUC01 > JACPUC01 > JACPUC01 > JACPUC01. Next base: position 75,736 of record JACPUC010000021.1, on the reverse strand, counting down.
GAAGCTCGAGGCGGTGGAACGTCGCCTTGTCGAACTGCTGGAACGCCTCACGGACTACCGCACCCAGAATGCTCAACTGCAACGGCGCGTGGAAGAGCTGGAGCGCCGCGTTCAAGAACAGGATGCCCTGGCGCTCGAGCTGCACAACGAGCGCGGCGAGTACGACACGCTCCTGCACGAGAACAAGAGGCTCCTTGAAGAGCGTGATATCGTCAGCAGCAGGATCGAGTCCCTCCTGGAGAAGCTGGAGGAGCTCGATCTGTAACGCGGCGCAGGCAGCGGGGCGCGTGCAGGCGGGAGGCCGCGGCCAGACGCCGGCAGGGCTCCCATGGAGGCGGCTCAGCCAACGGTGAGCGTTCAGACACAGGTTGAGATCTTTGGGCGCAGCTACACCATCCGCGGGGAAGCCAGCGAGGAGCTGACCCGTCAAATTGCGGCGTACGTTGATCAAAAGATGCGCGACGTGGCAGCCAAGGCCCCGCCGGATAGTTCGCCGGCGAAAATCGGCATCCTGGCGGCGCTCTACATTGCCAGCGAGCTCTTCGAGCTGCGCCAGCAGCATGAGACGAACACCGCCCTGATCGCCAAGAAGGCCTCCTCGATGTTGTCGCTATTGGACAAGGAGCTTGCTGAAGAGTACAATACTCTTGAGCCATGACGTGGACACGCGACGGGGAGGATTCCTCGGTCCCACGCATGGTACAAGGCAGAAAGGAGAAAACCGGGCAGGAGAGCGGAGGCGTCGTTTGGCCTCGCGGGGCGTTGCACCCAAGGACTATCGCCGATCTTGCAAGGCGGGTGCGCCCCGTGACAGGTGCGGGCGGCAACATCTTCCCGATTGAACGAGGGACGAGTGAGAGTAGGGAGAAATTGGCTCCTGTTCAGAGGGGGCGCGGGCTCGGCGGGACCCCCACGTGGTGGGGACCGAAGCTCACGTGTGGGTGGTTGCCTCAACATGAGTTCAACATCAAAAAAGGTGATGCGTGGTTGAGGATGTAGGGTACTCGTCGTTCCTTTACAGGTCAGGGATTCGTGCTGAGCGTGGGGCATGCTGGTGCGTGGAAGTCCATCTCTGGCAGCGATCCTGGAACTCTGCGCCGGCGCCACCTGACCATCCCACACCCCCGTGGCCCGCGTTGCCCTGACCGCCTCTGATTCAGTGAGCGCCTCTCCTTGCCGCCTCGCACGGCCCACGTACTCGGGACCGTCAGGTGTGCCTCGCCATTCCCGCCAGGCTCTCTCCGGTTGATGCTTTCGTCTCCTTGCTCGCTCGTCTTCTGACACACGATGCACGAAGGGGGCTAGATGTTTGCCCAGGTGAGAACCGCTGGACGACGCTCACTCCCTCCACATCTTCGTCGTTCTCGGAGCATTCTTGGGAGGCAGAGCGCCGGCGGCGGCGCGGCGGCAGCATCCCCCATGGCGCCCTTTCTCTTCAGGCCGCGCCGGCGCGCCATGGCCTTGGAACCCTGCGCCGCGTAAATGCCGGTGGATGACGCCGGGAGGTGTTCACTCCTATGCAACTCACATTCATGATCCTGTTGGCGGTGGTAGCCCTTGGCATCGGCCTCGTCATTGGCCTGGGTGTGGGGCGCTCCCTCATCCGCAAGCGACGCGCCGAGCTGGACCGAGAGGCGGAGCGGCTGCGGCAACAGACCGACGAAGAGGTGAAGAGACGACGGCACGATGCTGAGCTGGAGGCCAAGGAGAAGCTCCTGCAGACGCGCCTGGCCTTCGAGGAGGAGACGCGCGAGCGGCAGCTCGAGCTGAAGCGCATGTCGCAACGCCTCGACGAACGCGAGCAGACCCTGAACCAGCGGGTCACCCTCTGCGAGGGCCAGGAGAAGACCCTCGCCAAGCAGCAGCGGCAGCTTCAGGGGCTGGAGGAGAGCTTGGCCGGCGATCGCACGCGGGTGGACCAGCAGCTTCACGAGGCCAAGGTGAAGCTGGAGCTCATCGCCGGCATGACCGCCAGCGAGGCGCGTCAGTCCCTCATGGACGAGATGCTGCGCGAGGCTCGCCTGGAGTGCGCCGAGAAGCTGCGGCGGCTGGAGCGCCAGACGCGCGAGACCGCGGATCGCAAAGCGCGGGAAATTCTCGGCTATGCGATCCAAAGCTGCGCCTCCGAATATGTCGCCGAGACCACCGTCTCCGTGGTGGGTCTGCCGAACGAGGAGATGAAGGGCCGCATCATCGGCCGCGAGGGGCGGAACATCCGCGCCCTGCAAATGGCCACCGGCATCGACCTCATCGTCGATGACACCCCGGAAGCGGTGATCTTGAGCGGCTTCGATCCAGTGAAGCGGGAGATCGCCCGCTTGGCGCTCGAACGGCTCATCGCGGACGGGCGCATCCATCCGGCGCGCATCGAAGAGATGGTGGCGCGCGTCACCAAGGAGATGTCGACCTCCCTGCGCGAGGAGGGGGAGAAAGCGGCCTTCGAAGCCGGCGTCGATAACCTGCACCAGGAGGTCCTGCGCCTGCTGGGCCGCCTGAGGTATCGCACCAGCTACTCCCAGAACATGCTGCAGCACTCCAAGGAGGTGGCCTACATCGCCGGGGTGATCGCGGCGGAGCTGGGATGTGATGTGAAGGTGGCGAAGCGCGCCGGGCTGCTGCACGACATCGGCAAGGCGGTCACCCACCAGCACGATGGGACCCACACGCAGATCAGCGTCGAGATTCTGAAGCGCGGCAACGAATCGAAGCAGGTCCTCAACGCCATTGAGGCCCACCACGAGGATGCCGAGGCGCAATCGCTGGAAGCCATCATCGTGCAGGCGGCCGATGCCATCTCGGCGGCCCGTCCCGGCGCCCGCCGCGAGATGCTGGAGAACTACATCAAGCGCCTCGAGCAGCTCGAGAACATCTGCGACTCCTTTGCCGGAGTCCAGAAGGCCTACGCGATCCAAGCCGGGCGCGAGATTCGCGTCATCGTGGAACCGAGCGAGATCAGCGACGCGGAGGCGCAGTTGCTGGCTCGGGACATCGCCAAACGGATTGAGGAGGAAGTAGCCTACCCGGGCGAGATCAAGGTGACGGTAATTCGCGAGATGCGTTCGGTGGAGTATGCGCGCTAGACCCAGGCCAGCGCCTCGGCACGCTGCCGTCCCGGCGTCGCGCGGGCGCCGCTGGGCGGGGCGGCGGGGCCAGGGAGTGAAGCCCTCCCCGCGCCTGTCGGGGTTCGCTCCCCCTTGGGGCGGGCTGAGCGCCAGCACCGAGCACGCAGCGGGAGAGGTGATCGTTCCCCGCGGCGTCGTCCGATCGGCGTGCAAGCCGCAAGGCTGAACCGAAACCTCGGAGCGGCGGACAAACGTGCGGCGGCGACGGACGAGCCGCGCCGGGAGCGTTCGGAATGCGCTCATCGGCGCTGAGCGAGGGAGACCGCTGCACCTGCAAGGGGCAAGGGAACGGGCGTGAAACTCGTCTACATCGGCGACATTTTTGGCAAGCCCGGGCGCATGGTGGTGCAGCGTCTCCTCGGCGAGATTGTGCAGCACTACGGCGCGGATGTCTGCATTGCCAACTGTGAGAACGCCGCGGGCGGCGCAGGCGTAACGCCGGCGATCATCGACGAGCTGCTGAAGAGCGGCATCAATGTCCTCACTTCCGGGAACCACGTCTGGGACAAGAAGGAGGTCTTCGAGTGCATCAGCCATGAGACGCGCCTCCTGCGCCCGGCGAACTATCCCGAGGACGTGCCTGGGAGGGGCAGCCACGTCGTGGTGGCCCCTGATGGAACGCGTATCGGCGTGCTGAACCTGATGGGGCGGGTGTTCATGTCGACCGTCGATTGTCCGTTCCGCAAAGCGGATGAAGAGATCGAGCGCTTGCGGCCGCAATGCGAGGTCATCTTCGTCGACATGCACGCCGAGGCGACCTCCGAGAAGATCGCCATGGGCTGGTACCTGGATGGCCGCGTCAGCGCCGTGGTGGGGAGCCACACCCACGTGCAGACCGCGGATGAGCGCATCCTCCCCCGGGGCACCGCCTACATCACGGATGTCGGCATGACGGGACCCTACGACTCGGTCATCGGCATTCAGAAAGAGATCGTCATCGAGAAGTTCCTCTCGCAGATGCCGAAGCGCTTCGAAGCGGCGAAGAAAGACGCGGTCCTGGCGGGCGTGGTCGTGACGGTGGAGTTGAGCACGGGCCGCGCCACCAACATCCGGCGTCTGCTCATCCCCCTCCTCAACGGCCGGGAGCCGGACCTCGAGAGCGCCAGCCTGGCGAGCCTCGCGTAGGCTGCTTGCCGCAGCCGTCGGCCGGCGAGCCGGAAGGCGGCCGGCGGATCAGCCGTAGGGTAGTGCGGGGCTGCACTCTCGCTTTCCTGGTGGAAGCCGGCACGCGGTCGCCTCCCGCGCGGAGGCGTGGATTGAAACGAAACGATGGAGAGCGATGCAAGTTCCACTCCGGCAATGCCGGAAGATATCTTGAAGGAGTATCGGGCGCGCGTCGGACACTTCTCCAAGCGCTTTCACGGCGAGGAGTGGCATACCCCCAAAGGCCGGGCCATCCGCGAGGTGGTCTTCGGCATGAACGACGGCCTCATCACGACCATCGGCTTTGTCATGGGGCTGGCTGCGTCCATCAAGGAGAGCAATCTGGTGCTCTTGGCGGGCATCATGGCGATGTTCGCCGGGGCGATCTCCATGTTCTTCGGGGCCTACATCTCCACGAAGTCGCAGAGCGAGTACTTCGACCGCGAGCTGCGGCGCGAGGCGCGGGAAATCGAGGAGGTGCCGGAAAAAGAGATCGCGGAGATGCAGGAGATCTTCGCCGAGAAGGGCTTTACGAAGAGCGAGGCCGACATTCTCGTGAAGCGCGTCACCTCGGACAAGCAGCACTGGCTCGAGTTCATGGCCAAGGAAGAGCTGGGGATCGTGCCGGAGACATTCGATAACCCCTTGAAGGTCGGCGCGACGATGGGGATCTCCTTCCTCATCGGGGCGTTGCCGCCGCTCTTGCCGTTCGCCTTTACCCATCGCGCGCCCCTTGCCGCAAAGGTTGCCGGGATTGTCTCCCTCGTGGCGCTCTTCTTCATTGGAGCCGGCCGCAGCAAGGTGACGAAGCTCAACTGGGTGCGCAATGGTCTGGAGATCATGATCATCGGCATCCTTGCCGGCAGCGCCGGCCTCCTCTTCGGCCACTTCTCCTCACTTATCCTCAAGTAACCCCCACCGCGCTGCATCCTCCCCCCGGGCCGCTCCCCACCAGCCGAGAGATGACCGGCTGGAAGCCTATCCGACGCTGCCCGCCGCCGTCGTCAGAGCGAGCGGTTGCGCAGGTAGGCCTCGAGATCCTTGATGTACTCCTTGATGCTCTCGAGGTTCGGATTGACCGCCACGGCGCGCCGGAAGGCCCGCAGCGCTTCGCGGTAGCGCTTCAGGCCGACGTAGCACAGGCCGCTGCCGCTCAAGGCACCGAAGTGATCAGGGTTGAGCCGCAGCGTCGCCGCGCAGTCGCGCAGCGACTTGTCGAACTCCTTCATGAGGTAGTAGACGGTGGCGCGTTTATTGTAGCCCTCGGCGAAGCCCGGAGCTTGAGCGACGATGTCCGCGAAGACCTGCACCGCCTCCTCGAAGCGGCGTTGTTCCAGAAGCCGGATGCCACGCTCCATGAGCGTGTCGACGGCGGCATCGCTGGATTGCAGCCAGAGCGCCCACATCCCCTGCTCGGCGGCCTGCCGGACGCGCTCATGCGCGTCGCGCAGCGCTTCCTTGAGGTGCGGCAGGGCTCGTTGATCGCCACGGTTCACGAGCTGGATCACCGCCCGCACCTTCTCCTCCGCCGTGCCCGCGCGCAGGGTGAGCAGGAGCTCCTCCATCGTCTGCGGGTTGCCGTTCGTGGGGAAGCCGAGCTGCAGGAGGACCAGGCAGGAGAGGAAGAGAGGGACGAGTGACACGGGGGAAGAGAGCATGCTTCCTCCTTCGAGCGCCACGGGGGCGACTCAAGGGCCGCGCCCGGCACGGTTCCCGACAGGAATTCCGCCTCGTGGCGCGCCGGAACGCGCTCCGCAACGAAGCATGAGAGCATGGCCGCACCTGGAGGGATGGCCGGACGGCGCGAGATGCTTCGTTCGCAGTATAAGAAGAGATCAGCCGGAGAGCGACGAGGTGGGGCCGTCCGGGCGCGGATGCTCACGAGGTTGGCGGGCTGGGAGTTTCGGCGGGGTGGCGGCAGTCACGGCAGGGGAGCTTGCGGTCAGGCCGCGCCATCAACACGGAATTGCTGCTCGAGGGCGCGATAGTGCGGCACGCGCATCAGCTCCTCAAAGGCGTGGAAATCAGCGAGATCGTTGAATCCCTGAGTGGAGCCGGTCTCCTTCAGCCGTTGCAGCACCGCACGCATGGCCCAGGCGGCGGCAAACAACGAGGAGAGGGGGAAGACGACAATCTTAAAACCGAGGTCCCGGAGCTCCTCGCGGCTGAGGAGAGGCGTCTTGCCCCCCTCGATCATGTTGGCGAAGGTCGGCGCCTTGATCTCCCTGCTGATCAGGCGCAGCTCGTCCACGGACTGCGGCGCTTCAATGAACACCACGTCCGCCCCCGCCTCGGCGAAGGCCTTGCCGCGCCGCAGCGCCTCCTCGATGCCGAGGGGCTCGCGGGCGTCGGTGCGGCCGATGAGCACCAGGTCGCGCTCGCCGCGCGCCTGCACCGCCGCCTTGATCTTCTCCACCTGCTCGGCGAGGGGGATGACGCGCTTCGCCTGCATGTGGCCGCACTTCTTCGGCCATTCCTGGTCCTCGAGGATGATACCGGCGACGCCGATGGCCAGGCACTCGTGCACGGTGCGCATGACGTTCAGGGGGTTGCCGTAGCCGGTATCGCAGTCCGCCACCACCGGCCGGCTGACGGCCTGCACGATGCGCCGCACGCGCTCGAGGGACTCGGTCATCGTCATCAGGCCGTAGTCCGGCAGACCCAGGCTGGAGGCGGCGATGCCGAAGCCGCTGGTGAAGAGGGCGGCGAAGCCGACCTGCTCGGCGAGGCGGGCGCTCAGGGCATCGTAGACGCCAGGCAGCACCAGGATGCCGGGATCCTCGAGGAGTCGCCGCAATTGCGTCGCCGGCTCCATGCTGGGGCTCCCTCGGGGCGTCGCGGCGGCGCAGGCGGAGAAGCTGACGCCGCTTCCAACGCCTACCAGTCGCGCAGGAATGCCAGGACCTCGGCGGCGTAGTCGTCGGTGACCGGCACGTAGGGGATGATGAGGCGCGTCGCGGCGCTCGCTTCGAAGGGCCGCAGGCGCTCCTTCAGGTGCGCCATGGAGGTGGCGGCGATGGTTGGGAGCTGATCGAGCACCTCGTCCGCGACCTGCTCCTTGGCGGCGTGGAAACCCTTCTGCTTCCAGGTCTCGTGGAGGGTATCGACGAGGCTGCCGAACCCGAGGCCGCGCAGGGCATCGCGGTAGTGATCGGCAAGGCCGTAAAAGGTGACGATCTTCTTCAGGTTCGAGCGGGCGACCTTGATGTCCTCGTGGATCGAGCAGCGCACCTTGGCGACGATTGCAACGTCACCCGGGTTCCGGCCCGCCGCGGCGGCGCCTTCGCGCGCGTTCGAGGCGATCTCCCCGATCTTCCCCGGCGTGCCCATGTTGATGAGGACGCCGTCCGCGATGCTGCCGGCCAGGCGCGTCATTTTGGGTCCCAGGCCGGCGAGGTAGATCGGCAGGCGGGCGCTCACCGGCTTGAAGGCAAGGCGGAACCCCTCCGCGGAGAAGAACTCGCCTTTGTACGAAACCTTCTGGCCGCTGAAGGTCTGCTGCACGATCTCCACGTACTCGCGGATTGCTTTCAGCGGCTTCGCAAACGACTGGCCGTGCCAGGTGGCGATGTTCCGGTTCGCCACGCCAAGGCCGAAGATGAAGCGTCCTCCCGACAGCTCGTCGAGGCTGGCGGCCATAATGCCGAGGGTGACCGGCGTGCGCCCGAAGATATGGTAGACGGCCGTCCCCAGGTTAATGCGCTGCGTGCGGGCCGCGATGGCCGTCAGGAGGACGAGGGGGTCCTTGCTGTTGGACTCGCCCTTCCAGACCGTGTGGAAGCCCTTCTGCTCAGCCACCACGGCGCCTTCGAGGACGGCCTCGACGGAGAGCTGTCCAGCCGAGTTGAATTCGACGTCGAACTTCATCGTCACGCTCCTTGGATGGCCCGCTGACCTTGGGAACTCTTGACGCAGTACGGCGGACGGGCCGGCTCGCGGCGCGGAGAGCGCTTCGTCCCGAAGCCCTCCCCGCCTCGAACGCACTCATGGGAGGCGCCTGGACGAGGGAGCCACGGAGCGTCGCCGCTCCGCCCGCGCCCCTGGCCTGCCTGATCGACGCCTCGGCGCCGACGCCACGCAGCCGCTCGGCTTACCCGGTGGCGGCGGGCGACCTGGCGCGTTGAGTCCGGGGGGTGTATGGTTTGAACCAAGCGCTGCAAAAATCCACAGCGGCGCGACGATTACCGGTAGCTAATCTCACGACCACCACGGAGGGTTGTACCCGTCCGGGACGGGGGTGTCAAGGCAGCCGCGGCGAGAAATCCTCCACTGTTCAGGAACACGCCACATGGTTTCGCAGAGCTCCGAATCTCACCAGCAACGCCGCGGCCGACCAGAGCTCGAGCGACGCGCCGCCGTTCCTCTCCAGCCGAGTCGCGCTCCCTGGGATGGGAAGATCGCGCCGGCCGCGGACGCGGCGACGGTGATCCTGGTGCGTGATCGGCCCACGGTCAGCGGCGCCGGCGGCCTCGAGGTCTACCTCGTGCAGCGGCATGAAGAGCTCGAAGTCGCTGGGGGTCGCTACGTCTTCCCAGGGGGGAAGGTGGACCCGGCCGACCGGGACCTGTTCCTCACCAGCCGCTGCGACGGCCTCAGCGAGGAGGATGCCGCGGCGGCCTTCGGGGCGCAGCCAGGAGAGACGCCAGGCCTCGGACTCTGGGTGGCGGCGATCCGCGAACTCTTCGAGGAGGCCGGCCTCCTCCTGGCCTACGACGCCGGCGGCGCCTTCGTGGAGAGCCACGCGCCACGCTACCAGGAATATGCCGCGCTCCTGCGTCAGCGCGCCCTGTCGTTCCGCGACATCGTTTCGGGCGCGAACCTCACCCTGGCGGCCCGCCGCCTGCACGCCTTCGCCCACTGGATCACCCCGGTCTGGGTGCCGCGGCGCTTCAGCGCCCGCTTCTTCGTGGCGGTCCTGCCGCCAGGGCAGGAGCCTCGCCATGACCAAGGCGAAGCCGTGGATGGCGCCTGGCTGACGCCGCAGGAGGCCCTGGCGAAGATCGGCGAGGGCTCCATGCTCGCCATGCTGGCGACGCAGCGGAACCTCCAGCAGGTAGGGCAGTCGCGCAGCGTCGCGGAGATCCTCGCCGCAACCAAGCAGCGCCGCATCGCCCCGATCATGCCGCGTCGCCTCGAGGTGGACGGCGTGCGCCGCTTCGTCATCCCGGGCGAGCCGGGATACGAGGATGGTGAGTGAAGGGGACCGCTTTGCGCCGCCTCGAGGGTCACCTCCCGGCCCCAGGCATCCCCCCTCGCTGCCGCGCCGCCTCCCCAGCCAGCCCGCCCCCCACGCCCTATTCCTTCGGTAGGAAGTCGTTCGTGAAGGTCTTGCTCAGGTCCACCGGCTTGTCGATGGCGCCGCCGTCGAGCAGGAACTTCTGCGCCGTCTCCATGGCCGCCAGGGTGATGCGCCCATCCTTCGAGTGCGACGGCAGGACGAGGCGCAGCGACTCATTGAGCACCGGCTCCGGGACATCCTTGAACTGCGCCTTGACCAGCGCCGCGGACTCCTCAGGATGCGAGTGGATGTGGCGCAGCCCCTTGACGAAGGCATGGGTCATGCGGCGCGTCAGGCCGGGGTTCTCCTGGGCGGTCTTCGCCATGGTGAGCAAGGAGATATAGGGGAACGGCGCGATCTCGGGGAAGGTGTTCAGCGGGCCGCTCGCCAGGCGCAGGCCGTATCCTTTCACCACGGGGATGACGCTGATCGGCGGCACGAAGACGAAGGCATCAATCTGTTTCTTCTCCAGGCTGGCGAAGAGCGCCGGCGGTGTGCCGAGGCTGACGATGCTGAGGTCGGTCTTCGGATCGAGTCCGCCTCTCGCCGCCGCGTAGAGGAGGAAGAAATGCGCCACGGCGCCGGTGCGCAGGACGCCGATAGTGCGTCCTTTCATGAAGCGGAGCTTCTCTTGCAAGGAGGAGGACTCGGTCACCCCCGCCGCCGTGGCCTTCTCCTTGTCAGCGATGATCTCCATGCTCATGCGCTCGATGCCCGCCGCGATGACGACGGGCGTGAGGCCCTTGGTGTGGGCCTTGATGACCTCGGTGCCGGTGAGCCCGGTGAAATCGGTCGAGCCGGCGAGCATCGCCTGCAAAGCGCCGATCCCCGCCACCACCGAGACGCGCAGGTCGAGTCCTTGCTCCTCGAAGAACTTCTTGCCCTGGCCGACGTAGATGGCGCTGAAGGACATGCTGCGCGCCGGCACCGCAATGCGGACGGCGTCGCCGGCGGCGGACGCCGAGGGAGCCGGCGCGGCAGCCAGACCTAGAAGCACGCTGAGCAGCAGGGCCAGCATCACAGCACTGCTCCGAATGAGACGCCGTCGGTGTTGCTGCATGATCTTCCTCCTCCCTCAACCAAACTGGACGCGCGGCCATGAGCCAGGCCGGCGCTCTCCCCTACTCCGGCAGGAAGCGGCTGGTGGCGACGCGGCTGAGATCAATCGGCTGCTTCAGAACGCCACCCTCCAGGAGCAGCTTCTGCACCCTCTCCAAACCCTCCAGAGGAACCCGCCCGTCTTTCGAGACGCCTGGCAGCATGAGCCTCAGGGTGGCCTCGATGAGCGCCTCGTCGGCCCGCTTGAACTGCGCCTTGAGGAGCTGCCTCGCTTCCTCGGGATGCTCGTGGATGAACCGCAGACCCTTCACCCAGGCTCGCACGACGCGGCGCACCAGCTCCGGCCGCGCCTGCGTGGTCTGCTCCATGGTAAGGAGCACCGCGTAGGGGAAGGGATCGAACTGCGGGAAATCATTGAGGGGGCCGCTGGCCAGGCGCACGCCGTAGCCGCGCAGAAGCGGCACGATGGACATCGGCGGCACGGCGATGATGGCGTCAACCAGTCGCCGCTGCAGGCTGGCGAGGAGCGTCCCCGGTTTCCCGATCCCAAGCACCTTGACGTCTCGGGCGGGGTCGAGACCAGCTTGCGACAGCGCGGACTTGAGGAACTGGTGCGCCAGGTCGCCGCTGTGCAACAGACCAATGGTGCGCCCCTTCAAGAGGCGAAGACGCTCGGCCAGGGGCGTCTCCTGCGGCATCCCCTGCTGCGGCGCCACCTCCCGGCGCGCCACGATCTCCAGCGGCAGGCGGCTCGTCCCCGCCGCGACGATGATCGGCCGCCGCCCGCCTTCCGGGGCGCGGATCGCCGCCTCCACGGTGCCGCCGGCGAACTCGACGGAGCCGGAGCCCAGGGACTGCATGGTTTTCGCGCCGGATTCCAGCGTGACGCGCAGGTCGATGCCCGCCTCCGGGAAAAAGCCCTTCGCCTCGCTGACGTAGAGGCTCAGGAACGCCATGGTGCGCCCCGGCAACGCCAGGCGCGCCACGGCGCCCTGGGCCCCCGCGAGCTGCGGCAGGGCCAGGAGCAGCAACGCCGCGAGCGCCGCACCGCGCCGCCAGGCTCCCGACGCGACGACGGCCGCGTTCACCATTGCGCAACCTCTCAACACTGCCACCGATTTGCTCCAGCGCCTCGCCGGCGCCGCCCCACTCCCCTGCCGGGCAAGGCGGAGCAAGGCTGCGGCGTTGCGCCCTCGGCCCCGGCGATCAGCGCTTCCGTCCGGCCACCAGCCACAGCCCCTTCCAGGCGAACGCGCCGACCTCCTCGAGCGCGGGCCGCATGGCGCGCAGCAGGTCCTCTTCGTCGTACTTGCATCCCCAGCGCTTGAGGTTCGCGTAGGCTTCATCGACCGAGTCGCCGAAGTTCAGCCAGACGGCCATCGCGTAGATGAGGAGATCGGCGGCGAACTCCAGGTGCGCGTCCTGCTTCGCCAGCTCGAAGAAAAGCTTGCCCGGCCCGTTGTCGGCGACGACGAGCCAGCCCCCCGGTTTTACCACCCGGATGAGCTCGCCCATCTCGCGGTCGAGCTGCTGCATGTGGTGCGTGGTGGTGGCGATGGCGGCGTCGAAGGTGGCGGGAGCATACGGCCGGCAGAGGCGCTCGTAGATGTTCCACTCGTGCAGGGTGCGTCCTTCCCGGATGACGTCGTGCTCGACGAGCCTTCCCTGCTCGCCCACGGCGTCGCGCGCCAGGGCGCTGAGGCCGCAGCGCTCGTTCGCCTCGCTGATGAGGAGGAGCGAGGTGCCGGGCCGCAGGTGCGCACGGGCGAAGAGCTGCCGCTTGAAGACGGGGTCCTGCCAAAAGGCTGCCACCGAGTGCCCAGGGGGCAGGGGGAAGTTCGCATAGTACTGCCGTCGCTCCTCCTCACTGGCGAACGCCAAGGCCTCCCAGGCTTTCATGATCATGCCTCGCACGGTCTGCGGCGTCATGGTGGCGGAGAGGCAGCGCTCTGAACCCGCACCTCGCCCGCGCCGAGGACCCGGTGACGCTGCGCGCCTGCCGAGCCGGGAGCGCGGCGAGGCTGCGATGCGGCTGGCGCCCCTCCACTGCCCCTCCGCAGGATACCCGACTCCGTGCTGAAACGCACCCCGCGGCCATGGCCCTGCACGCCCGCCGCCGGTACGGCTCCCTGCCGCGGCGCCGACGCCAGGGTATTTCTCCTCAGCGTCGGCGCGGGGAACCGGGCAGGCGCGCCGCGGGGGCCGCGTGGATGTGCCGCGCTGTCACGGCGCCGGGCTGGGCCACCCGCCGCCGCCACGATTCTTGACAGGGCGGCGGAACTTCATGATATTGAAGGCAGCTCCTTCCAACCAGCCGCTTTTGCTCTCTCCCGGTCTTCAAGAAGGTGAGCGCATGGTGAACGTGCGAGACCTCCTCGCGGATGACGTGGTGCTCTGCGACGGCGCCATGGGCACCATGCTGGAGGTCGGCTACGGCAAGTTCGGCCTCTGCAAGGAGCAGCTCAATCTCAGCGATGCCCACCTGATCCAGCTCGTGCACCGCTCCTACCTCGAGGCCGGGGCGCGGCTGCTGCACACGAACAGCTTCGGCGCCAATGCTCTGAAGCTGGAGCTGTACGGCTTGGAGGACAAGGTGCGCCCCATCAACGAGGCGGCGGCCCGCCTGGCCTGCAAGACCGCCGGCCCGCTGGCGACCGTCTCCGGCTCGGTGGGTCCCCTCGGATTCCGCCGCTTCGAAGAGAACCTCAGCGACGACGACATTCTCCAGGTCTTCACCGAACAGGTCGAGGGGTTGGCCGAGGGAGGCGTCGCCATGGTCTCCCTGGAAACCTTCCTCGACCTGCGCGAGATGGTGCTGGCGATCAAAGCCGTGAAGCGGGTGCTGGGAGCCCCCCCGATCTGCATGTTCCGGGGTTTTCCCGACGGCAAGCTGGGCAACGAGCGCGACACCGGCAGCGTGCTGCGGACGCTGCGCAACCACGGCGTTGAAGTTCTGGGGGTGAACTGCAACGCTCCCTACCACCTGAAGGAGGCGCTGGAGGATATTGCCGAGAGCGGCTTCTTCGATCTGATCGCGCAGCCGAACGCCGGACCTCCCGAGGAGGTGCAGGGCAGGGTCCACTACCATGCCACGCCGGAGTACGTGGCGGAGTACGCGCGGGAGTACGCGGCGCTGGGAGCGCGCCTGATCGGCGGTTGTTGCGGCACCACCCCGGAGCACATCCGAGCCATGAACGAGGCGCTCAAAACCGTGACCCCCGGGCCGCGGCCGCGGCGCCCGGCCAGGACGGCGCGCCTCCTCGTCGAGGTGCAGGAGCAAGCCGCCGCGGCGCAGCCGGCCAGCCGCTTCCTCGGCGCCCTGGCGCAGCGTTTCGCGGTCACCGTCGAGCTGCGCCCTCCCAGGGGGGCGGAGGTCGGACCCTACCTCGAAGCCGCGTCAGAGCTTGGGCAGGCGGGGGCCGACGCCATCAATGTCACCGATAACTCCCTCGGCAACCTGACCGTCTGCTCGCTCGTCCTCGCCAGCCAGGTGCAGCAACAGACCGGGCTGCCGGCGATCATGCACTACACCTGCCGGCACCGCAATCTGCTGGCGATGCAATCGGACCTCCTCGGAGCGGCGGCGCTGGGGATCGACACGCTGCTGGCGTTGACCGGCGACCATCCCTCGGGCGGCGACAACCCCGATGCCGTGGCGGTGCACAACCTCTCCTCGACGGGGCTCATCGGCCTCGTCACCAGCCGCCTGAACCGGGGAGTTGATCACCACGGCAATCCCCTCGCCCAGCCGACGAGATTCGCCGTCGGCTGCGCGCTCAACCCCAACCTCAACCTGAAGTACCAGGTCGACTACCTGAGGCAGAAGATCGCCGCGGGGGCGCGCTTCTGCCTGACGCAGCCGATCTACGATGAGGAGGTTCTCGAGGCCATGCTGGGCGAGACGAAGGGGTTCGACATCCCGATCCTGCCGGGCCTCATGCCGCTGCGCAGTCTGCGCAATGCGCGCTTCCTGCGCGACAACGTCCCCGGCCTGCGCATCACGGATGCGATCATGCAGCGGCTGGCTGAGGCGCGCACCCTCGAGGAGGAACGCCGGGTGGGCCTGGCGATGGCGCGCTCGCTCTACGAGCGCATCCGCCGGCAATCGCCGGGGGTGTACCTGATCGCGCCGTTCGGCAACCACAGGGTTATCGGCGAGATTCTTGCGGGGTAACGGCGGGGAGAGCCGCGCCAGGAAGCCGCCGCGGCCAGGAACGATCCCCATGACGGCAGGGGGGGAACGCCCCGCGCTTCCCCGGCGGCATGCCTCTCACACGGAGAAGTACCTTGCCCGCGGATGATGCACGACAATGGCCGAGGTGCTCTGCTCCGGTTCAAGCTGGTCCTCCTCGGTGAGGCGAACGCCGATGCGCTCCGCGCCGAGGAGATCCAGGATGCGCCGCTGATCACCGAGGTTGGGACAGGCGGGGTAGCCGAAGGAGTAGCGGCTGCCGCGATAGCCCTGGCGCAGCAGCTTCGCCATGCCGCGGGCGTCCTCATGGCCGATGCCCAGCTCGGCGCGGATGCGCTTGTGGATGTACTCGGCCATCGCCTCCGCCATCTCGACGCTGAAGCCGTGCAGGTAGAGGTAGTCCTGGTAGCGGTCATCGCCGAACCACTCGCGCGCCGCCTCCGAGGCGCGGCGCCCCATGGTCACAAGCTGCAGCCCCAGCACGTCCCGCTCCTCCACCGTCACGTCGCGGAAGTAATCGGCGATGCACCTGCCGTCGTCCTTGGTTTGCCGGGGCAGGGTCAGCCGCAGCAGCTCGGTGCTGCCATCCGGCGCGAAGATGATGAGGTCGTTCCCTTCGCCGGCGCACTTCCAGTAGCCGTAGATCGCCTGCGGCTGCAGGATGCTCTCGCGCTCGCACACCGCCAGGATGCGGCGCAGGATGGGGCGCAGCTCCCTCCTGGCCCAGGCGCGGTACGCTTCCGGGTCGCGCCCCTCCTTGCGGAACCCCCACTGGAACTGAAAGAGCGTGGTCTCATTGAGGAAGGGGAGCAGGGCCTTGATCGGCACCGCTTCGATCAGGCGCGGGCCCCAGAAGGGAGGAGTCGGCACGGCCACGCCGGCGGCAAGCTTCATCCTGCGCTGGTGCAGCCGCTCCGACTCCGCCTCGCGAAGCTGCGCGGCCTCGCGGTCCTTGCCGGCGCGGCGCTTGCCGGCGGCCCGCAGAGCCTGCCGCGCCGCCGTCGTCGCCAGGTGCGCGTCGAAGGTCCCCGCCGTCACCTTCGCCATCAGGTGCAGCCCCTCGAAGGCGTCGCGGGCATAGGCGACGCGCCCGCAGGCGTAGGCCCTGCGGCAGTCCTCCTCGACGTAGCGCCGCGTCAGCGCCGCGCCGCCAAGCAGAACGGGATAGCTGAGCTTCAGGCGCGACATCTCCTCGAGGTTCTCGCGCATGATGACGGTGGACTTCACCAGCAGGCCCGACATGCCGAGGGCGTCGGCCTTGTGCTCCTCGGCGGCCCGGAGGATGTTGGCGAGCGGCTGCTTGATGCCGAGGTTCACGACCTTGTAGCCGTTGTTCGTGAGGAGGATATCGACGAGGTTCTTGCCGATGTCGTGCACGTCCCCCTTCACCGTGGCCAGAACCATCGTCCCCTGCTCCCGGCCCTCCACCTCCTGCAGGGATGGTTCGAGGAAGCCCACCGCCGCTTTCATCGTCTCCGCCGACAGCAGGACGAAGGGGAGCTGCATCTTGCCGGAGCCGAAGAGATCGCCGACCACCCTCATGCCGTCGAGGAGGAACTCGTTGATGATCTCGAGGGGGGCATACTGGCGCATGGCCTCCTCGAGGTCCTGCTCCAACCCCTGCGTGTCCCCCTCGATGATGCGCTGCTTCAGGCGCTCTTCGACCCTGGCGGCACGCTCCGGCTTGACCTTCTCTCCACTGCCGCGGCTGGCGAAGAGCTCGAGGTAGGCCTGCAAGGGATCGTACCCCGCGCGCCGCCGGTCGAAGATGAAGTCCTCCGCAACCTGGACCTCCGCCTCGGGAATCTTGTAGAGCGGCTGGATTTTGCTGACGTGCAGGATGGCGCCCGTGAGTCCGCGCCGCAAGGCGTGGTCCAGGAAGACGGAGTTGAGCACGTGGCGCGCCGGCGGGTTCAGGCCGAAGGAGATGTTCGAGAGGCCGAGAATGATCTGGCACTCGCTCAGCTCGCGGCTGATCTCCTCGATGGCCTGCAGCGTCCAGAGGCCGAGCTTGCGGTCATCCTCGTTGCCGGTGCAGATGGTGAAGGTAAGGGGGTCGAAGAGGAGGTCCGAGGGCGGCAAGCCGTGGCGCTCGCAGGCGAAGTCGTGGAGCCGCCTTGCCACCGCGACCTTGCGCTCGGCGCTCTTCGCCATGCCCTCCTCGTCGATCGTTAGGGCGATGACCGCCGCGCCGAAGCGCTTGGCCAGCTCCAGCCGCTGCGCCGCGGGCTCCTCCCCGTCCTCGAAGTTGATGGAGTTGATGACCGGTTTGCCGCCGTACAGCTTCAGGGCCGCCTCAATGACCCCCAGGTCCGTGCTGTCGATGACGAGCGGCACGTTGATGGCGCCGCGCATGCGGGCTACCAGCTCGGCCATCTCGGCGGCCTCGTCGCGGCCCACGAACGCGGTGCAGAGGTCGAGCGCGTGGGAGCCTTCCTTCTCCTGCTCGCGACCCATGGCGACGCAGCCTTCCCAGTCGCCCGCCTCCTGGAGCTGCCGGAACCTGCGGCTGCCATTGGCGTTGCAGCGCTCGCCGATGGAGAGGTAGGCATTCTCCTGGCGCAGCGCCACCTGGCTGTAGAGCGAGGCGACGGACGGCGTCCAGCTCGGCGCGCGCGGTTTCGGCGCGGGACGCTCCCCGCCGCCGGCGCGCTGCCGCAGCATGGCGTCGAGGGCGGCGATGTGCTCGGGCGTGGTGCCGCAGCAGCCGCCGATCAGGTTGACGCCGTCCTCCTCGAGGAAGCGCCCCAGCCAGCTCGCCATCTCGGCGGGGCTGAGGGGATAGGCGGTGCGCCCATCAACGAGTTCCGGCAGGCCGGCATTCGGCTGCACGGTGATGAACCCCGGCCAGTTCTGGCCGAGCCACTTCAGGTGATCAGCCATCTCCTGCGGTCCGGTGGCGCAGTTCAAACCCAGGGATGGAACATCGAGGGCCTTGAGGATCGTCGCGGCGGCGGCGATATCCATCCCCACCAGGAGGGTGCCGGTCGTCTCCACGGTCACCTGCACCAGGAGAGGGACGTCGAGCCCCGCCTCGGCGCGCGCCGCCTTGGCGCCGTTGACCGCGGCCTTGATCTGCAGCGGGTCCTGGCAGGTCTCGATGAGGATGGCATCGACGCCGCCGGCGATGAGGCCGCGGCACTGCACCGTGAGGGCTGCTTCGAGGCTGGCGTAGTCGATGCGCCCCAAGCTCGGCAGACGCGTGCCGGGACCAACCGAGCCGAGGACGAAGCGCGGCCGCGCCGCGCTGGCAAACTCGGCCGCCGCCTCGTTCGCCAGCTCCGCGGCGGCCCGGTTCAGACTGAAGGCCTGCTCCTGCAGTCCAAACTCACCCAGGGTGATCGGCGAGCCGCCGAAGGTGTTGGTCTGGATGACATCGGCGCCGGCCGCCAGGTAGCTGCGGTGAATGTCACGAATGATCTCCGGACGGGTGCGCGTGAGGACCTCGGTGCAGTTCTCGCAGCCTTGGAAATCGCGCTCGACATCGAGGTCCAGGGCCTGGACCCGGGTTCCCATGGCGCCATCACTGAGAAGAACGCGTTCAGCGAGCGCCGCGAGGAAATCACGCATCGGAGACCCCATCCTTTGCCGATACGACGGAGAGGGTTGCGTGACTGCGCGCCCTCTCCACGCCAAGCCGCCCGGTCGCGCTCCGCTTGGCCCTGGCGGGACCAGGCCGGCGCTCCACCGCTGGCGCGGCGCCCCGCACCTTCGCCAGCGGCGCTCTCCCCACAATAGGAGGATCACCTCCGGGATGCAACGTCCTTGTGGTGCGGGAGAGGCCCGCGCCCGGCCGCGCCGCGGCCGGCATGGCTGCCGAGGCATGAAACCAGCGGGGTGAGCGAGGCGACCTTGCTGCGGCAGGCGCGGATGCGTACGATGCAGGCGCCAGGGGGAGCGCCCGGCGGCGCGCCGTCCGCCCCCTTCCGCTTGCATCATGCGTTGCCCAGGAGACCCCCTCGGCGGTGGGAAGACTGCTGTTCCTTCTCTTCCATGAGCTGCTCCATACTCTGGTGGCGGCGGGCCTGGCCGCGCTTCTCAGGTGGCGCGCTCGCTCATGCCAGGCGGCCGTCCTCTGCTTCTCCGTCAGCCTCCTGGTTGATCTGGACCATCTCCTCGACTACCTCCTCCTGACGCAGTTCCGCCGCTTCGACCTCCTCGAGTTCCTGCAGGCGCCGCAGTATCAAGCCGGACATGCCTTCTCGCTGCTGGTGTTCCATGGTTACGAATGGGTGATCGGCCTCGCTCTCCTCGCCTGGCGCTGCCGCAGGTGGCGATGGCTGGCCGCGGGCGCCGCGCTGGGCCTTCTGGCCCACTTGCTCATCGATCAGCTCAGCTACGGCGGCCATCCCCTGCGCTACTTCTTCCTCTTTCGCCTCCTGTCCGGATTTCGCTTCAATGCCTTTGCGGGCATCCCCTGACGCGGCGTCGGGTAGCACTCGCCCTTGGCGGTGGGGTGGAAGGGCGGAGCGGCTGCGGCATCTCCTCCAGCGCCCCGCCCTCGGTGTCACCGTGACGCCTGCGCCGCCGCGGGTGAACCCGAGCGATGCCGCTCCCGGACGCCCGGCGCGCCTGCTCAGCCGACCGGAATGGCCGTGAAGAGGCTCCTGCCGTTGCGCTCCAGGACCACAAGGAGCGCCCTCCCCTTCGGCACGTTCCGCAGGGCCTCACGTAGGTCGCGGACGCTTCGCAGCGGCTTGTGATTGGCCTCGAGGAGGACATCGCCCCGCTGCACGCCGGCACGCTCGGCGGCGCTCCCCGGCTCCAGCTCAACCACGATCAACCCCGCGCGGCTCTCCACTCCGAACCGCGCCGCCAGCTCCGGCGTCAGCTCCTGAAGGCGCAAGCCGAGCTGCGACGAAGGCTCTTGCGGGGCTTGCCCGCCTGCCGCCGGCTCCTCCGACAGCACCCGAATGGTGGTGGAAAGCTGCAGACGCTTGCCGTCGCGGATCACCTCAAGGCTCACGCTCTTGCCCGCCGCGACGCGCGCCACCAGCCGCGGCAGCGTGTGGGAGTCGTCGACCTCCTCCCCGGCGAAGCGCACGATGACATCCCCACGCCGCACCCCAGCTTGAGCCGCCGGGCTGCCGGACAGCACCTCGGCCACCAGCGCGCCCTTGCGCGCTTTCAACTGCAACGCTTCGGCGAGCTCCGGCGTCACCGTCTGGATGGAGACGCCCAGCCAGCCACGCACGACCCTCCCCTGCCGCAGCCCGGGAAGGAGGTCCTTCGCCATGTTGACGGGAATGGCGAAGCCGATGCCCTGCCCCTGGGCGATGATGGCCGTGTTGATGCCGATGACCTCGCCGGCGGTGTTGAAGAGAGGACCACCGCTGTTGCCGGGGTTGATCGACGCATCCGTCTGGATGAAGTCGTCGTACGGCCCGGAGCCGATGATGCGTCCCTTGGCGCTGACGATCCCCACGGTCACGGTGTGCCCGAGGCCAAAGGGATTGCCGATGGCCATCACCCATTCGCCCACCTTCAGGGTGTCGGAATCGCCAAGACGGGCGGCGGTGAGCTTCACCTCTTTATCAATCTTCAGCAGCCCGAGGTCCGTCTTGTCATCCCTCCCCACCACGCGGGCCGGGTACTTCGTGCCATCGGCCAGGGTGACGGTGACCTGATCAGCTCCCTCGACGACGTGGTTGTTCGTCAGGATGTAGCCGTCCTGACTGAAGATCACCCCCGAGCCCTTGCCGCGACGCTGTTGCTGCGGCGGACGCATGCCGAAGAAGCGCTCGAAAAACTCTTCACCGAACGGCGGGGCGAACGGCGACTTGCCGCCAGGCCACTCCGGGCGCACGGTGAGGACGGTGTCGACATTGACCACCGAGGGGCTCAGTCGCGCCGCCAGCTCTGAGAAGTTCGGCGCCGCGGCGACGGTGCCGGGCGCGCTCGCTGCCTGGGCGTAAACCTCGGCTCCGTGGTGAGATACTCCAGCCAAGGTAGCGAGCCCAACGCCAAGAAGGAGGGCGACGACCGCCGTGAGGAGCAGAGATTTTTTGCCGAAACGCGCCTCTGCTGGCGATGAGTGATGATCCATCTTCGCATCCTCCTGGAAAGTAGCCGCGAAAGCTTACCTGCCCCTGCCGCGGGAGGACGCGCGGCACACGTCCGCCCTGCCCGCCGCGATGACTCTTCCCTCGGAAGCGTGCTGAATCTGTCGCGCAGGGAGCCCTCGCAGCAGACACATGGAACGCGCCGGGTGAGCAATCAAGCATCACTCGTTGGAAAGTTCGGAGCGGGAGTCTCCGAGCGCGCGGCCGAGCTCCCGCTGCGCCGCGACGGGAGATCATGCCGCCCCTCGCGCTCGCACCACGGCTGTTTGTGAGGAGACACGCGTCTCGGTTAGCGTCGGCCAACTCTGTTCAATTAGACGCAGCAGAGCCGAAACGGGTTCATCTTTCTTTCATGGCGGCTGCCGTTCCGGGACCGGTTGGCCGACTCGCGGCAGCCACGCGGCTAGGCGAGCCGACGGGAGCGAGCGCGAGTGCGGCGTGGCGCCGCAGCGGCCGCGAGGCGCCTCGGTGGCAGGAGCGAAGGGGGGCGCGCCGGCGCGTGGTTGAACGGGAGGGAAAGGCTCAGACCCCTCAGACGTGCGGGCGCGCGGCAGGGCGGCCCGGCGCGGGGCTGCTGGGGCGGCGCATCGAGGCCGGCGTGAGCTTCGACATGGTGGCGCTCAGCACGACCCCAATGACCACGGCAACAAGACCGGTGGTGAAGGCATACCACAGCGAGGAGCTGAGCGCCTGGGTGAGGGCCGGGAGGAAATGCGCGGGCAGCAGCGCGCGGCTGGCCGGATCGAGGAGCGTCTGCGGGTTGGAGAGCTTCTCCAGCACCGCGGGCGCGAGGGGGACGCCGCTCCCGGCGCTGAGCTGAAGCAATTGCCTGTGCATGCTGGAGAAGAGGACGCTCCCCATGATGCTGATGCCGAGCGCGCCGCCGAAGGTGCGGATGAGCATCAGCGTGGAGGTGGCCACCCCGATGTTCTGGAAAGGCACCGCCGACTGCGCCGCCACGAGGGAGGTGACAATGATCATGCCGGTGCCGATGCCGATGAAGAATGTCCCCACCAGGGCCGCCCAGAGGCCGCTCTGCATCCCCGAGCCAAGGAGGAAGGCATAGCCGCCTGCCATCAAGGTTGCGCCACTGAGGCAGACCGCGCGGTAGCCGAGCCGATTCATCGTGCGCCCAGCGATGAGGCTGCCAAGCGTCCAGCCGACGCTCACCGGCAGGAGCACCACGCCGGCCTTGGAGGCGCTTCCCGCCAGGACACCCTGCACGTAGAGCGGCAGGTAGCCGATGATGCCGAAGACCGCCACGGCGGCCAGCATCGCCAGCAGCACCCCGGTGCGGAAGAGGCCCCAGCGAAACAGGCCGAGGGGGATCAGCGGCTCGCTGGCGCGCCGCTCCAGAACGGTGAAGAGTCCCAAGGTGGCGAGTGCAACGGCGAACAGTCCCAGGGTGACGGGGTCCAAGGGGTTGGCCGACTTGCCGCTGCGCAGGAGGGCGTAGAGGAGCGCGAGAAGACCAACGAGGAGGGTGCCGGCGCCGCGCACGTCGAGCTCCGGTCGCCGCTGCCGCAAGGCAGGCTCATGGAGGCCGACCGCGATGAGCGCCGCCGCCACGATGCCGCTCGGCAGGTTGATGAAGAAGATCCAGTGCCAGTTCCAGTACTGGGTGATGAGGCCGCCCGCCAGGGGACCGAGCACCGACGCTACCCCCCAGACCGAGGCGATCAGCCCCTGCATGGCGGCGCGCTTGTGCGGCGGGAAGACAACCCCGACGAGGATGAAGGAGAGGGAGTAGATGGCGCCGCCGCCGATGCCTTGCAGACCGCGAAAGACGATGAGCTGGAGCATGCTCTGGGCCAAGCCGCAGAGGACCGAGCCGAGCATGAAGAGGCCGATGGCAAAGAGGATGAGGCGACGACGACTGAAGAGGTCGGAGAGCTTGCCGAAGATCGGCGTGGCCAGGGCGGAGGCGAGCATGTAGATCGAGAAGACCCAGCTATAGAGATCGAGGTCCCCCAGCTTCGCCACCACGGTGGGCATGGCGCTGCTGACGATGGTCGCGTCGATGGCGAAGAGGAACACCACCAGCATGACGCCGGCAGTGGCGAAGGTGCTGCCCGAGTGGCTCCGACTGCTCTCCTGCGTGGTCACCAGCATTCCCCCTGGCAAAGCGCGGAGGCGAAACGTACCATGTGTAGGGAATCAGAAGAGCAAAGGCAAGCCGGGCTGGTTCTCAGGCGATGCGATGGGAGGAAGCTGGAGCCGCCGCGCCGCGCGCCCCTCCCTGGTCGGCCACCCGTGGCAGGCAGGGCTGCGCGGCCCCTGCTGGGATGAGGTGCCCCGTGCCATGCCGAGCAGGAGACGCAGCCGGCGCCCGCAGAGAGGACGAGGACCGCGGGATGGCGGAGTTGAGGGTCATCTCCGAGCGCCCGGCGCGCAAGCCGCCGTGGCTGAAGGTGCGGCTTCCCATGGGCGCCACCTACCTGGCGCTGAAGGACCTCGTGCGTCGAGAGCGGCTGCACACCGTGTGCGAGAGCGCGCGCTGTCCGAACCTCGGCGACTGCTGGGGACGCGGCACCGCCACGTTCATGCTGTTGGGGGAGGTGTGTACGAGGAGCTGCGGGTTTTGCGAGGTGACCACGGGGCGGCCGCAGGGGCTTGACCTGGAGGAGCCTCTACGGGTGGCCCGCGCCGTGCGCGCCTTGGGGTTGCGCCACGCCGTCCTCACCTCGGTGAACCGCGACGAGCTTGCCGATGGCGGCGCGGGCATCTGGGCCGCGACGATCCGCGCCGTGCGCCGGCTCAGCCCACGGTGCACGATCGAGGCGCTGGCGCCCGACTTCCAGGGCTCGCGGCGCGATCTCCTCACCCTCCTCGACGCGGCGCCGGACATCCTGGCCCACAACACCGAGACGGTGCCGCGCCTCTACCGGCGGGTGCGGCCCCAGGCCAAGTATGGCCGCACCCTCGAGCTCTTGCGCCGCGCCGGCGAGCATGGCGCGCGCACGAAGAGCGGCCTCATGCTGGGCTTGGGAGAGGAGATCGACGAGGTCCGGCAGGTGCTCCGCGACCTCCGCGGGGTGGGCTGCGGGATCGTCAACCTCGGCCAGTACCTGCAACCCTCGCCCCGCCACCTGCGGGTCGAGCGCTTCTGGCATCCCGGCGAGTTCGCCACGCTGCGCCGGGAAGCCCTTGCCCTCGGCTTCCGCCACGTGGAAGCCGGCCCCCTGGTGCGCAGCTCCTACCACGCCGAGGAGCAGGCCCGGCAGGCGGCGCGGCAGGAGGCGCGCGGCTGACGCGACCGCCGCCTCGGTTGCCCGGCTCGCCCGCGCCGCGCCTACTTCAGGAAGCGCAGGTCCACCACCTTGTCCATCGGCAGCTTCTGTTTGACGAGCCGTTCTTCGTAAAAGAAATCCTGCAGCTTTTCGATCGACTCCACGAGCACCTTGCCGTCGTTGTCGAGGTAGAACGGCGTCGAGGCGCTGATCATGTTCCGCGGCACCTTGGTGTACTTCTCGATGATGGTGACGATCTCATCGTTCTTCATGCCGCGCTCGTTGAAGTACCGAATGCCGCGCAGGTAGACCTTCATGAACTTGCGGGCGGCCGCTTCCTGCTCGCGAATGAACTTGCCGGAGTAGAAGATTTCGGCAATCTGCATCTCCCGCACCAGCGCAAGCTGGTCGGCGTAGATGTAGCGGACGGCGAGCCCTTCCATCTCGGCGCGGACGGTCCACGGCTCCACCGTCAGCGCCGCATCAATCGCCTTTGATTTCAGCGCCGCGTAGATTTTCGGCGGCTCCATGTAGACCACGTTCAACTTGCTGCGATCAAGTCCGCGCTCCTTCGCAATCGCGTAGAGGATATAGTCGTTGATGATGCCCCTGGCATGGTTGGCAAGGGTCCGGCCCTCGAGGTCTTTGACGCTCTTCACGGCGCCGGAGTCGAGGAGGTCTTTGCGCACGATCAGTTGCACGAACCCATAGCCTGGCCGAATCTGTCCCTTGTCCGCCACGATGCGGAAGTCAGCCCCCTTGGCGATGGAGTTGAAGAGGCCGGCGCTGGCCGAGCCTGAAGCCACCTGGATTTCCCCGGTCGCCAGGGGGGCCATCATCTTGGCGCCCGAGGCAAAGCGGATGAGCTCGACCTCCAGCCCCTCTTCCTTGAAGAACCCTTTCTCAATAGCCACAAAGATGGGCGCGTAAGAGATGAGGGGCAGGATGCCCACCTTGATCACCCCTTGAGCAGGCGCCGCCGGCGTCAAGCCCACCAGCACCACCAGCGCCATCACCAATCCGACCGCCGAAGTCAGCACGTGCCGCATGCCTGTTCCTCCCATGTGACAGCCCCCCCTCCCGCCGGCGACCTCATGCTCCGCGTGGCGAAGAACCAGCCCGCGAAGTGGCCGCCGCCGAGGAGTGGAGCTGAGCCCCGCTGCTGGCATGGCGCGGACGGCCCGCCACGCTCCTGCATGACGCCATCCTCGCCGTCTGCCGGCCGCGCAGCTCCGCACCCCTCCCTGCGCGCAGACCCTAACGCGCGCCGCGGTATGTAGTGGAGTGCGGTTATTCTACCATGCTCCAGCCTGCCCGCGAACTGGACCGAGCTTCCCTCTCTCCGCTGACCAGCGTGCCGGCGGGCGGGAGCGCTTGGGGCTTCGCGGCAGCGGCGACCCGCGGCGCTCCCCTCGGCCCTTCGCCTCGCCACTCTGCGGGCGGCGCGCGGCGAGGCTTCGACCGCACCGCCTAGCGCCGGCGCTCCAAGGTCACCCGCTTGGTGAAGGTGCCGCCGTCTCTCCGGAATGTTACCTCGACCTCATCGCCAGCCCGTTTCGAGCGCAGCACGTACGTGAAGTCATAGAGGTTGTACACCGGGACGCCGGCGAACCGCGTGATGACGTCGCCGGTGCGCAGCCCAATGCTGTCCGCCGGAGTCCCCGGCCCGACGCCGCTGATGAGCACGCCGCCCTCGAACTCGGAGAAATCCGGCACGATGCCGAAGCGCGGCCCGTAACCTCCGCCGGAACCCGCCGCGCGCCGTGCCGGCGGTGTCTTCGCCGCGACGTACTGCGGTCGCGGCGAGGCGGCGAGGCGCTCGGCGACGCGTGCCACCAGCTCCACCACCTCGGCCATGCCGGCGGCATTGATCTTGGTCGCGTCGTCACTCGGCTTGTGGTAGTCGCTGTGCGGCCCCGTGAAGAAGAAGAGCACGGGAACCTTCGCGGCATAGAAGGGTGTGTGGTCTGACGGCCCGTACCCCTCGCCGAGGAACTTGAGCTGCAGGCCAAGCGGCGCGGCGATCTCCTGCGCGAGGCTGCGGAAGCCTGCCGCCGAGTCCACCCCCTGCACGTGCAGGGTGCGCTGCCGCAGGCGCCCGATCATGTCGAGGTTGAGCATGGCGGCCACGTCGCCGATGCCCTGCGGCGGCGCCAGCGGGCCGGGCGGATGCTTCACGAAGTAGGTGGAGCCGAGCACCCCGAGCTCCTCCGCGGCGAAGGCGGCGAAGAGCAGGCTGCGTGGGGCGCCGGCCTCCGTGCCGCGTCGGGCGGCGAAGGACCGCGCCAGCGCCAGCACCCCGGCCACCCCGGAGGCGTTGTCATCGGCGCCGTTGTGGACTGCGCGCCCCGGGCTCGCGGCCAGGGAGTTCCCATCCCCGTAGCCAAGGTGATCGTAGTGGGCGCCGATGACGACGACCTCCCGGCGCGGCGTCGCATCCTGCCCGGGGAGCCAGCCGACGACGTTGCGGACACTGCCGAAGACCTTCTCCAGCGCCACAACGAGCTCGACGCTCACCCCGGGCGCCTCCAGCGAGGCGGGCTGCAACGTGGCGTCAATCGAAGCCTTGCGCTCCTCGAGGGAAGCGCCGGCATCGCGCAGCAGCCGCGTCGCAACCTCGTGGTGCAGGTAGACCGCGAGGATGCCGGCGGAAGCCCCGCCGGTGCGCTCGTCGAAGCGGAGCGGCCGGCGCGCTGCGCCGTCGCCAGGCTGCGGAGGCTTCCCCGCTGTGGCGCGCGGCGCGGCGGACGGCTTCGCCGGAGCTGGCGGATCGGGGAGGTCCACGACCAGGACGCCGGCGGCGCCGTGCTGCCGCGCGTTGTGGAGCTTGTAGCGCACCTCGGAGTAGCGATAGGCGCGCGGATCGCGGAACGGGCTCTGCTGATCGCGTTCGCGCGGCTCGCGGCGGAGCACCATGACGATCTTGCCCGCCACGTCGATCCCGGCGTAATCGTCATAGCCGATCTCCGGCGCCGTGATGCCGAAGCCGGCGAAGACGAGGCCGCCGCCGGCGGCGCCATTTGCGGCAAAGTTGAGCGGCACGAAATCGTCCTCGAGGCGCAGCTCCCTGCCGTTGACGCGGAGGTGGTTCCCCGCCAGCAGGCGCACGCCGGTGGGAACGCGGAAGCTCTGGAAGTAGGCGCCGTTGTCGCCGGCCGGCGTCAGCCCCGCGGCGGCGAACTGCGCCGCGATGTAGGCAGCCGCCCGCTCGAGGCCGGCGGTGCCGATGCCGCGGCCCTCCATGCGGTCATCGGCGAGCGTCGCCACGTCCTCGAAGAGCCTCTCGGGGCTGAAGCGTGAGGCGCGCGCGGGCGGGGCCGCAACGGCCGTGCCGGTAGGGGCGCCGCCCCCCGAGACGCCGCTCTGCAGCGCCGGGCTGGACTGCCCGGCATGGTCGGGAGCAGCCTCCTGGGCCCGCCCTGACCCCGGCCGGAGTGACCCGCCGACCAGCAGCGCGAGGAGCAGGAAGCCAATGGCGGTGATCGCCCCGCCGCGCGGCCGGGCTTGCCGCGCCGGCGCCCAGGGCGGAAGCGACTCGGCGGCGCCCGCCTGTGGGGTGCGGCATACACCCTGGGTTACCGGTTGATGCACGTTGACGGCTCCTGGAAGTCCATGAGGTGGAGCTGGTTCGTGCCGCTGCGATTCGACGTCCAGAGGATCGTCCTGCCGTCCGGCGAAAAGACCGGCAGGATATCAGCTCCCTCATGGTAGGTGAGGCGCTTGATGCAACTCCCCGCGATGTCGATGAGGTAGAGCTCGAAGTTGCGCGGGTCGTCGCGATTGGAGGAGTAGAGAATCTTCGTGCCATCGGGATGGTAGAACGGCGCCCAGTTGATGGCGGGGTCGTGGGTGAGCTGGCGCTCGTGGCTGCCGTCGGCGTCGGCCACAAAGACCTGAGCGTGGCGCCCGTCGCCGCGGAAGGCGCGCCAGACGATGGAGCGGCCGTCCGGCGAGAAGAAGGCGCCGCCGTCGTAGCCCTTGGCGTGGGTGATGCGGCGCTGCTGCGAACCGTCGGGGTTCATCGTGTAGAGCTCGAGGTCGCCATCCCGGTTCGAGGTGAAGATGATCTTCGAGCCGTCCGGCGAGAAGGTGCCTTCGGCGTCATAGCCAGGCGAGAAGGTGAGCCGCCGCACCTCGGAACCGTCGAGGTTGGCGCTGTAGACCTCGTAGGGAAGGAACTCCCAGGAGTAGCTGCGGCGCCGGCCGGCTTGGCGCTCGGCCTCCTCCTTGGCGCGGCGCGCCTCCGGCTTGAAGGCCGCCATCTGCGGGTTCTCGGCGATCTCGTCGAACGTCGAGGCGTAGATGATGCGCCGCGGCGCCGCGCCCCCGCCGGCCGGGCTGGGCTGGAAGTACGAGCAGGTGTCGTCGCCGCTGTTGCGGGAGATGCGCCGCTCCTGGCCGGTGGCGAGATCGAGGAGGTAAATCTGCGTGGCCCAGTGCTCCGGCCGCTGCTTCGCTTGGAAGATGATCTTCGTGCCGTCGGGGGAGAAGTAACCCTCGCCGTTGTCGCCCACGAAGGTGAGCTGCCGGACGGCGGGCTGGGTGGAGCCGGGCGGCGTTGGCAGAGGCTGGCGCGTCTGCTCCCCACCGCTTCCGGCCGGGCGCTGCGCCATGGGCGCAGTCGGCGACAGCAGGGCGACGAGGAACGCCAGCGTCGGCAGGAGCCGGCGCGGGACGGCGCGGGGAGAGACCCCGCGGCTGATGGTGCGGGTGGCGTGCATCATGGAGTTCCTCAGCGGCGCAGGCCCGCGCTCGGAGGGTCCCGGCAGCAGCGGGTCCGCGGAAATGTCGTCATGCCTGGCGCGGAGGCGCGGGAGGGGGGGCGGTCTGCTTCCACGGCGAGCACACCTCGCCATGGCGGCGCAACACCGCCCTCGTCTCAGGCCGCGGCCCCGAACTCACGCAGGCGCGGCGCCAGCTCCTCGGCGAAGCGCTCGAGCTGCTCGTCCGCCAGCGCTTCGGGACAGACCGGGTCGATGATGAAGTGGCGCACGCCGGCCGCATGGTACGCCGCCAGCTTCTCCCGGCAGGCCTCCGGTGGCCCCAGCACGCTCAGCTTGCGGGTTCGCGCCGCGAACGGCTGGGCGAAGCGATGGGAGAGGTTCTCGTTGGCGATGCGGAAGGCGCGCTCCTCATCGCCATCGACGAAGAGCCAGACCTGGTGCGCGACGGTGAACTGATCCAGCGCCCGGCCCGCTTCCTCGGCGTAGGCCTGGATGCGCCGCAGGCTTTCGGCAAGGCGGTCCGGCGCCATCGCATACGAGAGCCAGCCGTCGCAGTGACGGGCGGCGCGGCGCAGCGCCGCCTCGGAGCGGCCGCCGCCCCAAAGCGGCACGCCGCCTGGCTGCAGCGGTTTCGGCAGCATGGTGACGCCGTCGAAGGCGGCGAACTCGCCATGGAAGCTGCTCTCGCCGTCGCGCCAGAGCGCCCGCAGCACGGCGAGGGCCTCCGCCGCGCGCCGGCCCCGCTGCCGCAGCGGCACGCCGCAGAGCTCAAACTCTTTGGGGAACTCACCGCCCACCCCCACCCCGAGGATGAGCCGGCCATTGCTGAGGAAATCGAGGGAGGCGGCCAGCTTTGCCACCACCGCGGGGTGGCGCAGGGGGAGGACGTAGACGCTCGTCCCCAGCCTGATGCGCTGGGTGCGGCTGGCCAGGGCGGCCAGGAGGATGAACGGCTCCAGCACCGGCCCATGCACCGCCATGTGGTCTCCCACCCAGAGCGCATCATAGCCGGCGCGTTCCAGGCGCTCGGCCAGCCGGAAGAGCTCCTCGCCGGGGGCCATGTGAAAGGCCGCGCCGACCGTGGGCCGGGAGACGGCAACCTGGGGAGGGGCAGCGTTGGGGGGCGTCATGCACGCTTCCCGAGAAGAGGAATGGGAGATCAGCCCGGCAGCGTTCGAGACCGCGC
Source organism: Candidatus Tectimicrobiota bacterium (assembly GCA_016192455.1). GTDB lineage: Bacteria > JACPUC01 > JACPUC01 > JACPUC01 > JACPUC01 > JACPUC01. Next base: position 45,740 of record JACPUC010000021.1, on the reverse strand, counting down.
CGCCGGGCACGTCCGCCGCGCCACCTTGGCAGCCTGGGGCGAATCAGGAAATCCCCCGGATCATACCATGCCTGCCGCATCTTCCAACAGACCGCCCGCCGCGCCGCTTGACCCGCGGCCTTGCGGGGCGGCACTAGAATGGGTAGGATATTGACAGGAATCTACAACTTTCCCACAGAGCGGCAAGGCTCATGGACCCACAGGCAAAACTACGTGATCTTGCGGGCATTCAATTGCCGATCCTGACCGCCCAGGTGCCGCGCCAGACGGCGCTGCGACTGTTCGAGAACCACGAGGCGCTGCAGGCGCTGCCGGTGCGGCTGCAGCGCGACGGCCAGGTGTGGCGGCTGACGCGCCGGACGTTCCTGCAACTCTGCGCCACCGATCGGCAAGACTACCTTCGCCCGACGATGAAGCATCTCGAACCCGCCTCGGTGCTCGCTGCCCAGATGCCGATCATGGAGCTGCTGAGCCTCGATCCGCCGCCGGAGTTTCCCATCTTCCGCGAGGCGAGTGACGGGCAGCTCGTGCACGTGAGCCTGGCAACGTGCTTCCAGGCGTTCTCTCACCTCTTCGGAAAGGTTGAGCTGGGAGAACCGCCGAGAGGCGGGAGGGCGGCCGCCGGCGCAGGCGCCGGCGCGGACGGCGCGGCGCCGACCGAGGAGCCTGCCGGGCCGGCGCTGAGCTGGGAGTTTGACGCCGCGCTCATCGGCTCGAGCGCCGAGATGCGCGCCCTCAGGGAGAAGGCCGCGCGCCTGGCGCGCACGCGCCTTCCCGCCTTCATCAGCGGACCGGCCGGGTCGGGGAAGACACTTTTGGCGATGGTGATCCATCGAGCCAGCGGCCTGCCGGCCTCATGCTGCCGCGTGGTGCATGTCGAGCGGCTGGATGCGGCGGCGACCGAGGATCTCCTCCACCTCCTCGAGGCGGCGACGGGGCCGGCCGGCACCCTCATCTTGAAGAGCTTCGAAGGGATGCCGGCGGTCTTGCAGCGCTGCCTCGTGCGCCACCTCGACGAGGCGCACCCTGGCGGCGCTCCGGCCTGGCGCCTCCTCGCGTTATCCCGCAAGCCCCCGGAGGCCATCGCCGGGCTGCCCGAAGTAGACCCCGACTTGCTGCGGCGCGTCAGCTTGGTGCACCTCGCCATGCCCCCGCTGCAACGCCGGCGCCAGGACATCCCGCAGCTCGTCGAGCACTTCTGCGCCCGCTATGGCGCCCTGGCGGGGCGGCCCGTGCGGCCGCATGCGAGCGCCATGCGCCGCCTCCAGTACCGGGAGTACACGAGCCACGTGCGGGAGATCGAGGACCTCATGCAGCGCTTCGTCATCGAGAGCGACCGGGCTGTGCTGGACCGGCAGGCGCTGCAGGCCCTGGGGGCTGGTCCCCCCGACACGGGACACTCCGAGGCGGCGCCGTTGTCGCCTACGATCCTGAAGGAGACGGTGGCGCGGGCTGAACGGGAGGCGTTGAGCCTTGTGCTGGCCTCAACGCGCGGCAACCTCTCCGAAGCGGCTCGTTTCCTGGGCCTCGACCGGGCCGGCCTGCACCGCAAGCTGAAACGGCTCGGCCTGCGCGTCGGGTCCTGATTCACCCCCCTCGCCGCCAGGCTACCCCGGCAGGGTGCAAGAGCGGGAGACGCCCTTGGCGGGAACGGCGCTGCCGCGCCCGCCACGCATCTCGCGCACGCAGGAGCATGACGCCATGGCTCAATTGGCGACGGTGAAAGTGTCGGCAGTGCGCGGCGCCGTCAAAGGACGGGTCATCATTGCGGCGCGGAACCACCATCTGGTCGTGGACGCGCCGCCGCTCATCGGCGGTCGGAACGAGGCCATCAACACGGTGGAGATGTTCCTCGCGCCGCTTGCCGCCTGCGGGGTGATGTTCATAGAGCACCTGGCCCAGGAGATGGGCGTCCGGCTTGAGGAGGTGCGGGCCTTCGTGGAGGGCGACTTCGATCCCCGCGGGGTGCAAGGAGAGGAGGTCGATCCGATTCTCCAGACCATCCGTTTTCGCTATGAGGTGCGCGGACCGCGGCAGGAGGAGGCGGAGCGCCTCACGGAGGGGTTTCGGCAGCGCTGTCCGCTCTACCGCACGGTGGCGAGGGCGGTGGCGATCAGCGAGGAGCTGTGCGTGGAGGAAGGCGCGGGCTAGGAAGGGCGGAGGCCGCTGCACCACGGCGGCGGCTCCGCGCCGCGCCATGGGTGCGGCCCGAAGGGCATGCACCACAGGCCATGCGGCAGAGAGCGGCAACCTTACGCTGTGCCTTCAACGACGAGGAGCCCCAGCTCCGCAAGCTGCCGGATGACTTCCTCGACGTCCGCGGCGGCCGCTCCGGCGTCGACGTCGAACGTGCGGGTGAGCGCCGCCGCTATCGAGGGGGTGGACGTTTTGCCGTCGCACTGCGCCCAAATGAAACCCGCCGTTTGATTGAGCGTGTGGGTGGTCATGCTGAGGGGGTCATAGAGCACCAGCCCCTCACCCAACGGGCGAACCAGGATATCGGCGCGGCGGGTTGGGTTCATCGTCGCTTCTCATTCGCCGGTGTTTCGGGTTGCGCGCAGGGGCTTGCGGCTTCCCGCAGCTTAGCCCCGGCCGTGGCGCGACAGCCTCGAGGGAATGCCGCGCGGCGGTTCGCCTGGAAGGGTGAAGGGATGCCGGCGTGCCCGATCTCTATCTTATCGTTTCGCGCCGTTCTTCTTCAAGTGCCGGCCGGGGGGGAGGTGCGCCTCGGCGGCGGAGCGCGACGATCTCCCTGATGACCCACGGGGAGCCGCAGGCGAGGAGAGCGGGGAGAGATCATTTCGCGACGGTGCAGCAAGCCGCGCTCTTCGGGAAGTTGGAAGGCGAGGCGACCGGACTGTGCCTGAAGAGAAGATTTTCCTCAACAGTACTCGATCTTCCCTTCATCTCTCATCGCCTCTTCGGACAGGCGTTTCATCGTTGTTTGGACCTCGATGAAACGACGCGATGCGCCCGAAACGTCACCTTCAAGTACGGAGAGGGGAAGAGGGGAAACTCTTGCGCTTCAGATGAGCCTGTTTTCTTGATCTTTTTATGCCAGCTCACAGACAAGAAAAACCGCCAAACGTCACGCCAAGCAAGATTCGTTCTCTCTTCGACGGGGATGATAGTCTCGAATTAGTCGTTGAGAATTTCCAATCGTTGAATGCCCGCAGATCTGCTCCGCGCCATGACATCTCCATGCAATGAGAAGGTGCGTTGATACCGCTGCGCCCCGCCTTGGAGACGGTTCTCACGTCAACGCCGCGCGCTGACGCAAAACCCACGGAGGGGTCCCTCTCGGATGCGCCAGGAGAGCGGACGCCGGCGAGACGGTGCGGGGGGCAGCGAAAAAAAAGCCGCCCGCCCGTCTCGTCAGGGCGATGCGGCTCTTGACGCTGCGTGCTGGTAGGCCTCGAACCGCGCTCCTTGCCCCGTCTTTGCTGTGCGCCGACGGTTCGGCTCGACGCTCAGCCTGGTGCGCCACAACCCCGGCCGTTCTTGCCGGCGCCCCGCCGGCCGCGTCACTCCATCGACCGCAAGTAGGTGATGAGATCGCCCATCTCGGCCGTCGTGAACCGTGGCCAGGGGAACTTCAGTTCATTGAGCCGTTTCTCCATGGTCGGCAGATGGTTCCACATGGCAGCCACGATCTCGAAGGGAGTGGCGTTCTTGGCGATCTTTGCGAGCCCAGGTCCGATCTTCTTGGCATCATCGTGGGGGCTGTGACAGAGAACGCATCCTTTCTCCACGAACACGGAGCGCCCTCCCTGAACATTTCCCGGGCTGTCCGCGTAGCCGAGGAAGTAGAGGTAGATGCTCAGGTCGGCCATCTCCTGCGGGCTGAAGGTGGGGACCTCGACGCCGTTTCGCTGCATGATTTCCCACACCCCATCGCCATGGGTCCAGAGCATGCCGGCGATGTGCGAGAAGTTGGTGCGCAACCCCAACTTCGCCAGGTTCGGTCCTTCCATGTTCGGGAAAAGCGTAGCGAAGGGCGGGCGGGCATCCGCTTCGGTTCCGCCATTGCTCTTGTGGATGCCGTGGCACTGGCTGCACCCCTTGGTATGGACAATCAGCGCGCCGCGCGCTGGGCTGCCCGGTTCGAGGTAGTGGCGCTCCACCACGTCGGTGCGCGCCATCTGGCGGATGAACGCCAGCAGGTCGGCCACGTCGGCGCCGTGGAAGCGAGGCAGGGGCACGTTGCGCTGCTTCATCGACTCGGTCATCTTGGCGCCGTGGTTCCACATGGAGGTGGCGAGGTAGATCGGCGTGTAGTAGTTCTTCAGGCGATCGAGCGGCGGCGCCACCTTTCCCCCCGCACCTCCCACGGCATGGCAGTTTTCGCAGAGGTGCGACTTGAACACCTCGGCCCCCGTCTTGGGATCGCCCAGCGGATCGAAGTAGTTCAGGAGGTAGAGGAAGCCGATCAGGTTGCTCATCTCCTCGGCGCTGAATTCAGGGCGTGCGCGCTGCAGTCTGAGGAACTCCTCCGTCATGCGGGGAGAGTGGTTCCACATCAGGGCGGCGATGCCGAGAATGCTCTTGCTGAGCTGGATCTTGCCGAAATCAGGCCCGGCGGTGCCGCCATGGCCGAGGACGGCATGGCACGAGACGCAACCTTTCGAGAGGAAGAGCTCTTGCCCGGCCAGGGGGTTATCGGGTAACAGCCTCTCGTCAGACGCCGCGGCGCGAAACGCCACGCCGAAGAACACGACGCAGCCGACGACCACGGCCATCACGGTGCGCGAGGCGAGGCGCTGCCTCATTGCGAATCCTCCTTCTCGACGGCGCCACGGATGCCCCAGAAGACGTAGTTGACGACGCCCAGGAGCAAGAGGAAAACCGGGATGGCGATGAGCGAGATGGCGATCGACCCGGAAGGACTGTCATCGAGCGTCCAGGAGAGCCGGATGAGGCGAATGATCCAGCCGATGACGCCGAACACGAAGACGGTGAAGAGGAAGAGCCCCGCGTTCTGCACGTACAACACCCAGCGTGGATCGCGTTGCATCCTTGACCCTCCCGCAGCACCCGGGCTGCGGCGGAACGTCGGCCAGGTCTCAAACCTGGCTGCTTGGCGTGGGTGTCGAGGGGAGATAGGCGCGCACCCGTTCCTCCATGTGCCGCAAGCCGACCTCGCGACCTTCCTGGATTTCCCACAGCGAGATGATCGGGAAGAGCTTCGTGAAGACCATGTAGAGCAGGATGAAGGTGGCAATGCTGCCGGCGAACATCGCCCACTCGACGAGGCTGGGCAGGTAGATGGCCGCGGCGTGTGGCAGGCGCGGGTGCGACAGCGTCGGCACGATGATGATGAAGCGCTCGATCCACATGCCGATGACCACGGTGGACGAGGCGAGCAAGGCGCCGAGGATAGTGCGCGTGCGCCGGAAGCTCAGGATGAGGACCGGAATGAAGAAGTTACAGAGCACCATGCTCCAGAAGAAGGGCGCGAAATCCCCCGTCAGCTTGGCCCAGAAGACCTTCATCTCCTCCGGCTCCCCGCCGTAGTAGCCGGTGAGGTACTCCGCGAAGGTGAAGTAGAACCACAGCAGCGACATGATGAGCAGGAGGAGGCTCAGGTAGTTGAAGTGGATCGGCTTCATGTAGGCTTCGAGGTGGTAGACCTTGCGGACCACGACCATGGCGATGATGAGCGCGGCGATGCCGGAGAAGATCGCTCCCACCACGAAGTACGGCCCGAAGATGGTGCTGTGCCACATCGGTTGCAGGGTCATGGAGAAGACGAAGGAGACGACGCTGTGCACCGACACGGCGACCGGGATGACGACGATGGCCATGATGGCGATGGCGCGCTGCAGCACTTTCTCCTGGCGCTCGGTGCCCCGCCAGCCCAGGGCGAGGATGCGGTAGAGCCAGTTGAAGCGGCTGACCCGGTCGCGCAGGATGGCGACATCGGGGATGAGAGGAAGGTAGAGGTAGATGGTACTTGCTGTCAGGTAGGTGGTGATGCTCGTAACGTCCCACAGGAGGGGCGATTGGTAGCGCCCCCAGTAGATGACATTGAGGGCGCGATCGGGGCGGCCCAGGTCAAAGATGATGTTCACGGCGCCCAGGAAGAGGACGACGACGGTGATGACCTCGGCCATGCGCGTGATGGGGCGGCGCCACTCGGCCTGGGCGATGCGCAGGATAGCCGAGATGAGCGTGCCGGCGTGGCTGATGCCGATGAAAAAGACGAAGTTGGTGATGTAGAAGCCCCAGCTTACCGGCTGGTTAAGGCCGGTGACGCCGAGCCCTTCCACGAGCTGCGAGCGGTAGGCCAAGTTGGCCCAGAGAATCACCAGGAGCAGGAACGCCGCGGCGATGAAGAAGGTGCGGCTCGTCTTCACAATCGGGTTGATGAGCGCGAGGTCGAGCTCCAGGGTGGGTGCATCAGGTCGCATGGCGGTCCCGTTCTGTCAGGTAGATGACCTTCGGCTGCGTGCCAAGTTCTGCAAGCAGGCGGAACGCCCGCGGGCTCTTCGCCAGGCGGGCCACCTCGCTGTCGCGATCATCGAGGTCGCCGAAACGTATGGCTCCCGTCGGGCACGTCTGTGAACAGGCAGTCGTGTAGCTGCCAGCCTCCAGGGGTCGGCCCTGGCGGCGCGCCTCGTCGTGGGCGCGTTGCAGGCGGTGGTGGCAGAAGGTGCACTTCTCGACCACTCCTTTCGTGCGCACCGAGACGTCGGGATTGTGCATGCGCTGCTGCAGGTTCGGCATCTCGTAGGTGTGCCAGTTGAAGTACTTCACGGTGTAGGGGCAGGCGGCCATGCAGAAGCGGCAGCCGATGCAGCGCGGGTAGATTTGCGCCACGATGCCGTCGCGGTCCTTGTAGGTGGCCATGACGGGGCAGACCTTCGTGCAGGGCGGATTGTCGCAGTGCATGCAGGGGCGCGGGATGAACCGCAGGCGCACGTCGGGGTACTCCCCCTCGACTTCGTGGAGGATGCGCATCCAACTGATGCTGCGGCCGCGCGCGCTCTCCTCGCGGCTGACGGCGGGGATGTTGTTCTCCGCTTTACAGGCAAGCACGCAGGCCTGGCAGCCGGTGCACTTATCGATATCAATCACCATCGCCCAGCGTGGCACGTGGTCCCCTTCCACGAGGCTAGAGTTTCACGATCCGCACCCGGGTCTCTCCCAGCGTTCCAAAGCCGCGCACCACATCGCTTCCCGGCAGGATGACCTCATTCGGGTTGGCGCCGACCCCCTGGGCCCAGCGGCCCATCGCGGTATGGCCGGCCCCCGTGGCCATATTCACCATGTTGGGCCGCGTTCCCGGATAGAGGCGGGCCTTGGCCCGCAGCCGCCCCTTGCTTGATTCGACCCACACCCACTCGCCGTCTTGGATGTTGAGTCGGCGCGCCGTGACCGGGTTGATCTCGACCCAGGGGTCCCAGTCACTCTCGATGAACGCCGCGGGGTGTTCCTGCAGCCATGGCTGATTGCCGGTACGGCCGCCATAGCGGCTCATGAGTTTGTAGGACCCGAAGTGCAGGGGGTAACTGCGATCCTCCCCACGAAAGCTCGGCTCTTCATAGTGCGGCAGGTAGAAGAGTTGTTCGTTCTGGCCGAGGTGCAGCTCGCCGGCAAGGCGCTTCACGGCAGCCCCGACATCAAGCCCCTTCTCGCGCTCGGCAAGCTTGCGCGCTTCCTCCTCCACCTGACGGCGGAGGGTCTGCGAGTAGAACTCGTAGCGGCGCGACGGGGTGTGCAGGACCATCGCCAGCGCCCCGTAGTTCTCCTCGGCATCCCACCAGGCGCCGCGGCTCACCAGGGCCTTCCAGAAGTCGTCGAAGGTCGCAAGCTCCCTCCTCCAGTACCCGCGCTGGCGTAGGAGCTGCCGGAATCCCTCGCGTTCCGGAATCGAGATGACATGGCCGAACCCTGCCTCGAAGAGGCCGCGGGCGCTGAAGCGGAGGAGGTCCTCGTAGCTCTTCCAGGGGAGGGCGAGCGCTGGAACGCCGCCCAGCATGGCGGCCAACCTGAGCACGACGTCACCCGTCGATCTCGTCTCGAAGAGGGGGGAGACCACCGGCGGAGCGATGCTGAAGGCGGAGAAACCGGCCAACTGGGTGAGGGGGTCGTCCAACCAGCGTTCGAGGGGCGTGTGGTCGGGAAGCACGAGGTCGGCCATCATGGCCGTCTCGTCGTAGTAAGGCGAGAAGCTCACCACGAAGCCAACATGATCGAGGACGCCGCTGAAGCCGGCGCCGCTTGGATGGGAAAGGAGTGGGTTCGTGCCGTAGATGAGCAGGGTATCGATGGAGTAGGGCTTGTCCGCTTTGAGGTTTTGCGGCAGCGCCTGGAAGGCATCGGTGCTGAGGAGGTAGCGGCCCTGACCGGCGCCGTCGACGCGTGGCATGGCGACGCCGCGCCGCGCCGCCCCATCCAGCTCGAAGGAGGGCCAGGGAGTGAAGGGGAGGACGTTCTGTCCCAGCACCCCTCCCTTCTGGCCGATGTTGCCGACGAGCGCGTTCAGGCTGTGCACCGCGAGACGACTCAGGTTGTCATTGGAGTATTGGGAGACGCCGCGGCTGCCGATGGCCAGGGCCGGCTTCCGGGCGCCGAACTCGCGCGCCAACTGGATGATGGTCTCCACCGGCACCCCGGTGATCTCGGCGACGTGGCTCGGCTCGTAGGTGTCGAGGACGACGCTGCGGTAACCGCGCTGGCGCACCCCGTGGTCATCGACCCAATCATGGAAGCCGAAGGTGAAGTTGCGCACGAACTGGTCGTCATAGAGGTTCTCGCGAATCAGCACGTAGGCGAGCCCCAGCGCCAGGGCGCCGTCCCTGCCCGGTTCGATGGGAACCCATTGGTCCGCCTTGGCGGCGGTGGGGGAGAAACGGGGGTCCACCTGCACCAATCTGGCGGTGCGCCCGCCCGCGGCGCTCACCGTGTCGGCATAGGCGCGGGCGACGTGCACGGGGGACTGCCAGGTCTCCAGAAGGTTGCAGCCGAAGGAGAGGATGAGGCGCGCATGGCGCAGATCGAAGCTGAGCGGCGCCTGGGCTCCCTGGGAGAGGACGTGCGCGAGCATCGCCTGATCCGTTTGCAAGCAGTTGAGGCGGATGTAGTTCGGCGTTCCGTAGGCATGGGCAAAGCGGCGCCAGAGGGGATCCATGAAGCCGCGGTACTGGCCGCCGAGGATCGCCAGGCGGTGGGGCTCGCCCTGCGCCTGCAGCCCGGCTAGGCGTTGCCGCAGCATCCCCAGCGCTTCGTCCCAGCCGAGAGGCTTCCAGGCGCCGGCGCCGCGCTTGCCGGTGCGCAGCAACGGCGTGCGGATGCGGTCGGGATCATAGAGCGCGTGCAGGGCGCTCTGCCCTTTGGGGCAGAGGCGTCCCTGGTTCACCGGGTGGTCGGGGTTGCCCTCGATCTTGACCGGCCGCCCGCCCACCTGCCGCACCCGGATACCGCAGCCGCCGGGGCACTGCTGGCAGATGGAGATGCTCCAGGTCTCCTGGCGATCGGGCCACGTATCGTGAAGATCCTCCGGCTTCTCGCTCGCGGCGAAGCCGAAGCTGCTCAGCGCCAGCCCGACGCCCGCGCCTCCCAGGGTCTGGAGAAAATGGCGCCGCGTGTACCTCATGCCGCATCCTTCTCTGGGCAGCGCCCGCAGCGGTTCCCCCGGAGCCGTGCCGCGCCCGCTCGGCTGCCTCTATTTATGGCAGGCATTACAGTCGCGGGTTGTCGCTGCGCCCGCGCGCGCACTCCGCTGCTGCACGTGGCAGTTGATGCAGAAGTCCATCGTGATGGAGACCAAGGGGGCGCTCGGCGGTCGCACGGCTTCCGCCATCGGACCATGGCAGGTTTCACACGCCACCTTGGCGACTGTCGCATGCCGAACATGGGAAAAGTAGACATGCTCTGGAAGCTGGAAGATGCGGCGCCAGGGAATCTGCGCCTTCTCCTTGAGGTAGGTGAGGAGCTTGACGATCTCAGGATTCTTCCCCTCCGTACCCTCCTCAAGCTCGCCGGGATCGTGGCAGTCGCGACACGTCTGCTCGCTCGGCCGACCGGCGGCTTCGCCCGTCAGGGCGCTCTTGTGGCAGTCCTTGCAGGCAAGACCCTCGCTGATGTGCCGTTTGTGGTTGTAGGCAATCGGTTGCTGGATGCTGGGTTGGGCGGAGGTTTTCCAGACGATGAGCAGCGCACCAACGAGGACAATGAACACCAGGAGCGCCAGAATTCCATTCCGCGTCATAGTCGGCCCCAGAGTTAGTGGGTCACGCCGAGCGCCACGCCCAACCTACGCTCCTCATCTCATGCCATCATCCTCGAACGGGTGCGGAGCAGAACTCCCCTCTGGCACGAGCCTCCACGCCTCTCTTGCCGCCCAGCATCTGCCTCATGCGGCGCGACTTCTGTCGGTTTCAGAAGGACGAAACCTTTGAAATTCTAACTCCAAAAAGAAACATAAAAACCTTCACAAACCCCTGCGCTGGAAATCCCATCTCCCGCCGCAACGCCTGTCTTAAGCTATTCCCTTCTCTAATGCACAATGGTCGTTATTATTGGTTTCGTGAAAGCAACCGTCAAGCCCACGAGGTCAAAAATGTTCTTTGAAGAGCTGCCCCCGGCGACCGCCTGGGTCTGGAACACCGCGACCTCTGTCGAGGGCTTCGCAGGCGGGGCCGCCGGCCCCGCGGCACCGGTTTGCCCAGCGCCGGGCAGGTCTCAACCCCTTCCCTTTCGGAAGATCGGGGTCCGAGGGGGATTCCCTCGGCCCCGGGCGGCATGCAGGCGAGAACGAAGGCGATCTCTCCTCCGCCACGCCCGATTGGCGGGCTAGTCGGCGTGATCGGTTAAGGCTCGCTTGAGGATTTTCCCTGTTGTGCCTTTCGGAAGGGCATCGAGGAACTCCACGATAGACGGGCATTTATAGCTGGCGATGCGCTCCCGGCAGTAGGCGATGATCTCCTCGGCCGTGGCGCTGCAGCCGTCGTGGAGCGCCACGAACGCCTTGACCTCTTCCCCCCGCGCCACGTGGGGCACGCCGACGACGGCGGCCTCGCGAACCTTGGCATGGGAGTAAAGCACCTCCTCCACCTCGCGCGGGTAGACGTTGTAGCCGCCGCGGTTGATGATCTCTTTCTTGCGGCCGACGATAAAGAAGTAGCCGTCCTCGTCGACGTAGGCGAGATCGCCGCTATGGAACCAGCCGCCGCGCATGACCTCGGCGGTGGCCGCGGGGTTCCTGAAGTACCCCTGCATGACGTTCGGGCCGCGCACCACGATCTCGCCCACCTCGCGGGGCGGCAGCGGCTCGTCCCGGTCGTTCACCACCCGCGCCTCCACCGCGGGGATCGGCACCCCCACCGAACCGGGTTTCTTCACCCCGGTGACGGTGTTCGAGAGGACGATGGGGGAGGTTTCGGAGAGCCCGTACCCTTCGAGCATGGACACCCCAAAGAGCGCATTGACGGCGTGCAGGACCTCCACCGGCAAGGTCGCCCCGCCAGAGTTGAGCAGGCGGATGGAGCGGAGATCGACCGCGCCCGCCTGGGGACCGGAGGTGAGCGCGTTCCTGAGGTGCCAGAACATGGTGGGGACGCCGAGGAAGGCCGTGACGCGGCGCCGTTGGATCGACTCGAGCACCTCCGCGGCGTCGAAGCGGTCGTGCAGGACGACGCAGGCGCCCGCCAGCCAGGGGGCGTTCAGGGTGCAGGTCTGGCCGTAGATGTGCGTCAGCGGCAGGGCGGTCAACACGCGGTCGTCCGCTCCGAACCCGAAGAGCGCGGCGCCGCTCCTGGCATTGGAGAGCAGGTTGCGGTGGCTCAGCATCGCCCCTTTCGGGCGGCCGGTGGTGCCGGAGGTGTACATGATCACCGCCGTGTCGTCCTCGGTCCCAGGGGCCGGGGCGGCATCCGGCGTCTCGGCGTCGGCGAGGGCAAGGAGATTGACGCCCGGCGGCTCCTCTTCGCCGTAGAGGAAGAGCTGCCGCAGGCCGGGGACCTCGCGGCAGCCGGCGGCGGCCTCCGGCAGCTTGGCGGGGCTGCTCACCAGGGCGGCGCATTCGGCGTCCGAGACGATGTGACGAATCTCCATCGCCTTCAGCAGGGGGTTGATCGGCACCACGATCGCCCCCAGCCGCAGGACGGCGAAGTAGACGATGGGGAATGCCTCGCCGTTTGGCAGCAGCAGGGCGATCCGCTCGCCGGCGCCGTAGCCTTGCCGCCGCAGCGCCGCAGCCGCCTGGCGGACGCGCCGGTGAACGGCATGGAACGTCGCCGCGGCGCCGCCCCTGGAGATGACCAGCGCCGTGCGGTCGCCATGCAGACGGGCCGCGTCATCGAGGATCGTGGGAAGCTGCATGAATGCGTCCCTGGAAGGGGGCGATGAAGGTGTCGGGCGTCGGCTCGGGGGAGGAGCCGGCGAGACGGCCGCGCTCGCCACCGCGCCCGCCGGTAGGGGCCGTCAGCGCCTCACCGCGCGCCGCAGGTAGCGCCCGCAGCCGTCCTCGGAGGTGACGCGGTTGTTCTCGAACGCCACCTTGCCACCCTTGATGGTCACGATCGGCCAGCCCGTCAGCATCTCCCCTTCGTACGGCGTGTGGTCGCCCCAACTATGCAGACGTTCGATCGTCACCGGGGCTTCATGCTCGACATCGACGATGACGAGATCGGCGTCGCTCCCGATCACCAGCGAACCCTTTTGCGGGTAGATGCCGAAGGTCTGCGCCGGTCGCGTGGAGCCGCATTGCACGATGCGCTGCAGCGGGATGCCGCGCTTGCGGTACCCTTCGGTCAGCAGAATCGGCACATGCGTCGCCAGCGACGGAAAGCCGGCGCGCGCGCCGAGCAGGCCCTTCTCGGGCTGGTTCATGCTGCGCAGGGAGGTGATGTTATCGGTGCCGAACGTGTCGATGACGCCGTCGCGCACCCCTTGCCAGAGGGCCTCCAGGTGCGAGGCGTCGCGGTGCGGCGGCTGGCGTTTGAGGTAGAGCCCGTAGGGGTGGGACTGTGTGAGAGAAAGGTGGATCGAGGTGACCTCGACGTGCACCTCCGGGTAGCGGTCGCGGATGGCGCGCAGCCGCACGACGCTCCCCTTGCTGCTGAGGTGCACGATGTAAAGGCGCGCCTGCTCGGCCTCCGCCAGCAGGGCGGCGCGCGCCACGGCCTCCTCCTCGGCGATCGCCGGGTGGGTTGCCTCCCACTCCTCGAGGGTGTCGGCGTGCGGGCGGCCCATCACCGCCGCGGTGGCGTGGGTGACAATCGCCTCGTTCTCCGCGTGCACGCAGGCGATGGCCGGATGCCCCAGCTCGGCGAGGAGGCGGAAGGCGCGCAGCAGGAAGGCGTCATCCACGGAGCGCGAGATGTTTGGCGCGCCGTACATGTAGAACTTGAAGGAGGTCACACCCAGCTCGTGGGCATAGCGCGTGATCTCCTGAAGCTGGTGCTCGTGGAAGATCTGGAAATGGAACAGCACGTCCGTGTGAGCCAGCTTCTCCACCGCCGCCAGCGCCTCGGGAAAGGTGTCGAAGTAGGAGCCGTCGCGATTGCGCAGGTAGGCGCCCAGGGTGGTGATGCCGCCAGCGATGGCCGACTTCGTCTCGACGATCTCCTCGCTGATAGGGCGGCGATTGCCGAAGTGGACGTGCGGATCAATGAAGCCGGGGAGCACGTAGTTGCCGCCCGCGTCAATGACCCGGCCGACGTCGGTCACGACTCCCGGCTCCGCGATGGCGGCGATCTTGCCGCCCGCGATGGCGACCTCCGCCCGCAGCATCCCCAGTTCAGGGCTGACGAGAATGCCGTTCGTGATGAGGAGATCGAAGCAGTCCAGCATGCGTCACCTCACTTCAGCATGTCCGCCCCGGCATCGCGCCACCGCGCCGCCCGCCGCCTCACCTGGCCGCCAGGCGCTCGCGGCTCCCCCAGAGACTCAGCGCCTCCTCCGAGGAGATGACATAGCCGAAGCGCTGCGTGACGTTCTTCAGGGAGTTCTCGTGCAGCGCCGGATCATACGCCGCGGTGCAGTCGCGCAGGACGAAGACGTAGTAGTCCCGCACGATGCCGTCCCGGGCGGCGGTCTCGACGCAGACATTCGTCGCCACCCCCGCCAGGGCGATGGTGCGAACGCCGCGGCCGCGCAGGATGAGATCGAGATCGGTATTGTAGAAGGGGCTGTAGCGGTGCTTGATGACGAGCGGTTCGCCCGGCCGCGGCAGCAGCTCCGGATAGCCGTCGCAAATCTCCGCCCCCCAGCTCCCCAGCACGGTCACGCCGGGCGGCGCCTTGCTCTCCCAGACGGGGGAGTTCGTCATCTCGGAGTGGTGCGTCGTGACGTGCACCACCATGGCGCCGGCGGCCCGCGCCGCGGTGAGGAAGGAGGCGAGGACGGGAAGCATGGCCTGCGCCGCCGACAGGTCAGCCCCCATCGTGTCGAAGGCGCCGCCGGCGTGGCAGAAATCGTTCTGCACGTCGATGACGATGACGGCGGTGTGAGCTAGGTCCAACATCTCCGCCCGCGTGAGCGCGGCTCGTTTCGTCATGATGTGTTCCCTTTCCTGTCCTGGCCAAGCTCACGGACGAGCGCTACGGGAGCCCCCCGCGCGGATCGTCCCGGCCCCCATGCTTCGACCTGCCCCGGAGCCATGCTATAGTACCACTTGGTACGACGCCCCCCGACCTCCTGCGCAATCGCAACGGCGGTCTCCGCCGAAACGAAGCACGGGAATCGCCTCGAAGGAAGGAGCACGTATGCCGACCATGACCGCCGGGGAATCACTCGTCCGCACCCTCATCAGCTCCGGCGTCGAGTACCTCTTCGGCCTGCCCGGCACGAGCGGCTTCGGCATGATGGCCGCGCTGGCGCAGCAAAAGCAGGTGACGTTTATCCTTGCGCTGCACGAGACGTGCGCCGCGGGGATGGCCGACGGCTACGCCCGCGCCACCCAGCGCCCCGCCGTCGCCTACGTCAGCACCATGCCGGGCACCTGCAACGCCATCGGCAGCCTCTACGACGCCTACCGCGACCGCTCCCCGCTCATCGTCCTGTCGACGCAGCAGGACACGCGCCTGCTGGGGCGCGACCCCCACACCTCGTCCTCGGACATGATCGAGCTGGCCCGGCAGGTCACCAAGTGGTGCTGGGAGGTGCCGCGCGCCGAGCGCGCCGCCGAAGCGCTGCGGCGGGCGCTGAAGGTGGCGGCGTCGCCGCCCCAGGGGCCGGTCTACCTGGCGCTCCCCTCGAACCTGATGAGCGAGGAGGTGGAGATCGACCATTTCCCCGCCGAGCCCTGCGTCACCTCGCGCACCCTCGGCTGCGACAGCGAGGCGGCGCGGCGGGCGGCCACACTGATGCTCGACGCCGAGCGCCCGCTCATCGTCGCCGGCTCGGACGTGGCGCGCGACGGCGCCGTCAGCGATCTCGTCGCCCTGGCCGACCTGGTGGCGTGCCCGGTGGTGACCGAGCCGCGCAACTCGTACCACCCCTTCCCCACCACCCACCCGATGGCCTTCAACCTGCCGGATCGGCTCCTCTCCTACGACCTGCCGCAGTACGGCCCGCCGGACGTGGTCCTCGGCGTCGGCTGCCGCCTGGTGCGCGAGTACCGCCACAACGCGCCGCCCCCCATCACCCCGGCGACGAGGGTCATCCAGTTCAGCGAGGAGCCCTGGGAGCTTGGCAAGATCTTCCACGTCGATGTCGCCGCCATCGCCGACGCCAAGAGCGCCCTGCTGGCGCTGGGGAGCGCGGTGCAGGCGGCGATGACCCCGCAGCGCTCGCGCCGCGCCGAGAAGCGCTACGAGCGCGTGCAAGCGGCGCGCGCGGCGTACGACGGGCAGCTCGAGAAGGAAGCGAGCCAGGGCTGGGGCGAGGCGCCGATCAAGCCCTGGCGCCTGGTGCGGGAGATGAGCGCCGCGCTGCCGCGGGACGTCTTCATCGTCAATGAGTGCCCCACCTCGAAGCTCTTCCTCACCCGGCACTTCAGCATCCACCACCCGGAGCGCTGGTTCGCCAGCTCGGCCGCCGGCTGCCTCGGCTGGGGCCTGCCCGCGGCCCTCGGCGTGCAGCTCGCCCACCCGACGCAGAAGGTCGTCGCCTGCATCGGCGACGGCAGCTTCATGTTCAGCAACCAGGCCCTGTGGACGGCGCAGCGCTACCAGCTTCCGGTGCTCATCATCGTCTTCAATAACCACGCCTACATGGCGGTGAAGAACCAGCTCCGCCAACGCGGCAACCTCTCCCCGGAGCTTGCTTCCATTGGCACCGATTTCGGCGAGACAGGGATCAACTTCGCCAGGCTGGCCCAGGCTTTCGACATCCCCGGCGAGCGCGTCGAGGAACCCGAGGCGATCCGGCCCGCCCTGGAACGCGCCCTTGCCGTGAAAGGCCCGGCGCTCGTTGATGTCCTCATCGACCAGTGTCAGGATTGAGCCGCGAGGCGCGCGGGGCGCCGTCCGCCGCGCTCCTCAGCCCTCCACGCCGATGCCGTACTCCCGCCAGCGCTCCTCGGCGCGCTTCATCGCCTCGGCTTCGGGCAACGACACCGGCTCGTAGGGCCATTTCTTCGTGGCGTCGATGATCATCTTCGAACTTGCGGGCCGCTCCTCCGGAGGGGTTCCGGGCGGCGCCAGCGAGTGGTCCTGCGGGAAGGACAGCGGCTCCTCGATGATGGCGACATCGCGCGCCGGCTGCATGCGGAAGGAGTGCGCCCAGTCCACCTCCTCGGCGTCGCGGATGTCGATATCCTCGTCCACCACGGTGATGATTTTCCCGTAGCGCGGGCCGAGGCGGCGCGCCGCCGCGAGCACCTGGCGCACGTGGTCGCGGCTGCGCGGCTGCATCTTGATGAGCACGTGGCCGTGGGCCGAGGTGCTGTCGGCGAGGTGGACATCGAGGATGCCGGGCAGGCGCTCCGTCTCCACGAGCGTCCGGTACACCATGGCGGCATTGGCGATGCCGCGCAGGTTGGCGCTCTCGCTCGGTGGTTTCTGGCTGCCGTAGGCCTGCAGGAGGGGCGCGCTGCGGCAGGTGATGCACTTCAGCTCGAAGATGGGCCGTTCCGCCGCCGGGCTGACGTATCCCGACATCTCGCCGAACGGTCCCTCGATCTCGCGCACGCCGGCCGGCACCTCCCCCTCGAGGATGATCTCGGCATGCGCCGGCGCCTCGAGGTCGATGGTGCGGCAGCGGACCAGCTCCACCGGCGCTCCCCGCAAGCCGCCGGCGAGGGCCAGCTCATCGTCGCCGAGCTCCAGCTTGGCGACGGAGGTCATGGCCACGCTGGGGTCGCAGCCGATGGCGACCGCCACCGGCATGGGCCGGCCGAGCTTCTCATACTTCAGCAGGTGCTGATGCCCGTGGTTGAAGGAATGCAGGCCCAGCCCGGCGCGGCGCTCCCCCTTCACCTGCATGCGGTAGGTGCCGACGTTGCGCGCGCCGGTCTCCGGGTCGCGGCTGATGACGCAGTTCCCGGTGAGGTAGGGGGCCGCGTCGTAACCGGGCGTCCAGACCGGAATCGGCAGATCGAAGAAGTTCGCCTCCGTCCCTTGGCGCACCACCTCCTGACACGGCCCCTGGCTGACGAGGACAGGTTGCAGCGGCCGCCGCAGCGCCTGCAGCCAGCGCTCGAGGATTTCCGCCGGCGAGCAGCCGAGGGCGTAGGCGTACTTCGTGGGGTTGAACAGAGCGCCCACCACGACCGGCATCTCGTAGCCCCGCACCCGCTCGAAGAGGAGGGCGGGACGCCACTCGCGTCGGAAGCGCTGGATCGCCAGGCGCGTCACCGCCGCGATCTCCCACGCCTTGTCCACCGGCGTCGCCACCCGGCAGAGCTGCCCGCGCATCCGCTCGTCGTTCTCCAGGGCTGTCAAGAACTCACGTAGGCTGACGAACATCGCTTGCCGCCCTCATCTCTGTGTTGCGCTTCACGCCGCCTCGCCGCCCCAAGCCGTGGCAGCTCGCGCCGGCCTTCCAAGGGAAATCTCCACGGCGTCGGGAGGCGGCAGAACCTGCTCGGCGCCGGGAACTGCTTGCCGTCCTTCCCCTTACGGCAGGCGCGGCCGGTAGGTGCCGGTATCCTTCGGGTCGATGACCACGTCGAGGAGAGCCGGCCGCCGCAGGTCCACGAGCCGCTTCACGGTTGCCGCCAGCTCGCCGGGGTCTTCCACCCGCTCGGCATGGATGCCGAAGCCCGCCGCCACCGTCACGTAGTCGATGCGCGGCACGCCGAAATCGACGCCGTGGTACTCCCCCGTCTGAGAGGCCTTCCCCTTGGCGCGGAAGTGCAGCGAGTACTTCACCGACATGTAGGTCTGGTTGTTGCAGACGATCACCAGCACGGGAAGCTGGTAGCGCGCCATCGTCCACAACCCCTGCAGGTTGAACATGAAGCAGCCGTCGCCGACGAAGGCGACAACCGGGCGCTCCGGCCGCGCGAGCTGCACGCCGAGGGAGGCCGGGAAGCCCCAGCCGAGATGGCCGCTCGATTGGCCGAAGAAGGAGTCGCGCCGCTTGAACTGGAAGTAGGTCATGAGGTGGAACTTGGTTGTCGGCGCTTCGCGGACGATGACGACGTCGTCGCCCAGCACCTCGTTGAGGGCGTGGACCAAGCGCCAGGGACGGATCGGCACGGCGTCCGGCTCCGCCTGCTGCTCGACGGCGCGTCGGGCGCGCTGCTCCCGGCAGGCCCGCTCGACCTGGCCGTGGCGGGCCGCGCAGGCGCCGCGCTGCGCCTCCGTCATGGTGCTCTTGACGATGCGGACCAAGGCGCTCAGCGCGCTCTTCGCGTCGGCGACGACGCCCACCTGCACCGGATAGATTTTGCCGATCTCCCAGGCGTCGACGTTGAGGTGGATCGCCCGCGCGGCCGGCGGCAGCTTGGCGCGCGCCGTGTAGCTGAACTCGAGGAACATCCGGCAGGCCACCCCGAGGACAAGGTCCGGCGGCCCGTCGTAGGCGGCGTCGAGAGCGAACTCACCGAAGAACAGGGGGTGCTCCGGCTCGAAGCCGAGGAAGGAATTCCAGGGCTCCGAGACCACCGGCGCGCCGAGCAGCTCGGCCAGCTCCACCAGCTCGTCCACGCCGTCTTCCGTCTGCACGCCGCTGCCCGCGACGATGAACGGCCTCTTCGCCTCCAGGAGGAGCTGCGCCGCCTTGGCAAGCTGCGCGGCGTCGCCGGGAATCCGCGAGCTGACGCGGTAGCGGGTCATGTCGGGAATGGTGTATTCCTGCCGCGCCTCCAGCATGTCAGAAGGGATGGAGAGGTAGACCGGGCCCGTCGGCGGCGTGGTGGCCACCTTGAAGGCCCGCGCCAGGGCCTCGGGGATGCGGTCGGCGCGCGGCACCTCCCAGGACCACTTGGTGAACTGCCGCGGCAGCTCGGTGAGGTCCTGCGCCTCGGTGTGCGAATCCCGGCCGAGCACCCGCTGATCCTGCTGACCCGCCACCACGACGAGGGGGGAACGGTCCCGATAGGCGTCGAAGAGCGGGCCGATCGAGTTCGCCGTTCCCGGCAGGGCGTGGATGTTGACGAACGCCGGCTTGCCGCTGGCGCGCGCGTAGCCATCGGCCATCGACACGAGGCTGCCTTCGTGCAGCGCCAGGATGAATTTTAATGACGGTTCCTGCACCACAGCATCGAGGATGTGCATGCAGGTGCTTCCCGGCAGGCCGAAGAGATATTCGACCCCCGCCGCCTTCACGGTCGCGATCAGGGCTTCGCCGCCTGTCATCTCCGCCATCGCGGTGCTTCCTCCTTCGCGGCACGACTCACCTTCGACACCCCGCGCCCGCGCGGCAGTCGCGGCGACCGGGGGCGCAGGGGATCGAGCCCCCAGCAGGCGCAACGTCGCGCGCCCGCCTGCGTCCCTACTCAGTGACGGGGACGAACTTCGACACGATGTCTCCGGCGTTGAACGTTTTCTTGATGAACCCGTACTTCTGCGAGCTGTCGATGAGGACCTGCAGGTCGCTCTTCTTGATGCTCGTGCTGAACCCGGCCCAGCCGATCTCCTTGGCCAGCGCGGCGGTTAACTTCGTGTAGCGCGAGATCAGCTCGGGCATCTCCCCCATGTGCCCATTGATGTAGTCGGTGGCGCGGTTCATGGCTGTGCTGAATTTTCCGGCGAGCTCGGCGTTCTGCTCCATCCAGGCCTTCTTCGCAAACCAGACGGCCACCAGGAAGCGCGGCGCAATGGCGCTGAAGGTATCCGCCAGCACGGGGCGGCCCACCTTATTCTTGGCCACCACGGTGTAGAACGGTTCCGTCAGGATGGCCGCGTCGATCTGGTTGTTGCGCAGGGCCGGCTCCATCTTCGGGAAGTCCACCTCGAGGAGCTTCACCTTCGCCAGGTCGATGCCGTACTTCGCGGCGATCATCTTCATGTTCAGGTCATTGATATTTCCCAGGGTGTTAATGGCGACGCGCTTGCCCTCCAGATCCTTCAGCGTCGTGATCGAGGTGTTCGCCCCGGCCAGCAAGCCGTTGAACACATGCTTGGGCGCCTCATGCAGAGGCGCGGGGGTGATGATCTGGAAATCAAAGCCCCGATCGTGAGCCGCGATGATCGAGATGGAGTTTGAGTACCCCACCTGGACGTCGCCCGCTTCCAGGGCCGGCGCAATCACGGCTCCGCCGGCGAGGACCTTGCGCTTCGCCTCGACGCCCTGCTCGGTGAAGAAGCCTTTGTCCAGCGCCACGAAGAACTGCAAGCAGTTCGCAATGGGCATGTAGGCGACGCTGATCGCCTTGCCCGCCTGGGCCAGGGCCGATCCCTGCGGACCGAGCAGCAGGCCGAGCAGCGCCAGCCCTCCCAGCCAGCGTGTAAGAGCACCAGGCCGCCACGCGCTCCGTACGCTCCTCCCGCTTCCTAACCACGCCCTCACCATGATGCGTCCTCCCGCCTCGCGGCTTGCGCCGGCGATCCGCGCGCCCGCTCCTCCCCCGCGCGGGGGGCGGAGCGAACGTTGCGGCGCAGCATCACCGGCTTGAACAGAGTCCACACTGAGCAACGGCGCACCCCGCACCCGCAGCCGCCTCGATCTGAGGTGCGGTCAGGCGAGCGGCCGCGGCGCCTCGTAGTAGTGCTCGTAGTACCAGGCCGCAATCTCGCCGCTGGTTGTGCACCAGACGCCGTCGTGCCCCAGGATATAATCGAGGGCTTCCTCAAGGTACCTGATGCGCGTGGGACGACCGAGGATGAACGGATGCAGGGAGAGGCACAGCACGCGGCCGCTCCGCGCCCCCTCGCGGTAGAGAACGTCGAACTGATCGCGGATCATCTGCAGGAACTGCTCGCCCGACACCCCCATGCCGAGGAAGGCCGGCAAATCGTTCAGCTCGTTCGTATAGGGGACGGAGATCAAGCGATTGGCGCGCACCCGCATCGGATACGGTTGATCGTCGTTGCACCAGTCGCAGACATACTCGATACCCACTTCGGCGAGGAGGTCAGGGGTGTTGAACGTCTCGGCCATGGCTGGCCCCAACCAACCTTTTGGGGGCATGCCCGTGGCCGCTGCAATGGTCGTCACCACCTCGTGGATGACCGCCCGCTCCTCGTCCTCGCTCAGCTTCACCAGGCGCCGGGAGTTGGTGATGCCGTGCCCCAGGAACTCCCAGCCGCGCCTTGTGGCCTCCTCGACGATGATCGGGTAGGAGTGGCAGACGCGGGAGTTCAACATGACGCTGCTGCGCACCGCGCAGCGGTCCAGCAGCTCCATGATGCGCCAGATGCCGACCCGCGTGCCGTAGTCGCGCCAAGCATAGTTCGCCACATCCGGGAGGTAGGGGACGGGCCGCAGCGAGGCCGCCGGCTGATCGACCTCAAAGTACTCGATATTCGTCGCCACCCAAACAGCGAGGCGGGCGCCGTCGGGCCAGCGGAGCGGCGGGCGGGTGATGATCGGGGAATAGTCGAAGCGCGTGTTCTGCACCGCCCGCCTCCGCGACAACGATTCCGTGCCCCTCCAGCCCAGTCCCTCGGCAGGGCGGGGGATGGCAGGGCGGACGAAGCGGAGTCAGTCGCACCTGGCCGTGAGGCGATCGTGGTCGAGGCGAGCCCGGCGAGCGCCAGGCAGAGAACCCGGGGCGGGGCGGACCTCATGGGTGCGAGCGGATGGAACGCCCCCGGCCTGCCTGCCCTCTGCCTCTGGACGAAGAAACTTACTTCAGTCTCATCCGCGCGCTGCGCACGAAGCTCAGGTCCACGTGCTTCAGGACGTCAACCTGGAACGTCGTCATCCCCAGGCTGTAGAGATCATCGAGGTTCTTTTGCAGTGCCAGGAGGTCGGGGAAGCCGTCGGGGTCGCGATAGACATCACCCGGTCCGAACGCCCAGGCCTTGAAGGCTGCCTCGGGGATCTTCGTGAACCGAGAGGTGATGCGGATGGCCTCGTCGCGGTTCTTGGGATCGAGATACCAGCGCACGGAGCGCAGCCAGTCATCGATGAAGTCCTGCATGGCCTGACGGTGCTGGGTGAGGAACTCCGTGCGGGCGATGAGGCTGAGCTGCTGCGTCCGGCCGGTGCCGTCAAAGGAGGTGAAGAGCCGCCGCAGGCCTCCCTTGGCCTTGGCCCGATGCCAGAGGGGGATGAGCAACACGCCGACGTCGATCTTGCCCTCCCGCACCATGACCTCCTGGTTTGGGAAATTGACCTCGATGAACTGGTAATCTTTCGGGTACTCGAGGCCGTGTTTGCGCAGGAGGTTGCGGGCGGCGAAGTCGATGCCGGTGCCGAGGGCGTTGGTGCCGAGGGTCTTGCCGCGCAGGTCCTCAAGCTTCTTGATCGGCGAGTCCTCGCGCACCACCCAGGAGTGCGACCCTTCCGCGTCCGCATAGCCCATGATGTCGGCGACGATCTTCACGTCCAGCTTCGCCTTGCCGACCAGCGAGGCGAAACCTGGAAAGGACATGTACGTCAGGTCCAGCTCTTTCGCCGCCAGCGCCGGGAAGGTAGCGGGGGGAGCGCGGAAGTGGATGGGGTCGACGACGTAGGACGTGCCCGCGTGCTTCAGCACCTGCTTGTTGAGGAAGACGATCGCGGTGATGTCATTGGGTGCTTCGCCGTGGCCGAGGCGGATTTTCACCGCTTCGGCGCTCACCTTCGCCGCCGCCAGCAGGACGCCGAGCAAGCCCACGAGGAGCGCCAACCCAAGAAGGACGATCCGTAGCTGCGCGAAGTTCTTCCTGCATCTCATGGCATCCCCCACCTGCGAGTTGGTGACAGCAGCCGGAGAGTCGCTGCCGCTGCTCCTCCACCGCGTTCATCGAACCCCTCACCGCCGGCTCGAGCCGCAGGCGCCAGAGACCTCTCCGTTGGAGCCGCGCGTCGCACCGCGGACGGCCCCTTGCCCCAAACTCTCTGGCCGACGCCTCGGCGCCGGCCCGTGATGTCGGGCTTCCTGAGACTGCGCCAGCGCTCTTGCGCGGCGCTTGGCCGTGGCGCTGCGGCGGGTTGACCGCGCTGACACAGCGCTTTCCGAGAGGCGCCCCTCCGCACCGCGCCTCGGGAAGACAAGGCGCCATGTGGGCAAACCCACCACCCGTGCAGCTTTTAGCTTGATAAACGCGCTCGCTCAGAGGAAACTACCTTGAAGCAGAGTACTTGGTCAAGCCCATCTGCGCAAGGGTGATGAGGAGCGTTTTCAAGCCCGGCGCCTCGAGGGGTGAGGCGTTCTCGAAGGCATTCTTCTGCGCGGCGAGGAGGAGCGTTTGGGCGGCGCGGGGACGCGGCAAGGAATCGGGCCCGCGGGCGCCGGCCGCCACCCCGGGGCTCGGCGGCCGGAGCGGCTGGAGGAAGCGCCGAACACGAGCACCCACCAGGATCAACTCGGGCGCGAGCCTGCTCCAACATCGCAGAAGGGAACGCACATGACGAGGAAGGCGATCGAGTTCGGCTTTTTGCTCCCCACCCGGGGTCTGCTCCTCGAGAACCCGCAGGCCCCCAATGTCGGCGAGCTGTGGGACTTGGCGGCCGCGGTCGAGGAGCTGGGCTTCCAGCACCTCTGGATCGGCGACAGCGTCATCGCCAAGCCGCGCATGGAGTGCCTGACGACGCTCGGCGCCCTGGCGGCGAAGACCCGGCGGGTGAAGCTCGGCACCTCCGTGCTTCTCCCCGCGCTGCGCAACCCGGTGCTGCTGGCGCAGGCCACCGCCAATCTCGACGTGCTCTCCGGCGGCCGCATCATCCTGGGGATGGGGGTGGCGCGCCGCACGACCCTCATCGACCGCGAGTTCCGCGCCTGCGGCGTGCCCGTCGAGCAGAAGGCGGGGCGCATGAACGAGGTGATCAAGATTCTCCGCATGCTCTGGCGCGAGGAGAAGGTCGCCTACTCCGGCAAGTACTACTCCTTCGAGGAGATCGGCGTCCTGCCGAAGCCGATCCAGAAGCCCGGCATCCCCATCCTCATGGCGAGCAACAACGTCGACAGCGGCTTGCGCCGGGTGGCGGCCCTGGGGGATGCCTGGATGACGAACGCGATCACCTCGGAGGTCTTCAAAATCTGCCGCGACAAACTCATCGCCTTCTCCGCTGCCATCGGCCGGGACGGGGAGGCCATCGAGCCGACCTTCTACGCCAGCTTCAACCTGAACGCGAACGGCGAGGCGGCGCGCGAGGACGGCTGGCGGTACATGGAGAACTACTACTACCAGCCGCGCGACATGATCGCCACGCAGCAGGTGACCATCTTCGGCACCCCCGACGAGTGCGCCAAGGTGCTGCAGGAGTACATCGATCTGGGCGTGAAGCGCGTCATCGTGCGCTTCGCCGCCAAGGATCAGTTCGCGCAGCTCAAGCTCTGCATGCGGGAGCTCATGCCGCGCTTCGCGGGCTGAGCCGGCGCCAGGGGAACACTGCCGCTCGTGTCGCGCGCGGGGTGCTGGTTCACCACCCGCGCGCAGGTGCGGCCGTGCTAGCGTGTCGGCGCGTCGGCGCCGCGAGGCGCTCCCGTTCGCAGGCCGCACCGCAAGGCGGATGATCAGGAAGAATGCCGATGGTGGGCGGTCTCGCTGGCAAGGTGGCGATCGTGACGGGAGGGGCGCGGGGGATCGGCCGGGCCTGCGCGCTGCGCTTGAGCCGCGAGGGGGTGAAGATCGCCCTGGCGGACATCCTGGACTGCGGTGACACCGCCGAGGCGATCGTCACGGCGGGGGGCGAGGCGCTGCCCTTGCGCACGGACGTCGCGCAGGGCCGGAGCACCCAGGCGATGGCCGAGGCCACCGTCGCGCGTTACGGGCGCATCGATATCCTCCTCAACATCGCCGGCATCGTCGGCGCCCAGCTTGCCCGCAAGCCCTTCTGGGAGATTGACGAGGCGGAGTGGGACCGCATCATGGCGGTGAACGTGCGCGGGCCGTTCCTGTGCGTGAAGGCGGTCTTCCCCTACATGCGGCGGCAGGGCAAGGGCAAGATCGTCAACTTCGCCTCGAACAGCTTCTTCTCCGGCAAGCCGCCGAACTTCCTGCACTACGCCACCTCGAAAGGCGGCGTGGTGGCGTTCACCCGCGCCCTGGCGCGCGAGGTGGGGCCGTTCGGCATCTGCGTCAACTCGGTGGCGCCGGGGTTGACCTACACCACGCCACCGCCGCCGGAGTACAACGAAACCGCGGACCCCACGGTCCGCAGCCGCTGCCTGCGGCGGACGCAGTATCCGGCGGATGTCGTCGGCACCATCCTCTTCCTGGCCTCTCCGGCCAGCGACTTCATCACGGGGCAGATGATCGCGGTGAACGGCGGCTCCGATCTGTACTGATGACGCGGCGCGCTCCGCCGGTTCGTTCGCCGCGCGGCTCTGGGCCGCATGCTCCTCCCCCGTCTCGAAAATAAGCGTCGAAGCGGTTGATTTTACGTGATGATGAGGCTGACGTGCATGCGGCCGGTCTCCTCCAGCTCGGCGCTCTCTACGTCTCCGCGGTTCAATAAATTACACCGCGGAGACGCAGAGGGCGCGGAGAAGGCAGGGGAAGGAACCGCTGATGGACACGGAGGCACACAGATATCAGTGTCCATCCGTGTTCATCTGTGGTTCCTTGCACCCCGATGGTAGGGGCGGTTCGCGAACCGCCCCTACGAGTGCCTGCTGCCTCGAAAATAAGCGTCTACGTGGTTGATGTCACGACCTTGCAGGTTTGCCAGCGTGCGGGTCACAGCGGACGGGATATTCAGAACTGTAGGGGCGGGGCTTGCCCCGCCCTCCGAGTCGCCCCCGATGAGCCGCGACGCTGGGGCGCAGCAAGCGGCGCCCCTACACCCAGCCAGGGCGCCGAACCCTTCGACATGAGAGACGGTTGCCCCTTCTAAACCCCATTTTCATCCCTTCCCGGGCGGGCGGCGCGCCCATGGGCAACCGTGAGGAAACTCCCTTCTCCGAGCGCCGCTGGAGGCCTGCTCCTTGGCCCGCATGGACGGCCAGGAGGGGCGGGCTCCGCTCATGCGCTCTTCTCCTCGCCTCTTCCGTGCGCCTCCCCCGCCCGCTCCCGGCCCCGCAGCCGCGCCGTCGCGGCCTCATCGAGCGCGAGCGTCGCGGTATCGAGCGCCACCCCGTAGTCGCTCCGCGCCCGCTCCACCGACACGTAGCCATTGACGACATCCTCGCGCACCAGCGCGGCGGGCCGCGCCAACGGGTCGCCGACGCCGCCGCCGCCGGTGGTCTCGGTGACGATGTGATCGCCGGGCTGGACGACGTAGTGCTGCTTGGTGCGCACCGGCAGCCGCTCGTCGCCGCGCTCGATCCAGCAGCGCGAGCGCGTGGCCGGCTTGCCCCCGTCCTGCCCGAAGGGGGGCGCGGCGGAGTGATCGTCCCCCAGCAGGATGAAGTGGCTGTCGTAGCCGTGGTTGACGAACCGCAGCGACACGCCAAGCCCACCCCGGTAGGTGCCGGCGCCGGCGGAATCGGTGCGCAGGGCGTACTCCCGCACCTGCCAGGGATTGCGCATCTCCAGCATCTCGATGCTTGCCTTGATGATGCCGCCGCTGCAGTTCACCGGCGCAATGTGCGGCCAGCCGTCGTAGCCCCAGATGGCGCCGCTGCCGCCGTTGCCGCAGAAGTTGACGTTGGCGTAGAGCTCGCCGCTCTCCGGTCGGCGGCCGCTGAGGTTGATGGTGAAGTGGCTCGCCCAGCCGGCCGAGACCTGCCGCGGAATCGCCTGCCCCAAGGTCTTCATCACCACGTCGATGATGTGACAGCCGAGGACCAGCGTGCAGCAGCCGGTGGTGGCCGGGTAGACGGGATTGACGACGCTCCCCTCCGGCGCCACGATCGTCACCGGCCGGTAGCATCCCTCGTTGTGGATGATGTCGGGGGTCACCGAGGTGAAGATGCCGATGAAGGCGCCGGCGTAGGTGTTGGGGAGCGGGCTGTTGATGAAGCGGCGCTGCGCCTCGCTGCCGGTGAAATCGACGCACATCGACTCATCTTCGACCGTGATGCGGCAGCGCACGCGCACCGTCTGGTCGGTGGCGCCATCGTGGTCGGCGTACACCTCGTCTTCATAGACGCCGTTCGGGATGCGCGCGATCTCGGCCCGCATGGCCTTCTCGCTGCTCTCCATGGCGGCGTCAACACTGGCCGCCAGCAACGGGTAGCCGTACTTCTCGATGACCTCATGGAGGCGTTGCTCCCCCAGCTTCAGGCAGCCCGCGAAGGCCAGCAGGTCAGCTCTCAGCTCCGCCGGGAAGCGCACGTTCTGCAGGATGAGATCGACCACGGAGCGGATGGGCTGGTCCTTTTCGTGCAGCTTGATCGGCGGGATGCGCAGCCCCTCGGCGATGATGTCGTAGGCGAGCGGGTTGAACCCCATCGGCATGGAGCCCCCCTCGTCCATCTGGTGCGCCCGGCACATCACCCAGAAGACCGGTTTGCCCTCGTGGAAGACGGGCCGGAAGAACGTCCAGTCCTGCAGGTGGGCCCCGGCGTTATGTGAGTAAGGGTCATTCATCAGGTAGATATCGCCCGCGGCGATCTCCTCGGCGGAGAAGCTCTTCAGGATGGCGCGCGCCATGAAATGGTTCCCCGCCACGTGGATCGGCACATCCTCCGCCTGCGCCAGAAGCTCCCCATGCTGGTTGAAGATCGCGGTGGAGAAGTCGTGGCATTCGTTGAGAATCTGCGAGCGCGTGGTGCGCAGCAAGACCACCCCCATCTCCTCGGTGATGGAGAGCAGCCGGTTCTGGATCACCGCCACACTCAAGGGATCGACGCGCGGGGTCTCGCCCGTCATGCTTGCACCTCGCTCAGCAGGTAGTTGCCGTAACGATCAACTGTGCACTGGAAGTCCGGCGGGATGACGACACTCATGGCCGTCTCCTCGATGATGGCGGGACCGGTGATGAGGCTGCCGGCGCCGAGCAGCGCGCCGTCGCAGATGGCGGTCTCGACGTAGCCGCCCAGGGCGGCGAAGTAGGCCGGTCGCGCCGGCTTCCGCGCCGCCTCGAGGCCCGCGGCCGGCGGCGCCGGCCGCAGCGGCGGCTTGGCGAGGCGGCCGATGACCAGAACGCGGCAATCGACGATCTCCATCTCGGAGCGCGCATCGGAGAAGGTGTAGGTTTGGTGGTGCTTGCGGTGGAAGGCCTCGGCGAGCTGCCGCACCTCCGCCTGCGTGAGGCGTCCCGGCGGCGCCGGCACCTCCACCTGGTGAATCTGGCCCAGGTAGCGCATGTCCATGGAGCGCACCACCTCGATGGCGACGTCGGGAGTCCCCTCCTCCTGCAAGGTTCTCACCCCCTCCCGCTCCAGCCTCTCGAAGAGCTCATTGAGACGCGGCAGGGAGAGGTTCTCGAGGCGGGTGAAGAAGGTCTCGACGTAGCTGCGCATGAGGTCGGTGTGCAGCATGCCGAGTGCGGAGTAGGCGGCGGCCGTTTTGGGGATGAGCACCCGCGGCACCCCGACCTCCTTGGCAAGCTCGGCGGCGTGGGCCGGGCCGGCGCCGCCCGCAACGCAGAGGACGAACTCCTTCGGGTTATGGCCGCGCCGCACCGAAACGAGGCGAATGGCATCGGCCATGTTGTGGTTGACCACAGTAGCGACGGCATGGGCCGCCTGGCTCACGCTGATGCCCAGCGGCTCGGCGACCTTCGCGCCGATCGCCTGCGCCGCCGCGGCGCGATCGCAGCGGATGGCGCCGCCCAGGAGGTGCTCCTGATTGATGTAGCCGAGCACGAGATTGGCGTCGGTCACCGTCGGGTCGGCGCCGCCTCGGCCGTAGCACGCCGGGCCTGGATCGGCGCCGGCGCTGTGCGGCCCGACGTGCAGCAGCCCGCCGGCATCCACCCAGGCGATGCTGCCGCCGCCGGCGCCGATGGTGTGGATGTCCAGCATGGGCAGGGCGAGACGCTGGTGGTTGATCGATTTCTCCATCGTGGTCTGCATGTGACCGTTATTCACCAAGGCGACGTCGAAGCTCGTGCCTCCCATGTCCACGGAGATGACGCTGCGCGTCCCCAGCGTCGCGGCGAAGAGGAGCGCGGCGGGAATGGCCGCGGAGGGTCCCGAGAGGAGCGAGCCAACGGCGTGGCGCCAGGCGGCTCCCGCCGGCAGCACGCCGCCGTTCGACTGCATGATGAGCGGCTCGCGTTTGAAGCCGTGCCGGCGCAGGAGGTGCTCCAAGTGGTCGAGGTAGCGCCGCAGCGGCGGGCCGACCGCGGCGTTCACCACCGTGGTGCTGGTGCGCTCGTACTCTCCCACCCGGGGCAACACCTCGGAGGAGATCGATACATACGCTTCCGGCAGCTCCGCGGCAAGAATCTTGGCCACGCGCTGCTCGTGCTCCGGATGCCGAAAGGAGAAGAGAAACGACACCGCGACGGCCTCCACGCCGGCCGCCTTGAACTGCTCCACCGCCCGGTAAACGTCCGCCTCGCGCAGCGGCGTCATGATGTCGCCCGTGCTCAGCACGCGCTCCTCCACCTCGAGGCGCAGGTGGCGCGGCGCCAGCATGGGTGGGAACGTCACCCGGTAGTTGTAGAGGGTGGAGCGCGCCCCGCGCCGCAACTCCAGGATGTCGCGGAAGCCCTTCGTGGTGATCAGGCCGGTCTTCGCCACCGCCCCTGTGAGCAAGGCGTTCGTGGTGATGGTGGTGCCATGGAGCAACAGCTCGAGCCGGCTGAGAAACTCGTCGAGACTCAGACGGAGAACCTCCGCCGCCTGGTCCAGGCAGGCGACGAAGCCCTCCACGAAGTTCGCCGGGGTCGAGGGCACCTTGACGACGTGCATGGCGCCCCCCGAGTCCACCACCACGCCGTCCGTGCACGTTCCACCAACGTCGATAGCCATGCGGTACATCTGCGGCGCCGCCTTCTCGTTGGATACGGTCCAATCACGCCGCCGTCCAGGGCGGTCTCCTCACCTGAAGGACGCGCGGCAGGGGTGCTCCTTCTCTTCCTATGACCATGACGCGGGGCCGGCGCGGGGCGAACTCCCGCCAGCCCGCGGAGCTTGCCTCGCCCCCCTCACACGTCCAGCTTCAGGAGGCGCTTGGCGTTCTCCAGCAGAATCTTCGGCCGCACCTCGTCGCGGAAGGGCGCCTGCTCGAAATCCTGCAGCCAGCGCTCCGGGCTGATGGCCGGGAAATCGCTGCCGAAGAGGATCTTATCCTGCAACAAGGTATTGGCGTACTGGATGAGGGAGGGGGAGAAGTACTTCGGCGACCAGCCGGAGAGATCGAGGTAGACGTTGGCCTTGTGCCGGCAGACGGCAAGCATCTCCTCCTGCCACGGCCAGGCGGGATGCGCGCCGATGATGCGCAGCTCCGGAAAATCAGCCGCCACGTCATCAAGGTAGGGGATAGGCTGCGCGTACTTGAGCTTGATCCCCATGCCGCCCGGCGCTCCGGCGCCGATGCCGGTCGTCCCCATGTGGAAGAGCAGCGGCACCTGCAGCTCCTGGCACTTCTCCCACAGGGGGTAGAAGCGTTGATCGTTGGGGAAGAAGCCTTGCAGAATCTGCTGGAACTTCATCCCCTTCATGCCCAGCTCGTTGACGCAGCGCTCCACCTCCCGCACGGCGTACTTGCCTTTCCAGGGGTCAACGCTGCCGAAGGGGATGAGCACGTCGCCGTGGCGTTTCGCGGCCTCCGCCACCTGCTCGTTGCTGATCCGCGGGTTGCCGGTATTCGTCTCGGCGTCCAACGCCAAGAGCACGAACATCATCCCCAACCCACGGTACATGTCCGCCTGCTCATCCACGCTGATGATGCGCTGCGGGCGGCCGAAGTACTTCTCGTAGAACCTCCCATACTCGCCAAGGAACTCCTTGTGCGCCTGGTCGGACGTATGGGTGTGGATATCAATGGCGCGGATCATGGTTCGCTCCATTACGGGCGGACTCGTCAGACCGCTCCCACGCAGTCGCACGCGGAGCCTCGGCTGCCCCGGCGCCTCTGCGCGCAGGTGGCGAGGGGCAGACCTTGACTAGCGCGTTCCCAGCTCGGCCAGCATCGCTACAAGCTTTCCACGCAACAGGTAAGGAGTAAGACGGCACCGCACCCGGCGGAGGGAAAATGGTCCCCTTTCGGACGCGGAAGCCTTGGGCCCGGAGAGACCGAATAATCCAATCTCACAGGTCACTGTCGTCCACTGGGGACCCCACGGCCCTGCTCGATACCTGACTCCCATGGGGCTGCCGTTCCATAACTACAACGCCCTCTTGAATGCCCGGTCCAGTATCGCCGGAAGCATAGCATCAAGCTCTGTAACCACTCTGGCCTGAAGCTCTTGGGAGAACCCACCCGCGCCATGAGAGGCGCCTTCGGAAAACCGGCCAAGCTGGAGCCACACGGAGGTTGTAACGGAAGGAGCGCAGCGTGTCAACGACCGGCGGCGCGGGGCGGGCGGCTTGCCTGGCGCCGTTCGGGGCCGCGGGACGATGGCCTCCCACCGGCCGGTTGCCCTCGGGGCGGCGGACGGGCGCAAAATTTTTCGCTTGACGGAAAGTGCCGGAAAGGCATGAAATGGTGGGCGACATCTGGATCATCGTGTCGAAATGCTGATCGCAGGGTCCCGGCTTTCCCGCCGCTGCTCCCCTCCCAACGCCTGGGACGCGTGGGGAGGGAAGGGAGACAGGACCTTGCGCGGCTCACCATGCCGGCAGGGCGAGGCGCATCTTGAACCGGCGCGGCGCTTTCCGGCACACTGCTTCAGGAGATCGGCATGAAGGGTCGTTGGGGTGGCATTCTCTTACCGTGCCTGGCGCTGGGGATGGTGCTCCTGTTTGGCCTCCCAGCCTACGGGCAGAGCGACGCGGCGCTGGTGGAGCGCGGCAGGTATATCGTCACGGCGTTGAATGGCTGCGGCTGTCATACCCAGTTGGATCGGCAAGGGCGGCCGATCAAGGAGAAGTTCCTCGCCGGCGCGCCGGAACAGCCTCCCCGCCTAGGTCCGCCGCAGAACACCGGCTGGGCGCAGCCCAGCGGCTGGCGCATCTTTGCGTCCAACCTGACGCCCGATCAGGAGACAGGGCTGGGGAAGTGGACCGAGCAGGATTTCATGCGCCTCATGCGCTCCGGCGTGCGGCCGGACGGCAAGCGCGTCGATCCCTTCATGGCCTGGCCTGATTACCAGGGCATGACGGATGCCGACTTGAAGGCGATCTACGCCTATCTGCGCACCATTGCCCCAATCAAGAACAAGGCGCCGGCGTCCATGCGCGTGAAAAAATAACGGCATCAGCCTCGATTCTCGGGGGCGGGGCGGCGGCGAGCTCCTTTCCCCAGCTCCCGCCGCTGGTTGTGGGGGTGGCGGCGCCCTCCTCCTCGCCGCGGTCTCGCCAAGGGAACAAGCGTTCGCAATTTTGCGCTAAAGAAAGGGTTTCGTATGGCTCTGTTCACCAGGTTTCAGACCTTGCGCGTCGCCGCGGGTCGCTCCCTCTCCGTGGCGCCGCGGCGCTCCTCCCTCCTCCTCTTCATCGCGGTAAGCCTGGCCGTTGCCGTGGGGTTTCCCCCGCGCGGCGGCGGGGCGCAAGCGCAGGAAAACCTCGTGGCGCGCGGCAAATACCTGGCCGTGAACGTTGCCCACTGCATCGGATGCCACTCGCCCATCGGCGCAAAGGGCCAGCGCATCGCCCGGCTGGAGTTCTCCGGCGTGCCGGCGAAGAACGTCAAGCGGCGTCAAGGGCCGCCGCAGAACGTCGGCTTCCCAGGCCCCGCCGGCATGCGCGCCTATCCCAAGAACATCACCCCTGATCCAGAGACGGGCATCGGCTCCTGGACGGAGGCCGACTTCCTGCGCGCTTTCAAGGAGGGCGTCAATCCCCAGGGCAAGAAGTACGCCTACACGCAGATGGAGTGGGAGACCTATCGCGGCATTCGCGATGAGGACCTGCGCGCCATGTACGCCTACCTGCGGACCGTGCCCGCCGTGAAGAACGCCGTGCCGAAGAATATCCCGGCGAAGGCCCCGGCAAGCAAGAAGAAGGTGACCAAGAAGGAGACAAAGACAACGACTGAGCAGCCCGAGAAGAAGAAGCCGGCTACCGAGTAGGCGCGGCGGCGGCGGCGCACTCAAACGGGGCCGGCCTCGCGGCTGGGCGGCGCCAGCCGAGGCGTGCCGCGCGTCCTCTCCCCGCCGGCGTCGGTCTTCCCCCGCCGTGAACGCCGCTGGCCTCGGATGAGCGGTCCTGCCCGGCTGGGGGGAGGCGTTCGAGAGAGAGTTGGTCCGGAGAGGGCCGACTCTCTTCGCGTCCAGATGCGATGCTCGCCGCCGCAGGCAAAGGACGCGACGGCCGCGGGAGGCGAACCGGGGAGCGTCACCGCCTGTGACGCGCCAAGGATGGAGCAGGCTGGGAGGGACGGCGTTGCGGCGCGACGGCTGCGGGAGACACAAGGGCATGGATGCGGGTGCGCAGCGGAAACTCTACTACGGCTGGATTATCCTCGGCGTCTGCGCCTTCACGAATCTCCTGATCCTCGGCGTGCGCTTCAGCTCCGGCATCTTCCTGAAGCCCATGAGCGTGGAGCTCACCTGGAGCCGCTCCCTCGTGTCGCAGGGGTTCGCCCTCAGCAACCTGCTCATCGGCTTCTACCAGCCGTTCACCGGCCGCCTGCTCGACCGCTGGGGCGCCCGCCCGACGATGGCCGCGGGCGCGCTCCTGACGGCCGTGGTCACCATCCTCATCAGCTTCACGCAGGCGCCGTGGCACTTCTTCGCCACCTTCGGCGTCCTCTACCCGCTCGGCGTGGCCGGCTCCGCCATCGGCTCCTCGGCGGCCCTCGTGCAGCGCTGGTTCAAGCGCTACCGCGGCACCGCCCTGTCGGTCGTCACGGCCGGCGCCTCGGCGGGGCAGTTCCTGGTCGCGCCGCTCTTCGCCTTCGCCCTCATCGCCTACGGCTGGCGCGCGACCCTGTTCGCCTCGGGCCTCCTTGTTCTCCTCGTCATCGTGCCGATCCTGATCATCTTCGTGCGGGAGCGTCCCGAGGTGCTGGGCCAGTTCCCCGACGGCGCCGTCGCCGCGTCTCCCCGCGACGCAGCACCCCCCAGCCGCTCCGAGCCGCCGGGCCGCACTCCCGTCCGTGCCGCGATCATTACCCCGCCGTCGCGCGAGTGCACCCTGGGGGAGGCTTCCACCACCCTCCCCTTCTGGCTCCTCTGCGGCGGCTTCTTCGTCTGCGGCTGGACCGTCGGCATGGTGTCGGCGCATATCGCCGCCTACCTCGACGATCTCGGCTTCTCGAAGGAGCTCGGCGGCTACGTCCTGTCGGTGATCGGCGGCATGAACATCGTCGGCACCTTGACGATGGGCGGCCTCTCCGATCGCCTGGGCCTCAAGTCCGTCCCCCTGGCGGTGGTCTACCTCATCCGCGGCCTGGCGCTCCTGATGCTCGTCCTCTCCCCAAGCTTCGCCTCGGTCATGGTCTTCTCCTTCCTCATCGGCTTCGCCTGGCTGGCCACCGTCCCCATGACGTACGGCCTTATCGGCGACCACTTCGGCCTGCGCAACCTCGGCGTCATCTCCGGCTTCATCTACCTGGCCCACCAGATCGGCGCCGGCGTCAGCATCTCCCTGGCCGGCTGGTGGGCCGAGGCCTACGGCAGCTACCGCGGCATGTTCCTCCTCGCGGCGCTCCTCGCCTTTGCGGCGACGGTCTGCTCCTACGCCATCCAGGAGCAGCGGCCGGCGGCGGCGCCGGCTCCCCGCACCCAGCCGGCGAAGGCCTGAAGCGCGGCTCCGCCGCCCCCCGCGGCGATCGCCCCGTGCCCTCCTCCTCCCCCGCCTCACTCCTCCCGCCGCGCCGCCGCCCAGCTTCGAGGCGCGCCGCACAGCCGTGGCGCGCCCGCCGCCGGCGCCGACCCTCCTCAATCGAGGCTGATGAGCGCCACCCCCGCCAGGATGACGAGCCCGGCGGCAAGGACGCGCGGCGTGATGATCTCGAGCTTGCGCAAGAAGAGGAGACTGAGGAGGATCGTGGCGAGACCGGTGGAGTAGATGGCGGGGCCAGCTCGAATGACGTTGCCGAGGCTGAAGGCGAAGTAGGTGAGCATGTACGCCAGGGCGCCAAACCATCCCGACAGGGCAAAGTAGCCGAAGCTGCGGCGGTTCAGGGCGATGCGGGTGGAGGGCGAGGAGCACAGGGAGAGCGCCAGGAAGAGGAGCGCGGCGCTGGAGACAGAGACGGCGGCGGCGGTCAACGGGCTCTGCGTGGCCTTCAGGCCCAGGCGCGCGAAGTTATCGCGCACGGCCCACAAGGCGGCGCTGCCGAGGGGGAAGAGGAGGTGGCGTTTCTCGAAGGTGAGGCGCGCGTCGCGCTCGAAACTGATCAGGATGATGCCGACGACGATGGCGATGGTGCCCAGGGAGGTCTGCAAGCGGAAGGGCTCGCCGAAGAAGACGATGGCGGCAAACGAGGAGAGCAGCGGAGTCACGCCGCCCAGCACCGACGCGCGGGACGGCCCAAGATGGTGCATGCCGATGAAGAAGAGGTGCCGCGCCAGGCCGGGCACCAGGATGCCGAGCCCGGCGAACAGCCAGACGTAGGACGTCCTGAGCAGCTCCGGCGACTCCCACAGCAGGGCGGCGATCCAGAGGAAGACCGCATTGGCGCTGATGTTGACGACCGTGCAGGTGAACGGCGTGCTCTCCTCGGCGAGCCCCTGCTTGCCGCACAGGGACTGCCCGGCGAAGAAGAACGTCGAGGCGAAGGCGAGGAGCACGGGGAGCACGGAGCCAGGTCACCGAGCAGGAGAGGCGCGAAGGGGAAGACCGCCCGTGAGGCGGTCGCGCGAGCGCTCAGCCGCCTCGCCGATCCTCGCAACGCCGGCTCGCCCAGGCGGGGGGACGCAGCCGCCCGGCTGCGACGCCACCCTAGCACAGCAGCTCCCCCCCCGACGAGGAAGGCCGTGAACCGGGCAGCCCGCCGCGGCCCGCCGCCGTCGCCCCGGCCGGCAGCCGGGGTCCCGCACAGGACGGCTTGACACGAAGGGATGAATGGTATAACCTTTAGACCATGACACCGCAGTTCCACGCCATCAAGCCGGCGCGCCTCGCCGAGCGCGTTGAGCGCCAGATCCGCGCCCTCATCAGCGCCGGCGAGCTGCAGCCCGGCGACAAGCTGCCGCCGGAGCGCGACCTGGCCCTGCGGCTAGCGGTGAGCCGCACCGCCGTCCGCGAAGCCCTGCGCGCCCTCGAGCAGGCGGGCTTGGCGACGATCCGCAAGGGACCCTCCGGCGGGGCCTTCATCCGCGAGCCGGACCACGGCCTCGTGCGCACCTCGCTGAGCACCCTCGTCGAGCTCGGCCGCATCAGCATGCGCGACCTCACCGAGGCGCGCCTGATCATCGAGCCGATGCTGGCGCGGCTGGCCGCGCGGCGCTGCCAGCGCCAGGACCTCAGCCTCCTGGCGGAGACGATTGCCCGGGAAGAGCGCGAAGGGCTGGCGCGCGGCAGCCCCGTCCACCACTACCACTT
This sequence comes from Candidatus Tectimicrobiota bacterium, assembly GCA_016192455.1. GTDB lineage: Bacteria > JACPUC01 > JACPUC01 > JACPUC01 > JACPUC01 > JACPUC01. The sequence goes on along the minus strand of JACPUC010000021.1, from coordinate 8,884 downwards.
CCATCGCCTTCTCGCCAAGGCCGCCAGGAACCCCGTCATCGAGGACACCCTCAACGCCGTCATCGACCTCCTCATCGAGCTGGTGGACCAGACGGTGCGCAAGCGCCAGGACATCGCCCACGACACGACGTTCCACAAGGAGCTCCTGGGGGCCCTGGAGGAGCGCGACGCCGAGGCCGCCGAGCGCATCATGCGCCGGCACATCGAGCACGTGCAGCGACGCCTGACGCGGCGCTGGCAGGCGCTGCGCGCGCGACGCAGCGACGGGGAGGCCGCCGCCGGATCACCCTGACCCTCGCGCGCCGCGAGGAGAGATCAGCCATGGAGCGCGGGGACGCCGGGCGCAGGCTCCGGCGTCGGGCGAGCCCCAGCGCGCGACCCCACACGTGAACGAAGGAGGGCACCATGATCTACGACGACCTGCGGAGTTTCATCGCTCGCCTCGACGAGTTCCGCGAGCTGCACCGCATCACCAAGCGCGTCGAGAAGGACGGCGAGCTGAGCGCCATCTGCCGGGAGAACTTCGACCGCGCCGGGCCGGCGCTCATCTTCGAGGCCGTCGGTGACTACACGACGCCGCTGGTGACCGGCGTCCTTGGCACGAACGAGCGTTACGCCCGGGCCCTGGACATCGAGCCGAGCATCCCCGCCATCACGGAGAAGTGGAACCAGGCCTACCGCCATCCCATCCCCCCCAAGGTGGTGGCCCGCAAGGATGCCCCCTGCAAGGAGGTGGAGCTGACCGACATCGACCTCTACGGGGAGCCCTTCCCGGTGCCGAAATGGCACCCCCTCGACGGCGGCCCGGAGATCGGCACCCTGCACGCCGTCATCACGCTGGACCCCGAATCAGGCTGGATCAACGTCGGCACCTACCGCAACGAGATTTTCAACAAGGACACCATCGGCTGCTACGTGTTGCCGAATCGTCATGACGCCCTGCACTTCTACAAGTGGCGGGAGCGCGGCGAGCCGATGCCGGTCTGCGTGGCCCTCGGCCTCGACCCCTACATCACGCTGGCCTCCGCCTCCGCCGTGCCGCTGGGGATCAATGAGTACGACATCGCCGGCGGCCTGAAGGGGGCGCCCATCGACGTCGTGAAGGCCGACCTCAGCGACCTGTTGGTGCCGGCGCGGGCGGAGATCATCCTCGAGGGCGAGATGCCGATCGACGACTTCTGGCCGATCGAGGGGCCGTTCGGCGAGTTCCCCGGCATCATGGGGACCGTCGTGAAGCCGAGCCACTACATCAAGATCAAGAAGATCACCCACCGCCGGAAGCCGATGTTCCAGGGCACGCTGGAGGGGCGGCCGCCGAGCGAGAGCACCACGGTGCGCAGCCTCTGCCGCTCGGCGGCGATGTTCGAGCACCTGCGCCGCGCCGGCCTGCCGGGCATTAAGGACGTGAGCATCACGCCGATGGGCTGCGCCGGCTTCCACTGCGTCGTGTCGATCAAGAAAATCTACCACGGCCAGGTGCGGGACATCTTCGGCCACGTCTGGGGGCACCCGACGCTCTTCGCCAAGCACTGCATCGTCGTCGACGAGGATATCGACCCCTGGAACCCGCTCCTCGTCGAGTGGGCCATCGCCACACGCGTGCAGGCCGATCGCGACGTCGAGATCGTCAAGAACGGCAAGTCGATCAGGCTGGACCCCTCGCAGGTGCCGTCGATGCGGGGCTGGTCGGCCTTGATGGGGATTGACGCCACCATCCCCCACGAGTGGTACGAGCGCGACGGTGAGAAGTTCCCCGCCTTCACCGATCCCCTTCCGGAAGAGATGGAGAAGGTGCGCAAGCAGTGGGGGTCCTACGGGTTTGAGCGCTAGGCCCTTGCAAGGCCGTGGCGAGGCGCAACGGCACGGTGCGTAAGGGCGGCGGCGCCAGGGCGAGGGAGCGTGGGGCGCCGCGCCGCGCCGGCGGGATCAATGGGCTGTGGGCAGGAGCCCGCGGCCCATGCCGTTGCTGGAGGGCATGCAAAGGACCGCGCCGGGTCGGCAGCGGGGCTTCGCCGCGGCGGAAGAAAAGCCTCGCTCCAGGCGCGACCGCGAATTAAGATACTGCCACGACATGAGCCTTTCCCCGCAGCCCAGAGTTGTGAGGTGACCCATGGGTGCGAACGCTGCCTACCGCGTGATCGGCGCCAGCCTCCCCCGCCCGGATGCCGCCGCTAAGAGCACCGGCGAGGCGGTCTTCGGCGTCGATGTGAAGCTGCCGCGCATGGCCGTCGGCAAGCTGCTCACCAGCCCCCTGCCGCATGCCCGCATCCGTCACCTCGACACGGAGCGAGCCCGCCGGCTCAGGGGCGTGTACGCCGTGGTGACGGGCGCCGACGCGCCGCCGCGGCGGTTTGGATTCATTAAGGACCAGCCGGTGCTGGAGCGCCACAAGGTGCGCTGCGTGGGCGACCCCATGGCCGCCGTGGCGGCGCGCGACGAGGAGACCGCCGAGGAGGCGCTCGAACTGATCCGCGTCGAGCTGGAGGAGCTGCCGGCCGTCTTCGAGGCCGAGGCGGCCTTGCGCGAGGGGGCGCCGATCATCCACGAGGAGCTGCCGAGCTACGGCGCCGTCTGGAAGGTGCAGCGCTGGGGCAACGTCAGCGTCCACAGCACGATTGCCTTCGGCGACCTGGAGCGGGGTTTCGCCCAGGCCGATGTCTGCTACGAGGACGACTTCACGACGCAGAAGCTCCACCAGGGCTACCTCGAACCGCACGTGGTGGTGGCGCGCGTCGAGGCCGGCGGCCGGGTGTCGCTCTGGACGACGACGCAGGGAGCCTTCAACGTCCGCGCGCAAGTGGCCGAGCTCTTCGACTTGGCGCTCAGCCAGGTGCGGGTGCTCTCCCCTTACACCGGCGGCAGCTTCGGGGGGAAGCTCCACCCCACGCTCGAGCCGCTCGCCGTGCTCCTGGCGCAGGCCAGCAGGCGCCCCGTGCGCCTCATGCTGACGCCCGACGAGGAGCTGACGCAGGCCCGCCCGCGTCCGTCCTCGCACATCCGCCTGAAGACCGGCCTGCGGCGCGACGGCGCCATCCTGGCGCGGCAGGCGACGCTCACCTTCGACACCGGCGCTTACAGCGGCGCCACCGGCCCCACCGCCAACACCGTCGGGGCGCGCAGCGCCCTGGGTCCCTACCAGGTGCCGAACCTGAGGGTGGAGACCTTCAGCGTCTACACGAACAACCGCAACTGCGGCTCCTACCGCGCCTCGGGCGCCTCCCATGCCACCTTCGCGTCGGAGTCGCAGCTCGACCTCATCGCCCGGCGCCTGGGGATCGATCCCCTCGAGCTGCGTCTGCGCAACGGCGTGGTTAACGGCGTCCCGTCGCCCACCGGCTCCACCTACACCGGCATCGACTTGGGGGCCATGCTGCGCACCGCCGCCGAGCGCATCCGCTGGCGCGCCCCGCGCGCGCCCTACGAGGGGGTGGGAATCGCCTGCGCCGAGTGGGGCAGCGCCGGGCGCGGCTCGGCGGCCGTCGTGAAGCTGAACGAGGACGGCAGCGTGGGCGTCCTGAGCGGCGCCATTGACCTCGGCACCGGGTCGGAGACCATCTTTGCGCAGATCGCGGCGGAGGAGCTGGGGATCGACCCGCGGCGCGTCGTGGTGAGCTGGAAGGATACCGACGCCGCTCCCTTCGACGCCGGCAGCGTCGGCACGCGGGTGACCTACAACATGGGGGACGCGGTGCGGCGGGCGGCGATCGACTGCCGCGAGAAGGCCCGCGCCCTGGCGGCGCGCCTGCTCGAGGCGGACCTCGAGGACGTGCTCTACGAAGACGGGCGGGCCTACGTGCGCGGCGCGGCTCAGCAAGCGAAGACCCTGGCCGAGCTCTCCGCGGCGGCGCACAACCGCCCCGGCGGCGGCCCCCTCGTCGGCGCCGGCGGCCTCGTGAGCCCGGCGGTCCCCTTCGACCGGCAACGCACGAGCGGCCTCATGTGGGGCAGCCAGGCGGCGGTGAGCATCGCGGCGCAGGCGGCGCGCGTGCGGGTGGACCCCGAGACCGGCGCCGTCGCCGTCCTCGAAGTGGTGGCCGCTCACGATGTCGGCAAGGCGATCAACCCGAACGCCACCGAGGGGCAGATCGAGGGGGGCATCTCCCAGGCAGTCGGCTACGCCTGCACCGAGCAGCTCGTCTACGAGCGCGGCGTGCTGCAGAACGGCGGCTGGCACGAGTACAAGGTGCTCACCTCGCTCGACATGCCGCGCGTCCAACCGATCCTTGTCGAGGGCTTCCTGAGCGACGGCCCGTACGGCGTGAAAGGGATCGCCGAGGCGGCCGTCATCCCCACGGCGCCCGCCGTCGTCAATGCCGTGGCCGATGCCATCGGCGTGCACCTCCGCGATCTGCCGCTGACGCCGGAGAGGGTGCTGCGCGCCCTGCGCGAGACGCGCCGCGCCGAGCCGCCCGGCTAGGCCGGCGTGGCGTGGACGCCGGAGGGCCGGCGGCGACGGCGCCCCCTGCGCTTTTCCTTGTGGCTATCGCTTGATAGGATACCCCCGCACCGTGGGGGCAGGACCGCGTCGCCGTGCCACCAGCGGTGAGCCTCTGGAACGGCCGTGAAACGGCAAGCTGCGGCGAGACGGGGACGGCCCGCTCCCCCTGGAGCATCGCGCCGCGCCGGGCCGCAGAGGAGTATACATGAGCAGCGACAGCATGACATCACGCGAACGCATGAAATCTCTTTTCATCGGCAAGCGGCCCGACCGCGTGCCGGTCATCCCGATGGCGATGTCCTTCACGGCCAAGGCGATGGGGGTGCCGCTCCTGGAGTTCTACACGAACATGCGGCTCTGCTTCGACACCCAGGTGGAGGCGGCGAAGAAGTTCGGCTACGACGGCAACCCGACGTACGGCATGGCCTGCTTCGGGGGCTACGAGTTCGGCGGCGAGATCGAGTTCCCAGTGAATGAGCGCATCATGTCGCCCACCGTCCGCCGCCACCCCATCGAGACGCCGCAGGACGTCGATCGCATCGCCATGCCCGACCCCCGCACCGCCGGCATCATGCCGCTGCTCTACGAGTTCGGCCACATCTGCGTCGAGCACGGCATCTCCGCCAACTTCGTCTGCGGCTCGCCCTTCAGCATGGCGGCCAACTGCGTGTACGCCGAGACCTTCATGCTCTGGCTCATCGACTGCCCCGAGGTGGTCCACACGCTGATGCGCAAGACGAGCGACTTCTGCCTGGCGCTCTCCGAGGCCTTCATCCAGGAGTTCGGCGCCAGGGCGGCGGCGGGTTTCTTCTCGACCTTCGACGCCAACTCCCTCATCTCGCCCGATCAATTCCGGGAGTTCGCCTTCCCGTACGCCAGGGAGGTGAACCAGAAGGTGCTCGACATGGGCGTCCGCTCGATGTTCGTGCACCTCTGCGGCAACCACATGCGCAACCTGCCGATGTGGGCCGAGGTGCCGTTCGGCAACCCGGGGGTCATCAGCCTCGGCGACGAGAACGACCTGACCTACGCCAAGGAGGTGCTGGGGAAACAGCACATCATCGCCGGCAACATCAACACCGCCGTCCTCATGCAGGAGACCCCCGAAAAGGTGGAGGAAGCGTGCCGCCGCGCCCTCGAGAAGGCGAAGGACGCGCCGCGCGGCTACGTGGTGATGCCGAGCTGCGAGCTGCCCCCGGCGACGCCCATCGAGAACCTCGAGGCGATGCTCCACGCCGCCCGCACGTATGGGAGGTATGGGGGGGAGAGGTAAGGCGGGCCCCCTGACGGAGGGAACGCGGCGGAAGCGGGCGGGTTGGAAAAGAAGCGAGGGCCTACGACGGCACAGGGGACGGCGGCGAAGGTCCATACGTACGAGTGGGGTGGCGGCACGAAGAACCGGAGCTTCAGGAGCTGTCAGAGTGCCGGGGCGGTTGGGGTGGCGCGCGCCATGCTGGTGCGGCATTGTGCCGGCACGGGAAGCCACCACGCGCCACGCAAGGTGACTAGCTGGTCGCCCCGAGGCGGCGGATGGTCTTCTCGATCCGCGGCCAGTTCGTCCTGCGCCGGGCGACCTTCAGGTCACAGCGCGCCTGCAGGTTGAGCCAGAACTCCGGCGTGGTGCCGAAGTAGGTGGAAAAGCGCAGCGCCGTGTCGGCCGAGATGCCCCGGCGGCCATGCACGATGTCGTTGATGCGGGCGATCGGCACATCGATGTCCCGCGCGAGCTTGTTCTGGCTGATGCCGAGGGGAGTCATGAACTCCTCCCGCAGAATCTCGCCAGGGGAGATCGGTTCCAAACTCCTGGTCATCCTCCTCACCCTCATCTCGGGCAGCGGCCTCAGTGGTAGTCCACAATCTCCACGTTGGAGGCCGCGCCCGGTTTCCACTGGAAGCAGATCCACCAGCGGTCATTGATGCGGATGCGGTACGCTCCGGCGCGGTCGCCCTTCAGGGCCTCCAGGCGGTTCCCCGGGGGAACTCGAAGGTCGCGCAACACCTCGGCGGCGTTGAGCATCTCGAGCTTCCGCCGTGCCAGCCGTTCGAGAGAGCGGAATCTTCGGCTCGGACGGTCGTGGAAGAGCGCCTCGGTCTCGGCGCAGCGAAAACTCGTGATCATGCTGCGATATATTCCGAGTTCCGGAACATGTCAAGGAGAATAGGAGCGCGCAGGCGCGCGGCGGCCCTTCCGGGAACCGGCCTGGCGCGGCTCGCCGTCCCTCGGCGCCATAACCGCGGGCATGGAGGCAACGGCCAGGGGCGCGGGGGTGGAAAAGATGGGGCGGTTGCTTTAGCATGGCCCTACGGGATGGGCATCAGGGAGGACAGGCATCCCGCCTGTCGCACAGAGGACAGGACAATGAGCCTCATCATGGCGTGAAATCAACCACGTACGCGCCCAGGTTCGAGGCAGTTCCCCCATGGGCCTTCGGCCCACCCGCAAGGTCATGAAAAGAAGCGGACACTTCTTTCTCAGCAGGCTTCCATGCCCGCTGGTAGGGGCGGTTCGCGAACCGCCCCTACCAGCGGGAGGCAAAGAACCACTGATGAACACGGATGGACACTGATATTTGTGTGAACCCGTGTCGAGCGGTGATTCCTTCCCCTACCTTCTCCGCGTCCTCTGCGTCTCCGCGGTGCAATTTATTGAACCGCAGAGGCGCAGAGAGCGCAGAGGCGAAGGAGACTAGCCGCATGACCGTCAGCCGCACCATCACGTGAAATCAACCACTTCGAGGTTCTCTTCTCGAAGCAGGCACAATGCCTGCCCCACAGGGTTGAGGCTTCATCGCGCGGAGCTGGTCTGGGCGTGGCAACGATGGCGGCGATGTCGTGCATGAAGGTAGGAGAGACGCTACGAGCCTGCAGCGCGGCGGGACGCTGCGGCCAGTGATGGAGAGGTTCCTTCGAGGGAGGAGACGCGATGCCGAGCCTGAATCTCTGCACCTTCGACCAGAAGGGCGTGCCGATGCCGGGCCTGGTGGGGAATGAGCGCATCCTGCCGCTGGCCGCCGCCTACGCGACCATCCCGAAGGCGCCGCCGCCGCCCGCGTCGCTCCTCGACCTGATGGGCGACGCGCCGGCGCACGAGCCGCACCTCGAGCGCCTGGCGGCGGGCCTGGCGCAGGGCCGCTTCGAGCTGCGCTCCCTCAGCCTGCCCCTGGCGACGACGCGTCTCCTGGCGCCCCTCCTTTACCCGCGCAAGCTCTTCTGCGCCGGCGCCAACTACTACGATCACGTGAAGGAGATGGGATCTCAGCCGCCCGATACCAGGACCGAGGAGCCGTTCTTCTTCCTGAAACCGCCGACGACGACGATCATCGGGCCGGGCGCGCCGATCGTCATGCCGAAGATCGCCAGCAGCATCGACTGGGAGATCGAGCTCGCGGTCGTCATCGGCCGCCGCTGCCGGGACCTCAGCCGGGACGAGGCGATGGCGGCCGTCGCGGGCTACACCATCCTCGTCGATGTCTCCGTGCGCGGCGAGAAGCATCGCCGGCCCCGGCACACCTTCACCTGGGACTGGCTCTCCGGCAAAGGCTTCGACACCGCCGCGCCGATGGGGCCGTGGGTGGTGCTGAAGTCCTCCATCGCCGATCCGCAGAACCTCTGCCTCAAGCTCTTCGTCAACGATGTTCTGAAGCAGAACAGCAACACGAACCAGATGATCTTCTCCATCGTCGATCAGGTCACCTGGTTGTCGCGGATCATCACCCTGGAACCGGGGGATGTCGTCTCGACGGGCACGCCCGCCGGCGTCGGCGCGCCGCGCAAGGAGTTCCTGAAGCCGGGCGACGTGGTGCGGGCGGAGATTGAGGAGATCGGCACGCTGACCAATCCGGTCGTCGGGCCGGAGGCGTAAGGGAGGGTGCGGGGAACCATGTCCGCCGCGCCCCGGCCGCGCCAGCGCCTTGCACTCGCGGGGAGAGCCGGTCGGCGCGACCAACCTCCAGGTGGGCCTCGCGTGCCGGGACCACGAGCCGAGCGCCGCCGTGGACGATGCCTGCCTTTCCTCCCTGGAGGCGACTCGCACCCCCCCTGAGGCGTTCGCCCGCTCCCACGCCGAGCAGGGGATCATCGCCCCGGCGCAGGCCAGCGAGGTTCTCTCCTTCCCACCGGCGCTGAGAGAGCCGGCCACGTCCCTTCGGTAACGGAGGGAGAGCCATGGCGGCTCCTCGATCCCTCCCGCCGGCGCGGCGCCGCCTCAGCCTAGTATTGTGTCCCCTACGTTCCATGACCTAATCCTGAGAGGGGACCTTCTCCCCAACCGCGCCCGCGGGGACTGATCGTAGCGACTGTCTTTGGCGTCAAGCGGTTTTCCATGGCGATTGCGTCCTGATGATGGCGTTGAGGATGCCGAGGAGGCGGCGCATGCAGGCGATAAGAGCAACCTTTTTGGGTCGGCCGCGCTCGACGAGTTGGTGAAAGTGGGCCTTGATGACCGGG
>JACPUC010000020.1 GCA_016192455.1 Candidatus Tectimicrobiota bacterium | reverse complement strand
CAGCAGGGCGTACATCTTCGACAGCGGCAGCGGCTCGTTATGCCAGTACGAGTTGATCACCTGCCGCAGGTGCTGGAACTTCTCGTTGAGCTGCTTGTAGGTCTTGGCGTCCTTCTTCGAGAATTCGGCGATCGACTCGCAGGTGGCCTCGACATCCTTGTACGTGATGATCGCCCGCCCGTCGCGCGTCACGTAGGCGTAGTTCGGGTCGGGGCGCGCGTACCTGGCGCCGTACTTCTCCAGCTCGAGGGTGCGGTACATCGGCCCGCCCACGTGCATCTGCGAGTGGATGTTGTGCTTGAACCCCGGCAGCGTCACCTCCTCGGTGGCGCAGCCGCCGCCGATATTGTGCCGCCGTTCCAGCACGCAGACGCTCATGCCGCCCTTCTGCAGGTACGCCGCGCACGCCAAGCCGTTGTGCCCGCCGCCGATCACCACGACATCAAACTCTTCCGGCATCGTCCCGCCTCCTCTCCCCATGGCAACCCCGCGCTCATCCGTCCCCAGCCCTCCCGCACCTTGGAACGTCGGCCCGAGACAGCAGGAGGCGGAATCTCACTCGACCCCGCCTCCTGCCGCAGCCCATCCTGATCGGGTGATGGCGGTGCTCGCCGAGCTAGCGGCCGCTTCTCGCCGTCCGCCACCACCACTTCTTCACCTTGTAGTCGTCGGCGATGGCGCCGGCGCAGTTGAACCCCGGCGCCCCCGTGACGCCCCCCATGGGATGCGCCGAGCTGCCGCAGAGGTAGAGGTTCTTGATCGGCATGCGGTAGCTCGACCAGCCCGCCACCGGCCGCATGTTCCCCATCTGGTTCGGGCTGACGTGGCCGTGCACCGTGGAGCCTTCGAACATCGAGATGGTCGTCTGGCTGATGTCGTACGGCGTGTAGACGAAACGCGCCAGCACGTTCTCCCCCTGCATGTTCGGCGCGTACTCGCACCATGCCTTCTGGATGTGGTCGCCGTACGCCTCCTTCACCTTCAGCCAGTGCTCCGGCCCCTCTTTCAGGTGGTACGGCGCGAACTGCCAGGCGAAAGCGGTGTTCTTGCCGGGCGGCGCCTGCGATGGATCATGGACGCTGGCGGCGATGGCGAAGACAACGCACTCCTGCGGCAGGCCATCGCCTTCTGCACGTCGGGGTAGCGCTTCGAGGCGGTGTAGATGGGGGGATCGTTGAGGGCGAAGTGCGGCGTGCAGAGCGACAGCTCGTCCGCCTCGTAGGCGCGCACCCGGCGCGCGAACTCCTCCTCGAGGTGCTGTTCCCCCACCATGTCGAGCATCAGCATCTTCACGTTCGTGTTCGAGGCCACGGCGCAGCGCGCCATGATCTGTGAGCCGTCCTGCAGCTCCACCCCCTTGGCCACGCCCCCCTCGACGATAACCTTCGAGACGTGGCAGTTCTTGCGCACCGTGCCGCCCGCCGCCGTGATGTAGTTCACCAGCGCCTCGGCCAGCATGCGCGAGCCGCCGATGCAGATGCCGTAGCTGTGGCCGTGCATGCCGCTCAGCATGGTCGGAATCTGCAGGCCCGTGCCGGGCAAGTCGTACGGCACCGTCCCCTGCATGGCCGCCACCGCCAGCCAGCACTTCACCGGCTCGCTCTCGAAGAAGCCGTCGTTGACCTGTTTCACCGAGGAGTTGAGTATCTGGATCATCAGGTCGCCGTTCGGCGCGTTCTCCAGCAGGGCGTACATCTTCGACAGCGGCAGCGGCTCGTTATGCCAGTACGAGTTGATCACCTGCCGCAGGTGCTGGAACTTCTCGTTGAGCTGCTTGTACGTCTTCGCGTCTTTCTTCGAGAACTCGGCGATCGACTCGCAGGTGGCGTCAACATCCTTGTACAGGATGATCGCCCGCCCGTCGCGCGTCACGTAGGCGTAGTTCGGGTCGGGGCGCGCGTACCTGGCGCCGTACTTCTCCAGCTCGAGGGTGCGGTACATCGGCCCGCCGACGTGCATCTGCGAGTGGATGTTGTGCTTGAACCCCGGCAGCGTCACCTCCTCGGTGGCGCAGCCGCCGCCGATGTTGTGCCGCCGCTCCAGCACGCACACCTTCATGCCGCCCTTCTGCAGGTACGCCGCGCACGCCAAGCCGTTGTGCCCGCCGCCGATCACCACCACGTCAAACTCTTCCGGCATCGCCTTTCTCCCTCATGTGCAATTTCACCCCACCACGCCGCGCAAATGCCGCCTCGTTCCCGGCACGCGTAGCCTGCGACGCCGGGTGCTTCTTCTCCGGCCTGCCCTTGGCGCGGGCAAACGCATTGGTCACAACCGAAGGAGAACGCCCCCCTACCTGCCCGCCTCTCATGCTCCCTTAGCGTTCGGTGTAGCCAAGCTCGCGCAGCGCCACCTCGCTGCGGCTCCAGTTCGGCTTCACTTTCACCCACAGGTCCAGGTAGACGTCGTTTCCCGCGAACCGCGCGATTTCCTTGCGCGCCAGCTCGCCGATCCGTTTGATCATCTGCCCGCCCTTGCCGATCACGATGCCCTTCTGGGACTCCTTCTCAACCAGGACGGTCGCTCCAATATGGAGCTTCCCCTGAGGCGTGTCACGCATCTCCTCCACGATCACCGCCGTGGCGTGGGGCAGCTCCTCGTGGAGGTTCAGCATGAGCTGCTCGCGGATCAGCTCGCCGATGAGGAAGCGCTCCGGCTGATCGGTAAGCGTCTCCGCAGGAAAATAGGCCGGCCCCACTGGCAGGCGCTCCAGGAGGAGCGCCTCGAGACGCTCCACATTCTCCCCTTGCAGTGCCGAGATCGGCACGATGTCGCAAAAGTTGAAGAGCTGCCGGCAGGCGTCGATGGCGGTCAGCACCTCCGGCTTGGGGATGCGGTCAATCTTGTTGAGCGCCAGCATGACCGGCGAACGGACCTTCGCCAGACGCCGCACCAGCGCCCGATCCTCGGCATGCGGGGCGCCGCGCACATCCACCATGAAGAGGATGAGGTCCACGTCGCGGCAGCTCAGCTCCGCCACCCGCGCCATGTAGCGATGGAGCTTGCTGCCGTGCGAGGTATCGTGGACGCCGGGGGTATCGAGGAGGATGATCTGGCCCCGCGGCGTGGTCTTCACCCCCTGGATACGATTCCGCGTGGTCTGCGCTCTCGGGGAGACAATCGCCACCTTGCGCCCCAACATGCAATTGAGCAAGGTGGACTTGCCGACGTTCGCCCGACCCACGATGGCCACGAACCCTGAGTGAAACTCCGCCTCCTTCGCAGGGATCGCCTCGTCCTGCATGGCGTCTCATCCCCTGGTGCGTGAACCCCTCGCTCCTGAAGACAGGCGTTGGGTTCGGAGCGCTGGCGCTGCGGCGCGCACTCAGCGAACCTGGAGGTTGAGCTCTCTGAGCTGTGCCGGCTCCACCGCCGACGGCGCATTCATCATCAGGTCGGCGCCCCGCTGCGTCTTCGGGAAGGCGATAACCTCGCGGATCGATGGCATCCGCGCCATGATCGCAATGAGGCGGTCGAGGCCGAAGGCAATGCCGCCATGCGGCGGCGTGCCGAATTCGAGAGCTTCCAGGAGAAACCCGAACTTCTCCTGCGCCTCCTCCTGGCTCAGCCCCAAGGCGCTGAACATGAGGTTCTGGACCTCCCGGCGGTGGATGCGTCGGGAGCCGCCACCGATCTCCTGGCCGTTGAGGACCAAGTCATACGCCTGGGCGCGGATTTTGTTCGGCTCGCTGTGGAAGAGCGGCACATCAGCCTCGACGGGGGCGGTGAAGGGATGATGCACGGCGACGTACCGCCGCGCCTCGGCATCGTACTCCAAGAGCGGAAACTCGGTGATCCACAGGAAGTTGAGCGCCTCAGAGGAGGCGAGGTTCAGACGCTGCGCCATGATCTTGCGCGCGTTCCCCAAAACGGGAGCGACGATGGCCGGCGCATCCGCCGCAATGAGAGCCAGGTCACCCTCCACCATGGCGAGGCGCTCAGCCATGGCGGCAAGCTGCCCTTCCCCGGCATGCTTGCCGAACGGCGCCTGCAGCCCCTCCGCGGTCCGTTTCATCCAGAACAGCCCCTTGCCGCCGAAGTCCGCAGCCAGCCGCCCGAGGTCATCGAGCTCCTTGCGCGAGTAGCCGGCGCATCCCGGCACCGCGATGCCTTTCACGATGCCGCCCGCGGCGAGCTGCTCCTTAAAGACCTTCACCTCCGTCAGCGCGGCGACATCGGAGAGGTCCCGCAGCTCGACCCCGAAGCGCGTATCAGGGTTGTCCACCCCGTAGCGGTCCATGGCGTCGGCGTACGACAGGCGCTGGAACGGCGGCCGCACGTCGCGCCCCGCCGCGTCGCGGAAGAGCGCCTGGATCATCCCTTCCAGAAGCGCAAAGAACGCCTCGCGAGTGAGGAAGGAGGTCTCGATGTCGATCTGCGTGAACTCCGGCTGCCGGTCGGCCCGCAGGTCCTCGTCACGGAAGCAGCGGGCGATCTGGAAGTAGCGCTCGTAGCCGGCCACCATGAGGAGCTGCTTGAAGAGCTGCGGCGACTGGGGGAGGGCGTAAAACTTGCCGGGACTGAGGCGGCTCGGAACCAGGAAGTCGCGGGCCCCCTCGGGGGTGCTGCGGGTCAGCATGGGAGTCTCAATCTCGATGAAGCCATGCTGGTCAAGGTAGCGCCGTACCGCCATAGTGGCCCGGTGGCGCAGCATCAGGTTGGCTTGCAGGTGCGGCCGCCGCAGGTCGAGGTAGCGGTACCTCAGGCGCAGGGTCTCGGTAATGACGGCATCGTCTTCGACGGCGAAGGGCGGGGTCTTGGACTCATTCAGGATGTGCAGCTCGCTCCCCAGCACGTCAATGCTGCCGGTGGGGAGCGCCGGGTTCTCAGTCCCGGCGGGGCGCTTCTCCACCGTGCCCCGCACGGCAATGACGTACTCGCCGCGCAGGCGATCGGCAAGCTCATGGGCCTCGGGGGCGCGCTTCTGGTCAACGACGACCTGGGTGATGCCCCAGCGGTCGCGCAGATCAATGAAGGTGACACCGCCGAGGTTGCGAGACCGCTGCACCCACCCCATGAGCACCGCCTCCTCCCCGATTTGCGTGGGTCGGAGCTCGCCGCACGTATGGGTACGGCTCAGCGGCTGAGGTTCCGGATTCACGGTCTGCGTCCCTTTCTCGGCGAGAGGTCGGAGAGTCAGCGCTGGAACAACATCGCAACGTGGTGTGAACGCGCCAACCAAGGCATGGCGGGAAGACGGGGCGAGCAGACAGGATGCAGCCCAGGTCCTTGCCTCACTATACGCCGACGCCTCCGCGGCGTCAAGCAACCCCGCCTCCACCATTCCTCACCGTGGCTCCGCGCTGGCCCTCCGCCTGCGGCCTCCCTGCCAGCAGCCAGAAGCATCCCGTCTGGCGGCGGAACCCCAGCCCCTCAAAGAGGCGGACGGAGGGTGCATTCCCATCGACGATGAAGCAGTAAGCGCGCCGACCCAGCAGCACGAGCTCGCGACTGAGCGCCGAGGCGACGCTCCGCCCCAACCCCTGGCGTCGCAGCGCCGGAGCGGTATGGAGGATGCCCATGGAACCATCCGCATGGGTGATGATGAAAGAGGCGAGCCGCCCGCCCACCTCGACGCCGGCCGACGGCGCGGCCGCGATCCGCTGCCGGCAGTACGCGACGTCATCCCCATACTCCCACGCCTCCGCCACCAGGGGCGCATCCTCCTCATGAAGCGGGCGCACCGGATGAGCGATGGCGGTGGCGAAGGCCTCGGCTTCCACGGCATAGAGCGAAGCCGGCGTGGCCGCGTGCACGGCCGCCAGCCGTTCGAGGAGCGGCAGGAACTCCTCCGGAAAGGCTGCAAAACGCACCTCGCCCGACCAGTCGAGAGCGCTCAGCAGGCGCCGCATGGCCGCCTCGTCAACGGCGACGACGTTGTAGCGACCGCGATGCTGCAGAATCAGCCCGCGGGGGGTGGCCGCATCGTCCACCCAGCAGCGCTCGAGGGGCGCCTCCCCCGCCTCGAGATACCCCGCGAGCTTGAAGCGGCCGAGGGGATGCCGGGCCAACAGGGGGCGCAGGGTGGCGAGGCTACTCGGATGAGGCAAGGCCGGCGGCAGCACGGTTGATCTCTCCAGGGGCTGGCGCATTGAGCAGGGGCAGCGAAGCGGCCGCCGAGCCGAAATCCTCGCCGGCAGCGGCGCCGCGCAGGGGTTCCGCCTGCCGCGTGATGCGCCGGATGTTGCGGGGCGCCAGCAGCCACATGCCAAGGATACTGCAAAGGGTAAGGAGGAGGATGAGGAGAAAGGCGGGGACGTAGGTCTGCCAGCGATCGAAGACATACCCCGCCACCCACGGTCCCACGGCGCCTCCGAGGCCGCTCCCCAGCACGATGATCCCCAGGATGGAGGCGAGGTGGGCTCCCTGCCAGATATCCCCCTGGGTGGAGGCGTCGATGGAGCTCGCCATGCTGTTGCCGATGCCGTAACAGCCGACATAGACGTAGAGCGGCCACAGCGCGCCGATCCAGGCGATGCTCAGGAGGGAGGCAACGCCGAGCATGCTGAGCGCCGCTCCCAGGGTGTAGGCCAGCTCGCGCCCGATGCGGTCGCTCACCACGCCCCCGAGGATGCCGCCAAAGCTGCGCAGGATGCCCACCGAGGCCAGCACCGAGACGGCGAGCATACGGTCGAACCCCGAATCAACGAGATGCTGCACCTGATGCACGCCGATGGCCGAGAAGCTTATGCCCCCAAAGAAGCCGATGATCACCAGGTACCAGAGCTGCCGGGTCCGCAGGGCCTTACCGACGGTCCACTCCGTGGTCGTCCAGGCTTCGTCCACCACCTCGAGGCGCAGCCCGCGTCCCGGCAGGCGGCGCGCCCGTTCCCGATCCGCCACGCTGGCCCCCCTTGGGAAGGGGCGCTGCAGGAAGAGGTTCAGCGGGCAGAGGACGATGACGATCAGCACTGCCATGAGGAGGTACGCCGAACGCCAGCCGTAGGTGGTGATGAGGTGTTGGTAGAAGGGGAAGAGGAGGAGCGAGCCGACGCCGCGCCCGGCGAGCGCAATGCTGATCGCCGTGCCGCGCCGTTCCACGAACCAGCTCGCCGCCGAGGCGGTGACGGGGAGGAAGCCGAGGGCGGTCACCCCGAAAGCGGCGACGATGCCGTAAACCAGGTAGAGCTGCCAGAGGGACGTGACGCGGCTGGAGAGCACGAGGCCCAAGCCGAGGATGCAGACGCCGGCTGGAACGACGAGCCGCGGCCCGAAGCGGTCGAGCGCCCGACCGATGAGGGGACCGCCGAACCCGAAGACGAGCATGGTGATCGAGAAGGCCAGCGCCGTCGACGAGCGGCTGCCGCCCAGATCCTTGAGGATGTAGCCGTAGAAGATGCCGAAGGAGCCGTTGGCCGAGCCGCCGACCGCCAGCGTCGTGAACGCCACCGCGACGACGACCCAGCCGTAGTAGATGCCCCCACCGAGAAACCTCCACATCTCAGTCGTGCCTCAACGCGCTGGAACCTGCCCCCGCCGCTTGCCGCGACCACGCGCCCCTCACGCCTGACCTCCACGCTTCAGCGGGGGACGATCCGGCCCCGCCCGGCCGCTACCGCTCGGCAACACCGGGGTACCGTTCAGCCAGGCGGGGGAAGAGCTCCTCGAAGCTCGGCACCCGCTCGCCGTGGGCCAGGCGGGCACGCACGTAAAAGATCACCAGCACGATCGAGAACCAGCGGACGACGACGGCGAAGGCGCTCCCAGCAAGGGCGCGCGCCCACCACACCTGAAGGAGCGCGGGGTTGAGGCTCAGGATCTGGTCGAAGAGCACGCTGGCGGCGAGCTGCAGGAGCACCACGCCCAGGATGCGGAGCTGGAACCCCGCGACGAGGCGGTTGCTGGTGCTGAAGGGGTTGAGCTGCCGCTCCGGATCGAGGAGGGCGGCGAGATCGGCGAAGGCGAACACCACCATGATCCAGATCGCCGGGATGACAAAGAGCAGGAAGCCCAGCATGGTGAGCACCCAGAGCTTCACGTACACCCCGAACATGCGCGGCCACCAGCGCAGGGCTTCACCGTAGGCGTCGAGGACCGTGAGGCGGCGCCCCGTCGGCAAGGCGAAGACCGCCATGAAGAAGGCCGGCTCGACGAGGGCATGGAAGGGCAGCTCGGTACCGTACTGGATGAGCAGGTTCAGGCCCGGCGTTCGCAGCAGCTCGGTCTGCAGCATCAGGTAGGAGCGCACCAGTTCCACGGGCACGGTCAACGTCAGGATGATCGGCGCCAACGTGCCGAGGTGCAGGAGGAGGAACCCCGCCGCCCGTCCGAAGGTCTCGAGCATGGCCGGCTTTGCAGGCGGAGCGAAGGTGGTGGGAGGACCTCCCTGCCGCGACCCGCAGGCGGGGCACACCTCGCCGGGCGGGACGTCCGTGGAGTGGCAGGATGGGCAGCGCATGGAGGTCAGCCCGAGGAGAAACAGGTGGGAGGCGACGAGGGGCCGGCCGCCCAGCTCAACGACCGGCAGCGCTGGAGCTTTCCAGGCGCACAGCGGAGATCACCGCGAAACAGGGAGGGAGGAACCGTGGCACGAAGCACTCTCTTCTCCCCCCGGGCCGCCGGCCGACCCGGCGCCATGCCGCAGGCTCCGCGAGCAGCCCAAAGCACCCAGCCCGCCCGAGATGCCGGTGCCTAGTACTACTGTGTCATAAGATTCATCCCGCCCGTGTCTCGCGGCCGCACCCGAGACAGGGGTGGCGGCGGAGCAGGGCGCGGCTGTGGCTGCGCCGGAGGGTCGTGATCGACGCGGGGGCATGCCGCTCAGGCCGC
>JACPUC010000013.1 GCA_016192455.1 Candidatus Tectimicrobiota bacterium | reverse complement strand
TGTTCGGGCTCTTGGTGGAACGGGTGGACGGGGCGCCGTGCTACGGTACGGGCTCGATCACCCAAGGGGCGGGCGGGCTCCCGTCCACCGCTAGTCTCCCGCGATTCGTCTCGGTCGGCAAATGAAAGATACAAGGGGCGGTTCGCGAACCGCCCCTACATCGGCATGCAAGGAACCGTGGAGGGAAGCGGATATCGGTGTACCTCCGCGTCCTCTGCGTCTCGGCGGTGCACTCCATCGAACCGCCGAGGCGCAGAGAACGCAGAGGTGAAGGAGACTGGCCGCACGAACGTCAGCCTCACCATCACGTGAAATCAACTACGTAATCGCTTATTTTCGCGGCGGGCGAGGAGAAAGACGAGCGGCCCCCTCAGGTCGCCGCCAGCACCGCGCCGCCGACGATCAGCGCCGCCGCCACCAGCAGCCGCAGGTTGAGCTGCTCGTCAGCGCGCAGGAAAAAGTAGGCGAGGACGACCGTGAGGAGCGGGTAGATCGAGTTCAAGGCCACCACCACGGAAACGCGCTCGATCGCCAGGGCCTTCCAGTAAAAGATGACCCCCAGATTCGTGGTGAGGGAGCTGCCGAAGACGGCGGCCCGCGCCCGCCAGGACCATTCCGAGAAGCGGATGCGTTTCCCCTGCCAGCGCAGCACCAGGTAGAGAAGGGGGGTGGCGCAGATGACCGCCCAGGTGGCGCCGGCGATCGGCGGCACACCGTGCAGGCTGCCGAAGCGCGCCAGCACCGGCGACATGCCGTAGCCAAGCGCGGCGACGATGGCGAAGAAGTACCGCTCCATACTACGTGCTCACCCCTCAGTCTCGATGCGGCCGGTGCGGTTCAAGACGGGCGGGACGCCCGCGCTCCTTTATGCTCACGTGCTTCTCCGCCAGGCCCCCGCGCGGCAAGCGCCGCCTCCCTGCACCGGCGCGCCCGGCTCCCTTGTCGAGCTTGCGGCGTGGCGCTACTTCACGGCCGGACGCTGTCTCGCCGCGTCAGGGGCGGGTTCGCGCAGGAGGACGACGAAACCCACGAACATGATGAGGACGCCGATCGCCACCCGCAGCGGCACCGCCTCGTGCAGGAGGACGATGCCGAGCAAGGGCGCAATGACCACGCGGGAGGCCAGAAAGACCGAGCTGCGCGCCGCCCCGATGACGTGCACGCTGAGGAAGAAGCCGGTGCGCGCCAGGGTGAAGGCGAGAACTCCCGACGCTGCGTACAGGCCGAGCCCCAGCCAGGGGGGCGAGTGGAGGAAGCCGTAGTTCTCCAGCGCCAGACTGGTGAACCCCATGATCGGGATTCCCGGCACCAACGAAACGAACGTGGCGGCAAGCGGGTCGGTCTCTCGCACCCCCAGGCGGATGAGCACGCCATTCGCGCCCCAGAAGAGGACCGAGATCAACGCGTAGACGATACCAGCCACCAGACCCCCTTCCGCAACCGGCCGCCAAGGGTTTCAGGGAACCAACCCACGCCAGGGGCGCCCTCGGGTTGCCGCGCTGTCGGAGCAACGTCACGATGCGCGCTCAGGGGCATGAGCATACGCCAGCCGGTGAGTACCAGGCAAGGCGCCGCCCGCGGCGCTCCAGCAATTGCGGGATTTTGAAAAGCTCCCACATTGTACCAGGTGGGAGAGAGGGGAGAGGGGTTGGGGGCGTTGACGCCGGAGGGCAGCCCCTGTAGAGTGCCAGCGGCGGCACGGCGGAGAATGCCCGCGCTGAGAAGCTCTACGGGGTGTGCCGACGGCTCGTCACCGTGGCGTGCGGGGAGAAGGGGCTTCCTGATGAGCCGGGTGAGGCGGGGTGAGGCCGGCCCCTCCTGACCGTCATGCACGGCGCTGAAGAACAGAGTGCCGGGAGGGGGTCTGTTCGCCCTCCCGCCGGGCGCGCCGGGTGAGCACGCAGGAGAACTCTGCAGCATGGATGACCTGCTCCGCGCCTCGGCAGCCGCTCTTGCCCGCGCCATCCGCGCCCGGGAGGTGTCGTCGGTCGAGATCGTCGATGCCTGCCTGCGGCGCATCGAGGCGGTGAACCCGACGCTGAACGCGGTGGTTCAGCTCACCGCCGAGTCGGCGCGCTCGGAGGCCCGCCGGGCGGATGCGCGCCTGGCGCGGGGTGAAGCCGCGGCGCCGCTGCACGGCGTGCCGATGACGATCAAGGACGCCTTCGAGACCGCCGGGGTCATCTCCACGGGTGGGACGACAGGGCGAGCCCGCTTCGTGCCGCGGCAGGACGCCACCGCCGTGGCTCGCCTGCGGGCGGCCGGGGCGATCATGCTCGGCAAGACCAACCTGCCCGAGCTGAGCCTGGCATTCGAGAGCGACAACCTCATCTACGGGCGCACCAACAACCCCTATGAGCTGACGCGCACGCCCGGCGGCAGCAGCGGCGGCGAGGCGGCGATCATTGCGGCGGGCGGTTCGCCCCTGGGGCTGGGGAGCGATGCCGCCGGCAGCATCCGTCTGCCGGCGCACTGCTGCGGCATTGCCGGGCTGAAGCCGACGACGGGGCGCGTCCCCTGCACCGGCCACTTCCCTCCCATCGAGGGACTGCTCGAGCAGGTCACCGCGGTCGGCCCCCTGGCCCGGCACGTGGAAGACCTTATCCTGACCCTGCCGATCCTCTGCGGCGCGGAGTGGGGCCAGGACTGGCGCGACGCCGCGGTGGTTCCCGTCCCCCTCGGCGATCCGGCGGCGGTTGACCTGAAGGCCCTGCGGGTGGCTTTCCATTGCGACAACGGCCTGCAGCAGCCGACGCCGGAGATTGCCGCGGCGCTGCAAAGCGCGGCCCTCACCCTGGCCGGCGCCGGCCTGGTGGTGGAGGAGGCGCGTCCGGCGGCCCTCGAGCGCGCCTACGGTCTGCTGGTGGGGGTCTGGGCGGCCGATGGCGGGGCCTCCACCGATACCCTCCTCCGTGAGGCAGGAACGACCGAGGCCCACCCGATGACCCTGAAGCGGCTGGAACGCATTCGGCCCTACGCCGTCTCCGGCGCGAAGTTCGGCGATCTCTGTGTCGAGCTGTCGCGCTTCCGCAGCGACATGCTGTCGTTCATGCGGGACTATGACCTCCTCCTCTGCCCCGTCAATGCCTACCCGGCGCTGCCCCACGGCGTCACCTGGGGGGGCGAGGAGTTCCGCGCCTTTACGTATACGGCGGCGTACAACCTCGTGGGCTGGCCGGGGGTGGTGGTGCGGGGCGGCACCTCGCCGGAGGGTCTGCCGCTGGGCGTGCAGGTGGTCGCCAGGCCCTGGCGGGAAGATGTGGCCCTGGCGGTGGCGCTGCGCCTGGAAGCGGAGTTGGGCGGCTGGCAACCACCGCCCCTGCGCTGAAAGAGACGTTGCCGCCGCTGCCGGCGGGTCACCCTCGCATCGTCAACGAACAGACGCCATCCAGGATCAGCAAGAGGAGTACGAAAGGCGATGATTGGGAAGGTCCGAACTCGTCGTAGCGCTGCTGTCGTCGTGGCAAGCCTGGTCGTGCTCTCCGGCCTCGTGATTCTTGCGCAACAGGGCGACGCGAAGCCGGGAAACGATGCGAACGGCAAGAAGCTCTACCTCACGTACTGCTTCGTCTGCCATGGGGTGACGGGCAAGGGCGACGGCCCCGCCTCGGCCACCCTGGACCCGAAGCCGCGCGATCATACGAATGACGCCTACATGTCCAGCCGCACCGACGAGCAGCTCTTTAACGCCATCAGCAAGGGAGGAGCGGGGTTTGCCGGCGGCTCGGTGCACATGCCCAACTGGGATGAAACGCTGAAAGAGCAGGAGCGCTGGGACCTCGTTGCCTACCTGCGGGTGCTGCACCGCCCGAAGCATGCCGAGGGGAATGTCGAAGAGGGGAAACGGCTCTACCAGAGCTACTGCGCCAACTGCCATGGGGTGACGGGCAAGGGCGATGGCCCGCTGGCGGCGGTGCTCTCGCCGCGCCCCCGCGACCACACCGATGCGGAGAAGATGTCCCACCTCACGGACAAGGATATCTTCAACGTCATCAGTCAGGGAGGGGTGGCGACCCAGGCATCGCGCTTCATGCCGCCCTGGAGCGGGGTGCTGAGCAACGAGCAGATTTGGTCGCTCGTCGCCTACGTGCGCAGGCTGGCCGCGAAGTAGGCAACCCCCGCCTCGGCAACGAGCGCGGCGGGAGATGACCAGCGCAGCGCTCCCCGCCGCTGTCTCGACAGGCAGGCAGCGGCCGCCGCGGACCAGGAGTCGCGGCGGCCTTTTCTCGCGTCATTCCCGGTTGCTCTCCCGCCAGCCGGGCGCGGCGCATGCCTGACGCCGCCGACGGCGGGCCGCCGCGGCGCTCCCCCGCGCACTCTCCCCGGCCCCTTTGCCTCGCGCCGTCCCTCGCCGCCGGCGCACCGCCTCAGAAGCCGGCGCGGAACCGCGCCATGATGGCGATGATGAGCACCTGCATTACCGCCTGGCTGGCAACCACCTTGATGTACCAAGTCATGAGGCGCTGGACCTTCTCCACATCCGCGCGTTCCTTGCGCATCTCGAAGAAGACGCGCAGGTTCGTCGGCAGCAGGATGCCGAAGCCCTGGATGGTCATGATCGTGACGATGGCGAGCGCCGCCACCACCCAGTAAAACCGCGGCGTCGGGAGCATGAAGAAACCCAGCCGGTTGGCGAGCGAGAATCCGGCGGTGATCGTCAGCGTCGACATCGTGGGCATGTAGAAGAGCATGCGCGGCACCAGCCTCAGGTAAAGGGCGCGGCGGCTGGCCGGATCGAGGCGGCGCATGATCGGCCCCAGGATGAAGCCCATGAAGATATCCGTGCCGGTCCACAGGATGGCGCTGCCGATGTGCACGAAATCGAGGAACCAGAAGGAGGGGCTGTGCACGGCCCACACCAGGATGCCGATGGCGATGATGACCCACCAGTTGGCGGAGAACGAGATGCGCGGCACGTCGAGTGCCGGGTAGTGAACATCGTGAACGACAGCCATTTCCTGCCCCCCTCTATCATACACTCTGCCGGGTTCCTCGCTTCGCGGCGTGGAGCGCCGGCGGGCCTGCCTGCGGTAGGCAGGCCGGCTCGCGCGGCGGCCTGCCAGCCCCGACTCTTTCCTGCCGCCCGCCCCTTGCCCCACTCTCTACAGGACCTTCTTGAACGCGGGCCGCAGTTTCTCCCTGATGTGCGCCTCGATCTGCTCCTCCGTCTTGAACCGGCCGGCGTCGAAACGCTCCAGGTGGACGATTTCATCAAACGCCTTGACGTAGCGGCTTGACGGCTTCACATCGGTATGGCCGATGCACACCGTCTCGTACACCCGGTAGGGCTCCGGTATGCCGAGGAGGTCTTTCAGGTAGAGCTCCATCTCCGGCGAGCCGCTATCGCTGAGGTACTGCGAGGCCAGCCCCAGGGCGGCGGCGGCGTAGTGCAGGGTGACGACCACGTTCGACAGGCTGGAGATCAAGTGTTGGCGCCCTTTGTCGACTTTCGTTCGCAGGGGGTAGGCGTCGGCCAAGCGCGGGTCGCCGATCACCACAATGAGCACCCCCGCCTGCACGAACCCCGCCCGCAGCGGCGGCGGCTCGGCCCCGAAGAAGCGCCACTCGGGACGGCGCAGCATCTCCAGGCGGTTCTTCTGCTTGAGCTGCTCGAGGTAGATGTCGCCGATGCGCCGCTTGGTCGTCTCGTCGCGCACCACGATGAACTCCCACGGCTGGGCATTGCCGGCGGAAGGGGTGTAGCGGACGGCTTCCACGAGCGCGCGGATCGTTTCATCCGCGATCGGTTCGGGCCGGAACTGGCGGATGCTGCGGCGGTTCTGGAGCACCTGCACAAGGGCCTGGTACGTCGACGAGGTGGCCGACCCACTCATGAGCTTTCCCTCCCCGCTCTCAGCAGCGATGCGCGGTGTGCCGCGACGGCCCGCACGTGGAGACGAACGTAGCCTCGCCTTAAGGCCACAACCTCTCAACGTAGCAAAGTCACGCGCCCGAAGGCAACAGCGGCCGCGGGCCTGTCGCGGCGGCGCCGCGTTGACCGAGCCGCCCGCGACGGTCAGCAAGGTCGGTCGCCGCCAGCCTGCCGCTGGGGGAGGCGGCGCCGGATGACTATACTACCGTGTGACGGCGGAGCGGCGTCGCCGCCACGCCTGGCGCGCCTGGGCGGCGGGCGCCCGCCAGCCGCTTGAGGGGGTGTGAAGGACGCAAACCACGGGCAGGGCGCGGGCCGACAACCGGGCGCGCCTGCCGGCAAGAGGGAGCGCGCGGCATGGAAAAGGCCATCTTTGGCGCGGGCTGTTTTTGGGGCGTCGAGGCGGCGTTTCGGAGCCTGCGGGGCGTCGCGGCGACGGCGGTCGGGTACAGCGGCGGCCACTACGAGAACCCGACCTACCGGGATGTCTGCACGGGAAGAACGGGGCATGCAGAGGTCGTCGAGGTGGAGTACGACCCGGCGCAGGTCTCCTACGAGGATCTCCTCGACCTCTTCTGGAGCATCCACGACCCCACGCAGCTCAATCGGCAGGGACCCGACGTGGGAACGCAGTACCGCTCCGTCATCTTCTTCCAGACGCCGGAGCAGGAGGCGGCGGCCAGGGAGTCAAAGAAGAGGCTGCAGGAGGCCGGCCGTTTGGCTCGGCCGTTGGTGACGGAGATCACCCCCGCCTCAACCTTCTACCGCGCCGAGGAGTATCACCAGCGCTACTTCGAGAAACAGGGGCACTCTTTCCAGGGCCACGCGTAGCGAGTCCCGTCCCAACGTGCAGAGTGCCTCCAGGATGACCTTGCGGGAGCGTGCCCGGCGCCGCCGCGTGCGAGCCGGAGATTGGCTTCGATCCTTGCGCCACCCGCCTCTCAACGACGACGGGAGGGGCCTCGCCGTGCTGCAAGAGCGGAGCTGGTGATCAAGGTGGACCAGAGGACACCCGGCGCGGCGTTTGGGCTAACCTTCGCGCTCCCTGCGGCAGGTCGACAGGGGAAAGGCGAGTGTCCGGAGCGCCTCCTGTCACGCCGGACGAAGCGCGGGCGCTGCAAAATTTGCTTGGCAGCCGGCAGCTCCCGTACTATACGGAGACAGCAGAGTCAAAACCCCGAGCCCCCTGCCGAGGTGATCCCCCTCGTGGCGCGGGGAGCAGCGGCGTCCCCTGCGCGCGGGCGCTCGCGCCAGCAGCCGCGGCGGCGAAGAGGCGAAGATGCAAGAGTTCGTCAACATCCAGCGGCAGGACCCTCGCAAGCGTTCTGTCGAGGAGCGGGTCAGAGATTTCCGTGAAATCTCCATGCCGTTCGGCGAGCGCACGGCGAAGCAGCAGGCGTCTCGCTGTGAGCAATGCAGCACGCCCTGGTGCGAGTTCAAGTGTCCCCTCTCGAACCGCATCAGCGACTGGCTGAAGCTTGCCGCCGAGGGAAAGTTCATGGAGGCGGCGGCGCTGGCGCAAGTCACCAACACCTTCCCGGAAATCTGCGGCCGCATCTGCCCCCAGGACCGCCTCTGCGAAAAGAGCTGCATCATCCATGAGTTCGGTTCCGTGACCATCGGCGCGGTCGAGTCGTTCATCACCGAGTACGCCCTGCGCCACGGCGGCGTGCCGCAGCCCCCTGCCGAGCCCCCGAACGGACGCCGCGTGGCCATCATCGGCTCAGGCCCGGCGGGCCTGGCGTGCGCCGACTGGCTGGCGCGCGCCGGCTACGCCGTGACGGTGTTCGAGCGCGCCCCGAAACCCGGCGGCCTGCTCACCTTCGGCATCCCCAACTTCAAGCTCGAGAAGCACATCGTCGATCGCCGCATCAGCATGCTGCGCAAGCTCGGCATCACCTTCCGCGTCAACACCGAGGTGGGGCGCGACGAGCCGTTCGACGCCGTGCGGCAGGAGTACGACGCCATCTTCCTGGGAACGGGCGCCTACACGCCGCGACCCCTCGACTGCCCCGGCAAGGACCTTCCAGGGGTCTACAAGGGGCTCGACTTCCTTGTCTACGTGAACCGCTGGCAGCAGAGCATTGATCCTGAGCCGCACCCCATGTGCGAGGTGGAGGGGAAAGCCGTCGTGGTGCTGGGCGGGGGCGACACGGCGATGGACTGCGTGCGCACCTCCATCCGGCTGGGCGCCGAGAAGGTCACCTGCATGTACCGTCGCGACGAGGAGAACATGCCGGGCAGCCGGCGCGAGGTGCGCAACGCCCGCGAGGAGGGGGTGGACTTCCACTTCCTGGCCCAACCCGTGGCCTTGCACGCCAATGCCGCGGGGAGGGTGGCGGAGATCGAGTACCTGCGCATGGAGCTGGGCGAGCCGGACGAGCAGGGGCGACGCCAAGCAACGCCGCGGGCCGGCTCCAATTCCCGGCAGCGCGCCGATGTCGTGCTCGTGGCCTTTGGTTTTCAAGCCTCGACGCCGGCGTTCGCCGCCGAGCTGGGGCTGGAGCTCACCCCCGACGGCCGCATCGAGACAGACCACAACGGCATGAGCAGCGTTGCGGGGCTCTTCGCGGGCGGCGACAACGTGCGCGGCGCCGACCTCGTCGTCACCGCCATCCTCGACGGACGCGAGGCCGCCAAGGGCATCCACCGCTCCTTCGGCGGCGAGACCGAACCGCCCCTGCGGCACGAGGAGACGGCCCTGCGGGTGCTGGGGTAGGGGTGTGCTCGTAGGTTCGTTAGCTCTTAGCTCATAGCCTTTCAAATTTTAAGGAGGTTTTTCTGCGAGGGAGCAATGCCCCCTCGCGCACCCCTAATTGTAGGGGCGGTTCGCGAACCGCCCTTACGGCTCGCGGGGAATGGGGCCCTGGGGATCGTTGGATCCCCACGGCCCAGCGCGGTCTCGCGCCACGGCCGGCGCCGGCCGCCGCTGCACCTACGCGGCAGCCTTGCCGACGCGCAAGACGATTTTCCCGATTGAGCCGCGACTCTCCAGCAGACGGTGGGCTTCGGCGGCCTCCTCGAGCGGCAGCACGCGGTGCACCGTGACGCGCAGCTTTCCCTCCTGCCACAGCTTCACCACCTGCGCCATCCCTTGCGCCCAGACGCTGGGCAGCCGAGCCACCGCGTAAAGGACGAAGCCGCTGAGCTTCAGGGACTTCGCGTACAGGACGCGCGGCTGCACCGGCTCGGGAATGCCGCTGGCGGCGCCAAAGCTGACGAGATGGCCGAACAGCTTCAGGGCGTTGAAGTTGCGCTCGAAGGTGGCGCGACCGACGGCGTCATACGCCACGTCCACGCCGGCCCCCTGGGTGAGCCGCAGCACCTCTTCGTCGAAGAGGCTGGTCGTATAGTTGATGACCTCGTCGCCGCCCAGCTCGCGGATGGCCTTGGCCTTCTCCTCCGACGACGTGGTGCCGATGACGCGCGCCCCCCGCAGCTTCGCCAACTGCACCAGCATCAGCCCCACCCCGCCCGCGGCGGCGTGCACCAGCACGGTCTCGTGCTCCTGGACCACGTGCGCCGTGTGCGTCAGGTGGTAGGCGGTGAGCGCCTGCAGGGGGAAAGCGGCTCCGGTGACGCTGTCCATGCCCTCCGGCAGGGGGATGACCATGGACGCCGGCGCGCGGGCGTACTCCGCGTAGGCGCCGTTGGTGAGCGCGGCGACGCGATCGCCGGCCTTGTAGCCGCTGACTCCCTTGCCGACCTCCTCGATCGCGCCGCAGGCCTCGAGGCCCAGCGTGGTCGGCGGCGGCTCGCCCCACGGGTAGTTGCCGGCCCGATGCCGCGTGTCGGCGAAGTTCACCCCCGCCGCCTCGACTCGCAGCACCACGTGCCCGGCTTCACAGCGCGGCAGCGGCACGTCCTGCAGCCGCAAGACCTCCAGCCCTCCATACTGCTCGATGCGGATTGCTCTCATGCGCCTCCGTCCTTCAGCGCGGGTGGAATGTGGGACAGGCGTCGCGCTGCGCCTGAGTGTAGCACACTTTGCCCGCTGCTCCAGCCGCGAGCGTGACGAGGCGTACGGGCGGTTCGCGAACCGCCCCCCGAGCCGGCACACCTGCGAGCGCGCAAGGTGAGGCAGGGCGGGCGGGGCAAGCCGCGCCCCTGCGAGGTCTCCGCGCTTGAAGGAACGTTGCGCTGGTAGTACCCTCTGCGCAGGGTCGGGCCGCCGCGCCTGCCGGCGCGCCGAGGAGCCGCCGGCGCGGCGAGCCGCGGAGGGTCGCGCACACCACGAAAGGGGAACGATGAGCGAAGGTCGTCTCTTGGTGGCGAAGGAGGGCTACGTCTGCACCTTGACCCTCAGCAACCCGAAGAAAAAGAACGCCATCTCGCCGGCCATGTTCGATGCCGTCATTGCCGCGATGCGCGATCTGGGAGAGGACGACGAGGTGCGCACCGTGGTGCTGCGCGGCGAGGGGGAGGAGTTCTACTCCGCCGGCTACGACATCGGCGACCTCACCCCCGAGGCGGAGAGCGAGGCGCAGATCAACGCCCGCCTCGACCGCATCGCCGCGGCGGCGGACAGCCTGCGGCGGTTCCGCTACCCGGTCATCTGCATGATCTACGGCATCGCCCTTGGGGCCGCCCTCGAAATGGCGGTGAACTGCGACTTCCGCTTCGTCGCCGACGAGGCGCGTTTCGCCATGACGCCCGCGAAGCTCGGCATCGTCTACCGCCCGCACGGCATCATCCCGTTCATGAACCTCGTCGGCGTCTCCAACGTCAAGGAAATCTTCCTCGGCGGCCGCATCGTCGGCGCCGCCCGGGCGCTGCAGATCGGCCTCGTGAACCACGTCCTGGCGCATGACGAGTTGGCCGCCTTCACGTACGAGTTCGCCCACCAGATGGCCGGCAACGCCCCCATCTCCCTGCGCGGCATGAAGCGCATCATCGAGATGCTCACCCCCACCGCCAGCCTCACCCCGGAGGAGCGGCGCGAAACCCAAGGCTACCTGAACCTCTCCTTCAACAGCGAGGACTACCGCGAGGCGCAGCGGGCCTTCTACGAGCGCCGCGCGCCAACCTTCGTGGGGCGGTAAGGCCCTCATCCACAACCCAGCGCGCCGAGATTGGGAAGGGCAGAGGAGGATGGCGCCGTGGCGTTGACCGGCTTTCGTGGCCACCTGTCCGCGTGCGACGCACAGGCAGGCGCAATCCTTTTCGTGACCTCAACGACGGCCTGCCGAGCGGCGCTGCAACGGTTTGTCGGGAGACGCTGCGTTGTCCCCGGCGTCCGCTCCACGCCATTGTTAGAGAGGCCTGCTAGGCACCAATTTCAGGTACTGAAAGACCTCGACAGATCCTTTGAGCTAGTTTCTCTGGGATTTCAGGATGGCGAGGAACGGCTTCAACACCGCCGGTCTGGGGGTTGATCCAAAGGGAGTGGGACCTACCTTCACGTTTGAGATGACATCCATGTCTACGGAGATGACGGAGAAGGGCGGCACGCCTCACTTCACTCGCACCTTCTCCCGAATCGCATCCCGAGGAACTCCACGAAGGCCATCCCTTCGCCTATCCTCCAAGACCAGCGCAATCGCTTCAGCTAGATTATCCCGAGCCTCTTTCTTGGTCTTCCCCTGACCATTCGCGCCGGGAATTTCAGGACAGTAAGCGATGTACCAATCACCGTCACGTTCAATGATGGCTGTAAATTCGTTGGCCACTTATAACCTCCTGAAATTAACAACTCAGCACCCAATGATCATAATCCAACAAAAGATCGCAGCACTGTCCAACACCTAGTCTGAGCGATTCTTTCCTGGGGAAGAACCCCCTTTTGGTTAAGATGTTACAGACAAAAGAATTACACCGTCGCATGGAGGTTACCACGCGGAACCTAATGGGTGGAGCTTGAGCATGGCACGAATCGCCTCCCGAAGCAAGGCTGAATCGCCGCGCCTTGACGCGGTGGAGATCACCACGGATACCCTCGGCGGACGTGGCGGCCTCGCCCTCTGCAAGCGCTACCTGCGCGGCATGGGCATATTGTCGCACCCTCATCAACCTCGCCGCCAAGATTCGCGCGCCGCGGTGGAGCACCTCATTGGGGAGCGGGCCATCACGCTGGAGATCGAGCTGAGCGACGCGCAAGGCGCCCGCGGCGGCGAGAAGCGCACCTGCAAGGTGAACATGACCTTGCCGCGCATCCGGCCGCTGCGCGTCGAGGCGTCGGATGTGGACATCCTGCGCGCCGTCGATCTCTGCGCCGAAAAGATCGACCGCGTGGTGAAGCGCACCAAGACCAAGCGCCAAGATCAAGCGCGCAACCCGAAGAAACAGTACGCCGCGAGGCGTGCGCAGCTCAGCGCGGCGGCAGAGGTTCCCGCCGAGGCTGGCCCGCCGGAACTCGACGAAGCCGAGCTGCGGCGGTTGTTCGAGGAAGAGGCGGTGTAGGGCGAGGTAGTGCGGTGGTTTTCGCCATCAATGCCGCGCCGCACCGGCAGCCCGGAAGGAGTGGTCTGCCTCACGACGCGGCAGGCGCGGTCATCTCGCCCTGTGAACACGCTCCTGCGGGGCGCTGAGATGCCCGAAAAAGCGAACCATCGTCTCCTCACGTGCCGGCACGTGCCGCCATGACGCCGCACCAGCGATTCTCCAGCCCCGTTGCGCTGGAATCGCTCAATTGAGGTCGTTTGAATAACGCGAAAGCTCACCCGCGCCGCGTCTTTCCGCGGCGTGGGCGTTTTGTTTGGCGGCCGGTCTCGGGGCTTGGCGCAGGCGCGCCCCGGAGCAAGCCTTCTGTACTAAGGTCCTCATCCAGGTCCGGCCAATGGATGCCGTAACCAGCCGCGCACACGGTCCAATTCTCGCGCTGCTGCGCCGTGGCCACCGCCAGCCTCGGGAACCACTCCAGCGGCGCCGAGATCGTTCGACCGTCCTTCAAATCGACAATCAGCGAGTCCTCGGAAAACCGCACGTCCCGCACCCGCTCGTCAGCGCCTAGCGCCAAAGTGCCCATTCCACGCCTCCAATACGCTTGCCTGGTGCTCCTCGATCAGCGTTCGTATTCGCCGCAGCTCAGGCGCGGGAAATCCGAAGTTCCGCACCAGCGCGACCGGTTGGAGCCGGAACTTTGCCGACGCATCGTCGCGGTCGACGTGCGCGTGCGCTGGCTCGTCCGGCTCATGGCTGAAGAAGTATACACGATACGGCCCACTCCTCAAGACAGTCGGCACAGGAACATTCTCCCGCTCCTCGCGCTTCACACAACCTGTCTCTCCGTGATACGGTCGAACGACGCCCGAACGCCACGCCTCAGCCGCTGCCGGAAGCGGGAGCGCAGCGGGCGCTGGAGACAGTCGGCTGCAGGCGGTTGTTCGAGGAAGAGGCGGTATAAGCTGGGATGAGGTGATGTGGCGGGACACGGCACCGCCTTATCCACCCGCGCGCTGAGGCAGCCCGCCGCGTTTTCCTGCACGACGTAGGCGCTACCCCGACCCCGACTTCAAGGACTCCCGGAGCGCTGTGCGCCTAGGAGCCTGTCGGGGTAATGGTTCCCGGCAGGGGTGATAGGTCAGGGTGCGGGGTCGTCGTCCTGGTGCGTCGGGTTCAGGAAGCTGGACGACGCCTGCCTGCCCGCAGGCGCCTGTCTGCGTCAACGCCCAGGCAGATGGCTGCCCCGCCCCTGGCTCAAGCAG
>JACPUC010000017.1 GCA_016192455.1 Candidatus Tectimicrobiota bacterium | reverse complement strand
GACGCCCAAGCCGCGAAGAACAACATCACCGGCTCCGGCGGCGCCTCCCCCGACATCGCCTTCGGCGACACGCCGCTGCAGCTTGACGAGGTGCGCCAGACCCGGGAGCGCCTCATCCAGATGGCCAATGTGCGCTACAGCGGCTCAACCGACCTCTCCAGCACCACCCTCGGCACCCTAGAGAATCCGCAGATCACCTACGTCAACGACAGCCTGAGATTAAGCGGCGGGGTGACGGGCTACGGGGTGCTGATCGTGGACAAGGACCTGGTGATCACCGGCAACGTGAACTTCTACGGCATCGTCATCGTCGGCGTCTGCCCCACCTGCCCCGGGCGGGTTGAGCAGGGGGCGGGGAACTTCAACCTTTACGGCTCCTTGCTGGTGGCGAACACCACCTCGGAGCACTCCGACGAGGCGCGGATAAAGGTGACGGGGAATGGCGACTTCTTTTACAGCAGCAGCGCCATCAATAACGCCCTCAGCGCCACCTTCGCCACCGAGCGCTGGCGTGAGGTTCTTTAGGGGTCGCGTCCGGCAGGTCGAGGAGTTTCCGGGCGAGAGGACGAGGTGCGCCTTCGGCGCCGGGGCTGTGCCGGCGGTGGGCGGGCGTGGAAACAGGGAGCGCTGTCGAGGCGCTCCCTTCGTGCTTGATTGCAGCCGTCTGTCGCGTCAGCCCCATGCCCGGCGGTAACGGCCACGGCAGGTGAGGCGGGAGAGGCGCGGGGCTGCTCCTTCGCCGGCATACGCCAGCCTGCCGCCTCGACTCCCCGGGCCAGCCCCGCCGGTAGAGCCAAGGGGGCGGCACGCAGAAGGTGGAATTGATTGAGCGGGAGGATGTCATATACATTTGATGAAGCGGGGAAGTCTGGGAGTTTGATCGCGACGTCTGCCGAGCTGTGCCGCGGCTACGGGCTCCGGCGACCTGGGTGACGGGCAGGCTCCCCGCAGCACCGGCGGCTGAGTGCCGCGCCGCCTCGAACAGTTCCGCTCTCATCAACGTGGCTCCTGCGCCTGCCGGCCAGTGACGCGGCTGAAGGCCCGGAGCTGGCCGCCCGCGGGAGGAGGGACGCACTCCAACTTCGTGCTCGGTTCCCCCGGATGAGGCCTCATGATAGTGCGGCGAGCGTTTCGACTCTTCCTTCTCGGGGTGATGGCGTGGGCGCTCCTGCCGGCGGGGGCGGCTGCCGCCGCCGAGCGTCGCACGGCGATCGTCGCGGCGGTGGAGAAAGTCTCTCCCGCGGTGGTCAACATCCGCACCGAGAAGCTGGTGCGCTGGCGGCGCGACTCGTTCTCCACCTTCTTTCAAGACCCCTTCTTTGAACGCTTCTTCCGCGACTTCTTTGAACCTCGGCAGCGGAAGTACCAGCAGCACAGTCTCGGCTCAGGCGTCATCTTCGATAGCGAGGGGCACATCCTGACGAACTGGCACGTCATCGCCCAGGCAAGCCGCATCACCGTCAACCTTGCCGATGAGCGCACCTTTGAAGCCGAGCTGGTGGGCTCCGACCCCAGCTCGGACCTGGCCGTCCTGGACATCATCAGCAAGGCGCCGCTGCCGTACGTGGAGATGGGGTCCTCGGATGATCTCATGATCGGCGAGACGGTCATTGCCATTGGCAACCCGTTTGGGTTCTCGCATAGCGTCACCACCGGCATCATCAGCGCGCTGCGGCGATCGTTCCGGACGGAGGACCAAGTCTTCAACGATTTCATTCAGCTTGACGCCTCCATCAATCCCGGCAACAGCGGCGGCCCGCTCCTGGACATCAATGGCCGCCTCATCGGCATCAACACGGCGATTTACAACGGGGCGCAGGGGATCGGTTTCGCCATCCCCATCAGCCGGGCGCGACGCATCGTGGACGACCTGCTGCGTTTCGGCGAGGTCCATCCAGCCTGGCTGGGTTTGCAGGTGCAGCCGTTGACCGAGGAGATCGCCAAGCAGTTCGGCGCTTCCTCCGCCACCGGGGTGCTGGTCAACCAGGTGGACAACGACGGCCCGGCGGCAAGAGCCGGCATCAAGCGCGGCGACATCATCACCCGGGTCGATCAACAGCGCATCACTGATGTGCTGTCGTTCGAGAGCTCCCTTGAACAGTTCACGGCCAACGATCGCGTTCCGCTCGGAGTCTTCCAGCAGGGTGAGACGCGGACGATCGTGGTTCAGTCAGAAGGGCTGTCGCTGCGCAAGACGCTGGAGCGCGCCGAGCGCCTCCTCGGGCTTGCCGTGGAGGAGGTCACGCTGCGCTCGCGGACGCGCTACCGCCTGGTGGCCGATGAAGGCGTCGTCATCACGGGGCTGGTGCGCAATGGCCTGGCGCACCGAGTTGGGCTGGCGCCGGGGGATGTGATCCTGCAGATCAACCGCCAGGCGGTGGGAAAGATCAGCGATTTTCAGCGCGCCATCATCCGCCTGCGCCGCAACAGCAGCGTCCTGTTCATCGTGCAGCGTGGGCTGGAGCGCTATCGGCTGATGGTGGAGTTGTGATGCGTCGTTCTCCGCGCCGCGAGACGACCGACGAGCGCCAGGCGGTCGAGGAGGCGCCTCAACCGGAGAGGCCCGAGGCCTGGGATGACGAACCGGCCGATGAGGCGGCCGATGAGTCGGACGAAGACTTGCGGCAGCCGCAGGTCCCGCCCCCCGCCGCCGCCGCTACCGGCACGACCTCCCTCCTGTCGCCCGCACAAACGACGCTCGAACGGTATTTCCACGAGATCAAGCGCTTCGCTCTGTTATCGAGCGAGGAGGAGCATGAACTGGCGGTGCGGTTCCGCGAGCACGACGACCTCGAGGCCGCCTACCGGTTGATCACCGCCAACCTGCGGCTGGTGGTGAAGATCGCCATGCAGTACCGGCAATCCCAGGTGCAGGTGCTCGACCTCATTCAAGAGGGCAACCTCGGTCTGCAGGAGGCCGTGACCCGCTTCGACCCCTACCGCGGCGTGAAGCTCTCCACGTACGCCGCCTGGTGGATCCGCGCCTACATCCTGAAATACCTCCTCGATAACTGGAGCCTGGTGCGGCTGGGGACGACGCGGGCGCAAAAGAAGCTCTTCTTCCGCCTCAATCGCGAGAAGAAGCTGCTCGAACAACAGGGCTACGCCGCCGGTCCCAAGCTCCTCGCCGAGCGTCTCAAGGTGCGCGAGGAGGACGTGGTGGAGATGGAACAGCGGCTCGGCTCCTGGGAGGTCTCCCTCGACGAGCCTTCGCATCCCGGCGCCGACCTGGCGTTGGTCGAACGTCTGCCCACCTCTCACCTTGGCCCGGAGGAGCAGCTCGCCCAGCAAGAGTTCAGCGACCACGTGCACGAGAACATCCTGCGGTTCCGCGACACCCTGAAAGAGAATGAGCGGCTCATCCTCGACCGCCGCTACCTGGCGGAAACGCCGGCCACCCTGCAGGAGCTCGGTGACGAGCTGGGGGTGACGCGCGAGCGCGCGCGACAGATCGCGGCGCGCCTGCTTGACAAGCTGAAAGCCTACCTGCGGGACGAAATGCCAGGAATTGAAGACGATCTGAGCTAGCAACGCCTCGTGGCCGAAGAGACGCGGCGCCCCCTCTCCGCCCGCCGCCGTGGTGAGGCCCATCCGGTCAGGGCGGTCTGGCGCCTGGGTATCGGGGGGCAACCCTTGCGGTTTGTGGCACTGCGAAGGTGTGCTACGATAGCTCCCCAAAAGCCGTGGCCCGACTATGCTGCCTCGGTCCGGCCTGCGAAGTCAGGTTCATGTCCCACGCTGCCTAGTGAGGAGAAGCGGTATGCATCGCGTCGTCATGGGCATGGTTCTCTTCCTCCTGCTCGTTGCGGGTCCCCTGGCCTTCTTCGTTCCTGCCGCATCCGCCGAGGATGCCTGCTGCGTCATGCATCGCATCGGCGCCACTCCCCTCTACGTGGTGTCGAAAGACCCGGATGTGACCACGAAGAAAGGGTGCGAAGAGGACGATTACTGGAAGAAAACGGTCTGGATGGTCGAGGCCACCGACGAGAAGTGTAAGCAGTTCTGCCTGGAGAACTTCAGCCAGGGGAAGGAGTGCGTGCACCTCTACGACTACGACCCCACCGAGGAGAGCCAGAAGAAGAAGTAACCCCTCCCCGGCAGGCCAAGGGGGAGGCCGAGGCGAACGGCATGGCGCCGAAGAACGGCTCATCACCAGGGTCGGTGGGACAGCCCCCCGCCAAGCTCCTCCTGGCGGCGCGGGGCGAGGATGCGGCTGTCAGGGAGCTGCGCGGTGTGCTGCGCGAGGCTGGCTACGAGGTGCTGGAAGCGAGTTGCACCGAGGTGGCGATCAACGCCCTCGACGAGGAAGCGTTGGCGGCGATGATCACGGAACTGCGGGGAGCCAACCTGGACGGGATGCGTCTCCTGGAGGTGGCGAAACGGCGCAACCCGGAGGTCTGCGCCATCATGCTGCTGGCCGGCCAGCAGGACCTGGAGCTCGCCTCGGAGGCAATGCGCCAAGGGGCCGATGACTTCCAACTGCGGCCTTTCCACTACCCCAAGCTCCTGGCGGTGCTGCGGCGCGGCCTGGAGCACCAGCACCTGGTGTGCGAGAACTCCACCCTGCAGCGGCGGCTCTACCGCAACTATGGCGTCGAGGCGATCACCGGCAGCCGGGCCAATTCGGCTGATCTCGGCGTGATGGTCGGCATGACCCTGGAGGAGGTGGAGCGCCTGATGATCGAGCGCATCCTGGCGAGCCTGCACGGCGATAAGCCTGCGGCGGCGGGGATGCTGGGCATTGGGCTGGGCACCTTGTATCGCAAGCTCGACCGCTACCAGCAGCTCGCCGGCGCGCAGGTGGCAAGCTCGTAGGGCTGCGTGGCGGAAATTCGCTGCGGAGGGATGGCGTTTCCAAGCGGCAGGCTGCCAGCGGCGGAGGGTGCTCCAAGACCACCAGAACCATCACACGGAGCCGCGCCACGGCAGTGCGGGAGCGGTACCCGCGCGTGGGGGGATCACTGATCCCCGGAAGGGGCGCGTCTGCCTGCGCGGACTGCCGCGGCGGCGCGTCGCCAAACACAGATTTGCGGAGACGTTCGGGACCGGGACCCCTCGCGCCTGGTTTCCACGGAACCGAGCAGCGGGGACTTCTTGCGCCGCGCTCGGTGCATGGCGGTCTTGAAGCGGCCCCCGATTCGAGGCGACCAAGGGGGGTGGCAAGCTCCCCATCCAGGCGATGTCGACAGAACGCTTCTGGCGAACATCTCCACCACCCCACCGGAGTGTTGGGGACGTCTTCCAGGAGGGACGAGGCGGTGAATTCCAAGAAGACGATCATCTTTGCGGCGGTGTTGGCGTGCCTGCTCCTCTTCTACTATTTCTACGAGGTGCGCGGTGGGAAAGCTCGCCAGGAGGCGAAGGACCGGAGCGAGCGCGTCCTGAACTTCGATACGGCGAAGGTGAAACAGCTTACCCTCCAGGGGAAAGATCAGGCTCTCACCATCGAGTCCAGCGCCGGCGGCTGGAAACTCACTGCCCCCCTCGCAACGCCGGGGGACAAGGAGGCGATCGAAGCCTTCCTGAAGACGGTCGCCACGCAGAAGCGCAGCCGCTACGTCAAGGAGGACGTAACCGACCTGCAACCTTACGGCCTCGAGAAGCCGCGCCTCACGCTCTCCCTCACCATCGACGGAGAAGAGAAACCTCGCACCCTGGCGATCGGCGCGGAGAACCCCGCGGGGGCTGGGGTCTACATGCTCGCTGACGGCGCGAAGGCCGTCGAGCTGGCTCCAACCTCCCTCTACGCCAGCCTCAACAGGGGGGTCTATGATCTGCGCGACAAGGCGCTCCTCCACTTCGCCCCGGAGCGTCTGCAGGAGATCGAGCTCAACGTGGGGGAGACGCGCATTGTCCTGCGGCACGGCGGCGCGCCTTCCGGCGCTGCGGCGAAACCCGACGCCGGCAAGGAGCCGCAGCCGAAGACAGAGGCGCCGAGCGGCGCGACCGCGACGTTGCCGGGCAAGGGCTCCGCATGGCAC
This sequence comes from Candidatus Tectimicrobiota bacterium, assembly GCA_016192455.1. Lineage (GTDB taxonomy): Bacteria > JACPUC01 > JACPUC01 > JACPUC01 > JACPUC01 > JACPUC01. The sequence continues at coordinate 127,599 of JACPUC010000017.1, read as the reverse complement.
CTCAGCGTGCCGCTCGCGGCGGATGCTTCGCAGCGGGATGTGGAGGACCTCATCAAGCTCCTTAAGGAAGCCAAGGTGAAGGAGTTCAGCAGCGAGTCCACCGACGAGCTGGCGCCCTATGGCCTCGAGGCGCCGAAGGTGAGGGTGGACCTGCGCGCCGGCGATGATCAGGCGTCCTTCCTCCTGGGGCGCTTCGATGAGAAGAAGAAGGGGGTGTACGCGCGGCGCTCCGGCAGCAAGCAGGTTCTCCTCATGGACGAGAAGTTCATCGAGAAGCTGCCGAAGGAGGTGGCGAGCCTGCGGCACCGCAAGACCTTCGAGTTCGAGCGCGACAAGGTGACGGAGCTGGAGTTCGAGGCGGCCGGCGAGCGTGTGCAGGTGCGCAAGAAGGGGAAGGACGACTGGGAGATGCTGGCCCCCGACGCGGTGAAGGCGGACGAGGTGCGCATCAGCAGCTTCCTCTGGGACCTCGCCGACATCGAGGCGGCGGCCTTCGTCGACGAGCAGCCACAGGACCTCGCCGCCTATGGCCTCGACAAACCGAGCCGCTGGTACCGGGTCAAGATCGAGGGGCGAAAGGAGCCCCAGGAGCTGCGTATCGGCGCGAAGTCAGCCGACGGGAATCTCGTCTACGCCACCATGACGGGATGGAAGAACGTCATCGGCTTGAAGGCGAAGGATATGGAGCCCGTCTTCAACCGCGATGCGATGATGATGCGGTTCAAGAAGCTGTGGGTCTTCAAGAACGCCGACATCGAACGGGTCTCTCTCCTCTTCGACGGCGAGACTTACGAGCTGAAGCGGGCCGGCAGCGAGTGGGAGCTCCGGCGCCCGAAGGAGGCGCGCCTGCCGAGCTGGAAGGGGGCGGGGCTGCTCTACCAACTGGGTGACGCCGAGTTTGCGGCGATTGTTGAAAAGAGCGGCGCCGGCGCCGGCGACTACGGCTTCGACCGGCCGAAGGCAAAGGCGACCTTGTGGGGCGCCGGCGGCAAGGAGGTGGGCACCATCACCATCGGCAACCCCATGCCGGAGAAGAAGGGGGAGAAGAAGCTCTACTACGTCCGCAGCAGCGGCAAGGAGGGTGTCTACGGCATTGAGGAGAAGTTCCTGAAAGATGTCGAGGGCGAGACGAAGGAGCTCGTGAAAGGGCTGACCAGCTAGGGGGGCGTCTCAGAGCTCATCGACGCGATTCGGGATTGGCAGCCGGACGAGTAAGGGGGCGGTGTTCCCTCGCGGGGGTTTCGTGCGAAGATGCACGGCGGCAGCCGCTCGCGGTGGTGCGTGGCGGCGCTTAGGGGAGATGAGATGTCGGCTGATCTGCAATCGTTCCTGGCATTCTGGGAGGAGCGCCACCCGGAGGACGTGGTGCGCATCGCGCAGCCCGTCCAGGCGCGCTACCAGGTGACCGCGCTCGCCACCAAGCTCGAGCGCGAGAAACGCTTTCCCATCCTCGTCTTCGAGAACGTGCGCACCGAGGCCGGGGAGCCGTCGGCGTTTCCGCTCGTCACCTACCTCATGTCGAGCCGGCGGCGCCTGGCGGAGCTGATGCAGGCCCCTGCCGAGCGGCTGGGGATCATCACCTACGAGCGCAGCCACCAGCGCCGGCAGCCGGTGGTCGTGAAGCGCGCCCAGGCGCCGGTGAAGGAGGTCGTGGCGCGCGGCGACGAGATAGACCTGACGAAACTGCCGGCCCTCGTCCACCACGACATGGACCCGGGGCCCTACATCAGCGGCGGCTTTCTCACCTGCTACCACCCGGAGTACGGCACCGACAACTCGGCCCTGCACCGCGGCTGGATCCACGGCCCGCGGGAGATTCGCGTCCTGCTCGAAGCGAGCACCCACAACGGCCACATCTTCGCCCTGCACGAGCGCCGCCGGGAGGACCTGCGGGTGGCCTACTGGGTGGGTGCCCACCCTCTCGTCATCCTCGGTTGCGAGACGCGCATCCCCCTCACCGATAGCCACTTCGCGGCCGCCGGCGGCATGCTGGGCCAACCCCTGCGACTGGTGCCGTCGGAGACCCTGGGCGACGACTTCCTGGTGCCGGCGGACGCCGAGTTCGTCATCGAGGGCCACCTGATGGCCGGCAAGCGCCGTCCCGAAGGCCCCTTCGGCGAGTACACCCGCTACAGCGGCCCGCAGCGCTGGAACCCGTACCTCGAGGTGACAGCGGTGACGCACCGCGCCGGCGCCCACTGGTACGACCTCATGGTGGGGCACTCGCACTGCCTCGGCTCGCTGACGCGCGAGGGGGCCGCCTACGAGAAGGTGCGCCGCGCCGTGCCGACGATCACCAACGTCTACGCTCCCATGTCCGGCTGCGGCCAGTTCCACCTCTACCTGCAGATCGACAAGCTCGTCGAGGGGAGCAGCAAGATCGCCCTCGTCGAAGCCCTCACCTCGCACCACCTGGTGAAGCACGCCTGGGTCTTCGACACCGATGTCGATATCTTCGACGAGCAGCAGGTGATGCAGGCCTTCGCCACCCGCTTCCAGGGCGACCGCGACATCGTCGTCTTGCCGGGGTTGCCGGCCCCCACCCTTGATCCCAGCCGCCCCAGCGAACTGGGCACGAAGACCGGCTTCGACTGCACCAAACCGGTGGACCCGCGGCGCTTCGCGCGCAAGCTCTCGGTGCCCCAGGATGTCATGGAGAAGATCGACCTGGAGAACTTCATCCCGCGCGACCGGCTGACGAACATCCCGTACGAGCGTTACGGCTGAGGAGCGCCGCCATGAACCTCGTCTACGTCAACTGCCCACGCTGCGAAGAGACCTTCTACGTGGACCCCGAGTTCTTCGAGGTCCCCGATGCCTACTGCCACTGTCCCTACTGCGCGCATGAGTTCTCGGTGTACCGCCAGCGCAGCGCCTAGGGGTGTGGTTCAGGGGAGGGCCGTATGGACATCAACGAAGCCAGGAAGCGCACCGAGTCCTACATCGACGACCACCGCGACGACATCTTCGGGCTGTTGCGCCGGCTCATCGCCATCAAGAGCTTCACCACCATCGAGGGGGAGGCGCAGCGCCTCATCGAGGCGGAGCTGCAGAAGCTGGGGCTGGCGACGCGCCGCATCGTCGGCAACCGCGAGGCGCTGCGCGCCCACCCCGAGTACAACTGCTACGAGATGCCTTACATGCAGGCCCTCGAGGAGCGCCCGAACATCGTCGGCAACGCCCCCGGCAGCGGCGGCGGGCGCTCCCTCGTCCTCTTCGCGCACATCGACACGGTGCCCATCTTCGCGCCCGAGAAGTGGACGCACGACCCCTTCGCCGGCGGCATCGAGAACGGGCGCCTGTACGGCCGCGGCGCGGCTGACGACAAGGCCGGCGTGGTGCAGAACCTCATGGCCCTCACGGCCCTGCGCGGCGCCCGCATCCCGCTGCGCGGCGACCTCACCTTCGCCAGCACCATCGAGGAGGAGGTCGGCGGCGTGCCCGGCATCATGGCCTGCATCCTCGACGGCGTGCAGGGGGACGGCGCCTTCTACGGCCACCCCATCGACACCGGCATGCGCCAGCTCAACATCGCCAACCTCGGCATCCTCACCTTCGACGTGCACGTCCCCGGCTTCCCCACCTCGCCCCTCTTCTACGTCATGGATCGCGAGGAGGGCAACGCCATCGAGTGGGCCGCCGAGATCGTCCTCGCCCTGCGCCAGCTTGGGGTCGAGCGCCGCAAGCGCGTCTCTTGCGACATCTACGACCGCCTCTACGGCAACGCCACCTGCATCTGCCCGAGCGTCGCCCGCATCAAGGGCAGCGGCTACTACCTCGCCACGCCCGAGGCCTGCGTGGTGACGGCCACGGCGCAGTACCCCCCCGGCGAGCGCGAGGAGGACGTGAAGCAGGAGATCAGCGCCGCGGTGGAGCGCGTCGCCCAGGGCGACCCCTGGCTGCGCCGCAACCCGCCGCGCATCGTCTGGGGCGACATCCGCTTCACGCCCAGCCAGGTCCCGGAGACTGACGACATCGTCACCTTGAGCAAGCGGGCCATCGAGAGCTACACCGGCAGCGCGCCGATCGTCAGCGGCATCCCCACGGGGAGCGACATCCGCTTCTTCAACAACTACACAAAGACGCCCGCCATCTCCTTCGGCGCCACCGGCGCCAACTTCCACGGCGCCGATGAGTGGCTCGATATGGAAGAATACCTCAGCACCATCAAGGCCACGGCGGCCTTCATCATGAGCTGGTGCGGGGTCGGGTAGGGGGGAGGCAGGTGCGGGCAAAAGGAGGAACGAGGTGGTGCGGGGGATCAATGATCCCCCCCATCTGTTTTCGGGCGCGCTTGCGGGAAGATGCTCTCAGATGCCCAGGTACGCGGCGCGCACCTGCTCATCCTCGAGCAGGGCCTGGGCCTCGCCGGCCAGGGTGATGCGGCCATTCTCCATGACGTAGGCGCGGTGCGAGGTCTCCAGGGCCTGGGCGGCATTCTGCTCGACCAGGAGGATCGCTACGTCGGAGCGGTTGATCTCCACCATGATGCGGAAGAGGTCGTCGACGATGAGTGGTGCCAGGCCGAGGGAGGGCTCGTCTAGCATGAGGAGCTTCGGCCGCGCCATGAGGCCGCGACCGATCGCCAGCATCTGCTGCTCCCCGCCGCTTAGCGTGCCGGCAAGCTGCGAGCGGCGCTCATGGAGGCGGGGGAAGAGCTCGTGCACCCAGGCAAGCGTCCGCCGCGCCAGGTGGCGCGCCTCGGCTGAGAAGGCCCCCATTTCCAGGTTCTCGGCAACACTCATGTCCGGGAAGAGATGACGCTCCTCCGGAATCTGGATGAGGCCGCGTTCCACGATCCGGTGCGAGCCCGCCCCCGTCAGCTCCTGCCCATCGAAGAACACCCGCCCGCTGCGAATCGGCAGAACTCCGGAGATGGCGTTCAGGGTGGTGGTCTTACCGGCTCCATTGGCGCCGATGAGCGAGACGATCTCCTTCTCATTGACCGTCAGGGAGACGTCGTGCACCGCCGGAATGATGCCGTAGGAGACGGCGAGCTGCTCAACCCTCAGCATGGTAGGCTCCGGCGGGTCTCCGGTGACCCAGGTAGGCCTCCACCACGGCTGGCGAAGTGGCGACCTTCTCCGGTTTGCCCTCGGCGATGAGCTCGCCGTGATGCAGGACCAGGAGGTGATCGGAGAGCCCCATGACGACTTTCATGACGTGTTCGATGAGGAAGATCGTCACACCCCGGCGCCGGATTTCGCGGATGGACTCCATGACCGCGCTCGTCTCGCTGGGATTGAGTCCGGCCACCACCTCATCGAGGAGCAGGAGGCGCGGCAGGGTGGCCAGGGCGCGGGCGATCTCCAGGTGCTTGCGCTCCACGGTGTTGAGCTCGCTGGCGCGCGCCGCGCGCTTGTCGCGCAAGCCGACGAACTCGAGCAGCTCATCCACCTCGCGCTCCGCCTTCGCGGAGCTGATGTACCCATCTCGCCCGAAGTAGACTCCGATGAGCACGTTCCGGTAGACCGGCAGGCTGAGGAATGGGCGGACGAGCTGGTAGGTGCGGGAGATGCCGAGGCGGCAGATGCGATCGGGGGTGAGCTTGCCGAGCTCCTTGCCGAGGAAGGTGACCGTGCCGCGGTCGGGTGCAATACCGCCGGTGATGATGTTGAAGAGCGTCGTCTTGCCGGCCCCGTTCGGTCCAATGAGGCCCGTGATCTGGCCCTCCTCGAGCCGCACGCTCACGTCGGAAATGGCCATCAGGCCACGGAAACTCTTCGAGATGGAGGACGCTTCCAAGATGATTGGCATGATTGCCTGCTCAAGAGCTGCCTGTCACGAAGAGTCGAGGCGCCCGCGTCACCCCGCCGCGGCCTGACGACCCGCCCACCGCGACGACGCACCTCGCGGGAGAGAGCCGCTGCTCTCTTTCAAAGATCTTCGACCAGTCCAAGCCAGCGCAAGCGAGCCTCGATGAACGGCACCCGCACAATGCCGCCCGGCATGAACAACCCCACCCCCGCAATGACCAGCCCATATGCCGCCAAGTGCAGGTACGGGAGTTTCGTCCACAGGAACTCCTCGACGATGGAGATGAAAACGGCGCCGATCACCGGGCCGGCGATGGCGCCGGTGCCGCCGAGCATGGCCATGGCCACCGGCAGCAGGGCCATCTCCGTGCCGAAAACCGCCTCCGGGTTGATGTAGATGATGTACCAGGTGTAGACCGCCCCCATGAGACCGGCAATGCTGGCGCTGAGCATGAGGGCGAGGGTTTGGTAGCGCAGCACCGGGACGCCGAAGTCGCGCGCCACCTTCTCGTCCTCGCGGATGCTCACGAAAGCCAGCCCCAGGCGCGACTTGGCGATCTTGTAAACGATGGCGAGCGTCAGGAGGGCCAGAATGAGTGTGGTGTAGAAGGTCGGCAGGAGCCGGTAGCTGGAAGGGACGCTGAGGCCGCCCGAGCCTCCCGTCAGGCTGCCGAAGTTGAAGGCCAGGAGCTCGAAGAGGCGGATGAGCCCGAAGGTGCCCAGGGAGAAGTAAGCGCCGTGCAGGCGGAAGAAGGGGTAGGCCATCAGCGCCGCGAAGATCACCGCCGCCGCCACCGCGCAGACGAAGGCCACGCCGAGCGGCGCCTGCGCGTTCCAGGTGATGCCGAAGGTGTAGGCGCCGAGGCCGAAGAAGACGGCGTGCCCGAGGTTGACGTAGCCGAGGTAGCCGCCGACGATGTCGTAGCTCGATGCCAGGATGAGGTTCATGAACAGGATGATGAAGAAGGTCGGCAAGTAGCTCGACCCCAGGAAGGGGATCGAGGCTAAGAACGCCACCAAGAGCAGCAGCAGCGTGGTGCGCATCGGCACTCCCTCTCTTGGTTCCCCAGCCGCGGGCGTCATACCTCTGGGGATGCGGCGGGCGACGCTGCGACGGTCCGCCGGCCGCTAGCCTGAGAAGCGTCCAAACAGCCCCTGGGGGCGGATGAGGAGGATGAGCACCAGGATGATGAACGCCGAGGTTTCTGACCAGTGCGGGCTGTAGTAGGCGACGAGGATCTCCACCAGCCCCAGAACCAGCCCGCCAAGAAGCGTGCCAAAGAGGCTGCCAAGCCCGCCGAGCACGATGATGCAGAGATACTTCAATGTCAACGGCAAGCCGACATACGGCGTCACCGGAAACATGATGACGAAGAACACCCCGGCAAGCGCCGCCAGGATGGCGCCGATGCCGAACGAGAGGTTGGCGACGCGCTGAATGTTCACCCCGACGAGCATGGCGCCGCGGCGACTCTGGGTGGTCGCCACGATGGCGCGGCCCTGGTAGGTGCGTTTCAGGAAGGTGTGCAGGGCCAGCGTCAACACCAGAATGAAGGCCAAGCCAGCGAGACGAATGGTGGAGACAATGATCGGCCCAACTTGAAAGGAGGGCAGGGTGTACGCCAGTGCCTTCTCGTTCGGCCCGAAGGCGAAGGAGGCGAAATCCTCGATGGCAATGGAGGCGCCCAGCGTCACCAGGATGGAGGCAACCAGCCGCATGTGATCGGGTCGCCCCGAGAGCGGGCGGATGAGACCGCGCTCGAAGAGCGACCCGACGGCGAAGAACAGGGGGATCAGCCCCAGGGCGGTGACGAAGGGCGACAGCTCTGTTCCCGTGTACACGAGGAAGCTCACCATGGCGCCGAGCATGAGGAATTCGCCATGGGCGAGGTTGAGAATGTTCGACACCCCAAAGATGAGCGACAGCCCGAAGGCCGCCAGGGCGTAGATACCCCCTTGCAGGATGCCACCGATGATCAACTGCAGGGAGACGGTTGCCATGAACTCTTTACCCAGCCTGGCCGCCACCCCGTGGCGTTGCCCTCACCGGCAGTGCTGAGGGCGCGCGGCCGGCTCCCTGGGCGCCCTCCTGCGTGCCGCTACTTCCAAGGGGTTGGGTAGACGTGGTTCTTCTTCGCCAGTTCCAGCGGGTAGATGGAGACCATGCGCCTGTTATGGATCTGGACGAGGCTTGGGGACATGCTGCCCATGCCGCGCTCATCAATGGAGATCACGCCCCTGACGGTGGGGACCGTGGTCTCCCACACGGTCTTGCGGACCTTCTCGCGATCGAGGCTGCCGGTGGCTTCGATCACGGTCTTCAGGCGCTGGGAGGCCGCCATGCGGATCGCCGATTCCTGGTAGCCGTTCCCCCCTGAGAGGGCGGGACGGCGGACGAGATGGCAGTACCGACCCCTTGACTGGCTGTCACCCCAGGACGGTGCGCGGGAAACCTCTGCTCTCACGCTCGGCACCCGGCCGCCTGGCATGATGGAAATTGCCCGGCGCCTCGGCGTCTGCTACTCGTCGAACCTCGACATGAAGGGACGCCACCGACGCCGTTCTCTTCCACATCGGTGTCTGGGTGATGCTTCGGTGGTAGCGGGTGTTTCCTACGCCAGATCGGCGCCGGCACCTCGCGCCCCCTGCGCGAGGAACACGGAGCCCCGCCGGAGAGCGAACAATCGCAAGCGAGACAGACGTTGCATGCGGGGAGACACGCTTCTTCCTTGACCACCCACCTGCCCGCAGCGATGGATGATCCGCACCTTCCTATAGCAAGGGTGTGCGAGGCTGTCAAGGAACGGCAGGCCGCGCGGCGGCGCAGCTCAGCGTGCCGCTTGAGCGACGCTCAGCCGCGGAGGCGTTCAGCGAATGAGGTCGGAGACGAAACCGCTGCAAAAGCCGGAAGGATTTGACGCAAGGTGAGCGGCAAAGGCGCGGAGGTCGTTCGAGGGAGGCATCGATTCCCTTCCGCTGGCGCAGCCGTTTCCTCTCGCTGGGAGTCAGGGGTGGGGGCGGCGCCTACCACACGCGATGGAGGCGCCGATCGCCGGCCGCACTCCCGTGCGCGGCGGGGAGGCGGGGCCCCATGCCAGCCTAAGGAATTTCGGACGCACCTCGCGCCGGCCGACGTCGCCCTGCGTCTCAGTGCTGGCAGGAGGGGCAGTAAAAGGTGCTGCGGCCTGCCTGGACGAAGCGCCGAATTGGCCTGCCGCAGCGTGGGCAGGGCTGGCCCTGACGGCCGTACACCCGCAACGCAAGGGCGAAGTAGCCCCGCCGGCCCTCGCCGTCGACGAAGTCGGAGAACGTCGTCCCTCCCTGGCACAGCGCCTCCTCGAGCACCCGGCGGAGCGCAGTGCGGAGACGTTCCCAGCGCGCGCGCCCCAGCCTGCCGGCGGGCGTCCTCGGGTTGATGGCGGCGAGGTGGAGCGCTTCGTTGGCGTAGATGTTCCCGACGCCACTGAGCACCGTTCCATCCATGAGGAGGTTCTTCACCGGTTTGCGCACGCTGCGTGCACGAGCGCGGAGGTAGTCGGCGGAGCATTCCGGCTCGAGGGGGTCGATGCCGAGGCGCCGGAAGCGCGGGTGGCTCGCCAACTCCGCGGCGGCGATGACGAAGCAACGTCCGAAGCGCCGCACATCGTGGAAGCGCAGTTCGCGCCCGTGCTCGAGATGGAAGATAAGGTGGTCGTGGGGCTCGATGGCTCGGTTGCTGGACGCAATGAGAAGGCGACCCGTCATGCCCAGGTGGAAGGCGAGGAGGTGGCCCGACGCCAGGTGCACCAAGAGGTACTTGGCGCGCCTGCTCAGGCCGATGATGCGCTGCCCCGTCACCAGCCTCTGAAGGGCGGCGGCATCGACCGGCTCGCGCAGTGACGCCTGGCGCACGGTGACCCCGCGGAACTGCTGTCCCACCAGATGGGGCAGCAGGCTGCGGCGAATCGTTTCAACCTCTGGGAGCTCGGGCATTGCAGGTTGCGCACGCTACGTGGGCCGCGGGCCGTTGCCGGGGCGCCCGCGGTGCTCCGGCGCTAGCGCCGGTGGGCGGGCGGGGGGCGCCACTTCTTCGCGCGGCTCGGCTCCGCGCCTGCCGACTTGCGAGCGTCGCGTCGGGCGCGGGTGGATCAGCTCATCGGCCGGCGACCTACCACGCCCTTTCGCGCACCCCTACCTGCCGCGATCCCGAACCGCCCGCCAAGCCCAGTAGGCGCGCTGGTGCGCCAGTCCCTCCATGGCGTCGGCGAGATGCGGGAAGAGCTCCACTGGCGCCGCATCCAGGAGCTCCGGGTAGTGTCGTGGATGCCCGGCGTGCACCATGGCGATGGGCCGATTCAAGCGTTGCGACAGCTCCTGGGCGTTGCGGAGGTGCTGGAGGTACTTCGACGTCGCGCTCTCCTCCATGAGCGGGAGGTGGAAGAGCGCCGCCACCACCCCATCCACCGAGGCGGTCTCGGCAACCAGTCGAATCGCCTCCCATTGCTCGCGCCCCTGAAAAACGTCGCCGACATCCAGGGGGTTCCCAAGGTTGAAGACGCCGGCCCGTCCGAATCCGGCGACCGTCTTCAGGATCTCCTCCGGGAGCGCGGGGAACTCAAATCCGTAGTCCCGCGCCAGGTCGGCCAGGATGATGCAGTTGCCGCCGGAACCGGAGACGAGGCCGAGGCGCCGACCGCGCAGCGGCGGCAGGCGCAAGGCCCGCACCGCGTTCACCGCTTCCGCGTAGGGCCGCGTGACGCGAATGACGCCGGCTTGCCGGGCCGCTGCGCTGACCATGCGGTCATCGCTGGAGATCGCCGCTGTGTGCGAGGCCGCGGCACGGCTGCTCGAGGGGTGGATGTTCGATTTGTAGAGGAGGATCGGTTTTGGGCTGCGCGCGGCAAGCGCGAAGAACTCGCGCGCCCGCTTGAAGCCCTCGAGGTGGAAGTAGATCGTGGCGGTGGCCGGGTCCTCGATGAAGTAGCGCAGGTAGTCCACTTCATCCAAGGTGAGCTTGTTGCCGCCGCTGATCATCGTGCTGGCGCCGAGGCGCGCTTCCGCGAGAGCGTAAGCCAGGAAGAATCCCACCGTGCCGCTCTGCGAGAAGATGCCCACGTCCCCCTGGCGGAAGTAGGTGGCATCGAGGGGCGAGAAGGGGGCCGCGAAGCCGTTGAGGAGGTTGATGACGCCCTGGCAGTTGGGACCGACGAAGAAGAAGTCGTGCTGGCGCGCCGCGGCGAGAATCTCCTCCTCCAACTCCCGGCGCCCCTCGCCATACTCGGTGAGCCCTGCCGAGTGGACGACGCCGCGATGGATACCCTTGGCGGCGCACTCCCTGATCAGCCCCGGCAGCAGGTGCGACGGGGTCAGCACCACCACCACGTCCACCACCTCGGGGAGGTCGGCGATCGACGGGTAGATGGTCACCCCGAGAACCGATCCGCGCTGACGGCCGACGCCGTAGACCTTGCCTCGATAGCCGAAGCGCTGCAGATTGGTGAGGATGTTCTGGGCCAGATTGCTCGGCGACGGTGAGAGTCCCGCAATTGCCAGGCTCTTGGGGTAGAAGAGACGTCGCATGCACACCTCGAAGCACGGGGAGAGATCTCGAGCCTACCGCCGACGCCGGCATGGAACAGGCGGTCGTCTAAGAAGATAGAGCGTCGTTCAAAGGAGGATGTTGTTGGCCTGACCGTCCGGCGCGGCGCCCTCTGACGTGCGGCATTCCGGGGCGGCACCGCGCCTGGTCTGGGCCGGACCGATCCTCCCCCCGCGGCGCGCTGCGCGGAGGGTTCCGAACCACGCCGCGCGCTTTCTCAGGTTTCAGAGCTGCCTTCACTGGCCGGGGTCGAGTGAAGCCAGCCCGGCCTCTCACCCATCCGATGGATCAACGTAAACGCCAGAACTCCGGCTCTCACTCACCAGCAGGCCCGCCTCTCCGAAACCTGGGCGGGCAGAGCACGGGCTTACCGCGAGCATGCCCCGGTCTTGGTCCGACAGGGGCGCGCGAGCTAGGTCTTCCATAGGCGGGGTCAGGAGGGAAGGTGAACCGCTGCGACAGCCCCGCTGCTTCCTTCGGGAAACGTCAATCGTTGCTGGGGGTTGGCGTCGCAACAACCTAGTATGTCCCGGACGGGATCGAGGCGCAAGGGAAAAGAAGAAGGTCGCCAGAGGGGTCCAATCTCCATGAGGTTTCCGGAGGAGTCTCTACGCCTGCCGCGGGCGAAAGGTCAAGGTTTCTTCACGGTGGGTCTTTCATCCCAAGACAAGGAAAAGGGGAGGACCCAACGCAACGACGGAAAGCTTGCATCTTCCCAGTCGTGGCGCCACAGAGAGGAGCGTGCGCGGCGTGCCGCTGCTGCTGCGCGACGAGCCGCGGAAGCTTTCGCGGGGTACGGATCAAGGCCGCCCCCTGAGCAGTGGGGCACCGGTGGAGGTCCGCGCGGTCAGGCGCGGCATCAGAGCGGACGGGGGCTTTGGGGCCCCCTATGAGTAAGGAGCGTGCGCAATGAGCAGTCGGCATTGGTGCAACGGTAAGAGAACGCAGGGTGCGCTCATCATCCTGGCCGGCCTGGCGATTCTCGCCATCTGGCTGGCAGCCGCGCCGGTAGCCAGCAGTCAGGCGCAGGTAATCGTTGATGTGACGTGGCTGCGCGCCCGGCTCAGCGACCCGACGCTGCGCATCCTCGACGCGCGCAGCGCTGAGGAGTACGCGGCGGGCCACCTGCCGGGGGCGCTGAGCTTGCCGCAGGATGCCGTCCGCGCCACCGTCAAGGGCGTGCCCGGCATGGCGGCGTCTGCGGAGGTGATCGCAAAGGCGGTCGGCGAGCGGGGCGTCAGCCGCCAGACGCCCGTCGTCGTCTATGATGCCGACAGCGGGCTGAACGCGGCGCGCCTCTTCTGGACGCTCGAGTACGCCGGGCACCAGAACGTCAAGCTGCTCGACGGCGGCCTGAAGGCTTGGCGGAGCGACGGCGGAGCCGTGACGACCACTCTCCCCACGGTGACGCCGGCAACCTTCCAGGTTGCGTTGCAACCCCAGCTCATCATCACGGCGGAGGAGCTGCGCGGCAAGCTGACCAACCCGAAGGTGGCGATCGTCGATGCCCGCAGCGCCGCTGAGTACACGGGCGCGCAGGTGCGTGCAAAACGGGGTGGCCATATCCCCGGCGCGAAGCATATTGAGTGGTTGGAGAACCTTGAGGGGGGCGCGCAGGGGCCGCGCTGGAAGGGGGCGCGCGATCTCGCGGCGATGTACGAGGCCAAGGGCATCACCAAGGACAAGGAGGTGGTGGTCTACTGCCAGACCATGCACCGCGCCGCCCACACGTATGTAACTCTGCGCAATCTGGGGTATCCGACGGTGCGTGGCTATGACGGCTCGTGGGCGGAGTGGGGCAATCGCGACGATCTGCCGATTGAGCGCTGAGGTGTGTGCTGAGGCTCCGCCGCCCGTGTGGAGCGGGCAGGGGTCGGAGACGTGGCGGTGGAGTGCCGCCGTGGGCGGGAGGTTGCGCCCGGTGCGCGGCGATGGCTCGCGCGGGCGAGGGTCGCGACGGGCCGCGCCGTGGGCGGGGAACCACAACTTCGGGTACGGATGATGCCTCGCTGGCTCCTCATAATCAGCAACATGTTAGCCGCCATCTTCTTCCTCTACGCGGCGGCACAGTTCGTCCGCCTCGAAGAGAAGACCACGCCGCCCGCCTCGCAGCGTCCACTTTTCGGCAAGGCGGCGAGGGTGACCTCGGGGTCCGGCAACTAGCCCGTCACGGCGGTGAGCGTGCCGCTCCGGCGCGCTGCTCCGGCACTTGCCCCGTCCGCCGGGGAGCGAGTCGTTCGGCCATGGCGCTGGGGCAGGGAGGGGTGGCCGATGTCTGCCGAGGGCATGGGGCGCCGGGCGCGAGGCAGGAGGTGAACGTGGCCGCCCCGATGCCGTTGCAGGGAGCATCGACGTTGTCGGGGCCCTCGATGGGGTGCATCTGGTACGGCGTTGAGAGGGGGTCCGCGCGATCCCCTCGGTCCTCAGGGGCAGGGAGCTAGTCCATGAAACTCGAGAAGATTCTGGTGCCGGTCGACTATTCGGAGGGATCGAAAGAGGCCCTCGCGTTCGCCATTGACCTCGCGCGGGAGTTCAACGCGAGCATCGAGGTGCTGCACATCGTCGACAGCCGATCGATCTCGTACGTCGCCTACAGCGGAACCATGATCACGCGGCTCCTGGAGACTCTCGAGCACGATCTCCGGCAGATGATCGCCGGGGTTGATACGAAGGGCGTGAGGATCGAGGCGTCGGTCTCGGATCGCTTCGGGGTGCCGCATGCGGAGATTCTCGAAGAGGCGAAGTCGCGCGGGGTCGATCTCATCGTCCTCGGCACCCATGGCCGCACCGGCATCTCCCATGCCCTGCTGGGGAGCGTGGCGGAGAAGGTCGTGCGCTTGGCGCCCTGCCCGGTCCTGACGGTGCGCATGAAGAGCTCGTAAAATATCGATGGGACCCAGGTCAAGGGAAGAGGCGGCTCGGCGAAGCGGCGTGGCCCCAGCGGAGCCGCCCAGTCTCCCCTGCGGGCCGTATCGTCCTGCCTGTCCTGGAACGTGCCGTGCGAGGCCTGCTATGGCGCGGCCCAGAACCGTTTCCCCAAAGAACAACCGCGTTGACCGGCGGTGCTCCTCCTGAGCCGGGCAGGGCCGCGCCTGTTTCGCCTGCCTGCCAGGGAGAGTACACCCTCTCTTTTTGCCTGCCTACCTTTCTACACACAACACGGTACAGTACCCCGGTGCACTCCTGGCTTGCCAGAAACCAGAAAACATTTGACAATAAGCGCAGCCGTTCTTTCCCCGTCGTTCACAACCACTGGCAAGGTAGGACTGGGAAATGAGTCGAGGCTATGGCAGCCGCCACGCTGGCGGTGGCATCGCTCGCCGCCGCGTGCCGGTCGGTTCTTTCACCTGGAGGAGGTTGCGATGGAAAGGAGTGGGCCCGAGAAGCTGACTGGTGGACGAAGACGCCTGCGTGCCGCTGGGGTGAGCCTGCTCAGTCTGCTCTGCTTGGCGCTCGTGAGCAGCCCCGCTCCCGCCGCCGAGCCGCTGAAGGTCAGGGTGGGCTACGGCACGCCGCCGTCGGACATCACCCCCCTGCTGTTCGAAAAACCGGCGCTCCTCACTTACTACGGCAAGACGTACACCATCGAATTCAGCCACTTCCGGGGTACCTCGCCGCAGATCCAGGCGCTGGCGGGGAAGGGGATCGATCTCGGCACCCTCTCTTACACCAGCCTCGCCTTCGGGATCGAACGGGCGGGGTTGGAAGTGAAGGCTGTGGCGGCGCTCAACCGCGACGGGCAGCCGGGCTACTTCTCCATCACCTGGGGGGTGCTGGAGGACTCCCCCGTCCGTTCGGTTGCCGACCTGCGGGGCAAGGTCATCTCCACGAATGTCATCGGCGGCGGCCTCGATATTCCGATCCGCGTCATCATGCGCAAGCACGGCATGGAGGACAAGCGCGACTACCGCATCATCGAGGTGGAGTTCCCCAACAACGAGGCCATGCTGCGCGAGCGCAAGGTCGATGCGGCGGTCTTCCTGATCCCGTTCTGGGCCAAGGCGCGGCAGGCGGGCGGCATTCGGCCCCTCTTCACCGCCGCCGACGCCGTGGGGACGAACGAGATGATCATGAAGGTGGCCCGCACCGAGTGGCTGCGGCAGAACCCTGAGCTGGCGCGGCAGTTCTTCAGCGACTGGGTGAAGGCCTGGAAGTGGTTCATCGATCCCAAGAACCGCGACGAGGCGCTGGAGATCACGGCGCGCTTCACGAAGGCCCCCGTGGGCCGCTACAAGGGCTGGGCGTTCTCGAAACAGGACCTCTACCGCGACCCCGACGCCTTGCCGAGCCTGGAGGTGCTGCAGCGCAACTTCGATCTCCTCAAGGAATGGGGCTACACCAAGACGCGGCTGAACGCCGCCGACTACGTGGATACCTCGTTCGCGAAGCCGCGCTAAGAGTGCCCGGACGTTCCATGCGCTCCGTTCTGCCCCGCGGCGGCGCGAGGGCATACGTCACGAGACGGTGCGCCGCCGCGCCCGGTGGTGGGCGGGCGTTGCGGCGTAGGGCGCTGCCGACCGCTGCGGCGCGTCCGGGGACCCTCTTGACAGGGGGATGTATTGCGGGTAAATGTCCGACGTAAGACACTTACTCCGATCTCGCCGGCGCTGCGAGCGCCGTGGCCTCGCAGGGCGCGCCGCCAGCCCGTGGCTGCCGGCAAGGCCGCGGCGGCTGCCAGGACGACGTCCCATGGCCAACCTCTTCCAGCCTCTGCACGCGCCCTTCCGGCGGCCGCAGGAGATCGTCGGGCAGATCGAGGGGGCGATCTACCGTGGCCTCCTCGCTCCGGGCGACCGCCTCCCCGCGGAGTACGAGCTGGCCCGCCAGTTCGCCAGCAGCCGCTCCTCGGTGCGCGAGGCCCTGCGCACGCTCGAGGCCCTGGGCCTCATCAGTATCCGGCAGGGGGCGGCGGGCGGCTGCTTCATCAACCACCCCGACCACCGCGTCGTCGGCGACTCCCTGGCGCGGGCCATCCGCCTAGGGATCGTCAGCCTTGACGACCATACCGAGGTGCGGGTGGCGCTCGAGCCGTACGTGGCGCGACTTGCCGCCGAGCGCGCCACGGCGGAGGACCTCGAACGGATGGCCGGGGCGCTCGATCTCGCCCGGCGCGATCTCGCGGCGCGGCGAGCCGCCAAGTTCTCCCACCTCGATTTCCACCTCTTGGTGGCGGATGCCGCCCACAACCCGGCCATCAGCATCATCATGCACTCCTTCAAGCACAGCCTCATCGCGTCGTTCGCCGACGTCCCCGTCGACGAGGAGAGCATGACGGCGGCGATCCGCTACCACGAGCGCATCTATGACGCCCTGGCGCAACACGACGGAGACCGCGCCCGCGCCATCATGGCCGAACACATCCTCGACGTGCGGGAGTGGGGGCGGCGCAGCGCGACGGAGCCGGCAGACAAGGATGAGGGGGTCGCTCCTGGGGCGCCGCCGCGCCGCGCCGGTGCCGGGCCCCAGCGGGGCGCGAGAAAGCTGAGCGGCAGCGGGAGACGGGCGACCGAGAGGAAACTGCCTCCGGCGGGGAGCGGAGCGCAGGCGCAGCGCGGCGCAGCGGCTCCAGCCGGGCGCGGGCGGCGATCGGGGCAGCGGCTCGCTGGGAAGGAGGGTGACCGCTGAAATGGCGCGTCCTGCTTGCATGCAGTGCGGCGTTCTCGCTCTGCCACGCCAACCGCAGCGCCCTGGCGATCGTGCTGGCGGAAATCCGCGGCGAGTTTGGCCTGAGCTATGGCGGAGCCGCGGCGCTCCTCGCCACCTACGATGCCGGCTACGCCGTGACGCTCATCGCGGGGGGATACGTGGCGACGGCCATCGGCCGGCGGGTGGCCATCGTCGCCTCGGGGTTGCTCCTCGGTGGCACCGCCATCGCCTCGGCGTGGGCGGCCGGCTCCCTGCCGCTCTTCCTCCTCTACCGCTTCGTCGCCGGTTTCGCCTTCAGCCTCTACTTCACCTCCGGCTTCTCGCTCATCGGCGAGGTCTTCCTGCCGAACGAGCGCGGGCGCGCTTACGGCCTCCACACTGTGGGATCAGCCACCGGCCGGGCTTACGGCGCGGCCCTCGTGGGGGCGGTGGCGGCGTTGGCGGGGTGGCGCGTGGCGTTCACCAGCTACGGCCTGCTCGCCCTGGCGCTGGGGATCGGCTTCTGGTTCACCACCCGCGGGGTGGAGGACCGTCCGCCTGGGGATCGCCGCCCGCCGCTGCGCCTGCTCGAAATCCTGCGCCGGCCATCCTTCCAGGCGGCGAGTCTCCTCAACGCCCTCCTGTTCACGAATTTCTTCGTCGCCTCGAGCTTCCTGCCGGTGTACCTGCGGGAGGTGAAGGGCTTGGAGCTGGGAGAGACGACCTTCCTCTTCACCCTCATCAACCTCGTGGCCTTCGTGGCCAATCCCGGCCTGGGCTGGCTCTCGGACCGCTGGAAGCGCCTGCACATCGCCTACCTCATCTTCGCGTGCAACATCGTCCTCCTGCTGCTGCTGCCGGTGGTGCCGCCGGGGTGGCCGCTGCTGGTCTTCGGCATCTGTTTCGGCTTCTTTCTCACCGCCAACGTGGGTGTGATCGCCGCCTACCTGATGGAGGCCCACCCGCAGCACCGGCAGGCCGTCGCCCTGGGGCTCTTCAACACCAGCGCCGTCCTCAGCGGCATCGTCGTCAATACGCTGCTGGGCAGCGTGGCTGATCTCTTCGGGCTGCCGGCCCTCTTCAACGCGCTGGCGCTCTACGTCGCGCTCGGCATGGGAGCGGGGCTGTTCATCGTGCGGCGCGTCAGCTTGGTTCCAGCCTAGCGCGCCGAGGCAGGAGACTCGCAATGCAACGCATCGACACGGACGTCCTGATCATCGGCGGCGGGCTGGCAGGCTGCCAGGCGGCGGTGCGCGCCCGCCAGAACGGCCTCGACGTGGCGGTCCTCGAGAAGCAGTTCGTGCACCACAGCGGCGAGGCCTGCATGGGGCTGAAGGACATCGCCTGCCTCATCCCCGGCGTGCACGACAAGCAGGCGGAGATCGACGGCATGAAGCGGGCCTGTCATGGCCTGCAGGACGAGACCTTCGTGGAGCTCATTCTCGACGGCTCCTACCCAATGATGGAGCGCCTCGAGGAGTGGGGCATCCAGGTGCGCGACGATCAGGGCAACCTGGTGTGGGACCAGTCGATGTTCTGGAGCTGCAACCTCTACATCTGGAACGGCCTCGACCTCAAGAAAGGGCATGCCCGGCAGGTGAAGAAGAGCGGCGCCCGCATCTTCAACCGCGTCATGATGACCGATCTCCTGGTGGAGAACGGCGAGGTCGTCGGGGCGGCCGGGTTCGACACGCGCAGCGGCGAACCGCTGATCGCTCAGGCCAAGGCGACGGTGATCGCCTCGGGCGGCTGCACGCGCATGTACCAGGCCCCCAGCGGCGAGAACTTCAACCGCTGGCGCAACCCCTACCACACCGGCGACGGCTACGCCGCGGCGCTGCGCGCGGGGGCGCGCCTGAAGCACATGGAGTTCGTGCAGGGGACCCTGGTGCCGAAGGACTTCACCGCGCCGGGCATCAACTCCTTCATCGGCGTCGGCGCCAAGCTCATCAATGCGAACGGCGAGCGCTTCATGGGCAAGTATGCCGGCGAGCGCATGGAGAAAGCGCCGCGGCAGCTCCTCGTCTACGCCGTCTACACCGAGATCAAGGAGGGGCGCGGCCCCGTCTTCCTGGATTTCCGCGACCTCGACCGCGAGCACGTGGAGATCGTCCTGCGCGGGTTCCGCAACGAGAAGCCGACCTACTTCCGCTACTTCGAGGAGCGCGACATCGATCTCGAGCAGAGCATGATGGAGATCGAGGTCTCCGAGCCGTACACTCGCGGCATGATGACCGGCGGCATCGACGTGGGGCACGATTTCAGCCTCACCTTGCCCGGCCTCTTCGGGGTGGGGGACGCCACGGCCTACAGCGGCTTCTACTCCGCCACCGGCGCGATGGTCCTCGGCTGGGAGGGAGCGCAGCGGGCCGCCGACTACGCGAAATCACTACGGAGGCCGGCGCGCGCCTCGGAGAAGACGATCCAGGCGGCGGTGGAGCGCCTCGAGCTGCCGATGCGCCGCCCCGAGGGCGTCGAGCCGGTGCAGATCGAGCGCAACCTGCAGCGCGTCATGTCGAGCTACGTCTGCTACGATCGCAACGAGGTGGGCCTGACCCATGCCCTGGAGCGCATCCGCGGCATCCAGCGCTACGCCTACGACCAGGTCGGCGCCCGCACCGTGCAGCAGAAGGTGAAAGCGCACGAAGCGATCAACATGGCCGAAGTGGCCGAGGCGATCACCTTGGCGGCGAGAGAGCGCAAGGAATCGCGCATGTTCCTCAACCACCGCCGCACCGATTACACCGAACGCGACGACGGGAACTGGTTGAAACACCTTGTCGTCCAGAAGGTCGGCGATTCTCTGCGGGTGAACCAGCGACCCTTGCCGTGACGGCGAGACGCCGGCCGCCGCGGAGGCGCGCGGAAGCCCGGCGGCGTCGGCCACGTGACGCCGCAACGAGCGTCGATACGTCGAGTTGACCACGCACCAGTGCAGGAGATGAGGAGCGCACCCTGTGGCTATTCTGCTGGAGAGAGAGAAATGCCTGAAGAAGTGCACCCTGTGCGAGGAGATTTGCCCGGGGGACATCATCTACATGGATGCGGAGAACTACCCGCTGTTTCGCATCCAGGAGTGCTGGCACTGCGCCGCCTGCGTGGAGGACTGCCCCACGCATGCGTTGAGCGTCAAGCTTTGGTTTCAGAGCTGACGAGGGGCGTGTTCGGCGGACACGCTGCGTGGACCGGCGGCGCTGAGCTGGAGCGCCCACGCCGGTGTCCGCGCCACGATCTCCAGTGCGCAGGACGGGAGTCCCACCGGGGGCGACAGGTTCGGGCCCCCCGGCTCCGAGGAGGGCCTTTGAGGGGAGGGAGGATCATGGAAAAGAGGTGGGGGTGGTGCGGAACGCTGTTGCGAAGCGGCGCCGTGGTCGTGCTGACGGTTGCCATGCTCCTTGGCGGGAGTACCGTCTCTGCCGCGCAAGAGCTCGTCAAGACGGGCTACCTCCCGGTACTCTCCTTCGCGGCGTTGTACGTGGCGATGGAAAAGAAGTACTTCGAGGAGGAGGGGATCAAGAACGAGCTGGTGCGCTTCGCCTCCGGAACGAAAATGATGGCCCCGCTGGCGACCGGGGATATCGATGTCGCCGGGGGCGGGCCGAGCGCCGGTCTCTTTAACTCCATTGCCCAGGGCGAGAAATTCAAGGCCGTGGCCGACAAGGGACAGGGCCGGAAGGGGTATGGCTACTCCTCGATTCTCGTCCGCAAGGACCTCTTCGACAGCGGCAAGGTGAAGTCGATGAAGGACCTCAAGGGGATGAAGGTGGCGCAGTTCGGCAAGGGGAACGTTGCTTCCTACTACCTCGGGCGCGCCCTCGAGCTGAGTGGGCTGAGCTTCGATGACGTCGAGCACGTGGCCATGCAGCCGCCCAACATCATCCCCGCCTTGCAGAACAAGACCATCGATGCCTCGACGGGCTCGGAGCCTTGGCCCACCATCGCAGTAACGCGTGGCCTTGCCTACCGCCTGGTCGAGGTGCACGAGCTGCCGGGCCTCGAGGTGGGCCAGACCGGCCTTTTCATCTTCAGCAACAAGGCTCTTACGGAGCGCCGCGAGGTGGGCAAGCGCTGGCTGCGGGCCTACGTGAAGGGAATCCGCTACTACAACGAGCGCGGCCTGGCCAACAAGGAGATCATCGGCATCTTCGGCAAGTTCATCAAGACGCCGCCCGACATCATCGCCAAGTCAGCCGACCACGCCTTCTACCTCGACCCCAACGGCAAGCCGGACGTGCCGTCGATCGCCCGCTTCCAGGACTATCTGGTGAAGGTGGGGCTGATCAAGTCCGCGGTGCCGATGGAAAAGGTGGTGGACCTGAGCTTGCTGCCGTCGAGCTAAGGGCGCCGCGCGGCCATGCGCGCCCGCCTCCGGGCGGCTCGCGGCGAGAGGCGGGATGCGGGAGCGCGTGATCCCCCATGCCATACCCCCACCCATGGCGCCGCCAACGCGGCGAATTCTTCGCGGCCTGCTTGGGTCACCACCTAGCGGGACGGCTCGGGTTTCTGCCGCGAGACGTCCAGCTCTCTCATCGCCTGCTTGGCCTTTTGCAGGATGGTGCGGATGAGGTCGGCGAACTCCTCGTCGAGAGGGCGTTCCTGCGGGGCTGTGCCGGCCGCCGTTTTGCCGAAGGTGATCTGCGCCACGTCGTCAAGCTGGAAGGTGCGCTCGCCTTGCGCCGTCTCGACTGTGATGGTGGCGCGGTCCGCCTTGACCACGGCGCCGAGGTAGACGTGCCCATCCCGCAGCTCGAACAGGGCGGCGCGGGCGGGTGTTTCCGCCCACCCCGGCGCCGCGGCGAAGAGCAGGATGACCACGAGGAGAAACCAAACGGTGCGTCGCATGGGCGCCTCCTCCGGCAACGCGGGGTGAAGCCGTCGGGTGGCGCGCGCCTGGAGATGGGGCCGCCTCCCGTCATCATTCAAGGTAGGTGCGCCCGGCGCCAGGCGCAACGGTTCTGCTTTATCGGCGCGGAGAGGGATTGATGCGGCGCTCCTGGCTCGTCGTGCGCAACATCGAGGTGGAGGACCTCGGCATCTTCGCCGAGGCCTTCGAGGCGCGGGGTGAATCGTTCATCTACTGCGATGCGTACGCGAACGCCGCGCTTCCCGATCCGGCGGCTGCGGCGGGAGTGGTCGTGCTGGGCGGCCCGATGAATGTCTACGAGGAGAAGAGGCACCCCTTCCTGGCGCTGGAGGATGCTTTCCTGAAAGCCGCCCTGGAGGCCGGCGTGCCGACCCTCGGCATGTGCCTCGGGGCGCAGCTCATCGCCAAGGCGTCGGGAGCCCGCGTGCGCCGGGGTCCGGCGAAGGAGATCGGCTGGTTCCCGATCGAGCTGACGCCGGAGGCCGTGTCAGACCCACTCTTTGCCGGCTTGCCGAGTCCCCTCCAGGTCTTTCACTGGCACGGCGACACCTTCGATCTGCCCCCCGGGGCGCGCCACCTGGCCCGCTCCGCCCTCTGCGCGAACCAAGCGTATGCGCTCGGCCGCCGCGTCTATGGTCTGCAGTTCCACTTTGAAGTGACGCCGGCCATGATCGAGAGCTGGCTGCAAGCGGCGGTGAATGCGGGCGATGTGGCGGAAATCGGCGGCGCGGCGCGGGCCGCGGCAATCCGCCAGGAGACGGAGCGCTTCGCCGAGCCTCTGCGCCAGCATGGCCGCCGCTTCTTCTCCCGCTTCCTCGAGCTGGCGGCGGGCTGATCCCCACGGCCACCGCCATCCCCCCAAGCAGCCGCGCGTGAGTTCCTTCCCCTCAGGCTTGCCGCGAAACTTCCTCCGCCAGCAACCTCCGCACCGCCCGCGCATCCACCTTCCCCATGGCGTTGCGCGGCAGGTCCGGGGCGAAGTGCAGGCGGCGCGGCTGCTTGTAGCGGGCCAGGTGAGCGCCGCAGAAGGTGAGCAGCTCCTCCGCCGTGGCGGCGCTCTCGGAGGGCACCACGAGGGCCGCGACCACCTCGCCGAGCCGCTCGTCCGGCAGACCCACGACCGCAGCATCGCGCACCCCGGCATGCCGGCGCAGCACGTTCTCGACCTCCGCGGGGTAGATGTTGAAGCCGCCGGAGATCACCAGGTTCTTTTTGCGGTCGAGAATGCGCAGGTAGCCGTCCGGCTCGCGCAGCCCGATGTCGCCCGAGGCAAACCAGCCGTCGCGCACCGCCTCCGCCGTCGCCTCCGGCAGGTTATGGTAGCCGAGGAAGACGCTCTCACTGCGGATGAGCAGTTCTCCGGGCGTCCCATTCGGCACGTCGCGCCACGCCTCATCGACGACGCGCACCTCAACCCCCGGCAGCGGCAGCCCAATGGAGCCGGGGCGGCGCTCGCCGTCGTACGGGTTGGAGATCGTCAGCATCGTCTCCGTGGCGCCGTAGCGCTCCAGGATGCGGTGGCCGTAGCGCTTCTCGAAGGCGGCGAAGGTGGTGATCGGCAGGGCCGCCGAGCCGGAGATGAAGAGCCGCATGCGGCCCAGGTCGCGCGCCTGGTCGTCGGGGAGGTGGACCAGATCGTAGTACATCGCCGGCACGCCCATGAACAGCGTGCAGCGCTCCCGAGCCAGGCAGGCGAGGTCCTCCGCGGCGCGGAAGCGCGGCCGCACGATCGTCAGGCAGCCGGTGAGCAGCGCTCCATGGACGCCGACGCCCAGACCGTGGACGTGGAAGAGGGGCAGGGCGAGGAGGAAGCGGTCATCTCCACTCCAGCGCCAAGCGTTGATGAGGCGCTCCACGCCGCTCAGGACGTTGCGGTGGGAGAGGAGCGCCCCCTTCGGTCGACCCGTGGTGCCAGAGGTGTAGAAGAGCAGGGCGGGCTCGTCGGCGCGGCCCTGGTGCACGGGGGGCGCCGGCGCGGCGCGGGAGAGCAGCTCGGCGAACGATGGGTCCGGCGGCGCCGCCGCGCCGATGACGACGCAACGGATGCCGAGGCTTTGCAGGAGCGCTCCATGCGCAGCGCTCTGCGGCTCACCCACGATCGCCGCCGCCGGTGCGGCGTCCCGCAGCAGGAACGCAAGCTCGTCCCCCGTCAACCCAGGATTGAGCGGCACCCGCACGCCTCCCAGCCATTGCACCCCCAGGTGGGCCACGAGCAGCTCCGGGCAGGTCGGCGCCATGATGGCGACGCGCTCCCGCGGCCGCGCGCCCAGCGCGGCGAGCCCGGCGGCGCAGCGCCCGGCGGCGTCGTCCAGCTCCGCAAAGCTCAGCGAGCGCTCCGGAAACCGGAAGGCTTCGCGCTGCCCGTGGCGCAGACAGGCCGCCTGCAGCGCCGCCTGAAGCGTCTGATCCTTCTCCGCCACGTCGCTTACTCCCGCTTTCGTTACAGCTTGTAGCCGAAGGTGCGCAGGAGCTGCTTGCGTGCCGCCACGTCGGCCTCGCCCTCGACGCCCTTGGGCTGTTCGCCGTCCAGAACGCCGAGGATGCCCCGGCGCCCCTCATGCTCGGCCACGATCACCTGCAAGGGGTTGGCCGTGGCGCAGAAGATGCCGCACACCTCGGGCACCATCTTCACCGCGTTCAGGACGTTCACCGGGAAAGCGTGCCGCAGCATGATCATGAAGGTGTGGCCGGCGGCAATCCGCTGCGCCGCCTGGCGCGCCAGCTCCACCAGCTCGTCGTCATTGCCGCTGCGGCGCACGAGGCACGGCCCCGAGGCCTCGCAGAAGGCGATCCCGAAGCGTATGCCGGGCATCGCCCCAGCCAGGGTCTCGTGCAGGTCCTCCACCGTCTTGATGAAGTGCGACTGACCGATGATGACATTCACGTCCCCTGGCTTCTCAATCGACACCACCTTCAGTTCCATGCTCGGGCTCCCGATTGGCGCCAACGGCCTCGATTCCTCGGCTCCGCGACGGCGCGGACCCGCGACACCTCCCGTGCCGCGCTTGCGGCGGGGAACATTGCGTTCCATGTGCTCAGGTATATGTTGTATACCAGAGGGCAGGGCCCGCAACGAGCTTGAAAGGCGCGGGCGCAATGCTGCCCAGAACACGGCGTGCGGGGAGGAGGGTTGCGTGGTTCGCTCGCTGACGGATGCCTGCTTCCGCTTGCTGCGCGAGTCCATGGTGCGGCGGCAGCTCGAGGCGCGGGGAGTGCGCGATCCGCGCGTGCTGGAGGCGATGCGCGCGGTGCCCCGCCATGAGTTCGTGCCCGGCGCCTACCTCCTCTTCGCCTATGCCGATACTCCCCTGCCCATCGGCGAGGGCCAGACGATCTCCCAGCCCTACATGGTAGCGTTGATGACGCAGACCCTCAACCTGCAGCCGACCGACCGGGTGCTCGAGATCGGCACGGGGAGCGGCTACCAGGCGGCGGTCCTGGCGCACCTGGCGGCATCGGTCTGGTCCATCGAGCTGCGCGAGCGCCTGGCGCGCAGGGCGCGCGAACGTCTCCAGCGCCTCGGGTACACGAACGCCACGGTGCTGGCGGGGGACGGCAGCCGGGGGCTTGACGAACAGGCGCCGTTCGACGCCATCTGCGTCACCGCCGGCGCGCCGCGGGTGCCGCAGCCGCTCCTCGACCAGCTTGCCGAGGGCGGGCGCCTCGTCATCCCGGTGGGCAGCGAGTGCACCCAGGAGCTGCGGCTCATGGTGCGTGAAGGGAGTCATTTCAAGGAACGCGACATTGTCCCCTGCATGTTCGTCCCCCTGCGCG
The DNA here is from genome assembly GCA_016192455.1 of Candidatus Tectimicrobiota bacterium. Taxonomy (GTDB): domain Bacteria; phylum JACPUC01; class JACPUC01; order JACPUC01; family JACPUC01; genus JACPUC01. The sequence goes on along the minus strand of JACPUC010000017.1, from coordinate 102,002 downwards.
GCGCCGAGGGCTGGGATGAAGAAGAAGAGGAGCATATCGTACGGATTGCGGAGTGAGGCTTCCTGATGCATTTTCCCGCCATCCTGGCGTGAAGGGGAGCTTGTTGAGCCTCTGTTGCGACCCGTTCATTCCTCCTTTTCACCGTGTCAGGCTGCGCCCGATTCCCGTTGACAACCTCTCGCCTCCTTGATATGGTGAGGTGAGGGAGCAGCACTGCTTCCGCTCAGCAGATGAGCACTCCTACGCGCATCTACCGCTACATCGTGGTTTTCGAGCCGGCTGAAGAGGGCGGCTACGTGGTGCGCATCCCCGCGCTTCCCGGTGTCGTCACCCAGGGCGAGACCCTCGACGAAGCCCGATCAGTGGCACGCGACGCCATCAATGGCTACCTCGAGAGCCTAGCCAAGGACGGTGAGACAGGCCCGATCGAAGAAATCCGCGAGCCGCTGCGGGAGGTGATCGAGGTTGCCGTTGCCTAACCCCGCCTTCTGGTGAAGCTTTCCGCCCTCAAGCCTCGCGAAGTGATCCCTGCCCTCCGAGAGGTGGGATTTGGCCTATTTATTGCTTTCATTGAGTAGTCCCCTGTGTCCTCTCCTTCAGGATCTACGGAAACGCCAAACAATGCTACATGTTGGGTAGATGTTCCTAGAGTGCCACTAAATCATGTAGTCTTCTCTTGACAGGGACCGATTGAGTGCCCATGCTTCATATACGAACGGAGCCCGGCATCTTGGGCGGGGGGACACCGAGCACCTCCTCGGAGCAGATGGCGTGTGGCTATCTGGGAAGAACGAGGGGTCCCGCACTTACCTGTTTACTATGCCGTCGGCCCGTAGCGTTGAGCGTGGAGCCGCAACCGGCTTGCGGTTTAGTCTTCAGCCAGATGGAGGATAAGGGACATGGCAAAGGGCAAACCCGTGAAAATTGGGCGCGACGCGAAAAGCGGAAAGTTGATCCCTGTAAAGGAGGCGAAGGGACGTCCCAAGACCACAGTGGTTGAAACTATCCGGAAGCCCAAAAAAGCAGGCAAGTGACGTGTAAGCGTGATCCCCGGCTGGTCGCCGTGGCTTCTTGGGGTTATTGACATATATGTTAGTGACCGAGGGCCGTATTTTGCCTCCCAACTACTCTGGTAAGGGAGGTGATGTGTTTATAAACACTCTAAATAAGCTTGAAGATGCACGTAGGGCCTTGGGAGACCTTCGAGAAGCTCGGGATTCGCTCAGTTTTAGGTCGCGTTTTAATTCCACTATCAATGCCTTGCGAGCGATAACCTATGCGCTGCAGAAAGAAGGCACGGGAAAGCATCGAGGCTTTGATGACTGGTATCGTCCCAAGCAGAGCGAGATGAGGTCCGACGAACTCCTGCACTTTATTCACGAGGCCAGGAACGAGGATATCCATGAGGGGAAGCACAGCCTCCAATTCGGTACCAGCATCGGTCACCTCTCAACAGAGCAAGCCCTTCCATCCCGCCCACCAGGGGCAAAATTCCTTGTTTTGATGCACGGAGCATTCTGGTGCGTGGAATAAAGGTACCCCTAGAGAACGGCTAATTCCAATAACAGGCGGGGGGCAATTCGAGACACGAGTTGAGCTGAGGAATGCTCCCGTGACCCACCTTGGGGAAAGTTTAACGGAAAGATCCCCTATCCATATCTGTCAACTGGCTCTCGAATATTTCGAGAAGCTTGTTTATGAAGCTAGGACGAGGTTCCGCGCATAGTCAAGAATAAGCTCCACGACAATTTCCCAGCACCGGCTAGAACGTCCCCACGCGGGTTTTCCCTTCCCCATTTCCTTCCTTGCGCTCTCGGTGGTAGTCTTCTCGTGGACGCTGTGGGGAGGGGGGTCGCCCTCGCGACGCGCTGCGCCATCCAACGCGAGTGCACTCTCTGGCGAAGCAAGGTGACGCCACAACCACAAGGATGGAACGAGGAGATAAAGGATGAACCGACTGGGATTCTCCGCAGAGGATTTCCGGGTGTTTGAGATTGAGGGGTTTGAGGCGCGGATGGAGGCGCTGAAGGGGCTGGTGCGGCCGAAGCTGGAGAAGCTGGGGGCGGAGCTGGCGCCGGCGCTGCGGGAGGCGACGGGGGAGGAGTTCCACCCGCACGTCGCCAAGCACCAGCGGCGCACGGTCAATCCCCCCGCCGAGACCTGGGTGGCGTTGGGGCCGTCGCCGCGCGGCTACAAGCGCTACGGCTACTTGGCGCTGGCGATCAGCGGCGGGGGGCTGCATGCCCGCGTCGTGGTGAAATCCGAGGCGGATGGGCGGGCGCGGATGGCGGCGAACTTCCGCAAGCAGGCCAAGCGCCTGAATGGTCAGCTCGGCGGGGTGACGCTGCGGCGCTACGATGGCTGGGATCTCCAGGGCCTGCCGCAGCCGCTTGGCGCCGATGCGCAGTTTTGGGAGGAGTGCGCGGCGGCGCTGGCGAAGAAGACCGGCGGCATCGACCTTGGCCTGGGGTGGGCGAAGAGGGAGGCCCTGAAGCTCGATTTCCAGGCCGTCGTGGAGCACCTCGCCGGCCTCATGCCGCTCTATCGCCTGACGCGCGCCTGAGGCGGCGCCGTTCGTAGGGGCGGTGCGCGAACCGCCCCTACCCCGGCTGACGTGCGTACAAGACCGTGCCGAACCACAGATCGACACTGAGGCACACGGATATCCGCCTCACGCGCGGTGGGGGCCGCGCCCGTCAGGTCAGCCGCGCCAGAATCTCCTCCACGCGCCGCCGCGCCGCGGGATCCAGGGCGATGCGCATGAAGGCCTCAGCCTGATCCGCGGGCCGGGTGGCGTCGAGGCCGAGCTTGGCGGTGCGCCGGTTCGTGGCGGTGGGATCGATCGGCGACCCCGGCAGGTCGCGCAGCACCAGGAGGTCGCGGTCGGCCTGGAAGCGCGTGCTGAGCGCCCACTGCACGTCGTTGAGGTCGTGGGGGTCCACGTCCGCATCGACGAGGATGGCGGTCTTCACCTGCATTGATCCCTCGAGGGCGGCGCGCACCATCGCCGTCGCCTCCTCCTTGCTCGCCGGCGCAGCCTGGATGATGGCGAGCATCGCCACGCTCCCCTGCGTGAGGGAGACGCGCCGCACGCTGGGGAACTTGCGGCGCAGCGCGGCGAGGAGGTCAGCCTCGCGCGTCACCCCCATGAGCAGCGTGTTCTCCGCCGCGAACGGCACGAGGGCGTAGTAGAAGGGGTGCGCCCGGTGCGTCACCGCCGTCAGGCGCGCCGCCCAGCTTCTGCCGGCGTGGTAGTAGCCCGTCGATTCCCCCACTGGTCCATCCTCGCGCTGCGTGTTCGGCAGCATCTCCCCCTCGAGGACGATCTCGGCCTCGGCATACACCTCCACGGGCTGTGTCCGTGCCGCGACGAGCGGCACCGGCGCGCCGCGTAAGGTCCCGGCGGCGTCGAACTTGTCGACTCCCGCAGCGACCGGTACCACCGAGGCGAAGTAGCTCAGCGGCTCCAAGCCGATGGCGATGGCGACGGGGAGCGGTTTGCCGGTCGCGTTCGCCTTCGCCAGGAAGTCGCTGACCGGCGGCGAGCCGATGGAGATCGTCAGCTCGCGCGGGCCGCACACCTGGATGCGGTAGATGCCCATGCCGCGCAGGCCGGTCTGCGGGTCGCGCGACACGGTGACGCCGCTGGAGATGTAGCGCGCCGCGTCCTTCTCATGGTGCAGCAAAAGCGGCAAGAGCTTGGCGACGTCGAAGTCGCCGTCGTGGACCACCTCGTGCACGGGGGCCGCGCGCACCACCTCGGGCGGCAGGGAGCCGCCGATGCGCCGCAGGTACTCCTCGGTGGGGTCGTTCGGAGAGGCGAAGGCGAGCCGCAGGAGGTCGCGCCGCGCCAGGATATTCGCCACCACCGGCATGCCGCAGCCGCGCACCTTGCGGCAGAGCACCGCCTTGCCGAGGCGCTGGTCGATGAGGCGCACGGCGGCGGCCACTTCGTAGTCGGGTGACAGCTCCTCGTCGATGTCAACGAGCTTGCCCTGGGCGCGCAGGTGATCAACAAACGCGCCGAGTGACTCGAACATGGCAGCTCCTCCCGCGCCGCCCCCCGGCAGCGCCACCGAAGCCCCGCTTCCCCTCGGCCTCACGGTTCCCGCTGAGGGTCTCCTACCACACCCTCCCGCCGGCGGCAACTGCCTTGCCTCTCCGCGCCAAGCGCGTTAGAGTAGCACCCGCGGGAATTCTCCAGGAACGGTTGCAAGCTCAGCAAGGAGAGCGTTATGGCAGGACGTGCCGGGACGAGCATGAAGAGCAAGCCGCGCAAGACCGCCGCGACAGCGGAGAGCGACGGCATGATCGGCCGCCGCGCCGCGCGCAAGGAGGAAACGCGGCAGAGCGCCCAGGTGCGGCAAGAGGAGCTCATCAAGGTGAACGACGGCGCGGAAGCCTTCGTCGAGCTGATGAACTCCAACGGCGTCGACTATTTCATGATCATGCCCGGCTCGGACACGTTTCCGGTGCAGGAGGCCATCAGCAAGTACCAGGCGCTGGGCCGGCGGACCCCTGAGCCGGTGATGTTCCTGCACGAGATCACCGCCATGAGCGCGGCGCACGGCCACTTCATGATCTCCGGGCGGCCGCAGGTGGTGATGGTGCACGTCGACGTCGGCACGCAGCACGTCGGCGGGCAGCTCCATAACGCGCAGCGCGGTCGCGCCGGCGTCGTCCTCTGCGCCGGGCGGGCGCCGTACACCTTCCGCGGCGAGCTGAACGGCGGCAAGTCCTTCTACATCCACTGGGTGCAGGAGCAGTACAACCAGGCCGGCATCGTCCACGACTACGTGAAGTACGAGTACGAGGTAAAGTGCATCGCGCAGATGGGCGACGTGGTGCACCGCGCCTTCCGCATGGCGACCATGCCGCCGTCCGGGCCGGTTTACCTGACGCTGCCGCGCGAGGTGCTGATGAACAACGGCGGTCCGGTGCGGCTGCTGCCGGCCCAACGCTACGGGGCCGCGAGCACGCCGGCGGCGGACGCCGAGGGCATTAAGGAGGCGGCGAAGCTCCTGGCGAAAGCCGCGCGCCCGGTCATCATCACGTCGTACAGCGGGCGCACTCCCTCAACCGTGCAGAAGCTCGTCGAGCTCGCCGAACTTCTCGCCATCCCCGTGCTCGGCACGCCGGATACCACGCGCCTGAACTTCCCAGCCGATCACGACCTCTTCGTGGGTTACAACCCCATGCCCTTCTTGCAGGGGAACCCCAGCGTCGGCGCCCTCGACTACCCGGCGCCGGCCTACGAGCCGCTGAGGGGGCTGCGCAACGCCGACGTGGTGCTGGTCATCGACAGCGACGTGCCGTGGATTCCGCAGATCGCGCAACCGGCGCCGACGGCGAAGGTGATCTACATCGACATCGATCCGCTGAAGGACGACGTGCCCCTCTGGAGCTTCCCGGCGGATGTCCACCTGCATGCCGACTCGGCGAAGGCCATCCCGCAGCTCACGGCCGCCGTGCGCGGGCTCCTCAAGGCGAAGGACCAGTCACGCCTCGAGGCGCGGCGCCGCCTGGTGAAGCGCGAGCACGACGCCCAGCGCGCCGCCGCCGTGGCCGATGCCCAGGCGGATGAGAAGAAGTCCGCCATCACGGCCACCTTCCTCAGCGCCTGTGTGAACGAGCTGTACTCGAAGGACACCATCGTCGTCGCGGAGACGGTCACCAACGCCGGGGCGCAGATCCGGCAGATGCAGATCAAGTATCCCGGCAGCTACTTCCAGACCGGCGGCTCCTGCCTCGGCTGGGGCATGGGAGCCTGCATGGGCGCCAAGCTCGCGGCGCCGCAAAAGACCGTCATCTCGCTGACCGGCGAGGGCAACTACCTCAACGGGGTGCCGCTCTCGGCGCTCTGGACGTCGGTGAACTACAAGATTCCGTACCTCACCATCATCTACAACAATCACGGCTTCGGGGCGGTGTCGGGCCCGATCAAGAACTACTACAAGAACGGTTACTCGGTGAAGACCGGCAAGTTCATCTGCACCGAGATTTCGCCGACGCCCGACTTCGCCAGGATCGCCGAGTCGTGCGGCGCCTGGGGCCGCACGGTGACCCAGCCGGGCGAGCTGCGGGCGGTCCTGAAGCAGGCGCTGGGCGAGGTGAAGCGCGGCCGCTCTGCGGTGGTCGATGTGCATCTTGGGTAGCGTTGCATGCGTCGCGTGCGCCGGGCAGCGTGTCGCCGCGGCGCCGCGTGGAGCGGGAAACGGGTTCGCGGATAATGTGGAGACGGAAAAAAGAACCCGGAGCTGCACCAGCAGCTCCGGGTTCTTTATCCTTGGCGCGCCCTTGGGACTGTGACGGTACGGCTCAGGCGGCGTAGAGCTCGGCGCGGGCGGCGTCGAGGCCCAGCGCGGTCAGGCGCTCCGCCGTGGGGTGGCCGGTGGTCAGGTCGAAGCCGTTGATGGTGTAGAACTGGTCGAGGAGGTTGTCGAGCTGCTCCTGCGACAGTGTGTTCCCCTTCCACGGCCCACTGCGCACCGTCTCGGTCAGGATGCGCTTCGGCAGGGTGTCGTCCTTGCGGCCGAGGCCGTAGCGTGCGTTGATGCAGCGCTCCAGGGCGATGACGCGGTCGGCGATGAGGTGCAACTGCTCGGTGCTGAAGTCGAGGCCGGTGGCGTAGCGCAGGGCTTCGGCGAGGTTGTTCGGCTGCATGGCGATGGTGCCCCCAAGGAAGGAGCACATGGTGGTGGAATCGCAGAGGACGCGGCCGCGACGCACCTGCTGCAGCAACTGACCCTTCCCCTCCACCGCCAGGTTGCTGATCGACCCGGAGGTCTCCAGGTAGATGGTGTACCCGCCGAAGTGGTGGCAGCCGCCGCGCTCGGAGGTGGCCATGGAGAGACCTTCGGCCTTCAGGGCGCGCGGATCGTAGCCGCCCAGCTCCATCCCCTTCACCTCCATGGCGAAGTCCTCGCTGCCGCGGCCGATCGTGCGCGCCATGCGCCGCACCCCCTCGGCGAGGAGGTCCCCGAAGCCCTCGCGCCGGGCGATCTTCGGCAGCAGCTCGATGAGGGCGTCGCTGTTGCCGAAGCGCAGGTCGAAGCCATCCACATCGCCGCGGCTGAGCAGGCCGCGCTCGAAGCACTCCATGGCGAAGCCGATGCTGCTGCCGGCCGACATCGAGTCCAGCCCCAGCTCGTCGCAGAGGCGGTCGCCGTACACGATCGAGGCCATGTCGGCGTTGCCGCAGTTGGCGCCAAGGGAGTAGAAGGTCTCGTACTCCGGTCCTTCGGCCTGCGTCCCCTTGTACTTCCCCTCCTTGACGCGGGCGATGTTCGTGCACGCCACCGGGCAACTGAAGCAGCCGAAATCGCGGTAAAAGTGCTCGGTGTGGAAGTACTTGGTGGCGAACTCCTTGTGTCCGACGAACTGCGAGTCGATGAAGTTGCGCGTCGGCAGGATGCCGAACTGGTTCTGGTTGTCGATGCCGTGGGCCGTGCCCCACTTGCCGAAATGGGTGCGCGTGGGGCTGTTGGCGATGGTGGTGTTGAAGTTCAGCATGAGGCGGAAGAAGTCGGCAGGCTTCGCCAGGGCCACCCCCGCGCTGCCGCGCACGGCGACGGCCTTCAGGTTTTTGGCGCCCATCGAGGTGCCGAGGCCGGCGCGGCCGGCGGCGCGCCCGTCGAGAATCAGGCAGGCGTAGCGCACGTCGTGCTCGCCTGCGGGACCGATGGTGCAGGTCTTGATCTCGTCGTCGCCGAGCTCCGCGCGGATGGTCTCGCGCGTCTCCGTCGTCTGTTTCCCCCACAAGTGGCGGGCATCGCGGATCGTCACCGCCTCGTTGCGGATGTCGAGGTAGACCGGGTGCTCCGCCTTGCCGAGGACGACGAGGCCGTCATAGCCGGCGAACTTCAGCTCCGGCATGAAGGAGCCGCCGCCGAGGGCGCCGCCGTAAGCGTCGGTCAGCGGCGACAGCGAGCACGCGAAGGTGCGGTTGGCGGTGGGGAAGATGGTGCCGGTGAGGGGGCCGGAGAGGAGCATGAAGGGGTTGTCGGGGCTGGCGTAGGTTCCCCCCTTGGGAGCGAGATCGAAGAGGAGCTTGGCCCCCAGGCCCCGACCGCCGTAGTACATCCAGACATCGTCGGCCTCGATGGGGCGGACCGAGGTCGAGCCGTCGCTTAGGTTCACGAACAGAAGCTTGCCGCGCGTGCCGAACTCCAGCGCCATGGTAGCGGCTCCTCCCTTCCCGCCCTGTAGGAGCGGGCATCAGGCGGGCGCGTTCACAACCGCGTCGAGATCATGGTACTTGATCTGGAAGCGCAACTTCCATCCTGAAGTTACCCTCCTTCCGAGGCATCCGCCCCGCCGCCGTCCGTCGCCCGTCTCACGACGCGGCGTGCGCCGCCAGGCGCTGCACCGGCTTCAAGACCTGGCCGGTGCGCACGCTGATGACCCCTGCCGAAGTGACCCGCACCTCGGGGAGAAAATCGCAGGCGATAAACTGCATGGTATAGAAGAGGCTTTGATAACGGTAGCCGCGCGCCTGCATGAGGTCCCGAAAACGGCGGAACTCCTCCGCGACGGTGGCGAACGGGCGATCGGTCATCACCCCGAAGAGCTCCAGGGGCGACGCGAAGAGCACCTCGCCCTCTTCGACGAGAACGAGCCCTCCCGAGAAGGCCAGGAGCCGCTCGAGCGCCAGCGCCATGTCGGCGGCTGACGAGCCGATCACCACGGGGTGGGTGGCGCATCCCAGGCTGCAGGCCATGCCACCGAGCTGGTCGGCGAACCCCTTGATGGCGCTCTTGGTGATCCAGTTCCCGCTGCGCTCGACGAGCCCAATAGCGAGGAGATCTGGATGCGCCCGCCGGTCGATGTCGCCGTCGGCCAGCCGCACCTCCATGTCGAGGAGTCGGGTGATCGCCGCGCTGACGAGGTGCAGGACCGGCAGCCGCACCGTCGCGGTTGCCGCGGTTCCCTCGTGCGAGCCGGCTGGATGCGCGACAGCGGCATCCGCCAGGTTGAAGAGGGCCGCCGTCGGCCGCCAGCGTCGCGCCGCGTCGCGCCACGCCGCCGCCGCCCGCCAGGAGGGTCCCGGCGTCTCGACGCACGTGCCGCCGTCCTGCACCGCAATGCGGCCGTTCAGCATGACGCGCACCGGCGTCGGGTTGCGCAGGTCCTCGAGGAAGAGGAGGTCCGCGTAGCGCCCGGGGGCAATGGCGCCGAGCCGGGTGTCCAGGCCGTAAAGGGTGGCGGGATTGATCGTGGCCATTTTGTAGGCCGTCACCGGCTCGATGCCGCAGGTGATGGCGGTGCGGATGACGTGGTCGATGTCCCCTTCGTCAGCGACGTAGACCGGGTCGGGGCCGTCGGATGTGAGGATGAGGCGCGAGGTGTCGGCATGGTGCTCGGTGAGAACGCGGCTCAGCTCCGGCAGGTCCGGCCGCAGGCAACTGTGGCGCAGCATCGTCCACAGCCCCAAGCGCAGGCGGTGCAGGGCCTCCTCGGCGGTGATCGGCTCGTGGCAGGAGTTGACGCCGGCGGCGGCGATGCCGTTCAGCCGCTCGTACGAGGCGCCGGCGGTGTGCCCGTCAACCGCCTTGCCGCGGCGCAGCGCCTCGCTGATCGCCTCGAGAAGCGCCGGGTCCCCCTCCGTGATGCGCTTCCAGCGGGTGAGCTCCGCCACGCCGACGACGCAGTCAAGCTCCAGCAACTGGCTGACGCGCTCCGTCGAGAAGAAGGCGCCCTCGTCCTCGAGGCGGGACTGCGGCGCGGCGCGTGCAACCCAGAAGTACTTCATCGGCAGGCGCGCCATCTGCTCCATGATCTCGACGACCGCGGCGGTATCGTGGTCGCGCAGGAACATCACCAGCATGAGGGTGTCCGACACGGTCGTGGTGGTGCCGTGCGGCAGGACGGCGCGGGCGAACTCCAGGGGGTTATGCCCCATCCAGGGGTGGGAGTGGGCGTTGACGTAGCCCGGCACGAGGTGGAAGCCGTGCGCGTTGATGATCTCGGTCTCGTCGCCCACCATCGCCTCGCTCGTGCCGACGTAGGCAACCAGGCCCTCCGCCAGGGCAACGTTCATCTCCAGCACCTCGCCGGAGAAGACGTTGACGATACGCCCGCCGCGCAGGTACGCGTCGGCCGCGGCACGTCCCTGGGAGACCGCCACCAGGTGGGCAACCGTCTCCATGGGGAGATGACGCGTGAAGACCGGATGGGCGGAGGCGGTCGGCCGGGGGGGCATCATGGTTCCTCTGCGGGGGGTGGCAAGGGCCCGGCGCCGCGCGCTGGGGGCAAGGGTGCGCCGGGGTGCGGCAGGCTACCCCAACGTCGGACCGCGGCTGGCTTGGCCTGGCGCCCAAAGCCGGCGCGGCAACGTGCGTCAATCTAGTCAGGGGAGATGGGCAAGTCAAGGCGCGGCGGCCCGGTCGTTTCGTAGCCGTGCCTCTCACCGGTCGAGGCCATTGCAATTCCGTGGTCGCCTGCGTATTCTTGGGCGCTGCGGCGAGGCCCGCGATGCGCCGCTGGGCTGCGCAAGCGCAGCGCCGGGCGCGGATCGCGGCGCGCTTGGCGCCATGAAGAGCACGGCCCTGCCTGTTCGGAGCAGGGTGGTGGGAAATGAGCCAGATGGACGTGGAACGAGTCGAGGAGCTGAAGAGACTCAGCTCCGCCTACCCTGCCGACGGGACCCTCTACTATGAGCTCGGGCAGCTTTACTGCAAATCGCGGCAGTACATGGATGCCATCTACCTCTTCACGGCGGCGATCACGGTTGAGCCCGACTATGCCGAAGCCTACCTGGCCCTGGGCGATGCCTACGCCGCCGAAGGTCACACCTTCGGAGCGCGGCAAATCTACGAGGAAGGCATGACGGTGGCGAGCCGCGCGCGCTCCTCACTCCACCTCTTGCAAACGTTCCAGGAGCGCGTGACCGCTCTGGCGAATGCCTGACCGCTGGCGCAGCCCGCGCGGCGACGGCCGCGCGGAGCAGGGTGCCTCGGCCTACCGCGACCGCCTCGGTTCTCCGCCTGCTGCGTCCCCCCTCCCCCTGGGCTGAGCGGCGCCATGGTCTACGCCCTCCTCCTTCTCGCCACCATGCTCTACGGCGGCAACCTCATCGCCTTCCGCGTCGCCGCTCCGCTCATGCCGCCGGTGGTTCTCGCCGCCTTGCGCTGCCTCATCTCCTTCCTGGCGCTGGCTGCGTTCCAACGTTTTCTGCCGACACGCCCCAGACCCCTTCGAGCCGCCGACGTGCGCGACTTCACCATCCTCGGCTTCACCGGCATGGCCTTCGTCTCCCTGGCGATGTTCCTGGGCATGCGCACCACCACGGCGACGAATGCCAGCATCATCTACACCTCCACGCCGGCCATCGTGGCGATCGCGTCCGTGCTCTTTCTAGGCGAGAGGGTGACCTGGCGGGCGGCGAGCGGTATCCTCCTGTCGCTCCTTGGCGTCCTCGTGGTCCTCACCAACGGCTCGCTGGAGACCTTGCAGTCGCTGCGCTTCAACCGCGGCGATCTGCTGATCTTCGCCGCCGCCGTGAGCTGGTCGGCGTACCTCGTGCATAGCCGCCACGTGCTGCGCCGCTTCGACCCCTGGCGGGCGACCTGTTACGCCACCGCCGTGGGCTCGCTGATGCTGAGCATCGCCGCAAGCTTTGCCGCGCCACTCCAGGCGCTGGCCTCCAGCACCCTCCTCGCCTGGGGCTTGATCCTCTACCTGAGCATCCTGGGGCTCGGCGTTCCCTTCCTCATCTCCAACTACGCCCTGCAGCAGATCGGCGCCTCCAGGACGGCGATCTTCCAGAACATGATCCCCATCTTCGCCATGCTGTTCGGCTGGCTCCTCCTCAACGAGAGGATCGGCGCGCCGCAGATCGCCGGAGCCGTGCTGGTGATCCTTGGGGTGCTTCTCGTCACCCGCCGCCGCCTCGCCTCGCGCCCCTGAGCCGGGGAACGCTTGGGGCCCGCCGTGCCGCGACCCCGGCGCCGCCGCCGCGCGCTCGCCGGGGGGCGGTCAGAGCATCCCTTCTCCGCCACGCCCCTGCTCAGCGTCCGCCGCAGGCATGCCCGAAGATGGTCGAGGGGAGCGCGCGATGCGAGGCTCGAAGAGGGCGAGTCCTTCCAGGGACTCGCGCGCTTGATCGGACCCCGAGGTGCGAAACGACGCGCCGAGGCGCGCCATGAGCAGCGGACGGCGAGGCGGGCTCTGAACTTGACACCGCGGTGCAGCCTGCCCTCGGAGGTGAGGGCGAATGACAACCGGAGCGGCGGGGATGGCGGGAGAGGCCGCGGCCGACCTCAGTTGGCGGAAGCCCCATTCCCCGCGCTGGCGTGAAAGTAGTAGAACTCCACGACGTGATCGGGATTGAGGAAATGCTGGTGCTCGGGGCAGCGGATTTCGATGATCTCGTCCTCAACGCTGATGATCAGTCCTGCCACTTCCTGGCCGGTGTCCATGACCAGCGTGACCTCTCGATCCGTCAACCGGCGAAGCAGCTCGAACATGGCGGATGTCATGGTTCCCCTCCGAGGTCCTTGAAGCGGGGCGGCCCCACCGAGCAGCAGCGGAAAGGGTAGGCGAGGCCGGAGCGACGCGGCAGGCTTTCGTCCAACGTCCGCCCGTCTAAGGCAGATTATGTCGATACCTCGCCGCCAACAAGGTGTTCTTGAGGAGCATGGCAATCGTCATCGGGCCAACGCCCCCCGGCACCGGGGTGATGGCGCGGGCCTTCTGGGCCACGCCGTCGAAGTCCACATCCCCGACGAGGCGGCTCCCCTTCGGGGAGGAGCTGTCGGCGACGCGGCTCACCCCCACGTCGATGACCACCGCCCCCTCGCGCACCATCGGCGCCGTGATCGAGCGGGGGCAACCCATGGCGGCGATGAGGATGTCGGCCTGGCGGGTGAAGCGCGCCAGGTCCGGCGTTTGGGAATGACAGAGGGTTACCGTGGCATTGCCGCCGGGGGCTTTCTGGCAGAGGATGGCCATGAGCGGCTTGCCGACCACCGTGCTGCGCCCAACGATGACGACGTGCTGCCCGGCCGGGTCGAAGCCGCTCTGCATGAGCAGGTGCTGGACGCCGAGGGGGGTGCAAGGGACGAAGCGCGGCGTGCCGAGGAGCAGCAGCCCGACGTTGAGGGGATGGAAGCCGTCGACGTCCTTCTCCGCTGCCACGGCGCCGAGCGTGCGCGGCTCGTTGATCCGCGGCGGCAGGGGGAGCTGCACAAGGATGCCGTGGACGGCTGGGTCGCGATTGAGGTGCGCGATGCGGTCTAGGATCTCCGCTTCGGTCGTCTCCCCCGGCAGGTGGTGGTCGAAGGAGCGCAGCCCCGCCTCCTCGCAGGCGTCGCGCTTCATGCGCACGTAGACCTTGGAGGCGGGATCGTCACCCACGAGCACGACGGCCAGGCCGGGCACCACCCCGTGCTCGGCGCGCAGGCGCGCCGCCTCTGCCGCAACCTCCTGGCGCACGGTGCGGGCGTGGCGCGTGCCGTCAATGATCGTGGCTGCCATGCTCGGGCCTCGCTGGGTGCTCCCGTGGAGAGGGGAGAGACGCGGCTGGGGGCGCGGAGGAGTGCGGCGTCCCCCCGGGAGACGGCACCGGCCGGGGGAGGCGGCGCCGATCAGGAGCGCCCTGCTGCCTGGCGAAGAGGGATCAGAAGAGCCCCACCGTGCGCCCCTCGGCGTCGATGTCCACGTGCATGCCGCCGGGCTGCGCGGGAAGGCCGGGCATGGTGCGCATCTCCCCAATGAGGGGGTAAAGGAACCCCGCGCCCACCGAGGCCCTGACCTCGCGAACCGGCAGCGCGAACCCCTTCGGCCGCCCCTTCAGCGCTGGATCATGGGAGAGGGAGAGGTGCGTCTTGGCCATGCAGATCGGCAGGGTGCCGTAACCCAGTTCCGTGAAGTGGGCGATCTGCTCCTCGGCCTCCGGCAGGAACTTCACCGTCTCGGCGCCGTACACCTTGGTGGCGATGCGCAGCACTTTCTCCTTGATCGGCAGGTCGTCCGGGTAGAGGAAGCGGAACTCCGACGGCTGGTCGGCGGCCTTGGCGATGGCCTCCGCCATGGCGATGCCGCCGCGGCCCCCCTGGGCGTGCACCTCGCTGACGACGGCGTCGAAGGCCCCCCCGTCGATGGCGAGGCGTTTCACGAGGTCAATCTCGCGCGGCGTGTCGCCGGCGAAGTGGTTGATGGCGACGACCACCGGCACACCCATCAGGCGCACATTCTCGATCTGCTTCGCGAGGTTGTCGGCCCCGGCGGCGAGGCTGTCGAGGTCTTCCCGCGTCAGGGCGGGGTCGAGAGGTTTCCCCGGCACGATGCGGAAGCGGCCGCTGTGCATCTTCAGGGCGCGCACGGTGCAGATGAGGAGGGCCGCGTCGGGCCTGCGGCCGCTGGTGCGGCACTTGATGTTGACGAACTTCTCGAAGCCCAGATCGGCGCCGAAGCCGGACTCCGTGACGACGTAGTCGCCGAGCCGCAAGGCCACCTCGTCGGCGAGGATCGAGTTGTTCCCATGGGCGATATTGCCGAATGGGCCGGCATGCATGAGGCAGGGGGTGTGCTCGAGCGTCTGCAGCAGGTTGGGTTTCAGGGCCTCTTTCAAGAGGACGGTCATGGCCCCGGCGCAGCGCAGGTCCTCCGCGGTGATCGGCTGGCGCCCCCGCGTCTCCGCGACGACGACGCGGCCGAGGCGCTGGCGCAGGTCCTTCAGGCCGGATGTCAAGGCCAGGATCGCCATCACCTCCGAGGCCACGGCAATGTCAAAGCCGCTCTCGCGGGGCACGCCGTCGATGCGGCCGCCCAGCCCAACGATGATGCTGCGCAGGGCGCGGTCGCTGACGTCCACGACGCGCTTCCAGGTGATGCGGTGCAGGTCGATGCCGAGGGGGTTCTGCTGGTAGAGGGAGTTGTCGAGAAACGCCGCCAGGAGGTTGTGCGCCACGGCGACCGCATGGTTGTCCCCGGTGAGGTGGAGGTTGATCTGCTCCATGGGAACCACCTGGGCGTAGCCACCGCCCGCCGCCCCTCCCTTGATGCCGAACACGGGCCCCAGGCTCGGCTGCCGCAGCGTGGCGATGGCGAGCTTGCCGATCTGGTTCAGCCCGAGCGCCAGCCCGATGGTGTTGACGGTTTTCCCTTCACCCAAAGGGGTTGGCGTGATGCAGGTGACGACGATGTACTTGCTCGCCGGGTTGGCGGGAGAGCGACCGAGGACGTCGAGGGAGATTTTCGCGAAGTACTTGCCGTAGGGATCGATCTCCTCTTCCGTAAGGTTGAGACGCTCGGCAATCTCGCGGATGGGTCGCAGCTCGCACGCTTGGGCGATTGCCAGATCGGAGTTCATGGGCCACCCTCTCCTTCACCTCGTGCCCAATGGGTGAGACCCAGGCGAGACCACGGCTGCGGACGAGTCGCCTTGCATCGGGATCTCTGCGCTGTTCCCGCCGCGCGGCCTCTCGGAAGCGTGTGGCGGAGCCCTGTGCCGCCCGGCCGGAGCGCTTCCTTCCCCTCTCCCGAAGGGCGCACCGCGCGGCCTCGGCAGCTCTTCGCGCCACGGCTGCGCCAGCCGGCGCGCGTGCGCGGCAGCGTTCCACGGCACGGCAGCCCTTAGTGGTGGATGTACTTCAAGAAACCCCGGATGGCCCGCATGAGCTCTTCGAAGCATTCCACATGGTAGCGCAGGGGGCGCCCCACCGGATCGCTGATGTCCTGCTTCTTGGGATTCTTCTCGATGAACGATTTCAGGAGCGCCGTCTTCATGCTTGCAGTCGGGCTCATAAAGCGCAGTGAGCGCAGATGTGACGCTTCCATCACCAGGACGTAGTCGGCGGCATCAAGGAGCTCCTTGGTGAGCGGCTGCGAGCGATGCTGGGAGATATCCACCCCGAACTTCGCAGCGGCTTCGACGCTCTCGCGCAGGGGCTCGTTCTCCGGCTCTGCCTGCATGCCGGCCGAGTTCACCTCCATCTTCGCCAGGCTTGTCCTGGCGTACGCCGTAGCGAGGAGGTGCTTCAGGATGCCCTCAGCCATGGGGCTGCGACACATATTCGCGGTGCAGACGAAGAGAACGCGATACACGGGATCATTCAGCTCCAGAGCACTGCATCATTCTCCCCGATCGGGAGATCGAGTCAGCCCGTGTATACCACGAATCCGCGGAATCGCAAAGCCTCGGCGCTCGCTTGCTGCCGCCCACGGGCGCCAGCCCCCTGCGCCCTGCCTCGAACTGGCGCCCCAGACTGTCGCCCCAAGAGGCTGAAACAGGGGGCTGGCGGCGCGGCGATCTCGCCCCTTGCGCCAGCCAGCTTCAGGCGATGCCGGCCGCAGCCATCGTGGGAGCGACGAAGTGGTTTTATCGTTGACAGAACGCAGCGCAGGGCACATTTCCAATACTATTCCCAATACGATTGAGGAAGGCAGGGCTTTCCGGGAGGGACACCATGTTTCAGGACCAGCGCGCATTTCTTCGGCATCTGGAAGAGCAGGGCGAGCTTCGCACCTTGGACGTCCCCATTCGCGTCACGCGGAACGACAACGAGTTGATGGCGCTGAGCCGCTACCTCTCGATCAACAACGTGCCGGCGGTGAAGCTGACGAACCTGGAGGGGTACAACACCCCTGGCGTGCCGGTTTACATCGGCAACATCGGCAGCCGCAAGCGCATGTGCCTGGCGCTGGAGGTGGAGAACTGGGGCGAGGCCAAGGAGAAGCTGGCCGCGGCGGTGAAGACGCCGCCGGAGAGCTGGCCCGAGCCGGTCATCGTGGATCCCGGCAAAGCGCCCTGCAAGGAGGTGATCATCCGGGGCGACGACATCGACCTGCAAACCCAAGTGCCGAAGGTCTGGTTCGGCGAAGAGTGGTCGGCGATGATCTCCGACAACGTCTCCGTAACGCGCGACCCCGACACCGGCACCTTGAACGCCAGCGCCCTGTTGCACTCGTTCCTCGATCTGCAGCACGACGGCACGCCGTACAGCGAGGAGCTGCGCCGCCGCTGCCTCATCTCCTACATCTTCTGGAAGCCCCCCACGGGCATCCACGTGGCGGAGAACTACGCCAACGCCGTCAAGCGCGGCAAACCGCTGGAGATCGCCATCGCCTCCTGCATCGAGCCGCAACTCTTCATCATCGGCGGCGGCCCGCGCTGCCCCCGCGGCAGCCACGCCTGGGACAAGTACGCCATGGTGGGGGCGCTGCGCGGCGGCCCCACGGAGATCGTGCGCTGCGAGACGGTGGACCTCTACGTGCCGGCGACGTCCGAGTGGGTGCTCGAAGGAGAGGTGCTGCCGGATCAAGAGCTTGCCGACTACAAGCATGGGAACTTCCTGGGTTACTACAATGAGTACCAACTGCTGCCGGTGACGAAGATCAACTGCATCACCCGCCGGCGCGATCCCATCTGGCATCCCTCCCGCAGCTTCATGCCCCCCTACGATCACGGCTTCCTGCAGCTCATCACCATCGAGAGCGAGGTGCTGAGCTACCTGCGGTCGGGTTTCCCGCAGGTGCAAGACGTTGTTGCCTACCCCTCCTTCGGCGGGCGCGGCATGTTCTACGTGGTGCAGCTCAATGTTGACGCCCATGAGAAGCCGTATGCCTGGTTCGGGCACCAGATCATCCATGCGGTGTGGGGCTCGCCGGGGCGGTATGGAGCGGTGGCGAAGTACGTCGTCGTGGTCGGCCCGGATATCGACCCGTACAGCCTCGACGAGGTCATCTGGGCGCTCAATACTCGGGTGCAGCCGAAGAGCGATACGATCTTCAACGACAAGGGGCAGGTGCTCTACTTCGATCCCTCGGCGCTGGCGACGCCGCAAGGCAATACGGTGACGAGCGAGCAACTCGGCATCGACGCCACCTTCAAGCTGCCCGAGCGCTTCACGAAGCTGCACCAGGTGCCGGCGCGGCCTCCGAAGGAGGCCATGGAGAAGATCAAGGCGAAGGTGGCGCCGTACCTGACCTAGCCCGAAGCGATCCGCCGCTCTTCCCACAGCTCTGGCGCCCAGGGAGGGTCGGCGGGCGCCATGGTAGATGCGCGGGGCGGGCAGGAGGCGCGCCAAAGCTGGGCGGCCGCCGCGGCGCCTTGACAAGCAGGCGCGGTCTTGGTGGAATGCTCGTACCGACAGGGGAACACACCGCTGTCGACTTCTCATGTCCGCGCCGTCGGACGCACCTGCTGCGAAGGAGGTGAAGCCGAGCAAACGTCCTGCATCCCGGTTGAGGTGAAGCATCCTGCCGCTTGGTCAAGAAGGAGACAGGAGATGAAACGGCGTACGCTCTTCGTTGCGTTGCTCGTTCTGGCGCTGCTCATCACCATTGTTCCGGCCGTGGCGCGCGCCGCGGAAGTGACCCGCTCGCCGAAGGTCGTGATCCTGGCGCCGATCACCGACAAGTTCGCCACCCTCGGGCTCTCGGTCCAACGTGGCGCGCAGCTCGCCTTCGAGGAAGTGAATGCCAAGGGGGGCATCAGCAAGTATAAGATCGAGTTCACCGTGGTTGACGCCGGCGGCAGCAACCCAAGCGCCCAGAATGCGGCCCAGAAGGCCATCAGCCTGGAGCCGGACGTGATTCTCGGCATGCCACTCTCCACCCAGTCCTACGCCATCGAGTCCTACGTGACCAAGGCGGGCATCCCCACCATCGTGTCGGGCACGAATGCCAAGCTGGCGGCGCAGAGCGAGTGGATGTTCGACATGATTCCCACCGACGCCGTCTCATCCACGGCGCAGGCGCGCTTTGCGGTGGAGAAGCTCGGCTTCAAGAAGCTGGCCCTCATGCACGGCAATGACGAGTATGGCACCGGCTCCGCGAAGATCGCCCGCGAGACGGCGGAGAAGATCGGCGCCAAGGTCGTCGTTGACGAGTCGCACACCCTCGGCGACAAGGACGTCACCGCGCAGCTCCGCAAGATCAAGAACTCCGATGCCGAGGTGTTGCTGGTGGCGAGCGACCAGGGCGGCATCGCCATCATCCTCAAGCAGGCCTATGAGCTTGGCCTGAAGATGCCGCGCATCTCCCACCCGATCATTCCCCCCACCATGAAGCTGCTGGCGAAGGGCGCCGTCGAAGATATCTACATCGTCGTGAAGGCGGTGCCGGGCCAGAGCAAGGACCCCAAGGTGCAGGATTGGGTGAAGCGCTTCGAGAAGCGCTGGGGCAAGCCGGCGGACGAGTACGCCGCCATTGGCTACGATGGCGGGCTCATGGTCATTGACGCGATTAGCCGCGGCGGCGTCAGCCGCGCCGGCATTCGTGACGCCTTGCTGGCCACGAAGAACTTCCAAGGCATCGCCGGCCGCCACACCTCTGATAAGGATGGGAACCTGTCGCATTTCGGCGCCATCGTGCGCGTGAAGGACAAGGAGCAGCAGATCATCGAGTTGATCGACGCCACCCCGCAGTAAGGCGGAGGGAGCGCCTCGGCTGCCCTGCAAACCCTGGGGGAGGAGGCGACCCCCTCGAGGTCCCGGGCTGGAGAAACGTTGGTCAGGATGGGGTGCGGCGGCTTGCCGCACCCCATCCTGAGCCTTGCGCACGCTCGCGGAGGACCAGGGGCCGGGAGCGCTCCGGAGCATCCAGCGTGGCGTGGGGGACGGTTGGGGAGAGAGCGGCGTGCTGCAGCTCGTGATCAGCGGCTTGGCCATGGGAAGTATTTACGCGCTGGTGGCGCTGGGGTTCCTCCTCATCTATGTGGCCGTCGGCGCGATCAACTTTGCCCAGGGCGACATGGTGATGCTCGGCGCCTTCTTCGGCGTCACCTTCGCCACCATGCTCGGCTGGCCCCTGTGGCTCGCCTACTTCCTGTCGATGCTTCTGATGCTCGTGTTCGGTTACGTCTTCGAGCGCGTCGCTTACTACCCGCTGCGCGACAAGCCCTTCCTCACCGTCATCATCAGCACCATCGCGGTCGGCATCATCCTGCGCAACTTGGCGATCCAGGACTGGGCCTGGGGACCCGAAGAGTTCTTCTTCGGAACCCTGGTAAGCGACGTGCCGATCGAGGTGGGGGATGCCGTCATCCTGCCGCAACACCTTTTCATCATCGGCATTACCGTCGCCCTCTTGGTGGCGCAGTACCTCTTTTTCGAGAAGACCTTCCTGGGCCGCAAGCTGCAGGCCACGGCCCAGGACCAGGAAGCGGCGCGGCTGATGGGCATCAAGGTCGAGCGTATGATGATCATCACCTTCGTCATGAGCTCCTTCCTGGCCGCCATCGCCGGCCTCATCCTGGCGCCGGTCCTCTTCGTCTCCACCAACATGGGGTTCCACGTCGGCGTGAAGGCGTTCGTCGCCAGCATCGTCGGCGGCTTCGGGAGCATGGCCGGAGCGATCACCGGAGGGCTCTTCCTCGGGCTCCTGGAGGTGTTCGGCGCCGCCTACATCTCCTCTGCGTACAAGGATGCCTTTGCGGTGCTCATCATGCTCGTCGTCCTCTTCGTCCGCCCGCAAGGGTTCTTTGGTGAAAAAATCCAGGAAAAGGTCTGACGCTCCTGGCGGCTGAGAAGCTCCAGGCGCCTGCCGAGGGATGCAGCACCGTGAAAATCGGCGTCACCCTCATGGGAACGCTCGTCGGCCTTGTCCTCTTCATCGCCGCGCCGTTCCTCATGCCCAGCGATTATGCCCTGCACCTGACGAACCTGGCCGGCATCTACATGATCCTGGTGCTGGGGCTGAACATCGTGATGGGCTACGCCGGACAAGTGAACCTGGGCCATGCTGCCTTCTGGGGGGTCGGCGCCTACGCCTCATCGCTCCTCGTCATGGGCTGGGGCGTTCCCTTCCTGGTGGGGATGTTCTGCGGCGCCATCGCCGCGGCCATCGTCGCCTGGGTGGTCGGCTACCCCACCCTGAAGCTGAAAGGGCACTACCTGGCGATGGCAAGCCTGGCCTTCGGCCAGGTCGTCTACTTCGTGCTCCTCAACTGGGAACCGGTGACGAACGGTTCGCAAGGTCTCCGGGACATCCCTCCGCCGCGGCTCGGGCCCCTCGTCTTCGCTTCGGATGAGATGTTCTTCTACCTCGCCTGGGGGATGCTCATCATCCTCACCGGCATCACCGTCCTCATCCGCGACTCGAAGTTCGGGCGCGCCTTCCTGGCGGTCCGCGAGGGCAACATCGCCGCCGAGGCCATGGGGGTCAACGTCGCCAACATGAAGGTGCTGGCGTTTGTCATCAGTGCGGTGTACGGCGGCATCGCCGGCAGCCTCTACGCCCACTGGTCGACCTACATCAGCCCGGATAACTTCTCCCTCGAAGCCTCCATCCAGCTCCTCGTCATGCTCGTAGTGGGCGGCCTCGGCACCCTTGGAGGGCCGCTCCTCGGCGCCTTCATCCTGACCTTCCTTCCGGAGTGGCTGCGATTCCTGAAGTCGTACTACATGGTGGTGTACGGCGTGCTCCTCATCATCTTCATCTTGCGCATGCCGTATGGTCTGGTGGGGCTTTTTGAGCGTGCCGGCGCCTGGCTGAGGGGGAGACTGGGCCGGGCGTTCGCGGCCCCCGCCGCTCCCCGACAAGCAGCGGCGAGCGGGTCGACCACCAACCCGCCCGTGTCGGTAGGCGCCAGAGACAAATCGCCCTGAGGCAGGGACCGCCGGCGCACGGCAGAAGGGAAGCGCGCGCCGCACCGCCGCGAAGCGGCCAGGGCGGCCGCCACCCCGCAGGACGACGCGGCGATCAACGGGGCGCAAGGACGGGAAGCCGATCGTGAGCAGCGAGGCGATGCTGGAGGCGAAGCAACTGACGATGCGCTTTGGCGGGCTGGTCGCCCTCGACCAGGTGGACATGGCGCTGGCCCCTGGCACCATCCTGGCCATCATCGGGCCGAATGGCGCCGGCAAGACCACCTTCCTGAACATGATCAGCGGCATCTACACCCCAACGAGCGGCGCGATCACGCTGGGCGGGCGCACCCTCATCGGCCTGCGACCGTACCTCATCGCCAGGCTTGGCATTTCACGCACCTTCCAGAACATCCGCCTCTTCGCCACTCAGACGGTGCTGAACAACGTGCTGGTGGGACACTACTGTCGCGGCACCGTCGGGTTCTTTCCCTCCATCTTCAGAACGCCGGCGGCCCGCCGCGAGGAACGGCAGGCGCGCGCCAAGGCGAGGGAGGCCCTGCACCTGGTGGGGCTGGCGGGGAAGGAGTTGCTGCGCGCCGACAGCCTGCCGTATGGCCAGCAGCGCCTGCTCGAGCTGGCGCGCGCCCTGGCGACGGAACCGAAGATCCTCATGCTCGATGAGCCGGCGGCGGGTCTCAACCCGGAAGAGGCCGACCAGCTCCAGGAGCGCATCAGGGTCATCCGCCAGCGGCAGATCAGCATCCTCCTCATCGAGCACAACATGCGCTTCGTGATGTCCCTCGCCGACCGCGTCATGGTGCTCGATTTCGGCAAGAAGATCGCCGACGGCACCCCGGCGGAGGTCCAGAACTCGCCCGAGGTCATCGAAGCCTACCTAGGAAGCGCCGATGTTGCAGTGTGAAGCGCTGCATGTGTTCTACGGCCACATCGAGGCCCTGAAAGGGGTCTCCTTCGAGGTGCGGGAGGGGGAGATCGTCACCCTCATCGGCGCCAACGGGGCGGGCAAGTCCACCATCCTGAAAACCGTCTCCGGCCTGCTCCGAGCGCGGCGGGGAAGCATCGCCTACCTGGGAGAAGAGATTCAGCGCTGCCCGGCGGATGAGATCGTGCGGCGCGGCATCGCCCAGGCCCCGGAAGGGCGGCGCGTCTTCCCCGGCCTGACCGTGGAGGAGAACCTGGAGGTGGCCACCGCCTCCTGGCGGCGTCGCGGCGAGCCTTACCAGGCGGAGCTGGAGAAGGTCTATCATCTCTTCCCGGCGCTGCGGGAGCGCCGCCGGCAGTTGGCCTGGTCGCTCAGCGGCGGCGAGCAACAGATGCTCGCCATCGGCCGCTCCCTCATGGCCCGTCCGAAGCTCCTGCTGCTGGACGAGCCCTCGCTCGGCCTGGCGCCGATGCTGGTGCAGCAGCTCTTCGCCACCATCGGCGAGATCAACCGCCAGGGGGTGACGATCCTGCTCGTCGAGCAGAACGCCTTCATGGCCCTGCGCCTGGCGCACCGCGGCTACGTGCTGGAGAACGGCGTCATCACCCTTGCCGACGAGGCCGCGCGCCTGGTCGAAGACCCAAAGGTGAAGGCCGCCTACCTTGGCGGGTGAGGAGAGGGGCTGGTGGCAGGGAGGAAGTGACTGGCAGGGTGCGGCAGAAGGGGCAGGGCTGCGCGGCGGGGCGATCGCCGTGCCGACCCAGGCCAACTGGCTGAACCAGATCGAGTGCTGGTTCAACATCCTGACGCGTCGCGCCCCACGCGGCGCCGGCTTCACCTCGGCGGCTGAGCGGCGCGCCGTCATCGAAACGTTCCTCGCCGTCTCCAGTCCCGAGGCGGCTCCCTACGAGTGGCGCAACGCCGTCGTCCGCCACGTCAGCGTCACCAAGCGTAGATGAATTAAGCAACGAAGTACTCGACGCATCAAGCTGCCTCATGCGCTTGACGATGACCATTTTGATGCCGCGCGCCTTCTCTTAAGGCATGACAGAATGGGCTTGCCTTGTCTCGCCTCGGGTGGCAGCATGACGCTGAATGCTGCAGTGGACTTCAGAGGGCATCAGCGAGAAAGGCCTGGCAATCCACGAAGCTCAAAGGAACATCTACATTAAAATTCAATCCAATGTCTGGGTGCGCAGAAATGACAAAGAAAAAAAGCTCAAAGTCAGCAATAAATAAAGCCATCATCAATATCATGAGGTGGGCGAACCGTGAAGAATGGAGAGCAGAAAAAGAACTGGTATTTGAAGAGCATGTAGCTCCTGTGTGCGCTGATTTTGAGATAACTCCTGACGAGCTGGCTCGAAAGCTTGGTGAACAGGCCAATATCTTACTACTCGACTTTGCATTGGAAGACCTTGTCTCCCGTTGTTTCCCTCCCGATAATCGCAATGTTATTGATGACTACCTGAAGAAGCGCGGCAGATTAGAACCCGTTGTGGCAAGGCAGTATTTGCAGGCATTGCGCAACTCGTTCGTAAGTCTGTATGAAGTAGTTCAGGTTGAGCCGGGCAGCTATGTGGTTTTGCGTGATCTTATCCGTGGCGGGGAAGTAGTACGCGCGGAAGAGCGCCTCGGCTCTCAAGCCATGGTTCAATGGGATAAGCTGGCAGCTCGTGTTGTCACTCTGATGGGCCGGAATTATCTTACGGGAGCTACGTTCCTGCTTCCCTCTGAGGCCGCGGAATCTCTCCTGCGGATATTTAGGGACACTGATAAGCAGATGCAGCAGACGCACAAAAAACTTGCTCGGCGCCGTGCTCTGGAGGAGGATCAACGGCAGGAGGTATCAACGGTAGTTCTCGCTGGCTTCGCGACAGGCTTTAGTAGGGTGTGGTTGATGTATTGCCTTGACAGTCTTCAGCGGCCTCTGCCTGAGCTTACCAATTTTGACGGCGAGAAGATTGTCCTTTCGGTGGTGACGTTTCCTCTTTTGGAGATTGCGCTTTCGGAGGTGGAGCACCTGCTTGATGCCGCGCCGGAGTTGGAGCGTGAATCTGATGAAAGGAGCTGGACGTGGCTGGCAGAAGGTGATGGCGGAAAACCTCCACGAAGCAAGGCTCGAGGAGGATTATCTTTCTTGACGTTCCGTGACGATAACCGCACCTTGCTTGGCTCTGTAGACTTGCATGAGAAGCACGTCATTCTGAGCGTTGATTCCAAGGAGCGGGCGGAGCGAGGCAAGGCATTGTTGTTGAAACTGCTTGCAGGATTTGTTGGAACTCCATTAACATCTGTGCAATCGGTAGAGCAAGCTCTCGAAGAATGGGATGCGCAAGACAACGACGATGACGAATTTCCAGAGGCTGAGGAAATAGATCGTGAAATTGTGGCTCCTATTTTGAAAGAATTCCTGGACGATCACTACCGAAATCTGTTAGAGGAAAAAGTTCCGGCCCTTGACAAGAAGACACCCCGTCAGCTTGTCCGCAGCGCGGCAGGGAAAAAGAAGGTAGTCGTTTGGCTGAAGAATCTCGAAAACCACGAGGCTCGCAGGACGAAGGGTAGTAAGCAACAGCCCTATGACTTTAGCTGGATGTGGGAAGAGCTTGGAATTGCTGAGTTGCGACGGTAAGAAAATTCCCCCGAAATGTAGACAGCCGTACGGACGCCGATTTCTTCGATACCCAGATCAGCTCATTCTGGGCAGGCTCCTCGTCCGGGCCCGTCGGGGTGTGGGTGATCCTCCACCGGGCCTCGAACTCAGCGGGGGCGAGGTAGCCCAGGGAGGAGTGGAGGCGCTTGTGCGGGTTGGCCTCGTTGCGGAAGCAGCCGATCCGCCGCGCGGCGCGCGCCTCGTTCTCCTCGTCGGAGAGATTGACCTCCTCTTCCTTCGCCGAACGTTGAAATGACGCGTTGTCTTGGTTGATCACATCATCGGCGGCTGCGCGCCGCGGCAGGCGGCTCAGCCCCGCGCATCGCCGGCGCTCCGCAGGGCCACCCACTCTTCAAGCGCCTCCCGGGTGCTGCGGAAGGCCAGGGCGTCCCAGGGAATCTCCTCCGGGCTGAAGAGGCGCGCCTCCGCCGCTTCCGCTCCAGGTCGCAGCTCCCCACGCAGCATGCGGGCGAGGTAGACGATGATGATGACGTCGAAGTTCTCGTAGGAGTACACGTTCAACAGGCGCTCGATCTCCACTTCGATGCCCAGCTCCTCCCGCGTCTCCCGCACCGCAGCGTGCTCCACCTTCTCGCCACGATCAACGAAGCCGCCGGGAAACACCCACTTCCCCTTCTCGGGGTTGATCGCCCGCCGCAGCAGGACCACCTTCCCGTCAACCGCCGGGATGGTGCAGGCCGCCACCTTGGGGTCGAGGTAGTGCACGTAGCCGCAGCGTGCGCAGCGGGGCCGCGGCGGGCGCTCCCCCTCGTGCCGGTGCGGCTCCAGGGGTGCGGCGCAGAGGGGACAATAGGTGAAGCGCAGGCCAACGCTGTGCTGGTGGTCCGCAACCTTCCCGCTCTTCGACGGGGAGTCCGCGAAGTGCCGATGGTGGTGTGAGGTGCTCATGGGTGCTGCCGTCGTGTGGGCGCGGCACGCGCGGGCGAGACCAGGGGGAGCTTCATTCCAGTGGAACCGCCGTTCTCGATGCCGCCATCAGCGAGGAGGAGTCCGCCGGGGACTGCCGCGGCGCTCCCTCAGTTCAGCATGCCGAGGTAACTTTTCAGGATGTGGGCGATCGTCTGCAGCCGCTCGCGTCCGCTGTCGCACTCCAGGATCATCTGCTTCACGTGGTAGTCGGCTTGCACGTGGGCGCCCAGGAAGTTGGCGATGTCGAGGGGGCTGTCGAGGAGCTTGAGCTGCTGGAACTCCCGCGCCTCGCTGTGGCGCATCGACACGAGGCGCAGGAAGTTCGCCTTGCACTCCTGGGCAAGGGCATCGGCCTCGGGATCGTCGACGGCGTCGTCGTAGAGCGGCGTGATCGAAGCGATGCGGTACGGCTTCAGCCGCACGTAACCGTTCACCCGCACGCGCAGCAGACCGTTGAGCAGGATGTTCATGTTGCCGTTGACGAGCTTCACCACCTTCGCAACCCGCCCCATGCAGCCCACGTCGTAGGGTTCCGGATCGCCGCTCGCCTCCTCCCAGCCCTTCTTCATCAGCACCATGCCGAGCAACCGATTCCCCACCAAGCAGTCGTTGAGCATGAGACGGTAGCGCTGCTCGAAGATGTGCAGCGGCAGGAGCATGTTCGGGAAGAGGACGACGTTCGGCAGCGGAAACATCGCCAGCTCCGTGGGGGGCTGCGACTCATCGTTGATCTCGAAGTCGTCATCGGGGCTTCGTGGCTGATCCATGCGAACCGTTCCCGCTTCTTCTCGGCTGGAGGGTCCCAGGCAATGATCGCGGCAAGCGAGCAGCTCCACCCCTTCTGCGAGTTCTTCAGCGCAAAACCAATATAATCACCGTGGCGGCGGGCGTAAAGGGTGGCAAGGTAAGAGGCGCGCCGCGCGCCGGCGGCATGGGGCGTAGGCGTCACGGGCATGGCGGCGCCGGCGTACCTATCCCCCAGGCAGGACCGTGGCGCAGGCGCGGCGGCGGCCTCCCACATGCCTGCGCATCGCGGCGCCTGGCGCGCTGCCGCGAGCGCCGCGCAACTGCGCGGGGCACGGCGCTCTTGCGCCTGCTGCGGCAAAGGTGGCAGATTGGCTGGTGGGAGGCGCGCTGCCGCCGGCTGGCGCTGCGCATGGGCGCCGCGCCGCCCCCTGAGGCTTCCGAGGCAAGGTCATGGGCCGAATCTACCTGCTGCGACATGGCGAAACGGAGTGGAACCGGCAGCGGCGGGTCATGGGAAGCCTGCCCATTGCCTTGAGCGACACCGGCGTGCAGCAGGCGCGGGCACTGGCGGAGGCCCTTGCCCGCCGCCCCCTCGCCGCGGTCTACAGCAGCCCTCTGCGCCGCGCCATGGAAACCGCGGAGATTCTTGCCGCGCCGCATGGGCTGGCGCCTGTTCCGGTGCCCGGCTTTACCGAGCTCCCCTTTGGGGAGTGGGAGGGGAAGAGCTGGGACGAGCTGCGGCTCCTGCGGCTGTACCAGGACTGGCGGGCAGACCCAACCTCCATCACGCTGCCGGGGGGCGGCACCATTGCGCAGGTGCAGGAGAGGGCCGTCGCAGCGCTCGAACGGCTGCGCGCCGCCCACCCTGAGCAGCGCCTCGCGGTGGTCTCCCATGCGGAGGTCATCAAGTGCCTCCTCTGCCACTACCTCGGCATCACCCTGAAGTTCCTGCCGCGTCTCATCATTGATAATGGTACGATCAGCACCTTCTCCTGGGGGGAGGATGGCGTGAGGGTGGTGCGCGTCAATGCTCTCCCCGCAGCGGTCGCAGCGCAACCGTAAGCTCACGCTGAGGAAGGAAGGGCGCGCGGCATGAACTACGCACCAGCGGTCATTGTCCATGGCGGCGCCGGGCGGCGCGATCCCACCCAGGAGGAGGCGCAGCGCCAAGGGGTGCGCGCCGCCGCGGCCCTGGCGTGGGAGCATCTGCGGCACGGGAGATCGGCGCTCGAGGCCGTCGAGCTCGCGGTTCGGCTCATGGAGGAGAACCCGGTCTTCAACTGCGGGGTGGGGTCGGTGTTGAACTGGTTTGGCGAGGTGGAGACCGATGCCTCGATCATGGTGAGCAGCGGCGATGCCGGCGCCGTCGGCGCGTTGCAGGGGGTGCGCCACCCGATCAGCGTGGCGCGCCGCGTCATGGAGGAGACCGACCACCTGCTCCTCTGTGGGCGTGGCGCGGAGCTCTTCGCGCGGGCCGTCGGCTTCGGGCCGCAAGTCCTGGAAACCGAGGAGCGCCGGCGGGCGTGGGAACGCCGTCGCCAGACGATCCTGGAGGGAGAACCCGCTGAAGGCGCGCCCGACGAGGAGCACTGGCGGCGCCTGCGGGCTTTCCATCGCCGTTACCTCCTGGAACCCGGGCCCGCGCAGGAGTCGAGCTGCCCTCCAGCCCGGGCGGAGGCGGCGATGAGCCAGGTCGGCGCGGCCGCAGGTGGCAGCCCGAGCGGCGGCAGCGAGACCTCGCCGCGGCAGCCCGCTGGCGGCGAGGCAGGGACCGTGGGTGTGGTGGCGCTCGATCAGCAGGGGTGCATCTCGGCGGGCACCTCCACCGGCGGCACCATGCTGAAGCTGCCTGGGCGCGTGGGCGACAGCGCCATCATCGGGGCAGGCACCTATGCGAGCCCCGCCGGCGGCGCCTCGGCGACGGGGCACGGCGAGGCGATCATGCGTCTCATGCTGGCGCTGCGCGTCGTCGAGCTCCAACAGCAGCACGTCCCCGCGCCCAACGCCGCGCCGCTCGCGCTGCAGGCGGCGAGGCAGGCACGCGGCCAGTGCGGGGTCATCTGTGTGGACCGGCAGGGCCGTCTGGGCCGCGCCTTCACGACCGAGCGCATGTATACGGCCGGCTATACCAACCTTGGCGAGCTGCCGCCGGAACGCTCGGCCGAGGGGTGCGTCGCCGAGGCTCGTGGCGGGTAGTCCTGCCGGCCTTGGTCGCGAGATGCCGCAGTCGTGACGCGGCCGGAGGTAGGCCTGCTCGCCCTTCTGCGTCGTGAGCCGCGGGGTGTGGAGACGGCGGCGGCGCCATTCGTTCAAGTTGGGGAAGAGCCGCGGCGTCTCCGCCCGCCGGACCTCTGTCGCTTGCCTGGCGGCCGGTGCGGTGCGGCGCGCCGTTCGGCCTCCCGAAGCACCTGGTGGGACCACGGTCCGATCCTTCACCGCCCCGCGATCCCTAAGGGCGACGCGCAGTCGCACCACGTTCCTCGGCGCGCTTGAGCAGGAGAGGGCCGGCGAACCGCCGCTCCCCCCCGCGCGCCGCGCTGCTCCCCGCCGGTGTTGCTGGGGCGCCGCGGTTCGGGGTAGAGTCGCCGTTGCCGCTCGAGCGAACCCAAAGCCTGCCGTGCTGGTCTCGACCGGAAGGCTCGTCTTCACAGAAATGGGGAGGTGGAATGTTCTCGCTTACCTGGCGAGTGTCACCTCGACAGTACGACATCGTTGCTGATCGCAACGTCGCCATCCCCATGCGCGACGGTATCAGCATCGACGCCGACATTTTTCGTCCCCGCGGGGAAGGCAGGTTTCCGGTGATTCTTGGCGTGCATGCGTACTCGAACGCCGACCAAGTTGCCTCGTTAATGCCCACCGCCATGAGTGGGGTACGGGGGCATATCGAGGCCGGGGACGTGAACTTCTACGTCCGGCGTGGCTACGTGCAGGTGCTGGCGAATATCCGAGGAACGGGCAGGTCGGGTGGGACCTTCGGCTACGTCAACCGGGAGTCGCTTGATGATGTGTGCGAACTGATCGAATGGCTGGCGCGTCAACCGTGGTGCAATGGGAGCGTTGGCATGTTCGGTGCTTCGTTTTTCTCCGTGGTTGCGAAACTGGTCGCCACGTTCAATCCGCCGTCGTTGAAGGCGATCTTCGCACCGTTTGGCTCTACCGATGTCTATCGTGATCGGCATTTCCATGGCGGCATCATGAGTTATCGATTTCTGCGGCATTGGGTCGGTAAGTTCGACAAGCCGCGTATTGAAAACACCCTCCGAGAACGATGGGGTGCTGAAGAGTACGCCCGCAAGGTTGAAGAGGCCCTGAATGATAAGGAAATCGCCGCCGTCCCGGAACTTGTCGAGGTGCTGAGAAATCCCGACGCCGGCCGCAATGCATTCATTGCTAACTTCGTCCTCAATCAGCTCGACAATGAGTTCTATCGACACCTGTCGATCGAGGTGAATTCTCAATCCAAGGTTCCAGCCTATTTCGGAAGCTGTTGGGGGATCTATGGACTGCACCTGCCGGGAGATGTTCGGAGCTGGGAGACCTGGCAGGGTCCCAAGAAATTGACCATCGGCCCACCTGTCTACCTTGACCGACCGCTCTACCAGTACCACTATGAGTCCCTGCGCTGGTTTGACTACTGGTTAAAGGGTGTCGATACCGAAATCATGGACGAGGCGCCGGTCCACCTGTTCATCGAAGGAACGGGGGAATGGAAATCTGCCAGGCAATGGCCCTTGCCCGAGACGAAGTGGACCCCCTTCTTCCTGCATGCCGGCGGTCTGCTGAGCGAGCACGAGTTTTGGCCCAATGAAGGGAGTTCCACCTTCGAGGATTCTCCCTATAGTCGCGGCGGCCTGATGTTCAGAACACCGCCGCTGCGCGAAAATACGGAAATCTGCGGTCCCATTGTGGTGAACCTGTATGCTTCGACGGATGATACGGAAGTTCTCTGGTTCCTTAGTCTCTGGGACATTGATGCAGAAGGCAAGGAGACTTTGCTCACCCGAGGTTGGTTGCGCGGCTCGCAACGACGGCTGGACCCCGAGCGCTCCAAGCCTTGGCAGCCCTACCACATTCATACGCAGCGAGAACCTCTCGCACCCCATCAAATCTATGAATTCAATATTGAAGTTCGCCCCTATGGCATGCTCTTCACGTGCGGTCACCACATCGGCGTAAAAATCAAATGCGCTGACGATGAGCCGCCGGCGAATGCCCTGCATCTCATTGGTGCGGGACATATCGTCCGGCCGTTTTCATCACGGGTCACGGTCTATCACAACGCGGAGAATCCTTCGCATCTCTTACTTCCAATCACACGTGGCAATCGGATAGGAACCTTTATGTCAGGAGGGCGCCTCCAGCCATTGTGAGCGGCGCAGGTGAAGAGGGTGGTACGGTGGAGCCGCCTGCCGCTCGTTCGGGTGGGAGGTCGGTCGTGGGCAAGGGTTGCCACGAGCGACGGGCCGAGCCGCCGAGCGGGGCGGGATGAGGTGTCACGCAGCGTGCGGCAGGTGGGCTGGGGGGCAGGGATCAGCGGGGCGCCGTGATCATCTTGGCGAGCTGGCGCGCCGTCTCGTTTGGCGTGCAGTCGCTGTTGTCGACGACGTGCTGGGCGATGCCACGGTAGCGCGGCAGGCGCTGGCGGTAGAGGCGGCGGAAGGACGCCTCCGGGTTTGCCGAGTCGAAGAAGGCGGGCAGGCCGTTGGCGAGAATGCGTTGCAGGAGCACCTGCGGGCGCACGTAGATGAGACAGATCGTAACGCTCGGCTCGGCGGCTTCCAGCTCGTCGCGGCAGTTGATGGGGGTGCCGCCGCCCAATGCCAGAACCTTGGGGATGCCGGACATGGCCGTGGCAAGACACTGGCGCTCGAGGCCGCGGAAGAAGTTCTCGCCCCGCTCGCGGAAGATTTCACGAAAGCCGCGCTGGCTGCCGTAGCGCTCGGTGTACGTCGCCTCGAGGAGGATGTCGAGGTCCTGGAAGGGCCGTTCCAGCAGCTCCGCCAGGAGGCGTCCAACCGTGGTTTTGCCGCAGCCCTTGAAGCCGATGAGCACCACGTAAGGAGCGATGCGCTGCTGCCCGGCTCGGCGTTGCGCCATGGCTCTCCTCCTTACCCTTCAAAGACCCCGGCTTGGCGCAGAAAAGCCACCACCGCGGCGTGGAGCTGGTCGGGATTGAACGCATCGATGTCAAACCACTGGACGTTCGACAGGCGCCGGAACCAGGTTTCCTGACGTTTGGCGTAGCGCTGGGTGTCGCGGATGAGGCGATGGAGGGCCTCCTGCCGGTCGAGGCCGCCGCGCACCGCGGCGAGGAGGTGCTGGTAGCTGAACCCCTGAAGCGGGCGGCAGCGTTCGTCGTAGCCCCGAGCCACCAGCCCTTCGACCTCCTCAAAGAGTCCGCGGCGCACCATGTCGTGGGCACGCTCGGCAATGCGCCGGCGGAGGGCGGGGCGGGCGCAGCGCACGCCGATGAACCAGGGGTGCAGACGTGGCGGCTGGTGAGCGTGCCGGCGGCGGAGGGCGGTCATCGTCTCGCCCGTCTGCTCGTACACTTCGAGGGCGCGGATGATGCGCACGCGGTCGTGAGGATGCACGGCGGCGGCGCAGAGGGGATCACGGCGCCGCAGCTCGTCATAGAGGACCTCGAGCCCGTCCGCGGCGGCGCGCTGAAGGAGGCGGGCGCGCGCCGCGGGGGATGCCTCCGGGGCGTCCGCCAAGCCGTTCACCAGGGCGTTGAGGTAGAGGCCGCAGCCACCGACGACAAGCGGCAGCGTGCGGCGCGCCTGCGCCTCCTGGCAGAGGCGATGGGCCTGCCGCGCGAACTGCGCGGCATCGTACATGCCGTCCGGGGGCACCACGTCGATGAGGTGGTGGACCACCCGTCGCCGCTGCGCCGGGCTCGGTTTCGCGGTGCCGATGTCAAGGTGGCGGTAAATTTGGCGGGAGTCGGCGTTGATGATCTCGGTGCGCAGCGATTCCGCCAGGCGAACTCCCAACTCCGATTTGCCGGTGGCGGTGGCGCCGATGATGATGATCGTCGGGACTGGAGGTGTCATAGCTGCGCGGCTTGCATTTCCCGTGCGCCCCACGTACCGCTCCCGGGCATGATCTCCAGCGTCCGCGGGGCGCGGCGCCGCGACGCTGCCCGCTGCGTCCGCAGCGTCGCCTCAACTATCGACCATCTCGCGAAGCTCTTTGCCGGCCTTGAAGAAAGGGACCTTCTTGGCGGGAATCTGAACGGTCTCACCGGTCTTGGGGTTTCGTCCCTCCCGGGGATCACGCTGCCGAATCCGGAAGCTGCCGAAGCCCCGCAGCTCCACCTTGTCGCCGTCGCGCAAGGCCTCGGTGATACTCTTGAAGAGGGTGTTGATGATCGTTTCGGTCTGCTTCTTCGTCAGGTTGATGTTCTGTGCCACCTGTTCCACCAATTCAGCCTTCGTCATCCCGCTTCCCCCATGAGCGCGCCTCCGACCTCTCTCCCCCCAGCGGGGTGCATGGCCAGGCGTCGAGAGAGGTGCGCCAGCTCCTTACGGTGCCCTGTGGCCGAGCGGCGAGGCCTCTGCGTTTCCGGCTGCACTCTGTCCTCCTGGCTGCCTTGCCCCTACCAGCGTTCCTCCTGAAGATTCCTCTCGTTCGTCTCCCGTGTTCCTCTCCGCGTCCCAGCGCAGACGCGCGTCGTGATGGCAGAGAGGCCCCCCTGGGGCCTCTCGGTTTCTTGTCCTGCTCGCTGCATCCCGGCTTTGACGGCGCCAAGTCTAGGGTCTCAACTGTTCGCCTGGCAGTCGAGAGTTTCTCTCATCAGGGGCCTGGCGCGTGGCCGGCGGGGCTAGCGTTCTTCCTCCGGCTTGGCCTCGGACTCTTCGGAGACCTCGGCGGCAGCCGTCTCTTCGCCGCCTGGGCTTGCCGGTGCTGCCTGCTCCGCCGAGGCCGCCGTCCGTTGAGCCAGGTCCGCCAGCGCCTCGCGGTTCTCCTTGTCGAGCACGTCACCGATCGTGGGCTCCGCCTCGGGACGCGAGAGGACTTCGCTCAGATCGACGATCTCCTCATCCTCCATGTAGGCGCGAATGCTGAGGGCGATCTTCTTGTTCTCGGCGTCAAGCTTGATGATCTTCGCCTTGACGCGGTCTCCCACGGCAAGGACGTCTTCGGGATTCGCCACCTTGGTGCGACTCATCTCGGAGACATGCACGAGACCCTCGATGCCGTCGCGCAGCGTCACAAAGGCCCCGAACTTGGTGATCTTCGCCACCTCGCCATCCACGGTCTGCCCCACCACGTAGTGCGAGGCTACCTGGTCCCAGGGATCGGGATCGAGCTGCTTCAGGCCCAGGGAGAGGCGCTCGCTCTCCTTGTCCACGCTGAGCACCTGAGCTTGCACCCGCTGGCCTTTCTTGAGAATCTCGCTGGGGTGCTTGACCCGCTGCGTCCAGGACATGTCCGAGATGTGGATGAGGCCGTCGATGCCCTCCTCGAGGGCCAGGAAGGCGCCGAAATCGGTGAGGTTGCGCACCTTCCCCTCAACTAGGCTGCCGACCGGGTACTTCACCTCCACCGTATCCCAGGGGTTCGGCTCCACCTGCTTCATGCCGAGGGAGATGCGCTTCTTCTCCGGCTCCACGCGCAGCACCTGGCACTCCACGTTATCGCCGATGTTGACGATCTTCGAGGGGTGGCGCACACGCTTGGTCCAGGACATTTCCGACATGTGCACCAGGCCTTCCACACCCGGCTCGATTTCGATGAAGGCCCCATAGTTGGCGATGCTGACGACCTTGCCGCGCAGCCGCGTCCCTTCGGGGAACTTCTGCGCCACATTCGTCCATGGATCGGGCATGAGCTGCTTGTGCCCGAGGGAGACGCGTTCGGTCTTGGGATCGAAGTTGAGGACCATGACCTTGAGGCGGTCGCCGACGTTCACCAGCTCGCTGGGGTGGCTCACCCGCCCCCAGGACATGTCGGTGATGTGCAGCAAGCCATCGATGCCGCCCAGGTCCACGAAGGCGCCGTAATCGGTGAGGTTCTTCACCTGGCCGTCCATGACGGCTCCGGGGGTCAACTTCTTCAACGTCTCCGTCTTGGCGATCTGCCGCTCTTCCTCAAGCAGGACCCGCCGCGACAGCACGATGTTGCCGCGCTTGCGGTTCAGCTTGATGATCTTCATGCGCAGTTTTTCGCCGATCATCTTGTCGAGGTTGCGGACGGGGCGAAGGTCAACCTGGGAACCGGGGAGGAACGCCTTCAGCCCAACATCCACCGTCAGGCCGCCCTTGATGCGCGCCACCACGGTGCCCTCAACGTCCTGGTTCTGATCAAAGGCGGTCGTGAGGGTCTCCCAAATCTTGATTTTGTTGGCCTTCTCCTTCGAGAGGACAACCTGGCCTTCGCTGTCTTCCGTGGCTTCGAGGTAAACGTCCACCTCTTCGCCAACGCTCAGGTAGCGGCCATGGTTGGGGAACTCCTCAATTGGGATAAGACCCTCTGATTTGAAGCCGATGTCCACCAGCACCATGTCCTTGTCGATCTGCATGATGGTGCCGCGGATGATCTCACCCTCGCGGATGTGCCTCATGGACTCTTCATAAATGTCCGCCATGGTCTCGCCGCCTGCCGCCTGCTCACTGCCGCCGGCGCCCGTGGCGACTGCCTGGCCGGGCGTCTGCGGTTGCAGGACGGGGGCCGCGTCCAGGCTCAGAGCATTGGAGGAGTGCGGGTTGGATGCGGCGCCCGCGCCGCGAGAGGGCCCAGCAGGATCCTGAGGTCGAGCAGTTCCCGGGGAGGAATCGGCAGACGCTGGCTGGAGCTCCGCGCCACCGTTCCCCACCGTAGAAACAGGCCCCACGTCGACGGTCGGCGGCTGGTTCGTTTCAGGCTGACTGCCTGATTCAGGATTCCGAGTATGCTCGTTCATGCTGGGCTCAACCTCCTCTGGGTTTCGCGCATCGCTCGGCCGAGGCGGTTCGTTCAACGCCAGGAGGATCTGGCTCGTTGAACGTATGGCGTTGCCTCACGGCCTGCTCATGGGGATGAAACTCACACGTGCTGTGTACCACACGGCAAGCACTTTCGTCAAGGATGTGTTGACACAGGTCACATTACGGAGCGGCGGCCGCCGCGGCAGACATGCCTGCCGGCACGCCTGACCCACGGCCCGCGGGCGTGCCGCGGCACCGCGTGATCTCCCCTCTTCCGCGGCCTTGCCCCCCTCCTCGCCCGAGCCTGGGCGTCGCCGGCTACGGAAAGTAGAGGGCCCGTTGCTCGCGGGCGAGACGGAAGAACTCGGTGACGCCGCGCTCGTCATCGGCGTCCAGGGCCTGGGTCAGCTCGGCGAGCTTCGTCTCGAAGGTCGCCAGCGCCTCTTTGATCGCTTCGCGGTTGGCTAGGCAGATGTCCCGCCACATCTCCGCATCACTCGCAGCGATGCGGCTCACGTCGCGGAACCCGGAGGCGGCGTAGGCCAGGGCGGGGCCGGTGCTCGTGCGGGTGGACGCCGCGGCGTGCACCAGGGTGCTTGCCAGCACCTGGGGCAGATGGCTGATGGCGGCGACCATGCGATCATGCTCGGCGGGGGAGAAGAAGACGACCTCGGCGCCGAGGGACTCCCAGAGGTCAACCACGCGTTCGACGGCGCTCGCCGTCGACAGGCTGCCGGGGGTGACGATACATTTGCGCCCCTCGAAGAGGTCGGCGCTTGCCGCATCCACGCCCGACTTCTCCTTGCCGGCCAGGGGATGCGCGCCGACAAAGGGGAGCGTTCCCGGCAGCACCTCCTCGACGGCCTCGATGAGGGATGCCTTCACGCTGCCAACATCGGTGAAGATGGTGCCGCGCGCGGCGTACGGCGCGACCCGTTCGACGAGGCCGACCATGGCGCCGATCGGCGTCGCCAGCATCACCATGTCGGCTTCCTGGACCGCCTCCGTCGGTTTCGTCGTCGTCACGTCGGCGAAGCCGCGCAGGTAGGCGCTGCGCAGGGTTTGCGGCGAGCGCGCCACGGCAATGACGCGGCGCGCCACGCCGCGGGCCTTGCAGGCCGCCGCCACCGAGCCGCCAATGAGGCCGAAGCCGAGAATGGCCAGTGTGTCGATGAGGAAGGTCACGCAGTGATCTCTTGGGGAATGACAACGCGAGGGTTTCGGAAACAGCCATGCACCCGGCGCTCCCGCGGGCGCGAGCGATCCACGTAGCTCACGTGCGGTGCGCTCACGCCGAGAGTCTGCGCGAAGTGTGCCGCGGCATCAAGATCGACACAGCTCCTCTCCGCGCACCTCTGCATCCATCGCACCGGGCAGGGCGTTTCCACTCTCAATGCGTCGTGCCGGGGATGAACCCCCGCAAGGCAACCGACAGCGAAAGAAAAACTCCACCGGGGAAGGTGCGCTTTGTTCCGGAAAGCTCCCCCGATCCAGCAGGTTCTCGACCTTGAGCGCCCCTGCTCAGCAGACCATCCGGGACGCGCCGCGCAACCATGCGGCAGACCCGCGGGGTGGGCTGCTGCGCGTTGGCTCTCAGGCTCGTTTCAGGACGCGCCGCAGCGCCCCCATGAATCGCGCGTTCTCCTCCTGCGTGCCGATGGTGACCCGAATGTGCTCCGGCAGCCCGAACCCTCCCATCGGGCGCACAATGACAC
This sequence comes from Candidatus Tectimicrobiota bacterium, assembly GCA_016192455.1. Taxonomy (GTDB): domain Bacteria; phylum JACPUC01; class JACPUC01; order JACPUC01; family JACPUC01; genus JACPUC01. Next base: position 64,563 of record JACPUC010000017.1, on the reverse strand, counting down.
CCTCCCGCAGGAGCGCTTCGTAGACCGCTCCACCGTGTCCCACGCGTATGAGATAAAAATTGGTCACTGTGGGGAGGAAGTCAACACCGAGCTCGCCGAGGCGGCTCGCCAGCCACGCCTTGCCGGCGGCGGTTCCCAGTCGGCAGCGTTCCAAATGCTCCGTGTCGGTGCAGGCGGCGCACGCGCCTATCTGCGCTAACATGTTGACGTTGAAGGGATCGCGCACGCGGTTCACGTAGCTGAGGAGCTCCGGGTCGGCAATCGCGTAGCCGACCCGCAGGCCGGCCAGGCCGAAGACCTTGGAGAAGGTGCGCAGCACGATGACGCGCCGTCCATCGCGGACGTACCGCACCCCGTCGGGGTAACGCGGATCATCCACGTACTCGAAGTAGGCCTCGTCGAGGAGCAGCCAGCAATGCTCCGGCAGCGCCGCGATGAGGGCGTCCAGCTCCTCCGCCCGCAGGAACGTGCCGCAGGGGTTGTTGGGGTTGTCGACGTAGACGAAGCGCGTCTGCTCATCCACCGCCGCGAGGAGCGCCTTCGGATCATGGCGATAGTCGCGGAAGGGAACCATCACCGGCGTGCAGCCGCGCGACTGCACGGCCAGGCGGAAGACGAGGAAGGCATACTCCCCCGTCACCCCGCGGTCGGCCGGGCGCCTGTCGGCCCGCATGTAGGTGTTGATGATATCGACGATGACCTCGTTCGAGCCGTTGCCGATGAGGAAGTGCTCGGGCGCCAAGCCATGGCGCTCAGCCAGGGCTTGGTGGAGGTGGTAGCTCCCTCCGTCCGGGTAGCGGTGCACCTGCGAGACCGCCCGGCGCACCGCTTCCATGGCTTTCGGCGAAGGACCGAAGGGGTTCTCGTTCGAGGCGAGCTTGACGACGTTGGTGATGCCCAGCTCGCGCTCCAGCTCCTCGACTGGCTTGCCGGGGCTGTACGGGATGAGGGTGGCGATGTGCTCTGGAACGTCGATCGTCATCTCGTGCCGGTCCCTTTCCGCTCGACATTGATAGCCTGGGGGTAGGACCCCAGCACCTTCAGGAAGCTGCAGCGTTCGCGCATTGTGGTGAGTGCCTGGCACACGTGCGCTTCCTCACGATGCCCCTCGAGGTCGATGAAGAAGACATACTCCCACGGCCGCGCCCTGCTCGGGCGCGACTCAATCTTCTGCATGTTGATATTCTCGCTGGCCAGCAGCTCCAGGGTGTGGTAGAGCGCCCCGGGTTGGTCGGGAATGCCGCAGACGAGCGAGGTCTTGTCGCGCCCCGTGGGAGGCGGAGCGGTGCTGCTCAGCACCAGGAAGCGCGTGTAGTTCTGGCTGAAGTCCTCGATCTGCGACGCCAGGATGCGCAGGCCGTAGAGGGCTGCCGCCTCGCCGCTGGCGATGGCCGCCGCCCGCGGCTCCCTCTGGCAGAGTTCGGCGGCGGCGGCGGTGCTGCTGGTTGGGTTTTGGGGCAGGCCGGGCACATGGGCGGCGAGCCAGCGCTGGCACTGGGCCAGCGCCTGCGGGTGGGAGTAGAGCTGCTCGACCTCCTCCAGCCGCTCGCACTGCGACAGGAGGTGGTGCGAGATGCGCAGGGCGATCTCGGCGCCGATGCCGAGCGTGCTCTCGATGAACGTATCGAGGGTATGTTGGACCGCCCCTTCCGTGGTATTCTCAACCGGCACCACGCCGGAACCGGCGCGCCCCGCCTCGACCTCGCGGAAGATGTCGGCGATGGTCGTGAGGGGGACAAACTGCGCGGCGAAGCCGAAGTGCTGCAGCGCCGCGGCGTGGGTGTAGCTGGCGGGCGGGCCGAGGTAGGCGACGACGAGTCCCTTCAGGCGCTCGAGCACGGCGCCGTGGAGGTGCTGGTAGAGGAGCCGCAGGGAGGCGCTCGGGAACCACCCCGTGCCCGCGGCCTCGGCGGCGGCGCGTCCCGCTTCGAGGTCGCGCCCCAGCGCCTCGATCGGCGAGGCGCGCTGCACCTGCCGGAGCACCCGTTCGTTGAGCAGCGCCCCCAGCTTCTCGTCAAGGTCCCGAAGCTGCTTCTCAGCGTCGTCCATGCCTGGAACTCCGGGCGGCCCCTGCCTGCGCGCTCAGCTCCTGCTGACTGATCATACGCCAGCCGCGGCGCGGCGGCAACGGCATTCCCGGCCGTGGCTGCGATGGGGGGCGTGAGGCGCGGACGGAATCGGCGTCGTCCCCCGCCGCTCCCTCAGGCATCCCGTTGCAGGCATCGCCGGGAAGCGACGCTCCGCCAGGAGATGGCCGTGGCCCGCCAGGCAGCCTCCCCCCCCTCCCCGACTCATGAGCCTCCCTACGCCGACGTGGCGGTGCCGGCGCCGCTGCACCAGCTCTACACCTACGCGATTCCCGCCGCGCTGCGGGGGTGCGTGGCGCCGGGGAGCCTCGTCGAGGTGCCTTTCGGCCGCCGCCGCGAGACGGGCTACGTGGTGGAACTTGTGGAGAGCACCGAGGTGGCGGACGTGAAGCCGATCCGCCGCCTCCTGGAGCCGCAGCCGGTGCTCGACGCCGGCCTCCTCGACCTCGCGCGGGCAGTGGCGGCGCACTACCTGACGCCGTTGGGGCTGGTCCTGAAGACGGCGCTGCCGGGTGGTTTGGGAAGGCCCGTTGATGCGCGGCTCTGGTCCCTCAGCGAGGCGGGGAGGCGGCTGCTGCCGAGCCCCGCCGAGCAGGCGGAGGGAGGGCCGGCGTCGCCCACCACCGGTGGCGCGACCGCGCTCACCGCCTTGCAGGTGACCGTGCTCGCGGCCGTGGGGCTCCAGGGCCCCTGTGACGTACGCCAGCTCGAAGAGAGTCTCGAGGCGGCGCGGGACCAGGGCGACGAAGCCCCGACCACGCAGCATCATGGGGAGCAGCCCGCGCCGCCCCTCGCGGCGCTCCTCGGTGTCCTGGCCCGACGCGGTCTGGTGCGGGGGAGCAGGCCGCGCGGCGCGGCGCGCGAACACCGGGCGACCTTCTTCACCCTCGCCGCTTCAGAGCCGCGGGAGGGCGCGGCGAGCGAGCGCGCGCCGCGTCTGGGGCCGCGGCAGCGCGCGGTCCTCGATCTCCTTGCCCGGCAGGGCGAGATGGAAGCGACGAGCCTGAACGCCGCCCTGCCGGGGGGGAGCGCCGTGGCGCGGCGGCTCGCCGAGCGCCGCCTCGTGCGGCTGGAGACGCGCCGCGCGCGCCGCATCCCGTTTGCCTTCGGGGCCGAGGCGCAGCCCGTTCCCGACAGCGCCGCCGGAGCAGCGCCGGAAGGAGCGGCGGCGACGCCGGCGCAACAGCCGCACACGCTCACCGACGCCCAGCGCGACGCCCTGGCGGCGATCGAGCAGGCCCTGCGCGACGGGCGCGCGGCGACCTTCCTCGTGCATGGCGTCACCGGCAGCGGCAAGACGGAACTCTACCTCCATGCCATCAACCTCGTCCTCGAGCGGCAGCGCGGCGCCATCGTGCTGGTGCCGGAGATCGTCCTGACGCCGCAGCTCGTGGAGCGCTTCCACCGCCGCTTCGGCGAGCTCGTCGCCCTCCTCCACAGCGGCCTCAGCGCCGGCGAACGGCTCGATGAGTGGGATCGCGTGCGCCGCGGCGAGGCGCGCGTTGTCGTCGGGGTGCGCTCCGCCGTCTTCGCGCCGGTGCGCAACCTCGGCATCATCGTCATCGACGAGGAGCAGGAGAACTCCTACAAGCAGGAGGAGGGGGTCCTCTACGACGCCCGCGAGGTGGCGGAGCTGCGCGCCGCGCAGGCCGGCGCGGTGCTCGTGCGGGGCTCGGCGACGCCGACCCTGGAGGCCTACCACGCCGCCCGCCGCCAGCCAGGCGCCTACCTCGCCCTGCCGGAGCGGGTGACCGAGCATCCCCTCCCCGAGGTCGCCATCGTCGATATGCGCCGCCAACCGCGCCGCGACGGCCCCCACGCCTACCTCTCCTGGCCGCTCCTCGACGCCCTCGCCGCCACCCTCGAGCGCGGCGGGCAGAGCGTCCTCTTCCTCAATCGGCGCGGCTTCAGCACCGCCGTCATCTGCTTCGACTGCGGCTGCACCCTCACCTGCCGAGACTGCAGCGTGGCCCTCACCTACCACCGCCCGCAGCAGGTGGCGCGCTGCCACTACTGCGATTACCAGCAGGCGGTGCCCGATCTCTGCCCCGATTGCCGGGGCGTCAACCTGGCGCACCGCGGTTTCGGCACCCAGCAACTCGAGGCCGTCGTGCGCGAGACCTTCCCACACGCCCGCGTCCAGCGCATGGACCGCGACACGACGCGCCATCGCCGCGCCTACCACACGGTCCTGAGCCAGCTCGCCAGGGGGCGGCTCGACATCCTCATCGGCACGCAGATGGTGGCGAAGGGGCATGACTACCCCGGCATCACCCTGGTCGGCGTCATCTCCGCCGACGCCCTCCTCAGCCTGCCGGACTTCCGCGCCGCCGCCCGCACCTTCCAGCTCCTCACCCAGGTGGCCGGGCGCGCCGGGCGCGGCGGCACGCCGGGGCGGGTGATCGTGCAGAGCTACAATCCGGGCCACTACGCCATCGCCTGCGCCCAACAGCATGACTACGCCGCCTTCTACGCCCACGAAATCGCCATGCGCCGGGCGCACTTCTATCCCCCCTTCAGCCACCTGGTGCTGGTGCGCCTGCTGAGCCGCGATGACAAGCTGGCCATGCAGGCCGGCACGCACCTCGCCATGCGCCTGCGCAAGGATCTCCACCCACCCGCCGGCGGCGACGTCGAGGTCCTCGGCCCCGCCCCCGCCGTCCTCGCCCGCCTGAAGGGGCGCTATCGCTGGCACCTTCTCCTGAAGGCGAGTGACGCCGACTGGCTGCGCCGGGAGCTGCATCGGGTGCTCCTCCCGGAGGTGGAGGCCCTGCAGCGCCGCGCGGCCGTCCACGTCGATCTCGACCTTAATCCCCAGAACATGCTGTGAGGGTCTTCCCCGCCGGCAGGAAGGCGCCGGGGCTCGATCGTCACGGGCGACAACAGCGTGATGGTAAGGCGCAGTGTGTTATCGAGAGGAGGGGGATGATGGAGCATCAGCCCCTGGTAGGGACTTGGGGAGGAGATCGCGCGCCATGTCCGCGGGGAGGAGCCGCTGCTCCAGCGCCAGGTGGCGGCCGCGGGGTGACATCTTGTGCCAGGTCTGGCGCAGGATCGTCCCCAGCTTCTCGGTCCCCACGCGCGGTGCGAACGCCCCCAGCTCGTGCTCCAGGAAGAGGAGACAGACGGCATCCTCGAGGGTCTGCGCCTCCGGGTCGCGCTTGAGGTTTTCCTTGCGCACCAGGGCCTGCACCCGCGCGATCGTGGCCTCGTCGTAGCCGACCTGGCGCAGGATCTCCGCGGCATGTTCCACGTGGAACATCGCCAGCCGGCCGCGCCACGCCAGGTATCCCTGGCGATCCATGGGGTAGTCGGCGCGGGGGATGCGCCAGCGGTAGAGGTGCTGCGCGCGAGCCGCCAAGCGCAGGATCTCGGAGGCGTCAGGTTCCACCACCAGCAGCCAGGCGCTGAGCCGCTGGGCGTAGAGCAGCTCCTTGGGGTGCAGCTCTCCCTCGAAGACCTCGACGTTCGGGTCCTGGCGATGCGCGGCGTCGAAGCGCGCCATCGCCGCCTCCAATCGCGCTGTGCCGTTCACCCGCGATCCTCCAGTGCCGCGGCGAGGGCCGGGGAGCGCTCTGTTCGGCGCGCGGCGGGCTGTTGCCGCAGGCGCACCACCTCGCCCACGATGAGCAGCGCGGGGGACGTGGAATCGAGCGCCTCGACCTGCCCGGCGATGTCCGCCAGCGTCCCGATGAGCACCACTTCCTCGGCGGTGGTGGCCGCGGCAACGTAGGCCGCCGGCGTCTCCGGCGAGCGGCCCGCGGCGATGAGGCGGCGGACGTTCTGCCGCAGTTTGCGCGCCACCATGTAAAGGACGATCGTGCCGCCGCCGGCGGGCTGCCAGGCGGCAGGATCGCCCGCCTCGCCGTGGGCGCCGTGGCCGGTGGTGAAGGTGACGGCGGAGGCGCAGTCGCGGTGCGTCAGGGGGATGCCGGCGCTTGCGGCGGCGCCGAAGGCCGCCGAGACGCCGGGAACGACCTCGAAGGGGATGCCCTCCGCGACCAGTTCCTCGATCTCCTCGCCGCCGCGCCCGAAGAGGAAGGGGTCGCCCGCCTTCAGCCGCACCACGCGCTTCCCCGCGTGGGCCCGCGCCGCCACCGCCGGGTGCAGGCGGAACGGGCGCGGCTCCGCCCCGCAGCGGCGCCCCACCGGCAGCAGCTCGGCCGCCGGCGACGCCAGCGCCAGGATCGCCGGCGGGACCAGCTCGTCGTAGGCGATGACGTCCGCCGCCTGCAGCAGCTCGAGGGCGCGCAGGGTCAGCAGCTTCGGGTCCCCCGGCCCGGCGCCGACGAGGGAGACAATGCCGGGGGCCGGGGCCGCGTCCTCTTCGCCGGGGGTTGTCGCGGCTTCCTTGCGCAGCAGGCTGAGGAGGGCGACGGGACCGTCAAGGCCTTTCAAGGTGGAGTGCTGGTGATGATGCTCCATGGCGTGGGACCAATCCGTTTCGCGTGATGGGTGGCGTTCGAGGGGACGCACACCGGGTGCTGCGCGCCCTGGGGCTGGCGCCCTGGCTACATGCGTGCGTAAGCGGTGTGGCACTCTTCGATGAACAGGGTGGCCTCTTCGATGCGGGCGTGCACCGCCTGCTGCGTCGGCGCGCCGCCGTTCAGCGCCCCGGCCTTGACGAAATAGTTGGCGGTGGTCTCGAAGACCAGACCCGGTTGCACGAAGTGGCCGTGGAAGAGGTGCTTCAGATTGGCGTCTGCGCCTGCCGCGACGCCGCGCGTCGAGAGCAACGCCTCGGCCGCCAGCGCCATGGCCTCCTCGGCGCGCTCGTAGGCGCGGCGCAGGTCCCGGCGCTCGTAAAGGAGGTTGGCTTCGAAGATGGTGCGCTCGCTCTCGTTCAGCTTCAGCTCCACCTCGCCGAGGAGCTGGCCGGCGCATTCGCCGACGCCCTTGTCCTTCAGGCTGAACTCCTCGTTCCGACCCCAGTCAGTGTACGCGTCGGCGCTCTCGCCGTAAGGCTGCAGGGCCTCGAGATCGGCCAGGTGCTCCTTGACGCGCTGTTTGCCGATGCGCTCGATGAACGCCGTGAACTCCTCGCCCGGCTGTCGCTCGTTCGTGTAGAGGGCCAGGAGGCGGCGCACGGCGGCGGGGACGTTCTTTGCCGGCAGCTTCAGGGTGGCGAGCCCGAACGCCGCGCCGTTGCGGTCGCTGCGTCCGCCCAGGAGCATCTGGTAGGTCGGCGCGATGTGGTCGCCGCTGCGCCGCGTGCTGCCGAAGAAGCCGATGTTGGCGAGGTGGTGCTGGCCGCAGCTATTCGGGCAGCCGCTGACCTTGATGCGCAGGTTCTGCACATCTTTCAGGTCGTCCTTGGCGAGGACCGCTCCGAGCTGACGCGCCAAGCCCTTCGAGGAGGTGATGCCGAGGTTGCAGGTATCGGTGCCGGGGCAGGCGGTCACATCCAGGATGGTGTTGGCGCCGGGCCGCGCCAGGTTGAGGGGCTGCAGAGCGGCGCGCAGGGCGCCCAAGTCGCTGTTGCGCACCCAGCGCAAGAGGAAGTTCTGCTGCTGGGTGGCGCGAAGGTCGCCGATGTCGAACCGGCGCAGCGCGTCGGCCAGGCCGTGGAACTGCGCCGCGGTGATGTCGCCCAGCTCGAGGAAGAGGGTGACGGTCGAGAAGCCGGGCTGGCGCTGCGGCCGCACGTTCGTCGCCCGCCAGGCGGCGTAGCTTGGGTTGCCGTAGGGAGCGCCGTTGAACGGCTCCTCCTTGGAGGTATGGCCATTCGAGGCGGAGCGGCCGTCCGCCCGTTCGTTGATCTGGAGCTGCTCGATGAACCGGTTCCACTCCGGCTCCGGCCGCAGCGCGGCGCGCTCCTCCGCCACCTTGGCGCGGAAGGCCTCGATGCCGAGGTTCTCCAGGAGGAACTTCAGGCGGGCTTTGTTGCGGTTGGCGCGCTCGCCATACTTGTGGAAGACGCGCACGATCGCCTCGAAGAGCGGCAGCACCTCCTCGAGCGGCACGAAGGCCTCGAGGAGCTGCGCCGGCATCGGCACGGCGCCCAGGCCGCCGCCGACGTAGACCGTGGCGCCATAGTCCACCTTGCCGTTGACCTCGCGGCGGGCGGCGATGACGCCGATGTCGTGCATCATCGCCATGGCGCAGGAGTGATCGGCGCAGCCGCTGAAACTGATCTTGAACTTGCGTCCGAGCTGCTGGCAGACCGGGTTGCGCAGGAAGTGGGCCGACACGGCGCGCGCCAGCGGCGTCACGTCGAAGAGCTCATCCCGGCAGACGCCGGCGGCGGGGCAGGAGGTGACGTTGCGGATGGTGTTGCCGCAGGCCTCCCGCGTCGTCAGACCGTGCGCCGCCAGCTCCCGCATGATCGTCGCCACGTGCTCCAGCTTCACGTAGTGGTACTGCACGTCCTGGCGTGTCGTCAGGTGGGCGATGCCGGTGGAGTACGCCGTGGCGAGGCAGCCGAGGAGATCGAGCTGCCCGGGGTTGAGGCAGCCGGAGGGAATCTTCACCCGCACCATCTGCACGCCGGCCTGGCGCTGGCCGTAGATGCCCTGCTGCAGACGAAAGGCTTTGAACTGCTCCTCGGAGACGGCGCCGCGGCGGTAGCGCTCCACCTCCAGCTCGAAGACCTCGATCTCGCGCGCGATTGCGGGGGAGATCTCGACAACCCCCGGCGCCGCGCCCTGCTTCGTAGCGACGGAGCTCATGATGCGTCACCTCCAGAGGCTTGCCGTGCGCCGCGACGCAGCGCAGGCGGTATTTTAGTCTTGCGGACGGGAACAGCGATACGTAATCTCTCTGGAAGAAGTTAGTATAAAAATAGCTTAAGAAGACTGATTTAGTCAAGATCATTCTTAAAAAAGTTCTCTAGCTTCTTACTTTGGGTGCTGAGGAGAGTTCTCCCAGATGGAGCGGCGGATCGTTTGTCGCGCAGGATGAGAACCAAGAGGCGAGGGGAGGCGCCTGGGATGGCTGCTGCCGGCAGAACGCCCCGCCCCCCGCCTGGAGCCGTCGGACGCTGCGCCGGCGCTGCGTGCGCGGTCCTGGCTCGAGAATAAGCGTCTAAGTGGTTGATTTTACGCAATGATGAGGCTGACGGTCATGCGGCCGGTGTCCTTCACCTCTGCGCCCTCTGCGCCCTCTACGGTTCAATGGAGTACACCGCGGAGACGCAGAGGACGCGGAGAAGGTAGGGGAAGGAACCACAGAGGGACGCGGAGGCACACCGACATCCGCCTCCCTCCGCGGTTCTTTGCATCCCGGTGGTAGGGGCGGTTCGCGAACCGCCCCTACAGTCGAGGGCATGGAAGCCTGCTGAGCAAGAAGTGTCCGCTTATTTTCATGACCTTGCGGGTGGGCCGCAGGCTCATGGGGAACTGCTGCAGAGCCGCAGGGGAGGGCGGGAGAGGAGGTGCGGGCGATGGGGCGGGAGGCGGTGCTCCTCGTTGGGCATGGCAGCCGTGATCCTCAGGCGACGCGTGAGTTCGAGCAGCTCGTCGCGGCGTATCGGCAGCGCCGGCCGGAGCTGGTGCTAGCCCACGCCTACCTGGGGCTGGTGCGGCCTGCCGCGGAGGAAGCGGTGGCGGTGCTGGCGGGAATAGCCGAGGCGGTGCTCCTCGTGCCGCTCTTCCTCTTTTCCGGCGGCCATCTCACCCATGACCTCCCCAGGCTGGTGGAGCGCCTGCGCCGGAGCTTCCCGACAACCCGCTTCGCGGCGGCGGGCGGACTAGGTCTTCATCCGGCCATGGTGCAACTGGCCTGCTTGCGCGCCGAGGCGGCCCTGGCTGCGATTCCCGCCAGGGCTGAGCGCGCTGCGCTGCTCGTCGTCGGGCATGACTCGAGCGAGCCGGATGCCAGGAGCGAGTTCGCGCGCCTCGTCGTTCTGATCCGCGAGCATCGCCGCTTCGCCGCCGTTGCCCCGCACCTCCTCGGCAGGGGGCGCCCCGACCTTGAGGTTGCGGTTACAGCTCTTGCGCACGGCGCCACGGAGATCGTCATGGTCCTGCCCTACCTCCTGTTCAGCGGTCGGCTCCTCTCCCGGCTGCGGAACTCCGTTGCCGATCTGTCACCCCGCTTCCCTGGGATCAAGGTCGTGGTCGCCCCGCACCTCGGTCTCCATGAGAGGGTTCTCGAGGTGCTCGACGCGCGCCTCGCGGCAGCCCTCACCGCCCTGCGGTCCAGCCGCGACGACGGCTCCCCCGAGGCGAGGTAGCACGCCGTCGCGAAGCCCCTCGGCGCGGCACGGCGGCAAGCCGCGAGCGAGGCTCCCCACCCCGTGCCGGCGTTCCCTGGTTCCTCCAGCTCACTCCAGGAGCGCGCGGAGCTGCGCGATCTTCTGCGCCGCCACGCTGTCCAGGCTCGCCGCGCCCTGCCAGCGCTCGCGGAAGTGCTCGTACCAGTGCAGCGCTTGTCGGGCTTGGCCGCGCGCCTCGAGCATGCTGGCCATGTTGAAGGCGCTCTCGGCGCGGCGCCGGTTCAGCCGCATGGCCATGGCGAAGTGCAGGAGCGCCGCATCATAGCGCTCCTGGCGGCTGAGCAGCGAGCCGAGGTTGAGGTGGGCCGGCTCGTACTCCGGGTTCAGGCGGAGGACCCGCTGCAAGGCCCGGCGGGCGCGATCCCCGCGGCCGCGGCTGGCGGCGATGGCGCCGAAGTTGCTCCAGGCTCGCGCCACCTGGTTCGCGCGAATCGCGAGCGGTTGAGCGCTGCCGGCGGAGCGTGAGGCCGGCGCCGCCGGCGGGTGGCGCAGGGGGCCCGCCAGCAGGGCGAGAGCCTGCAGGTAGGCAGCGCCGGCGCGATCGGGCGTGCCATGCTGGTGCCAGAGGTAGCCAAGGCGATTCCAGGCGCTGGGGTCCGCCGCGTCGAGGCGCACGGCGACACGATACGCCGCGGCGGCCTTGCGGGGGCGATGTCGCGCCGCGTAGAGATCGCCGAGCTGGGTCCAGCCGCCCACAAGGCGGGGATCGCCGCGCAGCTCCGTCTTCACGGCCAGCATGGCCCTCTCCGAGCGACCCGCCTCCTGGAAGGCGCGCGCCAGGGCCAGGCGAGCCTTGGCGGTGCCGGGGGCGCGGCGCAAGCCGGCGCGCAGGAAGCGCTCCGCCCGCAGGGGGCGCCCCACCTCGACGAGGAGGGCCCCCAGATTGGTGAGGGCCTCGGTCTGGTTAGGAGCCAGCGCGGCTGCCGCCTGGGCGGCATGCAGGGCGCGATCGCGCTGCCGGAGGGCATCGAAGGCGTTCGCAAGGTTGATGAAACCCGCCGGCAGCATCGGGTCGCGTTGCAGCGCCCGCGTGTGGAAGGCGGCAGCCCGTCGCACTTCACCGAGGCGACCGTAGATCGTGCCGAGGAGGTTCGCCAGCTCGGCGTCGTTCCCGAGGAGCCGCGGGCTGCGCCGCAGCGCCTCCTGAAGCCGCAGGAGGGCGAGGTGGTAGCGGCGCTGCTGCGCGTAGGCGTTGCCGAGCTTGACGAGCAGGCGGGGATCGCGAGGGTAGAGGGCCTGGGCGCGCTCGAAGGCGGCCGCGGCGCGCGCGGGCAGCCCCTTGCGGGTGTATGCCACGCCGAGGTTGCTGCGGGCCATGGAGGAGCGCGGCACGCGGCTAAGCTCACGCTGGTAGCGCAGCACGGCGCGGTCCAGGCGGCCGGCATCGAGGTCGAGGTTGCCGAGGTTCATCTGCGACTCGGGATGGCCCGGATCGAGGGCGAGCGCCGTCAGGTACTCCGCCGCCGCGCGATTCTGCTGACCGCGTTGCCGGTAGTCGGCGCCGAGGTTGTGGTGCGGCACGCTGAGGCGCGGCGACTTGCGGATGACGTCCCGCCAGAGGCTCATACTGTCAGCCCACACGCGGCCGCGGCTGAGGGTCAGGGCGCCCAGGAGCGCCAGGCACACGGCGGCGCCGCCGGGAACCGCCCGACGCAGCAGGCCGCCCGCCGTCCGGGCCGCTGCCGAAGGAAGCCCGGCGTCGCTTCCCCTCGTCGCCGCGTGCGCGGCCGCCGGCGTGGGCGCCAGAGGCGCGACGGCGCCGGTCAGGCGCGAGCCAACGCACACCCCGAAGATCGCCAGACCCACCGAGGGCAGGTAGGCGAAGCGCTCGGCGAAGAGGATCGGAAACGGCACGAGGTTCAACACCGGCAGGAACGCCAGGAAGAGCCACGCGAGGCCGAAGAGAGCGCGGCGCTCCCAGCGCCACAGCGAGCGCATGAGGAGGGCGACCGCGGCGAGGAACGCCAACGCGATCCAGAACTTCACCGTTGCCGGGCCGCGCACCGGGATGAAGTCGTAGAAGGCATTAAGCTGAACCGGAAAGAGCAGCTTGGCGACGTAGGCCGAAAGGAGCGTCGGCAGCGTCAGGAGGGCGGCCGCGAAGCCGCCGGCGGGGTAGGTCTGCACGAACTCCGCCTTTGAAAGAAGCGTCACCAGGGAGCCCAGGGCGGCGAGGACGAAGTGCGGCAGCGTCAGCACGAGGCGCGGCCGTCCCAGGCAGAGGTGGAGGGCAACGAGGATCGCCGGCAGGACCACGGTGCTCGTTTTCGACAGCAGCGCGCCGGCGAAGAGGGCGAGCGAGGCGAGGTACGCGCCCCGCCGCGTACCGTTTCCGGCTGCCGTCCCGAGGGCCCCAGCGCGCAGGTAGGCGAGCACCGCTGCCAGCACCAAGACCTGCGAGAGGACGTTCTTGCGCTCCGCCACCCAGGCAACCGACTCGACATGCAGGGGGTGCAGACCAAACCAGAGGGCCCCGAGAAGGGCGGCCACGCCCGTGCCGGTGAGGCGCACGAGGAGGAGGTAGACGAGCGCGGCGTTGACGCCGTGCAGGATGAGGTTCGTCAGGTGGTAGCCCGCCGGGTTGAAGCCCCAGAGCAGCCGGTCGAGCGCCAACGACGCCAGGCTCAGCGGCCAGTAGTCGTGGGCGTAGGTGGAGGTGAAGATGTCGCGGAAATTCCGCGCGCTGAGATCGCGGATGAGCGGATTCTCCGTGACCAGGAGGAGGTCATCCCAGTTCGTGAAGGGGTAGCCGAGCGTCGGCAGGTAGACGGCGGCGCTGAGCGCGAAGACGAGCAGCGCGGCAAGGGCTGGGTGCCTCAACATGGCTGAGCGACGACGCATGCTGGAACCTCTCACCCTCCTGTGCCCGGGCGCACTTTTCTGGAACGAGCCTGCCACGAGCGTGGGACGAGCGCAAGGCAGTCGCCCATGACCCTGTCGGCGCGGCCGACGCGCTCCTCAGGGAGGCGGCAGGGCGGTCGTGGAGGCGGCGCGCAGGAGGGCGCTCTCCTCCTCGGCCCGTCGCGCCAGGGAGGGCGGACCTTGCGCCGATCGCCGCACCCGCTCGTACCACCGCAGGGCAAGCTGCGTGCGCCCGAGACGTTGCAGCAGCGCCGCAATGTTGAACATGCTCTGGGGATGACCAGGCTGCAGGACCAGGGCATGCTGGAACTGCGCCAGGGCGGCGTCGCGCCGGCCCAGGGCGTTGAAGGCGACGCCGAGGTTGCTGTGGGCGTGGGCGTACGTCGGCGCCAGCAGCAAGGCTTGCCGCAGCGCCCCCGCTCCCCGGAGGGCGCGCCGCCGCTGCGTGGCGACGCTGCCGAGGTTGTTCCAGGCTTTCTCGTAGCTGGAATCGGAGCTAAGGCTGCGCAGGAACGCCAGGGCCGCCGCATCGCTGTGGTCGAGCGTCAGGAGGGCGTCGCCGAGGTTGTTCCAGCCCCGGGCGCTGCGCGCGTCCTTGCGTAGCGCGGTTCGGTACGCCGTGACGGCGCGGCGAAGCTGGCGGGCGCTCGTGAAGCTATCCCCAAGGTAGCGCCAGCTCTCCTCCTGCTCGGGGGCGAGGCGAATGGCGGTGAGGAGCTCCGCTACCGCCTTCGTGGGCTGGTGCAGCCGCAGGAACGCAAAGCCTTGCAGGCGGTGTCCGTCGGGCCAATCCGGCCGGGAGGCGAGCGCGCGCGCCAACGGTCGCAGGGCGCGTGCCGCTTCGTCGAGGTTGGCATAGGCCCAGCCGAGGATGAGATGGGCCTCAGGCGTCAGGGCTGCGAGGGAGAGGGCATCGAGCCCGGCCGCCACCGCCTTCGTGGGGCGCTGCAGCTTGACGAAGGCAAGAGCCACGGCGCTGGCGAAGGCGGGCGTGTCAGGCGCGAGGCGCAGCGCCATGCGGAGATGCAGCGCGGCATCACGGCCTCGACCGCGGGCCAGGAGGGCCATCCCCAGGTTGTGGTGCGCCTTGGCGTAGTGGGGCGCGCGGGAGAGCGCCGCGAACGCCTCCCTGAGGGCGCGGTCCCAGGCCCCGGCCTCGCGGTAAGCGTTGCTCAGGTTGTTGTGCGCCAGGCTTAGCCCCGGCGCCTTCGCCAGCGCGTCGCGCCAGAGTGTCAGGCTGCTGCGCCACACCGGCAGACGCCAGCCCGCCAGGAGCGCCAGGAGGAGGAGCGCCGCGGCGCTCAAGGCGGCGGCGAGGCGCCTGCGCCGGGCGGAGGCGCGAACGGCCGGCGGTGAAGCCGGGCGGCGCGAGCGGAGAGGAGCAGTCTCGGCGAGCCCTCCTGCCGTGCCGCTGCTCCCGGCATCGGCGTCCCACCTGGCCTGGAGATGAGCGGCGAGGGTGGAGCCGAACAGCGCCAGCCCAACCGAGGGCAGGTAGACGAACCGCTCGGCGAAGAGGGTCGGGAACGGGATGAGCTGCAGCACCGGCGCCAGCCCGAGCAGGAACCAGGCCAGCCCGAAGGCGGCGCGGCGGCTCCAGCGCCAGAGGCGATGGCCGGTGAGCGCCAGCGCCAGGAGCGCCAGCAGGGCCACCCAGAAGCGTCCTTCCGCGGCGGAGGCCACGGCGGCCGTATCGTAGTAAGCGGTGAGCTGCACGGGCAGGAGGAGTTTGAGGAGGTACGTCGTCACGAGGATCGGCAGGGTCAGCAGGGTGGGGAGGAGACCGCCGCCGTGGTAGCTCGTGATGACGTGCGTCTTCGGCAGCAGCGTCAGCATGACCCCCGCCGCCGCCAAGACGAAGTGCGGCGCGGTGGCGCGGAGGCCGGATCGCCGCGCGCAGAGGTGAAAAGCGAGGAGAATCCCCGGCAGGACCACCGTGCTCGACTTCGCGAGCAGGGCGAGGGCGAAGAACCCGAGGGAGGCGGCGTACCAACCGAGGTGCAGCGACGAGGAGGGTGGCGCGCCGCCCCCAGCGCCGCCCTCTGCTCGCCGCGCCGCGCCGCGGAGCGCCTGCGCGTAGCTCAGGAACGCCGCGAGAAAGAGGGCAAGGGAGAGGACATTCTTGCGCTCGGCCACCCAGGCCACCGACTCGACCTGCAGGGGGTGCAGCCCAAACCAGAGGGCGCCGAGGAGGGCCGGCAGCCCGGGCCCCGCCAGGCGCAGGAGCAGGAGGTAGACGAGCGCCGCGTTCAGGGCGTGCAGGAGCAGGTTCGTCAGGTGGTAGCCGGCGGGGTTGAAGCCCCAGAGCAGCCGGTCGAGCGCCAGGGAGAGCAGGTTGAGCGGCCAGTAGTCGTGCGCCTGGAAGGAGGTGAAGACCTCGATGATGATGTCCGGACGGAGCACCTGGAGGAGTGGGTTCTCCGTCACCAGGACGTTGTCGTCCCAGTTCGTGAACTGAAACGTCAGCGCCGGCAGGTAGAGCAGCGAGCTGAGCGCGAAGACCAGGGCCGCCGCTCCCCATTGCCGAGAGCGCGGCGCCCCCTGCGGGAGCGTGGCGGGTTGTGCCGTCGCGTTCACACGCTTCCCTTCATGGCTCGCGCGCCTTTCCTGGAGGAGCGTGGAGGAGCCTGCGCAGCGCCGCGATCTCCTGCTCTGCCAGGGAGGTCAGGTGCGGAGCGCCCCGCCACTTCCGCCGGAAGTACTCGAACCACGCCAGGGCCTGCTCGGGCCGCCCTCGTTCCTTCAGCACCGAGGCGATGTTGAAGGCGCTCTGCACCTGCTGCCGGTTCAGCAGGAGCGCGCTCTTGAACTGCACGAGGGCGGCGTCATACTGCTGCTGCTGGTTGAAGAGGAACCCCAGCGTGTTGCGTGCGGGGCTCGATCCCGGATCCAGGCGCAGGGCGCGCTGCAAGGCGCGGCTCGCCTGACGCAGGTGGCCGGCGCGGGCAGCGAGAGTGCCAAGGTTGTTCCAGAGCGCCGCCGCGCCGGGCTGTCGGCGGAGACCCTCGAGGAAAGCCCGCGTCGCCTGATCGAACTGACCGGCGTCGTAGAGGGCGGCGCCCAGCGCGTTCCAGTTCGACGCCTCCCGCCCGTTGATCGCGATGACGCGGCGGTAGGCCCGCGCGGTGGAGCGCGGCGCCCCCAGGAGGCGGAAGGTATCGCCGAGGTTCTTCCAGGCGTTCTCGGAGGTCGGATCGTCGGCGACCGCCGCGAGGAGGGCAGCCGCGGCCTTCAGCCGCTGGCCCCGCGCGAGGTAGGCCGCCGCCAGCTTCGTCTGGCCGCCGGCAAGGTGCGGCGCGCGCCGCAGAGCCTTCCGGAGGTTGGCGAGGGCGCGCTCAGGGAGACCGATGCGGAGGTAGACCGAGGCGAGCGGGGGAGCGAGCTGCGGGTTGTCGGGGGCGTCGTGGAGCGCTTGCAGGAGCTCCGCCAACGCCTTCGCCGGTCGCGCCTGCTCCAGGAGGACCGCCGCCAGCCTGGCCCGTAGGTCGGGCGAGAGGCCGACTGGGCCCCGGCGGGCGCGCAGACGCGCCTCCGCTCGCCGCGTCTCCCCGAGCCCGGCGAGCGCAATCCCAAGCTGGAGGTTCAGCGCGGCGCTGGGACGGAGACGGCGGGCCGTCTGCAGCGCGGCCACCGCCTTGGTGGCGAGGCCGAGGTGCGTGAAGGCCACCGCAAGGTTCGTCTGCGCCGTGAAGGCTTCGGGAACCTCCTCCACCAGCCGCGCCAGCCGATCCGCCGCGCGCCGGGGCTGCGCCAGCGCGAGGAGCGCGGCGGCGAGGTTCGCGGCGCTCAGGGGGTCCCGGGGATGCAGGGTCGTCGCCAGGGCGAATTCGGCGAGCGCCTTGCTGGCAAGGCCGCGCTGCAAGAAGAGCGACCCCAGGGCGTTGCGGGCGGCATGGTTCTCCGGGATGAGGTGCACGGCCCACCGCGCCGCCGCCAGGCCCTGGCTGGTGCGGCCAAGGCTTCGGTAGAGGTCGGCGAGGCGGATGGAGGGCTTGGCGAACTTGGGCGAGAGGTGGAGGGCCGTCTTCAGCTCCACCATGGCGCGGTCGGCCGAGCCGCTGGCCTGGTAAGCGTCTCCCAGGTTATTGTGGGGCAGGGCGAGCTGGGGCGCCTTGCGGCTGGCGTCGCGCCAGAGGCTCAGGCTGTCCCGCCAGACCTCCATGCGGAGAAGGCTGAGGATTGCGAGCAGCGCCAGCACCCCCAGAGCGAGCCCTTGGGAGAGACGGAGCCGTGGCCGCTGCCCGAGTTCTGCTCCCATCCTGCGAATCCAGCTCGCGGAAGGCGGCGAAGGGGGTCCGGTCGGAGAAGCAAGGCGACGGGTTGCCCTTCTGCGCTCAGGTGATTAAAGTTACTCGTAGCTGGTCCACGTGATGCTACGTCGAACGGCGTCGTGTCGCAAGCCCTCCCACGCCTCCCGCGGCCTCCTGGGGCCGCCTGAGCGTGAGTGCGCCGGGGTGGTGAGGAGCAGGCGTGAGAAGAGGGAGGGTAGGAGATAGAACGTGGCTCGGTTGAGAATTTTGACGTACCCCGACCCCCTCTTGCGACAGAAATCGGCTCCGGTGGTGGAGTTCGACGGGGAACTGCACCGCCTCCTCGATGATATGCTGGAGACGATGTACTTGGCCCCGGGCGTCGGATTGGCGGCCCCCCAGGTGGGGGTGCTGCGGCGGCTGATGATCATCGACCTCTCGGTGGGCGACGAGACGGGGAAGCTGATGGAGCTCGTGAACCCCAAGATCGTCGAGCTCGAGGGAGTGGAGGAGGCCGAAGAGGGCTGTTTGAGCGTTCCCGAGTACTCGGCCGTGGTGCGGCGCGCGGCGACGGTCCGCGTGCGGGCGCAGGACCGCCACGGCGCGTGGTTCGAGCGCCACGTGCACGGCCTGGAAGCGCGCGCCGTGCAGCACGAGCTTGACCACCTGGAGGGCATCCTCTTCCTCGATTACTTGAGCCCGTTGAAACGCGATCTGGCGAAGCGCAAGCTCCGCAAGCTGAAGCGAGACGAAGAGACGAAGCCCCGGGCGCGGCGGTCGAGTGGCGCGCCGGCCCTCTGAGAGCCCTGCCGGAAGCCGGCGCTTGCCGATGCCGGGGCGGGAATGCCGGGGTGGGGGCTCCACAGTGACGGCCGCCAGCGGGTCTCCGCTCGGTGGGCTTGCGGGAGCAAACTGAACCGTGCGCCGTGGCTATGAGCAGGCCCTGATGCGCTGCATCTTCTTCGGGACACCAGAGTTTGCGCTGCCAACGCTGCGGGCCCTCCAGGCGTCGCCCCATGACGTCTGCCTGCTGGTGACGCAGCCCGATCGACCCCGCGGGCGCGGTCGGCAGGTCCAGCCGCCGCCGGTGAAGCGTTGCGCCCAGGAGTTGGGCCTGCCGGTGCTGCAACCGCGGCGGGCCTCGGAGCCCAGCCTGCTGGAGCGCCTGGGGGCGTGCGGCGCTGATGCCATCGTGGTGGTGGCCTATGGGCAGTTGCTCCCCGAGGCGCTCCTCGGCCTCTGCCCGCACGGCTGCATCAATCTCCACCCCTCGCTCTTGCCGCGCTATCGCGGGGCCGCGCCGATCTCCACCGCCATCCTGCGGGGGGATGCGGTCACGGGGGTGACGACGATGGTCCTCGATGCGGGATTGGACAGCGGCGACCTCCTGCTCCAGGAGGAGGTCGCCATCGCGCCGGATGATACCGCGGCCTCTCTCCACGACCGCCTGGCCGAGGTCGGCGCGCGGCTCATGGTGACCACCCTCACGGATCTGGAGCGCGGCGCCCTGCAGCCGCGGCGCCAGGATGACGCGAAGGCGATCCTGACGCGCAAACTGCGCAAAGAGGACGGCCGGCTTGACTGGTGCCGGCCGGCGGTGGAGCTGGAGCGCCAGATTCGCGCCTACCACCCGTGGCCTGGCGCGTTCACCGAGCATGGCGGCGAGCGCCTGCGGGTGCTGCGGGCGCGGGTCGACGCGGCGGCGCGCCCAGGCGGTGCCCGGGACGTCGCGGGGCGCGTCGCTGCCATCGATGAGGAGGGCATCGCGCTGCAGACGGGCCGCAGCCTCCTCGTGCTGCTCGAAGTGCAACCCGCCAACAAGTCCGCCATGAGCGCCGCCGCCTACCTTCGAGGGCGCTCCCTGCGGGTGGGGGAGGTCTTCGGCGGGCCTCGGGGGGAGGGCGCGGAAGCGCCGCGCGAATCGGCCGCGTCGGTCACGGCCGCGCCCCCGGCGCAGGGCGCCGCTGCCGCGGCGACGTCACCGCCCCCTACGCCGGGAGCAGGGGAGCGAGACGGGCGTCGCATCGGCCGCCGGGAGGCGCCATGAGGGGCAACGCCATGCGACCGCAGGCGGCGAGGACGGGGTGCCTCGTCGGCGGAGAGGCGCGGGACCACGCACCACCCTCCGCCAGGGCGGTGGCGGCGCGCGTTCTCCACCGCGTCGAAACGCAAGGAGCCTACGCCAACTTCGCCCTGGCGGCGGCCCTGCGGCGCTCGCCGCTGGAGCGGCGGGAGCGCGCGCTGGCTGAAGAGCTCGTCTATGGCGTGCTGCGCCACCGCGCCACCCTGGACTGGCTGCTGGCGCCCTGCAGCCGCCGCTCCCTGGAGAGCCTTGATGCCTGGGTGCGCATCCTGCTCCGCCTGGGCGCTTACCAGCTCCGCTACCTCACGGCGGTGCCGGAGTACGCCGCCGTGAGCGACACGGTGAGCCTGGCGCGCGCGATGGGACGGCGCTGGGCGGCGGGGTACGTCAATGCGGTGCTGCGCGAACTGCTGCGTCGGCATGATCCGCCCCTGCCGAGCCTCCACGAGGATGCGGTGACGCACCTCAGCGTCACGGCCTCGCACCCGGCGTGGCTGGTGCGGCGCTGGGTGCGGCAGTGGAGCGTCGAGGAGGCGGTCAGCCTCTGCGCCGCGAACAACTGCGTGCCACCCCTCTCCGTGCGCGTCAATACGCTCCGCTGGACCACCGCGGAGGTTGCCGCGCTGATCGAGAAGGCGGGGTGCCGCGTGGCGTCAGGAACCCTGCATCCGGATGCGTTGCGCCTCGCTGCGCCGGGAGACGTGCGCGAGCTGACGGCCTTCCGAGAGGGCGCCTTTTTCATCCAGGACGAGAGCTCGATGGCCGCCGTGGAGCTCCTCGGGCTGCGCCCTGGGCAGCAGGTCTTGGATGCGTGCGCCGGCCGCGGCGGCAAGACGGCGTCGATCGCCATGGGGCTGCGCGGCCAGGGGAGGATCACCTGCTGGGATGTGCACGCCGGCAAACTGCGGCAGCTCGGCGACGAGTGCCTGCGGCTTGGCGTGACGATCGCCCGCCGCCACCTCGCTGATGCGCG
Source organism: Candidatus Tectimicrobiota bacterium (assembly GCA_016192455.1). Classification (GTDB taxonomy): domain Bacteria; phylum JACPUC01; class JACPUC01; order JACPUC01; family JACPUC01; genus JACPUC01. Next base: position 44,093 of record JACPUC010000017.1, on the reverse strand, counting down.
CCGCCCGCCGCTGCGGGGGCGCCCCTTCGACGCCGCTCTCGTGGATGCCCCGTGCAGCGGCCTGGGGGTGGTGCGGCGCTATCCCGACCTGCGCTGGCGCCGCGCCGAGGAGGACATCGTCCGCCTCGCGGCGCTGCAGCTCGAGCTGCTAGAGCAGGTGGCCAACCTCGTGGCCCCGGGGGGCACGCTCGTCTATGCGGTCTGCAGCACCGAGCCGGAGGAAACGGTGCAGGTGGCGGAAACGTTCGCGCGCCAACGCCGCGACGTGGCACCGGTCGATGCGGCGTCGCGCCTCACCACGATGCGCCGCCATGATCTGCTGCGGAACGGCGCCCTCGTGACGGTTCCCCATCTGCACGACAGCGATGGATTCTTCGCGGCCGTCTTTGAGGTGCAAGGCTGAGCCCTCGAGAGGAGCGCGGTCCCGGCGGTCGCCTTCGCGGTGGCTGCTGCCGTTACGCTGGGGGAGGCCCCAGGAGGGGGACCCAAGTCGCAGCGAACCCGCGGCGGGCCGCAGGGTCAGGAGCGCGGCGCTCCCGTCGGGAGGAGTCCGATGAAGAAGCTCTTCACCTTCCTGCTTGCCTTCCTGGCCTTCCTTGCGATCAGCGCGGCCAGCGCCTTCGTTGCCTTGCAAGTGATCGTGGGCGGTGAGGAAGTGGTGGTGCCGAACCTCGTGGGCAAGGACGTGGTGGCGGCGGTGCAGGAGACGCAGGGGCGGCAACTGGCCCTGAAAATCCAGGGGCGGGAAGCCAGCCCCGACATTCCGAAGGACCACATCGTTAAACAGATGCCGGAGGCCGGCACGCGTGTGAAGGAGGGGCGCTCTCTCCTCGTCGTCCTCAGTGAGGGATCGGCGCGCCTCACCATGGCGGAGCTGCGCGGCGAGCTCCTGGAGAACGCCCGCGGCAGCCTGCAGCGTCAAGGCCTCGAGGTCGGGCAGATCGCCCGTGTGTCAGACGCGCAGATCGGTGAAAACCGCGTCATCGCCCAGTCCCCCGAGAGCGGGCGACAGGTCAAGCGCGGCCACGCCGTCAATCTCCTCGTCAGCCTGGGGCCGCGCCCTGGCATGTATGCCATGCCGAACCTCGTCGGGCGCCCCCTTGAAGAGGCCGCGGCGGTGACCAAGGCTTTGCGCCTGGAGCTGGCGGACCTCGTCTCCGTCGAGTACCCGGGCATCGCGGCGGGAACGATCCTGCGCCACGAGCCGAGCGGCGGCGAGCCGGTGCGGGCGGGGATGGTGGCGCGGCTCGTCGTCTCGAAGAAGCCGCCCACCTCGGCGCAGGTGGGCACCTTTAGCGTGCTCCAGTACGAGATGCCGGAAGGCCTGACGGCGCGCCGGCTGCGCATCCTTGTGGCCTCGGAGAAGGGGAGCCGGGAAATCTACAACCAGATGAGTGAGCCGGGGCAGCAGATTCGTCTCCTCGTCCCCGTGCATGGGAAGACCACCGCGAAGATCTACCTGGACGACAAGCTGGTCAGTGAGCGCATCTACTACTAGGCACTGGAGACCTCGCCCGCCGACCGTGGCGGAGGGTCTGGGGCGTCAGCAGCGCGCGGTCCCAGAGCTCCAGTGCAAACCTCGTCGCGTTTGAAGTGCCGGGGCATCTCCTGGGCGGCGAGGCTGTCTTCGCACGCATCTCGCCCGCGGCGCAGTGGCGGGAGATGATCGCGCCTGCGAGTCTGGCGAGGGGTCCAGCCGGAAGGCGGGGCCCTTCACCTCGCCTAGGAGCAGCGGCAGGTGATGTCGGCCCCCATCCTCATTGCTCCCTCCCTCCTCGCCGCTGATTTCGGACGCCTGTGCGAGGAGGTGCAGGCGGTCGAGACGGCCGGCGCTGACTGGCTGCACATCGATGTCATGGACGGGCAGTTCGTCCCCAACCTCACCATCGGTCCCCCGGTGGTGCGCTGGCTGCGGCGCTGCACGCAGCTGCCGCTCGACTGCCACCTCATGGTGATGCATCCCGACCGGCTCATCGAGGACTTCCAGGAGGCCGGCGCCACCAGCCTCTCGGTGCACGTGGAGACCTGCCCGCACCTGCACCGCACGGTGGGCCGCATCCGCGCCTGCGGCATAAGCCCCGGGGTCGTTCTCAACCCGGCCACGCCGCTCACCGCTGTCGAGGAGATTCTCCCCAGCGTGGACTTCGTGCTCATCATGTCCGTCAACCCAGGCTTTGGGGGCCAGGCGTACATCGCCGGCAGCGAGGGCAAGATCGCCCGCCTGCGGCGGCTGATCGCGGAGCGCGGTCTGAGCGTCGCCATTGAGGTGGATGGCGGGGTGAACCCCGGCAACGCGGCCCTCCTCCGCGAGGCCGGGGCGTCCATCCTCGTGGCGGGATCAGCAATCTTCGAGCAGCCCGACTATGGCACGGTGATCCGACAGCTCAGGGGGGGTGCCGCCGCGGGCTGAGAAGGTTGACGGAGGCGGAAGCGCTGCGCCGTGGGAGGCCGCGGCGCCGTGGGCAGGCCGAGGGGGGAGGATGGGGCGCTATTTCCTCCTTGACACCTCAGGATAGAGGCACTATCCTCAACCATTTACGGCGACATGTCGAGAGGCGCGGGCGGCCCCGCGAGCAGCAGCGGGGCATGCGGAGGTGATGGTTTGTGCCGCAACCGGCGCGATGCGGCGGGTGGGAAGGATGTTCGAGAGCCTCACGCAGCGGCTGGAAGGCATCTTCAAGAAGCTCCGCGGCCGCGGCACGTTGAACGAACGGGACGTCGGCGAGGCGTTGCGCGAAATTCGCGTCGCGCTGCTCGAGGCGGACGTCAACTACACGGTGGTGAAGTCCTTTGTTGAGAAGGTGCGCCAGCGCGCCGTCGGCGCGGAGGTGCTGGCGAGCCTGACGCCGGCCCAGCAGGTGATCAAGATCGTCAACGAAGAGTTGACCCGCCTGATGGGCGCCCAGGGGGCGGAGCTGCAATGGGCCCCTTCGGCCCCCACCATCGTCATGATGTGCGGTCTCCAGGGCTCCGGCAAGACGACCTCCACGGCGAAGCTGGCCGCGAAGTTCCGCCAGGAAGGGAAACGCCCTCTCATGGTCGCGGCGGATATCCAGCGGCCCGCCGCCATCCAGCAGCTTCAAACCCTGGGGAAGCAGATCGGCGTGCCGGTGCACGTCGGCGGCCCGGGCGAGTCACCCCTGCGCATCTGCCAGGAGGCGGTGCGCGTGGCCGCGGCGCAGCACTGCGACGTGCTCCTCCTCGACACGGCCGGCCGCCTGCACGTCAACACCGAGCTCATGGAGGAACTGCGGGAGATCAAGGCCCGCCTGCAGCCGCACGAGGTGCTCCTCGTTGTTGACGCCATGACCGGCCAGGACGCGGTGAATGTGGCGAAGGCCTTCCACGAGGCGGTGCAGCTCGACGGCGTGGTGCTGACGAAGCTGGACGGCGATGCGCGCGGTGGGGCGGCGCTCTCTATCCGCGAGGTGACCGGGGCGCCGATCAAGTTCATCGGCACGGGCGAGAAGGTTGAGGCTCTGGAGGCCTTCCACCCCGACCGCATGGCCTCCCGGATTCTCGGCATGGGGGATGTGCTGTCGCTCATCGACAAGGTGGAAGCCGCCTACAGCCAGGAGCAGGCCCTGGAGCTGGAGCGCAAGCTGCAGGAGGACTCCTTCACGCTGGAGGACTTCTCCGCACAAATCTGCCAACTGAAGACGATGGGTCCTCTCGAGGGGCTGCTGGACCTGATCCCTGGCATGAAGCGGCTCAAGGACATCCAACCGGATGCGAAGGAGTTGGTGAAGGTTGAGGCAATGATCAGCTCCATGACCATGGGCGAACGCCACAACCATGCGCTCATCAACGGCAGCCGCCGCAAGCGTATTGCCCGCGGCAGCGGCACCACCGTCCAGGATGTCAACCGGTTGTTGAAGCAGTTCGCGCAGATGAAGAAGATGATGCGCTCCTTCGGCGGGGTTGGAAAGGCAAGCAAGAAGCTGCGCCGCGGACACCTTCCTTTGCCTCTTGGCTAGCTCGGTTCGTTGCGGAAATCCTTAGGGTTCCACCCAGGCTATCCAGAAGGGATCGTTCCCGGCTGCCGGGCTGAGGCCGAGGGTGAGCGCGGTGGCACGGCCGGCGTGCTGCCGCTCCTTTCCCCCGAGGATCGAGGCGCGCCTGGGTTGACGTTGTCTCCCGACCGCCCTGTTGGTTTTAAGATGGCCCCACCTGTTCCACCAAGGAGACCCTGTTGTGGCTGTGCGAATTCGCCTCCAGCGTCATGGCTCGAAGAAACGTCCCTTCTACCGCATCACCGTGGCTGACGGGCGGGCGCGGCGCGACGGCCGGTTCATCGAGCATATCGGCACCTACAACCCGCTGACGGAGCCTCCGGCGCTCAAGGTGAACCGGGAGAAGACCATCCACTGGCTCCAGCAAGGGGCGCAGATGAGCGAGACGGTGCGGTCGCTGTTCACCAGGGCCGGCATCACGAGCGCCTCCGGCAAGCTCACGAGCTCGGCGGCGGAGGCAAGGCCCGCGGAGGCTGCGAGCGCGCCCGGCGGCAGCGTGTGACGGCGTCCGGCTCGACTTGCTCGGCCAGGCGGCCCCCATGGGGTCCCCCGTGGAGATGACGCGACGGTTGGGATGAGCCGAGCGTGACCGCCGCGCATCCCCCGCCATGGCTCCCCCGAGAGCGGTCCTCACCCCAGCGAGCAGGGGCGAGCGCGTGCCAGGTGGACGTGGAAGGAGTGCGATGAAGGAGCTGATCGAGTACATCGTCTCGTCACTGGTTGATAAACCCGACGAGGTGGTGGTGCGGGAAGTTCAAGGGGAGCGGACGATGGTCATCGAGCTCAAGGTGGCGCGGGAGGACCTCGGCAAGGTCATCGGCAAGCAGGGCCGCACCGCCCGGGCGATGCGCACCCTCCTCAACGCCGCCGCCACGAAGATCAACAAGCGCGCCGTGCTGGAGATCATCGAGTAGGCCGCCGGCAGCGCTGCGGGCCGGGCGGCCCCGGGGAGCCGGAACGCGGAGGGGAGCGAGGCGATGACGGACGAGGCGGATCATGGGCGCCGGGGGGAAGCAACCACCTGGCAGCCCGATCGTCAGGCGACCGCCGGCGCGGCTCCTGCCTCCCAGGATGAGAAGTCTGAGCGCCGCCGCGACGTTCTCCCCACCGGAGAACCGGCGGCGGCGGAGCCGCCCGAAGGCGTGGTGATCGGTCGAGTAACGCGGCCGCACGGCCGCCGGGGTGCGGTGCGGCTGGCGCCCGCCCTGGAGGTGGAGCTGCTGGCGCGCCTGCGGCTGCGCGAGGTTCTCCTGCGCCGGGCTGCGGCCGGCGGCGCGCCCTTCGCCAGAACCTTTCGGGTGGAGAGCCTCACCCCGCACCGGCGCCTCGTCGTGCTCCAGCTCGGCGGCTGCCGCTCCATCGGCGACGCGGAGCAGCTCGTCGGCGCCGAGGTGGTGGCGCCGCGCGCGGCGGTGCAGCCGCTGCTGCAGGATGCCTACCTGTGGCCCGACCTTGTCGGCGCCCAGGTGGAGACGAAGGAGGGCCCGCTCGGCCTCCTGCGCGACTTCTTCTCCACCGCGAGCCACGATGTCTGGGTGGTGGAGACGCCGGCGGGGGAGCTCCTCCTGCCGGCGACCGATGAGGTGATCGAGGCGGTTGATCTGGCGGCGCGGCGCATCCTCGTCCAGCCGCTCGAGGGCTTGCTGGAAGCCTGCACGCACGAGCGTCATGCGCATTGATGTGCTGACAATCTTCCCGCAGATGTTCACGTCGCCGTTCGCCGACAGCATCGTCGGCAAAGCGCGGCAGCGCGGCATCGTGGACTTGCGGCTGCACGACATCCGCGATGCCACCAGGGATCGGCACCGGGTCGTTGACGATGCGCCGTACGGGGGCGGCTCCGGGATGGTCATGAAGATCGAGCCGCTCGTTGCGGCCCTCGAGGCGGTGCGGGACGAGCAGCCGGGGAGCGGCCCGCTCGTCTACATGTCTCCCCAGGGGGAGCGGCTGGAGCAGGAGCGCCTCAAAGCCCTGGCCCGGGAACCGCTGCTCACCATCCTCTGCGGTCACTACGAGGGGGTGGACGAGCGGTTCGTGGAACATTTCGTTGACCTGGAGCTCTCCATCGGAGACTATGTCACCACGGGCGGCGAGATTCCCGCCATGGTGCTCATCGACGCCCTGGTCCGTCTGCTGCCGGGCGTCGTGGGGAAGCGCGACTCGGTGGTCCAGGACTCGTTCTACGGCCGGCTGCTGGATTACCCGCACTACACGCGGCCGCAAGGCTTTCGCGGCTACGCCGTGCCCGAGGTGCTGCTCTCCGGCAACCACGCGGCAATTGAGCGCTGGCGGCGGAAGGAAGCCTTGCGGAAGACCCGCCGCCGGCGTCCGGAGTTGCTGGCCCAGGCGCCGTTAAGCGAGGAGGACCAGGGGTTGCTGGCGGAACTCGAGGCCGAGGAGGCGCAGCGGGAGATCCCCCTCCGCCAGTGAGGGGTGAGGAATTTCCTCAGCTTGCCCGCCGCAATCGAGCACGGCGAAGGTGGAGGCCGCCCCCCCCCGCGGGGTGGCAGCGCCGAGCGTGCTGCAGGAGCGGCGCGAACGTTCAGAGGGTGGCGCGGAGCACAACTGCCATGAATGTGATTGACTACCTTGAAAAAGAGCAGATGAAAGCCAGCGTGGAGGACTTCCGCCCCGGCGACTTGGTGCGGGTGCACCTGCGCATCCTCGAGGGGGAGAAGGAGCGGGTCCAGGTCTTCGAGGGGAACGTCGTCGGGCGCAGCGGCGGCGGCGTGCGGGAAACCTTCACGGTCCGCAAGGTCTCCTACGGCATCGGCGTGGAGCGCATCTTCCTCCTGCACTCGCCGCGGGTCGAGCGCATCGAGGTGCGCCGGAAAGGCAAGGTGCGGCGCGCCAAGCTCTACTACCTGCGGCAGCGGTCCGGGAAGAAAGCACGCATCAAGGAACGCGACCGCTAGGCTGGCGAGGACCGCACCTCGCTACGGAGCGCGGCGCGGCTGGGACGGAGGCGGCAGGGTGCGCTTCCCCGATCTGCGGTCGATGCTGGCGTTTGACCGCGAATGCGTGGCGCAGTTTTGCGAGGCCGGCAACGGCGCTGGCGACGTCAGAACGGGGGATGGCGCGGCGAGCCCTGCCTTGGTGGCCGGCGTGGATGAGGTGGGGCGCGGTCCGCTGGCGGGGCCCGTCGTTGCCGCGGCGGTGGTGTTGCCGCCGTCTCCCGAGCTGTGGGGGTTGCGCGACTCGAAGCGACTGACTGTCCGGCAGCGGGAAGCGCTCTTCGGCGCCATCCTCCGGGAAGCGGTGGCCGTTGCCCTGGGCGCCATGTCGCCGCGGGCGATCGAGGCGCAGAATATCCTCAGGGCCACGCAGGGGGCGATGCTGAAAGCGGTGCGGCGCTTGGGGGTGCGGCCGGCCCTCGTGCTCATTGACGGCAACCAGCCGCTGCCGCACCTGGCCAGCCCGCAGCGCAGCATCATCAAGGGGGATGTCCACTCGGCCTGCATCGCCGCGGCCTCCATCATCGCCAAGGTGAGCCGCGACCGCATCATGGCTGCGCTGGAGCGGCGCTACCCGGGCTATGGCTTGGCGCGGCACAAGGGGTACCCCACGCCGGCGCACCTCGAGGCGCTGCGGCGCCTTGGCCCGACCGCCGTGCATCGCCGCACCTTTCGCGGTGTTCTCGCGGCGCCGGCGCGGCCGGCTGAGCCGGCGCCATGAGCTGGCTGCGGCGGTGGCGGGGCGCGCTGGGCGAGGAGGCCGCCGTCCGCTGGGCGCGGCGGCAAGGCTGGAAGGTGCTCGAACGCAACGTGCGCTCGAAGCTGGGGGAGATCGACCTCATCGCGCGGGACGGCGCGACCCTCGTCTTCGTTGAGGTGAAGGCGAGGCAAGCGGGGAGCCTGGCGCCGCCCGAGGCGGCGGTGACGCGCGCCAAGCAGCGGCGCCTGGCGCGCCTGGCGCAGGCCTACCTGCAGCGGCGGCGTCTCCACGCGCTGCCCTGCCGGTTCGATGTCATCGCCGTGGAGCTGGCCGCCGATGCGTCGGTGGCGGCGCTGCACCATCTGCCCGGCGCCTTCGAACTGTCGAGCCGTTAAGGGCTGTCCCTGGGGGCTGACGGTCGTCGCTGCTGGCGCAGGGGTAGAGCAGCAGGGAGCAGGCGGCGTCCTGGGATCAAGGCAGACTCTCGAGGAATGGCGGCCAAGCGGCGCGAGGTGAACATTGAGACGAGGACCAAGGCGACCATGAAGACGTTTGTAGCCAAGAAAGAAGAGATTGAACCTTCCTGGTACATCATCGATGCGAAGGGGAAGATCTTGGGGCGCCTCGCCACGCGGGTGGCGATGATCCTGCGCGGCAAGCATAAGCCGACCTTCACCCCGCACGTCGATGCCGGCGACCACGTCATCGTCATCAATGCGGCGGCGGTGCGCCTGACCGGCAAGAAGCTGGAGCAGAAGCTCTACCGGCACCACTCCGGCTACCATGGCGGCCTGAAGGAGGAGAGCGCCCAGAAGGTCCTGCAGCGCAAGCCCGAGTTCATCATCGAGGAGGCGGTGCGCGGCATGCTGCCGAAGAACTCCCTCGGCCGGCAGCTCTTTCGCAAGCTCCGCGTTTACGCGGGGACGACGCATCCCCACGCGGCGCAGCAACCCAAGCCGCTCGAGCAGTAAGGCGGAGAAGGAAGACTGATGAGTATCCTGCAGCGCTACTATGCAACCGGGCGGCGGAAGACCTCGGTGGCCCGCGTCTGGATCTGGCCGGGCGAGGGCAGCATCACGGTGAACCGCAAGCCGATGGAGAACTACTTCACCCGCCCCACGTCGCAGATGCTGGTGCGCCGCCCCTTTGAGGTGACGGGAACCATCGGCGGCATCAGTGTGATGGCGACGGTAAAGGGAGGCGGCCTCTCCGGGCAGGCGGGCGCCCTGCAGCACGGCATCTCGAAGGCGCTCCAGATTCTCAACGAAGCCCACCGCAGGGCGCTGAAGCGCGGCGGCTTCCTCACCCGCGACCCGCGGGAGAAGGAGCGCAAGAAGTACGGCCAGCGCGGCGCCCGGGCGCGCTTCCAGTTCTCGAAGCGCTAGTCGCGGCGCCGGCCTCGCTCCTTGGCCGTGGCCCGGCGTGGCCGGGGCCGTGGAGCGAGGGGAGCGCTGTCGGCGTGCTCCCCGGCGAGCGGCATTGAGGAGGGCGCCGCAAGCGGCTGCCCCAGCGTGTGTCGGGGCTGCGTGCAGGAAGCGCACGCCGCCTGCGGAGCTGGCAGGGTCGAGGCGGCTACGGTGAAGGCGGCGACATGGCGGAGCGCGTGCGGGTTGGCGTCATTGGAGCGAGCGGCTACACCGGCTATGAGCTGTTGCGCGTGCTGGTGGCGCATCCCGCGGTCGAGATCAGCGTGGCCACCTCCGAGCAGTACGCCGGCCAGCAGGTCGCCGAGCTCTTCCCGTCGCTGGCCCGGCTGCTGGACCTGACCCTCTCCCCCCTCCTCGAGGAGGGTCTCGAGGAGCGCTGCGACACGGTTTTCCTGGCGCTCCCCCACAAGACGGCGATGCGCGCCGCGGTCCGCTTCCTGGCGGCGGGCAAGCGCGTCATCGACCTGAGCGCGGATTTCCGGCTGCGCGACGCGCAGACCTACGAGGCCTGGTACGGAGCGGCCCACGAGGCGCGAAGCTGGCTGGCGCGCGCCGTCTATGGTCTGCCGGAGCGCTACCGCAGCGCCATCAAAGAGGCGCAGCTCGTCGCCAACCCCGGCTGCTACCCCACGAGCGCGATCCTGCCGCTGGCCCCGCTGCTGAGCGAGGGGCTTTTGGTTCCCGAGAGCATCATCGTGGACGCCCTGAGCGGCGTGTCGGGGGCCGGGCGCAAGCTGGAGGCGCAGTACCTTTACGGGGAGGCCGCCGAGAGCGTGAAAGCGTACGGCGTGCCGCGCCACCGCCACACCCCCGAGATCGAGCAGGAGCTGAGCGTGGCGGCCGGGGTGCCGGTGACGATCACCTTCACCCCGCATCTGCTGCCGATGACGCGCGGCATGCTGAGCACCATCTACGCGCAGCCGCGCCTGCCCCTCAGCGCCTCACAGTTCCGCGAGGTGCTCGCCAAGGCCTACGGCGAGGAGCCCTTCGTGCGGCTCTGCGCCGCCGGGCGGCTGCCGGAAGCGCGCCACGTGCGCGGCTCCAACTTCTGCGATATCGGGGTGGAGGTCGATAGCCGCACGGGCCGCCTCATCCTCATCTCGGCGCTCGACAACCTCGTGAAGGGCGCCTCGGGGCAGGCCGTCCAAAACTTCAACCTCATGCACGGCTTGGCGGAGACCCTCGCCCTGCGCACCCCCGGCCTGGCGCTGTAAGGGCGGGGAGCCGCGCCGGGGGGCCGCGCGCCGGGGTGGGGCGCAGCGCCCGCGGAGCGTCGCAGCGCCCGTGGGCTCATGCGTGGCGGGGAATGGGGAACAAGGAGATGGCGCGGCTCGTTGGTGGGGGCTGGGCTCTGGTGCGCGGGATGCGCACCGCGGGGGTCGCCTGCGGGGTCAAGAAGCAAGGCCTCGATCTCGCCCTGCTCGTCTCCGACCGTCCGGCCTCGGTGGCCGCCATGTTCACGCGCAATAGGGTCGCGGCGGCGCCCGTGGTGGTGAGCCGCGAAGTCGCGCGCACGGGGCGGGCCCGCGCCATCATCGCCAACAGCGGCAATGCGAACGCCTGCACGGGTGAGCGCGGCCTGCGCGACGCCCGCGAGATGGCGTGCCTGGCCGCCGCGGCGCTGCGGCTTGAGGCGCGTGAGGTGCTGGTGGCCTCCACCGGCGTCATCGGGGCCTTCCTGCCGATGGAGCGCCTGCGCAGCGGCATCCCCGAGGCGGGGCGCGCGCTCGGCGCCGGCGACAGCCGCGCGGCGGCGCAGGCGATCATGACGACGGACACCTTCGCCAAGGAGACGGCCGTCGAGATCATCCTCGATGGCTGCCCGGTGACCATCGGCGGGATCGCCAAAGGCGCCGGCATGATTCACCCCGACATGGCGACGATGCTCGCCTTCCTGGCCACCGACGCCGACGTGGCCGCCGAGCCCCTGCAGCAGGCCCTGCGCGCCGCGGTGGAGGACTCGTTCCACGCCATCACCATTGACGGCGATACGAGCACGAATGACAGCGTCGTTTGCCTGGCGAACGGGGCCGCCGGCCTGCCGCCGCTGCAGCCCGGCAGCGAGGGGTACGCCGCCTTCGCCGCGGCGCTGCGCGAGTGCTGCGTCCAGCTCGCGCAGCAGATCGTGCGCGACGGCGAAGGGGCGACGAAGTTCGTCACCCTGCGCGTCGTGGGGGCCGCGAGCGACGCCGAGGCGCGTATCGCCGGCCGGGCCGTGGCCTGCTCGACCCTGGTGAAGACCGCCCTCTTCGGCGGAGACCCGAACTGGGGCCGCATCATCGCCGCCCTGGGGGTGGCGCCCATCCAGTTCGAGCCGCAGCGGGTGAGCATCTACCTCGGCGATCACTGCATCGCCGCCAATGGCTGCGCCCTGGAGAGCGACTGGGAGCCGCCGGCCGCGGCGCTCCTGAAGAAGCGCGACGTGCACCTGCGCATCGACCTGGGACTGGGGCGGGGAGAGGCCACGGTGTGGACGAGCGACCTCTCCGAGGAGTATGTCCGCATCAATGCGGCGTATCGGTCCTGACTCGGGCAGTCTCGGCCCCATGCAAGCTGACCCCGGGCGCGACCCGGGGCGTGATGCGGGCCGGGGCCACGGCCCTTGCGAGGGAGGATGATTTGCAGTACCATTGCCTTGAGCAGTGAGGGGGTTTCGCAATAGCCAAGGCGGGCCGAAGCGGCAGCGACGCGAAGAGTTGGGGTGCCGCGGGAGGTGGCGTGCCCGCAGACCTGGGAGGATCACAGCGCGCATGACAACGTTGACGTTGAAGCAGCTCTTGGAAGCCGGCGCGCATTTTGGGCATCAGACGAAGCGCTGGAATCCCAAGATGCGTCGCTACATCTACGGGGCACGGAACAGTATCTACATCATCGACTTGCAGCAGACGCTGCAGAAGTTCCTGGCGGCGTATGAGTACGTGCGCGATCTTGCGGCGCGCGGCGAGTCGATCCTCTTCGTCGGCACGAAGAAGCAGTCGCAAAGCATCATCGAAGCCGAAGCCAAGCGCTGCCAGCAGTTCTACGTCACGACCCGCTGGCTCGGCGGCACCCTGACGAACTACCAGACCATCCAGATCAGCCTGCGGCGCTTGCGCGATCTCGATCGCCGCAGCGTTGACGGCAGCCTTGAGGTCTTCTCGAAGAAAGAGGTCCTGCGTCTCGAACGGCAACGCGTGAAGCTGGAGAAGTTCGTTGGCGGCATCAAGAGCATGGACCACCTGCCGGGGGCCATCTTCGTGGTCGACTCGCGCAAGGAACGCATCGCTATCAACGAAGCGAAAAAGATGCGCATCCCCTCCATTGCGCTCGTCGATACGAACTGTGATCCCGACGACATCGATTTCGTGATTCCGAGCAACGATGACGCCATTCGCACCATCCGCCTCCTCACCTCGAAGATCGCCGATGCCGTCATCGCCGGGCAGAACCTCGCAGGGCGCGGGGGTGAGCCTGGGGGAGACCGCCCAGGAGCCGCCGCGAGCATGGAGCCGTCGGCGGTGGGCGTGGCTACCGAGGTGGGCGTGGGCAAAGGGTAGCGCCGGCGTCGACCCGTTGTGGGGCAGGGGCGCCGCAGTGCGGCCCTGGTTCGAGGGGCAGGGAGCGAGCTGTGGCGGCGCGGCCTCCAGGGGGCGAGGGCTTGGCCAGGCCCGCGTCAAAGATGTAATCGTGCCGTTGAGCGAGTGATGGAGTGGAGTGGAATGGCGATTACCTCGGCGATGGTGAAAGAACTGCGTGAGCGCTCCGGCGCCGGCATCATGGACTGCAAATCAGCGCTGCAAGTCACCGACGGCAACCTCGATGCCGCCATCGACCACCTGCGCAAGAAGGGGTTGGCGGCAGCCGCCAAGAAGGCGGGCCGGGCCACCTCCGAAGGACTAGTCATCTCCTATATTCATCCCGGCAACAAGATCGGCGTCCTTCTCGAGGTGAACTGCGAGACCGATTTCGTGGCGCGCACCGAGGAGTTCCAGAACCTCGCCCGCGACCTGGCGATGCACGTCGCCGCGCTGGCCCCCCAGTACGCGCGGCGCGAGGACGTGCCCGAGGCCGTGCTGCGGCGGGAGCAGGAGATCTACGCCTCCCAGGCCCAGGCGACGGGGAAACCCCCGCAGGTTGTTGAACGGATCGTGCAGGGGAAACTCGACAAGTGGTACGGTGAGGTCTGCCTGCTCGATCAGCCGTTCGTGAAAGAGGACAAGAAGACGGTCTCCGAGCTGGTGAAGGAGCTGATCGCGAAGCTCGGCGAGAACATCGTGGTACGCCGCTTCAGCCGCTTTCAGCTCGGCGCGTGAGGTCGGTCAGCGCTCGGGAGGTCGGGCCGCTGCCCACGCCGGCTCCCCGCCAGGGTGAGGGAAACGCTGCGTATGGCCGCCGTGAAGTACAAGCGCGTGGTCGTGAAGTTGAGCGGCGAAGCCCTCTGCGGAGCGGGCCAGTACGGCATCAAGCCCGAGGTGGTCGAGCGCATCGCCCTCGACCTGCGCGACGTGAAGAAGTTGGGGATTGATCTGGGCCTCGTGGTCGGCGGCGGGAATATCTTCCGCGGCCTGAAAGCCAGCGCGCGCGGCATGGATCGCGCCACGGGGGACTACCTCGGCATGCTGGCCACGATCATGAACGCCCTCGCCTTGCAGGATGCCCTGGAGAAGCTCGAGGTGGTGACGCGCGTGCTCACCGCCATCGAGGTGAAAGAGCTGGCCGAGCCGTACATCCGTCGGCGGGCCCTGCGGCACCTCGAGAAGGGGCGCGTGGTGATCTTCGCCGGCGGCACCGGCAACCCCTACTTCACGACGGACACCGGGGCCGCCCTGCGGGCCATGGAGATCGGCGCCGAGATCCTCCTGAAGGCGACGCAGGTGGACGGCGTCTACACCGCGGATCCCTCCCGGGACCCCAGCGCCACGCGCTACCGCACGCTCACCTTCACCGAGGCGCTGCAGCGGAACCTCAAGGTGCTTGATTCCACGGCCATGTCGCTTTGCCGCGACAATGCCCTGCCGATCGTCGTCTTCGATGCGCGGCAACCGGGGAACCTGAAGCGCGTGCTCTGCGGCGAGGATGTGGGGACCATCATTCGCGAGGCCTCCTGACGATGGATGAGCAGTTCAACGACCTGAAGCAGCGGATGGAGAGCGCCATCGAGGTGTTCAAGAGGGAGATCGCCAGCCTGAGGACGGGTCGCGCTTCGGTGGCCCTGCTGGATGGCATCAAGGTCGACTACTACGGCACGCCGACGCCCTTGAACCAGCTCGCCACGCTGTCGGCGCCGGAGAGTCGCCTGCTCACGGTGCAGCCTTGGGACCCGACTGCCTTGCCCCTGATTGAAAAGGCGATCCGAGCCTCCGATCTGGGCCTCACTCCGAACAGCGACGGCAAGATGCTGCGCCTCAGCATCCCGATGATGACCGAGGAGCGCCGGCGCGAGCTGGTGAAGCACCTGAAGAAGAGGACCGAAGAGTGTCGGGTGGCGATTCGCAATGTGCGACGCGAGGGGAACGAGGACCTGAAAGCGCGGCAGAAGAACAAGCAGCTCACCGAGGACGATCTTTTCAAGGCGCAGGAGAAGGTGCAGAAGCTCACCGACCAGTTCATCAACCAGGTTGATGACGTTGCCGCGCGGAAGGAGAAAGAGATCCTCGAGATCTCCTGATCCCCCGGCGGCGCGTGCCAACGGAGTTCGGGACAACCCGTGCCAGATCATCCCTTACTCGAGCAGGTTGACCTCACGCGCCTGCCTGCCCACATCGCGATCATCATGGATGGGAATGGCCGTTGGGCCAAGGAACGCCATCTGCCGCGCATCGCCGGCCACCGCGTCGGGGTGCAGGCTGTTGATCGCGTGGTGACGCTGTGCCGCGAGCTGGGGGTGAAGGCGCTCACCCTCTACTCCTTCTCCCTGGAGAACTGGGCCCGGCCCATCACCGAAATCAGCGCCCTGTGGGGCATCCTGAGCGAGTTCCTGCAGAAGGAAATCCGCCGCATGGCGGCGGAAAATATCCGCTTCAACGCCATCGGTCGCATCCAGGACTTGCCGCGCGAGGTGCAGGAGCTCATCGCCTCGACGCGCCAGCAGACCGCCTCCTGCACCGGCATGGTGCTCTCCCTGGCACTGAGCTACGGGGCGCGGGAAGAGCTCCTCAGCGCGGTGCGCCGCCTGGCGGAGGCGGTGGCGGCCGGGCGCCTGCGGCCCGAGGAGATTGATGAGGCCGCCATTGACGGGCAGCTCTACACCGCGGGGCTGCCGAACGTGGATCTCCTCATCCGCACCAGCGGCGAGCTGCGCGTCAGCAACTTCCTCCTCTGGCAGCTCGCCTACGCCGAGTTCTTCTTCACCGACATCTACTGGCCCGACTTCAGCGAGGCGGACCTCCTGCGCGCCATCATCGACTACCAGAATCGTCAGCGGCGCTTCGGGAGGACGCAGGAACAGCTCTTGTCCCCGAAGAGTTGAGAACGCATTGTGCCGCGTCTCCTCAGCGCCGCCGTCCTCATTCCCCCCCTCCTCCTCTGGCTCCTCTTCGCGCCCGCCTGGCTCTTCACGCTCATCGTCGCCCTAGCGGCCGCGGTGGCGGCGAGCGAGCTCGTCCTGATGACCGCGGCGGAACGCTCGCGGCTTGCCCTCGCCCTGGTGGCGCCTGCCTCGTTCGCCTACGTCTGGAGCTTTACGGAGGCGTGGGACGGCACACTGCCGGCCATCCTGGCGCTCTTCGTGAGCCTCCTCCTGACGCTCCACATGGGGATCGGCGTGCGCGGCCGGCGCACCGTCGACGAGCTGGCGCTGAGCTGCTTCGCTGTCCTTTACGTGGGTGGCTTGCTCGGCTACCTCGTGCCGCTCCATGCCGCGCCGCACGGCGTTCGGCTCGTCCTTCTGCTCTTTGCCTGTGTGTGGATTGGTGATACACTGGCCTTCGTGGGTGGCAAGGTGTGGGGCCGGCGGGCCCTGGCGCCGCGGCTGAGTCCGCGGAAAACGGTCGAGGGCGCCATGGCCGGCCTGGCGGGAAGCCTCCTGGCGGCGCTCCTTGGCAAGCTCACGGGCGCCGTGCCTCTGCCCTGGGGCGTGGTGCTGAGCCTGGCCGTGGTCATGGGCCTGGCTGGCCAGCTCGGCGACCTGATGGAGTCGCTGCTGAAGCGCAGCGTCGGGGTGAAGGACGCAGGCGGCCTCCTGCCCGGACACGGTGGGCTCCTCGATCGCATCGACGGCCTGCTCCTCGCCGCGCCCGCCTCCTACTTCTGGCTCAAGTTTCTGGAGCGGTTCCTGGGCAGGTAAGGAATCGCCGTTCACGTCAGGCCTATGGCAGCAACCCCACGACGCGCCATCGCCGTGCTCGGCTCCACCGGCTCCATCGGTACCAGCACGCTCAATGTCATCCGCGACCACCCGGACCGTTTCACCGTGGTGGGGCTGACGGCGGGGAGCAACGATGAGCTCCTGGAGCGGCAGGTGGCGGAGTTCGGGCCGCGCCTCGTGGCGTTGCGGGACCCCGAGGCCGCGGAGCGTCTGCGCCGGCGCCTGCCGCCGGCAAGCGTCGAAATCCTCGCCGGAGTGGAGGGAATCACCAAGGTGGCGGTCATGCCGGAGGCCGAGCAGGTGATGGCGGCCATCGTCGGCGCCGCCGGCCTCCTCCCCACCCTGGCCGCCCTCGAGGCGAAGAAGACAGTCGCCTTCGCGAATAAAGAGACGCTCGTCATGGCGGGCGAGCTGATGGCGGGAGCGTCTGCCGACCCCAGCCGCATCATCCCGGTGGACAGCGAACATAGCGCCATCTTCCAGTGCCTTGCCGGCGAACAACGGAGCTCCATTCGCAGGATCCTGCTGACGGCGTCCGGCGGGCCGTTCCTGGATCGCCCGCCGGAGAAGTTCGCCAGCGTCACGCCGGCGGAGGCCCTGCGCCACCCGAACTGGACCATGGGGGCGAAGATCACCGTCGATAGCGCCACCCTCATGAACAAGGGACTCGAGGTGATCGAAGCCCGCTGGCTGTTCGGCGTCAGCCTCGAGCAAATCGACGTCCTCATCCATCGTCAGAGCATCGTTCATTCCCTCGTCGAGTTTCACGATGGCGCCGTCATTGCGCAGCTTGGCATCGCCGATATGCGCGTGCCGATCGCCTATGCCCTCAGCTACCCGCAGCGGCTGCCGAACCGGCTTCCGTCGCTCGATTTGGCGGCCCTGCAGACGCTCACCTTCGAGCCGCCTGATGTAGAGAAGTTCCCCTGTCTGCGCCTGGCCTACGAGGCCGCCCGCCTCGGCGGCACCATGCCCACGGTCCTCAACGCCGCCAACGAGGTGGCCGTGGGGGCGTTCCTCGAGCAGCGCCTGCCGTTTTCGGAGATTCCCAAGTCCATCGAGAAGACCATGGCGGCGCACACGGCGAAGCCGGTCACGGACCTCGAGACGGTGCTGGCTGCGGATGCCTGGGCGCGTCGCGTGACCGCCTCTCTTGTGAGCTAGGACGGCGGCGGGGGGAGCCAGCCAGGCCGAAGCCGATTGGAACGGAGCGGTCGCGGCGGTCATGGGTACCTCGGTCGAGGAGCTGGCGAAGCGGCTCGGCGGGGAGCTGCGACGCCGCGGCGCCACGCTGGCGGTGGCGGAGTCCTGCACGGGAGGCGCGCTTGGCGCCGCCATCACGAGCGTTGCCGGGGCATCTGATTACTTCGTGGGCGGCATGCTGGCGTACACGGCGCGGGCAAAATGGGAGCTTTTGGGAGTGCCTGCGGAGATGCTGGCGGAGCACGGCGCCGTCAGCCGCGAGCTGGCGGTGGCCATGGCGCGGCGCATGCGGCTGCTGGCCCGCACCGACGTTGCCGTGAGCGTCACCGGCAATGCTGGGCCTACCAGCGACACCGGCAGCCGGGAGGTGGGGCTGGTGTACGTTGGGGTGTGCAGCGGCGGCGCGCGGGGCGAGGCGGTCCAGGTTGCCGAGCACCGCTTCCGGGGCAGCCGCGCCGAGGTGCAGGAGCAGGCGGTGGCGGCGGCTCTCCACCTGCTGGTGGCGCATCTTACGGAACGGGCTGAAGCGACGACGTCATGAAAACGATCCGCGCCTTCATCGCCGTGCCGCTGTCAGCCGCTATCAAGACGCTCCTCCAGCAGATGCAGGAGCGGCTTGCCAACCCCGGCCTGCAGGTCGTTTGGGTGCGGCCCGATACCATGCACTTGACGGTGAAGTTTCTCGGTGAGACCGCCCAGGCGCTCATCCCGCAGATCATCGAGGCCCTGCGCGGAGCGGCCGCGGAGGTGCCGGCGTTCACGCTCACCCTCACCGAGGTGGGGGCGTTTCCCAACCTCAACTACCCCCGCGTGCTGTGGGTGGGGTGGAAGAACGAGAGCGCTTCGCTGGCCACGCTGCACGCTAGGCTGGAGGAACGCTTGGCCGCCCTGGGGATCGAGCGCGATGCCCGCCACTTCGCGCCGCACCTTACGCTGGGACGGGTGAAGTCCGTGCAGCGCAAGGGCAGCCTGCTGCGGCAGGTGCACGCCGCCCAGCAGGGCTTGCACGCCGAGGTGCACGTCGACTCCTGTGCCTTGTTTCGCAGCGAGCTGAACCCTACCGGCGCCATCCACACCCTGGTGGAGAACGTGGCGCTGCTGGGCTCCAACTAGTGGTCGTGCAGTGTGGGAGGTCGATGAGGTCCTGAGCCTCGCGCCCCGTTGTCCGCGCAGGCGTGTCCCCCCGGAGGGAGCCATATGGAGAGGGAGAAGGAGAGTCGGCAGAAGGCGTTAGACCTTGCCGTGGCTCAGATTGAACGGCAGTTCGGGCGCGGCGCGATCATGCGCCTCGGTGATACCGCCGCGCGCGTGGAGGTGCCGGCGATCCCCACCGGCTCGCTTGCCCTCGATGTTGCGTTGGGGGTGGGAGGCTTGCCGCGCGGGCGGGTCACCGAGATCTTCGGGCCTGAGTCTTCAGGCAAGACGACCCTCACGCTGCACGTCATCGCCAATGCCCAGAAAGCCGGAGGGATTGCCGCCTTCATCGACGCCGAGCATGCCCTCGACCCCCTCTATGCCCAGAAGCTCGGCGTGAACCTCGAGGAGCTTCTCATCTCCCAGCCGGATACCGGCGAGCAGGCATTGGAAATCTGCGACGTGCTGGTGCGTAGCGGCACCATCGATGTCATCGTCATCGACTCGGTGGCGGCGCTGGTGCCCAAGGCGGAGATCGAAGGGGAGATGGGGGACGCCCACATGGGGCTGCAGGCGCGCCTGATGTCGCAGGCCCTGCGCAAGCTCACCGGCGTCATCTCCAAATCGCACACCTGCATCATCTTCACCAACCAGATTCGGCAAAAGATCGGCGTGCTGTTCGGCAATCCCGAAACCACCACCGGCGGCAACGCGCTGAAGTTCTACACCTCCGTGCGCCTGGATATCCGCCGCATCGCCTCCCTCAAGGAGGGGGAGAACGTCGTCGGCAACCGCACGCGCGTGAAGGTGGTGAAGAACAAGCTGGCGCCGCCGTTTCGGCAAGCCGAGTTCGACATCCTCTATGATGAGGGCATCTCCTCCAGCGGCGACCTCCTCGACCTTGCCGTCGAACGCGGCCTGCTCGCCAAGAGCGGCGCGTGGTACTCGTACCGCGATGAACGTATCGGCCAGGGGCGGGAGAACGCCAAACACTTCCTGCGCGAGCACCCCGAGCTGGCCGCGGCGCTCGAGCACGAAATCCGCAAGGCTGCCGGCTTGCTGAAGGGCGCCCAGGAAGGAGCTGTGGACGGCGGCGCGGAGTCTTGACCGCAAGCTCGGCGTGGGCCCCTCCAGGCCGGGTTGTGCCGGGCTGCTGCCGCGAAGGTTGCCAGGCGTGCAAAGATGCCGTGCCGCGCGGCGCCGAAGGCAGCGCGCCAAGACGCTCGCGGCGGGCCGCCGCCGCGCTTCCTCCCCCGCCTCAGGGCTTGCTCGGTCCCCCGGGGCTCGGCGTTGTCGCTCCCTCTCCAAAGGTCCCGCCTCGCCTCGCCGCCGTTGACCGCTCATGAAACTGTGCCACCAGGCCATCGTCCCGCCAGCCGGGTCACGGCGGAGCGGGGAAGGCTCGGATCCCTCGACTGACAAAATGTGTCAATCCAGGTGACGAATATTGTCAGAAGAGCGGCGCGACGCGGCGTAAACCGAGGCAGCGACGCGAAACCGGCCGCGATCTCCCCAGAAGAGGTGAACTGACGGAAAACATTCGACTTTTCCTTGCAGGTACAAGATCGGCGGAAGATCTCCAGAGTTGTCACTTTCCCTTGTTGACGGAGTGAGAAAAGGGTTGACAAGGTTCTACTGAAGTTGGCATGGGACTTGCTCTCTCAAGCAGCGCCTGACCCACGGAACGCAAGGGGTCCCTGGAACCATCGCAGCGTGAGAGAGGAGACAGAAGATGCTCGCACGGCAGAATGAGAAATGGGGAGAGAAAGGCTTTACGCTCATCGAGTTGATGATCGTTGTGGCCATCATCGGGATTCTGGCGGCGATTGCCATTCCGAACTTCAAGAGCTACTCGAAGCGGGCGCGCCAGAGCGAGGCGAAGCAGGAACTCGGGCACATCCGGACGCTCCAGGAGGTGTTCAAGGCTGAAAAGGGCCGGTACGGCAAGACGGCGTTGGAGGTCAACTACGAAGCGCCCACGGGCGAAACCTACTACCAGTACGCAGTGGTGGATGACAAGACCTCGACCGGAACCGGCAAGGCCGGCTTCGATATCGCCGGCGAGGTGTGGACGCTCACCTACGCGGATGGAACCATCAAGTGCACGGCAGGGTGCTAACGCCCGCCGCGCGCGGCTGAGCAGGCCGATCTTCGGCGCAGCCCTCGCCCTGGATGAGGAGGGGGCTGCGCCAATGCCGGGCATCGCGGCGTTCGCGGCCCGAGCGCCTTCCCACTGGACGCGGCAACCGTCCTCCAGAGTCTGATAAACCAGGGGCAAGCCCCCCAGCGATTGTGGTATTACATCCTTGCGGTGGGACGAAGCCCTCGACGCGGCAGTCTGAGGGCTTTGCCGTGGGTGCGCCCGGCACGGACCTCGCCGTGGAGGCGAAAGCCCGCTCGCCTGCCTGTGCAGGCGCGGCGGAGAGGGAAGCAGGCCACCGCACGAACCGCAACTCAAGGTGGGACCTGGCGGCCATGGGATGTCGGTAGGGAGGCTGTCGGCCCACCTGCGAATGGCCACCGTGCCGCGCGGCTCCCGATGGGGAGGCGCCGGCCGGTGCCGCCGAGGTGGCAGCGCGTGCCGCGGCGCGGCGCTGGGTCGCGCCACAGCCCGCTCGGGTGACAAGTTTTGTCAGGTCGGTGAGCAATCTGGTCAAATAAAGCAGCGCCGCGCACTCCAGGGCAGGCCGAGGAAGGGACGCGAAACCGGCCACTCTCTCTCCCGCGGAGACGAACTGCCGCCAAACATTGAGCTCGCCCCACTTCTGCGCTATGGTGTGCAAGAAACCGAGGATTGCAACGTCCCTTTGTCTTGGAGTAAGAACAAGGTTGACAAGGTTCTACTGAAGTTGGCATGGGACTTGCTTCCTCAAGCAGCGCCTGACCTACGGAACGCAAGGGGTCGCTGGAGCCATCGCGGCATGGAAGAGGAGACAGGAGATGCTCGCACGGCGGAACGAGAACTGGGGAGAGAAGGGCTTTACGCTCATCGAGCTGATGATCGTCGTGGCCATCATCGGGATTCTGGCGGCAATTGCCATTCCGAATTTCAAGAGCTACTCGAAGCGGGCGCGGCAGAGCGAGGCGAAGCAGGAACTTGGGCACATCCGGACGCTCCAGGAGGTGTATAAGGCTGAGCACGGCCGGTACGGCAAGACGGCGTTGGAGGTCAACTACGAAGCGCCGACCGGCGAGACCTACTACCAGTATGCGGTGGTGGACGACAAGACCTCGACCGGAACCGGCAAGGCCGGCTTCGATATCGCCGGCGAGGTGTGGACGCTCACCTACGCCGATGGGTCCATCAAGTGCACGGCAGGGTGCTAACGCTCGCCGCGCGCGGCTGAGCAGGCCGACCTTCGGCGCAGCCCTCGCCCTGGATGAGGAGGGGCCTGCGCCAAAGCCGGTCACTGCGGCGTTCGCGGCCCGATCACACCCTTGAAGGAGCCCCTCCAGCGATTGTCGGCGATCCATCCTTGCGGTAAAGCAAAGCCCTCGACGCAGTGGTCTGGGGGCTTTGTTTTTTGGTTCGCATGGCCTAAGCTTGAGGCGTAGCATGGAGCCGCGGCGGCGGTTCAGCATCTGGGTGTCGGAAGGCGCCAGCCCGGCCAGGTGGGGATGCAAGGCGAAGCGCCACGGCCTGCGGAGCGGTCTCGTCGGCAGCCGGGTTACCATCTTGACCGACGCTGCGGCGGAGGAAGGAGCTGCGGATGTGCGGCATCGCCGGCATCTACGCCTACCAGGAGCGCCGCCCCGTGGCTGCCGAAACGTTGGCCGCCATGGCGGGGTTGCTGGCGCATCGTGGACCGGATGACGCGGGCTTCCACCAGGAGCCGTTCTTCGGCTTGGCCCACCGCCGGTTGAGCATCATCGACCTCGCGGGTGGCCGCCAGCCGCTCTACAATGAGGATCAGAGCTGCGCCCTCGTCATCAACGGGGAAATCTACAACTATCGGGAGCTGCGGCGCCGCCTGGAGGCGTCGGGCCACCGCTTCGCCACGCAGAGCGACTCCGAGGTGCTCCTGCACCTCTACGAGGAAGCGGGGGATGACTGCCTCGACAAGGTGCGCGGCATGTTCGCCTTCGCCCTCTGGGACGGGCGCCGTCGCCGCCTGCTCCTGGGGCGCGACCGCCTGGGGCAGAAGCCGCTCTACTACGCTGATGTCGGCGGCTGCCTCAACTTCGCCTCCGAGCTACGCGCCCTGCTCGTGGCGCCGGGCGTTCCCCGCGACCTCGACGCCGAGGCCTTGGACGATTTCTTCACCTTCCAGTGCATCGGCGCTCCCCGCAGCGTCTTCCGCGCCATCCGCAAACTGCCGCCCGCCCACCTCCTCCTCTGTGATGCCCATGGCGTGCGGCTGCGCCCCTACTGGCGGCTGCCGAGCGGCGGGGAGCCTGTGGCGGGAAGCGCGGCGTCGCTCCAGGAGCAGCTCCACGAGCTGCTCCGCGAGGCCGTGCGCGAGCAGCTCGTCAGCGACGTGCCCCTGGGGGCGTTCCTCAGCGGTGGCATCGACTCCAGCCTCATCGTGGCCTTGATGGCCAAGGCGCTAGCGTCGCCTGTGCGCACCTTCACCATCGGCTTCGAGGCGGGGGCCTACAACGAGCTGCCATTCGCCCGCCAGGTGGCGGCGCGCTATGCGACGGAGCACCACGAGTTCGTGGTGAAGCCGGATGCCCTAGCGATCCTGCCGAAGCTGGTCTGGCACTTCAGCGAACCGTTCGGCGACGCCTCGGCCGTGCCCACCTACTACGTCTCCGAGTTGAGCCGCCGGCACGTTACCGTCGTGCTGACGGGGGACGGGGGAGATGAAGCCTTCGGCGGCTACGACCGTTACCGGGCGGCGGCGTATGCCGAGCGCTGCGCGGCGTGGCTGCCCGCGCCCACCCTGGCGGCGCTGCGCGGGCTTGCCCGGCTCGCCTCGCTGCTCCAGGGCGGAGGACGCAGCCGCTGGAGCTTCGGGGCGCGCCTGCGGCGCTTCAGCGACGCCGCGGCGCAGCCTGCCTCGGAGCGCTACGTGACGATGCTGGCGATGCTGCGGCCGGAGTGGCGCGCGGCCCTCTATTCGCCCGACCTCCTCCGGCAGATCGAGGACCGCAGCCTGCGCGCCGAGCGCGCGGCGCAGCTCGCATCCTTGGGCTCACCGGGGTTGCAGCGCCTCATGGAGTTCGATACCCTCGGCTACCTGCCTAACGATGTGCTCGCGAAGGTGGACAGCATGAGCATGGCGCATGGCCTCGAGGCGCGCTCGCCGTTCCTCGATCACCGCCTTGTCGAGTTTGCGGCGCGCCTGCCGCTCAATCTCAAGATCCATCCCCGAGGGTTGCTCCGCCTGGAAGGGAAGCACCTCCTGCGGCGTCTTGCCAGCGGGCTCCTGCCCTCGGACATCATCCAGCGGGCGAAACGGGGCTTCGCCGTGCCGATCGACCTTTGGCTGCGCGGCGAACTGGCGGACTTCGCGCGCGACCTCCTCCTCAGCCGGCGGGCGCGCGACCGCGGCCTGCTCCAGCCGCCGGCGGTCGAGCGGTTGCTGGCGGACCATCTCGGCAGGCGGGCCGATCACAGCCCGCTGCTGTGGAATCTCCTCATCTTCGAGGTCTGGTGCCGCATGTTCCTGGATCGCCCCTTCCCCCCAGCGGCGGCTGAGGCGGCCGAGGCGGCGGTGTGATGCATCCCCCTCCTGCCGAGTGCTGAGCTGACGTGAGCCCCGAGCCCTTTGCTGGTCCGTTTGCAGGCGCCGTGGTGGCCCTGGTGGGCGCCATCTTCGGCAGCTTCGCCAATGTCTGCATCCACCGCCTGCCGCGCCGCCTCTCCGTGGTCCGCCCCGGCTCCCACTGCCCCCACTGCGGCGCCGCCGTGCGCTGGTTCGATAACCTGCCGGTCCTCAGCTACCTGCTGCTGCGGGGCCGCTGCCGGAGCTGCGGCAGCCGCATCTCGCCGCGCTACCCTCTCGTTGAGGCGCTGTCAGCCCTCCTCTTCCTGCTGCTCTGGTGGGAGATCGGCTGGTCCAGGGAGCTGCCGGCTTACCTCGCCCTCTTCGAGGCGCTCCTGATCATCTCGTTTATCGACCTGGAGCACCAGATCATCCCCGACGTCATCTCCCTGCCGGGAACTCTCGCGGGGGTTCTGGCGAGCCTCTTCCTTCTGCCCCACGGACCCCTCTGGGCGGTGTTCGGGGGGCTGGTCGGCGGCGGCGTGCTCTATGCCGTTGGGGTGCTGGGCGGCGTGCTCTTGAAGCAGGAAGCGATGGGGGGTGGCGATATCAAGCTCATGGCGATGGTGGGGGCCTTCCTGGGATGGAAGATCGCCTTGCTGACGATCATCTTCGCGGCCTTCTTGGGGTCGCTCACCGGCGGCGCCATGCTCCTCCTCCTGCGGCACAGCCGACGCACCCCCATCCCCTTTGGGCCCTACCTGGCCCTTGGGGCGCTCCTGGCGCTCCTGGCCGGAAACACCCTCCTTGCCTGGTACTTCGACCTCTTCCTCGGCTGAGCTGGGACTGAGGTTGCGGCGCCGCGGCGGCCGTCTGCGCGGCGCGCACTTCGCCGCTCCGCCGAGACTGCCCCCGCTCAGGCGCCGTACTTCGCCAGTTTTTCGGCGCTGGCCAGCGCCAGCGGCATGATGTCCGTGGCCCGCAGGCGCCCGAGGCAACCGCGGCTGAAGGCCAGCTCGGTGAAGCTCCGCACCTCGTCAGGCCAGCACCAGCGCCCGTGCATGAGCACCGGCACCGGGTGCCAGCTATGGCCCTTCAGGGCGGAGGGGGTCGAGTGGTCGCCGGTGATGACAAGCACCTCCGGCCGCAGGCCGAGGATGCGGCCAAGAAGACCGTCCACCTCCTCGAGGACCGCCACCTTGGCGTCGAAGTTGCCGTCCTCGCCGGCGCTGTCGGTCTTCTTCACGTGCAGATAGAAGAAATCGTGCTCCTGCCAATGCGTTTCGAGGGTCGCCACCTCCTCCCCGAGGCTCGGGCCGGTCTCCAGCACCTTCATGCCGATGAGGCGGGTGACGCCCTTGTACATCGGGTAGACCGCGATGCAGGCGGGGTTCAAGCGGTAGAGCTCCTGCATGCTTGGAATGGGGTGATAACGGGCGAACCCCCGCAGCAGCACCATGTTCGCCGGCCGCTCGTCTTTCAAGATCATGCCGGCTTGGCGCACGAACTCGTTGACGATGGTCGCCGCCCGCTCGGCCTGGGCTTCGAGCGCCTGGACCCGCAGCGGCGCCTTGCAGGTGACCTGGGGATCGGAGTCGGTCAGGTGATCGTCCAGCCCCTCGCCCCGCAGGATGAGGGCGGCGCGGTGCTCCTGCTCCGGTTGCACGAACACCTCGACGCCGGCGATCTCGACCTTCGCGAGCATGCGGCAAAGCCTGGCGCACTCGGCGGTGGGGACGCGGCCGGCGCGCCGGTCGGTCACCAGGCCGTCCCTCACCGTGCAGTAGTTCATGCGCGCCGCCAGGTCGGAGGGCTGCAAGGGGAAATCGACGCCGAGGGCGGAGAGGAGGCCGCGGCCGATGTCGTGCTCGACCGGGTCGTAGCCGAATAGCGCCAGGTGCGAGGGCCCGCTGCCGGGGGTGATCCCCGGCGCGATCGGATCGCTGAGGCCGCAGGAGGAGGCCGCGGCGAGCGCGTCGAGGTGCGGCAGGCGGGCCGCCTCGAGCTCGCTCTGCTGCCGCCCGGCGCCGCGGAAGCCCCCCAGGCCGTCCAGGATGAGAAAGACGATCTTGCTCGGCGTGGCCTTCACCAGCCGCCGCACCAGGTGCTGGGTGTTCACGATGAGTGCCTTTCGCCTGGAATGGTGGCAAACTGACCGCCGACGCCGCCCCTGCCACGCCGTTCGTGGCCCGTCGGCACCGCCGCGGGCAATGATACCACGACCTGCGTCGGCGGCGAAACGGGGCAGGGCGGTGGAGCCGCGGTGCAGCCGCTGCCGGGCCGCGCTTCCTCACCGGCGGCAGGGGGAGAACGCGACAGGTTGCGCAGGGCGGCTACCCATGCGGCGGCGCGCGGCGCGCCGGCCCGACGGTGGCCTCCGGGGCGGCTTTGCGCGGCGCTCATTTTTCTTAAAATTTGGTTGACAGCCCCATATCTTGTGGTAACATCCCCACTTGCCCACAAAATGTGGGCAGGGATTGAATCGCACGCCTGTCAAGGGCATACTATAAAGTAGAGAGATAGCGGAGCGTTGGAAAGGGGGAGTGTCATGGAGCGCAAGACTTCTCACACGACTGCGGTGGACTCGCCGGCGAGCCGCACGGGAGAGGCGGAGGTCTCGTCGTGTCCGTCGCTGACGGTGCTTGCCGAGGGGGCAGCGGCCGGGGCGTGGGATGGTGAGCGGCTGGCCCGCAGCTTGGAGAGAGGCCGTGGACTCAGCGCTACGGAGGCGCGCGCCATGAGCCGGGAGATCGAAGAGGAGCTGCGCCGGTTGAAGCTCACCCTGATTCCCAACCTGCTCATCGGCCAGATGGTTGAGGCCAAGATGGCGGCGCGCGCCCAGGCTCAGGCGGGGAAGGCAGAAGCTGGCGCGGCGCTCGACCTGACGGAGAACGCGCTGCGAGTGCTGGAGCGGCGCTACCTGGCGAAGGATGAGAACGGCGCACCGGTGGAGACGCCGGAGGAGATGTTCCGCCGCGTGGCGGCGCACATCGCCAAGGGGGACGCGCCCTACGCCCCGCAGCGCCTCGAGGAGACGGCGCGCGAGTTCTACGCCCTGATGGCGAACCTCGAGTTCTTGCCGAACTCGCCGACGCTGATGAACGCCGGGCGCGACCTGGGGCAGCTCTCGGCCTGCTTCGTGCTGCCGGTCGATGACTCGCTGGAGCGCATCTTCGAGACCATCAAGGACACGGCGCTCATCCACAAGAGCGGCGGCGGCACCGGCTTCGCCTTCTCGCGGCTGCGGCCGAAGGGGAGCACGGTGCGCACCACGGGGGGCGTGTCGAGCGGCCCGGTGTCCTTCATGAAGGTCTTCAACGCCGCCACCGAAGCGATCAAGCAGGGGGGGACGCGGCGCGGCGCCAACATGGGGATTCTGCGGGTGGACCACCCGGACATCCTGGAGTTCATCACCTGCAAGAGCAGCCGGCAGGAGGTGACAAACTTCAACATCTCGGTGGCGCTCACGGAGCGCTTCATGCAGGCCGTGGAGCGGGATGAGGAGTACGAGCTCGTCGAGCCGCACACCAAGAAGGTGCGCAAGAAGCTCAGCGCCCGCAAGGTGTTCACCCTCATGGTGCGCCAGGCTTGGCAGCACGGCGACCCGGGGATCGTCTTCCTGGATCGCATCAACCGCGACAACCCGACGCCCAAGCTCGGCGAGATGGAGAGCACCAACCCCTGCGGCGAGCAGCCGCTGCTGCCGTACGAGTCGTGCAACCTCGGCTCCATCAACCTGGCGCGGATGGTGCGGCGGGTGGAGGCCGGCGATGCCGCGGCGCCTCATGGGCGGGCGCGCTCCCGGCAGGCAGGGTCGGAGGCGGCGACCTGGGAGGTCGATTGGGAGAAGCTGCGCGACACCACCTGGAAGGCGGTGCATTTCCTCGACAACGTCGTGGAGGTGAACAACTACCCGCTGCCGCAGATCGAGGCCATGACGCGCGCCAACCGCCGCATCGGCCTGGGGGTGATGGGCTTTGCGGATATGCTCGTGCGGCTGGGCATCCCGTATGACTCCGAGGAGGCGATCGCCCAGGCGAAGGAGCTGATGGCTTTCATCCACCTCGAGGCCAAAGAGGCCTCGCGCGAGCTGACGTGCCGGCGCGGAGCTTTCCCGAACTTCCCCGGCAGCCTCTGGGACCAGCAGGGCGAGCCGCTGCAGCGCAACAGCACGGTGACCACCATCGCGCCAACCGGCACCATCAGCATCATCGCCGGCTGCAGCAGCGGCGTCGAGCCGCTTTTCGCCCTGAGCTACTGGCGCAACGTCATGGACAACGACCACCTCGTCGAGGTGAACCCCCTCTTCGAGGAGGCGGCGCGGGCGCGCGGCCTGGCCAGCCCGGAGCTGATGGAGAAGGTGGCGGAGCGCGGCGGCGTGCGCGGCCTGGCGGAGGTGCCGGAGGACCTCCAGCGGCTCTTCGCCACGGCGCACGACATCACGCCCCAGTGGCACATCCGCATGCAGGCGGCGTTCCAGGAGTTTACCGATAACGCCGTGAGCAAAACGGTGAACTTCCCCCATGACGCGACGGAGCAGAACGTGGCGGAGGTCTACCGCTTGGCCTACAAGCTCGGCTGCAAGGGGGTGACGATCTACCGCGACGGCAGCCGCGAGGGGCAGGTGCTCAACCTCGGCAAACCTGGCGAACAGGCTGCCGCGCCCGCAGGCCAGGCCGTGGCGGGCCGAGGCCTGGAAAAGGCCGCCGGCGCGGCCAAGCCGGGGTCGGGAGAGGCCAAGAGCGCCGAACTGGTGTCGAGCGCGGCGCCGAGCACATCGAAGTACGCCTCTCTGCGTGCCCGCAGCCGCCGCCTGCAAGGCGACACCGAGCGCATCCCGACGGCCGACGGCGACCTCTACATCACGCTGAACCGCGACGACTTCGGCATCGCCGAGGTCTTCCTGCAGCTCGGCAAGAGCGGCAGCCTGGTCAACTCCCTCACCGAGGCGCTCGGCCGCATCATCTCCATCGCCCTGCGCTCCGGCGTCGATCCGCAGGTCATCGTCAAGCAGCTCCTGGGCATCCAGTGCGGGCGCCAGGTGTGGTACGACGGGGAACTCATCCAGTCGGTGCCGGACGCCATCGGCAAGGCCCTGGGGCACCACCTGAAGATCAACGCCGAGGCGCCCCTGCCGGCGCGCGACGTGCAGGCCGTCAGCTTCCTGAAAGCGGGCCCCCCGGCCACCGATCTCCTCGCCGTCTGCCCCGACTGCTCGCACATGCTCGAACCGCTCGACGGCTGCTTCGTCTGCAAGAACTGCGGGTTCTCAAGGTGTAATTAAGAGAGAAAGGGATTTCCCATGCCGGAAGCGTCAGGTGCGGTGAATGGCGGCGTGACGGGGCTGATCACGCAGACCGTGCAGGCCATCGACGCGCGGGTGAAGGTGCGCTCGGACGAGCGGGCAGGGTCTCCCGGCGGCATCGTACGCATCGTCCTCTCCAAGGAGGGCTGGCGTAGCCCCAGCGAGTTCTACCTGAGCCGCGAAGGGAGACTTGATGACGCCGCCCTGCGCGCCGCCATCGAGCAGCGCCTCGGCGCCATGGAGCGGGCAGGGGAAAGGGACTAAGAAGATGTCCGCGCTGGATCGTGGCGCTCAGGAAAGAGGGGAGAGCTGTGCCTACGCCGTCTACGGGATTCTCCCCAACAACTCCTTGATAGGAAGTTCCATGAGTCCCCCTGGAGATGAACAGCCCGACTGCCGGCATCTGGAACAACGGCGTATGTTCATGCGGGCAAGTTGTTTCCAAAACTACTGCCTGCAATGCCCGTCCTTCACACCGAAACGCCTGATCCTTGTGCAGTTTTAGCCGAGAAGAGAGCTGTGTTTACGTTCCAGGAAGAATTCAAGCTCAATGGGCGAAAAGTTTCTCCGAGCACCTTCGGCCGTGCTATCCACCAGTCCGCTCTGAAATTCGTTGAAGAAGAGTTGCAACGGAAACTCTTATCGCTTCGTTGTCCTGTTCACCATCAAAGACCACACGTTAGGTTCCTTGGTTCATCCAAGTCGGTTGACTATTGCTGTAAAAGACTACTCCATGAGGTCAACAAGGTTCTCAAGTGAAAGGAAGGATGAGAAGGGTTCATTCGCAGACAGGCTGAAGCGGTACCGTTGCATGGAGGAAGAGGCTTGATACGTTCAACCGCAGCCGAGGTTGCGTTGGTGGAGCGGAAAGTGCGCGAAGATATCGCCTCCTACGATCCTGGTATCCAGCTCAGCTTCTCCGGGGACTTGCCCTCGGGCGAGGCCCTGGAGGTTTCCCTGCACCGCGACGGCTGGCGCTGGGAGCACTCCTTTGCGATCACCCTCGACCTGCTGCGCGACGACTACGCCTACTCAAGCTGTATCCACCGCGGCGTGCGCTACTTCTACGTCTGCAACGACCGCGTCCTGCACGCCGCCTGCAAGCAGTTCCCGAGATTTGTGGGGGCGTGATCCTTATGTGGATCAAGAATGTCTGCTAAAAATTAGGGCTGTGAGATTGCAAGAACTTAATCCCGAAGAAGAACTTACGCGAGGCAAAGCGGTACAGGAAGCTCTCCGTGAGCTTCTCTCCGCTGTGCGGAGTCAAATGGACAGATGTGAGCCATTACGCAAGTGGCTTGATGAAGAGTGGTGCTTGGAATACTTTAGGATGGTGGAGGAAACGAGAAAATCATTACCGCCAGATAATATGTTTGGAATTGAGGCACTCGAAAAGCTTGAAAGTTTCAGGAGTTTTTGTGGTTTGATTTCGGAATTGAGTGCTAGAATAACTCTACTACGAGGATATTGTAAGACGGAAAATCAAATTAAAGAATTCTGTAAAACAACAGGAAGGTTAAACAGTAATCAGAACTATCACAGGGATGGTGCTATCTTCGAAATTCTGAGCATAGGAAGGTTGGTAGAAGTATGTATCGACAATAATGTAGCCTTTGAGCTTTATCCAGAAGTTGGGGACAGACATAGTACAGTTGACGCAAGATTTAAAGTTAGCGGACGGTGGTGTTGTGTTGAGGCGACAGCATTTAGTTTCTCAAAAAATGATATTAGCGGTCTTGGGCCGGCCTGCAAACCTACGGGTCCGCTGGCAAGACGGGTATTAAGGGCCTTTGAAAAGAAACTCAAGTGTGGAAGACAACTTGGACTAATTGGGGATTGCGATGCTGGCGTGCTTTTTTTGGCTCTCTCAGGAAGGATTGGCAGTCCGGATGAAGCGATGGTTGAGTTGGTGGTTGATGAACTTGATAATCTTCTTGGGCAATCCAGATTGTCAGGAGTGCTATTATTCGAATATTTTCAAGATTCCTCAGGCGTAAGATTACTTAGGACACCTTCTAGTAGGTCTCTGCTCAGCGCTGATGAGATTCAACTCTTAGGTGAAATGGTCAATCCTCCGGATGATTCACGCGAAAGACTCAGTTCTTCCGGGGTTACACCGGGAATCACGAATGAGGAGGATGAGGAGTTGGCGAAAGCGAGCAGGTTAATTCCCGATGATAACTCTCCCTCTGAGCGACAAATGATTGTTGGCCGGCGAGTTCTACAAAAACACCGATTGAGCCTACAAGCATGGTTGGGAGACGACCAACCTCACTGATGTCGTCAACCTACCAAGCGAAGCCTATTGAAAGGTGTTAAGAGAATCCTTGGTGAGGAGGGGCGGCCCTGCCTCCCCCATACCCCCAGCTCCCGCGAGTTGCGCAGCAACTCGCGTAGATGGGGTGCGCGAGGGGACGAGGTCCCCTCGCCTCGTTCTTCCAAGAAAAAAATGCCCCGCCCCTTTCTGAGATAAGAGAGGCTCATGCCCGTCAAATCTGACCGGTGGATACGGGAGATGGCGCGTTCGGCGCGGATGATTGAGCCGTTCGCCGAGGAGGGGCGGTGCGGGCCGGGTCGGGGTGTGTCGCACGGGCTGTCGGCGTATGGGTATGATCTGCGGCTTGCCGATGAGTTTCGCGTCTTTGCGCCGCGGCAGGGGAGCGTCGTCGATCCGTTGGCGTTCGAGCCGGAGCTGCTTGAGGAGGTGCGCGGCGCGAGCTGCCTCATCCCCCCGAACGCCTTCGTCTTGGCGCGCAGCCTGGAGTATTTCCGCATCCCGCGCGGCGTCATTGCCATCGGGTTTGGCAAGAGCACCTACGTGCGCTGCGGCATCATCGTCACCCTCACCCCCTTCGAGCCGGAGTGGGAAGGTCACGCCACCCTCGAGATCAGCAACGCCTCGCCACTTCCCGCCCGCCTGCACGCCGGCGCCGGCATCGCCCAGCTCCTCTTCATCGAAGGCGACGAACCCTGCCTGCGCTCCTACGCCGACAAGGCCGGACGCTACCAGGCCAGCAACGGCATCACGCTGGCGTGCCCGTAGCGCTCATGTTGCCTCTCTGTTATCCAGTCGAGTTTTTTTGCGAGGGAGCCGTGCCCCCTCGCGCACCCCGGTTACGCGAACTGCTGCGCAGCTCGCGGGGAATGGGGGTGTGGGGGAGCACGGGTCCACCGGAACAAATCCGCATTTCGGTGGTTGTTGCGTCTTGCCGCATCATTGCATACCCTGTTGGTGATTCAGTCGAAGTTTCTTGCGAGGGAGCCGTGCCCCCGGAACAATGTTCCGCGCGCACCCCGCTTACGCAAGCTGCTGCGCAGCTCGCGGGGAAAGGGGGGTCTGGGGGAGCACGGGTCCCCCACGAACCTTCTTAAAGATGCCTGCGAAAGACACAGCGATGAGCGACAGGAAAACTCGACCGCCGCGGTCCGTCACCTCGTTCACCCACCTCGACGAGGAGGGGCGTTCGCGCATGGTGGACGTGGGGGCGAAGGCGGCCACGGCGCGCAGCGCCACGGCGCGCGGGCGGGTCTACGCCTCGGCGGAGACGCTGCGGGCCATCGAGTCCAACGCCGTCGCCAAGGGGAACGTCTTCGAGGTGGCGCGCGTGGCGGGCATCTTGGCGGCGAAGCGCACCGGCGACCTCATCCCCCTCTGCCATCCGCTGGCGCTCGACGTAGTGGCCGTGCAGTTCCGCCTCAACGCCGCCGCGGGCTGCATCGACATCGAAGCCACGGCCAGCCTCACCGGCAAGACCGGCGTCGAGATGGAGGCGATGACCGCTGTTTCCGTGGCGGCGCTGACCATCTACGACATGTGCAAAGCCCTCGACAAGGGCATGACCATCAGC
This sequence comes from Candidatus Tectimicrobiota bacterium, assembly GCA_016192455.1. Lineage (GTDB taxonomy): Bacteria > JACPUC01 > JACPUC01 > JACPUC01 > JACPUC01 > JACPUC01. The sequence goes on along the minus strand of JACPUC010000017.1, from coordinate 10,573 downwards.
GACGTGCGCCTGGTGCGCAAGAGCGGCGGCAAAAGCGGCGCCTACGAGCGGCCGGGAGAGTGACGGTAGGGAGATGTGGCGAGAATCGTTCTGCGAACCCGATCCATCAAAAACTTCTTGGTGTGGGCGCTCTTGTCCAAATCAGGCTTGGCCGGTGCGGTATCTCGGACAACATAGGTAGTGAGCTGAGATATTAGATGCGGAACAGGGCACGATGAGTCGCAGGGGGCTTCTCGAACGACTGGTGCGAGGGGCGGTGCATAATGTGTCATTTGCCGATATGCGAAACCTGGCGGAAGCATACGGCTTCCGCCTTGTTCGTTGCAGCGGCAGTCATCATATCTAGAGTCACGGAGACATCGAAGAACTCCTGAATCTCCAAGAGGTCAAGGGAGAAGCGAAACCGTGTCAGATTCGGCAGTTCTTGCGACTGGTGGAGAAGTATAACCTTCAAGTGAAGGAAGAGGCATGAGCGATTATCACATCAATATCTTCTACAGCGAAGAGGATGGCGGCTACATCGCTGATATTCCAGACCTTGCCTCCTGTAGTGCCTTTGGCGAGACAGCCGAAGAAGCCCTTCGGCAGGTCGAGGAAGCCAAGAAGGCCTGGCTTGACGCAGCTCAGGCTGAAGGTAAGGCGGCACCTCCTCCCCGTTACCGTCCGATCATCTATCAGGTGCCAGGATAGGAGCAGTTCCCAGGGCTGAGCCGGAAGCACCGGATGAGTGAACCAATTGAAGACTGCGAACGGATCCGGCATTCTTTAAATAGAGAGGTCTACTGTAGGGATCTTTTGTGAGGGACCCTCGCTCTCCTACACCTCCAGCCTCCGCGAGTGCGCAGGGCGCCCTCGCGTGGAAGGGCGCGCGAGGGGCAGTGCTCCTCGCAAGTTCTCCTGTCTCCAACCCCAGGCGTGTCCGGCATTTCCATGGCCCGCGAAAAGACGCACTTCATCTGCCAGAGCTGCGGCACGATCGAGCCGCGCTGGTTGGGCCGCTGCCCCGGCTGCGGCTCGTGGGGCAGCCTCGTCGAGGAACGCCAGGCGGCGGGCGACAGTGAGCGGCGGGCCAGCGCCGGCGAGCCGCCCCGGGCCCAGCCCATCACCGCCATCGCGGGGGGCGCCGAGCATCGCCTGGTGAGCGGCATCGCCGAGCTCGACCGGGTGCTCGGCGGCGGCCTGGTGCCCGGCTCCGTGGTGCTGGTGGGGGGCGATCCCGGCATCGGCAAGTCGACGCTGCTGCTGCAGTGCTCCGGCGCGCTCAGCCGGGCGGGGCACGGGGTCCTCTACGTGGCCGGCGAGGAGTCGGCGCAGCAAACCCGCCTGAGGGGCGAGCGCCTCGGCGTCCTCGTCGAGCCGCTGCTCGTCTTGGCGGAGGCCTGCCTCGAGGACATCCTGCCGACCGTGAAGAGTGCCGCGCCCGCTTGCCTCGTCATCGACTCCATCCAGACCGTTTACAGCAGCAAGCTCGAGTCCGCGCCGGGGAGCATCAGCCAGCTCCGCGAGGTGGCGGCGCAGCTCATCACCTGGGCGCGCCGTTTCGGCATGCCGATCGTCCTCATCGGCCACGTCACGAAGGACGGCGCCATCGCCGGACCCAAGGTGCTCGAGCACATGGTCGATACGGTCCTTTACTTCGAGGCCGACAGCGGCCACGCCTGCCGCATCCTACGCGCCGTGAAGAACCGCCACGGCTCCACGAACGAGATCGGCGTCTTCGAGATGGGGGCCGCCGGGTTGATCGAGGTGGAGAACCCATCGCAGCTCTTCCTCGCGGAGCGCGCCGAGGGGGCGCCGGGAAGCGCCGTGACGGCCAGTCTGGAGGGGTCGCGGCCGCTCCTGGTGGAGCTGCAGGGCCTGGTCACCACGAGCGGCCTGGCGAACCCGCGGCGCATGGCCACCGGCGTCGATGCCGCGCGCCTCTCCCTCATCGTCGCCATCCTTGAGAAGCGCGGCGGCCTGCACCTGCACGGCTGCGACATCTTCGCCAACGTGGCGGGCGGGGCGCGCCTGTCGGAGCCCGCCGCCGACCTCGGCATCGCCGCGGTGCTGGCCTCGAGCTTCCTGGATCGCCCCATCGCCCCCGGCACGGTTGTGTTCGGGGAGCTAGGCCTGGCGGGCGAGGTGCGCAGCGTCAGCCAGGTGGAGGCGCGCCTGAAGGAAGCGGCCAAGCTCGGCTTCCACCGCGCCCTCGTGCCGCAGGCGAGCAGCATCGCCGAGCAAGCCGCGCGAGGGCTGGAGATCATTCGCCTGCGCAGCGTGGTGGAGCTGCTGGGGGTGTTGTAAAGGCGCCGCAATCGCCTTCCTGGGCGCTCCCCGTTTGTCCCGCCGGGGGGGTTTCGAGGCCGTGGAACGGTCTGGCCGCGGTGCCGCAGGTTCACTGGTCAGCGCCGGCAGGCCGCCATGGAATGGAGAGGAGGGGCGGCGCGGCAGCCAAGAGGGTGGGCTGAGCGTTCTTTCAGTTCTTGCAGAATTTTTCCCGCACCTTATATTTAGAAGGCTAACGTAGGAACCTTAAAGCTCGGTGTGGGCGTAGTAGGGAAGTATCAGCGCCGGGACCACGTGTTCGGCGAGACGTGCGCTTTTCCTCGCTCCTTCGCTTTCAGACGGCTCTCCATTTTGCCTGCGCATTGTCAGGATGCGTGCCCTGCCCTGCCCCACCGGCGGGGGTGACGTTTCCTTTCCTACCTTTAACCCTGCAAGGGGGTGATGAGGTGCCGCTACTGTTCCTCCGGTCTTTGTTTACCTTGATGGCGGCCGGTGGGAGTGCGCTCCTTGTGCTGCAGTATTCACCACACCAAGCCTACCTCATGCTGGGCGCCCTTCTGGGAGCCATGGTCGCGGGCGTGATCATGTACGCCTCGCGCAACGTTCGGCGCTTGTCGACGGCAAAGCTCCTGGGAGGCTTCCTCGGCCTTGTCCTCGGCCTGGTGTGCGGAAACCTGCTCGCGGGCGCGTTCTTGGTGCTCCCCGGCCTCAGCGCCAATGCCACCCTCGCCATGAAGGTGCTCCTCAACCTCGTCGTTGCGTACCTCGGCGTCCTCGTCGGCATGTTGAAAGGAGGCGATTTCAGCCTGGCCGCCCTGCGCGCCTTCTTCGGCGGGCCGACTCTGCCGGAGAACATCAAGATCCTCGACACGAGTGTCATTATCGACGGCCGCGTCGCCGACATCTGCGAGTCCGGCTTCCTCGAAGGCCAACTGGTCATCCCGCAGTTCATCCTCAAGGAACTGCAGCAAATCGCGGACTCCTCGGACTCGCTGAAACGCAACCGCGGCCGGCGCGGTCTGGACATTCTGAAGAAGATCCAAAAGAGCGCCGAGGTGCAGATTGTCGATTTCGATTTCCCGCGCGTCAAGGAGGTGGACGCCAAGCTCGTCGAGCTGGCCAAGAAGCTGGGGGGGAAGATCATCACCAATGACTTCAACCTCAACAAGGTGGCCGAGCTGCAGGGCATCGGCGTGATGAACATCAACCAGCTCGCCAACGCCGTGAAGCCGGTGGTGTTGCCCGGCGAGATGATGCAGGTGTACGTCCTCAAGGAGGGCAAGGAGTACGGCCAGGGCGTTGCCTACCTTGACGACGGCACCATGGTCGTCATCGATAACGCCCGCAAGTTCATCGGCCGCAACATCGAGGTGGCCGTCACCAGCGTCCTGCAGACTCCTGCCGGGCGGATGATCTTCACCAAGCCGCGCGATGACATCGAACGCGAGAGCACGTTCAATAGTCGAGAGAACTGAGAGCGGCGTGGAACCCCGGTTAATTAATCGGACGGTCTCGGCGGGCCGGCCCCGGCGAGCGCGCCAGGCAGGGGTGCCAGGGGGCCGGTGTGGCGGGCGGGGATGGCGCCGCGGCGCGGCAAGGCGAGCGGCGGGAGGAGCGGTGCGGCGGGGGAGAAGCGAGGCAGCGCCATGCAGGTAACGGCAATCGTTCCGGCTGCGGGGAACGGCAAGCGCATGGGGGAGGAGACGCCGAAGCAGTTCCTCTTGCTCGGCGGTCAGCCCCTGCTCCAGCACACGGTGTCCCGCCTGGCGCAGCACCCCTCCATTCGGGAGATCATCGTCCTCGTCGGGGCTGCCTGGCTGACGCGGGCGCGCCATGCCCTCATGCACGAGTGGGGGATCGGCAAGGTGGCCGCCGTGCTGGAGGGTGGCGCGGAGCGTTTCCACACCGTGGCGCGGGGGCTGGCGCACGTGCGCGAGGAAGTCGAGCTCGTGCTCATCCACGATGGCGTGCGCCCCTTCGTGAACCCCTCCCTCATCGATGCGACGATTGCCGCGGCGGCGCGCCATGGAGCCGCCATCGCCGCCCTGCCGGCGAGCGACTGCCTCAAACTGGTGCAGCCCCACGGCGCGGTGACGCGGACGGTGGACCGAACCAGCCTCTGGCAGGCGCAAACGCCCCAAGTCTTTCGGCGCGACCTCCTCGCCGAGGCGATGGCGCGGGCCCAGCGCGCGCAGCGGACCAGCTTTGATGAAGCTCAGTTGGTTGAAGAGATGGGGGCGACGGTGCAAGTGGTGCGCGGTTCCCCCCTCAACATCAAGATCACCACGCCGGAGGACCTGCTCCTGGCCCAGGCGATCCTGCAGATGCAGGGAGCCGCAGCAGACGCCCCGGTGTTGACGTAGCTTGCGGAGACGGGCCGCGCTTGCGTCGGCGCGAGCCTTTCGGTAAAGTACCTCGATGATATGGGCGGTCGTGGCGCGCCGCAGCGTTTGGGACCTGTTGCGAGGTGCCGCCGCGCGCGCGCCCAAAGGCGTGCTGACGATCCGCAGCGTGGGCGAGGGCTGGCATGCGTGTGGGGGTTGGCTATGACGCCCATCGCCTGGTTGCGGATCGGCCCTTGATCCTGGGTGGCGTGCGCATCCCTTACCATGTGGGACTGGAAGGGTTCTCCGACGCGGATGTCCTGAGCCACGCGGTCTGCGATGCGCTCCTGGGCGCCGCCGCGCTCGGCGATCTGGGGACGCACTTCCCGAGCAGTGACGAGGCTTGGCGGGGCACCTGCAGCCTCGACCTCCTCCGCCGCGTGGCGGCGATGCTCGAGCCGGCGGGCTGGCGCCTGCTCAACCTCGATGCCGTGATCATCGCCCAGGCGCCGAAGCTGGCGCCCTACACCGCGGCGATGCGGCGGAACGTGGCGGAAGCTCTCGGCGTTGCGCTGGGCCAGGTGGGCATCAAAGCGACGTCCACGGATGGGCTGGGTTTCACCGGCAGCGGCGAGGGCATGGCCGCCCATGCCGTGGCGCTCCTGCAGGCACGCGAGCGTTAGCGCGCTGTTCTTCCCTCCTCCCGTACCGCTGCACACGAGTCCATGGCTGCTACCGCCAGGGTGCGTACACGTTTCGCGCCGAGCCCAACCGGGAATTTGCACCTCGGCAATGCACGCACGGCGCTCTTCAACTGGCTCCTGGCGCGGCAGGCCGCCGACCTCGCGCTGCCGCCCGCCTGCGGCGTCAGTGGAGGGCAGGAGCACCGGGGAAGGGGGGTGACGAAGGGGAGCGGCGCCTTCATCCTGCGCATCGAGGATACCGACCGCGAGCGCTCGACACCGGAGGCGGAGCAGACGATTCTGGAAGACCTGCGCTGGCTCGGCATCGATTGGGATGAAGGCCCCGACTGCGGCGGGGCCTACGGACCTTACCGCCAGTCGGACCGCGGGGCGCACTATGCCGCCGCGCTCGAGACCTTGCAGCGCGGGGAGCGACTCTATCCCTGCTTCTGCACCCCGGAGCAGCTCGAGGCGGAGCGCCAGGCCATGCTGCGGCGCGGTCTCGCGCCGCGGTACGGCGGGACCTGCCGGCAGCTCCGCAGCAGCGAGCGAGCCGCGAAACTCGCCGCCGGGGCGCCGCATGCCCTGCGGTTCCTGACGCCGCCCGGCCGCCTGCGCTGGGAGGATGCCATCCACGGCCCCCAGGAGGTTGACGGCCCGACGCTCGGCGACTTTATCGTGCAGCGTTCCGACGGCAGCCCGACGTACAATCTGGCGGTGGTCGTCGATGACAGCGACATGGTGATCAGCCACGTGGTGCGCGGCGATGACCATCTCCCGAACACGCCGCGGCAGCTCCTCCTCTATGCGGCGCTCGGAGCGCCGGTGCCCTGCTTTGCCCATGTCCCCTTGCTCGTCCATGCCGACCAGCGTCCGTTGAGCAAGCGCGACGCCAGCACCAGCCTGCGCAGCTACCGGCGGGAAGGCTACCTGGCCTCGGCGCTGCGCAACTTCCTGGCCCTTCTGGGCTGGTCGCACCCGGAGGGGGAAGAGGTGTTCGACACCGCGGCGCTCCTGGCGAGGTTCGACCTGGCGCGCGTGCGCAGCAGCCCGGCCACGGTTCCCTGGCACAAGCTCCGCTGGTTGAATGCCACGTACCTGCGGCGGCTTGACGCGGCGGCGGCGCGCCAGGCGCTCGTGGCGTGTGATCCCGAGGCCGCCGCGCGGCTCCCCGGAGGAGCCCGCTGGGAAACCTTCGTCCATGCCGTGCGGCAGAACTGCGAGACGCTGCGCGACCTCCTCGCCTGGTGGCGTGTCTTCGAGGCGGCGCCGTTGCCGCTGCCTGAGAGCGTCCGTGCCATGCTGCGCGAGGACACGGCGCGGCGCGTCCTCCACAGCCTGCGCGCCGGCCTGGCCCAGGGCGACGAAGCCGCCTGCGCCGGGATTCCGGAGCTCCTGCGGGACATCGGCCGAGAACACGGCATCAAGGGGAAGGCGCTCTACCGACCGGTGCGGCTGGTGCTGACCGGTCGGGAGCATGGTCCTGAGCTGGCGGCTCTGTTGCCGCTTATGGGGCGCGCCCTTGCCTTGCAGCGCCTTGATGAGGCCCTCCAACACGAGGAATGAGGCATGCCGCTGGTCATTTACAACACGCGAACCCGCCGCAAGGAGCCGTTTCAACCCTTGGAGCCCGGCGTGGTGCGTCTCTATGTCTGCGGCATCACCGCCTACGACGCCTGCCACGTGGGCCACGCGCGCAGCGCCGTCGTCTTCGACCTCATCGTGCGCTACTTCTGCTGGCAAGGCTACCGGGTGCGCTACGTGCGCAACTTCACCGATGTCGATGACAAGATCATCCTGCGCTCCAGGGCGGAGAACGTCCCCAGCTCCGTCATCGCAGAGCGCTATATCCAGGAGTACCGCGAGGATATGGCGGCCCTCGGGGTCCTCACCCCGGAGCATGAGCCGACGGTGTCGGGGCACATGCGCGACATCATCGCCATGATCGAGGTGCTCCTGAAGAAGGGCTACGCCTACCAGGCAAACGGCGACGTCTACTTCTCCGTGGAGAAGTTCCCCCGCTACGGAGAGCTGTCGGGACGCCAGCTTGACGAGATGCTCAGCGGCGCGCGGGTGGAAGCCAACGAGGCGAAGGCGAACCCCCTCGACTTCGCGCTCTGGAAGGGGGCGAAGCCGGGCGAGCCCACCTGGGAGTCTCCCTGGGGAGCGGGCCGTCCGGGGTGGCACATCGAGTGCTCGGCGATGAGCCACGCCTACCTCGGCGCCCACTTCGACATCCACGGCGGCGGCAAGGACCTCCTCTTCCCGCATCACGAGAACGAGGTGGCCCAGTCGCAGGCGGCCAGCGGCCAGCCCTTCGTGAACTTCTGGGTGCACAACGGCTTCGTGAACATCCAGCACGAAAAGATGTCGAAATCGCTCGGCAATTTCCTGACGGTGCGCAGCCTCCTGGAACGCTACCACCCGGAGGTCATCCGCCTCTTCCTCATTTCCACGCACTACCGCAGCCCGGTCGACTACACCGAGGAGGCGATGGCGACGGCGAAGAAGAACCTCGACTACTTCTACACCCTCCTGCAGCGCCTCGATGCGGCCGCCGCGGCCGCTCCCGCAGCCTCCACCGCGCCTGGGGGCGCGGGCGAGCGGCAGGCAGCGGCCGGCGAGGAGGGGGAGAGTGTCCTGCGCCGGAAGTTTGGCGGCGCCATGGACAACGACTTCAACAGCGCGGCGGCGTTGGCGGCCCTCTTTGAGGCGAGCACCACCCTCAATGCCCGGCTTGATCGAGGCGAGCTGGAGGGGAGCGCCGCCGCTGCGGCGGAGTTGCGCGAGGTGGGCGGAGTCCTCGGCATCATGCAGCGGCAACCGTTGGAGTACCTTCGCTGGCAGCCGGCGCTCGGCGGCGCGCGGGTGACCGAGGAGTGGGTGGCGGCGCAGCTCGAACGGCGCAACGCGGCGCGTCGGGCGCGCGACTACGCCGAGGCCGACCGCATCCGCGACGAGCTGCAGGCGCGCGGCATCATCGTTGAAGACAGCAAGGACGGAACCCAGTGGCGGCGCAGCGGCTGAGGCCCGAGGAGGTCCTCTACGGCAGGAAGCCCGTGCTGGAGGCGCTGCGCGCCGGGCAGCCGCGCCTCACACGGCTTCTTGTGGCCCGCAGCCTGCACGGCCCCCAGCGCCAGGAGCTGGAGGTGCTGGCGGCGGAGCGCGGCCTTCCCCTTGAGGGGTGCAGCAGGGCGGCGCTCGATCGCCTTCTGGATCGGCTCCTGGATCGACCCGCCGGGGAGCGGCCCGGCGGCGGCCAGCCGCTGACTCACCAGGGGATCGTGGCGCTCAGAGAAGCGACGACCTATAGTACCTGCGAGGCCATGCTCGAGGCCGCGCGGGCCGCCGGCCAGGCGCCGCTCCTTGTCGTGCTCGATGCGGTGGAAGACCCGCGCAATCTCGGCGCCGTCATTCGCTCCCTGGCGGTGCTCGGCGCGCATGGGTTGCTCCTTCCCCGCCACCACGCTCCGCTCCTCGGCGGCACGGTTGCCAAGGCGGCGGCCGGTCTGCTCGAGCGGCTGCCGGTGGCGCGCGTCGTCAACGTGGCGGAGAGCCTGCGGCAGCTCCAGGAGGCCGGGCTCTGGGTGATTGGCGCGGCGGCGGAAGCCGAGACGCGCTGTGATGGGGTCGACCTGGCCGGTCCCCTGGCGATTGTCATCGGCGGCGAGGCGAAGGGCTTGCGTCCCCTGGTGCGCCGTACCTGCGACCAGCTCGTGCGCATCCCGGCGGCCGGCGTGCAGGCCCCCCTCAATCTCAGCGTGGCGGCGAGCATCCTCATCTACGAAGTGCAGCGACAGCGTCAGGCGCGACCGGGGGATCGGAGCGGGGTGGCGCAGCGCGCGGAGAAGGGTCAGCGGGTCGGCGGTTGGTACCCCTTGGCGCCGTAACGAAGCCGCCGCAGCCGCGGCAGGTTAGGGTGGAAGAGAAGGGGGCACGGTTTTAGCTTGACCGGCTCGGAAGATTTTCGTAAGATGATGTTTTACGCTGCAAGGCTGGCGTAGCTCAGGGGTAGAGCAGCTGATTTGTAATCAGCCGGTCGGGGGTTCAAATCCCTTCGCCAGCTCCAGGGATGGCTTCAGGGTCAACTCCAGGCTCAGCTCCAGGGACAGCACGAACGGACACCAGCAAACCGCAAGGCATGCTTGCCAGGGGCGCGCTGCGCGCAGCGGACGGCCACGGCACCGTGGTTTCCGCCCGGCTCCCAGCCACGTGGGGAGCCGCAAGAGACCGTATGCAAGCAAGGCGGTGCGCCAGCACGTTGGGGAGGTTCCCGAGCGGCCAAAGGGAACAGACTGTAAATCTGTCGGCTCAGCCTTCGGAGGTTCGAATCCTCCCCTCCCCACCAGCCTTCCCAGGCGATGCGCCAGGCGGCGGCGAGCGGCGCGCCATGGATAAGGTGGTGTGGCGCGGCATCGGACCCCTTCTCTCCCCCTGACGTTTGCAGGGCGGCTGTGCTAGCAGGGTGTTTCTGAGGTTACCAGCGCGAGAATCTCCCCGCCGAGGGTCAGCAGGGGGCCCGTCCTTGAGAGGATGCCCCCGCGAGGGTGGTGTGTTCGGGGTGATCAAGCCTGTCGTGGTAGCACCAGTCAGAGGCCCTCGCAAAGGTCGAAGTTGGCGGGAATAGCTCAGTTGGCAGAGCATCAGCCTTCCAAGCTGAGGGTCGCGGGTTCGAATCCCGTTTCCCGCTCCAGCGTGACACGGCTACCAGGCGTTCAAACGCCAGGCCCACGTAGCTCAGAGGTAGAGCACTTCCTTGGTAAGGAAGGGGTCACCGGTTCAATCCCGGTCGTGGGCTCCAGCGGCCTTCCAGGGTTTTACGGGGGTTCGCGGGGCAGGCGCGGCGGCAGGGGAGGTGGGGGAACGACCGGGACAAGGCGTGGCGATCCCCATTGTCTGCCGGAGGTGGTTACCATCGCTTTGCCGGGGAAAGGGTTTGTGTTCGTTTCCTGATGAGCAAGGTCTTGGCGCCAGGAGGCCAGCCCCTCATTGGTGCCGCCCCAGGGGGCGGCAAGCGGGGGGGGTGAATGCTTGGTCTCGGAAGTCTGCCCTCGATTCGCGGAGATCCCTCCACGATGATGGTTCAGGGTTGGCCGCAAGCGGCTCAGCCCGCGGCTCCGGTCCTGCGGTCCAATTGTCTGCCGGTGTGGAGGAAGCACCACCATGGCGAAGGCGAGATTTGAGCGCACGAAGCCGCATGTGAACATCGGCACGATTGGTCACGTGGACCACGGGAAGACGACGTTGACGGCGGCGATCACGCTGTGGTTGTCGAAGAGCGGTGGGGCGACGTACGTG
>JACPUC010000016.1 GCA_016192455.1 Candidatus Tectimicrobiota bacterium | reverse complement strand
CGGATGCTCCGACGAACTCTCCGCGGCCGCCGCGAGCGCCAGCACCTGCCCTTCTTGATACGGCTCCGCGGGCGCCACCTCGACCACCTCCGGCTTGCCCCGGGTGATCGTGCCGGTCTTGTCCAGCACCACCTTGCGCACCTCCTTCAGCACCTGGAAGGCCTCCCCCGACCGCATCAGGATGCCCCGCCGGGCCGCCAGGCCGCCGCCGCGGATCATCGCCAGCGGCGTGGCCATCCCCAGCGCGCAGGGATAGCCCATGACGAGGGCGGCCATGGTGGCGAAGATGGCCCGGCTGAAGTTCGGCGCTCCGGTCAGGAGCCAAGCTCCCAGCGTCCAGAAGAGGAACGCGGCGGCGGCGGCGAGGAGCACTGCGGGGACGAACCAGTTCAGCACGCGCTCCACGAGCTGGATGATCCCCGGCTTCAAGGCGCGGGCTTCCTGAATGGAGCGCGCCACCTGGTGCAGGAAGCTCTCCTCGCCGACCCTCGTCACCCGCACGAGCAGGCTGCCCGTCTGGTTCACCGAGCCGCCGATGACCTCGTCGCCAACCTTCCGATCAAGCGGCATGGGCTCGCCGGTGACGAGGCTCTGGTTCACCGCGGAGAAGCCTTCGACCACCACGCCGTCCACCGGGATGCTCTCCCCAGGCCGGATGCGCACGAGATCATCGGGCCGGACCGCGTCAACGGAGACCTCCTCTTCCTGACCATCTCGCACTACTCTCGCGGTGGCGGGCTGCAGCGCCATCAGCTTCTTGATCGCCTGCGAACTCTTGGTGCGAACAATCACCGACACGTAGGCCGAGAGGATGTGGTAGGCGGTGATGAAAATGGCTGCCCCAAGGAAGTCGCCGGTAGGCCATGGTTGTTTGAAGAACCCGACAACCCCTCCCGCCAGCCCGCCGAAGGCGCCGAACTCCATCAGCACGTGCTGATTCAGGATGCCCCGGCGGAGGGCGGCCCAGGCCATCCTCACGAACGGCCAGCCGACGCCGAAGACCATTCCCAGGCCGAGCCCCAGCATGAGCCACGGAAACCAGGGCTGCCTGACCCCAAACCACATCGCACCCATCACGGCCAGCGAGCCGGCCATGAAACCCGCGGCCCACGCCAGTCGCCTGCGGTGCTGGTGGACCTCCGCCGCCTCCTCCTCGAAGGAGCGCACCTTCTTGGGATCGCGCACCATAAAGCCAAGGCGGGAGAGGATGCCCGTCAGCGCCGCCGGCGTCACCCTCGCTGGGTCGTACTGAAGAAGCGCCTCTTCGTGCGACAGGCTCACCGCCACGTCGAGCACGCCGTCCATGCGCTGGTACGCCTTGCGAATGCTCTCCACGCAGAACGAGCACTGCATGCCGCCGATCTTCAGGTGCAGCTTCTCACGCTTCGCGAGCACTGCCGCAGGGGGCATCGGTTTCCGCCTCTCCCTTCGCTGCGAAGCAGTCACTTCGCACTACCGCCGGCGTGGCTCGGCCTCTGTTCCACCCTGCTCTTCATAACCTTCCAAAAAACTTTTGTATTCCACGGTTTCTTCGCCGGCGTGGCTCGGCCTCTCTGCCAGCCCGTTCTTCCCCCGGCGCGGATGGCCCCGCGCCTGTCCGCGGCGGAACGCTCCTCCCCCCGTCCGCCGGCGCCCCACTGCTACAGGACGTGGCGTCGGATGAAGGCCAGCATCGCCTCGTTCACCTGGTTCTCGTAGCCGAGGTAGAGGTGCTCCGAGCCTTCGATGCCGACGATCTCCTTGCGGGGGGCCGCGATCACCTTCTCGAACTTTTCGTGCCACTCCTTCACCCGCGCCTCGGTGCCGCCGTAAAGGAGGAGGGTGGGCTTCCGGTTCTTGCGCAAGGCGTCATCCCACCAGCCGGGGCGCTCGCTGATGCGGTCGATGAGGGTGGCGGCGCTGATCGCGTAGTACCAATGGCGCAGAGGGATGAGGAGGTGACCTTCTCCCTCGGCGACCATCTGCCGCGCCCGCTGCTCGGTCGCCTGGGCTTCCGCTTCGTCCTTGAACCAGGCGGCGAGGGAGTAACGGTTCGTCATCAGCGGCGAGAGGAGGATGAGGCCGTCGAAGTTCTGGGCGCGCCCCGCATAGTCTCCGCAGTAGAAGCCGCCGGAGCTGTGGCCGACCAGCACAATCTTCGCGTAGCCGAGCCGGTGCAGGTAGGCCACCGCGGCTTCCAGGTCTTTGTGGCCGTCCTCCAGCTTCTCCCAGGCGCCGCCCGCCATGTTGAACTGGAAATCGTCCCAGTTGAGGAACGGCACGTCGCCGCGCGAGTAGCCGAGGCTGTTGACCCGCATGTTGATGGCGAAGGAGGCGATGCCGGCCGTGGCGAAGGCGCGGGGCGACATGCCGCCGGGCACGCCGAAGAGGTTGCAGGTCTTCCCATGCACGAGGAGCGCCGCCGTGGCGGCCCCTCCCGTCGGCGTATAGAGCAGGCCGTTGAGGGGGAAGCCGTCGGTGGCTTTGAAGGTCACGACATCCACGTCGAACGGCAGAGCGGCAAGATCAGCGGGGCGCGTTGCCATCGTCAGCATCTCCTCCAGCAGCGGCCAGGGCGCGCAGGCGCGACTCCGGCCTGTGACGTGAACCACGGCAGTCTCACGAACCAGCCGCGGCGTCGGCCCGCGCCGGCGTTGGCCGAGCTTGCCGAGCTACGGCGACGGGTCTCCTCGGGCTCGTGCAGCTTCCTCCTACAGCCGATAGAACTCCTCCGCCGCCTTGCCCAGAATCCACTCCTTGTCTTTTTCCGCGATGTCGGTGCGCTCCTTGATCTCCTGGAAGGCGTTCTCACGCGCCTCGGAGTGCGGCATGTCGGCGGAGACCATGACGTGCTGGGCGCCGAGGCGCTCGATGACCGGGCGGAGGAGCGGCTCGTCGCCTTCCACGGAGAGGTAGACCCGCCCCTCCTTGAGGTAGGCGCTTGGCTTGCGTTTGCCGCGCACGCCGTGGCCGAGCTGGGTGTCGATGTCGTGGTAGTGGTCCATGCGGTGCACCATGTAGGGCAGCCAGTCGCCGCCGGCTTCGAGGAAGGCGACGCGCAGGCTTGGGAAGCGGTCCAGCAGCCCGGCGCCGAGGAAGCTGTGGAAGGCCATGAGCACCGGCAGGGTGAAGCCGAGAATCTGGCCGGCGTAGATGTCGGTGCCGCTCCAGGTGAGGCCGGGGTGGCTCCAGCCGGTGTGCACGCAGATCGGCAGATCAACTTCCACCGCGGCCTGCCAAACCGGGTCGAGGTGCTCGCTGTGCAGGAGGTGGCTGCCGGCGGTGCCGTAGGTGGCCACGGCGACGGCGCCAAGCTCCTTCGCGGCGCGCACCTCCTGCGCCGCCAGCGCCGCGTCGCGCATCGGCAGCAGCGCCGGGAAGAGCAGCCGCCCGCCGCTCTGCGCGCAGCGCTTGCTCATCCAAACATTGTAGCTGTGCATGAGGTTGGCTTCGAAGCGCACGTCATCGGTCATGGTCTCCAGAAACACCGTCGGGAAGATGACCTGCACTTCGAGACCGAAGCGGTCCATGTCAGCCAGGCGTTCCTCCACCTTCATCAGCGTCTGGCTGCCGATGCTGAACTGCTTGCCATGGGCAAGCCTCGAGGTGGGCGGCGAGCCGCCGAGGGTGGCGCCGTGGCCGGTGGTCTTCGGGGTGATCTTGTGGTCCACCAGCCAGTAGGCGTTCTGCTGGGTGAGTTTCTGCGGATCGCCCTCCACGGTGACGATCATCGGGCGGCGCATCTGATACTGCTCGTCCAGGTAGTCCCACGTCTCCTCGCACTCTTCGACATGGGAATCGCAATCGATGTAGCGTGCCATCGCTCCTCTCCTTCGCTGAAGCCAGCGGGTTATCTGTCGTGCTGCGCAACGGACCTTGGGCGTCTGCGCCTCGGCCGTGTGGCCGCGCGGGCAGCGCCGCGGGTCGCCGGAGTCATCGCCAGGTTATCTCAGGTGCGGCGCAGCGCCGCCTGGCGGCCGGCGATGCGTCCCGAGGTCATGGCCCAGGCGATCGCCAGGCCGTGCCCGGCGAAGTAGATGCCGCCCATGCCGTTGTTGCCGGCTGCGTAGAGGCCCGGGATCGCCCTCCCGTCGCCGCGCAGGACCTGCATGGTGGTGTTGACCAGGAGACCTCCCTTCGTGGTGCCGATGACGCCTTTCGCGGGGCCGAGCGAGGTGAACGGCGGCGTCGCCAGCGGCGCGGCGAACGACTGCCGGCCATGGCGGTCGGCGGCGCGGCCGGCGACGGCGTCATTGTAGGCTGCCACGGTCGCAACCAGGGCCTCGGCCGGGCAGCCGAGGCGCGCGGCAAGCATCTCGAGCGAGGGTCCCTGCGCGGTGAAGTCCGGGCGATGGCGCCGCAGGTCCTCCACAAAGGCGTAGGCGATGTTCGGCGCCGTGCAGACGCAGTGCGGCCAGCGCGAGAACTGCTCGACGAGCTTCGCGTCGAAGAGGACGAAGGCCACCTTGCCCGGCTGCCGCGCCATGGCGACCTCGATGTCCGGATGCTTCAGCTCGTTCCCAAAGCGCTCACCGGCGCGGTTCACAAGGATGGCGCCGGCCTCGAAGAGCGCCGGTTCGGGGCGCAGCCAGGCGCAGCCCAGGTTGACCTCGAGATCAATCTTGGCATCCCCGTGGCCCGGCGTCGTCTCCTGCGCCGCAGCGCGGGCGGCCGGCTCGCCGGCGCCGGAGAGCGGCGACCAGCGCGGCACGAAGCGCGTCTGCGGACCATCGAGCACGTCCATATTGCGCGCCGCCGCGCCGGCCTCCATGCCGAGGCGATGACCGTCGCCGGTGGAGTTCGGGTTGATGGCCTCGACGTGGGCGAAGCGCTGCAGGTGCGTCGCCTTCAAGATGGGGTCCGCGGAGAAGTCGCCGGCGGCGAGGATGACTCCGCACCGCGCCGCAAATCTCTCCCCGCGTGGGTGGCCTTCCGGATCGGCGCAGTCAGCCTCCACCCCCACGACGTCCCCAGCCTCACTGCGCAGGAGGCGCCCTGCCCGGCGACCCAGGCGCAAACTCGCCCCCAGGCGGCGGGCGGCGTCGTGCAGGACGCGGATGTACCCGTGGCGCGCATCGGGGATGGCGTTATGCATGCGCGGCACGCGATTGGGCGGCTCCGGGCTGGGGCCGCGAAAGGGCACGCCCAGCTCGCGCAGCCACTCGAACGTCTCCGCGGCCTGCTCCAGGAAGGCGCGGCGCAGCTCCGGGGTGTTGCGTCCTTCCAGGTGCGGCGCGAACTTGGCGATGTCTTCGTCGTGCGCCGCGGGCGAGTCCTCGATGCCGGCCTGGCGCTGCATCGAGGAGCCGGCGACGGTCATGGAACCGATCGCCAACGCCGTCGTGCCGCCGCAGGCCGCCGCCTTCTCCAGGACGATGACGCGCGCCCCCTCGCTGGCCGCCGCGACAGCCGCCGCCAACCCCGCTCCCCCGCCGCCGACGATGACGACGTCTGCCTCCGCGGTCCACTCCATGGCTGGCCCTCTCTGTCGCCTGCGAGACCCATGGGTCGGCGGGATTGTCGTTCTGCACCGCTTCAGTTAGGATACTGGGTCAAGGCAGAAGGCGAAAGCCGCGGCGACGCACTCCGCACCCCATGGGGGGACGCCGCATGGTCGTCCACGAGACTGCCATAATTCGTCCCATGCGTCCAGTTTCTGGCTGAGGCGAAGGAGGGCCAGGAAGGAACGTGGGAGCGCGGGGGTGCTGGCGCGCGGCCGGCCCCGCCTCGCGGCGCTTGCGCGTGCTGAGGCGCTCCGTCGCGGCGGGGGGAACCTCCACGGGCTGAAGGGAGACAGCGTGCGGGCAACGCGAGCGGGCGCTCGCAGGTGCGCCTGGGACATAGAAGGCGTCGCGGCATCGGTGCCGGAGTCATGGCTCCTGTCGGGGAGGGAGATAGTATGAGAACTCATCGGATCGGGGGGGTTCGTCGCGTCATTCTCACTGCGCTGCTCGTCGTCGCCGCAAGCGCTTTCGTCGCGGCCGCCATGCCGGCCCGCGCCGATCTCGCCGGCACGGAGGTGAAGATCGGCGCGCTCTTGCCGCTTACCGGCACCCTGGGCTTCCTGGGCATGCAGCAACGGGTGGCCCTGGAGATAGCCCAGGAGGAGATCAACGCCGCCGGCGGCGTGGGGGGCAAGCCGTTCCGCTTCATCGTCTACGATACCGAGCGCAAGGAGGCGAGCGCCATCAAGGCCATGCGCCGCCTCATCGCCGAAAACGTCCTGGCCATCTTCGGTCCTCTCTCTTGCCGCATCGCCGAGGCCGTCTTCCCGATCTCGAACCGCGAGAAGATTCCCACCATCACCAACTCCTGCGGCGCCCCCAACGTCATGCCCAAACATCGGCCCTGGACCTTCGGCAACTCCATGACGGAGGACAAGCTCAGTGGCCCCATCATCGCCCGTTGGGTGAAGGAGCACGGCATCAAGCGGGCGGTGATCCTTTACGATAAGGCCGACGACATCAGCCGCGGGTATGGCGCCTTCGTGGCGCCGAAGATGCTGCAGGCGAACGGCGTCGAGGTGGTCGACAACCTCACCTTCCTCACCGCCGATGTCGATTACAGCGCCCAGATCACGCGGGCGCGGGCGCTCAACGTGAATGGTCTGGTCATCGGCGCCCTCGCCGAGCAGGCCGCGCATATCATGCGCGAGGTGCAAAAACAGGGGCTCACCGTCCCCGTCCTCGGCAACCAACCGATCACCGGCTACAACTTCATCAACCTGGGCGGTAAGGCGGCCGAAGGCGTGTGGGCCGCCGCCACCTTCTGGGATGCCAACCCGAATCCCAAGACGAAAGCCTTCGTCGAGAAGTTCATGAAGCGCGATCCCCAGAAGAATCCGCCCCATGCCGTCGCCGCTGGGACCTACGACTCGACCTCCATCCTGAAGATGATCATCGAGCAGCGGGGGGTGACGAATCGGCCGGAGGACCTGGCGAGCGACCGCGAGAAAATTCGCCAGGGCTGGGCGGCCTTGAAGAACTACGCCGGCGTCATGGGCCTCACCTCGATCAACGAGGTGGGTGACGGCCTGAAAGAGAGCTACACGATCAAGGTGAAGGACGGTAAGTGGGTGCGGGTTGAGTAGCGGAGCTTCGCGGGGCGGGGCGGCGCCTGGCGTCACCTCGCCGGCGCCGCGGTTCTTGAACCGGTCGTCGAGGAGAGCTGAGCGGGTGTCGCGTCGGAGGCCCGCAGCGGGGGAATGTCATGCGGATTGATGTCCATACGCACTTCCTGTGTCTCGATTTCGTGAAGCACATGCAGGGGCGCAGCACGCTCCCCACCACGGTGCTCGAGGGCGGCACCTACTTCGTGAACTGTGGCCGGGGCCTCAACCTGCCGACGGTGCCGAAGATCGTCGACGTGGAGGAGAAGCTGCGCGACATGGAAGCGATGCAGGTGGACGTCTCCGTCCTCAGCCATGGCATTCCCGGCCCCGACGTGCTGGGCGGGCAGGAAGCCGACGACTGGGCCAGGCGCATCAATGATCACCTCGCGGGGATCATCGAGCAGCATCCCGACCGCTTCCTTGGCTGGGGGAGCATCGGATTCGGCGATCCGGACCGCGCCTGCGCCGAGGTGGACCGCTGCATCAACGAGCTGGGGTTCAAGGGCATCCAGCTCTTCTCCAACACCAACCACAAGGTGCTCGACGCGCCGGAGTTCATGGTCGTCTACAAGCATGTCGCCGAGCACGGCCTGCCGCTGAACATGCACCCCGCCTACCCCCTGAACACCACCGGCATGGACACCTCGACGCTCATCGTCCCCCTGGCCTTCCTCTACGACACCAGCCTGAACACCGTGCGCCTCATCCAGAGCGGCCTCTTCGACGCGGCGCCGAGCCTGAAGCTCATCGTGCCGCACGTCGGCGGCATCATCCCCTATCTCTACGGGCGCATCGCCGCCTACAACAACCCCTCCATCCACTTCCACGACCAGCTGAAGCTGAAGGAGCCGTTCGAGCACTACCTCGACCTCCTCTACATCGACAGCGTCTGCTACAACCTCGAGGCGCTCGACCACTGCTACCGCTTCCTGGGGGCGGCGCGCATCCTCTACGGCACCGACCATCCCTTTGGGCAGTACCACCTTGCGGCCAGCCTTGTGGAGCGCCTCCACTGCTCCGAGGAAGACCGGCAACTCATCTACCACGGCAATGCCGAGCGCCTGCTGAAGCTGAAGGTCAGCGCCGGCTGAGGCCGCCCGCGCCCGGGCCGGAGGCCGTAGGGGCGGGGCTTGCCCCGCCCGCCCGTCGTCCACCCGTCCGCGCCCCGGCCGGAGACTGGTCAGGGGAGAATCCGCCGCCGCCCGCTGTCTTTGGTGCTACCCGAGCACCTGTCCGGTGGTCCCTCAGCGCAGCGGCGTGCCGTTGAGCACCTCGTTGGCCGCGGCCAGCGACGCCATCACCGAGGAGTAGCCGCAGCCGCCGAGCGTCAGCAGGATGGCGTGGCGCACCTCCTCAGCCGTGATCCCCTGCTTCAGCGCCCGCGCCGCCTGGGCGCGCACGCCGCTCGGCTGCATGCGCACCGACGCGATCACCAGCTCGATGAGGGCGCGCGTCCGCTCGTCCAGCGGACCCCAGGCGGCGCACTGCTTCTGCATCTGCAGCATGGCGGTGTGGATCTGCGGGTACTGCTCCGCGAATGATTGCGCTTCCGACATGGCGGGCCTCCTGTACGGCGTGTCGTTTTTCCACTCCCTGCCGAAGGAGCAGACGCGACCCCGCTCCCTCCTACCACGCTGCAATGCGGCGGACGCTGCCGTCTTCCCTCACCCCTCCAGCACCCGGCGGTGCAGCTCCAGCAGCGGTCGGATGCTCTCCGGCGAGCGGCGGCCCATGCCGCACTCGGTGGCGACGCCGAAGCGCGGCGCGAAGGCGGCGGCCGCGGCGAGGCGGCGGCGGGCGCCGTCAAGGCCGTCGGTCGTGTGCATGAGGCCGAGGTAGAGGTCGGTGGAGCCGATGTCGAGGTCCCGCAGGGGACCGAAGTACGCTGCGTCGTCGCGCTCCTTCGGCACCGGCATGTGGACCCAGTTCACCGGGCGGCCGCTGGCGGCGACGAGGAGGTTGACGAGGCGCACCGACACGGCGAGGCTCTGCGGCTCGATGAGGTGGGTGTGCCGGCGGTCGCCGTAGCAGAGGTGGAAACCGAGCGCCGCCCCCCGCGGCACGGCGGCGGCCAGGCGCGCGATGGAAGCCCGCAGGCCCCCTTCCTGGTCATCCCAGGGGAAGGCGCGCAGTCCCTCGAAGACCATCACCTCCATGACGAGGTCCCACTGCACCGCCAGCTCCGCCGCTGGCACGGTGCTGCAGACGGCGCCCACCTCGCGCAGCATGGCGGCTTCATAGGCGGGATAGGCGCGGCGCTGATCTTCGGCGTTCGGCAGGAAGCCGACGATGGGGTTGACCGGTGACGGCAGGCTGACCTGGAAACGCACCGTTGCCGGGATGACGCCGGCGGCCTTCAGCTCGCGGAAGACGGCGTAGCTCGCCGCCGCCTCGCGCGCGTACCCCAGCTCGCCGAAGGCAATCTGTGCGGCGTCGGGCTTCACCCCGAAGTCGAAGTTGTCGCCATAGGCCTGCTTCGGGGTCACCTTGCCGCCGGTCCACTGGCCGATCTCGTCGGCGAGGCGGCGGGTGATGATGGCGGGGTTCTTGGCGAAGACCTCGGGGCCTTGCCACATGATCCAGTTGGTGCGGGCGCCGGTCTCGCCGTCGGGGATGGCGTGCAGGTGACCGCCGAGGACCTCGCCGCAGGTGCGCATCACGGTGCGGGCATCCCCCAGGGGAACGCTGCCGAGGAGATGGGCGCCGATGAGCGCCGGCGCGGGTTGCGCTGCCATGGTGATCCCCCCTTACCCTCGTCTTACCCCTTCTGCCACCACTTCTTCACCCCCAACGCCTCGGCGACGGCGTTGGCGGCGTTGAACCCCGGCGCCGCGCTGACGCCGCCGCGCGGATGGGTGCTGGGACCGCAGAGGAAGAGTCGCTCAATCGGCGAGTGGTAGGGCGGGCAGCCATGGAAGGGGCGGAAGATGCCAAGCTGGTCCTGGTCGCAGGCGCCGGCATTGAAGTCGCCGCCGATCATCGAGATGTTGCGCTCCTCGATGCCGAGCGGCGTGTCGACGTAGCGCGCCAGGACGTTCTGCGGCGTGAAATTCGTGGCGTATTTCGCCAGGTGGGCGCAACAGGTGTCGGCGTAGGCTTCCTTGATGTCGTTCCAGCGCTGCGGGCCGCCGTCGCGCAGGTCGTAGCAGGCGTACTGCCAGAAGAAGCCGGTATGCTTGCCCGGCGGCGCCTGGCTGGGGTCGTAGAGGGTCGGGGCGCAGTAGAGGAACCCCGGCTCGCGCGGCGGCATGCCCTCGATGATGTCGGCCTCCTGGCGCCGCAGCACCCCGGTCTCCTCGCACAGGAAGAGCATGAGGGAGCGGTCCACGGCGGGGTTGCGCGCCGCCGCCTTCCAGCGCAGCGCCTCGTTGAAGGCGAAATGCGTCGTGAAGAGGGCCGTCTTCGTCGGCCGCCAGCGTTCCACTTGGCGGATGAAGGGGGCCGCGAGGTGCTCGCGCCCGACCATCGACAGCAGCGTCTGCTTCGGCTCGACGTTGCTGACGACCGCCTGCCGGGCCGTGAAGCGCCGCCCGTCGGCAAGCTCGACGCCGACCGCCCGGCCGCCCTCGAGGAGGATGCGCCGCACGTGGCAGTCGCTCAGCACGACGCCGCCATGCGCCTCGATGGCCCGCACCAGGGAGCGGGCCAGGGTGATCGAGCCGCCTTTGGCGATTTGCAGGTTGCCGATCTCGCTGATCATGATCGGCAGGAACGCCCCGGTCCCCATGCCCATGAAGAGGGTGCCGGTCTGCGTGGCGAAGAGGGCGAAGAGGGTGCGGAGTTGCTCGCTCTCGAAGTGGTCCTTCAGGAACTCGTCGGTGCTCGTCAGAAACATGTGGAGGAACTCGCGCCCCTCGTGCGTCTGCTCGAAGAGGGCGTAGAGCTTCGACGGCGGCAGCGGCTGGTTGAAGAGGTAGCCCTTGAGGAGCGCCGCGCGGCCTTTCCAGGTGGCGTAGAGGTCGCGGTAGGTGGCGGCGTCCTTCTGCGAGAACTTGCCGATCTCCTTGCAGAAGAGGTCGAGGTCGCGGTGCCAGGTGAGGCTGCTGCCGTCTTGGAAGACAATGGAGGCCGGCACCTCCGGCTGCACGTAGTCGGCGCCGTGGCGCGCCAGCTCGAGGTCCGTGAACACCGGCCCGACGAAGATCATGAAGTGCAGGAAGGAGTGGGTGTTGTGCAGGAAGCCAGGGAGGGTGAGTTCCTCCGTCATCGCCCCGCCGCCGACCAGGGGACGCCGCTCCAGCACCAGCACGGAAAGCCCGGCGCGCGCCAGGTAGGCCGCCGTCGTCAGGCCGTTGTGACCGCCGCCGATGACAATGCAATCGAAGAGCTCTTCCATGCTCTTGCTCCCTGGAGGGGACTGGAGGGGAGAACTGTGGGGGAGCAGATCCCCCACGCCCCCTGTTCCCGCAGGTGCGCGGCTGCGCCCTCGCGCTCAAGGGGTGTGCGGGGGGACAAGGTTTCCTCGCTCCCCACCTTATGGATGTCTGTTAAGCGCCCGGCGCCTTGCGCAGGTCCTTGACGCGCACCGCCTTGGCGTCGAGGTCGCCGCGCTGGAAGCGGGGCAGGGAGTCGTGCGCGCAGAGCTCCACCTCCACCCCGAGCCCGAGCACGAAGCGCATCTCCTGGGCGACCTTCTTCTGCAGCGCCGGCCATGCCTCCTTCGGGATCGTCGGGCGCGGCTCGACGCGCAGGGTGCAGATGTCGCGATCGCCCACGCTGTCGGCGACGAGCTGGAACTCGTCGTCCAGATCGGGGAAGCCGCGCACCACCTCCTCCACGGCGCCGGGGATGATCCAGACGCCGCGCACGCGCAGGGTGTGGTCGGCGCGTCCCATGAGGCCGCCGTCCGCCTGCGCGAAGGTGCGGCCGCAGGCGCACGGTTCGGTGCTGTAGACCATGTAGTCGCCCATCAGGTAGCGCAGCGCCGGGATGCCTTCGCTCCACAGGTTGGTGACGACGAGGACGCCGCGCCGGCCCGGCGGCAGGGGATCGAAGGTCTCGGAGTCGAGCACCTCGAAGATGCCGAGGTCCTCGGAGAGGTGGTCGCGCATCGGACGCCCGCGCACCGCCGTCTCCTCGGCGCAGGACCAGCCCGCCGCCATCGGGAAGCACTCGGTGTGGCCGAAGAGGTCGTGCAAGCGCGCCCCGCCCCAGGCCTCCTCGATGCGCTGCTTGCTCGACGGCACGCAGGGGCCGGGCTCGGCCATGGTGACGAGATCGGTGACCTTGGTGTCTTTCGCCGGATCAATGCCGTACTCGCTCTTCGCCACCTGGCCGAGGTGCAGGACGTACGACGGCACGCCGACGACGCAGGTGACGTTCGTCTCCTGGATGAAGAAGAGGCGCCGACGCGAATCCATGCCGCCCCCTGGGATGATGGGGCAGCGCATGAGGTGGGCGCCGTATTGCGACCCCCACATGCCGGGGAAGGGGCCGTAGACGGAAGTGTTGAAGAAGACCGTGCCGGGCCGCAGCCCATAGGACCAGTAGGCGCGCGCCCAGCCGTAGGCCCAGATATCCTTGTCATGGTGCGTGAAGTTGAAGAAGCGGGGCTTGGCGGTGGTGCCGCCGGTCGAGTAGAGCATCCAGCCGTCCCTGGCCCACTGCCGCGGCGTGACGCAGTGGAAGTCGCCGAAGGGGGGCTTCTCCACTTGATTCTGGGACCAATCTTCCTTCTTGGTCATGGGAAGCTTCGGCAGGTCCTCGAGGCCGCGCACGTCGCCCGGCTCCAGCCCCATCTCCTTGAAACGCCGCCGGTACCACGGGCTGTTGTCCCGCAGGTAGTGGAGAAGCGCCTTCAGCTTCGTCTCCTGCACCTGCCGCAGCTCGTCGCGCGACATCGTCTCGATGCGCTCGTCCCAGTACTTGCTGCTGGAGGCCGGCCGCCGCTTCTGG
Organism: Candidatus Tectimicrobiota bacterium; assembly: GCA_016192455.1. Taxonomy (GTDB): domain Bacteria; phylum JACPUC01; class JACPUC01; order JACPUC01; family JACPUC01; genus JACPUC01. Next base: position 67,319 of record JACPUC010000016.1, on the reverse strand, counting down.
TAGCGGAATGAGTTCACCAACCTGGTCCAGTCTCTGCGGCTGAACTTCTTCTGCACGGCCATGCGTTGGATTCCTTCTCCTGGTGGGCGGAGCGACCCACGCTGCGTGTCCCGACCCTGCCCCGGCGGCGCTGCTTGGTGACATTGTGTGGCGCGCGGCGACCTTGAGTCAAGGAGAGACGGGAGAGGCGCCCATCGACGTGAGCCGACTTTGGCGCAGCGGCGGGGGAGCTTGATTTCGCCCCGGCCCTTGCCTACGATCAGCGCAGAACGTGAAGCGGAGCCGCCAGCGGCATCACTCCGCCGGCTCCATGGGAGTGGGCTTCGCAGGTTCACGAGGCGGCGGCGGAGACGCGCCGGTGATTGGAAGGGAGACACCATGGTTGATTTCGCCATCGAGCCGGCCAGGACGGCGCTCGTGATCATTGATCTGCAAAGCTGCTTCGTCGAGGGCTCGCCCGTCTCCGCTCCGGAGGGACCGCTGGTGCTGGAGCGCCTGAACCGCCTGGCGGCGGTCTGCCGGGCGCGCGGCATCCGCGTCATCCACACTGCCCACGTGGTGCGCGCCGACGGCAGCAACACCGGCGTCATGGGGGAGATCATCCCGCCGGTGCGCCAGGGGATCATCAACGAAGGCGCGGCGACGGCGGCGTTCCACAAGGGCCTGAAGATCGAGCCGGGGGACATCGTGGTGCACAAGCCCCGCTTCGGCGCCTTCCACGGCACCGACCTGGAGCTGATCCTGCGCTCGAACGGCATCGACACTGTCATCATCGGCGGCATCGCCACCAACGTCTGCTGCGAGACGACGGCGCGCGAGGCGAACGTGCGCGATTTCCGCGTCCTCTTCCTGCGCGACGGCACGGCCACCTTCGGCCTGCCCGACCTGGGGATGGGGCCGATGACGGCGGCGGAGGTGCAGAAGGCGACCTGCTCGACGTTGGCGCTGGCCTTCGCCCAGGTGCTCAGCGTCGAGGAAACGATCAGCAAGATCGGCTAAGCCGTGGCCGCGAGAGGTGGCGCCGGCCGCCGACCGTAGCGCGCCTCTTCTCGGTGCGCATCCGTGTTCAGCCGTGGTTCCAACGCGTTTTGTAGGGGCGATTCGCGAACCGCCCTTACCCCTCGGTGCGCGGCGGCGTTCCGGTCTCGTCCCCCCACCTCCCGCCAAGGCGGCGTGCCTGCCGCGCCACTCCTTCTGAAAGCCATTCCGTGGACTACGTGATCGTCTGCCTCGCGGCGGGGTTCGCGTCGCTGTTGACGCTGTACTCCGGCTTCGGGCTGGGGACGCTGCTGCTGCCGGTCTTCGTCCTTTTCTTCCCGGTGGAGGCGGCGGTGGCGGCGACGGCCGTCGTGCACTTGGCGAACAACCTGCTGAAGCTCGGCCTCCTGGGTCCGTACGCCGATCGCCGGGTGGCGCTGCGCTTCGGGGTGGCGGCGGTGCTGGCGGCGTTCGCCGGCGCTTACGTCCTCACCTACGCGACGAGCCTGCCCACCCTCGTCGCTTACAGCCTGGGCTCGCGGCGCTTCGAGATCACCGCCGCCAAGCTCATTATCGCCGTGCTCATGGGCGGATTCGCCCTGCTGGAAGCGCTGCCCCGCCTGGCCGAGCTCACCGTGCCGCCGCGCTACCTGATCCTCGGCGGGGCGCTGTCGGGCTTTTTCGGAGGGGTGTCGGGCCATCAGGGAGCGCTGCGCGCCGCCTTCCTCGTACGCAGCGGCCTGAGCACGCAGGCGTTTCTCGGCACCACGGCGGTCTGCGCGGTGCTCGTCGATGTCGCCCGCCTCATCGTCTATGGGCGGGCGTTCGCCGCCGGCGCCTTCAGGCTGCTCGGCGGCAGCGGCGGCCTCGGCCTCATCCCGGCGGGCATGGCGGCGGCCCTTTGCGGCACCATCATCGGCACGCGCCTCCTGCACCGGGTGACCTTCCGGCGGGTGCGTTACCTCGTCGCCACCCTCCTCCTGCTGCTGGCCGTCGCCCTGGGGCTGGGCGTCGTCTGACGTGCGGCAGGTGAGGAGGTCCGCCCCCTCGCCCCGTGCCGTGAACCTGCCCTCTTCATAGGTGGTTGGGCGGCCCGTCGGGCGGGGCAAGCCCCGCCCCTACACTCAGGGGCTTCCCCCGGCGGCCCGCCGCTGCGCCGCCGCCCGCTGGTTCTCCTCGGCCACGAGCCGCGCCCGCCTCTCTTCCGGGATCCAGTGCAGGAAGGGGTCACGCTGGCGCAGCGCCGCGAATTTCGCCTCGTCGAAGCGCTCCTCGTGGACCATCTCCTCGAGGGGCCGGCGGACGCGGAAGCCGAAGCCGTACATCGACGGCGGCACGCGCGGGACAGAGCGCGGGTAGGCCAGCAGCACGATCCCCACCACGTCGAGCTCGGTGGGGATGGCGAAATGCGCCTTCACCCGCACGTCGTCGTAGAACGTCAGCCAGGTGGAGCCGAGGCCGAAGGACCAGGCCGCCAGCATCATGTTCTGGATCGCCGCGCAGGCCGCCATGATGTGCAGGCCGCCGTGGTTGTAGACGTGGGTCTCGCGCTTGTCCTGCTCCGCCAGGGTGATGAGCATGACCGGCGGCGGCACGGGGTCCTGGGTGGCGAGGTACTCCGCGTAGGTGCGCAGCGACTCGCGGTACGGCGGGCGACCGACTTGGCCGCTGAGCCGCAGGACCTCCAGCATGTGCTCGATCACCCAGCGCCGAGCCGCTTCCTCGCGCACCACCACGAAGTGGCAGGGCTGGTTGTTGGCGCCGGAGGGGGCCCAGCGTCCGGCGTCGAGCACCTCGCGGACGATCTCCGCGGCGATCGGCGTGTCGAGGTAGGACCCCAGGTGGATCGCCCGCCTCGACCTGATGGCTTCAAGGACCTGCATCGTCTCCCTCCTTTGCATTGCTCCCTCGGCGTTGCTCCCCGCGGTCACGAGCCAGCCGCGCCCGCGCATCCACCAGGCGGGCGGCGGCCGCGATTTTGGTTGACGCAGTGACGCCCTGCCGTTACTTTCTAGCGCATGGCGAACGCGGCGCAAATCGTCTTCGACAACGTCTGCCTCACCTACCTCACGCCGAGCGACGAGCTGGAGGTGCTGGCGAACCTCTCCTTCGTGGTGCAGCAGGGGGAGTTCGTCAGCTTCATCGGCCCCAGCGGCTGCGGCAAGACGACCCTCCTCTCCCTCATCGCCGGGCTGCTCACGGCGACCTCCGGCAAGGTGCTCGTGGATGGCGAGGCGCAGATCGGGCCGTCGCCGAAGATCGGCTACATGCTCCAGCAGGATCACCTCTTCGAATGGCGCACCTGCATGGAGAACGTCATGCTGGGCCTGGAAATCCAGGGGAAGGCCAGCCGCACGACGCGCGCCAACGTGGCTGAGCTGCTGGAGCGCTATGGTTTGTGGCGCTTCCGTCACTACTACCCGCGGCAGCTCTCCGGCGGCATGCGGCAGCGCGTCGCCCTCATCCGCACGCTGGCGATCAACCCCGAGATCGTGCTGCTCGACGAGCCCTTTTCGGCTCTCGACTACCAGACGCGCTTGCGGCTCGAGGACGAGGTGCACGCCATCCTGCGCGACGCGGGCAAGACGGTGGTGCTGGTGACGCACGACATCGGGGAAGCCATCTCGATGTCCGACCGCGTCCTCCTCTTCACCCTGCCGCCCAGCAGCGTGCGCCTGGACCTGCCCATCATCCTGAGCCGCGAGGGACCGTCGCCTTTGTTGGCGCGCAAGGCCCCGGAGTTCAACGAGTACTTCGACCGCCTCTGGCAGGAGCTGAACGCTGGCTATGAAGACCACTGAGGCGCGAACAGGGGCACGACCTGCCGAGGCCAGACTGCCGGCGGGCGCCCGCAGCCAACTGCACGCCGCGTACCTGCGGCGGCTGCGGCGCCGCAACCGGGCCGTCCTCCTGACGCAGGCCGGCATCTTCGTGGGCTTCCTCATCATCTGGGAGGTGGCGGCGCGGCTCGGTCTCATCAATCCCTTCATCACCAGCCAGCCGCTGAAGATCCTGCGCACCTTCCTCGACCTGCTTGGCGATGGCTCCCTCTACCAACACGTCTGGGCCACCCTCGTCGAAACCATCGTCGCCTTTGTGATCGGCACCCTCCTCGGCCTCCTCACCGCCACGGTGCTCTGGTGGTCGGAGTTCCTGGCGCGCGTCTTTGACCCTTACATCGTGGTGGCGAACAGCATCCCGAAGATCGCCCTGGGGCCGGTCTTCATCGTCTGGCTGGGCTTCGGCCCCGCCGCCATCCTGGGGGTGGCGCTGACCATCTCCGTCATCGTCTCCATCCTCATGATCGCCGCTGGCTTCAACGAGGTGAGCCCGGAGAAGATCAAGCTGTTGCGCACCTTCGGCGCCAGCAAGTGGCAGGTGCTCCAGAAGGTCGTCTTGCCGGGCAGTATGCCTGCAATTATCGGCGCGCTAAAGACCAATATCGGCCTGACCTGGATCGGCGTGATCGTGGGGGAGTTCCTGGTCTCGAAGCGCGGCCTCGGCTACCTGATCATCTACGGCGGCCACCTCTTCAACCTGCACCTGGTGATGACGAGCATCGCCGTGCTCTCGGTGCTCGCCACCGCGATGTACCTGGTGGTGAGTCTGCTGGAGCGGCGGCTGCTGGTTTGGAAGGAGTGAGCGCCCGGCTGGGGCGGCGCCGGCAAGTTCCGTCCGCCGCCCGCCGCGGCTCTGCACACCGCCGGCGCAGGCGGCGGCGCGTCGGCACGAGGGAGAGCCTGCCCGCTCCTGGGGCGGCAGGTGATCCTGTCAGTCCAGACTGATCTCTCAACTCGCTCGAAAGGGGGGGTAGACCATGGGAAGACGTGTCCTCTTTGTTCTGGTGCTGCTGCTCAGCCTCTCCGTCGCCCTCGCGGCGGCGCAGGCGCAAAGTGGGGCGAAGCAGAAGGTGCGCTTCAGTGAGGTGGTACGGTCCCTCGGCTACACGCCGCAGTACGTCGCCTTGAGCAATGGCTACTTCGGCGACGAGGGGCTGGAGATCGAGTTCCGCACCGCCTGGGGCGGCGGCAAGAGCCTGTCGGGTCTGATCACGAAGCAGGATGAGATCGCGCTCCTCGGTCCCGAGGTGACCTACTACGCCACCGAGCAGGGCGTGCCCGACCCGGTCCTGACCTTTGCGCAGCTCACGCAGCGCGACGTCACCTTTCTCGTGGCGCGCAAGGGCCAGCCGCCGTTCACCTGGGCGGGGTTGAAGGGTAAGACCGTGCTGACCACCTCGCCCGGGGTCACTCCTCACATGGTCTTTCTCTGGGTGCTCGCGAAGCATGGCCTGCAGCCAGGGAAAGACGTTATGGTAACGCCCCTGTCGTCCCCCACCCTGGCGCCAGCATTCATGGAAGGGCGCGGCGACTACGCCGCCCTGTGGGAGGTTGGGGTCACGCAGGTTGAGAAAATGGGGATTGGCACGACGGTCGCCTCCCTCGGCCTGGAGGGGGGCCTCCTCGCCTACACCACCTACGCCGCCCTGGCGTCGTACATTAAGGCGCATCCGGACATCATCCAGAAGTTCACGAACGCGATCTACAAGGGGATGCGGTGGACCGACGCGCACTCGTCGAAGGAGATCGCCGAGGCGATCAAGAGCTACTACGACGGCGTTGCCATGGACATCCTGGTGACGGCCCTGGAGCGCTACCGCAAGCAGCAGACATGGCGCAGCGACCCGATTATCTCCGATGAGGCGACCAATGCGCTGCAGGATATCCTCGTCTTCAACAAGGCCCTGAAGAAGCAGCTTCCCATCGAGAAGGTGAACATCCACGGCTTCGGCGAGAAGGCGGTCGAGACCGCCAAGCTGAAAAAGTAGGAGGAACACGGCGGAGTCATACGCCGTCGCGCCGGCATGGCGTCGCATCGCCCCGTTCCAGCATCATGGGAGCCGATTCGGTCGAAGGGGCGGAAACCTCTTCAACCTGCACCTCGTGATGACGAGCATCGCCGTGCTCTTGGTGCTCGCCACCGCGATGTGCCTGGCGGTGAATCTCCTCGAGCGGCGGCTCCTGGTCTGGAAGGAGTGATGGGATGGCCTCCGCATCGCCTGCCCGCTCCCTGCCGCTGCGTGAGAGACCGTGAGCGCCGGCGGCAGAGCGCCAGACCGAGGGGCGCCGGCGCTGTTTCGAGGCGGCAAGGTTCTGCTGTTAACTCAGAGGTCTCGGTAAACTCACGCTCAAGGGGGGTATACCATGGGAAGACGCGTGCTCCTTGTTCTGGTGCTGCTGCTCAGCCTCTCCGTCGCCCTGTCGGCGGCGCACGCCCAGAGCTGGGCGAAGCAGAAGGTGCGCTTCAATGAGGTGGTACGGTCCCTCGCCTACGCGCCGCAGTACGTCGCCTTGAGCAATGGCTACTTCGGCGACGAAGGGTTGGAGATCGAGTTCCGCACCGCCTGGGGCGGCGACAAGAGTCTCTCGGCCCTGCTCACGAAGCAGGACGACATCTCGCTCCTCGGTCCCGAGGTGACCTACTACGCCGTCGAGCAGGGCGTGCCCGACCCGGCCCTCACCTTTGCGCAGCTCACGCAGCGCGACACGACCTTCCTGGTGGCGCGCAAGGGCCAGCCAGCGTTCACTTGGGCGGGGTTGAAGGGCAAGACGGTGCTGACGGTCCGGCCTGCGAGCACCCCACATTTTGTCTTTCTCTGGGTACTTTCGAAGCACGGCTTGCAGCCAGGGAAAGACGTTACGGTAACGCCCCTGACGCCCCCCACCCAAGCGCCGGCCTTCATCGAGGGGCGCGGCGACTATACAGCCATGTCGGAGCCCGCGGTCACGCAGGTCGAGAAGATGGGCATCGGCACGACGGTCGCCTCCATCGGCGTGGAGGGTGGCCTCCTCGCCTACACCACCTTCGCCGCCCTGGCGTCGTACATCAAGGCGCACCCCGACATCATCCAGAAGTTCACGAACGCGATCCACAAGGGGATGCAGTGGACCGACGCGCACTCCTCGAAGGAGATTGCGCAGGCGATCACGGCCTACTACGACGGCGTGCCGCCAGAGGTCCTGGTCACTGCCCTGGAGCGCTACCGCAAGCAGCAGACATGGCGCAGCGACCCGATCGTCTCGGATGAGGCGACCAACGCGCTGCAGGATATCCTCGTCTTCAACAAGGCCCTGAAGAAGCGGCTCCCCATCGAGAAGGTGAACATCCACGGCTTCGGCGAGAAAGCGGTCGAGACCGCCAAGCTGAAAAAGTAGGAGGGAAACGGCGGAGTCACACGCCGTCGCGCTGTTGTGGCGTCGTATCCAACCGTCTGATGGGGGCGGTGGTGGAGGTGATGGAAGCCCGTTCGGGAGGGGACCTTGTCTGCTCGCCTGCCTGTCCCACCTTGGCGGACCTGGCCACAGGCAGATGCGCCCACCGTCGGGGTTGCGTCACAGCGGCGCATCTGCAGATGAAAGTCGTTTGCTCCTGTGCTTCGATTCCTCTAAACTAACAGAATACTCTATGTACGGTTAGAAAAAACTACCCTTTGGGGGCCAGCCATGACGATTACGAGACACCTCGTGAAGGAAGGTGACGCGCGCGATATGTCCTTCCTCCACAACGAATCCGTTCACCTTGTTGTTACCTCTCCTCCATACGGCTCACTCAAAGAGTATCCCGAGGGGCCGTACCAGCTAGGGAACATTGATTCCTACGAACAGTTCCTGGACGAGCTTGACAAGGTGTGGGCGGAATGTCTGCGCCTCCTGGTCCCAGGCGGCCGAGTCTGCTGTGTCGTCGGTGACATCTGCATATCTCGGCGGCGTGCCGGTCGTCACTAGGTGCTCCCCCTCTCTGCTGATATTCAGGTAAGAGCGCGGCGTCTCGGCTTCGATAACCTCACCCCCATCCGTTGGCTGAAAGTTGCCAACATCACGCTTGAGGCCTCCCATTCCAGGCGCTTTCTTGGTAAGCCGAATCTCCCTAATGGGGTTGTCAAAAACGACATCGAGCACATTCTGTTCTTTCGCAAGCCTGGAGGGTATAGGAAACCAACTTTGGAGCAAGAGCAGCTCTCCCGCATATCGACGGACGATTATGCGAAATGGTTTTCGCCTATATGGACGGACATTACCGGCCAGCTTCGGCGCAGCCATCCGGCGCCGTATCCCGTAGAGATTCCCTCCCGCTTGATCCGCATGTTCTCTTTCGTCGATGATACCATCCTCGACCCCTTTGCAGGAACGGGAACAACCGCCGTGGCGGCAATTGAGATAGGAAGGAACTCGATTTCAATCGAAGTGGAACCCACCTACCTGGGTGTCGTTGAGCAGCGCCTCCAATGTGGCACCCTGACCGCCCGTGTTGACATTTGCCGTTCGCAGCGCCCGCTCAAGCTTGTCTCAGGGGAGACCGCTTGATGGTCTATCGGCTCCTGGATGAGTTCCGCGGTCTCTTCGAGGGTAAGACCTACCGACATAGAAGCAGCAAGCTCGGCGATTACGTGTCCCAACAGCTCTACGAGGATCTCTACTACCTCGGCAGGTCACCCAAGTTCTGCCAACGGGTTCAGGCCACGAGGCGAGTCTTGAACACGCAGAATCGGTTAGTCGGCGTCTCAGCACGGCGCGGTGATGGGACCTTTGGAGAGATTATTCCAGCAGTAGATGCAATCGTCGATCAGGGCTATGCCGTCGCACGCGGACGGTTAGCCACGGTAGAAATCGGTGCAGAAACGAAGATTCTTTCAAAGGCGATGATTAAACAGATCGATCGGGTCATCAGCGATCTCCGAAGACAGGTTGAACAGTTTCGCAAAGCGGGAGGCGAACCCATTTGCGTAGCGATAGTCGGCGTCAACCAAGCCAGCCACTACACTTCGTATGAAGGCGATAGGGTTTTCACAACCGATGGAAGCGCCGCTTATCGCCACCCGATTCAAGAGGCGGCCGCAGCGGAGAGCCGTCTCAGGCAGGAAGCATTTTCGGCCTTCGACCACCAATCCTGCTGCGCTTCCGAGCCACAAATGAAGCACCCTTTCGCTTCGCGTGGGTTAATGAGGACCAACTCAAGAGCGAGTACGGCGCAATGTTGACTCGTTTATCCCTGGACTACGAGAAAAGATTCTAAGGCCAGGTTAAGGAAGACCTAACACCACGTTGTGGCAGTATTCCAATGTTGACCTTGCTGGCAACATGGCGACGCGGGCGGGATGTCTGTATGACACAGGCGTACTAAGCAGGCTCCAGCTCGATGATCGTGGCGTTCGCCATGCCGTGGCCGATGCACATCGTCTGCAGGCCGTAGCGGCCCCCCCGGTCCTCGAGGGCATGCAGCATGGTGACGAGAAGGCGCGCCCCGGTGGCGCCGAGCGGGTGGCCCAACGAGATGCCGCCGCCCCGCGGGTTCAGCTTCGCCTCGTCGGGGTGGTGCTCCCGCGCCCAGGCCAGGACCACGGAGGCGAAGGCTTCGTTCACCTCGAAATGGTCCATCGCCGCCAAGGGCAGGCGGGCGCGGGCAAGCACCGCCTGGGTCGCCGCGACCGGACCGTCGAGCTGCAGGGTGGGATCACTGCCGACGGTGGTATGCGCCACGAAGCGCGCCCGCGGCCGCAGGCCGAGGCGCTCGGCGGCCTCGCGGGCCATGATGAGGAGGGCGGCGGCGCCGTCGCTCATCTGGCTGGAGTTGCCGGCGGTGACGACCCCGTCCTCCTGGAAGACGGCAGGCAGGGCGGCGATCTGCTCGAGGGAAGTGCCCGGTCGCGGCCCCTCGTCCTGCTCAAGCTTCAGCCGTTCGCCGCTCGCCAGGGCCACGTCGATGGGCGCCAGCTCGCGCCTGAAGTTCTCGGCGCGCTGAGCCGCCACGGCGCGCTCGTGGCTGCGCAGGGAGTAGGCGTCGAGCTCGGCGCGGCTGAGCTTCCAGCGCCGCGCCATGAGCTCGGCGGAGATGCCCTGCGGCACGATGTCGTAGCGCTGCCGCAGCAGCCTGCTGAGCTTGCCGCCGTCCGACCCCATCGGCACCCGGCTCATGCTCTCCACGCCGGCGGCGATCACCACGTCGCGGTCGCCGCTGCGAATCGCCTGGGAGGCGAACTGGGCCGCCTGATCGCTGGAGGCGCACATGCGGTTCAGGGTGACGGCCGGCACCCGCGCCGGGAAGCCGGCCATGAGGGCGGCCAGGCGCCCGACGTTGTAGCCCTGCTCGCCCACCGGTGTGGCGCAGCCGAGCAGCACGTCCTCCACCAGCCCTGGTGAGACCTCCGCCCGCTCCATCAGCTCGCGCAAGATGAAAGCGGCCATTTCGTCCGGCCGCCAGGCGCTCAACGCCCCACCCCGCCTGCCGATGGGGGTGCGGACGGCAGCGACGATCACGGCATCGCGGTGATGACGTTCCATCAGAAACGCTCCCCGGGGATCATAGCGGCGCGGCTCGTGCTCTCGCTTCAGCTCAAGACGCGGCGCAGGATCTTCCCGTAGTGGTTGCGTGGGATGCTGTCAACGAACTGAAAGGCGCGCACCTGCTTGTACTCCGCCAGGCGCTCCCGCAGGTAGCCGCGCAGCGCCGCCGCGTCGAGGCGCGCCCCGGCCTTGGGGACGATGAAGGCTTTCGGCACCTCGCCCGCCTCGGCATCGGGGACGCCGACGACGGCGCAGTCGGACACGTCGGGATGGTCCAGCAGCACGCCTTCGATCTCCGACGGCGAGATGGCGAACCCCTTGTACTTGATCATCTCCTTCTTCCGGCCGGCGAGCCGCAAGTGTCCCTTGGCATCGAGGTAGGCGATGTCGCCGGTGTGCAGCCAGCCGTCGCGCAGCACCGCCGCGGTGGCTTCGGGGTCCCGCCAGTAGCCCCGCATGACGTGGTCGCCGCGGATGATGAGCTCGCCGGGTTGGCCGGCCGGCAGCTCGACGGTGCCGGTCTCCTCGTCAACGATGCGGCGTTCCTCGGCCGGCACGAATGAGCCGACGAGGGGCGCCTCGGTCATGCCGTAGCCATCCGCCACCGGCAGCCCGGTGAGGTCGCGGATGCGCCGGCGCACCTCGACGGGCAACGGGGCGCCGCCGCTGTTGATGTAGCGCACCGAGCTGAGGTCGTACTCCCCCAAACGCGGAAACTGCCCCATCTTGATGAGGACGGAGGTGGTCGTATAGTAGAGCGTCACCTTGTGGCGCTGCACCAGCTCCAGCGTCTGCTCGAGGTTGTACCGGTGCAGGAGGACCTGGGTGCCCCCCGCCGCGATCATGCCGTTCAGGAGCATGAGCCCGTAAACGTGCACGAAGGGCAGGAAGATGAGGGAGCGGTCCTCGGCGGTGAGCTGGCCGGCGTAGATGTACTGGAAGTGACTGCAGACGAGGTTCCGGTGCGTCATCATGACGCCGCGCGGGCGTCCCATGGTGCCGCTGGAGTAAATGAGCGCGGCGAGGTCCTCGCTGATATTGAGGGACACCTCCGGCGGCGCCTCGGGCGGGAAGGCGGCGAGGAAGTCCTCGTAAGCGGCGTCGCCGGCTTGCGGCTCGGCCCCGATCGCCACCACCTGCTTCAAGCAGCTTGCCGCGGCGCGCACGCCGGCGAGCCTCGCATAGACGGGGGCCTCCAGGAGGGCCAGGCAGGCCTCGGCGTTGGTGATCTGATGGGCGATCTCTTCTGGCTTGTAGGAGGGGTTCATCGGCGTGATGACTCCCCCCGCCATGCTGACGGCGTAGAAGCACTCCAGGAACTCCGGCCGGTTGTAGGTGGAGACGATCACCCGGTCGCCGCGCTGTACGCCGCTGGCGCGCAGCGCCTGCGCCAGCCGGTTGGCGCGGGCTTCGAGCTGGGCGTAGGAGATGGCGCGGTCCTCGAAGATCACCGCCGCCTTCTCGGGCGAACGGCGGCACGAGGCCCGCAGCAGCTCGTGCAGCGGCACCTCGGGGTAGGAGAAGGGAGGAGGGGTCACGCTCGCCACCTCAGCTCGGGCACCTCCGTGTCGCGCCTGCTGAAGCGCTGGCTGCCCGGCGGGGAGCACGGCGCCGGCGCCGCCGGGACGGCGCGGGACGCACCCCGCCCGGCTGCTGCGGTCCGAGGCTGCCGAGGCGGCCGCAGAGCCGTGCCCGCTTGACTCATGCCTGGACGGGCGCATCGACCACGTTGATCTGCTGCGGGAAGTTGATCGCCCCGGTGAAGATGTCCATGAAACTCAGGTTCGTCGCCAGCGGCACGTGCCGGATGGAGCGCACCAGGTCCTCCGCCAGCTTGCGGTGCGGCCGCGACAGCAAGGCGAGCTGGGCCCCGAAGCCGGCGGCGTTGCCGATGAAGCGCACCCGCTCCAGCGGCAGCGGCGGAATGAGGCCGATGCGCCGGGCGCTGCTGCGATTCAGGTAGGTGCCGAAAGCGCCGGCCAGGGAGAGATCCTCAACGTCGCCAAGGTAGAGGCCCATCTCCTTGATGAGCATCAGGATGCCGCTGCAGATGGCGGCCTTGGCGAGCTGCAGTTCGCGGATATCCTGCTGCGTCAGCACAATCGCTTCGCCCGTGCCGGTCTCGTCAGGAAAGGCGAGGATGACGCGCCGGTTCGTGCCCTCGGCAACGATGCGCCGGCGGACGTCGTCGCTCACCGGCCGCAGGGGCTCCGCCTGCAGGCGGCCGGTGGCATCCATGAGGCCGGCATCGAGGAGCGCCGCCGCCGCGTCGATAAGCCCCGAGCCGCAGATGCCGACGGGCGGCACCTCACCGATGACGTGGTAGGAGAGGCGGTCGCTGATGCTGAGCTGATCGATGGCGCCCATGGCGCCGCGCATGCCGTGCTTGATCTGCGCCCCCTCGAAGGCCGGCCCGGCCGGCGCCGAGCAGACCATGAGCCCCTGGCGCGAGCCGATCACCACCTCGCCGTTGGTGCCGATATCGACGGCCACCCGCACCGTGGGAGCGTCGTAAATCTGCGTCGCCAGGATCATCGCCACGGTGTCCGCCCCCACGAAGCCGGCGATATTCGGCAGCAGCTCCACGCGCGCCTCGCGCTGCACGTGCAGGCCGAGGCGGTGCGCCGGCAGGCTGACGGGCCGGCGCAGCACCGGGGCGTACGGGGCCTGGCCGAGGAAGAGGGGGGTGATGCCGAGGACGAGGTGGTGCATGCAGGTGTTGCCCACCACCACCGCCTTGTAGATGCGGTCCGCCCGCACCTCCGCCTCGCGGCAGGCGTTGGCGATCAGCTCGTTCATCCCCTGGATGATCTTGCCGTGCAGCTTGCGGGCGCCCGCCGGATCATCCTGCGCAAACTTGATGCGCGACATGAGGTCGCCGCCGTAGCTGGACTGGGGGTTGAGCCCAGAGACGGCGCTGAGCCGCGCGCCAGTCCGCAGATCGAGGAGGTAGCCCACCACCGTGGTGGTGCCGATGTCGAAGGCCATGCCGTAGAGCGCTTCGCTGGTATCCCCAGGCTCCACGGCGAGGAGGCGGCCCTCATCCAGGGTGAGGGTGAGCCTGCCTCGCTCCTGGCGCAGGGCGGCGGGGATGGCGCGGATGACCTCGAGGGAGAGGGTCTCGGAGATGCCGGGACAGGTTGCGAGGACCTCCTCGACATCCGATGTTTGGTGCTCCTCGGTGGTCGGCGCCTTCGCCACCACCACCCGCTTCGTCAGCCCCGTATCGAGCGGCATCGCAAGGCCATTGCTGTCGCCCTCGACGAGGATGCGGAAGGAGGTCTCGCTCACCAGCGGCGCGACGTGCGCCACGCTCTCCTCCTGCACCGCCACCTGGCAGCCGAGGCGGAAGCCCTCGCGTAGGTCGTCCTCGCTGAGCTGTTGGCGCTCCAAATCCGTGGGCGGCTCGACGCGCCCGCGGATGATCTTCATGCGGCAGCTCGTGCAGCGGCCGCGGCGGCCGCAGATGGCCTGCACGTCGAGCTCCGCCTCGTAGGCGGCGTCGAGAAAACTCGTCCCGGGGGACACAAACACGGCGCGCCCTTCGGGATGGAACGTCACACGGAGTTGCATGGGGCTGGTACTCGCACCTGGAAGCCACGCGGACCTGGGGAATCGCCGCTCGCGGCAAGGGGGAAGCGCTGACAAGAAAATCGGCATGCTCACCGCGCCGTTGTAAGTTTATACTACCACGCCACTGCAAACCAGCCCAGAGATGCCGGCGGCAGGTGAGATTCGTCCTTCCGCCATCATCGGATGAGGGAAGCGCAGGGAGAGGATGCCCGATCATGGAGCTCTACGACGTGACGCGACCGCTTCAGCCCGGCATGGCCGTCTGGCCGGGGGATGCCGCGTTCCGGCTGGAATGGACCGCGCGTCGCGACCGCGGGGACGATTACAACAGTGCGGCTCTCTCCCTCAGCTCCCATGCCGGCACCCATGCCGACGCCCCGCGTCACCTCGAGGAGCGGGCGGCGAGCATCGATGCCGTCTCCCTGCGCCCGTACCTTGGCCGCGCCTACCTCGCCGAGGTGCGCGGCACGGCCCCCATCTCGGCGCGCTCCCTCGCGCACCTCGACCTGGGGCGCATCGAACGGCTCCTCCTGAAGACCGGGGTGGGGCCACCCGACTATGGGTTTGACGGCGCCTATCAACCGTTGACGCTGGAAGCGGCGGACCTCCTGGCGCGGCACGGTGTGCTCCTCGTCGGGGTTGATGCTCCCAGCGTCGATGCCGCGACGAGTGCGGCGCTCGAGGTGCATCGCCGCCTCCTTGACCGCGGCATCGCCATCCTCGAGAGCCTGGAGCTGAGCCACGTGCCCGAAGGCTGGTACGAGCTCCTTGCCCTGCCGCTCAAGCTCATCGGGGTGGACAGCTCGCCGGTGCGGGCGGTGCTGCGGCAGCTCTCCGCCGCCTGACCGGGCTTACCTGCCGCCGCGCTCCAGGATTGCCTCCGACCGCCCAGGTTTCGCCACTCGCAGGCAAGGAGGAGTCCTCGTTCCATGGCAGCCTCGGTCACCGGAGAGATCATCGACTTTGTCTGCTCGAGCAACCGCAGCGCCCTCGACGGCGCCGTCCTCGAGGCGGCCAGGCGCTCCTGGATCGACTGCCTGGCGGCGGCGTTCGCCGGCCTCGCCACGCCCGCCGCGGCGCAGGCGCGGGGCTTCGCGCGAGCCTGCGGGGGAAGCGAGGAGGCGACGGTCCTCGGCGCCACGCGGCGGGCGCCCGTCGTCCACGCCGCCCTGGCGAACGGCGTGATTGCCCACGCGGTCGACTACGACGACACCTCCTGGACCCTCTTCGGCCACCCGACCGCGGTGGTGCTGCCGGTCGTCCTGGCCCTGGCCGAGCGCTGCGAGGCCACGGGCATGCAGGCGCTCGCCGCCTACGCCATCGGCGTCGAGGTGTCGTGCAAGCTCGGGCGGTTGCTCTGTCCGCCGCACTACGAGCACGGCTGGCACGCTACCAGCACCCTGGGCGTCTTCGGTGCCACCTGCGCGGCGGCGCGGCTCCTCGAGCTGACGCCGGCGCAACTTGGCCACGCCCTGGGCCTGGCGGCGGCGCAAAGCGGCGGCCTGGCGCGCAACTTCGGCTCCATGGCCAAGCCGTTCCAGGTGGGCCAGGCTGCCCGCAACGCGGTTACCGCCGCGCTCCTGGCGGAGGCGGGGATGAGCGGCGGCGCCGACATCCTGGACGGGCCGGGCGGGTACCTGGAGGTCTATGCGGGACGACCCCAGGGAGGGAGCGGTGGAGGCGCCGGCGTGGTACGCGAGCCGCGTCTTGGCGAGGTCCTCGGCGCTCCCTTCGATCTTGTGGCGCCCGGCTTCGCGCTCAAGATGTACCCCACCTGCGCCTTCACGCATTGCGCCATCGACGCTGCGCTCGCACTCCGCCGGCGGCATCGCCTCGCCGCCGCCGAGGTGGCGGAGGTGGCCTGCCTGGTCAACCCACTGGCGCCGGCGATCCTCATCCACCATGCGCCGCGCACGGCCCTCGAAGGGAAGTTCAGCATGGAGTTCTGCCTGGCGGCGGCGCTCTGCTTTGGCGAGGTGGGGCCGGCGCAGGTGACCGACGAGGTGGTGCGGTCGGCTGCGGTGCGCGACCTGATGCGCCGCATCACCATGCTGCCGAGCGAAGAACTGGCTGGGGAGGAGGCTGCCCGCCTCTCGCCGGCCCAGGTGACGATCACCCTGCGCAGCGGCCACGTGCACAGCCGGCGCGTCCTGGCGCCCTACGGCAGCGCCGCCAATCCTGCCAGCGCGGCGGACCTGGAGCAGAAGTTCCGCCAGTGCGCCAGCCTGCACTTGGCACCCCAGGATGCCGACCGCTGCCTGAGCCTGCTGCGCGGGCTCGAAAAGGCCGCCTCGCTCCACCCTCTCCTGGCGCTCTGTCGCTTCGGCGTGGCGTCTTGACCCAAACCTTCCCCTCTGTTAGCCTGCGTCTACCACCCCCGTTCGGTCCACGCGTCTTCCCGACGTTGCACGTTACCCAGCGCGGATGAACGGCGTTGCAGGTGGCGCGAGCACATCAGCCTAAACGCGCGCACCCCACGCGGCTGGTACCTGAGCCTCGCTTCACGATCAGCGTGCCGCAGTCATTGCCGGCGGAGTCCCTCTTTCAGTCGCAGCGGCGGCGCGGCGACGCCGGCGCTCCGCCTCGCCAGGACGCGGCGGAGGAGCGGAAAAGTAAGGATGCCGAACGCGGAGCCCGGGCCTGCCACAGGCGCGGGGGTTGACGGATTCCGCGGCGGGGTCGGATGGCGAGGGGCCGGGCCGTCAGGCCGTGGGGAGCGGAGGAGGAGTACCCAGATCATGTCCGTCAACAGGTTCTCGGTGATCGATGCGGATGGCCACATGATGGAGAACGACGCCGAGCTGCGCAGGAAGCTGCCGCCGGAGGCGCGGGAGCGGCGCACGCTCATCCCCCTCGACACCTGGCAGCGTTACCTCGAAGGCCACCCGTCGGAGAAGCGGCGGGCGGACCTGCAGGCCCGCCTCGCCGACATGAAGAGCGAGGGCATCGACATCTCGGTGATGTACCCCACCGTGGGGCTGAACCACATCGCCATCCAGGAGAAGAGCTGGGCGGTGGAGGTGGCCCGCGCCTACAACGACTACCTGGCGGAGTTCTGCGCCCAGAGCGGCGGCGTGCTGGCCTACGTGGCGCTCCTTCCCATCCAGGACATGCCGGCGGCGGTGGAGGAGCTGAATCGGGCCTGCACGAAGCTCAACGCGGCCGGCGCCATGCTCCCCTGCAACGGCCCGCCGAAGGACCTCAGCAACGAGGAGTTCTGGCCGCTGTACGAAGAGGCGGAGCGCCTCGGCGTCGGCCTAGGCGTGCACGGCAACAGCTTTGCCGCCACCGGGATCGAGCGCTTCCAGAGCTTCATCAAGGTGCACACCGTCGCCTTCCCCCTCGACATCATGCTGGCGCTCACCGGCATGGTGCTCGGCGGCATTCCCGAGAAGTTCCCCAACCTGAAGCTCGCCTTCCTGGAGGCGGGCGTCGGCTGGGTGCCGTACTGGCTGGAGCGTATGGACGAGGAGTGGGAGCGGCGCCGCAGCGAAGCGCCGCTGGTGAAGAGGAAACCGAGCGAGTACTGCAAGGAGGGCAACATCTTCTTCTCCTGCGAGGCGGAAGAGGAGGGGCTCGCTTACGCGCTCGACAAGCTCGGCGAAGACATCGTCATCTGGGCCAGCGACTACCCGCACTGGGACATGACCTGGCCCAACATGGTGCACGACATCACGAAACGGACCGACATCAGCGACAGCGCCAAGCGCAAGATCTTCGATGACAACCCGCGCCGTTTCTATCGTTTGAACGGAAGCTGAGGAGCGAACCTACCCCCCGCGCGGTCTCCCTTCGAGCGTTTGGGTGCGGGAGCATCATCCGAGAGCAGGCGGGAGGGGCGGCTGAGAGTGTCGAGCGGTCGCCGCGGCAGAGGGCGCGGTTCGCCGCCGAGCTGGAATGATGGGGCCGGAGGTGCGTTGGTTCACCTTGGCGGCGCATGCCGCAATGGCTGCGTCATGCCGTGTCGCCGGGTGCAGGTAGAGGCTCCCTGGAGAGGAGGATTGCGCGATGGCTAGGGGACGACGCGTCAGGAACCTCGTCTGGATCGGCATGGCGCTGGCGCTGCTCGTGGCGGGGCCGGCCACGGCGGCGGAGCTGACGAAGATCACGATCGCCCATCCCGGACCCTCCTTCAGCTTCGCGGCGACCTTCATCGGGCTTGACAGAGGCTTCTTCAAGGATGAGGGTCTCGATCTCACGTACCGCGAAATCAAGGGGCTGGGGTCCTCGACGGCAGCGCGAGGCCGCAAGGTTGAGCTGGCCATGGCGAGCGGCGTCTCCCTGATCAAGGGACACGTCGCCAAGGCGCCGCTCGATGGCCTCGTCATGCTGCTCCACCGGGTGAACCTCGAACTTGCGGTCGATAAGGCCAAGGCGGCGAAAGCGGGGATCACCAGCGCCAGCAGCATCAAGGATCGCGCCCAGTTCATGAAAGGGAAGGTCATCGGCATCGATCGCCTGCGCGGCATCCCGGATGCCTGGCTGCAATACGTCGGCAGCCTGGCGGGTCTGCAGGCGGGGAAGGACTACACGATCCGCGCCGTCGGCACCGGGCCGTCGCTCTTCGCGGCCCTCAAGCGCGGTGATATCGATGGCTTCTCGCTGTCGCTCCCCTGGACCGTGGCCAGCGAGCTGGAAGGCTTCGGAACCCTGCTCATCAGCGGCCCGCGGGGCGATATCCCCGCCCTGGAGCCGTTCGGGTACATCTACGTCGCCGCCCACCCCGACTATTGCAAGGAGCAAGCGGCCACCTGCAAGAAGGTTGCGCGCGGTTACCAGAAATCACTCGACATCCTGCGCACGAACGACGCGAACTCCCTCGCCATTCTGAAGAAAGAATTCCCCAAGTTGCGCAGCGAATGGGTGGAGGCCTCCTACCGCATGTACAAGAGCGGGGTCGCTCCTTCCGGCAAGCCGACGCTGCAAGCTCTGAAGACGGTGCAAACCATGATGCTAGCCGCCGGCGACCTGGAGAAGCCGGGTCTCACCGACGCGGAGCTGCAGTCGCGGCTTATCCAAGGGCTCTTTGACTAGACTCGAGAGGAAAGGCTTGGGGGAGGGGAGGAACCGCCGCGCGAGGGGCCTCCCCCCGACCTTGCCGATGAATCGCTTCCGTCCTTGCGCCTCTCTGGTGTGGAACGCGTCCCGCCAAGGGTTGCGCCTGGCGGAGGGCCGGGCTTCTCCCCGGCGTGCCGCCCGTCCGCTTCGCCCTGCGCCCCGAGAGCGTGGCGCTGGCCCGCGCCGCAGCCCGGCGGGAGGTAGGGGGGGCGAGGGGGTTTGTTCGTTCATTGACTCGACCGCCAACCGCACGTAGAATTCACTCACTCCCTACGTCAAGCAGCGCAGCCTCAAGATGGAAAACTGTCGTTCAGCCTGGCGGGGAGGTGAAGCAGAGGCGGCGGCTCCTCAGGGCCCTGCTTCAGAACAGGGCCGCCGGCGCGGTCCTCGAACGGCGTTGCGGCGCGGCGGCGCTTTCAGGCTCGTGAAGGGGATATTCGAGATCCACCTTGGCGGGAAGGCGGCGGAGCCCCACGCGGTCGCTTCGTTGCCGCCGCACGCGGGCGTGGCGCATCTCTGCCGTCCCCTCCCCTCGTGAGGAGTACGATGCATCCCGGCGTCGCCCTCCTGGCCCTCCGCATCATCGCCGGCTTTTGCTGCCTGGGGCTGTGGCAGGCGCTCTCCATCCTGGCGTCGCCGGAGTGGGTGAGCCCGCCGTTGCTGGTCCTGCAGCGCATGCTGCGATGGCTGCTGGACGGGACGCTCTGGCCGCACATCCTGATGACCATCCAGGAGGCCTTCTGGGGGTTCGCCCTCGGCATCGTCCTTGGCGTGGGTCTGCCGTTCCTCCTGCGCCGTCATCCCCTCGCCTCCGAGGTGCTCGGCCCGCTCATGGTCGGCGGCTACGGCATGCCGAAGCTGGCCCTGGCGCCCATCTTCATCCTCTGGTTCGGCGTCGGCATGCTCTCGAAGGTGGCGGTGGTCTTCTCGATCGTCTTCTTCCTCGTCTTCTTCAACACCACCGCCGGCATCCAGGGGGTCAATCCGAACCTCATCAAGGTGGCGCGCATCATGGGGGCGCGGGAGGACCACATCGTGCGCCACGTCCTGTGGCCGAGCGCCGTCCCCTACATCTTCACCGGCCTGAAGATTTCCGTCCCCTACGCCATCGCCGGCGCGGTGATCGGCGAGCTGATCAGCGCCGACCGCGGCATCGGCTACTTCATCGAGTATGCCACGAACGAGTTCGATACCGCGGGCGTGTTCGTGGGGCTCATCGTGCTGAGTCTCCTCATCGTCATCATGAATCAGGTCGTCAAGGTGGTGGAGGCGAAGCTCCTCTCCTGGCGCGTCGAGGAGCGTGAGATCATCGGCATGTAGCGCCGCCGGCGGCGATGAAGCTGCCGCCTGGGGAGGGGCTTTGCGAAGCTGGCGTCCCAGCCGCCGAGGCGAGGGGGCGAAAGGAGGGCGGCGGGGTGGTGGGGCGTTCCGAGCAGCACCCCGCATCGGCGCCCACGGAGAGGACGTACAGGTCGTGCAGACAGCACAGGAGCTGGCGACTGCCTCTTACGAGGGAACCGCGTGGCGGACCAAAGTGCGCCTCTGGCGCGCCGCCTTGATCGTAGCCCTCCTCCTTGTCTGGCAGGTGCTGAGCAGTACCAAGGGCGCCTTGTGGTTCAGCAGCCCCGTCGCCATCGTGGCGCGCTTCTGGGAAGAGCTCCTGAACTTGAACCTCCTCATCGACGCGGGGATCACCCTGGCGGAGTCGGTTCTCGGCTTCGTCATCGGGGCTGCCTTGGGGCTGGGGCTGCCCTTCATCCTGCGCCTCTTCCCGCGACTCGCCGCGGTCCTCGATCCCTACATCACCGCCGCCATGGGGGTGCCGAAGCTGGCCATGGCGCCGCTCCTCATCCTCTGGTTCGGCATTGACATGACCTCGAAGGTCGTCTTCGTCGTCATCGTCGTCTGCTTCCTTATCTTCTTCAATACCTACGCAGGTGTGCGCGCCGTCGATCCCAACCTCATCAAAGTGGCCCGCATCTTCGGCGCCAATCAGAAGCAGATCAGCCGCCACATCGTCTGGCCGACCGCCAGCCCCTATGTCTTCGCGGGCATGAAGATTTCCCTGCCGCGCTCCATCAGCGCCGCGGTGGTCGGCGAGTTCCTCAGCCCTTACAAGGGACTGGGCTCCAGCATCGACCGGGCGCGGTCGATGTTCGACATGACGGGCGTCATCCTCGGCGTGCTCGTCGTCACCATCCTCATCATGCTGGTCGACGTGGCGTTGTCGCGGGTTCAATCGCGCTCCCTCGCCTGGCGGGAAGAAGAGACCGTCATCGGCATATGATCCCCCCTCCGCGGTCTGCCGAACTTCTCCTCTCACCTCAAGCAGCGCTATGGCGCGCCGGCGGGGCCCGGCCTGTCGAGCTCCGCGCGGCGCGCCGCCCGCCGCGTCGAGACGAGCGACGTGGGGCGTGCGCGGTGGGGAGGCGCGAGGCGGCGTTGGTTACGCTGGAGGCGTGAGGGGTGGCGTGCTTGCGGAGGTCTAGGCCCGGAGCTGCTCCACGAAGCAGGCGGCTGCCGCCGTGGGGTCCGGGGAAGCGAGGATCGCCGAGATGACGGCGACGCCATGGGCGCCTACCCCCAGCACCTCCGGCAGGTGCTGCGCCTTAATGCCGCCGATTGCCAGCACCGGGCAGGACACGGCGCGGCAGACCTGGCGCAGGCGCTCGATCCCTTGCGGCGAGCCGAAGGCGAGCTTGGACGGCGTCGCAAAGACGGGGCCGAAGAGGACGAAGTCGGCGCCCTCCCGCGCGGCGCATTCGGCTTCCTCAAGGCTGTGGGTGGAGACGCCCAGGTAGCGCCTGGGACCGACGAGGGTGCGCGCCTGGGGGGTGGGCAGGGACGTGCCGGCAAGCTGCACCCCGGCGGCGCCGCAGGCCAGGGCCACGTCGATGCGGTCATTGATGAGGAGCGGCACACCCGCAGCCCTGGTGAGGGGAAGGAGCGCCGCCGCCAGCTCGGCGAGCTGGCGCGCGCCGAGGTCCTTCTCGCGGAGCTGCACCGCGTCGACGCCTCCGGCGAGGGCGGCCGCAACGACCTGGGGCAGCGGTCCGCGCGCCTGCCAGCGATCGGTTACCAGGTAGAGGCGGGGGGCCCAGGGTGGGCGCGACGGAGCGGACTCGGCGGCGGCTGATTGCTCGGGCATGGGAACGTGGAGGTGCGCCGCGCCGCGGCGAGATAAGTGAAAGCCGAAAGGAGAGAGGGGAGCATCGGGAAGGCTCCTTCCCCTTTCTCCTCACTCCTGTCGCATTAGGGTATGGGGAAGCAAGGGGTTCCCACGATAAGATGGAGCCTAGCTGGCGGTCACGACCCCTTCGAGGGGACTGCTGGCCGTGGCGTAAAGCTTCTTCGGGATGCGGCCGGCCTTGTAGGCGGCGCGCCCCGCCAGGATGGCCCAGCGCATGGCGCGCGCCATGAGGACAGGGTCCTTGGCGCCGGCGATGCCGGTGTTCATGAGCACGCCGTCCACCCCCAGCTCCATGGCGATGGCGGCATCGGAGGCGATGCCGACCCCGGCGTCGACGATGATCGGCACTGACGCCTGGTTGAGGATGATCTGCAGGTTGTAGGGGTTGCGAATCCCCAGCCCGGAGCCGATGGGGGCCGCCAGCGGCATCACCGCGGCCGCCCCCGCCTCTTCGAGCTTGCGGGACATGATCGGGTCGTCGTTCGTGTACGGCAGCACCGTGAAGCCTTGCGCCACGAGCTCCTTGGTGGCCTCGAGGAGCTGCTCGTTGTCGGGGAACAGGGTGCGCTCGTCGCCGATCACCTCCAACTTCACCAGCGAGGAGAGCCCGGCCTCGCGCGCAAGCTGCGCCGTGAGGATGGCGTCCCTCGCCGTGTAGCAGCCCGCCGTGTTCGGCAGGATGATCGTCCCCTCGGGGAGGTGGTTGAGGAGGGAATCCTCATCGCCGCGGTCCAGGTTGACGCGCCGCACCGCCACCGTCACCATCTGCGCCCCGGAGGCTTCAATGGCTTCTTTCATCTGGGCGTTCGAGGCGTACTTCCCGGTTCCCACGATCAGCCGGGAGGTTAACGAATACGCCCCCAGGCGCAGCGGTTCATCATTTAGCAGTTCATGCTCCACGAACAGGATCCTCCCCCGATAGCCTGGACGATCTCAACGCGATCGTCGGCGCGCAGCCTCCAGGTGGAAAACTGGCCACGCGGCACGACCTCGGCGTTCACCGCGACGGCCTTGGCGCGCGGATCAAGCCGCAGTGCGGCAAGCAGCTCCGCAACCGTCAGCGCTTCGTCGAAGGTTCGTTCCTCGCCATTGATCGTCAGGCGCACCGCGTTCACTCACAAAAAAACCGGCTTTCACGTCGGAAGCCGGTCCCGCTCTCGCTTCGCTGCGCGGCTCACAACCTGAGCAGCACCTGCGAAGGAGCGCAACGCCGCAGACCGCGAACCGCTTCCCTACGCTGGTATGACCCAGTTCAGGTTCAAAGGGTTGCCGTCCCGCACGCCTCGCTTTGCAGAAGGCATGCGCGGACAGTCTCTCAGTTCCGAGACACCCCTAGGGTCGCGCGTGCTCGCTCGTGCACACTCTCGCACTCTTGCTGGTATTCATCTAGGCTCTCTCCCCGCTAAAGTCAAGGAAAAGTCGTGCGCCGCGCCAGGTCGCGCTGTGCCGCGCCGTGCCCGCAGCCGCGCCAGACTGGCGGAGAGGATTTCGAGCCTGGTTTCTGACTGGTTGCTAGACAGCTCTCGACCACCGCCGTATAATACTTCCAACCTCACGGAACGAAACGGTCTCCTTGGTCAGGGGCTCATCGTTACCTGCGTCGAACATCCTCCTGGGTTCGGCGACAGGGGAGGAACCAGGAGGTTAGGTGAGGAGAAGCCGGCGCGAGGGCGTCGGCGCAGCAAGAGGGGGCTGATCATGTTTGAAGGCTCGTTTGTGGCCATCATCACGCCGTTCCGAGACGGCCAGGTCGATGAGGCGGCGTTCCGCAACCTCATCGAAAGGCAGATCGGCAGCGGCACCCACGGCATCGTGCCCTGCGGCACCACGGGCGAGGCGGCAACGCTGTCGCACGCCGAGCATGAGCGCGTTGTCTTGATCGCCGTGGAGCAGGTGAACAAGCGCGTCCCGGTCCTCGCCGGCACCGGCTCCAACTCCACCGATGAGGCGATCTCCCTGACCAAGCATGCCAAGCGCTCGGGCGCAGACGGCGCCCTCTTGATCACCCCTTACTACAACAAGCCCACCCAGGAGGGGCTCTACCGGCATTTCGCCGCCATCGCCAAGGCCGTTGATTTTCCGCTCGTGCCGTACAACGTGCCGGGGCGCACCTCGGTGAACATGCTCCCCTCCACCGTGGCCCGCTTAGCGGAGATTGAGACGATCGTGGCCCTCAAGGAAGCCACCGCCTCCCTCACACAGATCAGCGACATCATCGCGCAGTGTGAGGATCGGCTGACGGTGCTCTCGGGCGACGATTTCACCATCCTGCCGACCCTGGCGGTGGGCGGGAAGGGGGTGATCTCGGTGACCGCGAACGTCGCGCCGCAGGACATCGCCGGCATGATCAACGCCTTCAACGCCGGCGATCTGGCGCGGGCGCGGGAGCTGCACTACAAGGCGCTGCCCCTGAACGAGGCGATGTTCTTGGAGACGAACCCGATTCCGGTGAAGACCGCCGCGGCGCTCATGGGGCTGTGCCGCGAGGAGTTCCGGCTGCCGCTCTGCCCCATGTCGCCGCCGAACCGGGAACGCCTGCAGATGGTCATGAAGCAGTACGGGCTTCTCAGCTAACGGCGTGGTGCTCCACCAGGCGCCGGCGCGGCGATGAGTCGGGCCGGCGCTTCTTCCTGGGAGCGCACAATGGTTGCTGCAGGTCGTGACCCTCTCCGGGTCATCGTGGCGGGTGCGGCGGGCCGCATGGGGAAACGCCTCATCCAGCTCATTGCCGAGGCTCCCGATCTCGTCCTGGCCGGGGCGATCGAGCATGCCGGGCACGGCGCGCTGGGGCGTGATGCGGGGGAGGAGGCCGGCGTCGGCGTCCTGAAGGTCCCCCTGTCGAGTGACCTGCAGGCCGCCGCCGGGCAGGGGGATGTGCTGCTCGAGTTCTCCGTGCCGGCGGCCACGCTCGAGCACCTGCGGATCGCGGTGCGGGCAAAGCTGGCCGCCGTGCTCGGCACCACCGGGTACAACGAGGCCCAGCAGCGGGAGCTGACCGAGCTGGGACGCGCCACGCGCTGCCTCGTCGCTCCGAACATGAGCGTCGGGGTGAACGTCCTCTTCAGCATTGTCGAACGGATGGCGCGGCTGCTGGGACCAGGGTTCGACCTCGAAGTGCTCGAGATGCACCACCGCATGAAGAAGGATGCCCCCAGCGGCACCGCCGTCCGCCTGGGAGAGATTCTCGCCGCCGCCGCCGGGCGCAGCTACCGTGACGTGGCGGTGTGTGGCCGGCAGGGGATGGTGGGGGCGCGCACCGAGGCGGAGATCGGCCTCATGGCGCTGCGCGGCGGCGATGTGGCGGGCGACCACACGGTCTACTTCATCGGTCAGGGTGAACGCTTGGAGGTCACGCATCGGGCGCACAGCCGCGACACCTTTGCCCATGGGGCGCTGCGGGCGGTGCGCTGGCTCGTTCAGCAGCCGGTGGGCCTGTACTCGATGAAGGATGTCCTGGGGCTCTGAGCCCCAGCACACCGGAGGCGGCCCCACCCCTCGGCGCAGGGGACGGAGCGCCGGTGCGGCCGCCTCGCGCCACGGCTTCCCCGTACCGTGACCAGGCGCATTCAGCGCGGGGGGGTGCTCTGTTTGCCGTAAGCTGCCACGATGCTCGCGTACCCTTCCACCCTCTAGCCGCGATGAGGACGGCGCCATGACGGAGACCTCTCCCGCTGCCACGACGAAGAAGCCCGGCCATCCGCGGAAGGAGATTCGCGTTGAGCCGGGCGCCGAAGGCTACATCCTCAGCTTCTGGGATGAAGGGGCTGGCCGCTGGATGTGGCGGACCGTGAGCTCTCTCGACGCCGTCGTTGATCAGCTCAAGGCCTATCTCGGAAACTAGGCTCGCCTCGCAACGCGCCGCTGCGACTTGACGGCCAGTGGCGCGATGATCCCGCTGCCGCAAGACGCCGCACCCCTTCTCCCGCGCCCCCATCCCCCCGGCCCTGCCGAGCCGCACTCCTGCCGCGTCTGCCTCCGCCCTCAAAAGCTCGCCTCGATACCGAACGTTGGGGTGAGACGGTCGCGCAGCCCGTCCTCGTTGACGCTCCAGCGCAGGCTGCCACGCAGCACCAGGCGCTTCCAAGGGTTCCATTTCAGGCCCAGGGCAAGGTCGGCGATGGTGTCCTCCTCATCCGTCTGGGCGAAGTACTCGACGGATGCCGTCAGCCTCGACAGGAGGCGCACGTCCGCGCCCGCACCGTAGAAGAACCCGCTCCCTTCGCTGCTGCGCGTGTTCAGGATGGCGCCCAGGTTGAGGTGCGGGGTGAAGGGACCGAACGAGCGCGAGGCGATCGTCAGGGGGCGCACCTCAAGATCGCCGTTGCCAAGGAGTCGCTCTTCATCGCCGGTTGGCAGCTTGAGGTCGAGCGCAACGGCAAACTCGAACGGGAAGCGGGACTCCGCGAAGAAATACTTGGCCCGCAGGAGCACATCCCCCAGCCCCTGTTCGTTCAAGGTGCTCGCGGTCACCGTGGCGGGGAGGGGACGGGGCTCTCCCCCCGCGAGCTGGCGCGTTCCGGAGATGCTTGACACGGCGCGCAGGCGATTGGAGACGAACGGCACGACGATCCCGAGGTCGAAGCGCTCGCTCAAGCCATAGAAGCCGCTGACCGCCAGCAGCGTCTGCTCTAGCTTGAGGTTGACGTCCTGCCGACGCGTGATCGTCAGCAGGCCGCCCGGTTGCTCCACCACCGTGGCGTCGAAGAGGTCGTCCAGGTCCACGCCTTCGAGGAGGTCGAAGTTCAGGTGCGTGACCGAGATGCCAGCCGAGATGATGCCCCGGCCGAGGGTCGGGGCGCGTTCCACGAATGAGGGCCCGAGGCTCTCGGAGACGGGCTGCGGAATGCCCAACTCGGGATTGAAGCGGAAGACGAAGCCGCCGGGTGTGGAGCTGAAGGGGATGCGCGAGATGCCCCGCGAGATGCCCCGCCGCACCTGATCAATCTGCGCCTGCGGGCGAAAGATGAGGAGGTCGCCGAAGAGGTCCTGCCCAGGGGCCTGCCGCGGCGCCGCCCACACTACCGCCGCGGCCCCAAGCAGCGCCAGGAGGCGGAGCAGCCAACGCGCCTTGCTGCCTGGACGACGGCGCCGCATCATCCCTCCGCTCCCGCCTCCGTGCCGGAGAGCGCCTCGTCGCGCGGCGCGCCCTCCCTGACCTTCATGACGATGAGGGTCATATCATCATTCGGCGCCTCGCCGCCGCAAAACTTTGTCACGTCTTCGATGATGGCATCGATGATGGCTCTGGCCGAACCCGCCGCCAGGCGCTGGATGGTGCGCTGCAGGCGGTCGAAGCTGTACATGCGGCGCCGCTCGTCCATCGCCTCCACGATGCCATCAGTATAGAGGACGAGGACGTCCTCCGGCTCCAGAACCAGGGTGGCCTCGGGGAACTGCGCATCGCTGCGCACCCCAAGGGGCGTGCCGGGCAGCGTCAGGAACTCAATATGACGATCGCGCCCCCGGCAGTACAGAGGGAAGAGCTGGCCGGCGTTGGCGCAGCGCAAGGTCAACGAGGCCGGCTCAAACTCGGCGTAGAAGATGCTGACGAAGTTGCGAAACCCCACGCAGTCCTCGAAGAGGAGGCGGTTCACCGCCGCCACCGCCTCGCCGGGCGAGGTGGAGACCTCCACCTGCGAGCGCAGGAGGCTGCGCGTCATCGAGATCAGCAGGGAGGCCGGC
Source organism: Candidatus Tectimicrobiota bacterium (assembly GCA_016192455.1). Taxonomy (GTDB): domain Bacteria; phylum JACPUC01; class JACPUC01; order JACPUC01; family JACPUC01; genus JACPUC01. The sequence continues at coordinate 39,497 of JACPUC010000016.1, read as the reverse complement.
ACCCCCTTGCCGGAGGCGTCGCCGATGGCCAGCCCCAGGCGCTCGTTCGGCCGGCCGGCCTGGCGGTGGAAGAAATCGTAGTAGTCGCCGCCAACCTCGCGGGCCGGCAGGGAGAGGGCTTGCAGGTCGAGCCGGGGAAGGCGCGGCGGATGCTGCGGCAGCAAACTGGCCTGGATCGACCGGGCGATGCTCAGTTCCTGCTGCAGGCGCTGCTTCTCCTCCATCTCCACCATGTAGTCGCGCAGACGTTTCGTCATGCTCTCAAAGGTCTCGGCGAGGCGGCCGATCTCGTCCCGGCGCGCCAGGTTGACGCGCACCGAGAAGTCACCCGCGGCAACTCTGCGGGCGGCGGCATCGAGTTCCTGGAGGGGACCGGAAATCTGCCGGGTGAAGAGCACCGCGGCCAGCACCGCGGCCACGAAGATGAGCGCCGTGAAGATGATCGTGAGGGTGCGCATCTCGTCCACCCAGCGGGTGAAGTCCGCCTGCGGCGCCACCACGGTCGCTTTCCAGCCCTCCTGGGTGAGGGTCGCGAAGGCGACGAGGCAGGTCGTTTCCAAGCAGGCGTACTCGCCGGTGCCGGAGATGCCGCCGACAATTCGTCCGAGCAGCGAGGCCAGATCGGCGGGGGCGCGGCTGGCAAAGTTCAGGCGGTTCAGCTCATCACCCCCTGCCAGCACCCCTCCCCGGGCGTCCAGGAGGAACGCCCGCCCGCGCGACCCGATCCGCAGGCTGGCGAAGATGCTGCGCAGCTCAGTGAGGTTCATGTCCAAGACGAGCACGCCCTCGGGGGCCTGGAAGCTGCCGAGGAGCTCCTGGGCCGCTCTTGCGGCTTCGGTGCCCAGGCCGCGGGCCTCCTCACGTTGCACCGGCACGACGAAGCGCACCAACGGCTCCCCCCCAGTCTGAGCTGGCGCCAGCACGCGCCGCGTGGCCCGTTGCGGGGTCAGCGCCAAGGCCTCCTCGTCCCCTGCGGCGCGCTGCGCGGCGGCGCTCCAGCTCGCGGGGGCGGCCGCCACGGCGCCGCCGCGGTCGTCGAGGAAGCCGACGTGGCTGAAGCGCGGATGATCCAGCAGGAACTGCTCGAAGTACTCTCGCAGGCTCGCCTGTTGACGCGCCAGGTCTTCCTGCAGGCCGAAGGCGCGGGCGCGTAGGTAGTTGCGGATGTCGGGCAGGTTGGCGAGGAGGCGCGCCTGCTCCCCGGCGGTGAAGAGCGCGCTGCCGACCTTGCCGGTCATCTCGCCGGCGATCCAGGCAAGCTGCTCCAGCACCTGGCCTTTCACCACGCCGCTGCTGCGCCAATAGACAACGCTCGCCAGCAGTGGCAGCGGGATGATGATCACCACCAGGAAGAAGCTCAGGAGCTTGCCTTGAATGCCGAGCGTACGCAAGCTCATGCCACCTACCCGCCTTGCTGCATGCCGGTGATGCGCCACTCGTTCTGCCGGCGTTCGAGCTGGAACTGAAAGGGCGCGCGGAGCGACACCTGGCGTCCCGACATCTCATCGATGAAGGTGAAGATCTGAACGACGTGGATCTGCATGCGCGCCGCTCCCTCGGTGTACTCCACCCGTTGGGTCTCAAACTCCACCTGGATATTGCGCGCGGTGCGCATCAACCGATCAAAGCCCTTGAGCTGACGCGCCGTCGGCTCCCAGAAGGCGGCCTCGTAGCGGCGCGCGTCCTCGCGCTGAAAGGCCTCGGCATAACGATCCAGGAGGTCCTGCACCTCGAAGGGGAAGGGAAAGACGGCGTGCGCCCAGCGCAGTTCCTCGGCGTGGACGCGCAGCCCCAGCCGGCGCGCCGTCTCCACGTTCACGGCGTAGCGGGCAGGGGCGGGGGCGGGGGTCGGCCCGGGCGGCTCGGCTGGTTGCGCACCGCCGAGCCGCGCGACGGTTTGGAGCAGGTTCTCCAGGAGCGCCGTCTCGTCGACCTCGGCGGCGGCGAGGTAGCCGGCGCGCACGAGACTCTGCGTTGGGACGAAGACCGGCAGGCGTTCCTCGAGACTGAAGCGCAGGATTTCCGGGATGTACTCGGCGCGCAGGAGGATACTGCGGGGCGGCACCCAGAGGGCGTCGATGCGGGGTCGCGCGAGTCGCAGAGCCGCTGGCACGGCGTCGGGGCTCGGCACCCCCTGGGTGATGAGCTGCACGCCAAGAGTTGCCAGCTCGGCGCCGAGCGCGGCGAGACTGCCGTCCAGCACGGTCGGCGGCGGTCCGGGAGCCGCGGGGGACGGCGCGGGGGGCGGCGCCTCCAGCGCGATGAGGCCCAGGCGGCTCCCCTGCGGCAGCAGGCGGCGCAGCGGCAGAAGCCACTGCTGGGTGGAGAGGGCCAGGCAGTAGATTTGGGTCGGGCCCCGGCGCTGGCGCAGCCAGTCGGGCAGCGTAGCGCCGTTCGCGCAGTTCTCGCTCAACACGAGGAGCGGCTGGGATGCTGGGCTTGCCAGCCTCCCCGCCAGTTCCAGCCCAAGGACCAGGAACACGCCGGGGGGCTGGCCGGGCGCCGCTGCGGGGGCTTCCCCCGCGGGGCGATCCGGTGGCTCCGCGGCGAGAGGCGCGCCCCGAGGATCAGGCTGCGGCGCAGGAGGCAGGCGCTCCTCGCGGACCGTCATGCCGCGCTCGCGGAGCTTGGCGACGAGGGCATCGAGGAGAGCATTGAAGGGGGTGGGGGCAAGCGGGCGATAGAGGGAGACGTGCGGCGGAGGCTGGGCGGCGAGCGGCGGCGACATCCCCAGCCCCAGCAAGGCGGCGACGGCGAGGCAGGTTCCAAGGGCTCGCAGGGGTGACGCTACGGTGCGTGGCGTCAGCCGCCGGCGGACGTGCCAGCGGCGCCGAGGAAGGTTGAGGAGGGAGCATGGAAACCAGCCGGCGAGGCACACGCAGCCGAGGAACCGGCGCTGGTTCTGGCGACCAGGGCGCACCTGGCTTTCCCCCACATCGTCAGCGGCACGGGAGCGCTCGAGGCTCCAGAGCGGGGCGAAAGGACGGACCGCCGGCGCGGGCGGCACCAGGGTGCAGCGCGCCACGGCGCCTCGCCGGGATTCGCCGTAGCCTCATCCTACTCTAGCGTGGAGTGCCTCCAGGCTCAAGGTAGAGGCTCGAGGACGGGGAGGGCGCGGCGCGGCAGGATGCGCCGCCCTCAGGCCAGGCCGTACCTGAGGAGCTTCTTGCGCAGGCCCTCGCCGCTGATCCCCAGCCGGCGGGCTGCCCCGGCGCGGTTACCGTGATGCTCCGCGAGCACGCGCCCCAGAATCTCGGCTTCGTAAAGGCCCACCTGCTCTTTCAGGCTCCTCGGCGCCGCGCCGCGCTCCAGCGTGGACGGCAGCGGCGGGGCGAGGCGAATCTTTTCGGAGAGCCAAGCCGGCTCGATCCTGGTCCCCGGTTCCACGAGGGCCACCAGCCGCTCCACCTCGTTCTCCAGCTCCCGCACGTTGCCCGGCCAGGGGTACGCCACGAGCGCCTGCAGGGTCTCCGGGGCGAGGGTCACGCCGGACTGGCCAAGCCGCGCCATCGCCTTCTCCAGGAGGTGGCGCGTCAGGAGGGGGATATCATCACGCCGTTCGCGCAGCGGGGGTAGCCGCAGCGCCACCACGTTGAGGCGGTAGTAGAGGTCCTCGCGGAAGGTGCGCTCCTGGATGGCTGCCTGGAGGTCCTTGTTGGTGGCGGCGACGAGGCGCACGTCAACGCTGATCGTCGAGCGCCCGCCGACGCGCTGCACCTCGCGCTCCTGGAGGACGCGCAGCACCTTCGCCTGCATGGCGAGGCTCGTGTCGGCCACCTCGTCAAGGAAGAGCGTGCCGCCGTTCGCCTGCTCGATCTTGCCGATCTTCTTCGTCACGCCGGTCGCCACCCCGGACTCGATGCCGAAGAGCTCGCTCTCCAGCAGCGACTCGGGCAAGGAGGCGCAGTTCAAGGAGACGAACGGGCGGTTGGCGCGGTTGCCGCTGTAATGGATGGCGCGGGCCACGAGCTCCTTGCCGGTGCCGCTCTCGCCGGTGATGAGCACGTTGACGGGGAGGTCGCAGACGCGCTGCACGATGTCGAGGACGCGTTGCATGCTGTCGCTCTTCCCCACGATATTGCGCACCGGGGAGTCGGCGCTGAGGGCGCGGCGGAGGCTGCGGTTCTCCGTCAGGAGGGTGCGGCGGGCGGACTCCAGGTCGCTGACGAGGCGGGCGTTCTCGACGGCCATGGCGGCATGGTTGCTGAGGATGGTGAGGAACTCCCGGTCATCGTCGCCGTAAGGGTGGCCGCTGAGTTTCGGACCAAAGAGGAAAAGGCCGAGGAGGCGATCCCCGAGCATGAGAGGGCCGCAGAGCTCAAGGTTCGTCAAGGGCGGCACCTCCCGGAAAGCGGAGGCACGCCACGCCTGCGCGAGATCCTGGCGGTGCAGCGGAGTGCCCTGGGCGGCCGCGGCGCGCACCAGGGCGTCCTGCATCGGCACGCGCAGCCCCGCCATCGCGTCGTCCGGCAGGCCGCGCCAGCGCTGGCACTCCAGGGCGGTGTGCGCCTCGGTGGCCAGGAAGAGGCAGCCTGCATGGGCCCCGAGGTGCCCCATGGCGGTGAAGAGAACGTTCGTGAGCGTGTGCTCGTGCTGGGCGTGGCGGAGGAATTCGCTGCTGAAGTCGAGGAGCGTCAGAAGGTGGAAGAGCCGGCGGTCGAGGGCGCCCTGCACCTCGTGGAGGCGTTGCCCCAGGGAGTGCTCCAGGAGGCGCTCGGCCAGCACCTGGGCGATGGTCGCCCGCCAGGTCAGGAGCGCGCTCAGCAGGGCTGGCTCTCCCCCCCCGGCGGGAAGGATGCAGAGGAGGCCGGCTGCCTGCTCAGCTTCCAGCGGCACCGGCTGCAGGATCACGTGGTCCGGTAGACCTTCCGAGAGAGGGAGCTGCGCCGCAAGGGCCTCGAGGTGCGGTTTCGCGGGCGGCAGCCCGCCGAGGTGGGGAGGCCAGGCCCTCCCCCGCGCCCTGCCCGCCCCAAGGAGCGCCGCCAGCGGCAGGGGCCCGCTGTTCGCCGCTTGCGCCAGCTCGTGCAGCGCACCCTCCGGGAGGTGACCAATCAGTTCCCCCGCCGCGGTGAGGCCGAGGCTGTCCGCCACGGTTGCCGGCAGGACCAGGCAGACGTGGCGCACCCCCAGGTTGGCCGCCAACGCGGCAGCCAGGGCGGCAAGACTGGCGAGGGGGGGCGCGCCTGCGGGCGCCTCCCGCAGCCAGGCGCGCAACGCCGCCAGCACGGCGGCGTCGCCGGGCGCAACGGCGTGCGCTGGCGTCGGGGAGAGGGCGGCTCCGTAGTCTCGGCGCCGGGCTGTGTGCTGCTTGCCGGTTGCTGTCGACCGGTCTGCAAGCGCGCCGCGTTTCACCATGCGAGGCACCTGAAGGCACGCGCGCGCAGCAGGGAGTCTCCCGCAGCGGCAACGGCGAAGCTGCTTGCTGCGGATGACCGGAATCCCCGCGGGGAGGGCGTGCCGCTGTCGATCATGACTTCTTCCATCGGCCCGCCAGCCTCAACCTTGGGCCGAACCTCGGGCGGACTCGTCTGCAAGCTCCAGGTGGAGATGGCCGGGCAGTCTCAGGCAGGGCCATCTGTGGCTGAGGCATCGGCGGATCGCCCGCGCACCTTGATATACTGCGTCAGCCCAACCATGGTGAAGATCTTCTCGTAGTGCGGGGAGAGGCCGATGGCCGCCAGGTCGCCGTTGCGCTCCTTCATGGCGGAGACGAGGGCGATGAGCACCGCGATGCCGGCGCTGTTGATGTAGTCAACGCCGCTGAAATCGAGCACCATCTGCGCGCAGCCCTCCTTGAGCAGCGGCTGCACGGCCTCATCGAAGCGCGCTTCAGCAAAGGCGGTGATATCGCCGCGCAACCGCAGGAGCGGGCCGTTGGCGGTGCGCTGGACCTCGATGTGGAACTCGTTGCTCATGGCCTTCCTCGCTGGGTTCGGCTGGAGGCAGCGCGACGGCTGCCGCGTGAGGCGCAAGAATCTCCCCACAAGCGCTGCCGCGGCCCGGGTTTCATCCGGGGGGTCGCTTTGTCGCCCACCTCATGCGCCCGCCGGGGTCCCTCCCCGTGGGGCTAGGGAAGGCCGGGCCGCGCCGGCGGCGCTCCTCCCATGGCCCCCTCGCCCGCTTGACGGCGCACGACGATGATGAGGCGATTCCCGCCCGTGGCGGAGTGATCCACGCGCAGGTCATCCACCAGGGCGCGCATGAGGAAGAGCCCCCAGCCGCGCGCCGGCGAGTGCCCGGCAAGCTTCTCCTCCAGGCAGGGGGAGGGGAGGCGCTGCAGATCGAAGCCATGGCCGCCGTCCCGCACCAGCACGGTGAGCTGGCCATCCTCGACGACGAACGAGATTTCCACCTCCGACGCGGCGTCCCGACGGTTGCCGTGCTCGATGGCGTTGAGATAGGCCTCTCCCACGGCGGTCCTGAGGATTTCCACTTTCTCGTGCGGGAAGCGAAGCTGCCGGGCCAGGCTGGTGACCGTGTCGACAGCAACCCGCTCGAAGCGAAAATCGCTGGGAAGGCGAAGCAACACCAGGGGAGAAGGGAGCGGGGGATGATCGCCGACCGGAGAGGATGGCATACGCCTACCTCGCAGAGCTCGCGACCCTATCCACGGCGCGCCGCCGCGCCTGCCCCACCGACGAGACTTCCGCCAGGTTGGGGGCCGCGCAACCGGACGACGCACACCGCCGCAGGAACCCCCGCGGACTTCTCCCTCGCACCTCGTCGGGAGGATTGCCGCTTCGTGGTGCAACTTCCGCGCCAAGCCACAGCGCCGCCGCCGTCCGCCGCGGCGGAAAACTCCCCTTCGGTGGCGAGGAGTGCGCCGCCGCCGGCATCCGAGCCAGGTGAGGCACGCCACGGCAACAGTGTAGCCGCCGCGAACGTCCAAGGCAACAACTTTTGTTGCCGCTTGCGACAACTTTTGGTGGAAGTGAAACCTCGTGAAGTTTCAATTGGTTTCACGATTCTCTCGAGCGCGGGCCAGCGAGTTGCAACAAAAGTTGCGGAGGAGCTGCGTTGCTGCCGCCTTTGCTCCCCCTGGCTCTCCCAAGCGCCGTCTGCTGCAGTTCTCCGAGTTGAAAATGTTACTCTATACATAACAAGGAGTTCCATGGATTTCCTGGGATTCTTCCGGGTCGATTTGCGAGGGCGGAGAGTGATGGCATTCTGCTTGCTTTGGGACGGGCGACGAGACGATGCGATTCGAAGCCAGGGCGCGATGGAGATTCCTTGGCAGGCTCCGTGGGAGAGGCGGGATGGCGAACGTCGTTCCCTTCGAAAATGTTTTGCAACGGCGCCAGCGCCACGATGCGCCGCCGGTGCAGATGATCGGCAGCAGCCCTGCCATGCAAGAGCTGTGGCGGTTGCTGCCGAAACTGGCGCCAAAGGATGTCACGGTGCTCATTCAGGGCGAGAGCGGCACCGGCAAAGAGCTGGTGGCGCAGATCCTGCACAGCCTGAGTGAGCGCCGCGAAGGCCCCTTCGTCACGTTGAACTGCGGGGCCCTGCAAGAGACCGTGATGGAGAGCGAACTCTTCGGCCATGAGCGGGGCTCCTTTACTGGCGCGGTCGCCAGCACGCAGGGGCTCTTCGAAGCGGCGGACCGCGGCAGCCTCTTCCTCGACGAGGTTGGCGAGCTGACCCCCCCCATGCAGGTGAAGCTGTTGCGCGTCCTGCAATCGGGTGAGATTCGCCGCCTGGGGAGCACGAAGACGCGGCATGTCAACGTGCGGGTGATCGCGGCGACGAATAAGGACTTAACCGCCGAGGTGGAGGCGGGACGCTTCCGCGAGGACCTCTACTATCGGCTTAATGTGGTGGCGCTGCAGGTGCCGGCGTTGCGGCAGCGCCTGAGCGACATCCCGGTGCTTGTCGAGCATTTCCTCTTGGCGCGCGGCGAGCTTGGCCGTCCTCCGTTGAAGCTCTCCCCCGAGGCGCTGCACACGCTGCAGCACTACCACTGGCCCGGAAATGTGCGCGAGCTGCAGAACCTGCTCGAGCACCTGCGCGTGGTGACGGAGCATGGCCGCGTCGGCCTCCACGAGCTGCCGCCGCACATCCGCTTTGCCTCGCTGAGCATGCGCCGCGTCGATGAGGAGACGCTGCCGCTGGCCGAGGTTGAGCGGCGTCACATCCTGCGGGTTCTGAAGCACCAGAACGGCAACAAGACGCGAACCGCCAAGATCCTTGGCATCGGCTTAAAAACGCTCTACAACAAGCTGAAATGCTACGATCTCCAAGCATAAAGCAGAGGCGGGAAGGAGCTGAGCGGGAGTGTCTGCCGCGTTGCAGACATCCCAGGTGAGCCTTCCTCCGCGCGGCGGCGGCGCCGCGCCGGGGCATGCTGCCGTCAGGTCTCACGGGTGACCCATACTCTTCCCCTTCACCCCTATGGGTTGCCCCGGCTGCCGCGGCCTGATCCCACCGCGGCAGCCAACCTCATGCGGGCAGCGCCACCGGCGCCGGCGGCCCGCCGCAGGGCGGCCGGAGCGGGGGCGAGATGTCTCCGGAGGCAGGAGGAGAACCGCTCCTGAGTGGTTCGAAGGGTTCGACGGTGGCCCATCACGTTGGCGGCCAGCACCTCGTTGCGGCAGAGGTCCTGCGGCGACGCCCCAGGCGGTGCGTCCGTGCCGGCCTCTGCCTGCTCCTGCTGATCCTGGGCAGCGCGGCGGCGGCGCCTGAAGCCGGGTCGCAAGCGGTAAGCGCGGTGGCCGGTTTCGTCCTCGAGAACGCCGGCGGCGCCCCGATCGAAGGGGCCAGCGTCGTCACGAGCGACGGGCAGTCGACGCGGACAGATAATGAGGGCTTCTTCTTCCTCCTCGTCCCACCCGGCGACGTGGTGGTGCACGCGCACGCCAACGGCTTCGCGCGGCGCACCCAGACGGGCCTCGTCGTAAACGAGGATACCACCGTCGCCGTCTCACTCCCCCTGCTGCGCGTCTTCGAGCCCCAGGGAGCATCGCGCCGCCTGCTCCTTGACGATGCTTTTCGGGGCGACTCCCTGTCGCCGCAGACCTGGAGCCTGGAGGGGCCGGCAGGGAGTGCCGGGCTGCGGAGTGCGGCCGGGGGGATCACCCTGGAGCTCGCAGCCGCGGCTCCCGGCGAGGCGCCTGCTTCCATCACGCTTGCAGCACGGCAGGACCTGCGCGGTGAGCTGCCGGTGACTCTCGAGGTCGCCATCGGGAGTGTGGCGCGCAACGCCGCGGTGCGGGTGGAGCTGGCCGAGCGTCTCGTTGATCCGCCCGCCGCCCCGGACTGCACGGAGCTCGGGAGCTGCGTCGTGCTCCTGGAGAACCGCGGCGGCGGCCCCACCCCCAGCGTCGCCCCCGCAGCCGGCTACCGCCTTCTCCTCGATCCCCTGACCGGCGTGGCGCTCTCCGAGGGGGCGACGGAGGTGCTGGACAACCGCCTTGCGCCCCGCGCCGGGCGCGCGGATATCTCCAGGCTGCGCCAGTGGTTCCTGCGCGTCAGACTCCTGCCAGGGGGGCCCTCGCCGACACCGCCGCAGGCGCGGGTCGACCTTGTCGCCGTGCGGGCGAGCGTTGCGGCTGAGGACGCAGCGGCAAGTGGACCGCAGGACGAGCGCACGGCCGCGGCGACATCGGGGGCGAGCCTCCCCAGGCTCGTGCAAGAGATCGCCTACCTCCTGCCCTCCAGCGTGCGGGCGAATCGCCTGACAAAGCTTGGGAATACCCTCTACGTCACCGGCCAGGACACGGAGGGCACCAACCGGCTTTTTGCGGTCGATCTTGAGGAGGGGTTCCAGGCGCCGACGGGCACCTTCGTGCTGCGCAACCGCGCCATCCTGCGGACCTTGGACCTGGCGGACGAGGAGGGCGCGTCGCGGCCGGTGAGCGACCTGGATATCTCGGCGGATGCGCTCCTCACCGTGGACGCGCTGAGCGGCCGCCTGCGCCGCCGCGACCTCCGCGACCTGCGCTTCCGAGAGGGGGGACCCGACTTCGGCCTCTTCGCGCCGAGCCACACACCGGGCCTCTTGGCCACGAATGGCTCGCGGCTGTGGATCCTCGAACGGGGCCGTCCCGAGTTTGGCGCCCTGGACCGCGTGGTCGAGGTCGATGCGACGCGCTTCGAGCGCCGGGGATGGTTCCTTGCTCCGCACGCCTGGCGGGCTGGGCGCGAGATCGTCGGCCTGGCCTGGGACGGCGCGCTCCTCTGGCTTGCCGAGCGCAGCGCGGCCCCGCAGGGGCATGATCGTCTCTACGCCGTGGCGCCGCGGCGCGCCCTCGCCGCGGGGAACGCTGCCGACGCCGTCGTCGCGATGTTCGACTTGACCGAGGCCGGTTTCGCCGCCGGCGCCCTCTCCCATGATGACGGCGTCTTCGCAATGCTCATCGGCGATCGTCGCGTCCTGGTCTTCAGCGTCGAGGGCGTGGAGCCGCCGCCGGAGCCGGTAGCGGAGGCGCCGATAGCCGAGCCAGGTGCGGAGGAGGGCGGCCAGACGGCTAACGCGCCGCCCCGAAACGCAGAGGTTGAGCCCGAGACCGTCCTGGCGGCAGCGCCGCCTCCTCCCCCGCCCCCGCCACCACCGCCGGCGCGTGAACTCAAGCTGACGATCAGTCAGGAGCTCATCACCTCAGCCGCGCCCGTGGACCTCGTCTTTTCGATCGAGGTCCCCTTTACCCGCACCGAGATCGTGGATGACCGCCTCATCCTCGAAGGCGAAGTGCTGCCGATCCACTTCGTCACGGAGTATCGCCGGGATGCGACTGGCCGCCGCTACACCTTCACACTCAGGCGGCTTGAATTTCCGCCGGGGACCTCCGCCACGTACACCTACGCGGTCCTCACCACGAACGGAGTGGCGACCGCCGATATTATCATCGACATCCCGCCGCGTTAGCGCAGCCGTGTCATCAACAGCTCCTTCCCTAGGCGCTATCGCACCGCGCCCCCTGCCCAGCCGTTGAGGGCTCCTGCTCCTCCGAACCCTTTCCCCCGTCCCCGCGGCCCGACTACCTATTCTCCGCCCCTTTCGGTATGATGGGAAGAAGTTCCCCCCGGCAACAGGCAAGGTGGCAGGGAGCGTAGGAGGGAAGCAGCGTGGCACTCGACGGGGTCACTCCCTATCCCGCGGAGCTGGCACGAGCCTACGTGGAGAAGGGCTTCTGGGAGCAGCGGACGCTGGGCGATCTGCTCGATGCCGCGGCGGCGCGCTCCCCGGCCGCGGAAGCAGTGGTGGACCACCGCCAACGCCTTACCTACGCAGGGCTCCGTGATGCGGCTAACCGCCTCGCCCTGCAGCTCGCCGAGCTGGGGATCGGCAGGGGCGATCGCGTCCTGGTGCAGCTTCCCAACTGGGCGGAGTTCGAGATCCTCTACTTCGCGCTCGCCAAGATGGGGGCCATCAGCGTCATGGCCCTGCCGCCGCACCGGCAGCGCGAGCTCATCTACATGGGCCGGCTTAGCGAGGCGGTGGCCCTGGTGATGCCTGATCACTTCCGGCGCTTCGACTACGCGCCGTTGGCCGCCGAGATTCGCCGGCAGGTGCCGAGCCTCGCCCACCTCATCATGGTGGGTGACGAGGTGCCGGCGGGCTGGGTCGATGTGCGCCGGATGCTCACCCACGCAAGCCGCGGCGGCTCCAACGCCGCCTCGTGCTTGGCTGCGCTGCGTCCGGACCCCATGGATGTTGCCGTGCTCCTGACCACGGGCGGCACCACGGCCGACCCGAAGCTGGTGCCACGCACCCATAACGACTACATCTGCAATGCCCGCGACTGGGGCGCGACTTGGCGGCGGGATCATACCACCTCGTACCTGGCGATCACGCCGATTGCTCACAACGCCGCCCTCCTTGGCGGCCTCATGATCTCCGTGTACCAGGGCGCCAAGCTGGTGCTCCTGGATCACTTCACCGCCGAGGCGACCTTCGAGCTGATCGAGCGCGAGCGCATCTCCACCTCCATCTTCGTGCCCACCCAGGTCGTGGCGATGCTGGAATCCCCAGCTCTCGGCAGCACGGATTTCTCCTCCTTCCGCCATGTCTGTTGCGGCGCCGCGCACGTCGCGGAGGAGCTGGTGCGGGGGTTGAAGGAGAAGATGGGGGCGGTGACGCTCAACACCTTCGGGATGGCTGAGGGACCCATCAGCACGACGCGCCCGGAGGACCCCTTTGAGGTGAGCGCCACCACTGTGGGACGGCCAGACAGCCCCGAGGCAGAGCTGCGGATCGTTGATGATGATGGGAATCCGGTGGCGCCCGGTGCGGAGGGGGAGCTCCTGTGGCGCTGCCCGCATACCATCCGCGGCTACTACCGGGTTCCCGAGGTGAATCGCACCGCCTTCACACCGGATGGCTTCCTCTGCACCGGCGACATGGCGCGGTTCACGCCGGAGGGCTACCTACAGATCACCGGTCGCAAGAAGGATGTCATCATTCGAGGCGGGGAGAACATCAGCGCGGTCGAGGTGGAGGAGCTGCTGCTGACTCACGAGGCGGTGGAGGATGTCGCCGTGGTCGGCATGCCGGACGCCCGTTTCGGAGAGAGAGTGTGCGCCTACGTGATCCCACGCGGCGCGGCGCGCCCCTCGCTGAGCGAGCTGGGGACGTTCCTCATCGGCAAGGGCATCGCCAAGTTCAAACTCCCCGAGCGCCTTGAGTATGTGGAGAACTTTCCCCTCACCAATATCGGCAAGGTGGACAAGAACGCCCTGCGCAGAGACATCCAGACGAGGCTCGCCGCGGCCGGAGCGAAGAGCGGCTCGTAACTCACCGCCATGCTGCGGCGACGAATGAGGCCTCCACCCAGGAGGAGGAACGCCGCGGCGCCAGCAGCTCGGGCTGCCGCGGCTCTGCTAAGGTTTCGCCGGCGCCGCCGCCGGTTGAACCGCGGGAGTGGCCGGAGCGCCCGGGGCAGTCGCGGCAGCCGGAGCGGCAAGGTTCTCGACCTCTTGGCTGACGAGCGAGCGGAACGCGCCAGCCGAGATCGTCGAAGACTGATCCGAAACCATGAAGGAGCCAAAGGCCGCGAGGAGACAGACCACGACGATCCCCACGTAGGTGACGATCAGGCGACGCCGCGACATGGTCGGCTGCCAGAATCGGGTGTGGCAGCGACGACAGCGATAGGGACGCATCAGGCGAGCCACCCGATACGCATAGAGGAGGTAATCACGGCGGGTGCGATGGGAGCGCGAAACACTGCTGCTGCCGCAGTGCGGACATTCATGGCTGCGGCTGAAGCCACTCGACTTCACTCCAAGGATGAACACGGCACTTACCTGCGACCTGAACGCCCCTAACCACGTGGGGAAGCGGAACCCCCCCGCCGGAGTTAGACGGCACTCAACACTCTTGCCCAGATGCTCACGACGTCTGGTCACGCCGGTGACGAAGGAAGATCCCGGCTTGACCTCCTTGGCGTACGGACGTGGGAGCACTCGAGTCGGTGTCGGCCGCTCCCGGCCGCCAGGTCTCGCAACAAACCCTCCAAGGGAGACACCTCGCTATCTTCGCAGGACACCTTGCGTGACCGCTGGTGGGGTTGACTTCCAAGACCAATCTTGAACTCTGACCGTTACCTTACCCCTCCCACGAAGAACAGCCGGGGAAACTCAAGTATCCCTTGTTCTAATTATATAGAGAGCCTCAACACGATAGGAAGCAAAATTCTGCCGGGCCAGGCGAAAAAAATTCTCTCCTGCGCCGGAGAGCACCGTTCTGTCGCGAGGCGGGAAGGAACGCCGGGTTGCGCGGTTCTTGCGTTGGCGCTGGTGGTGCGCGGCTGGGGCCGGAGCGTCTGGAAAGCGCCGGGGTGAGTGCGCCAGGACAGCGGCAGGTCGTCACGCCGCAGCGGCAGGGGTGTGGGGATACGACGATCGTGCCGGCCCGCCCCTTGCGGCACCGTCGCGGTTTCGGCGGCGTTCTCCAACGCCAGAGTTGCCAGGCTCAGGTTACCACGCCCAGAGAGGCTGAGGCATAAAGTGCGGGTTCCTCGCCGGTGCTGCGAAGGCCCGACTCTGAGAGGGCGCCCCGGAAGGGCAGCCCTGGCTTAAGAGAGCCCCCGCCCGGGTCGACGCGGCCGCGTCCTCGGCGCAGCCGCGCGCTGCCGCGGCAGAAGCCCTCCGCCACCTCTCAGGAGGGTCGCACCCTCTTCCCCAGCCGGCTCCATCTCCCCCAGCCGCGGCGAATTCGACGAAAGGAGCGCCTCGTGAAGAACCATGCACTCGCCAGTCTCTGCTGTCTCCTGGCCGGCATCCTCCTGCTGGGCAGTGCCGGGGCGAAGTCGCAGGGCGCCGTCGCAAAGCCTGCCGGTGACGCCTTCACCCTCGGCTGGATCTCTCCCATCACCGGCTTTGGGGCGGAGTTCGCCAAGGCGAACGAGTATGCGCTGCAGTTCGCGCTCGACGATCTCACCGCCGCGGGGGGCATCCATGGGCTGCCGCTGCGCTTCATCCGTTACGACAGCGCCAGCAAACCGGAAGAGGCCATCCGCGCCGCCAATCGACTCATCACGCAGGACAAGGTGCTGGCGATCCTGGGGCCGTACTTCAGCACCGAAAGCCGCGTCCTCTTCCCCGTCGCCAACCGGAGCAAGATCGTCGCCATCTCGAGCGTCTCGGCGGCGCCGGGGATCGCCGCCGAGAACCGCCCCTGGACGTTCCGTAACGTCATGACGAGTGACCGCACCATCGGCCCGGTGATCGAGCGCTTCCTGAAGCTCTACCCTGGGGTCAAGACGGCGGCGATCATGTATGACAACAAAGCGATCATCGCCAAATCGGAGGGCACACAGGTCTTCCCGTCGCTCTTGGAGGCGCGCGGCGTCACGATCATCGCCACGACGACGCACGGCACGGGAGACATCGACTTTGCCGGGCAGGTCACCAAGGTGAAGGCCGCGAATCCGGATGCTCTGGTGGTGAACGCCATGCAGAACGAGACTGTGCACATCATCCGCGAGCTGCGCCGCCAAGGGGTGACGCAGCCGATCGTCATGGGGATCAGCGCCAGCACCGGGATGCTGCCGCAACGCGTCGGCGCGGCTGGAAACGGCGCGGTTCTGCCGAGCTACTTCTGGCTGGAGAACCCCGATCCCCGCGCCCAGCGCTTCATCCAACGCTTCCGCGACGCGACGACGAGCGATCCCCCCCACTACAGCGCCAGCCACTACGACACCGTCCTCATGCTGGCCCAGGCGCTGCGCGACAGCGGCGTGACGAACCGGCCGGAGGACCTCGAGCAGGATCGCGAGCGCCTCATGCGCTACCTGACGAACCTGAAAGGCTTCCAGGGCATCACGGGGGTCACCGACATCCGGGCGGATGGCGATGCGGACAAGGAGCGCTACGTCTTCATGATCAAGGACGGCGCCTACGTGCGGCTGCCGTGAGCGGCGTGACGCGCCTCCAGGTTGCAGTCCTGGCGCGAGTGCTGTGGCCTCTCACCCACCCTGGCGGAGCGCCTGTCCGCCGGGGCGGCGGAGGCAGGCGCAGGCAGACGCACTCCCGCCGCGCGAATGCGGATCCCTCGCGCTGCCAGGAGGTCTGGGGGATCAAGGGTCGCCCCGAAAAAGTTCCGCACCACCTGGGTCATCCGAGCGTCACGTTGCGCGCGGCTTCTCTTTGCAGGTCCCCCGGGAGGCTTCAGGAGGCCCGCGCCTTGCCGGCGGGGGTGTGCGGCGAGTACACCTGAATGCGCTCGTTCCCCACCAGGAACGTCGCCTCGCCTTCCGACACAATGGTGCCGTCCTGCTTGTAGGCCGTCATGCCGAAGGTGACGACGCCGCCGCTGCGCTTCTTGCTGGGCCGCTTCTCTTTGACCACGATCTCCGTATAGATCGTATCCCCCTCGAAGACGGGGGCAGTGAGGCGGTAGCTGGCGCCAAGCTGACCAAGGCTCGTATCAAAGAGTATCTTCGAGAACTCGCCCACCGTCAGGCTGTGCGTCAACTCGCCGTGCATGATCACCTTCCCGAACGGGCCGCGGGAGGCGTAGTCCTGATTGATGTGCGACGGATGCCAGTTATGGATGAGGCTGCCCAGGAGCAGGGTGTGGGCCATCGTCAGGGTGACCGGGTTGGAGAGGAAGGTCTTGCCGATTTCGAGCTCGTCGTACGTTGCACCCATCGTGATCAAACCCTTCTTGCAACAGGTAGGAGACACCGCCGGGGCCGGCGCCGCGCTCCAACCGCCACCCCGGCGGGTGCGGCGACGCAGCCTGACGCGGCGGCGCGGGCGGCGGAGGGCTCAGCGCTCGATGCCGGCGCCCCGCGCATAGTCGGCCATGTAGGTGATGGCGTCGAGGTAGTCGCGCTTCGTCCGCCCGTGGCGCGGCACGGGGTAGACGACCGGGTAGATGCCGGCGTCGGCGTAGCGGCGCAGCTTCAGCTCCACGCGCTCGCGCGGGCCGTAGAGGGTGAACGCCTCGGCCATCTGCGGCGTTACCATCGCCGTGGCGCCCTCCTGATCGCCGCCCTCCCAGGTCTCCTTGATGCGCTGCGCTTCCTTCAGGAACCCCCCCGCCTCGCAGACCCGGTGGTAGTGCTCGGAGGCGCAGTAGAAGGTCACCCGGCGCTGCACCCGCTCGAAGGCCGCAGGGTCGTCGGACTGCACCGGCGCGATGGCGAGCGTGTAGATGGTGCGGTTGTCGCGCGGCTGCGCGGCGCGGGCCCGCCCGGCTTCCAGGCGCGGCCGGACGACATCCTTGACGTAGCGATCCCAGATGAAGTTCATGTAGACGCCGTCCCCGATCTCGCCGGCCAACTGCGTCATCTTTTCGTTCAGGGCCGAGACGTAGATGGGGACCTCGGCGTCTTTCGCCGGTTGACGAAGGTGGAACTGCTCGATGTGGAAGAGCTCGCTGTCGTGGGAGACCCGTTCGCCCGCGATAAGCCGGCGGATGATGGAGACATACTCGCGCATGCGCTGGAGAGGCTTCTCGATCTTGATGCCATGGCCCCGCGTCATGAACCCCACTCCGCCCGTTCCCAAAGCGAGGAAGAAGCGGCCCTTCGCGGCGTTGGCGACGGTGGAGGCGCTGAGGGCCAGGGTCGTCGGGGTGCGGGAGTAGATGTTGACGATGCCGGTGCCGAGGCGAATGCGCTTGGTCTGGCCGGCGATGACGCCGAGGACCACGAAGGCGTCTTTCGTATTATCTTCCGTCAACCAGAACCCGTCATATCCCAACTCCTCGGCGAGCTGGGCATACTCGACCATATCCTGAATCGTCATCTCGTAGTGATCTGAAATCGTCACCCCCATAGGCAGCGTCATCGCCGTACCCCTTGAGTTATGAAGTGGTGTGCCGGCGGGCGCCTAGAACCAGGTGCCTGCCACACCTGCATTCCCCGGAAGTCTGCGCGGTACCACCCCGTTGAGCAGTGAGACGAAGCGCGCGCACCGCGAAGGAGCGTCTGGGGCTCAAACGCGCCGGGACCCCGCGGTGTTCCCTGTTCGACGGCTGCATGGGTGCCAGCGGCAGCACGTCAGCCCATGTCGAAGAAGCCGTGCGCGCAAGCCATGCGTCACTCCTCGTTCGCTTGGCGTCACTTCCGCCCACCGGTCCGCCGGGAACAAAATGGCCGCCGGGAGGCGGCCGGTGGACGCTTCGCGCTCGCGCGGGGGTCTCCGCCTGGCGCTCGCCGGGACCGCAAGGCGCCTCGTTACCTGCCTCTCCACGCGGCCGCTCGCGTCCAGGCGCGGACCTTCCGTTGCACCCGCCGCCTCTCCCCTTTGCTGGAGTGAGAGGAAGGCTTCTCCGGCAGCGTTCGACCTCGCGCCGATCGGGTCTGCCGCTCCGAGGGGGTCCGAGCCTGCCGGCCCGCCATAGTGACGGGCCAGGGCGGCCACCGACCAGCCCCTCCTCTGACGGCGGGCGGCGCGTGTCAGGCGTGCTTGCACACCATGTGCAGGACGGCTTGCCTCCCCTCCTCCTGCACCGCGCGCAGTCCCCGCCGCAGCGCCGGAATCACCTGGTCGGGAGTTTCCACACGCTCGCCGTAGCCGCCGTGCGCCCCGACAATCTTCTCATAGTCGGGGGATGGGTCGAGGTTGCAGAGCGGGAAGTTATTCGACGCGCTCGGCCAGCCGTCCGGGTGTACCGACAGGTGCGCATTCTTCACGGCCCGCCAGCACTGGTTGTTGAAGATGACCACCAGGATCGGCAGGTTCTGGGCGCGCGCGACGAAGTGGGCGGGCGTGGGGTTGTTGAACATGTAGCTGCCGTCGCCGACCGCGGCGATCACGGTGCGTTCCGGGAGGGCGAGCTTGATCCCCAGCGCCGCGCCGAGACCCCAGCCGAGGCCGCCGCTCGGGGAGAGCCCGAAGTAGGTGCCCGGAGCGGTGAACTCCGCCACGGTGGGCATGAGGTCGTACTCGTTGACGACGATATCCTGCTCCTGCTTCACCTCGTTGATGCAGTGGCCGACCCAGGCGAAGTCGAGCGGCGCGTCCTTGGCGACCTTGCGCACCGCGGCCGCCCAGGTGGCGCGTTGCCGATCGTGCTCGGCGCGCAGGCGCTTGGCGCGCGCCTCGATTGCCCGCGCCGCCCCCGGCGCGTACCGCCGCAGCTCCGCGACAAGCGCCTGGAGGCCGACGCGGCCGTCGCACTGCAAGGGCACATCGACCGGGAAGCCGCGAATGGGGTAGCGGGAGAAGAGCGGGTCCACGCCGAGCTGGATGACGCGCGCGCTCTCCTTCGGCTTCTTGACGCAGGGAAACCACGGCACATCCGCGTCGAGCACCAGGATGACGTCCGCCTCATCCAGGAAGGGATCGGGATCGAAGCCGAGGTGCAGCGGGTGGGTGGTGGGGAAGTTCATGGTGTAGCGGTGCATCTCGACCACCGGCAGGCCGAACAGCTCCGCCAATTCGACGAGCTGCGGCACCGCGGCGGGGTCGCGCCCGATCGCCTGCGCGATAACGAGGGGATTTTTGGCCTTCGCCAGCAGCTTCGCGGCTTCGGCGATGCAGTCGGGATCGGGGTAGAGGAGCCCGTTCGTCTGCTGGCGGAACGGCGTCAGGGTGAAGCCGTGCAGGCGCTCGGCCAGGACTTCGCGCGGCAGGGTGAGGTAGACCGGCCCGCGCGGTTCCTGCATAGCGATCGCCAGGGCGCGGTCCACCACCGACTGGAGCTGCAGGCTGCTGCGCAACTCGTAGTCCCATTTCGTGAACTCGCGCAGCAGGTTCCCCTGATCGAAAGACTCCTGCGCCCAGTGGATGGGGCGGTTGCGGCAGCCCGGCAGGCCCTCCTCGGTGAGCGGGTTGCGGCCGGCGGAGAAGATGATCGGCACGCGCGCCCGCGCCGCGTTCATGATGGAGCCCGAGGCGTTCGCGGCGCCGACGATGACGTGCACCATCACCACCTGCGGCCGGCCGGTCGCCAGGTAGTACCCGTGCGCCATGCTCACCGCGGTCGCCTCGTGCGGCACGGTGATGGGCCGGGGGGTCTCCTTCTTCTCCGTCGCCATCTTGGCGAACGCGTCCACGATCGAGGCGAAATCCGTCCCGCCATTGGCGAAGACGTACTCGACGCCGCGGTCGCGCAGCAGTTCGAGGTACGCCTGCGCGGTGGTCTCCACCGCCACCGTCGTGGGCTGCGCAACGCCGCTCGCCCGCGCCCGGCTCGCTGATCCTGCCTTCTTTGCGATCGTTCTGGGCATGACTGGCCTTCCGCTCCTGGCTGGCTGGAGCTCATCGTCCGAGGCGCGCCGGCGCGCCCCGCCTCCCCCTCTGCAAGAGGTGCCGTAGTGTAACAATGGCTGGCAGGGGCGTCAAGCTGCGCGCCGGCGCCAAGAAGCTTCAAGAACGCGCTTTCGAGGCGAATCGGGAAGGGGGGCCAGGAGCGGTCCTGTGACGGCCTCGAGTGTCTCCCCCAATTGACTCGCAGGGGGACGATGCCTACAATTTCGCGGAACCTCGTGGTTCCATTGGGATCAAAGGTGATGCAGGGGAAATTCACGAAGGGGGCTTCCCAGGGGACGAGCCTGCAGGAGCTGAGCGAGCTTCCCGCCTTTCATGTCTTGCCGCATCCTTTGCCGAGAACGCCGATGATCGAGGTTGCGCATCTCACGAAGTGCTTCGGGCCGATCACCGCGGTGCGCGATCTCTCCTTCAGGGTGCGTGCCGGCGAGGTGGTGGGCATTCTTGGCCCGAACGGCGCGGGCAAGACGACGACGATGCGGGTGCTCACCTGCTACCTTCCGGCGACGAGCGGCGAGGTGAAGGTGGGCGGTTTCGACGCCGTGGAGCACTCCCTCGAGGTGCGCCGCCGCATCGGCTACCTGCCGGAGAACGCCCCGCTCTACGGCGACATGACGGTGCGCGATTACCTGCGCTTCATGGCGCGCGTGCGCCGGCTGGCCGCCCGGCTCATCGAGCGCCGCATCCAGGAGATGACCGCCGTCTGCGGCCTGCAGGCGGTCCTCGGGCGCGTGATCGGCGAGCTCTCGAAGGGCTACCGGCAGCGCGTCGGGCTGGCCCAAGCGCTCATCCACGAGCCGCAGATTCTCATCCTCGACGAGCCGACGAGCGGCCTCGACCCGAACCAGATCGCCGAGATTCGCCAGCTCATCAAAACCCTGGGACGAGAGCGCACCGTCATCCTCTGCACGCACATCCTGCCGGAGGTGTCGATGACCTGCGATCGCATCCTCATCCTCAGCAATGGCGGGCTGGTGGCGCAGGGAACGACGGAAGAGCTCTCCCGCCAGGCGGCCGGCGATGCGGTCTACCACCTTACGTTGCGCCCGCCGCAGGGGCTGCCGGCGGAGGGGGATGGCCGCCACGCCGCCCTCGGAGAGGTGCGGGCCAAGCTGGAAGCCATGCCTGGCATCAGGCGACCCGAATGCCTCGAGACCATCGACGGCGGGCGGGCGCGCTTTCGCGTCAGCGCCGATGCCGCGCGCGATCTCGGCGAGGAGCTCTTCCGGCTCGCCGTGGAGAACGGCTGGACGCTCTCCGAGCTGCGGCGCGAAGCGGTGAGCCTGGAAGAAGTCTTCTCGCGCCTGACCACGCGCGAGAAGTAGCGCCTGCGGTCCCCTCGCTCTCCTCGACGACGATGAAGAACATCCTCCTGATCACGGCCAAAGAGTTTCAGAGCTACTTCAACTCCTCCATCGCCTACATTTTCATGACGGTCTTCCTGGTGCTGACGCACTGGCTGTTCTTCCGCGGCTTCTTCCTCTTCAACCAGGCCACCCTGCGGCCCTTCTTCGCCCTCCTCCCCTGGGTTTTTCTCTTCTTCGTGCCGGCGATCACCATGCGGCTGTGGGCGGAGGAGCGCAAACTCGGCACCATGGAGGTCCTCATGACGTTGCCGCTGAAGGACTACGAGGTGGTCCTCGGCAAGTTCTTCGCCGCTTACGGCCTGCTGATCCTCACGGTGGTCCTCTCCTTTCCCCTCGTCATCGTCGTCGCAACCTTCGGCGACCCGGACAGCGGCCAGCTCTGGGGCGGCTTCCTGGGGGCGATCCTCCTTGGCGGCGCCTACCTGAGCCTCGGGCTCTTTGTCTCCAGCCTCAGCGAGAACCAGATCGTTGCCTTCATCCTGGGCGTGGCCCTGTCGTTCCTCCTCCTCATTCTGGGCGAGAGCTTCGTCCTCCTGGCGGCGCCCGGCTGGGTGGCGCCTCTCTTGGAGTACCTCGGCCTGCACACGCACTTCGAGAGCATCGGCCGCGGCGTCCTCGACTCGCGGGATGTCATCTACTACCTGTCGGTGATGGTCTTTTTCCTGTTCCTCAACGTGCGCTCCGTCGAGAGCCGCAAGTGGAAGTAAGGGCATGCTTCGCCTGCGCCGCAGATGGCAGTACGGCACGAACTCCCTGGTCACGGTGCTCCTGGTGACAGCGCTGCTCGTCCTGGTAAACGTGCTCGCCGCGCATCGCTTCGCGCGCCTCGACCTGACCGAGGGCCGGGAGTTCACCCTGGCGCCCGCCAGCCGCAAGGTCGTGGGCAACCTCGACGACCTCCTTACCGTGACCGTCTATTTCTCCGAGAAGCTCCCCCCCTACCTCGTGAACCTGCGCGCCGCGGTGCGGGACCTGCTGGATGAGTACCGCGCCTTCTCGAAGGGCAAGCTGCAGGTGAAGTTCATCGACCCGGCTCGCGATCCCGAGACGGAGAAGCTGGTGCGCCAGCTCGGCATCCAGCAGGTGCAGATGAACGTCATCGAGAAGGACGAGCAGCAGATCATCAACGGCTACCTGGGCATCGCCCTCTACTTCGAGGACCGCAAGGAGGCGATCCCGGTTGTCGCCAACCTGCGGAACCTCGAGTACGACCTGACGGCGGCGATGCTGAAGGTGCAGCGGCGCGAGGTGCGCACCGTCGGCTTCCTGAGCACGAAGTCGGCGCACGCGCTCTTCGAGGATTACGCCGCCAGCCGCCGCGCCCTCGCCAAGCAGTACCGCGTCACGCCGGTGGATGTGGCGGACGGCAAGGAGGTGCCCAAGGAGGTCACGGTGCTGGTGCTGCCGGGCCTGGCCGGCTTGACGCCGCGGGAGAAGTTCGCCATCGACCAGTACATCATGCGCGGCGGCCGGACCCTTTGGCTGGTGGATAGCGTGAAGCTCGAAGAGGGGTTGCGCGCCAGCCTGGTCACCAACGTGGCGGAGGATCTCCTGCGCGCCTACGGGCTGCGCGTCGGCAAGCAGCTCATCCTCGATCGCTCCAACGCGCCGGCCACCTTCAACTCCGGCATCGTCCGCTTCAGCCTGCCCTATCCCTTCTGGGTCAAGGTTGCGAAAGCGAACCTGTCCACGAGCCATCCGATCACGAACCGCCTGGAGAGCCTGGTGCTGCCATGGGCCAGCCCGGTCGAGGTGCTGGCGCCCCCGGAGGCAAACCTGAAGGTGACGGAGCTGGCGCGCACCACCCCTTACGCCTGGGCCGCCGGGCCGCCCTTCAACCTCAATCCGCAGCAACGCTTCCAAGTGAAACCGGAAGAGCGCCGCGCGTTCCCCCTGGCGGTTGCCGTCACCGGGCGGTTCAGCAGCTTGTTTAAAGGCAAGGAGGCGCCGCCGCGCGACACCGGCAAGGAGGGGGAGGCGCAAGCGGAGGGAGTCGGCGCCGAGGTCGCCCCAAAGGTCATCGAGGAGAGCCCCGAAACCAGCCTGCTCGTCCTGGGCGATTCGGATTTCATCACCGACCGCTACCTTGGCGCCTTTCCGCACAACCTCCTCTTCTTCCAGAACGCCGTCGACTGGTTGGCGCAAGGGGAGGAGCTCATCGGCATCCGCTCGCGGGGTGCAACCGAGCGGCCCCTCGTGAGTCTGAGCGAGACCGGCAAGACAACCGCCCGCTGGCTGGCGACCCTGGCAATGCCCATCCTCGTCGTCGGCTTCGGCCTGGCGCGCTTCGGCCTGCGTCGTCGCCTGCGCCGCGCCCTGGCTGATCTGCGGGGGTAGGGGTGCGTCGCCGCGAGTCGGTTCGTCGGCGGAACGCGAGTGCAGAGCACTCGCGCTGAGTGGGGGCGTGAGGGAGCACGGGTCCCCCACGAAAAGGAATCCGAAAGAGAATCGAACGAAACAGTTCCCGTACATCGGTACGCACAAGGGCGCCCTGCACGTGAAGCTCCGCACCACGCTCATCCTCCTTGCCCTGGTCGTCCTCGTGGGCCTTGCTCTGTTCCTGCTGAGTGGCTCCGAGGAGCCCCCCCGGCCCGGCTCGGTGGGGCTCAATGCGCCGCTCTTTCCGAGCTTCACCAGCGCCGGCGCGGCAAAGATCGCCCTGCAACGAGGCGCTGAAGAGACGGTGTTGGAGAAACGCGCGGGAGGCTGGTGGATCGCCAAACCCCTGGAGTTTCAGGCGGATGCCGAGGCGGTGCAGAAGCTGCTCGAAAAGGTGGCGCAGCTCAAGCCGGTCGAGGTGATCTCCACGAATCCTGAGAAGCACGCGCTCTTCCAGGTGGACGACGGCGGTCTGCGGGTGACCATCCGCGACGCCGCTGGAGCCGTGCTGGCCGGCTTCATCCTCGGCAAGCGCGGCAGCGACTTCGCCGGCACCTACGTGCGCCGCGACCAGGGCAGGGAGGTGCTCCTGGCGCCCGAGGTCCTGATCTACTCCTTCGACAAGAAACCGACGAGCTGGCGTGACCTGACGATCTTCCGCTTCGATCCCGGCGGCGTCCAACAGCTCAGCCTCGATGACGGCGTGGCGAGGATCATGGTGGGGCGGGATGACGCGGGGAGCTGGCGCCTCCGCGAACCACAGGAGGAGCCTGCTGACAAGGCGGCGGTCGACGGCCTCCTGGAGCGTCTCGCCAAGCTGCGCGCCGCCGGGATCGACGATGCGGCGTCGCTCGAGGCGGCGGGGCTGCTGGCGCCGTCAAGCACCATCGAGGTCGCCACGGCCGAGGGGCAGAACTTCACGCTGCAGATCGGCAAGGCGGTGGATGAACGCCAGACCTACGCGCGCCGGGCCGATCGCGACACGGTCTACCGCCTCTTCAGCGGCCAGGTGCGCACCCTCACGAAGCGGCTGGAGGAGCTGCGCGAAAAGCCGAAGCCAGAGCCGAAGCCGGCGGCGCCCGGTGCGGCGCCCGGCGCTGGTGCGGGGGCGTCGGTGAGCGGCACGCCCAGCAGGCCCGCTACGCCGCCTGGATCGCAATCCTCGGAGGCCGCCCCGCCACAGCAGTCTCCCCAGGTGACTCCCCCGCCGAGCGCCCCACATGACGGCTCGACCAAGACCCCCGCGGACCGCTGAGGCGCGACGGCAACGCGGCGCGCGCGACGGCGGGGCAGCATCCGCCCGCCGCGCGGCCGGGCCGCGTTGTTCATGCGTGGTAGGAGGATGGAGGGTTCACGTCTGGTACCGGCGCGGCAGGCGGGAACCAAGCTGGCAGAAGATTTCGTGCGGCACGCTGCCGCAGTGGCGCGCCAGCTCCTCGACGCTGATCTGCTCGTCGCCCTGGCTGCCGATGAGGATGACCTCGTCGCCGAGCGCGGCCTGCGGCACCTCCGTGACATCGACGAGCGTCAGGTCCATGCAGAGGTTGCCGACGATCGGCGCGCGGCGCCCGCGCACGAGGACGTCGCCGCGGTTCGAGAGGGCGCGGCTGTACCCGTCGCCGTAGCCGATCGGCAGGGTGGCGATGAGCGCGTCGCGCGCCGTCGTGTAGCTGCGGCCATAGCTCAGGGTGCTGCCGCGGCTGACGAAGCGGAGCTGAGCGATGCGGCTGCGCAGGGTGAGGACCGGTTCCACCGGCCAGCGGCTGTGCGGCGTGGCGGTGGCGTGGGCGCCGTAGAGGACGATGCCCGGCCGCACCATGTCGGCATGGGTCGCCGGATGGTGCATGATCGCCGCGCTGTTGGCGCAGTGGAGATGCGGGAACGTCTGGCCGCGCTGGGCGAGCCGCTCCACCAGCCGCGTGAAGGCGGCGTGCTGCTCCCGGAGGTAGCCGTCATCCTGCTCGTCGGCGGTGGCGAAGTGCGTCATCAGACCCTCGAGGACCAGGCCTTTCAGGTCGGCGAGCTTCTCGATGAACGCCGGCGCCTCATCCGGGGGTATCCCCAGGCGGTTCATGCCGGTATCCACCTTGACGTGCACGCGCGCCTGCCGCTGCCGGCGCAGGGCCTGGCGCGAAAGCTCCTCGGCGAACCCCAGGTCGAAGACCACCACCGCGAGCTCCTCGGCGATGAGCGCCGGGATGTCCGCCACCGCCACGCAGCCGAGCACCAGGATAGGGGCGTCGATGCCGGCCTGGCGCAGCTCGAGGGCTTCCTCCACCAGGGCCACCCCCAAGCAGGTCACCCCCGCCTCGAGCAGCGTCCGGGCAACCGGCACCGCGCCGTGGCCGTAAGCGTTCGCCTTCACGATCGGCAAGATGGCGACGTTGGGTCGCAGCCGCTGGCGGACAACGTCGAAATTGCGCCGCAGGGCGCGGAGATCAATGTCGGCGACGGTGGGTCGCATGCGGGAGTTCCCTGAACGCATTGGCGAACGAGGCAACGGGAGGCGGGGCAGGGCGCCCTCGGTCAGCCCTTGATCACCCCGATGGGGCGCAGGCGCGCCACCTTGCGGGAGATGCCCGCGGCGTGTACGACGTTGACCACGTCGGTAACGTCCTTGTACGCCTCGGGGATTTCTTCCATGAGGGTGGCGCGACCGGTGTAGCGCACGATGATGCCGCGATCCTCAAGCTCGCGTTGGATGGCGTGCCCCTTGGCGAGCCGCTTCGCGGCGTGGCGGCTGAGGGCCCGCCCGGCGCCGTGGCAGGTGCTGCCGAAGGTCTCCTCCATGGCGCGCTGCGTGCCGGCCAGCACGTAGGAGGCCCGTCCCATGTCGCCGGGGATCAGCGTCGGCTGGCCGACGGCCCGGTACTGGGGCGGCACCTCGGGGTGCCCCGGCGGGAAGGCGCGCGTCGCTCCCTTGCGGTGCACCACGAGCTGGCGCCGCGTGCCATTGACGAGGTGCTCCTCGATCTTCACGATATTGTGGGCCACATCGTACACCAGGGCCAGGCCGAGGTCACGCGGCCCCATCCCCAAGACCTGCTCGAAGACTTGCCGCGCCCAGGCGGTGATGCACTGGCGGTTGGCGAAGGCGAAGTTGGCGGCGCAGCGCATGGCGGCGAGGTAGTCCTGTCCCTCCGGGCTGCGGAAGGGGGCGCAGGCGAGCTGGCGGTCGGGGAGCTGGATGCCGTAGCGCTCCATGCAGCGCTCCATCACCACCAGGTAGTCGGTGCAGACCTGGTGCCCGAAGCCGCGCGAGCCGGTGTGGATGAGCACGGCGATCTGGCCGGCGAAGAGGCCGAAGACGTTGGCGATGTGCTCGTCGAAGACCTCGTCGACGATCTGCACCTCGAGGAAATGGTTGCCCGAGCCGAGCGTGCCCACCTGGCTGCGGCCGCGCTCGAAGGCCTTGCTGCTCACCTTGTCGGGATCGGCGCCCTCGAGGCAGCCCCCGGCTTCGATGCAGGCCAGGTCCGCTTCGCTGCCGTAACCCTGCTGCACCGCCCAGCGGGCGCCGCGGAGGGTGACGGCCCGCTCGTCCGCCGGGCTGAGCTTGAGCTTGCCGCGCGACCCCACGCCGGTGGGGATGCGGCGGAAGAGCTCCTCGACGAGGGTCTTCAGGCGCGGGCGCACGTCCTGTTCCACGAGGTTGCTGCGCAGCAGGCGCACGCCGCAGTTGATGTCGTAGCCGGTGCCGCCGGGCGAGATGACGCCGGTGTCGGGGTCCATGGCGACGACGCCGCCGATGGGCAGGCCGTAGCCGAAGTGCATGTCGGGCATGGCCAGCGAGGCGCCGACAATCCCTGGGAGCGTGGCGCCATTGACCACTTGCACGAGGCTCTGATCGTTGCGGATCGCCGCCATGAGCCGGTCGTCGGCGTAGATGCGCGCCGGCACCCGCATGCCGCGCTCGTGGTCTTGCGGAACCTCCCAGCGGTAGGGATCGAGCTGGATCAACTCCATGAGGTACCTCCAGGACCCGGCCGCGGTAGCTCGCCGCTGTCGGAGGCGCGTCCGGTCATCAAGTTCCGTGGCGCGCCACCGCGGGGATTCCCTACACGTCCAGGATCACCCGGGCGCGCCATCTGCCGTTGCGCCGGGCGACGAGCAGCCGGTGGTAGGTGGCCGCCTTGATCTCCGTCTCGATGGTGTGGCGGGACGCCTCGATCGCCTCGCCCCAGGCCGTGGCGCGGAGGCGCGAGTGGGGGCGCGCCGTGCCCAAACGCCTATCCGGGGAGGCGACCAGAACCTCGAAACGGCGCAGCACGATCTCCCGCGTGGTATGCAGAAAGAGCAGCTCGTTGAGGAAGGCCACGAGCATGCTGCCCGCGTCCTCGCCGCATGCCTCCAGCGGATACGGTTCTCGCGCCCGGACGCTGCGCAGGTCAACCAGCACCGCGAACATCCCCCTGGCGGCCTGCGCGCAGACCTCGCCCAGAGACCCGCCCCAGGCGCTGACGCCGACGTCCGCGGTCGTTCCGAAGAGGCGATAGCCGGCGCTCCTCACCTCGGAGGGTCCTTCCTGGGATCGCGCTGGGGGGCACGGCGGAGGGGGCGCCGCGGCCTGCGGGGCCGGTGCTATGGCGCGGCGCCGAGTTCGCCCATCACCGCGTCGTAGACCTCGGCAATCCCCTCCTGGAGCGCTCGGTAGCGCCGCACCAAGCTTGCCGCTCCCGTCACCTCCGCGTCGAAGCGCCGCACCGCCCGCGCCAGCACGGCGAGCCGTTCGGGATCGCTGGGGAGGCGGCTGTGCGGGCGGTCATCGACGATGCGCATCTGCATCTCCAGCCGCTTGTAAAAGCGGAAAGCCTCGCTCAGGCGGCGCAGGCGCTCCGGCGACAGCACCTCGGTCGAGGCCAGCGCCTCGAGCGCCGCCGCCGTTCCGGGCACCCGCAGGCTGCGCCGCCGCCCCCCCTCCTTGAGCTGCAGCGCCTGGATGAGGAACTCGATGCTCAGCAGGCTGCCGCGCGCGAACTTCAGGCTGCGCCACGCCTCCCGCTCTCCCGCCAGCTCTCGTTCCAGCCGCTGCCGCATCGCCTCGATGGCCTGGGCGGTGGCGGCGGAGAACGGCGTCTCGTAGACGAACTGCTCCACGCACGTCATGAGGCGGGTTGCCAGCAGCACGTCCCCGGCGACGACGCGCGCCTTCGTCAGCGCCTGCCGCTCCCAGGTCTGGGCGCGCGAGGTGACGTAGCGCGCCAGACCGGGGAGGGAGTTGGCCAGGATGCCGGATTTGCCGTCGGGACGCAACCGCGAGTCGAGGCGGTAGGCGAAGCCGGAACGCCCGAAGCTACTGACGCTGTGGATGATGCGCGCCGCCAGCTTGGCGAAGTACTGCTGGTTCGTCACCTCCGCTCCCGGCGCGCCGCCCAGCGCCACCCCGTCATCGTCGTAGACGAAGAACAGGTCCAGGTCCGACCCAAAGCTCAGCTCGCTGCCGCCCAGTTTTCCCAGCGCCACGATGCAGAAGCCGCACTCCCGCTCGGCCCCCTGCGCCGCGCCGGGGGAGCCGACCGCGCCTCCGGGGGCGCAGATGGGACGCCCCATCTCGCTGCGGGCCACCTCTTGTTCGAGCTCCAGGACCCCCTCGAGGAAGGCGTCGGCGAGGGCCGAGAGCGCGCGGCTGGTCTCGAGGTCGTCGAGATCCCCCCCCACGGCGCGGATGCCGATGCGCAGCTCCTCCGCTTGCTTGAAGCGCCGCAGGCTGTCCAGCCGCTCATCGTGATGGCGCTGCGCCGCTGTCGCCTGGCGCAGTTCGGCGCGCATCGCCTCGCGCTCGCCGGCCAGGCGAAGGGCCGCGGGATCAACGAGTCCGTGCGTGACATCGGGGAAGCGCACCAGGGACGCGGCCAGGAAGCGGCTCGTGCCGCAGAGCTGCAGGAGCGTCTCGAGCAGGCGCGGCTCGTCGAGGAAGAGCGTGTAGAGCGCCTCTCGCGCGGCGTGCGCCTCGACGAACTTGACGAGGTTGGCGATGGCCAGGGCCGGCTCCGGCGTGCGCGCCGCTTCCGCCACCACCGTGGGGAGCAGCCGCATGAAGCTGCGCCGGCTGCGGGCGGAGGGGTGCGCGTAAGGGAGCCCATCGCGCAAGAGCAGGAGGTCGCGCAGGACGCGCGCGCCGTCGCGAAAGCCGCGGCGCTCAAGGAACTCCCGATCGCGTTCGGCCTCCTCAGGTTCCAGGGAGAGGCCGGCGACTTCGGCCGGCTCCTCCGCCTCCTCGGGACGCCGCAGGAGATCGTCGAAGACCGCGCGCACGCTCGCGGCGTGCTCCTCGTAACACTGCAGGAGGGCGGCGGCGGGATCGGGCGCTTCGGCGAACCCCATCTTGGCGGCCAGCGCCCGCAGCTCCGCCGGCTCGTCCGGGATGCTGTGGGTCTGTCGGCCGTACATGAGTTGAATGCGGTTCTCGAGATCGCGCAGGAAGATGTAGGCGCGGGTGAGCCGGGCATACTCCTCGTAGCTGAGGAGCTCCTTGCTCGCCAGTCGGTGCAACGCCCGCAGGGTATTGCGCTCGCGCAGCCAGGGGTCGCGCCCGCCATAGATGAGCTGGAAGGCTTGCACGATGAACTCGATCTCGCGGATGCCGCCGCGCCCGAGCTTGATGTCGCGCTGCGCGGTGAGCCGGCGCGCGATGTGGTCGTCGATGCGCTGCTTCATCGCCCGGATTTCCTCCAGGGCGCTGAAGTCGAGGTGCCGGCGGTAGATGAAGGGGCGCATGAGGTCGGCGAACTGCTGCCCGAGCGCCGCGCTGCCGGCGATGGGGCGCGCCTTCATCATCGCTTGGCGCTCCCAGGTCTCCCCCCAAGACTCATAGTAGATCTCGCAGCTCCGCAGCGAGTTCACCAGCTCGCCACGGCTGCCGTCCGGGCGCAGGTTGAGATCAACGCGGTAGACGTGCCCCTCGCTGGTGATCTCATGGAGGGCGCTGGTGAGCCGCTGCGCCAGCTTCACGTAGAACTCATGGTTGCTCAACTGCTGGAGCGGCTGACCATCCGGCCCCGGGATGCCGCTCGTGCTCCCCTGCGAGGAGGTGTAGAGGTACATGAGGTCGATGTCCGAGCTGACGTTGAGTTCGCGGCCTCCCAGCTTCCCCAGGCCGAGGACGACGAACTCGCACGGCCTCGCCGGCGGGGGGCCGACGCCGACAGACTCCGCGTCGTCGGGCGCCGCCGCGATGATCATCGGCTGGCCGTAACGGGCCACGAGGTCGCGGTGCGTCAGCTCGAGCGCCAGCTCGACGCAGACCTCCGCCAAGTTCGAGAGGTCCTCGAGGGTCTCCGCCAGCTCCGCCTGCAGGAGGAGGTCGCGCAGGCCGATGCGTAGGACCTCGCGCTTCTTGAAACGCCGCACCTGCGCCAGGCAGGCGCCGTACGTCGGCGCCGCGTCGATGAGAGCGCGCAGCGCCGCCTGCATCTCATCCTTGAAGCGCGGCTGCGCCAGGGCCTCCTCGCCGCTCAGCCAGTCGAGAAGGGAAGGATCGGAGATGAGGATGTCGCTGAGGTACTGGCTGCCGGAGAAGATCGCGACGAGGGCGCGCAGCGTTTCGGGGTTGTCGTTGAGCAGGGTAAAGAGGCTCGCCCGGTCGGGCCCGCCCGCAATGAAGCGTTCCAGGTTGTTGAGAGCTCTATTGGGATCGAACGAGGCCGCCAACTCTTCGAGGAGCCGGGGCGCGAAGGCAGGGGAAGGGAGACCGTGCTCCTCCTGCGCCAGCACGCGGCGCAGCCGCCGCCAGGCGCCCGCCGCATCGCGGAAGCCGGCCGCGTGCAGGACGTCGAGCGCCTCGCGCGGGGGAGGAGAGGAGGCGAGCATGGCCTCGGCAAGCTGGGACACACCGATCGTTCTGAGGCTCATCACCACGCCTCGAGGAGCATTCCAACGACATCTGCGTGCTTGCCGGGGCGAAGGAACCCAAGGCGGAGGCGCGACGACACAACCACCCGCGGCGACGCAGCCGGCGGCTCGAACCCTGGATGCGGGGAGGGCGGCGCCGCTGCGAACCGTTTGGCCTCGACCCGCGGCAGCGGCGGCGTCAGGCCGCGGGCGCCCGCGGCACGAGGGGGACGAGGTTGCCATGCCCGCGTGCCAGCAGGCGCTGCGCAAAGTAGTCGTGCGCGGGCTCGGCCTCGCCGCGCTCCACCAGGCGCTGGTAGGGAGTTGGAATATAGGCGCAGAACGGGTCGCTCTCCAGGTAGTCGCCGAACATGCCGTAGGCGCGCGCCCGCGATCCGCCGCAAATGGAGACGAACTCGCAGACGCCGCATTTGCCCTTGAGCTGGTCATAGTCGCGCAGGGTGGTGAAGAGCTCGCTGTGGCGGTAGATGTCCACCAGGCTGCGCCGGCGCACGTTGCCGCCGCTCAAGGGGAGGAAGCCGCTCGGGTAGACGTCGCCGGTGTGCGAGATGAAGACGAAGCCGTTCGCATCGTTGACGCTCTTGGCGGCGCGGCTGATGCCCCCGCCGAGGCCGCCGGCCATGGCGAAGCCGATCCCGCCGGTAAGGAACGGCGCCTGGCTGTCCGCCTGCCCGGCCAGACGGGCCGCCTTGCGTTCGGCGGCGCGCTGCTGCACGACGTAGCGGCGGTAGTGGGGGGCCGCCGTCGTCTTGATGTCGAAGGAGGCGGTCTTGGTCAGCTCGTAGAGCGTGGCGAAGACACGCTCGTAGTCCTCGGCGGAGACCTCGTCCTCGGCCCGCCCGCGCCCCGTGGGGACGAGGAAGAAGACGCTCCAGAGGAGGATGCCGAGGGGCTCGATGAGGTCGCGCAGGGCGTCAAAGACGTTCAGGTTGTGGCGCGTCACCGTGGTGTTGATCTGGGTGCTGACGTTGAGCTCCCGCGCCCAGCGCAGGATGTTGAGGGTCCAGTCGAAGGAGCCGTCGACGCGGCGGAAGGCGTCATGGGTCTCCCTCGTCGGCCCGTCTAGGCTTACCGCCAGGTGCGTCAACCCCTTTTCCTGGCAGCGGGCGATGACCTCCTTGGTCATCAAGGGGGTGCCGGAGGGCGTCATCGTCACGCGCAGCCCAAGCTTGCTGCCGTACTCGATGAAGTCGTAGACGTCGGGCCGCTTCATCGGGTCGCCGCCGGTGAGCACAAGGAGGGGGCGGCCGAAGCGCCGCATCTCGTCGAGGAGCGCGAAGCCCTCTTCGGTGGTGAACTCGAGGGGGTGCCGCGTCGGCATGGCCTCGGCCCGGCAGTGCACGCAGGCGAGGTCGCAGGCGCGCGTCACCTCCCAGATGACGATGAAGGGGGACTGCGTGAAGTCGAGATCGACGAACGGCGGCTTCCCCCCCGTGCCGTAGCGCTTCGTGACCGCGTCGTTCGCCGCTTTCGGCTGATCGGGCGCGGTCCCGCGCGTGTGGGGGTGGTGCGGCGCAGCCAGGGGAGGCTGTGGCGCCTCCTCCTCATTGGCGCCTCTCCTTGCAGTCGAAGCCATCCGGCATCCTTTCCCGCGCTGGTGCTGGGTCTCGTGATCTGGGGTGGTCGGGCAGGTCCGTCCCCATAACTCCTTGCGGACGAGCTCGTAGGGGACGACCCCTGGGTGCACGATCGAGGGGCGAACCAGGCCGTCGGCAGCCCAAGAACTTCAGGGGGCGGTCTCTCCGGCGCGGCTGCCGCTCCTGATCGGCGAAGTACCCTAATAGGTACGTCTTGGAAATTGTTCTGTCAAATGATGGAGAATCTCCCCGTCGCGATGAGAGGAGCGTTGCCTGCTGCTGGCCAGCGGCGCCCCGCGCCCGTGCTTCGCCGCGGTTGCGTCCCCCGGGTCGGGGCGCCTACTGCTGAAGGCCGCGGCACCCAGCCGCCGGAGGGGAGCGGAGGAGGGTGCAGCTTTTCACCCTGTCGGACTCTGCTCCAAACGGTATAATAAGAACCATCCAGGAGAATCAGGCGAGTGGCTGCGCGCTGGCGGCGGCTGGGCCGCAGCGGAGGCGGGCGCACCGAGGGCGAGAGCATTGGGAGGAGAGCATGGCATCCGATGTCGTCATTCTGGGCGGGGTGAGAACGGCCTTCGGCAAGTTCTGCGGAGCGCTGAAGGACCACACGGCGACCGACTTGGGGGTGATTGCCGCGCAGGCGGCGCTGCAGCGCTCGGGGGTGGCGCCGGCGGAGATCGGCCACGTCATCTTCGGCAACGTCATCCAGAGCAGTCGCGACGCCGCCTACCTGGCCCGCCACGTCGGCCTGCGCTGCGGCGTGCCGATCGAGACGCCGGCGGTGACGGTGAATCGGCTCTGCGGCTCGGGTTTCGAGGCGGTCGTGCAGGGGGCCCATCGCCTCCTGCTGGGGGAGGCGGACTTCGTCCTGGCCGGGGGAGCGGAGAACATGACGCAGACGCCCTTCGTGGTGCGGGGGGCGCGCACCGGCATCGGCCTTGGGCAGGGCAAGCTGGAGGATGCCCTGTGGGACGGCCTGAACGACTACTACCCCAATCTCCCCATGGCGATCACGGCGGAGAACCTGGCGCAGCGCTACGGCATCACTCGCGAGGAGGTGGATACGTTCGCCTACACCAGCCAGCAGCGCGCCGCCGCGGCGATCAAGGCCGGCTTCCTGAAGGAGGAGATCGTGCCGGTGGAGGTGAAATCGCGCTCCGGGCCGGTGAGCTTCGAGGTGGATGAGCACCCCCGGCCGGAGACGGCGCTCGCGGGGCTGGCGAAGCTGGCGCCGGTCTTCAAGAAGGACGGTGTCATCACCGCCGGCACCGCCAGCGGCATCAACGACGGCGGCGGCGCCATGGTCCTGACGACGGCGAAGATTGCAGCCGAGCGCGGGCTGTCGCCGCTCGGCCGCTTGGTGTCGTGGGGCGTGGCGGGGTGCGATCCGACGATCATGGGCATCGGCCCGGCGCCGGCCTCGAAGCAGGCCCTGGGGCGCGCCGGGATGCGGCTCGGGGAGATGGACCTCATCGAGGTGAACGAGGCCTTCTCGCCGCAGTACCTGGCGGTCGAGAAGGAACTGGGGCTGAACCGGCAGATCACCAACGTCAACGGCGGCGCTATCGCCCTTGGTCATCCCCTGGCGGCGACCGGCGCACGGCTGACCTTGACCATCCTCTACGAGCTGCGCCGCCGGCAGAAGAGGTTCGGGCTGGCGACGGCCTGCATCGGCGGGGGCCAAGGGATCGCGCTCGTCCTCGAGGCGCTGTAGGAACCTTCTTGTGTAGAAGTTTTTCTGCGAGGGGGCCGCGCCCCCTCGCACACCCCGGCTGGTAGGGGCGGTTCGCGAACCGCCCCTACGGAACAGGGGATGTGGGGGAGCAAGAGCCCCTCACAACACTACGGTAGTCTGCAACACATCGATGACGATCGAGGGGCTGAACGATGCAGATCGGCAAGGTTGGGGTGGTGGGATGCGGCTTGATGGGGGCGGGGATCGCCCAGGTGGCGGCGGTGGCCGGGTACTCCGTGGTGGTGCGGGAGGTCAACGACGAGCTGCTGGCCAAGGGGCTAGGCAGGATCGAGGACTTCCTCGCCGGCAGCGTGCGCAAGGGCAAGCTGGAGGCGGCGCGGCAGGCGGAGATCATGGCGCGCCTGCAGGGGACGACGAAACTCGACGACCTGGCGGGGTGCGAGATCATCGTCGAGGCGGTGACCGAGAACATGCCGCTGAAGCAGCAGACCTTCAAGGCCCTCGACGCGGTCGCCAAGCCGGAGGCTCTCCTGGCCTCGAACACCTCGACGCTCTGCATCATCGACATCGCCGTGGCGACGCAGCGACCGGAGCGGGTTGTGGGGCTGCACTTCTTCAACCCCGTGCCTCTCATGGCGCTCGTCGAGGTGATCCGCAGCATCGTCACCAGCGACGCCACCTTCCAGGCCGCCTTCGACTTCGCCGCCAGCCTTGGCAAGCAGCCGGTGGCGACGGTGGACAAGCCGGGGTTCATTGTCAACCGACTGCTGGTCCCTTACATGATCGATGCGGTGCGCGCCCTCGAGGAGGGGATCGGCAGCATCGAGGACATCGACAAGGCGATGAAGCTCGGCTGCGGCTACCCCATGGGGCCATTCACCCTCCTCGACCTGGTGGGCCTCGACACGGCGATGTACTGCGCCGAGGCGCTCTACGAGGAGTTCCGCGAGAGCCGCTTCGCGCCGCCGACCCTGCTGCGCCGGATGGTGCGCGCCGGCCAGCTCGGGCGCAAGACCGGCAAGGGGTTCTATACCTACACAACGTAGCGCTGGAGCCAGCAAGGTGCTGAGAGCGTTTCACGGCTGGAGCGCTGCCGAGAGGTCCTGAAGAAATTTCACGGACGCACGCCAAGGAGTAAGAGTAGAATAGGGAGTGCAGCACCAGGCGAGCATGCGGCTGGGCCGGAAGATGCGCCGGAGAGGGAGTCCTCGATGAGACGCGGAATCGCGCTCCACCGCAGGACAAGGGAGGTAGTGCAGGAGCTTCTCTTGGGTGCTCCACCTCGCCGCGAAACTCTGCAAGGTTTGCCTGGCGCGGCCGTCCATAAGAAGATTGGGGGAAAAGTGAATGCTGCCCGCAGGGCGATGGGGTGGTGTGAGGGTGTGACGTTTCCTGCGGATCTCGAGGGAGGTCGCTCCGACGCAGCCATGAGGCACGGCGCAACACCTTGCGAGGAGGTGACACAAGCGGGGCGTCGAGAGCTGTACCGGTCAAGCGTCCGAGAAGTGACGCCAGCGTTGCGCCGGAGTCGCAGCAGCCGGATGGTTCGGGAGGCGTGCACGCCCGCGATCCCCCGGCACGTTCGGAGCGGGACGGGGTTCACGATCTTTGAGCTCATGGTCGTCATGGGGATCGTCGCGATTGTGGCGACCATGGCCCTCCCCCAATTTGACAGCATGCTGGAGGCGGCGCGGGTGAAATCAGTTGCCGGCCGCATCCAGTCGAAGCTCCAGGAGGCGCGGCTGAAAGCC
This sequence comes from Candidatus Tectimicrobiota bacterium, assembly GCA_016192455.1. Classification (GTDB taxonomy): domain Bacteria; phylum JACPUC01; class JACPUC01; order JACPUC01; family JACPUC01; genus JACPUC01. The sequence goes on along the minus strand of JACPUC010000016.1, from coordinate 3,211 downwards.
TTGGGAGAGGGGGTGCCTTTCCGCATCGAGTTCGATGCGAGCGCGAACCGCGTCACCTTCATCAAGCTCCTGGGGGGTGGGGAAGAGACGGAGGAGACGCTCAACGTCTCCGAGGTTGCGAGCGGGGTCGCCCTTGAGAGCGTTTCCATCCCCGGACAGAAGGTCTACCTCGATACGCGCGGTCGCTTCTACCAGGTCGCTTCAGGAGGGTTGCAGGGGTCGTTCCTGCAACAGGGGCAGAACACGGTGGTGGTGAGTTCCGCGTCCACCGAGCCCTACCGGAAGACGGTGACGATCACGTTTGTGGGAGTGCAAGTGCAGTGAAACGCGCAGAGAGGTTGGGGTCACTGTGGAGGGTGGGGGCCTGCTCCTCAACCCGAAGGGCCGGTGAGCAGGGGTTCACGCTGCTCGAGGTGCTGCTGGCCGCGTCGATCTTCAGCATCGGGCTGCTGGCGCTCTCGGCCATCTCGATCTCGGTGGTGAGCGGCAACTACCGGTCGCGCCAGCTCACCACCGCCACCACCCTGGCCCAGTCGAAGATTGAAGAGCTGCGGGGTCGGGGCTACGCGAACCTGCCTGAGGCGGAAGTGGAGAATCCGGTGCCGGGGTACGACGGCTTTCGGCGCACCACTGACGTTGATCCGCCGCTTGAGCCAGGAGATGAAGCCGCGCCTGCGAACACCAAGCGCATCACCGTGACCGTGGAGTGGACTGCAAGCGATGGCACCTCACCCAGCGTGAGCGTTGCCACCTACATCAGCCGTTAGCCCGTGGAGCACGGCAGCGAAGGGCTCAGTTCGCGGCGGCGCCTCGCCAAGGGTCCGTTGCCGGCGGAGAAAGCAGGTGGGCATGGGAAGGACGCAGCGCGGTTTCACGCTCATTGAGCTGCTCATCTCTGTCGGTCTCGGATTTGTGGTCATGGCGGCGATCTACAACGTCTTCATCAGCCAGAATCGCGTCTACGAGTTCCAGAGCTCGGTGGTGGCGATGAACGAGGCGGCGCTGACCGGCATCGATGTCATGCTGCGCGACCTGCGGACCATCGGCTACCGCGACAGCAGCGGCAACCCGATCCTTCTCGCCAACCCCAAGCAGGTCTCGTTCCGGGCCGATCTCAACGACGACGGGACGCTTGAGCAGGTGGAGTTCAAGGAAGTTTCGCAGGAAGGAGCGGCGAGCCTGGTCCGGATTGAGAACGCAGGTGCGGAGCAAACCCTCGTGAAGCACCTCGAGCCGTCCGCAGGGGTACAGTTCAAGTATTACGATAAGGATGGCGGGGCGGTGATCGATACCTCGACGCAGGCCCAGCGCAACACCATTCGCAGCATGAAGGTGCTCATCGCCGTGCAGACGAATCGGCTCGATCCCATCAGCAACACGTACAAGGTGGTGAAGCTGGAGACCTACGTGCGGCCGCGCAATCTGGCCGGCTTTGCCGCGCCGTAGGGTGCGGAGTGGCCAGCCGGGCGAAGACCTCTGCGGAACGCGGCGCGGAACTCCCTCACAACAGCGTGGAGAGAGCACCGTGAAGGCGAGGGAAACGAGCATGGCAGGCGCAGCAACCACCACAACCCCTCGCTCCTCTCAGGGCGGCACGGGTCGGTGGTTTCTGGCGCTCGTTGTGGGCCTGATGCTTCTCTCCGCCTGGCGCGTCGGCGGGGCCGCGGCGCAACTCTTCAAGTGGGTGGACGAGAACGGCGTGGTCCACTTCACGGATAACTACCAGGAGCTGCCGCCGCGGTACCGCGCCCTTTACAAGGACAAGCTCGCGACGCCTCCCCTGAGGGAGGGGTCGAAGGAGGGCGAGACGCGCCCCGCCGAAGGTGCGGCGGGGGCGGCGGGCGTTTCCAAGGAGCCGCAGGCCCCGCCGCGTGTGGCTCCCGGCGGCGCCGGCTCGGCTCAGCCGGCCGACGCCGCGCTGGCGCCGGAAGAGATCGTTAGCCGCATCCTCACCCAGGAGTTCGCCATGGCGTTTCAGCAGCGCAATGTCCCGGCTCTCCTCAGCCTGCTGACGCGCGACTTCTCCTTTCAGGCCGAAGCCGGCGCGACGTTGTCGCAGCAAGCCTACGGTGCGCGCCTGGAGCGCTACTTCGCGCGGCGCGTGCTGAAGAACGTGGAGGTGCGCTCACTCCACGTTCAGCGGCAGGGGGGGAGTATCTCCGCACGGTTTCGTCTCCTCACCGCCTATGACCTTGACGAGCGCCAGCCGCGCATGCGCAAGGCCCTCTACGCGGCGGATTTCCGCCAGGAAGGGGGGACATGGCGCATCCAGCAGTTGAGCGAGCAAGGCGTGCAGGACTACGCAGACCACGGGTAGGAGGCGCAACACGCCGCCTTCTGCGGTGGAGGCAGAGCAGAAAGGGTGGTCCCACCAGGGTGCAACCCATTCCGGCCCCTCGGAGGGGGTGAGGGAAAGGCAATGCCAACCGTCGGCACGCCGAAGCATGGCGAGGGGTTCCTGCGAGGCGAACGCGGCACTGCCATGGTGGTCGCCCTGGTGATGCTCAGCCTGCTGTCGATCTTGGGGTTGAGCGCCATCTCCAGCACCGTCTTCACGCTGCGCACCAGCGCCAACTACCGGCAGTCCGTCGATGCGCTCCTCATCGCCGAGGCCGGGCTGGAGCATGCCAAGTCTGTCCTCCGCTCGCTCCCCTTCAAGCAAGCCCTGGCCGGTCCCGATGGCAACCCCGCCACACTTGGTGACAACGGCATCATCTTCGCGAGCGAGACCGTCGCCTTCCGCAACGGCGCGTACACGGTGCGGGTGACCGATAACGACGACGGCGACAACGATCCGAGCCGCGACCGGGATCAACGCGTCATCATCACCAGCACCGGCAAGCTCAATGACTCAAGCGCGCGCAAGGTCATCACCGCCCTGGTGAGCAAGGCCAACCTCGCCACGCCGCCGGCGGCCGTGAGCGTCCTGGATGCCCAGTACGAGCTCGATTTCCGCGGCAACTCATTCACCATCGAGGGGAAGGATCGCAACCCGGACGGCTCGGCCGGCCCCGAGCCGGCGATCAACGGCATGGCCGTGGAGGCGCCGCAGCCCTCGGCGGCAGAGATTGATGGCTTCTTCGACGCCCAAGCCGCGAAGAACAACATCACCGGCTCCGGCGGCGCCTCCCCCGACATCGCCTTCGGCGACACGCCGCTGCAGCTTGACGAGGTGCGCCAGACCCGGGAGCGCCTCATCCAGATGGCCAAT
>JACPUC010000018.1 GCA_016192455.1 Candidatus Tectimicrobiota bacterium | reverse complement strand
CCCGGCGCTGCTCGGTCGTCGGGGTGCGGCGCCAGCGCTCCAGGGTCTGTCGCTCCTCCTGACTCAACGTAATGGGGACGGATGAGGTGTTCATGCCCCCATCATAGCATGTAACAAGAAATAACGCAACTAAGTACTAGGTGGGGATCGGTTGACCAGCAAGCTTCTGGTAGCTGGCTGGCAACCCGTGCACGATGAGTTTCTTCCCCGTGGTGCGCTCGACGAAGCGCATGAAGCGATATTTGTTCTCCACCTCATCGACTTCGAGGGGCTTCACCATACAGCGCTCGAGCGTGACTTTGGCGCCGAGGAAGGTCAGCGTCCGGCTCTCGATGGCCTGCATGACCTGGGCGTGGAAATCCTCCACGCTCTGGGCCCAGACGGCCCTCGGATAGCCGGCGCCCTGGGCGCACGTCACCAGGTCCGCCCCGGCGCTCGTGGCGGTCGCGGTTGCGCCGGAGGACTCGTAGCACTCGTTATCGAAGACGATGTGGAGGAAGTTGCCGGGCTTCATGCGCGCAATCGTCGGTAGGCCGCAAAGGTTCATCAGCAAGGAGCCGTCGCCATCCAGGGCGATGACCGTGCGCTGGGGCAGGCCGAGGGCGAGGCCCAAGCCAATCGAGCAGGTGAGCCCCAGCGTTTTCACCTGCAGGTTGCCGTCGCTCGGACGAAACGTGTTCCACTCGAACGTGTTCGCTCCGGCGCTGGTGACCACGAGCGCATCACCCACATCAGCGGCAATCGCCTTCAAACATTCCCAGCGTCTCATCATCGTTCCCTCTCGCGGGAGGCACGCCCGGCACGCCGGCGGCGCCGCCGCCCGCCGTGCACCCTGCTAGCGCCGTCCGAGGACATCCTTCGTCAAGAGCACCGCCACCGGGCGCCTGGAATCCTCGGCCAGAGTCAGCGCCCCCTTCAACGTCCAGACGATCTTCTCAGGCTCGCGCAGGATGTAGGTGCGCAGACCAAGCCCGCGCAGCACCGGTTCGGTCAGCGCGCCTACGGTTGCGAAGCCGCGGTCTCCGGCGTCGCCGGCGTAGTAGATCATCAGGACCATGGGAATCTCAAACTGCAGGGCGGTGGTGGCGATGCCGTTGCAGCTATTCAGCAGGCCGCCGTTCTGCATGATGATGGCAACGCGCTTGCCGACCAGGAAGGCGCCGGCGCAGATGCCGATGCCCTCCTCCTCGCGGCAGAGCGGCACGTGGGTGATCTCCTGGTCCTGCTCCAGGAGCGTGATGAGGGCAAGGAGGTTGATATCCGGCAGCGTCGTCACGAAGTTGATTCCAGCCTGCTTCATTCCGGCAAGGAGCTGTGTCGCGGCTTCTCCTTCAGTCATCGCCTCCTCCTTCCGCAGTCATCCCGGCAGTCGCCCGCAGGTGCTTCATCCTGGGCCAGGGTTCGACTCTTGCAGGCTGCCCGGACAACCGTGCGCCTCCAGTCACCCAGGCGGTTCGGCACGCGTTCCTGGAACAAGTCCCGACAATGAGTCCCGGCCGCCGGCGCACCTTTGGCTGGCTGCCAGGGTAAGGGACGGCGAACGTGCGGTCAAACGCCCGCTCGCTCAACAGGCGCGGGACGCCGCCCGGGCAGCCTGCCGCGCCGGTGGCCCGAGGTGTCCTCACCTGATCTCAAGGCGATGCTCGCAGCTCATCACCTCCGGCGACGCAAGGCCCTCGGCGCGCCGCTTCAGGTCCTGCACCGAGAGTAGCCCAAGGTCTTCCCCCGGCGCGAGACGGTGGAAGCGATACGTCCCGACGACGCGATCGGCGCCGCGGGCATCCATGGCAATGTTCGTGAAGGCGAACTGCTGGCCGGCGGGAAGGAAGCCAAACAGGCCATAGGGACCACGCTCAACATCGCAGCGAAACTCATCGACAAGCTGGTCGCCGCGCATGGTACGAAGGACGAGACTCTCCACCAGGAGACTCTCCCGCGCGCTCATCACCAGGCTGACTTTGAGGAACAGGTGCTCCTCGTAGGTCAACGTGCGCCATGAGAACTGCTCGGCAAGAGGTGTGCGCGGCTTCTGCTCGTGGCTGCTGCTCATGTTGCCCTCTTCATCTCGAGTCGTGAAGTGGCGAAGCCCGCTCGCGCGGGCAGGGCAAGGTTCAGGAGTCCGCAACGCCGGCAAACCGTAGCATGGAATGCCGCCGTCATCAAGGCGGGGGCCCCTGATCGCGGCAGCCGGAACAACGTAGGTCAACCAGGAGTTGTGCGCCCGCCGGCCGGAACGCATGCTCCCCTTTTCCGCGAACACGGGCTGGCGCGGCGGCGGCAACCCTGGAGGTGCAGCATCAACCAGGCGCTGAATAAGCAGGGCGCGAAGATGAGAAACGTACCGCAACGAGGCGTCTCGGCAACCTCTCCCCCTGACGCGGGAGTCTTTCTCTCTAGCCTCACGGCGTCATAAGTTTCATGAGCATTCCCTTGTGAGGACCTTGCGCCTGATGAGAGTGTTGGCGAGACCTTTCCTGGTCTTCACGCGGCAAACATTCCTGTAATGGCATGGTAACCGATCTTGTTTGCGTGGACTGCTTCGCAAATAAGCTTCTACGTGGTTGATTTGACGTGATGGTGAGGCTGACGGTGGTGCGGCCAGTTTCCTTCACCTCTGCGCTCTCTGCACCTCTGCGGTTCAGCGGAGACGCAGAGGACGCGGAGAAGGTAGGGGAAGAAACCACCGATGGACGCGGATGCACACCGAGATCCGCCTTCCTCCACGGTTTCTTGCATGCCGATGGTAGGGGCGGTTCGCGAACCGCCCCTACGGTCGATGGCATGAAAGCCTGCTGAGAAAGAAGTGTCCGCTTATTTTCATGACCTTGCGGGTGGGCCGAAGGCCCAGGGGGAACTGCCCTAGGCTGAAGCCGTGGCATAGTCAGGGAAGGGAATGGTCGCCTCCACCACCTCCGTGGGGGTGGAGCGCATCCCCGCCTCGGTATAGGCCTGGACGTAGTACTTGTACGCGCGCCCGGCGATGGCGAGCTGGTCGCGGTAATTGGTGCGCGTCGTCGCCGTGAACCACTCGTACTGGCCATCCCCTTCGCGGCGGAAGAGGTCGTAGCCGCAGACGCCGTCGGCATGGCTTGCCTCCTCCCAACTCAGTTTGATCTCGGAGGGGGTGACCGCCGCGGTCAGCTTGCCGTCGGTGGGCCACACCGGGTTGCCCCCCGGCTTCCACAGGGGGGCGTGCAACGTCCCCTTGGGCCAGAGGTAGCAGATGACCTCGTTGTGGGTTTCATCGAGGTTCTTGCAGACGTTGCAGTAGATGCAGCGGATGATTTCCTTCTCGCGCCCTTCCCTGACTTTCTTCGCCCAGTCGGCGTCTGCCAGGTTGGCGCGCGCCATGCCGATGATATCCGCCCAGCCTTTCTGCAGGATTTCTTCGGCATGCTCCGCGTGCGAGATTTTGCCGGCGCACACGAGCGGCGTCTGGTAGCCGCGCTCGACGAGGTAGCGTTTGATCCCCTCGGCGAGGTAGAGGTTCGTGCCGTCGGGGTAGTAATCGCCGGGCATGCATTTGTCACCGCTGTAGCCGGTGTAAGGGTAGACGATGTGGCCGGGCCGGATGATGGCATCCTCGAACTTGCCCCCCGCCGACAGGCTGATATAATCAGCCCCGAGCTGCGCCATGCGCAGGGCGAACTCGCGCGAGTCGTTCAGGGTATAGCCCTTCTTGATGCCCTCTTCGGCGTCGAAGCGCACGCCGACCGCGAAGTCATCCCCCACCGCCTGCCGCACCCGCGTGATCACCTCACCCATGGCGCGCATGCGATCCTCGAGGGTTTTGCCGCCGTACTCATCCTTGCGCTTGTTGCGCATGGAGAGGAAGGAGGACATGGTGTAGGCGTGCGCCATGTGCAGCTCGACGCCATCGAACTCCGCCTGGCGGGCGCGGTAGGCGGCGTTGCCGAACTGCTCGACGATGAGTTTGATCTCCTCCCGGCTGAGGTCCTCCACCTTCTGGCGCCAGCCGCGCCGGGAGATTTTCAGGAAATGGATGATCTGCGGCACGATCTTGGTGTCGCTGGCCTCGTGCACCTCGCGCACCATGTCGCGCAGGCCGGGGATGAAGCGGTCCTCGCTGATGCGCAAGAGCGGCCCGCTCTTGTTGCCGTGGATGGCCATGGCTTCGACGACGAGAAGACCAACCTCGCCCATGGCGTAGCGCACGTAGCGGTCCCGAATTGCCTGGTTCACGTAGCCATCCTCGCCCGATAACCGCGTCACCATGGCGGGCACGAGCACCCGGCAATGAATCGTCGTGCTATTGATCCGCAGCGGTTCCATGAGTTTCATTGGCGTCTCGTCTCCACGCAGAGGGGCCGCATGCTCTGTTCCGGCGCCCCGGACAGCGCCGCCGCTGCGATCCACCGGACCATCGCGCCACCGGCTGCCGGCGCGGCGCTGAGCCGCGCGGCTCAGGCGGTGACACAGGCCGCCACGCGGTCGAAGTTCCTGCCGACGCGTGCACGCGGCGGCCCCCATGCCTTATCCCAGGATCGGGCATTGAGCTTATCAAAGACAATATGAACATGATGCGACGCCGTCAAGACTTGACCATCCTGTCGCAGAAGCGCCTGCCTGACGTTCCGCGCCGCCACCTGAACCCGGCAGCGCGCCTGGCGCGCCGCCATCATGGAGTGAACGGGGCACGGGGGGCGTGGACATGGACTTGGACCGCCCTCCTGCTTGCCATCCTGCTGCTCTGCACCGCGCAGCCCTCGACGGCGCAAGGCCCCGGCGGCGACCCTCCCGCCGCCGCGCAAGAACCGACAGGGGAACCGGCCGCCCCTCGGCGGGCGCTGCGCATCGGCGTCCTGACCGCGCTGAGCGGGCGGGACGCCTGGTGGGGAGAAGCCCAGCTTCGCGCCCTGCGGCTCGGCTTTGATGACCTCGTCAGGGAACGCTCCGCGCCGACCTCCGCGCTGGCTCCGGAGCGCCTGGAACTCGTGGTCCGGGACAGCCGCTCGAACCCGGATGCCGCGGCCCTGGCCGCCTACGCGCTGATCCACGAGGAGAAGGTGCAGGCGATCATCGGGCCCCTCCTCAGCGACACGGCCCCGACGGTTTTCTGGGAGGCGGTCTACGGCCGCACCCCGATCATCACCGCCTCAGCCACGGCGGAGGAGCTGCTCGAGATGTATCGGCCCTGGGCTTTCCGCAACACCTCCCTGCCGAATCGCGCCTGGAGGCGCCTCCTTCCCTGGTGGCTGCGCCAGCACGGCGTGCAGCGGCCGGTCCTCTGGGTTGAGAACGACGCGCGGACGCCCTTCCTTCGGGGGCTCGCGCTGCGCCGGCAGTTTTCGGCGCTGACCGGGCGCCGGCTCGCCGACGTGCGCAGCCTGCATGCCGCCGACTTCCTCGAGCAGGACCGGCTGGGCGCCGCCGCGCCGGAGCTCGGCGCGCAACGGGCCGATGGCATGATCGTCATCGCCTTCCCCCACCACGCCGCCATGGCGGTCCGCGCCCTGCGGCGAGGCGGCTTGAGGCTGCCGATCTTCGGCGACCCCTCGTTCAGCAACCCGCTCTTCACGGAGATCGGAGGGGAGAGCGTGGACGGCGTCATCTTCGCTACCGACTACTGGCCGGAGCGACCTTTCGCCCCCTGGCAGGACTTCCGCCGGCGCTTCGCGGAGCCACCGCTGGGGTCCTCCTCCCAGCGCCTGGCGCCGCCAGCCGCGGCGGTGGCGGCGTACGACACGCTGCGCATCCTGCACGACGCCGCCCGGCGCGGCCGCATCTTCGCGCAGCCAACGCTGGCAGCGCAGCGCGCCGCGCTCCGCGACGCCCTGGAACAGACCACGGATTTCCCCGGCCTCATGGGCCGCACCTCGTTCGGCGCCGACGGCGAGGCCCGCAAGGAGGTCTTCCTCTTGACGGTGCGGCAGGGCGTGATCGTACCGCTAGAGGCGGGAGAGGACGTCCGCGAGGATGTCAATCGCTAGCTGATACTCGGCGAGGTCGAGGTGCTCGTGCGGGGTGTGGTCGAGGCTCGAGTCCCCCGGCCCATAGGCCACGATGGGGCAGCCCCAGGCCGGCCCGAGGAGGTTCATGTCCGCGGTGCCGGTCTTCACCTTGAAGGTGGGGCGCAGGCCGCGGGACCGGATGGCCTGGAGAAAGGCGCGCACCAGCGGGGTGTTCTTCTCCGCCTTGAAGGCGGGCAGGCTCTCGCGCACCTCCAGGGAGGCATCGGGATGCAGGGCCTCCAGGCGCTTCCGCAGGCGGGCGACCTCGAAGCCGGGCGGCAAGCGCAGGCTGATCTCTAGCGCCGCGTGCTCGGTGAGGCCGTCGCCGCCGGTCTGGAAGCTCATGAGCGCCGCGTCGAGACGTTCAAAGCGGGAGGGCGCGGCATACTCCGCGGTCATCTCCTTTACCGCCAGCCAGAAGTCAACCGCCCGCTCGGCCGCGCGCCCCATATCCACCGCGCTGTGCACGCACGGCTGCTCCACGCGGTAGCCCAGGGCAAGGCGCCCCTTGTAGCCAAGCGTGATGCTGCCCGCGCCGCTCGGCTCGCCGATGATGGCGCAGGAGGGCCGGTAGCGGTCGAGCGCGTAGCGCGCGCCGCGGCTGGTGGGGCATTCCTCCTCGACGGCGCAGACGATGAGGTAGGTGGTGTCGGCGCGCTCGGGGAGGCGGCTCGTCGCGGCAATGAAGGTGGCCAGCGCCGCCTTGGCATCCACCGCGCCGCGGCCATAGAGCCGTCCCTCCTCCTCGAGCACCGGGATGAAGCCGGGCACCGTATCCATGTGGCCGAGCATGACGATCTGCCGCGGGCCGGACCCACGCGCCCCGACGGCGTTGCCGGCGCCGTCGAGCTCCGCCCGCAGGCCGAAGGCGCGCATCTGCTCGCAGAGGTAGCGCCCTATCTCTTCTTCCCGGCCGCTCGGCGAGTAAATCTCCAGGGCGCCGCGCAAGAGGGCAACGGGATCAGGCATGCAGCACCTCCTCGAGGGCGGCGGCCACGCGCTCAAGCTCCGCCTCGGAAATGACCAGGGGCGGCAGGAAGCGCAGCACCAGGTTCCCCGCCAACATCGCCAGCACGCCGCGCTCCGCCAGCGGCAGCAGGAACGGCCCGGCCTTCTGCCGCAGCTCGACCCCCACCATGAGGCCGCGGCCGCGCACCTCGCGCACCTTGCGGAGGTTGAGGACGCGCAGGCGGTCGATGAAGGCGCCGCCCGCCTCCGCCGCATGCCGCAGCAGGTCGAGCCGCCGCACCTCGGCGATGACCGCCGACGCGGCGGCACAGGCAATCGGCGCGCCGCCGAAGGTCGTGGTGTGCGTCAGGCGCTGCAGGTTCTCGACTCGCGGGCCCACCCCGACGGCTCCCATCGCCAGCCCGCCGCCCAGGGCTTTCGCCATGGTCACGAGGTCCGGTCGCAGGCCCATCCCCTGGCAGGCGAACCAGCTTCCCGTGCGGCCCAACCCCGTCTGCACCTCGTCAACGATGAGCAGCGCGCCGCGCTCATCGCAGAGCCGCCGCGCCGCCTCGAGGAACTCCGCCGACGCCGGCCGGATGCCCCCTTCGCCTTGAATGATTTCGAGGAGAACCGCCGCCGTGCGCTCGCTGACGGCCTCCGCCAGCACGGCGGCATCGTTGAGGGGGACATGCCGGAAGCCGGGGACGAGGGGCTCGAACGGCTCGCGGTACTTCGCCTCCCAGGTGGCGCTGAGCGCCCCGAACGTTTTGCCGTGAAAGCCCCGCACCATGGCCACCACCTCGCTGCGCCCGGTGGCCATGCGCGCGAACTTCAGCGCCCCTTCGACCGCCTCGGAGCCGGAGTTGCAGAGGAAGAAGCGATCAATGCCGGGCGGGGCGATGTCGGCAAGCTGCTTCAGGAGGCGGGCGCGGGCATCGTTGTAGAACATGCCATGGCAGGTGACAAGGAGGCGCGCCTGCCGGCTGACGGCGTCGGCAACGGCGGCGTTGGCGTGGCCGACGTTGGCAACCCCGACGCCCGCGGTGCAGTCAAGGTAGGCGCGCCCGGCGCCGTCCCAGACGGTGGCCCCTTCGCCGCGCACCAGCACGATGTCGCGTTTGGCATACATGCCGACGCTGTGGGCATCCTCCCAGGCGCGGCACGTCTGTGGGGAAATCGTCGCTTGCCCTCCGGTTTGAACAGATATGCCGTCCATTGCAGGTGACGCGGTCAGGAGGTGTGGTTGAAGGTTGGAAAGCGTCCGCAATCGGCGTCGAGCAAAAAACTCCAGGCGGGGCCGTGGGCGCTCACCGGCGTGATCGCTAGGCGATTTTCGTGCCCTGCCCCGCCAGCGCCCTGGTGAGCGGCTGGGGTACGCGGGCATCCGCGAAGAGCACCGCGCCCACGCCGCCCGCAATGGCCTCCGACGCTCCCAGCACCTTCATGCGCATGCGGCCCTGGGCGACCCCCATGTAGTCCTCGACCGCGGCCGCCGGGATGGTCCTGATCAGGCTCCCCTCGTCATGCACGTCCCGCAGCAGCCCCGGCACGTTCGACAGGATGACGAGACACTCCGCCTTCATCTGCTGGGCGATCACGGCGGCGGCGCGGTCGCCGTCGACGTTCATCGCTTCGCCCTCGTAGCTCAGGGCGGGGGGCGTTACGACGGGGGTGTAGCCATGGGCGAGGAGCAGATCGAGGAGCGCCACATTCACCCGCTCCACCTTGCCGGTGAAATCGCCGCGCAGGAGCTTGCGCTTGCCCCCCTCGATGACCTTCAGGGTCCCCTTGCGGACCCCGGTGAGGAGGGCGCCGTCGAGGCCGGAGAGGCCGAGCGCGTTGACGCCCCGCGCCTGCAACATCTCGACGATCGCCTTGTTCGTTTTGCCGCAGTAGACCATCTCGAAGATTTCGAGGGTGGCCCGATCGGTGTAGCGGCTTTGGAAACCGGAGACGGAGGTCACGAAACGCGGCGGCACGCCGAGCTTCTCCGCCACCACGTTCGTCTCGTGCGAGCCGCCGTGCACGAGGATGAGCCGCGTCCCCGCCAGGACGTGCCGCGCCACATCGTCGCAGACCGCCGCCAGGTCGATCCCGGCGCTGCCACCCACCTTGACGACGAGCATCGAAGGGGCTCCCGGAGAGAGCGGCGGGCTCACACGGGGTGGAGGCCGGGGAAACCCAGGCCGGTCGTCTCCTGCCAGCCGGCCATCACGTTGAGGGCCTGCACGGCGTTGCCGGCGGCTCCCTTCATGAGGTTGTCGAGGGCCGAGAGCACGACGATGCGGTTGCTGGTCGGATCGAGCTCGAAGCCGACGTCGCAGTAGTTCGAGCCGGCGAGGATCTTCGGCTCCGGGGTGCGGTAGATGCCGCGCCGCTCCTTGACGATGCGGATGAACGGTTCCTTGCCGTAGAAGTCGCGGTAGATGCCCCACACCGCCTTCTCATCGAGGGCATCCTTCAGGAAGGCGTGCGCGGTGCAGAGGATGCCGCGCACCAGCCCCACGGCGGTGGCGCTCATGAGCACGCCGGGGACGGCGCCGTTAAAGCTCAGCTCCTGGACGATTTCCGCCGTGTGGCGATGGCCAACCGGCTGGAAGGAGCGCAGGCTATCGCGCCGTTCAGGATGGTGGGTCGCGGGGGAGGGGGCATTGCCCCCTGCCGAGGATCCTACCTTGCACTCGATGATGATGGGATCAAGCCGCACCACTCCGCTGCGCAGCAGCGGCGCCAGCGCCAGGATCGCCGAGGTGGCCAGGCAGCCGGTCCCCGAGACGAAACGCGCCGTTGCCAGTTCCTCGCGGTGCAGCTCCGGCAAGCCGTAGACGAATTGCTCGAGGAGCCCCGGTTCGGGGTGCTCGTGACCGTACCAGACCGGGTAGGCCGCGGCATCGCGCAGGCGGAAATCGGCGCTCGTGTCGATGAGGCGCGGCGCCAGCTCGGCCAGCGCCTTTATGCGCTGCATGCTCTCGCCATGGGGCAGGCAGCTCACCAGCAGGTCCGCCGGCCGCAGCTCGTCGAAGCGGCTGAACTTCAGGCGCGTCCTGCCGCGCAGGTTCGGGTGCACGGAGGTGACATACTTGCCCGCCTGCCGCTCCGAGGTGACCTGCACCACCTCCGTGCGCGGATGATCGAGGAGCAACCGCAGCATCTCCCCGCCGACGTACCCGGAGCCCCCGACGATGGCGACGCGCATCATTGCTGTCCCACCTTGACAACATAGTCGATGACGCGCTGCGGGATGTTCACGCCGGTGGGAGCGATGCTGTTGCGGAACTCCATCGTGTAGTTCACTTCATTGACGAGCAGGCCGTCCTCGGTCTCGAGCAGATCGATGGCGAGGACGCCGCCCCCCACTGCCTTGGCGGCGCGCTGGCAGAGATCGTGGATCGCCGGCGTCACCGGGCAGTTGCTGGCGACGCCACCACGGGCGGTGTTCGTGATCCAGTGCGCGGAGGTCCGGTAGATGGCGCAGATCGTCTCCTCGCCGATGACGAAGGCCCGGATGTCGCGCCCCGGCTTCTCGACGTACTCCTGGATGTAGAAGGTGGAGTGGTGGTAGGAGCCGAGAATCTGCTTGTGCTCGAGCAGCGCCTCGGCGGCTTCGCGGTCATTCACCTTCGAGAGCAGCCGGCCCCACGAGCCGACGGTGGGTTTCAACACCACCGGGTAGCCGAGCCGCTCGATCGCCGCCAGGGCGGACTCTGGCGTGTAGGCGATGAGGGTGCGCGGCGTGGGCACCCCATTCGCCGCCAGGGCATTCGTGGTCAAGAGCTTATCGCCGCACGTCAGGGCCACGCGATAGGTGTTGACCGTGCGGACACCGCGGGCGTTCAGCACGCAAAGGGTGTGCAAAGCCCGCGAGTGATTGATGCAGCGCTCCAGGATGACGTCGTAGGACACCTCGAGGTTGCTCAAGTCGAGGATGATCTCGCGGTCGTCGATCTTTCCGTAGCTCAAGCCGCGCCGCTCCATCTCTTGGAAGAGAAGTTTCTCCTCCACCCGGAGGCGCGAGCAGAGCACGCCAATTCGCATGGATCGCCTCACCTTCCCCCACGACCTGCACGACGGGTGGGGAGGAATCGCACCTCGTCGCACCTGACTGGACCACCTGCGGCAGCAAGCAGTGCGCCGGCGCACCCGTCCGGTGTCCAGTCCTGCTTATTCACCCCAGTCTTCTTCTTCCTCCGGAGCCAGCGCCAGCTCGAGTGGCTCCACACTGATGATCTCCAGCTCCACGCCACATTCGGGACATTCGATGATTTCGCCTTCCTCGGCATCTTCGCTCGTCTCAACCTCGGCCCCACATTCAATGCACTCTGCCATTCTCCACTCCTCTACGTTCTGCGTTCATTCTGATGCACGCTCGGGGTCCAGTGGGAGGGGCGTGCCTTCGCGCCTGGAACGCGCGGATCGCCGGGGCGGGAAGGGGAGTCACCGCACCGCACAACCCCACTGGCTCGAGCCTACGCACTTGCTGATCGGGCTGGGAGCGCATCCAAGGAAAACGCGCCGCCTATATACCACAGCCACTCCACATTGACAAGAATTTCCTCCCCCATCCGGAGGCAGCCGGAATCCTCGCTCCGCGCGCTGGGCCGCTCCTCCGCCCGCTGGCTATCTTCTCCGCCTCCTCCGCTGCTCCTTCGCCCCTGGGGTGTGCTGATTTCCCTTTCCTTTTTGCGCCAAGACGTGTAGTGTGATGAGTAGCGCATCGAGGCGTGCTGGGGGGATGGCGAAGGGCGCCGCTTGTCGTCGCGCGGCGCTGCGCGCAGGGGGGAGTCCTGGGGTGGTGATGGCTCGGGAACATCTGAGCAGCGCCTTTGAACGAGAACTCCGCGAGCTCAAGGAGAAGATCCTCTTCATGGGAGCGCGCGTCGAGGAGAGTATTGCCGACACCATGAAGGCCCTCCTTGATCGTAGTTCCGTCCTAGCCCAGAAGGTCATCGATACGGACTCCGAGATCGATGAGCTGGAGATGGAGATCGATGAGATCTGTTGGCGGATTCTCGCCCTGCGGCAGCCGGCCGGGCGCGATCTCCGCTTCATTACCACCGGCTTGAAGATTTCCACCGACCTCGAACGGGTGGGAGACCAGGCCGCCAACATCGCGGAACGGGTGCTCGAGCTGAACGAGGAGGAGCGCCTGAAACCCTACATCGACCTGCCGCTCATGGCTCAGAAAGCCCAGGAGATGATCAAGAACAGCCTCGACGCCATGGTGAATGAGGACGAGGCCTTGGCACGACAGGTCTGCGCCGATGACGCCATCGTTGATAACTATATGGAGCAAATCTTCCGCGAACTGCTTACCTACATGCTCGAATCCTCCACCAACATCAGCCGCGCCATGCGGCTCACCTTCGTCGCCAAGTACCTCGAACGCATTGCCGACCACGCCACGAACATCGCCGAAATGGTTATCTACATGCTGCACGGCACCGATATTCGCCACCGCCACTTTGACGAGCCCCGCACGGAGGGGGAGATCGCCAAAGGGCGCGCGGCGGCGGTTCCGGCAAGCCCCGCGGTGCAGAGCGCGCAGGCTCCTCAACCCCCCCGTCGCGCCGAGCACCCCTCCGAGCCGCCCTCGTAGCTGGCGACCGCGCACGCTGCCATGACGACACCGCACACGCATCAGGGAGCGCACTATGGCCTACTCCACCCTTCTCTTTGAGCAGGACGCCGCCATCGCCACCATCCGCATGAACCGCCCCGCCGAGCTGAACCCGATCAACCTGGAGACGGCCGCCGAGCTGTCGCACGCGATGGCAAGCTGCGCCCACGACGGCCGCATCCGGGTGGTGGTGCTCACCGGCAGCGGGCGCGCCTTCTGCGCCGGGGGGGACGTCGGCTACATGCGCAGCCTCCTCGATGACCCGAACCGCAGCGTCAAGCTCGTCGAGCTCATCCAGGGGCTGCACCACTGCGTGAAGATCATGCGCACCATGCCCAAGCCGATCATCGCCGCCGTCAACGGCGTGGCCGCCGGCGCCGGCTGCAACCTGGCGCTCGCCTGCGACTATCGGCTGGCGGTGGAGACGGCGCGCTTCAACCAGGCCTTCGTGCGGCTCGGCCTCTGTCCCGACACGGGGGGGAGCTACTTCCTGCCGCGCATGCTCGGCATGGCGCGGGCCACCGAGCTGCTCATGACCGGCGATTTCCTGGATGCCCGCGAGGCGCTGGCGCTCGGCCTGCTCAACCAGGTCGTCTCGCCGGCTGATTTTGACGCCGCCACGAGAAAGGCGGCCGAGCGCTTCGCCGGGGCGCCGACGGCCGCGGTCGGCGGCATCAAGAACCTCATCAACCGCAGCCTGGGGATCAGCCTGGAAGAACAGCTCGACGCGGAGTGCGCCGTGCAGGGCGAGCTCGCCAAGAGTGCCGACTTCGAGGAGGGGCTGCGGGCCTTCTTCGAGAAGCGCCCACCTGTCTTCAAGGGGGCGTAGGGTCGCGTCGCACACCCGCCGAGCCAGGCGCAGCCCTCGGCGCGGCCTGGGGAGTGCTCGCGGCGGGCTGCACAGCACCAGCCGAGAACGAGGAGCGCATGGCGGCGCCGCGGCGTACGGCAGTGCAACCCAACCCTTGAACCGCCCCTGAATTTCTGCCTCCACGCCCGTCGGGGCGGTTCGCTACCCACCCCTCCACCCCTAGCCCCTGCGGCTTCGTCTTCGGTGGCTCCGGGTTGCGCCTCCGTGCATCTTTCTCGGCTCGCCTATCTCGGCGCGGCGTGGTCGTCACGCCCGCAGCGCCTCGAGGAAGCAGGCGATCTCCTCCTCGGTATTGTAGCAATGCGGTGAGATGCGCACGCCGCCCCCGCGCACGGCGCAGACGACCCTCGCCTGCCGCAGGCGCCGCGCCACCTCTTCGGCACTCCATCGCGGGCTGCGGAAGAGGAGGATGCCGGAGCGATCGGCCGGCGCCAGCGGCGTCAGCACCTCATACCCTCGCCGGCGCAGCCCCTCCACGGCTGCATCGAGAAGCCCGCGCACACGCTCCCACACCGCTTCCTGCCCGCACCCCACCAACAGGTCAAGCGCCTCCCCAAGCACGTGGATGCCGAGCATGTTCAGCGATCCCTCCTCGAACCGCTGCGCATTCGGAAGGAGGGTGAGGTCGTAGGTGGCATAGTCGGTGTAGTTGACCACGCTCTTCCACCCCACGTTGTGGGCTTCGAGGCGATCGAGGGCCTGCGGCGCGCAGTAGATGAAGCCGCACCCCTCCGGCGCCAGCAGCCACTTATGGCCATCGGCGCTGAGGAAATCCACCTGCGTCGCCCGCAGGTCGAGGGGCAGCACCCCCAGCGACTGGATCGCATCGACGCAGAAGAAGATGCGGCGCCGCCGGCAGACCTCGCCGAGCGCCGCCAGATCGTTCCGGAAGCCGTTCGCGTACTCGACATGGCTCAGGGAGAGGACGCGGGTGCGCGCGTCGATGAGGTCCACGATGTCGTCGAGCTGCAGGCGGCCGTCGCGCATCGGCGCCATGCGCGTCTCCACGCCGCGGCGCGCCAGGTTCAGCCAGGGGTAGACATTGGCCGGGAACTCGACGTTGCTGATGACGACGTTCTCCCCCGCCTTCCAGGGGAAGCCGTTGGCAACGATCAGGAGGCCCTCCGTGGTGTTCTTCACGAAGGCGACCCCCGCCGCGTCGCCGCCGATCCAGGCGGCGAACGTCCGCCGCACCTCCTCGGCGCGCCGCTCCCAGGCGGCGTTCAGCTCGTAGCCGTGGCGCTCGTACTCGTCGAGGAAGCGGCGCCCGGCAGCCGCCGCCCGGCGCGAGATGGGCGAGACGCCGGCGTGGTTCAGGTAGACGTACTCTGCCGTCACAGGAAACTCCTGACGCAGCGTCGTGAAGTCAACCATGATCGAGTCCCGATCCGCGGGTGGGAAGCTCATGGGAGGAGGGTGGAACAAGGGAAGGTCGCTCCCGTGTCGCGCCGGCGGGCTGGACGCACCTGCCCGACCGCGCCGCGGCTAGGCCAAGCCGCGCCGGCGCAAGGCCTGCTGGTAGTGCTGCTGGTACATCACCTCCCACTCGCTCGTGCCCTCGCGGATGCGCCGGGAGTAGGAGGCCAGCCGCCGCCGCACCTCGGCATCAATCTCGTCCTCGCCGCGCAGCTCGTCGCGCAACTCGCGCGCAATCACCTGGCGCGCCTCGGCCAGCGTCTTTTTCAGGGTGATGAGCTGACTCTTCCCCAGCTCCCCGGCCAGGAGGTTGGTGAGGTGCGTGATCTGATCGTCGGACAGGCGCATGGGCGACCCTCCTCCTGCGCGGGACCTTGAGTTTGACAGTCCAGAGCGGGGTTGTGCCGCCCGCGCTTCACGCCTGGCGCCGACGGCGCTGCTGGCGGCGAGCCTCACGCAAAACCCGGGGAGGTCTCTCGGCCGCCGGGCTAGAGGACGATGCCGCGTTCCTGCGCCAGCTTGCTCTTCACCATCTGGAACATCCGCTGGTGATCCACTCCCCCCTTGGCGATCTCCTTGGCGTGGCCCTGGAGCACGCGCCGCACCTCGTCGTTCAGATCGTCCTCGCGTTTCAACTCCTCGGCAAGGACGCGGCGGATGAGGGCCTGGAGGTCCTGCGCCGCGCCCGTCAGCCCCACAACCCCCTGCGCCACGAGCTGCTCGGAAATCCGCCTGGCCAGGCGGGCGATCATCTCCGGGGTGAGTCGCATGCTCCGATCCCTTGCGGCTGGGGCACGCCGCTCTGAGACAAAGCGGCCGACCATAGGTGGGCCGTCATGGGCGGGCGCGTCTGCCGTCAGGCGCCCTGCTTTCGCGGCATCATAGCGTCTCTCGTGCAGGTTGCAACCGATGCTGTTTCGGGGGGAGGGCGTGCAGGTCCAGGCTGGTCGTCACTTGGATACCGACCAGAAGAAGATGGCGATCATCGCCACCGCCATGACGAACTTTGCCAGCACGCCGGCGAGCATGCCGAGGAGGCTGCCGCCGCCGGCGCGCAGGGCCGCGCGCCAGTCCCTGCCGGCGAACGCCCACTCGCAGAGCGCCGCCCCCGCGAACATGCCGATGAGCATCCCCGGCAGGCTGAAGAGGACGAGGCCCACCAACGTCCCCGCAAGCGACCCGGCGATCCCCCAGCGGCTGGCGCCGGCGCGCTGCGCGCCAATCACCCCGGCGACGTAATCCAGGAAATAGGAGAGGAGCGTGATGCCGGCGAGCACCGCGATGACGGCCGGTGACACGGCCTCGAACCCCGTCGCCGCGCCATGCAAGACCGCCGCGGCCAGGATGAGCGCCGTGCCGGGCAGCATCGGCAGGAAGACCCCCAGCACGCCGAGAAAGAGGAGGAGCAGGATGAGCGCCCAGAGGAGGACCTGGATCACGCTCGCTTCGGTTCCTCCCCCGCGGCCTCCCGGACGCCGGCGTCCTGTCGGGGCAACCTGGCGCGGCCGTCGCCTCGCAACGTTGCCCGCCTAGTGGAGCGGCGGGCGAGAGGCCACCCCGTGTGCCGCAAAGGTTTCGACAGGGTGAGCCCAGAACTGGGCAGCGGGTTTAGACGCGAGAGAAGTCGAAGTCCACCCGCAGCGCGGACTCGCTGGCGCTCAACATGGCCAGCTCGCTGCTGGCCGCGAGGGTGGCGCGCATCTCGGGGAGCCGTCGCACCGCGATGCCGAAGAGGCCGTCGATGCGAAACTCAATCGCGGCCGTCAGGACGTGATGGATGAGGGTGCTCTCAACCTCCTGGCGCCACTCCTCAGACACCAGGATTCCCAGCTCGCCGAGGCGGTTGGGCGAGGTGGGCGCCGCTCCCTTGACCGGCTCGACTCGATAGCTTCCGAGGGCGACGATGGCGCCCTGCCGGGCGCCCACCGGCGGCTGCTGCTCCACCACGATGGTGACGGAGCGCGCGGCATCCAGGAGCGCCAGCTCCGCCGTGGCGGGCGCCGCCAGCGCGCCAACGGGAAGGCTGAGGCGAAACGGGTTCGCCTCGGCGGGCATACGCCGACAGAACTCCAGGAGGCGGGGAGCATCCTCCGGCCGCGCAGCCCGCATGGCGAGCCGCGCGCCGCGCACCCAGACGCACTTGTTCAGGTAATCCGGATAGTGGTCCACTGAAGCTTCCTCATCCTCGACCGGCAGCCGAGCCGGAGCGATCCGCGCGCCTCGGCTGCACTGCCACACTGCGTCTCATCCCAACCCCGGCGACCGCCGGCGCACTCGCGTTGAAGAACCACACCCTTCGCGCGGCGCCCCAACGGAAGCGTCGCGGATCAGGCTGGCGCCAGCGAGATTCTCCCACCGCCAAACCAGCCGCGCTGCTGGAGATGGGTCCGAACTATGATTAAGCGGCCCGGAAGAGCAGGATGGGCACCTTTGAATGCCGCAGCACCTTTTCGGCCACACTCCCCAGCACCCACCGGCGCACGCCGCTGCGCCCGTGCGTTGACATGGCGACGAGGTCGATCTCGTTCATCTCGGAATGGTCGAGAATCTCCTCGGCATCATGTCCATACCGCACCGCCGCCTGAACCTTCAAGCCCTCCCCGGCCATCTGCTGGCGCAGCCTCTCGATGTATTCTTCAGCCTCGGCAACAACCTTCACCTGGTGCTCGGTCGGATCGACCCCCGGAAAGGTGTGGGCCAACGCCACCCGGAGCAGGAAGATCGTCGCCTTGCTCTGAACCGCCAGCTCCTTCACGTGAGGCAGGATCTGCTCGGCGAGCGGTGAACCGTCAAGCGCTACCAGGATGCGTTTGAACATGCCTTTCCCTCCGTCCATTGACGCTGCCGACCTCTGCCGGCTTCACCGAACCGCGAGGATTCCCGTCTCGCCCGCCTGGGTTGCAGCCGCGGCATTCGGCATTAGTATTGGCCTCGCCGTGCGGCGCGGCAACCGTGCCCGTCTGCGCCCGCCTCTCGTTGACCGCGCGCCGACGCTCCTGCTATCCTCCCGCAGGCGGGGTCGCTCCCCGCCGCGTGAAGCCCCGCTGAGGGAGCCGCCACGGCCGCGGCGCCGGCCGGCGCGCGTCCGGCAGGCGCGCCGCCTCACTCCCGCCGGGCTGCGGGGCGATCCGCCAGACCTCACCATCGCGCGCTTGCGCTGCGCCGTCGAGCCACCGAGCCTGGAGAACCTCCGATGGAAAAGGTTGCAATGTCGCTGACGAACGTCCCTCTCGCGGACATGGTTCGCCTCGCCCAGGAGGCGGAGCGCTCGGGATTCGATTCCGTCTGGACGATCGAGTTCTTCAACCGCAACGGCTTCGTGGCGGTGACGGCGATGGCCGCGGCCACCCAGCGTGTGCGCGTCGGCACGGGCATTGCCTACGCCTTCATGCGCACCCCCATGCTCGACGCCGCCGCGGCGATGGACATCGACGAGCTCTCCGGCGGGCGCATGGTGCTCGGGCTTGGCAGCGGCACGAAGGCGATGAACGAGTACTGGTACAGCGTCCCCTTCAGCCACCCCCTGGGGCGCATGCGCGAGGCCATCGAGCTCATCCGCGCCTACTGGCGGCACGCCGAGGGCAAGCCGCTGCGCTACAAGGGAACGTACTACAACATCGCCATCCCGCAGTTCGAGCGTCCCTTTGCCGTGCGCCCGCGCATCCCGATCTACCTGGCTGGGGTGAACCGCGGCATGCTGCGGCTGGTCGGCGAGGTCGCCGACGGTTGGGTGGGCCACCCCATCGCCTCGCGCCGCTACATCGCCGAGATCGCCCGTCCCACCATGGCCGAGGCCGCCGCGCGCGCCGGCCGCCGCCTCGAGGACCTCGAACTGACGAGCTACATCATCACCGCCGTGCACGAGGACCGCGCCACTGCTCTCCGCGAGGCCAAGCACCAGATCGCTTTCTACGCCACCGTGAAGTCCTACGACGTGATCCTCGATCTGCACGGCTTCGGCGAGCAGGCCCGCGCCATCCGCGAGGCGTTCAAGACCATCGACATCCCGCGCATGGTCGAGGCCGTGACCGACGACATGGTTGATGCCCTGGCGATCGCCGGCACGCCCGATGACTGCCGCCAGCAGCTCAGCCGCTACGACGGCCTCATCGACCTGCCGCTCTTCTACTCCCCCTCCTTCGGCCTGCCCGCCGAGCGGGTGGTGGAGAACCTCGCCACCATCATCCGCACCTTCGCCCGCTAGCGCCCGGCCCGGCCGCCGCGCCGACCGCAGTGTCGCGCCGCTGCGGCGCCGCGCTCAGCGCGCCTCGTTTTCGAGCAGCTCCGCCCGCACCAGCACCCCGAGGTCGAGGGGCTCCCTCAGCAGCCCGGCCTCCAGCATGAGCCGCTGCGCCTGTTGGAGAGCCGTGGGATCAACAGCGCCATCCGCCGCGAAGACAGGCCGCAACGCGTCGTACGCCTCGGCGATGACCTCCGCGGGAAGCTTGGCAAAGATGCGCTGCAGGCTCGCCAGGGCGGCCGTTCGGCCCTGGGCGGTCCGCAGGAAGCGGAGGGTCTTGGCATAGCCGCGCAGCACCCGGCGCAGCGTTGACCGCGCCGAGTCGAGGCGCTGCGCCTGCGCCACCAGCACGGCATCCGCGAAAGGAGAAAGCTCGGCGAAATCACCCCGCGGCCCACTCAGGAGAATGCTGCCATAGCCTTCCCGCGCAGCAATGGTCGACAGCGGCGGAGCCTGGGCGAAGCCGTCGGCGAGGCCGTCGCGCATCGCCCGCAGTTGCTCAGCCTGCCCGCCGGGCGCCACGAAGAGGGGACTGGCGCTTGGCGCGGCTCGGCCGCGCTCGTCGTCCACCCTGTTCCTCCCGCCCCCCTCTCTACCGTCAGCCACAGCAGGCGCGGCCCTTCCCAGCCTGCGCGCGAGATGGAGCAGGAGGAGATGGTCGGTGGCGTTGGCGCGGCTGATCGCCAGCGCCGGTGCGCGAGAGAGCGCCGCCCGAAGCAGCGCCAGGCGCTGCGCGAGGGGGAGGTCGCGAGCCTCGCGCTGCTCCTCCTCCCGCCCCCTTCGCAGGACCACCTCGTAGGAGAGCTTGTCGCTCGTCTGCGCCACCGCCACCAGGGGAGCTCCCAGCGAGGCGGCCAGAAGCAGCTCCGTCCCCGGCAGGTGAGCCAGGTCGATACGCTCCTCAACCAGCGCCGTGACCGTCTCGACCCCCGGCAGGAGGTGGTAGGAGAAGCGCACCCCCTCCTCCTCCACAAACTTCTCATGCACGGCCACGTATGAGGGCGTGAAGACGAAGCTGTGCTGCGGGATCGCCACGCCGGCGCTGGGGAGCAGGAAGAGCGGTGGCGCGGGTTTCTCCGCAGCCGGCGAGGAGCCGGCGGCGGCCAGCGCCATGAGCCACGCCACGCCCCCCAGCAGAACATGTCGGCGCCGCACACGATCCCGCACCGCGCCTCCTTTCGCCCCGCCGCTCCCTCATCGCCGGCGTCACCCTGGGGGCCGAACGTTTCCTGAACGGCGGCACCGCCGCGGCATCGGCGGTTGACGAGCCACGCCGCGCGGGCGATCTTACCGTTGCATTCCTCGCTACACAAGGTAGAGTGGCGGCACGGCTCCTGCGCATGCAGAGGTCGCCATGCCCTAGCCCCCGCAACCAGCGCGCTGAACGGTCCACCTGGAGGCCATCGCTTCAATGCCGCCGCCGCAGTCCATCGCCCTCTACCTCCACGTGCCCTTCTGCCGTCACAAGTGCGCCTACTGCGACTTCAACTCGTTCGAGCATCATCCCGAACGGCAAGGGGAGGAGCAGGTCTCCTACGTGGCGGCGCTGCTGGAAGAGCTGCGCCGCGTCCCCCAGCTCATCGGCCCGGGGCGCGGCATCGCCTCGATCTTCGTCGGCGGCGGCACGCCGTCGCTGCTGCGGCCGGACTTGCTGGAGGAGGTGCTGAGGACGGCCCGCGAGGTGGCCTGTCGCGCACGCGCCCCTCACACACCCGCCGGGCGAGGGACCGAGTTGGAGTTCACCGTCGAGGCAAACCCGGGTAGCCTCAGCGACGCCGTCTGCGCGGTGCTCGTGGGCAGCGGCTGCACGCGCCTCAGCCTCGGGGCGCAGTCCTTCGACGACACCATCCTGCGCCAGCTCGACCGCATCCACCGCGCCGACGAGATCGACGCCGCGGTGCGACGGGCGCGCCGGGCGGGGGTCGAGAACCTCAACCTCGACCTCATGTTCGGAGCCCCCGGTCAGGACCTCGCCACCTGGCGCCGCTCCCTCGACCATGCCATCGCCCTGGAGCCGGAGCACCTCTCCCTGTACTGTCTCACGATCGAGAAAGGGACGCCGTTCTTCAGCCTCCAGGAGCGCGGCGCCCTGCCGCTCCCCGACGAGGAGGCGCAGCTCGCCATGTACGAGGCGGCCATGGAGAGCGCCGAGGCCGCGGGGTATGAGCACTACGAGGTCTCCAACTTCGCCCGCCCGGGGCGCCGCAGCCGTCACAACCAGCTCTATTGGGAGAACGCCGAGTATGTGGGCTGCGGGGCCGGCGCCGTGTCGAAGCTCAACGGCCAGCGCTTCCGCAACCACAGCAAGCCCGAGCACTACGCCGCGGCGATCCGGGAGCGCGGCCGCGCGGCACACTGGCGCGAGCGGCTTGATGCCGACACGCGGCGCACCGAGGCGGTGATGCTGGGATTGCGCCTGCGGGAGGGCATCGCCCTGCGCCGCTTCCCCGAGCACCACGGGGTGGCGTTCGAGGAGCACTACGCCCGGCCGCTCCAGCACCTCGTGGCGCAGGGCCTCCTCGAGCTGACGCCGGAGCGCTGCCGCCTGACCCGGCGCGGCCTCTTCCTGGCCGACGCGGTCATCCTCGAGCTCATCAAGGAGACGCCGGCCGAGGCAGCCTCGGCGGTTGGCGCGCCGCAGGCGGGAAGTTAACCTCCAACCTCGACCCTGCGTCCGTCTGACAACCCGCCGGGTGGCTCGGCGCCGAGCCGCAGCGCCAAGCTTGGAACCGGCTCGGTCCCATGAAGAGCCCATCCACGACGCAGCACCAGGAGACGGACCATGGCCTATGAACCCGCCCAGCCGATTGCGCCCCTTCCCGTTCCCGACCGCCTGCTCATGGGTCCAGGTCCCAGCAACGTCCATCCGCGCGTGTACGGCGCCCTGGCCACGCCGGTGCCCGGCCACCTCGATCCGGTCTACCTGGGAATCATGGATGACGTGCAGGCCCTCCTGCGCTACGCCTTCCAGACGGGCAACCGCCATACCCTTGCCTTGCAGGCGACCGGCATGGCCGGCATGGAGGCGGTGTTCACGAATCTCGTCGAGGCCGGCGACCGCGTGCTCGTCTGCGTCAACGGCTTCTTCGGGGGGCGGATGTGCGACATCATCGAGCGCCTGGGGGGCGAGGCGCTGCGCCTTGAGGTGGAGTGGGGGCAGAGCATCGATCCCGAGGCGGTGCGCCAGAAGCTCCGGCAGGAACGAGCCATCAAGGCGGTGGCGCTCGTCCATGCCGAGACCTCCACCGGCGTTTTGCAGCCGCTCGAGGCCATCGGCGCCCTCTGCCGGGAGCACGAGGCGCTCTTCATCATTGATTGCGTCACCTCGCTCGGCGGCTGCCCGCTGCAGATCGACGCCTGGGGGGTGGACGCCGCCTACAGCGGCACGCAGAAGTGCCTGAGCTGCCCCCCCGGCCTCTCGCCCATGACCTTCAGCCCGCGCGCCGTGGAGGCGATCGGCAAGCGCCGCGGCCGCATTCCGAGCTTCTACTTCGATCTCACGGAGCTCTTCAAGTACTGGTCGGAGGCGCGCGTCTACCACCACACCGGGCCGATCAGCATGATGTACGCCCTGCGCGAGGCGCTGCGGCTGCTCCACGAGGAGGGGCTCGAGGCGCGCATCACCCGCCACGCGCGCAACGCGGCGCTCCTCATCGAGCAGCTCGGCAGCCTCGGGATCGCGCCGTTCGCGCGCGCCGACGTGCGCTTGCCGTCGCTCA
This sequence comes from Candidatus Tectimicrobiota bacterium, assembly GCA_016192455.1. GTDB lineage: Bacteria > JACPUC01 > JACPUC01 > JACPUC01 > JACPUC01 > JACPUC01. Next base: position 61,806 of record JACPUC010000018.1, on the reverse strand, counting down.
CCACCGTGCGCCTCCCTCCGGGAGTTGAGGATGCGGCGGTGCGCCGGCACCTCCTCAACGCCTACAACGTGGAGATCGGCGGCGGCCTCGGGCCGATCGCAGGCAAGGTGTGGCGCATCGGTCTCATGGGCTACACCTCGCATCCGCGCAACGTCTACTACCTCTGCCATGCGCTGCGCGCCATCCTCTGCTGAGGGAGCCGACAGGCGAGAGCACGTGCCGGCGGGCAAGGCGCTGGAGCGCGGAGCCTGCCCCGCCGCGCCGCACCGGCGCGCCTCAGTCGGCCGCGCCGGGAGGTGAAGGCTGCCCTCTCCCTTCCAGAAGGAGCGCTGTCATGGCCTATGAGCCGTCGCGATCCCTCGGCGCGCTGGCGGTGCCCGACCGCCTGCTCCTCACGCCGGGGCCGAGCAACATCCACCCGCGCGTCGCCGGCGCCCTCGCCAGCCCCGTCATCGGCCACCTCGATGCGCTCTACTTCGAGATCATGGATGACGTGCAGGAGCTCCTGCGCTACGCCTTCCAGACGAGCAACCGTCACACCTTCGTCCTGCCGGTCACCGGCATGGGCGGCATGGAGGCGGTGTTCACGAACCTCGTGGAGCCGGGCGACCGCGTTCTTGTCTGCGTCAATGGCTTCTTCGGCAACCGCATGTGCGAGGTGGTGGAACGGCTGGGCGGCGAGCTGGTGCGCCTCGAGGCGGAGTGGGGCAGCGCCGTCGATCCCGCCGCGGTGCGCCGGAAGCTTGCCCAGGAGCGCCACCTCAAGGCGGTGGCGATCGTGCACCCTGAAGCCTCCACCGGGGTGCTCCACCCGCTCGCCGAGATCGGCGCCATGTGCCGTGAACACGAAGCGCTCTTCATCGTGGACTGCGTCGTCTCCCTTGGCGGCTGCCTGTTGGACGTGGATGCCTGGGGTATCGACGCCGCCTATGCCGGTTCACAGAAATGCCTCAGCGCGCCTCCGGGGCTGGCCCCGGTGACCTTCAGCCCGCGCGCCGTCGCGGCCATCGGCAAGCGTCGCAGCCGGGTGCCGAGCTTCTACTTCGACGTGCTGGAGCAGTTCCGCTATTGGTCGGAGGAGCGCGTCTACCACCACACCGCGCCGATCAACACGGTCTATGCCTTGCGCGAGGCGCTGCGGCTGCTCCACGAGGAGGGGATCGAGGCGCGCATCGCCCGCCATGCCCGCAACTCCACGCTTCTCGTCGAGCAGCTCGAGGGGCTGGGGTTGGCGCCCTTCGCGCGCCCCGACGTGCGCCTGCCACCGCTGACCACCGTCCGCATCCCCACCGGCGTGGATGACCGCGCGGTGCGTCAGCGGCTCCTCAACGAGTTCAACATCGAGATCAGCGGCGGCATCGGCGCCATCGCCGGCAAGGTGTGGCGCATCGGCCTGATGGGGTACAACTCTCATCCCCGCAACGTCTACGCCTTGAGCCACGCGCTGCGAGCGATCTTAGGGCGGGGGTGACAGCAGGGCGTACGAGGGGGCCGGACGGGGGATGCGCCGAGGACGGCCCGCGGTGCCGCGCTGCGCGGCTCGCTTCAATCTCGACGCCGAGGAGGAGGGAAGCAGAAGAAGGTATGCGGGCGGGGCGGGTAGCCGCTACGGCGCGGCGGGGCTGGCGAGGCCGGCGCCGACAGGCTCATCGCGCCGGCGATCCTTGACGTAGACGCTCCCCGGTTGGCTCTTGGCGTACTTCTTCAGCTCCGAGGCGACGCTGCTGAATTCGCCGTAGTGCTGCAGGGTCTGCCCCTCATTCGTTACCACGGCAATGGAAACCGTCAGGAGGGGAACCCGGCCGCACTGGCCCTGCCGGTCGACCGCCTCGATGTAGCCGCGCAGGCGGTCTTTCACATCGTAGAAATTGGCGACGATGAGGTCGAAGTTCCTGATGATCTGCTGGCAGGCTTCATCCGCCCTGTCCGCCGGCACGATGAAGACGAAGTCATCGCCGCCGATGTGCCCGGCATACCCTTCCGGGCAGTTCAGTCCGCGCACCACCATGGTGATGAGGCGCGCGGTCATGCTCAGCACCTCGTCGCCCCGTGTGAAGCCGTAGTAGTCGTTGTACCCCTTGAAGTGATCGAGGTCGAGGTAGCAGAGGGCAAACGGCGCCCCGGCGGCGATGCGCCGCTCGATCTCGCGGATGATCGAGTGGTTGCCCGGCAGCCTCGTGAGGGGGTTGGCGTCGAGGGCGCGTGAGGTGCGCGCGAAGCAGAGCGAGGTGCGCAGCAACAGCTCTGCCTCGCTGAACGGCTGCACGAGGAAATCCTCCACCTGCAGGCTCTCCCAGTTCCAGGGCTGGAGAGGCTGGGGAAGGATGAGGATGATGGGGAGGTGGCTGTAGACGTTGTCCGTCTTGAGGGACTGGCAGAGATAGCCGCCATGCTCTTCCGGGACCTGGTAGTCAATAAGGATGAGGTCGGGCGGCTCGTTGTAGATGAGATCCAACGCCTGGCGCTCATCTTCCACATCGTAGGCGTAGTACCCGGCCGCGCTGAGGGTCTCCCCCAGCCGCTGGGCGCGGGCTCTGTCCGGGTCGACGAGGAGCACCCGTTTCGTCTGCGGTTCAAGCATGCCGAGCGTCCCTCCAGCACGCTGCTTCCCTGCTACACCGAGAAGAGATCGTGCGTGTTGACCCGCTCGAGCTCCACGTCGAGGCGCGCCACGATCGCGTCGAGGTCGTCCATCGACAGGCCAAGGAGCTGCCAGGCTTGGTCGTTGATTTTCGGGACGAAGGGGTCGCCGCCGTGACCATAGCCACGGGCCCGGACGAGGATGTTGGCCAGGTGCACCATCGCCGTCTGCTCAGGGGCAAACTTGGCCTGCTGCGGCGCGTGGTGGAAAACGAGCGGCTCGCGCAGAGCCGCCGGCAGGTTCCACTTGGCGCAGAGCCAATGGGCCACATGGCAGTGGGTGATGCCGAGCACCTCGGTCTCGGCGAGAAGGCGGGGGACGCGCTTCGCCGCGACGATCGCATCGAGCTGCTGCATCACCTCGGGAAGCTCGATCGCCAGGATGACCTTGCCGATATCATGCAGGAGGCCGGCGGTGGCAACCTCCTCGGGCTCGGCATAGCCACGGTGGCGTGCGATCACCCCGGCCACGGCGGAGGCGCCGACCGAGTGCTCCCAGAGGCCGGCCATCTCGTCGGAGAGCATGTCGAAGACCGACGCACTCAGGACCAGCCCCTTGATCACGTTGAAGCCCAGCAGCACGACGCCGTGCGACAGGGAGGAGATGCGGCCGGGGAACCCATAGAACGAGGAGTTGATGAGGCGCAGCACTTTCGCCGCGAGAACCTGATCCTGCGCGATGACCTTGCCCACGTCAGCCGCCGACATGCTGGGGCTTTCGACCATCTCGGCGATCTTCTGCACGATCCCCGGCACCGTCGGGATGTTCTTGATGGCTTCGATCTTCCGCTGCAACTCGCTCGCTGAGATCATCTCCCAATCCCTTTGGGCGCACGCTCTTCTGCACTGCGCCATCTATGTCCAGGAAGGCTGCAAGGCTCGAACGCTCGAAGCCGCGCCGGCTTGCGCCTGTCTCCGCCTCCGCCGCCTAACGGGGAGGCTACCCCCCGCCCGTGCCTCCAGGCTCCAGGCAATCCCCTCAGTGCGTTAACGTGCCTTCGACAATACGCCGCCGGAAGAGCGCCTTCACCTGCTCCATGAGCGGGTCGGTCTCCACTAGGGAGAAGCGCTCATCCAACTCCCGCAGCAGTTGCTCGGGCGACTTGGCCTGCTCATCCTCTCCCTCGACGTAGAGCGTCACCACGCCCCGGTTGGTGAGGAGCCGGATGAGGTTGGCGGAGAGAACGGTGCCTTCGGCGCAGAGCACGCGGCCTGTTTCATCTTCGGCGGCCTTGGCGAGCACGAGGTTAACCTCGGCCTGGGTTATGGCGATCCGACGCATGCCTTGGCGCTCCCCTTCCTTACTGCGCACGGGGCCTCGAGCAGGGGATCGGCAACGCTGCCTGGGAGGGGAAGCAGGAAAAGCTCCCGTCTCCTCCCCAACGCAGCCCCTGCGCTAAGGGCGATGAGGAGAAACTCCTGGCGCGGCAGACGATCATCGAGCGCCGCCTGGAAAGATCGCCTCCTCGTTCCGGCAAAGGACGAGGAGCCGGCAGGCTCGACGCGGCGGGGGGACGCGTCCAGCTCAACGTCCGCCCATGGTTCATCCTGCAGCCCAGCTCCTACCTTCGTTTGCTAGCAAGATATGGGCCTCGCTTCCTCCCGTGGCGAGAATTCCCCCCTCTCGATTCCAGGTCCTTGAATCAAGATGCGGAGTTGATGGCGGGACCCAGGAGGAGATGAGAAACGGAAAGATCACACGCCCGCAGCCACAGTTACGTCAAGCCGCCCCACGGCCCATGCTGGAATTCTGACGCTCTTCCTTTGGCTGAAGGCATAGCCGGCCCTGCGGGCGGTCGCGCCGGCGGCGCCTGCGCGGGGCGCGGAGGTCTCCGTGGTTTCCCAGCCGGGCGGGACTGCCGCCCCCCTCGGCTGCGCTGGCCGCAGTGGAAGAGGTCGAGAAGATCGTGGAATGCGGCTCTCTCCGCCAAGCGCCTCTCCCGAGGTCGCCCGGCGTCGTTCCGGCGCTGCTGGACGTGCAGCGCCAGGCCGCGAACTGACGCGGTGACGTCCCATCGGCTGCTCCCTTGACCACCACACCGCGATGCAGGGCCGGCGCGGATCAGCGGCTTCCCTCCTCGGTTGATCATTGCCGCCGGAACCATCTTTGGGCGGTGATTCAATCCCATTCGTGGTAGAATGCCGCCGCTGGGATCTCCTCGGTTTACCTCGGCGTGGTGAAGCAGCCTGTCTAGACGTATGGAGAGCGCGCATCGCGGCGCAAGGGCCTGGGCCCCCCAGGCTCCGCACCCCGCGCATGGAGTAGTGCGTGATGAAGTGGACCTGGTCGCTTCTCTGCTTGGGCCTGGCGGTGGCGGTTCTGTCGCTGGGGAGAGCAGGCAACGGGTACCCCCAGAGTCAGCCCCAAGCGCCCGCCTCGCCGCCCGCCGGCTCGGTTGCACCTCCGCGCCCAACCCCTGCCGTCGAGAAGGCGTCGCCAGAGACCGGAAGCGGCGCCGGCGAAGCCGCCGCCAGCAAGATGGAGACCCCCAAGCCGCCGCAGGCCGTGTCGCCGCCGGGAATGAACCTGCCTGCCACGGCCGGTCGCCAGATTGAGGTCAGCGTCAACCTCGCCAATGTGCGGGAGGGGCCGAGCACGAGTCATCCCGTCGTGGCGCGCGTCACAGAGGGAGAGCGGTTCACCCCCCGTGAAGAGAAGTCTGGGTGGTATCGGATCACGCTCTCGGGAGGGCGCGGCGGCTGGATCTACGGCGATCTCACCAGGCCGGCGCAGGAGCCGAGGGCTGCGGCATCCTCCTCGGCGGCCGCCACGCCAGGCGCTCCCCTGATGCCCCCCCGGAAGTCACCGCAGGAGGATTCCTTCGCGCGCGGCAACCAGCTCTACCTGGAAGGAAAGTTCGAGGCCGCCATCGTCCAGTTCGAGGAGGCCCTGAAGGAGACGCCGCAGAACCCCGACGTTCTCTACAACCTCGCTCTCGCCTACGAAGATGCTGGCCGGCTCGACGATGCTCTCACCACGTACAACAGGGTTCTCAACCTGGAACCGACGTACGTGCCCGCCCTGGTCAACCTCGGTCGCCTCTACTTCCGCGGTGAGCGCCTGGAGGCGGCTGCGGCGCAGTGGAAGCGGGCGTTGCAGATCAACCCCCTGCACGCCTCCGCGCACTACAACCTGGCCATCGCCTACGAGCGGCTCGATCCCGGCAAAGCGATCGAGCAATGGCAGAAGTTCCTCTCCGTCAGCGAGAACAACCCCGCGCAATCGAAATGGCGCCGCCAGGCAGAGGAGCATCTCACCTACCTGCGGACGCGCTAGCCGCGGCTCGGGCCGGATTCCGGCCGCGCCGCGTCATGGCTGCCCCGCGGCAAGCCTGAGCCGAACGACGAGCATGGCCGGAGCGGCGGCGGCAGGCAGGGCGGCTGCGCCCCTCCTCTCTCTTCGCCCCTGGTGACGACCTGCGATGGACTTCTCGTTCTCTGACGATCTGCTGCGGTGGCGCGACCATGTACGCCACTTCGTGCGCACCGAAGTCGAGCCCCTGGCGACGACCCTCGACCGTGACGATGAGTTCCCGGCCAGCCTTCACGCGCGGCTCGCCGAGCTGGGGCTCTACGGCATGGCCATCCCGAAGGACTACGGCGGGCTGGGGCTGCCGCTGCTCCATGAGGCGGTGGCGATCGAGGAGCTCTCCCGCACCAATCTCTGCGTGCGCTCCCGCATTACGACAAACATCGGCATCGGCGCCATGGGCATCCTCTATGGCGGCAGCGAAGAACAGCGCCGTTGCTACCTGCCGCCGCTGGCCCGCGGCGAACGCCTCAGCGCCTTTGCGCTCACCGAGCCGAATGCCGGCTCCGACGCCGCGCGCATCGAGACGCGCGCCGTCCGCCGCGGCGAGGCGTTTGTCCTCAACGGCAGGAAGATTTTCGTCACGAACGGGCCGCACGCCGACTACTTCACCGTCTTCGCGGTCACCGACCCCGCCAAAGGCGCCCACGGCGGCATCAGCGCCTTCCTCGTGGAGCGCGGCACGCCCGGCTTCACCATCGGCAAGCGACACGAGCTCATGGGGTTGCGCGGCTCGGCTGCGTGCGAGCTCGTGCTTGCGGACTGCACGGTCCCGGCCGCGAACCTCCTCGGCGAGCTCGGTCAGGGATTCAGGTTGGCGATGCGCACGCTCGACAAGGGGCGGATCGGCATGGCCGCCGGCGGCCTGGGCGCGGCGCAGCGCCTCCTCGAGCGCATGGCGGCGGAGGCCCGCGCACGCCGCGGCGACGGTCAGCATCTCCTGGCGGATTGCGCCATCGAGTGCGAGGCGGCGCGGCTCCTCCTCTATACCACCGCGGCCCGCATGGATCGCGGCGAGCGCTGCTCCACCGAGGCCTCGATGGCCAAGCTCCTCGCCACCGAGACCGCCTGGCGCGCCGCCGACCGTGCCATTCAGCTCTTCGAACGCGGCGCCTGCCTGCACGAGAACATCGTCGAGCGCTACTACCGCGACGTGCGCATCATGCGCATCTACGACGGCTCATCGGAGATCCAGCGCCTCATCATCGCCCGCGCCCTGCTCTTCGCCTGACGATCCTCGTCAAGACCACCGCGCCACAGCCCGCCCCGCACCGTCGAGGCTTCGCCCCGGACATGCCGCCTCCTCTCGCCGAACCGAGGGACGCCGACGTTGCACGCGTGGGGCACCCACGACGCAGCCGTCCGCATCCTCCCGCCACCTCGCAAGATTTCCGGAGCGGGGTCGTCAAGGACTTGGATGGGCACTTTTTCGGTTCGCCAGGGAAGGGGAAAGAGCGACACGCCCAACGATGCGGCCGCCAACTCCGGCAGCGCCGAGAGCGGCGCCCCGGCGACCGATGGCAGCAGCACCAGCTCCGGGGAGACGAGCGCGAACGACAGCGGGCAGAGCACGGATGCGAACGCCAGCGGAAGCAGCGACCCGAACGCGGGAGCGCCTCCGGCAGCGGCGCCACCTCTCAGGACGGGACCACGTCCCAGTCGGGCTCCCAGACAGACGGCAACCCTTCCGGGACCGGGTCTCAGACTGGAGGTTCGACAAGCTCCTCGTCAACGAGCGAAACGAGAACGGAAGGTGAGATACCCCCGCGGCGGCTCCTGCCGGAAGCGGAGGGTCAGGACATTAAGGAGAGAAAGTAAGGAGTGACAGCGTGGCTTACACAGAGTCAGCCTCCCTGACTCCAGAGCCTTTTCGAACCTTGCGGGCGGGCGCGACGAGAGGGGCGCTAGCGCGGCGCCGAGGCGGTCCCCTCGCGCATCACCCACCCCTTCCCCGCCGGTCGATGATCAAAGAAGCGTTTGGCCTTCAACTCGTAGCGCGGCAGGGACTCGGGCGGCAGCACCTTGATCCCGATCCGCACCATGATGGACTTGTAGAGCAGCCGCGCTGCCTCCTGAGCCGCCTTCTCGTACTGCTCGCTCGGCAGACCCCGCGCCGCCTCGACCTTCACGGTGATGCTATCGCTCTTATCCTCGGTGTCGACGTGAATCTCGTAATGCTCGGAGAGCCCGGCCACGTCGCCGAGGAGGGCTTCCACGGCCGTCGGGTAGACGTTCGTGCCCTTGATAATGATCATGTGGTCGGTGCGGCCCAGCACACCGCCATCGTAGTAGGTCCAGGTGCGGCCGCAGTCACAGATGCCGTAGCGCGGGCGCACCAAGTCATGTGAGCGGTACTTGATGATCGGCTGCACGTGTTGCACGTAGCTCGTCACGACGTTCTCGCCCACCTCACCCGCAGCCACGGGCTTGCCGTCCTCGCCAAGGACCAGCGAGTGCGCCCAATCCTCGGCCAGGTGCACGCCCCCCTGGAGGGGGCAACCCGGCGCAATGGCGCCGACCTCCGCAATGCCGTACAGCTCAAACGCCTTGGCCCCCCACGCCTCCTCGATCGCCCGTCGCGTTGTGGGGATGCTGGGTCCGGGTTCCCCGGCGCTGTAGAAGTATTTGATCGTCGTCTCCCGCAGGTCAACTCCCATCCCTTTCGCCACTTCCGCCATGTACAAGGCGTAGGTGGGCGTGGCGACGAGGACGTCGGGCTTGGACTGGAGGATGTGGTTGATGCGCCCCTTCGTGTCGAGGCCGCCGCCGGAGATCACCGTGGCGCCCAGGCGGCGCACCCCCCAGTAGGCGCTCCAGAAACCCGCGAAGGTGCCCCAGTTGAAGGCGAAGTAGAATGTGTGGTAGGCGCGCAGGCCCACGGCCCAGAAGCCGTAGACCCACTGCTCGCCGTACTGCGCGCTGCTGTAGTAGCCGAACGGAATCTGCAAGGGGGTGCCGGTGGAGCCGGAGGTCTGGAAGCGGTAGAGGTTGTACTCCTCCGGCAGGGCCCGGGCGTCGCCGTAGGGGGGCGCGCCGGCACCCTGCGCTTGCACGAGGTCCTTCTTGTCGATGACCGGCACGAGGCGGATGAAATCGTCGAGGCTGCGGATGTCATCCGGGGTGAAGCCGGCTTCGCGGTAAAGCTTGCGGTAGAACGGCGAATTCTCGTACGCAAAGCGGATCATGAGCTGGATGCGCCGCAGATGCAGGGCATCGAGCTGCGCCCGCGGCATCGTCTCCATCCCGGGGTTCCAGTAGGGGGAAGCGTTTGCGTGGTCGTTGTGGAAGGGTCGAACCATCGTGGGCTCTCCAAGTTCGAGCGGCAGGGCGCCGGAGAGGCGGCGGGAACTCCTGCCGCGGACTGCGACGACAGGGCCACGCCCTCGCCCTCCGGGCTCTCAGTCAACCTGCTCCACCTCCGGGCAGATAGCGTCAATATCCCCTAGGTACGAGCGCGCCAAGTGGCAGTACATGCTCATGCTGCGCATGGCGCTGTCGATGGCCGGGCTGTCCGTCTCGCGGCGCACGGCCTCAATCTCATCGCGAATCCGCCGCAATCGTGCGAGGAGAGCTTCGCGCGTCACCCTTGCACCTCCGAGAGCGACACCAGGATCACCGCCCCGGCCTGCCCGGTCAGCCTCCGCTGCCGCAGAGGGGACGGAGCGCCGGGCCTCGCGCCGCATTCGCCGTTACCTTAGAACAGAGCCCTGTGACGTGTCAAGAAGAGGCGCGCCCCCGGCAGGTTGGCACGGCGGCGGCGTCCAGGCGGCGCCCCGACGCCGCCGGGCAGCGAATCGGCTTGACCCCCCCAAAATACCTGCCCTATGATGACCCGCACCGCGCCCGAAGCGGTCTCTCGCGGGCAGGGAGAGCTCCGCAAACAACCGCGGCGGCGCCTGGGGCGGAGATTCGTGTTCGAGGGAGCCTCGGCTGAACGGTTGCATGCGGAAGGTACGCGGCATGGAGTTTCGCAGCTTCCTCAACCCACAGAGCGCCGCCAGCACCTTCTGGAACCCGCTGCTGGAGACGATGCCGCGGGCGCAGCTCGAAGCGCTGCACCTGCGGCGGCTACGGGCGCTCCTGCGGCACGCTTACGAGCACAGCCCACTGTATCGGAAGCGTTACGCCGCCGCCGGCATCAGGCCGGAGGATGTTCACAGCCTGGAGGACTTCGCGAGCTTGGTGCCAACCATACGCAAGGCAGACCTCGCCGCAGCCCAGCCAACGAAACCGCCCTACGGAGACGCCCTGGCGCTGCGCGAGGATGACCTGCTGTTCCGCTTCCAGGAGCGGGGAAACGGCAACGCCCCCGTGGAGATTCCGCTCTCTTACGCCGGCGCCACCCTGCACGGAGAGCCGTGGGCCTACCTCTTCTGGGCCGCTGGGCTGCGCGCCGACACCCTCTGCTACCTGCCGTTCAACTGGGACCTGCGGTTGGGCCTCTGGAGCGCCTACTTCGGCGTCCGGCGTCTCGGCGCCATGATGCTCTCGGGCGGCGGCCTGGATCACCAGGCGCGGCTGCGCCAGATCGAGCAGCGCCGGCCCCAGGCAATGCTGGCAACCCTGGAGGAGGTGCAGGCCTTGAGCGAAGCGGCCCGCCAGGAGGGGTTCGATCTGGCCGGCACGAGCCTCCGCCACCTCTTCATCGCCGGTGCAGACACGACCGGCTCCGCCACGCTGCGCGACGACCTCGCGGCCACCTGGGGGGCGCAGGTCCACCGCGTCCTGCTGCACGATGAGACCGGCGTCGTGGCGGTGGGGTTCCATTCAGGCGAGGGCCTACACGCCGTGGAGGATTGCGGGCACTGCCTGGTGCTCGATGCCGCGGGGAAGCCCGTCGGCGACGGGGAGGTGGGCGAGCTGGTCTACACGAGCTACATGCAGCTCGCCCAGCCGATCATCAAGTACCACACCGGCGATCTCGTTCGACTCAACCGGCGCCCTTCCGCCGACGGGCGCACTTGGCTCTTCTTCGAGGGGGGCGTGCTAGGGCGCACCGTGGCGTAACCCTCACCGCCCGGACCTCGGAGCACCGCCGCGTCACTGTTCCCCGGCGGCGGTGCCGCTGGGGCGCCGCCTTGGCGCGGCACGCCGCAGGAAGCCTCACGGATGTCCCTGGCGCCGGCTCCGAGAACGCTCCGCCGCACGCCCCGCTGGGCGACGCGCGGCGGAGGCTGCCGGGGCGCCGGCGCTGAGAGATAGAGGTCGATGCAAAGGAGGACTGTGAAACGCACCCGCACTGCAATCCTCTCCATCATCTCGCTGGGCCACCTCGATACGCATTGGAATACCGGCGCCTTCGGGCTGCTGAGCCCGTTCATCGCCGCCGAGTTTGGCTTGAGCTACGCGCACATCGGCGTGATGAGCTCGGTGCGTTTCTTCATCTCGGCCTGCGTGAATTTGCCGGGAAGCGCGCTCGTTGACGTCCTTGGCAAGCGCACCGGCTCCCTCATGCTGGCCCTCGCCGTCCCTTCCCTCGGCTACCTCCTCCTCAGCCTGGCCCCCAGCATCGGCATCATCATGATTGCCATGGGGCTGCTTGGCTTTGGCGCCTCTTTGTGGCATCCCCCTGCCATGTCGCTCCTCTCCTCCCTCATGCCGGACCGCCGCGGCTTCGCCATGTCCACCCACGAGTTCGGCGCCGGCCTCGGTGATCTCCTCTCCCCCCTCGTCTTCGGGCTTGTCCTCACCTTCCTGAGCTGGCGCGCGGCGGCGGCTCTCAATATCCTGCCGGGACTTCTCCTCGCCTTGCTGGTCTGGTTCACCATCTCCGACCGCCTGGGAGATTCCGGGCCGGGCAAACGGCTGAACCTGGCCGAGTACCGGATGGCACTGAAGAAGCTCATCAAGCATCCCGTCATGCTCTGGCTCTCCGCGGTGTCGTCGCTGCGCACCACCGCCCAGCAGGCCATCATCACGCTGCTGCCCCTCTACCTCGCCAAGGAGTGGCACCTCAGCCCCAAGATGATCGGCGTCTACCTGGGCAGCGCCTCCATCGCCAGTCTCTTCGCCGGGCCGATGATGGGGGCGCTCTCCGACCGCATCGGCCGTATGACGATCATGCTCACCGCCTTCATCATCTCCGGCCTCTGCAGCCTGCTCCTCGTCGCCCTCGGGCAAGGGCTGGCCTTCCTCATCACCCTCTTCTTCCTCGGCATGTTCCTCTTCTCGGTACGCCCGATCATCTTCGCGGCGGCGCTTGACGCCACCCCCGAGGAGACGGGGGCGAGCGTCGTGGGGCTGATCTTCAGCGCCAACCAGCTCCTGGCCGCCATCACGCCGATCTTCGCCGGTTTCCTCGCCGACCGGTACGGCGGCGTGGCGCTCTTCTACTTTGCCGGCATCTCCCTGCTGCTGGGGGCCGTGAGCGCGCTCTTCGTGATCAAGCCCATCGCACTGCGCCCCGCGCTGCCGGCGACCGCCGCCGAGAAGCCGCTGTGACGCCGGGCGCCGCCGCCGAGAGCAGGGGGTAGAGCAGGGCCGCGCTCGGCACCTCCGGCCGACTGAGCAGAGCGGCCGCGCGGGCAGCGATGCAGGTGGCGTTCTGGGAAAAAGGGCGGGAGCTCGGCGTCAGCCGCGATCGTCGATGGCGCTGCTCTCCTCAACCAGGAAGCGATGCTGACAGTAAGGGCAGAGGAGGGGTACGCCGGCGTGGCGGAGGTCTTCGTAGTGACAGTAGAATCGTCCTTCACAGGCAGGGCAGGTGACCCAGAAGATGCGCGGCATGGCGGCCCCCTCTCGCTTCGCGGGCGATCGTTGGGTGAGCATCCCATCCAGAGCTGGGTGGTGCCCACACTCTAGCACAGGCGTCTGCCCGCGGCACGGTCGCCGGCCCACGCCGCAGGCGCCCGGCGCTCCCGCACACCTCTCCTCCCATTCACGATGAGGAGCTTCTCCCATGACTAGTCGACCCCTCAGGCAGACCCGATCCGCTCGGCTCCTCCGTCCCGTGCTCCTCGCCGTCCTGGCGCTGCTCGTCAGCCTTGGCGTCCCCCCGCGGTTTGCGGGCGGCGGCGCCGCCGGCGCGGCGGAGCTTGCCGCCCGCTTCGATGGCAAGCCGATCACGCTCGAAGAGGTCGATGCGAACGTGCAGCGCGAGATCATGCAGATCAAGAGCCGGATGTTCGACCTGCGCCGGCGCGGGCTGGAGTCGCTGCTCACGGAGCACCTCCTGAAGGCCGAGGCGACGAAGCGGCAGAGCACCGTGCAGGCGGTGTACAACGAGGAGATCGTCTCGAAGGTGGCGCCCGTCACCGAGCAAGAGGCGCGCGCCTTCTTTGAACGCAACCAGAACCGCATCCGCGCTCCTTATGAGCAGGTGCGGGAGCGCATTCACGGCTTGCTCAGGGAACGGCGCATCGAAGAGCAGCGCGAGCGGTTCGTGGAGCGGCTGCGCGGGGCGTACCGCATCGAGATGTTCCTGCAGCCGCCGCGCCTGCAGGTGAGCGCCGACGACGACCCCAGCACCGGCGCGGCGAACGCGCTCATCACCATCATCGAGTTCTCCGATTTCGAGTGCCCCTTCTGCAGCCGCTCGCAGCCGGTCCTCAAGCAGGTCCTTTCGACGTACGCCGAGAAGGTCCGTCTCGTGTACCGCGACTACCCCCTCGAGACGATTCACCAGCGCGGTCGCCCTGCCGCGCTGGCGGCCAACTGCGCCAATGAGCAGGGGAAGTTCTGGGAGTACCACGATCTCCTCTTCGCAAATCAGCAGAAGCTCAGCGACGCGGACCTGCAAGGGTATGCGAAGCAGGTCAACCTGGATGCCGGGAAGTTCGACGCCTGCTTCGCCGCCAAGAAGTACAACGCCGAGATCGACCACGACATCGAGGATGGCCGCAAGCTTGGCGTCGACAGCACGCCCACCTTCTACATCAACGGTCGCCTCGTCGCGGGAGCTGTCTCGTTCAACGAAATGAAGAAGATCATCGAGGAGGAGCTGCAGTTCCAGGCGCAGGCCAAACCATGAGGACCGCGGCAGGGATCAGCAGCCCTGCGGGCCGGACCTGGAAGCATCTCCCGCGGGGGAGGATGTCGCGGAGGGACGCTCTGCGGCAGGTGCTATCGCGCCGCGAGACTGACGAGGAGGAGAAAGAGGAGGAACGCCGGCGGCGGCGATGAGCGCCGCAAGCCGAGGAAGCGCCGTGCGGCCCGGCAGGGCTGCCGGGAGGGGGGCAGAGAACGCGGCGCCGCGATCAGCGTCGCATACTTCTCCCCTTCCCCTCCTCCGAAGCCTCTATATCCCAGGGCAGGAGATGGAGCGCGCGCAGGAGGAGCTGCTGCTCCTCTTCGCTCATGACTTCGTAGCTGTTGCCTGAGCTCGGCTGGAGGTTGACCGGCAGCGCGAAGCTGATCTCGTCGGAGCTTTCGATAGGCGGAAAGTACTTGATCAGCTCGTCGAGCGAACGAAAGATGACGAGAGGCTTCGGCGCCAGCGAGGTGCCGATGTAGTAAATCTGCCGCTCACTTACGATATGGCCGCGAAAGACATGGAACGCCATAGAAGCCGCACCACTACAGTAAATGAATGCGCGCCGGGATGAACGTCTCCCGGCCTCCTCGAGGGGCGGCTGCCTTCCCACCCCCCGCCATGGCCCGCCTTACGCCGCCAGGAGTTCCAGGGCGCCACGGCTGTGATTAAACCTTCTCATACTCGGCCTTGACCTTCTTCATATCCTCCCACACCGCGCGCTTCTGCTCCGGATTCCGCAGCAGGTAGGCTGGGTGGTACGTCGGCATGACTGGAATGCCCTCGTAGGTGTGGAACCGGCCCCGCAGGTCACCGATGGATGCTTGGCTGCGCAGGAGGGTTTGCGTGGCAACGGTGCCGAGCGTGCAGATGAGCTTCGGCTGGATGGCGCGGAGCTGTTGACGGAGAATCGGCTCACAGGCTTCAATCTCATCGCCGCGCGGGTTGCGGTTCTGGGGCGGCCGGCACTTGATGATATTGCAGATGTACACCTCGTCGCGGCGCAGGCCCATGGCCTCGATGATGCGCGTCAGCAATTGCCCGGCGCGGCCGACGAAGGGCTCGCCTTGCAGGTCCTCATCCCGTCCTGGCGCCTCGCCCACGAAGACGAGCTTGGCATGCGGATTGCCGACCCCGAACACCAGGTTCTGCCGCGTGGCGCCAAGGCGACAGCGCTGGCAATCGCGGTAGGTTTCGGAGATCGACGCAAGCGTCGGCGGCGTCGCGGCCCCAGGACGCGCCGCCAGAAAAGCGCCCAGCGCGGCGCTGGCCGGCAGCCACTCCACGCCGAGGCTCCGCTGGTACTGCAACGCCCCGCGCAGTGCCGCGAAGAGTTGCCGCCGAACCTCAGCCCGGGTAGCGGGCCGGCGCGATTCCGCGATCTTCCTTTCCATCAGGCACCCCGGCGCGGCAGGAGCGGCAACACGCGGTCGAGAATTGCGCCCGCGACCTTCTCCTTGCTGTTCTCCGGCAGGTGCTCGAGCGCGCCGCTGCGGCTGATGATGGTGACGCGGTTGGTGTCGCTCCCCATGCCGATGCGCCCATCACTGATGTCGTTCGCCACGATGAGATCGAGGTTCTTCTCCACCAGCTTGCCGCGCGCGTAGTCAACCACGTCGTGCGTCTCGGCGGCGAACCCCACCAGCACTGCCCTGCCCTTGCGGCGACCCAGCTCGAGGAGGATGTCGGGGTTGCGGAGGAAGTGGGTGCTGAGCGGCGCCTCGTCCTTCTTCATCTTGTACGGATGCCGCTCCACGAAGCGGAAGTCCGACACCGCCGCCGTCTTCACCACCACGTCGGCAGCCGGGAAGTGCTGCAGGACGGCCTCGTACATCTCGAGCGCCGTCTCCACCCCCACGAAGGTGCACCCCGGCGGCGGCGTCAGCGCCGTGGGACCGCTGATGAGGATGACCTTGGCGCCGCGCGCCAGGGCGGCCCTGGCCACGGCATACCCCATCTTGCCGCTGGAGGCATTGGAGAGGAAGCGCACCGCATCGAGGGGCTCGCGCGTGGGGCCCGCCGTAACGAGGAGAGTGACGCCCTCGAATTCGAGGCCGCGGCGAAAGTAGGCGCAGGCCGCCTCGACGATGGTCTCGACCGCGGCAAGCTTGCCGATGCCGATCTCCTTGCAGGCCAGCTCGCCCTCCTGCGGCTCGACGATGAGCGTCCCCCAGCCCCGCAGCGTGGCGAGGTTGTGCTGCGTCGCCGGGTGCAGGTACATCTTCGTGTTCATCGCCGGCGCCAGCATCACCTGGGCGGTCGTCGCCAGCAGCAGGGTGGTGAGGAAATCATCGGCGATGCCGTTGGCGTACTTGCCGATGAGGTTCGCCGTGGCCGGCGCCACCAGGAAGAGCTCGGCTTGCTGCGCCGCGGCGACATGGGTGATCTCCCGTTCCTGCTCGAGGCGGAACATATCGGTGAGGAGCGGCTGATCGGAGAGCGCCTGGAACGTCAGGGGGGTGACGAACTCCTGGGCATGCCGCGTCAGCACCACCTGCACCTCCGCCCCCAGCTTGCTGAGCTGGCGGAGGAGCTCCACCGCCTTGTAGGCGGCGATGCCGCCGCACACTCCCAAGAGGACGCGCTTGCTGGAAAGGTTCATGATCCACCCGCGCGGGGGACAAAGGGGGCGATGTCTGGCGGTGGGCAGTAGCGCGAACTGCGCTGCCGCTCCGCAAGGATGATCGACCTGAGCTGGGCGAGCGACTCCGTGATGTCCCGATTGATGATGGCATAATCATACTGTCGCACGCACGCCAGCTCCTTCTTGGCTCCTTCCAGCCGCCGCTTGATCTCCGCCTCGGCATCGGCGCCGCGCTGGCGCAGTCGCTGCTGGAGCGTTTCGAGACTCGGCGGCATGATGAAGATGAGGATACTCTCCTGGAGGTGACGGCGGAGCTGCAGCCCCCCTTGCACATCGATGTCGAGGAGCACATCCCGTCCCTGGCTCAGGCGCTCCTCGAGGAACCGCCGCGAGGTGCCGTAGTAGTTGCCATGCACCTCCGCCCACTCGACGAACTCGCCGGCATCGATCTTGGCGCGGAACTGCGCCACGCTCACGAAGCGGTACTCCACCCCCTGCGTCTCACCCCGCCGCGGCGGCCGCGTGGTCGTCGAGATCGACAGGTCGAAATCCCCGTACTCCTTCACGAGGCGGCCGCAGAGCGTCGTTTTGCCGGCCCCGGACGGCGCCGAGACAACGAACACCAACCCCCGTTGAACGTGCAGCCGCTGGGGCATCGCCAGCTTCTCTCTGTTGGTGTCCTGGGGAGGAGAGATTCGCCCTACTGCAGATTCTGCACCTGCTCGCGAATCTGCTCGATGAGGGTCTTCATCTCGACGACGTCCTGGGCAACCTGGCTGTCCGCCACCTTCGAGGCGATGGTGTTGGTTTCGCGGTTCATCTCCTGCAGCAGGAAATCGAGCTTGCGGCCCATCGGCTCACTCAGCTCCATGAGGCCCGCGAAGTGGTCGAAATGGCTGCGCAGGCGCACCAGCTCCTCGCTGATGTCCTGGCGCTCGGCAACGTACACCACCTCCGTCTCCAGGCGCTCGGGATCAACCTCCAGCCCGTTCACCAGGGCCGCCACCCGTTGGCGCAGCTTGTCGCGATACTCCCGCACAATCACTGGGAGCCGCGCCGCCACGAGATCGCCGTGCTCGCGGAGGCATGCGAGACGCTGCTGGATATCCGCCAGCAAGGTCTGCCCTTCGGTCTGCCGCATGGCCACCAGCTCATCCAGCGCCGCGGCCAGGGCTTCGCAGATTTTCGACCCCAAGCGCTCGACATCCGGCCCCGGCTTCTCGATGACGAAGACATCCCGGAGCTGTGCCAGCATCTCGAGGTTCACCGGCCCATCGACCTTCACGTATTCCTTCAGGGACCGCAACGCCTCGCAGTATGCCGCTGCCAGCTCGCGGTTCACGCTGACGGTGGTGCTCGTGCCGCCCACCTCGGGCAGCTCGCGCAGGTTGATGAACACCTCCACCCGACCGCGGGCAATGCGACCCTGGACAATCTTCCGCAGCACCGGCTCGAGTGCCGTAAGCTCGCGCGGCACCCTGACCGAGGCGTCGAGGTAGCGATGGTTGACGCTGCGCGCCTCGACACTGCAGAGATACGGCGCGATCTGAACCTCGGCTCGGCCGTAGCCGGTCATGCTTTGCATTCCGCCTGGATCTGGAGTTGCCATAATGAGAGCATTCTCATAGATTCTTCCCTCTCCCTTGTCAAGCAAGGGAAAGGGTTCACAGCGAGCCGCCTCCCGCGGCTCGGAATTGACAGCGTTCCGCACCGCTTATTATGATGATCGGCGGCCGTTCCCGCCACCGCTGATTCCTGAACTCAGGCCCGCGCCCGCAGCTCCGCCGTTTGCATGCCTGTCTTCTGCAGCTCAGATTGATGTGTGTGAGCGACCCTCGTGGATCCACTCTCACCGCGGCGCAAGATTGAATGGCGATGGATGCTGCCTACCTCCACCTCATCGTGCGCGAGCTGCAGGAGCATCTCCTCGGCGCCTCCCTCACCGAGGTCACGGTGGGCGACGCCTCCACACTCCGGCTGGGGCTGCGGGCCCGGCGGCGGCAACACCACCTGGTGCTGAGCGCCGCGCCCTCCCTCTCGTGCCTCTATCTCCTCGGAGCCTCGCGAGCCGGGCGGGCCGCGCCGTCCGGCCCGCTTGCCGCCGCCGATCGCAACAGCGACCACGAGCAGCCGTTTGCCCAGAGCCTGCGTCGAACGCTCCAGGGGGCGCGGATGGAGGCGATCAGCCAGCCACCCTGGGAGCGTCTCGTCCGTCTGCGCTTCCTCTCCGCCGCCTCCGGGCTCGCGCTGGAGGCAATCGAACTCATCGCCGAGCTCACCGGCCGGCACAGCAACCTCGTGCTGGTCGAGGCCGCGACTGGTCGCATCCTCGACTGCCTGCGCGCCGTCACCCCCGAGCAGAGCCGCGTTCGCCTGCTCCTGCGCGGCGAGACCTACGCCCCCCCGCCGGCCTATCGCGCCCCCACCCTGGACGAGCTCGATGCCGGCGCCTTGGCCCAAGCATGGAATTTTCAGCCGCAGCGCACGCCCACCGAGCGCCTGAAGACAAGCATAGCGGGCTTGAGCCCGGCCATGCAACGGGAACTTCTCGCCCGAGCTCGGAGGCAGACCGTTTGGTCCGCCGACGAGCCTGCCGCCGTCTGGGCAGCGGCGCGCGAGATGCGGCAGGCGTTGGAGGGACCTGCGCAGCCGCGTATCTACCGCCGTCCCGACGGCTCGGCGGCGGCCCTGGCCCCCTTTCCGCTTTGCGCCCCCCCGACTGAGGAGGAGGAAACCCACAGCAGCCCGAGCGCCGCCGCAGAGCGCTACTACCGCGAGCTCGCTGCGCAGCAGCGCCTGCGGGGGGACAAGGAGCGGCTCCTGTCGATGCTCCAGCAGGCCCTGGAGCGGGAGCACCGCAAGGTGGAGCATCTTGCCGAGGACGTCGAGCGCTGCAACGAGCAGGATGGCTGCGGCAGGCTGGGCGATCTGCTCCTGGCACACCTCCACGATATCCCCGCGGGCGCGGCGGCTGTCGAGCTGCCGGCGTGGGACCTGTCTGGCGCCGCGCCGGCCGCGGGAGAGCCGCCGCTTCAGCAGGTCGCCATTGCGCTCGATCCCTCCCTCACCGCGGTGCAGAACGCCGAGCGCTACTATGATCGCCAGCGCAAGGTGAGGCGGGCCTTGCCGATCCTTGCGGCGCAGCTTTCCACGAGCCGCCAGCGTCTCGCGGAGCTCGCGGCGGTCCAACGGGGCCTTCGGGAGGCCGCCACCCCGGCGGAGGTGCAGAGCATTGCGGACGCGGGCGAGACCCAGGCCCTCCTCCCGGAGCTGCAACGGCGGCGGCCCGCGGGCAAAGCACGCCAGGCCCCGAAGCATGGCGTCCGGCACTATCGCACGCGGGATGGCTGGGACATCCTCGTCGGCGCGCACAGCCGCGGCAATGACTACCTGATGACGAAGATCGCACGTGAGCATGACGTCTGGTTGCATGCCCAGGGCAGCGCCGGGTCCCACGTGGTCATCCGCAACCCCACGAAGATCGAGAAGCTCCCCGACTCCGTCATCGAGCAGGCGGCGCGCCTGGCGGCGCACTTCAGCAAGGCGCACCACCAAGCGCGCGTCGACGTGATCGTCACGAGTCGGCGCTACGTGAAGAAACGCAAGGGGATGCCGCCGGGGATGGTGACGGTGGAGAAGCACGACACCATCACCCTGGCGCCGCGTCCTCCTGAAGGCGCTCCCCAACCCGAGCTCATCGAGAGTTCCTGAGGCGCCATCGCCCTTATCCTGCCCGGCAAGTGCACGGGGATGGCGCGCGCGCGGGCTACGGCGCGGCGGAAGTAGGGCGGCAGGCGCCGCAGGGCCGGCTGCGCGCCGACCTCAGGGTTGGCGGGAAATCTGCTTGGGAGCTGAAGGGGGAAGGTGCGGAGGTTGGGCGGCCACCCTTGGGGTGGACGCGAGGCCGGGCCCTGCGCCACGGCGCCGCGGACAAGAACAATGAAGAGAGAGGCCGAGTCATGCGCATCGCCTTCATCGGCTTGCCGAACAGCGGCAAAACGACGATCTTTGAAGCCCTCCGACCTCCCGACTCCTCCCCCACACGGCAGCAGCAGGGAGCCGTGCGCCTGCACCTGGCGACGGTGAAGGTTCCCGACGAGCAGGTGGAGGCGCTGGCCGCGCTCTACGATCCGAAGAAGAGCACCCATGCCGCCATTGAGTTCGTCGATGTGGAGGGGACGCTCTTCGGCGCCGGCGTGAAGAGCCGCGGTGACCAGCTCATGTCGGCCTACCAGGGGATCGATGCCCTGGTGCACGTGGTGCGCGCCTTCGAGTCGGAGCTGGCGCCACACCCGGCAGGGTCCGTCGACCCGGGGCGCGATTACGCCGATCTGACGACGGAACTTGTCCTCTCGGACCTCCAGGTGGTCGAGCGCCGCCTGGAACGCCTGCAGGCGAGACGCGCCAAGGGGGATAAGGCCGTCGAAGCCGAGGAAATCGAGATTTTGGAGCACTGCGCCGTGCTGCTGGGAGACGGCCTGCCACTGCGGCGGCACAGGTTTACCGAAGCTCAGCAGGCGCGGCTGCGCGGCTTCGGCCTCCTCTCGGCCAAGCCGCAGGTGGTCGTGCTGAACATCTCTGAAGCCCTCCAGCAAGAGGATCGAGGCAGGGCGGTGACGGCCACGCTCCAACCGGTCCTGGCGCCGCCCGATCACCTCTGTGTCCTCTGCGGCAAGCTGGAACTCGAGCTGCAGCAACTTGAACCGGACGATGCAGCTCTCTTCATGGAAGAACTCGGCATCACCCGGACGGCGCGCGCCGCCCTCCTCCAAGCATCGCTTGAAGCCCTCGGGCTGATCACCTTCTATACCGTCGGCGAGGATGAGGTGAAGGCCTGGCTGCTGCCGGCGGGCGCCGCGGCCACCAAGGCGGCGGGAACGATTCATTCCGATCTCGAACGAGGCTTCATCCGCGCGGAGGTGGTGCCCTGCCCGGAGCTGCTCCGCCTCGGCTCCCTGGCGGAAGCACGCAAGCACGCTCTGCTGCGTATGGAGGGTAAGGAGTACGTGGTGGCCGATGGCGATGTCATCACCATTCGGTTCAACGTCTAGGGGAGGCCCGAGCACGCCATCCCAAGGATCGAGCGCCTAAGGCCGCCGCCGACGTTCGGTCTGCGCGGCGTTGTCCGCAGCTCGGCTCCCTGGCGGCCACTCAGAGGCGATCCTCCAGCAGGCGCTCCCGCCACAACTCGGCAAGGAGCTGTCGATCGAGCCCCGCCACCAGCTCGCAGACCCGATCGATGGGGATGCGCTCCATGATCACCCTCGCCGCCGCCGGGTCAACGCCGCGCCAGTCCGTCGTTGGCGCTTCGCCCTCGGCAGCGATACAATGGACATGAGATCCCAGGGGCCGCCAGATGCGCCAGTCCGTGACCCCGAAGAGGACCACGCTGGGACAGCCGGCGGCGGCGGCCAGGTGGGCGATCCCTGAGTCGTTGCCGATGAAGAGGTGGCAGCGGCGCAGGAGGGCTCCGAGGACGTCGAGGGGAGGAGCCACGGCAGGCAGGATGTCGGCCTCGGCGAGGTTCCACTGCCGCGGCTCCAGACGCTCGGTCTCCGCCGGTCCGAGACAGACGATCAGGCGCGCCCCGCACTGCCGGCGCAGCCACCCCGCCAGGAGAGCGAAGCGCTCGACCGGCCAACACTTCTGGACCGAGCCGCTGCCGGGGTGAAGGGCAACGATGGGCCGGTCGGGGATTGCACCGGCGGCGAGCCCCGGGATCCCCCTCTGCCGCAGCCAGGCCGAAGCCGCCTGCCGCGCGCCAGTCGAGAAGCGCAGGGGAGGCGGCGTTGCCGGCCCAGCGCCGGCGGCCGACGCCGCGGCGAGGTTGGGAACAACGCCGCAGGCCGCAAGCTGCTGCCGCAGGAGCGAGCTCACATGCTGCGGAGCTTCTCTCTGCTGCGGCGGACGCGGTTCGTTTCCCCGGCTTGACTCCGCAGGGAGCCGTGACGCTCGCTCGATTGAGGAACGCGGCGGGGAGAGCGCCGCCGGTCCGGGGGTGACGCGCAGGCGCACCACGGGGTTGGGCACCCCTGCCGGGGGGATGCCATCGACGAAGCTGACGATGAGGGTTCCCGGCTGCCGCAGCGCCGCCGGCGCGTCGAGGCAGGCGGCGGGATCGCGGAGGTAGCGCGGCACCCATGCCGCATCGAAGCTGGCGGCGCGAGCGAGCCGAAGCTCGTCCTGTAGCAGGAGCAAGCGCTCAGGATACCCGATAGCTTCCCAGGTTGCCTGCGGCAGGGTCTGCCGCAGCGCCAGGAGCACCCCGCGCGAAAGGAGGAGATCGCCGATCGCCCCGGCGTGGAAGAGGACAACCTGCCCGACCGCTCCCTGGTGCGGCAAGCCGCTCATCCCCACACCTCGCGCGCGGGAGGGAACGCGGTACGCCGCCGCGCCGGGGTCGCGCCATCTCGCGGCCTGTCAACCGCGCGCCACGGAGAGCTGGTCCCGCGCGTCATTCCTCCTCCCTCCGGGCCCGGCGAGGAGCGTAGGCGCCAACCTGACCACCCCGCGGCACCGAAGGAGACGCGGCGCCGCACCGGCTTCATCGCGGCCGCCGCGCAGAGGCCGGCTCGGACACCGCCCCGCACGGCTCTCCCTCGCCCGCCGGCCTTGTTCACTCCATCGCCGCTGCTCAGCCCGCGGCAAGCAGGACTCTTCCGGAGGATCATGACATAGCCCCGACTTTTCCGCGCACCCGCGTGCTCCTGGCTCTCGGCGCCGTCCTGGCCCTGGGCCTCATTGCGGCCTGGGTGGTGCTGCCGACGCTGCTTGATCTCAATACCTACAAGAGCTACCTGGTGGCGCAGCTTGAGAAGTCCTTCAACCTCAAGGTTGAGCTGGGCGATGTGAGCCTGAGCTACGATACCGGAATGGCGGTGCGGTTTCGGGATGTGCGCCTCAGCCTGCCTGGGGCGGAGGCTCCTTTTCTGCGGATGAGCGAGCTGCGCCTCGGAATCAAACCGCGCCCTCTGCTGCACGGCGAGTTCGTCTTCACGCGCGTCAGCCTGGTGAAGCCGGAGATGCACCTCGCGCGTCTCGCAGATGGCCGATGGAGCCTGGGACCCCCGGGGATCGTGGAAGGGCAACGGACCTCCCCCGCGCCCGCCGCGCCGGCGGACCAATCGCCGACCTCGACTACCGGGACCGCCCCGCCCCCCGCGGCACCCGCGGCGGTGCTCCAGAACCTCGGAGGATGGCTCACCGCCCTGCACCTGGGAGAACTGAGGGTCCACAAGGGGAATCTCACGTTCACTGACCGCAGGGATTCCCGCGAACCCCGCGACGTGCGACTCGCAGACCTTGAGTTGGCGCTCTCGGGGGTCACGCCGGGGGAGTCGCCGCCGTCCGGAACGAAGCACCCGCGACTCAGACTGCGCGGCACGCTCGAGGCCGGGGCGCAGCACTCGCCCCTCACGCTCGACCTGGCTCTCCGTCCCGACGGCGACTCCCCGACTCGCGCAAATGCCGCGCCAGCCGGCGCCCCCCCGCCTTCTCCGGGCGCCCTCCCCGCCAGCCCGCCGGAGGCCGCCGCGGGCGCCGCTCCCGACGCCGCCCCGCCTGCCTCTCCAGCCGCGGCCTGGTTGGCCGACCTGAACGCCGCCCTGGGGGGACGCTTCGATCTTGCCCGGGCGGAACTCTCCGCCGAGCTGGAGGTCGGGAACTTCTCCCTGTCGCGCTTTGCGCCCTACTGGGAACCCCTGCTGCCACAAGGGCTGCCGTCGTCCTTTGCCACGGGAACGGTAACCCTGCAGGCGAAATTCGCGGGTCGCCCCCTCAATCGCTTCACCTCCTCGCTCGCGGTCACCGCTGGCCCGCTGCGCCTCCAGCACCCCGGCTGGTTCCGCGGCCCGCTCAGCTTCCCGCGTGCAGCGCTGACGCTGCGCTTGGAGCGCGAGGGCGCAACCCTGCGCCTGAGCGATGCCCGCCTCGACCTGCAGCACCTCCGCATCGAGGCGAAGGCGCGCCTGGAGGAATTCGCCAGCTCCCAACGCCGGCTGGACGCCACGCTGCGCATCCCGACGCTGGACCTTGCCGAACTGAAGCAGCTCCTGCCCGTGCGGCTCATGCCGGCGAAGCTTGTTGACGACCTCGACAACGACCTCAAGGCCGGCACCGTCGCCATCGAGGAGTTGCACCTGCGCGGCCAACCCGCCGCTCTCTTCGGCAAGATGGAACTCCGCAATCCGGAACAGTTCCAGGCGCGCGCGCGCCTCACCAACGTCTCCCTCATCTCCGGCGAGGAGCGTGTGCCCGTCGACGCCCTCACCGGTGAGCTGCGCATCGAAGGCGACACGCTGCGGTTCGCGGAGGTGACGGCGCGGATCGGCGACCTACGCTTGACGCAACTCCAGGGAACTGTGTGGCAGCTCTTCTCCAAACCCCTCTTGCGGCTGAGCACGCGCGCCGACGTCGACCTCCAGGAACTGCGCGAGCTCTTTCGCAGCAAGCACAAGAGTCCCAAGGTGCGCGCCTTCGTGGAGACGCTGCGCGACCTGAAAGGTCGCAGCATCCTTGAGCTGAAGGCCATGAAACGGCTGGGGGTGGACACGCCATGGGTGTTCGAAGGGCGTGGACCTCTCACCAACGCGTCACTCTTCCAGGTCACCCTGAATCAACCAATCGAGCATCTTTCAGGAGAGATCCGCTTCCACAACGACTTCGTAGCCACCTCCGCTCTGCGAGCGCACCTGGGAGGCATCCCACTCGAGATGCAGGGGAGCTATGGAAAGTTTCTCACCTCGCCAAGCCCTTTGAGCCAGGCGCCTGCCGCGCCGGGGCTCGATTGGTTCCTGGCCCTGCGGCAGGAGCTGGAAGGGCCGTCCGTGTTCGATCTCCAGCTCAGCACCAGCATGACACTGCCCGACGCGCTTCGTCTGAGTCGCTCCCGCCACGTTCCCGCGGCCGTGCGGCGTGAGGCCGCCACGATCAACCAGGCGACGGGAGGGCTCACCCTGGCGTTGCAGGTCCGCAAGGTGTTGGCACCGAAGGAGGTGGTGGTGGTTCACGGGACGGGGCGGTTTGTCGACCTGGGTGGGAAGTATCCACGGCTCAAGCTGCCTCTCGCCACGCTGAGCGGCGCCTTTGAGTTCTCGAACGCCGCGCTCACCCTAACGGGGGTGACCGGCGCGTTCGGGAGCACCGCGTTCACCGCCAGGGGACGCTACGCCGGACCCTGGGAGCTGTACCTGCAGGCGCCGCTGCACCTCGGGGACGTCCTCGCGCTCCTGCCAGGCGACACGGCGCCGCCGCTGACCATGACGGGGCGTCCCGACCTCAGGTTGCAACTGCGGGGTCAGGGAACCTCCGTGCGGGTGGAGTCGGCGGTCGATCTCAAGAACGTCGGCTATACGTTCAGCACCTGGATGAGGAAGGAGGCCGGCGTCGCGAACCGCCTCGAGCTGGAGGGCCAGATCACCGCCGGTGAGTCCGCGGTCCTGAAATCGCTCAGGTTCCGAACCATGTCGGGCATCCTGAGTGGCAGCGGGGTCATCTCGACGTTCCATCCCCTGGCGCTGCGGCTCCGGCTGCACACCGATGGCTGGCGCTTTGACGAGCTGCTGCCGTTTCTGCAAGGCTCGCATGCCTATCGCGCGGCCGGGATGGTGAGCGGCTCCGTCCTCGTCGAGCGCTCGCCGCCACAGCACCAAGCGCCTCGCACTCCAAGCCTCCCCACCCCGCCGGGTCATTCGCCGCAGGATGCCAGCCTGCGCTTCGAGAGCACCGTGGTGGTGCCGCGCGGGCGGCTGGTCCAGCAGCCAGAACGCCCCGGCGAGGAGCCCCGCCCCATCGACTTCGAGCTGGCGGCAACGCTCTCTAACAACGAGCTGCGGCTCTCGAATCTGCACGTCCTGGTGGGAGGCACCGAGCTGCGTCTGTCGGGCACCCTCCCCGGTTACCGCACCCCCTCGCCGTCGGTAAACTACCAGCGCGTGCGCGCCGTCATCGACGAGCTGCTCCCCCCGCCGCGCGCCAAGTCGAAGTACCTGCGCGCGGAGATCAGCCTGGTGAAAAGGCATGCCCGACGGCTCGAACGAAGCTACTGGATGATCCTGCCGGAGGCCTGGAAGCTGCGGGGCAGCCTGCGGGTCCAGCAGGGCGAGATCAAGCGCTACGTCTTCCAGAACCTCACCGGCGCCCTCGAGGTTCGCGGCGGCGACCTGCACCTCGCCAACCTCACGGCGGCGTTTTACGGCGGCACCTTCGCGGGGAGCTCGATCCTCCACCTCCAAAAACGTGCCGAGCAGACGTTCGAGGTCGACCTGAACCTCAGCGACGTCTCCAGTGAAGCTCTGCTGGAGGACGTCTGGATGCGTGGCGACGTCCTGCAAGGACGGCTGGCCGCCCAGGGGAAGCTGGCCGGACGTTTCACCATCGAGGGGAGCGCCACGCGCACGCTGAACGGCGAGCTGACGCTCACCGCCACGAATGGCCACATCCAGCGCTACTCCACGATCGGGAAGATTTTGAGTCTCTTGAACCTCTGGCAGCTCCTTGAAGGCAAGACTCCCGCGCTGGCGGCCCGTGGCCTCCCGTATGAGCGCCTCGGCGGCTCCTTCACGCTGCGGGAGGGTGTGGCGGAGACGACCACCGTCGCCTTGGAGAGCGCCGCGGCGAAGGCGACCGCCGTCGGCTCGGTGAACCTCGACACGTTGGACCTGCGACTGGACGTCGGCGTGCAGTGGTTGCAAACGGTCGACAAGATCATCAGCAAGCTTCCCATCCTTGGGCACATCCTCACCGGCGACAACCGGCGCCTGCTGGTGAGCTACTTCAGGGTCGAAGGTTCCCTGCAAAACCCGAAGGTGACACCGACGCCGTTCGAGCACCTTGGCCGCGGCGTTCTCAACATCTTCAAGCGCTTCTTTCAGCTCCCCTCCCGTCTCCTGCCGCAAAACAACTGATGCGGGTAGGTCTGAAATGGATTCCCGCGACAGACGACGTGGAACAGACCGCCGGCGGGAGAGAGGCGGGCTGGCAGGCGGCCGTGCCGCGTACATCGAAGCAGGGAGGAGGAGGCAGATCGCCGGCGGCGTGGAGGCCGGGGGGGGGTCGAGTCCTTCCGACATGGCGGCGTCAAGCCGCCTCAACGCGCACGGGCTCGCCGACGTCCACATTGAGGAGCTTCGCCGCATTCTGCTGCGGCGCGAAGATTTCTAGGAGACCCCAGCTATTGATGAGCGCGCCGAGGCTGCCGGGGGGGCATTCCTCGTAGCAGCGCAGGCCGCCGCGCACCCGGTGCTGGGCCAGGCGGACGACGGGGGAGGGCAGGTTGCTCTCCCGCAGGAGATCAGCGGAGATGTTGGTGATGAGGTTGCCGAAGTGGTCAATGTAGAGGATTTCGCCGCGGATGGCGCCGTCGTCGACGCGATGCGGGATCGGCAGGTCGAGACGCACCGGGTCGTGCACCTCCGGGCCGACCGCAACCGGCTTGATCCCGGTCGAGAGCCAGGCGGCGCACGGTGCGAAGATATCCCGGCCATGGAAGGTGGCGCTCACGGGGCTGAGGAAAAACTTCTCCGCCGTGATGTGGTAGACCCGGCACCCCTCGTCCCTGAAGAACGGTGAGAGGACGCCGTTGTCCGGTCCCACCAGCATGCTCCGTTCGGTGACCACGAGGAGCGGCCGGCGCTCGCTTCCCACGCCGGGATCAACCACCACCACGTGTAGGCTGTTGCGCGGGAAGTAAGGTTCCACGCTGCGGATGAGGAAGGCGGCTTCGCGCACGCGGTGGGTGCGGATCTGGTGCGTCACATCGACGATCGTGACCTGTGGGTTGATGGTCAGGATCACACCCTTCATGGTGGCGATGAACGGCCCCTCGAGGCCGAAGTCCGTCGTCAGGGTGATGATCGGGTAGTCCACTTTTGTCATGGCTGTCCAGCCTCTTCACTGCGGCAGAAGCGAAGCCGTGGCCGCGCGGGCGCTGCCGCCGCGCCGACCACAAATCTCCCCGCCGCCGTCCGGCCGCCCAACACGCACCCCCTTCCGCTCCGCCGGCCCTCCCTGCGACGCCCTGGCAGCCTGCCTGGCAGCGCTACACCAGCATGCCGACGGCGTGCCCGTTCCGCCAACCAACGAGCTGCACGTGGGCGAGTTGGCGAAAGAGCGCATCCGGGCCGGGGAAGAGCACCTTGATGTAGTTCTCCGACACGCCCCGCAACAGCCCACTCTCGGCGTCCCGCTGGTGCTCCGTGAGCACCCGCAGCCGCCCGCCCATGAGACGCCGCGCGAAGGCGGCGCTCTTCGTCTTGCCGAGAGCCTGCAGGCGCTGGCTGCGCTGCTTCTTCACGGCTTCCGACACCTGGCCGGGCAGGATGAAGGCCTCGGTTCCCTCGCGCTTCGAGTACGGGAAGACGTGCAGGTAGTTGAGCGGCAGCTCGGCGAAGAAGCGGTAGCTGTTCTCGAAGTGCTGCTCACTCTCGCCGGGGAACCCGACAATGACATCGGAGCCGATGCTCATGGTGGGCAGGGCGCTCGTCAAGGTGGCGAGGAGCTCGCGCACCTCGGCGGTGGTGTAGCTCCGCCGCATGCTGCGGAGCACGGCGTCGTCGCCGCTCTGGATGGGGATATGGAGGTGCTTGCAGACCTTCTCGCAGGAGACGATGAGGTCGAGGATCTCGGGGGTGAACTCGGAGGGGGCAAGCGAGCTGAGCCGGATGCGTTCGATCCCATCGAGCGTCGCCAGGCGCTGCACGATGGCGGCGAGGTGCGTGGGGGGATCGAGGTCGCGCCCGTACTCGCCCAGGTTCACGCCGGTGAGGATGATCTCCTGATAGCCCTGCCGCGCCAGCATGGCCGCCTGGCGGAGCACCTCGGGCCCGGGCAGGCTGCGGCTGGGACCGCGCGCCTTGACGGTGACGCAGAAGGCGCAGGCCTCGCTGCAGCCGTCCTGAATCTTCAGGTAGGCCCGCGTGCGCTCCCCCGGCGCGGGCACCGTCACCTTCTGGAACTCCAGCCCCGGCCGCAGCGCGCCGACCTCCACCCGCGGCGCGCGGCGCTTCTCCAGATGCGTCAGATAGGCGGCGAGACGCAGCTTTTCCTGGTTGCCGAGGACGAGGTCAACGCCGGCAATCTCGGCAAGGTCCTGCGGCTTCGTCTGCGCGTAGCACCCCACCGCCGCCACGAAGCCGGAGGGGTTGGCGCGCAGCGCCCGGCGCACGATGTTGCGCGACTTCGCGTCGCTGCGCTCGGTGACGGTGCAGGTGTTGATGACGTAGACGTCGGCCGTCTCGGCGGAGTCGGCGAGGGTATGCCCCGCCTGCTCGAGGCTCGTCGCCATGGCGGCGGACTCGAACTGGTTCAGCTTGCAGCCGAGGGTGGTGATCTGCACCGTCGCCATGCCGCGTCCTTCTGCCTTCGCGCCCGCCCGCTTTTCGCAGACGTCGCGTGTTCACACTATGGGAGGGAGAGGTTAGAAAATCAAGCGCGGCAAGGGGTTGCTCTGTCAGAACAGGATGCGCGGCGGAAGGCCTGCACGCCCGAGGCATCCGGCCGGGCACGACCGGCCGCTCCTTTCTCCGGCGGCCAAGGAGGGCGCAGTATGGTATGCTAGCCACGAGGTGAACGAACGTGAGCGCGCGCATTCACATCCCGGCGGAAGCCATCCGCGATTTCTGCCAACGGCACCGCGTCCGGCGCCTGGCATTGTTCGGCTCCGTCCTGCGTGAGGACTTCCGGCCCGACAGCGATGTTGACATGCTCGTCGAGTTCGAGCCGCAGACGAGGGTAGGTCTGCGGTTCTTTGCCATCGAACGCGAACTCTCGGAGATTCTGGGACGCAAGGTAGACCTCAACACGCCTGGCTTCCTCAGCCCTTACTTTCGCGATGAGATTTTGGAAGAGGCGGAGGACCTGTATGTCGCGGCATGATGATGCGGTGCGGCTGCGGCACATGCTTGACCACGCCCGCGAAGCCATGCAGATTGCGGCAGGGCACAGGGGGACGAAATGTGGGGCGCGGGGAAATCGGTGGGTGGCCCTCGCTGCAAGAAGGAGAGAGCCGCTTCACGCCGGGCAACGTGTCTCGATGTGCCCACTTATCAGTTTAGGATTCTTGCTTGGTTATTAGTACTCGAAATCCTTCTTGGTTGAAATGGGTATCGTTTGTCAACACCTCAGCAACTGATAGAGACCTCATCGTACTCATTGAAATACAATCGGTTAAGCTGTATTCTTTGTCGGGACGTTGTTCGTACAGTTCAATGCCTCGAAGAAATGAATTTCGAGACTGAGGAGTGACCTGAACGTTTGGATCGTCAAGAATACTTCGTACCATTCTTACTGCTTGACGTCGCAGATGTTCACCTCCCCTCGAGAGAGCGGTTAAGAACTCGGTTAGAACTTCGTCTGTAGTTAAGAGGCGAACTGCCCCAAGTGACGATTTGGCCAGCCGTGCAGCTTCTCCCCAAGGGTCGCACGGTCGAACTCTAGCAACCCAGTAAAGTGTGTCGACAAAGACCGTTCTCATCGCTTAGGTGTTCCGTAAAGGTAGTGATCGAGGTTGTCTGTAAGGTCAGGCGGAAGTTTATCCCAATCTTCCTGGGGAACCTCTCGGGCTAACTCGGTCAGGACATCTTCTATAGGCTTGACGGTGGTATCGTAAGCATCTTCCGCATCTGCCAGAGTCTTAAGTAACAACCTTTCCGTTTTTGTGATACGCAAAAGTTTGCCTTGTGGAGAAAACTCCCCTTCGCCAATGATTTGAAGTCGCAATGTATTGTGGTCCCGAAGTGCACCTGTTACATGGTCTTCCTGCTCCGGAGAGAATACCGCAGAAATGCCAGTCTTCTCATCCAACCATACCTGGAACCGTCCTTGTCTGACATCGGCCTCTAGTACCTCGCCTGTTACATCAACCTGATTTTCGTGTGGAACATCAACCAACGCAGCTAAGCGGGAGCGTGATGTAGGAGTTACATGGGCTGGTTCCTTCTCATCTATCATCATCTCGATTTCCTCATCATCCTCAAGTCCCTGCCCAAAGTTTTCGTATTCTGGAATTAATGTCTTCGGGAATATCGGGGGTAGTGGTTCATCTATTTGTGCGGCATGGAAGACCTTATGGGCTAACTCGATCGCTTCTTCAACTTCGGTTTCGGCAGTATCCTGTTCAAATAATTCTTCTTGCGTAGGTCCTCCGATGTATACCTCCAAGGGAGCCACGGCACTTCCTTCTGCGATTCTGCGTAGGCAAAGGCTCGTGCGTTCTTCGAAATGCTTTGGGAGCCGTTCTCGTTCGGGATGACTTTCACGCCAGAGAGTCTTCGCAGTCTCCGCTATCATCTTCTGAAAGCGGCTCAGTTCGGTAATGGCGCCAATGTCTAATGCGTGGTCCCGAAATCGACTGCCCTTAAAACGGAGCCTGACGACTTCTTTCCAGTGACCAGCCATTGGTGCATCCCCCTCCATCTGAGTACCCATACTAACGCCACCGAAATGGCCTACACGTGGAACGCGAGAAAGACCCTAAAGAGGAGAGGTGCCTCGCTCCCGCGCGAACGCCACTCGAAAAGTCGCCTCACCCCCCGCCGAACTCCGGCGGCAGGGCGTCGCGGACGATCTGCGAGCCGTGGTGGTGCAAGAGTTGCCAGCGCTCCTCGCGCCACTCGAAGACGTTGGTGCTGAGGACGTTGCTGCGTACGGTCTGGCCGCCGACGTGGCTGAGGAAGTTCTCCTGGCAGAGGACCCAGCCGAGGCCGCCCCGCCCGTCAGCCGGGGCATGGATCGAGACGTTCGTGAGTTCGAACTCGATGTAGCGGGTGGCCTCGAAGATCAGCCGCCAGCTCCGCATGACGGCCTCCCAGCCGCTGAGGAGCGGCCAACCGGGGTGCACGCACCAGATTTGGCCGTCGCGCCTCCACACGCCCTCCATGCGCTCCAGCTTCAGGCTCTCGAAAGCCCGATAGAATCGGCGGTTCGCCTCTTCCAGGGCAGCTCGTTGCTGGCTCATGCGCCCTCACGGCGGGCTGCGGGGAAGCCTGTTCGAAACGTCGGCGGGGCCGCGTTTCCGCCCCCTCGCGCAGACGGCCGACGTCCACCCCGCCTCCTCGCCCCCTCCTTCGGCCTTAGCGGTGCTGCATCTCGAAGACGTGCCCGTACTTCTCGTGCATCTCTTGCTTCAACTCCAGGCTGGGGCCGCTGATGCGCGGGAACTTGTCGATCCACTCATACGGCCGGCAGGCTTCGATGATGGCGCGCGAGGCGAAGCCGCCGGAGCCGTCGGGCGGGCCCATGGGGTCATCGGTGGTGCGCATGGCGCGGGTGATGATCTCGATGGTGGTCGCCGGGTCGGTGCGGGTGCACAAGGCCCAGAGGACCTGGAAGGTGCTCGTGGGGTCGATGTCGTCGTCCACCACGATGGTGTAGCGGTTGGCGTACGCCGCCGCCTGGCACTGCGCCGCGATGAGCCCCGCCTGCTTGGCGTGGCCGGCGAACTTCTGCTCGATGGCAACGATGTTGAGCATGCGCGAACCGCCCGCCGGGTGGCACCAGACCCCCTTCACGCCCGGCACGCCGGCGGCTTCGAGGGCATCCCAGATGCGGGCGGCGCGGGTGAAGGCGCGATAGACGGCGTGCTCGGCCGGCGGCCGCACCGGCGGCGCCCCGAGGATGATCGGATCGTTGCGGTGCAGGACGGTCTTGATGTGCACGATGGGGTCTTCCTTCGGCGGGCTGGCGTAGTAGCCCGTCCACTCCCCGAAGGGGCCTTCAAACTTCACCGAGCCGGGAACAATCTCTCCCTCGAGAACGATCTCCGCGTTCGCCGGCATCGGCAGGCCGGTGTACGGACCCTGAAGGACCTCGACCGGCGCCCCCTGCAAGGCGCCGACAAAGTCGTACTCGCAGTAGCCGTAGGGGAACTCCATCGAGCCGACGCTCAGGAATGCCGGATGGTGCCCCACGGAGATGGCGACCTTCACCGACTCGTTGCGGGCCAGCGCCTTGCGGATGTGCATGCTGCCGTGATGAGCCGGGGCAATGTGCACGCCGACCGACTTCTCGTCATGGATCATCACCCGGTAGGTGCCGATGTTGATCCAGCCTTCGTCCGGCTCGCGGGTGATGAACATGTCGCCGGTGCCGATGTAGCGCCCGCCGTCGTGCTCGTGCCACTTCGGCGTCGGAAACTTCAGGATATCAACGTCCTTGCCCTCGATGACGTTCTCGAGCAGCGGCCCATCCTTGACGGTGACCGGCGGGATCGGCCGCAGGCTCTTCGCCTTCTCTCTCCAGGCGGCGACGAACTCGCGGTTGCTGAGGTTCGTGGGCATGCCGAAGGTGAGGGCCACCTTGCGCACCGAGGCCAGGGTGTTCGTGATCAGGCGGTAGCCGCTGGGGTAGTCTTTGATGTTATTGAAGAGGACGGCCGGCATCGGGTCCATCTCGCTGGCGATCTCGGTGATGGCCCCCATCTCGTGCACCCAGTGGGCGCCGTCGACGTAGCGCACCTCGCCGAGCTTGTCAGCCTCCTCAATCCAGCTCCGCAGATCATTCTGCTTCGTCATACGTCACTCCTTCCCCGAGTGCCTCGACGACTGTCCACGCGCGGCTCGTTGCGACCAACCACCTCGCCGCTCTGGGGGGGAAATCAGGGCACGGACCGCGGTGCAGTATCGCACGTGGCGCGACGTGGGGCAAGGCTGGGAGAGTCCCCCGCGCCGTCGCGCATCGCTGCGGGGCCGAGGGTGAGGGGTGCGGCAGCGGCGGTCGGGGCCGACACCCTACCGCCGGCGCCGCCAGGCGCGGATTTCAGGAGGCGGGCGAGACAGCGGGGCGCTGGGAGTTTGCGGGCGTCAGCCGTGTGATGCGCACCCGGGTGACGCAGCGCTCGGTGGCGTCTTCGATGCGCAGCTCATGCGCGCCAAGGAGGTGGCGCTCGCCCTGCTGCGGGATGCGGCCAAGCTGCTCCATCAGGAGGCCGGCCAGGGTCTCGTACAGCCCCGGCGGGAAATTGATGCCGAACTGGTCGCGAAGCTCATCGAGCTCGATGCGCGCATCGCAGAGCAGGCTGCCATCCTCGCAGCGCTCGAACATGGTGCGCGCCGGATCATACTCGTCGTGGATTTCTCCGACGATCTCCTCGACAAGGTCCTCCGTCGTCACGATGCCGATGGCCGCGCCGTACTCGTTCACCACCACCACCATCGGGTGGCGCCCTTGCTGCATCTCCCGCAGGAGCACACTGACCCGCTTCGTTTCCGGCACGTAGGTGGCGGGACGGGTGAGATCCTCGAGCGGCGCGCTCGGCGCCGCGGTCAGCAGATCGAGGGCATGCACGATGCCGACGATGTTGTAGATGCGATCGACGTACACCGGCAGCCGCGAGTAGCCATACTGCTCCACGCGCCGAATGGCCTCCTCGCGTGTGTCATTCTTGTTCACGGCGACCAGGTCCACGAGGGGCACCATCACCTCATCCACCGTCGTATCGGTGAACGAGAAAATGTTGTGGATGAGCCGCGACGCCGTGGACTTGCCGCGCCCCTCCAGCACGCTCTTGCGCGCCATGGTCTGCAGCTCCTCGCGCAGCACGAAGGGGTTCTTCGGCGCCGTCCCCACCGTCTGCACGACGCTCTCGCTCAGCCGCCCCAAGCCTCGCCCCACGGGGTAGATGAGGTAGGAGAACGCCCGCAGGGGGAAGACGACGAGCGGCGCCAGGCGGTCGGCGAAGTGCTGGTAGATCGTCTTCGGGAAGATTTCGCCGAACAGCAGGATGATCGGCGCCATGACGAGGAACGCGTACAATTCGCCCGACTCGCCGTAGGTTTGCACCAGGTACATGGTGGCCAGCACGGTGGCGCTGATCTCGGAGAGATTCGCGCCGGTGAGGGTGACGCTCAGCACCTGCTCGGGCCGCTCCATCCAGCGCGCCAGCAGGCGCGCCCCCCAGCGGCCGGCCTTCGCCTGCTGGTTCAGCTTGTACTTGTTCGAGGAGACCACGGCCATCTCCGAGCCGGAGAAGAATCCCTCGGCCAGGACGCAGAGGCCCACGACGATGACGGTGATGAGCAGGTCCATTAGTCAGGATGCCGATCGACGGTGATCTCGAGGATGCGGGTGCCGCGCATCTTCTCGATGGTGAACGTCAGGCCATTGCTGGCGACATGCTCGCCGCGGCGCGGCAGCCGCCCGAAGAGGTGCAGCACAAACCCGGCCAGGGTCTCGTAGTCTCCCGGCGGCAGCGGGCGCTGCAGCAGCTCCTCCACCCCCCCCATCGGCATCTTGGCGGAGATGCGGTAGCGGTTCTCGGTAAGCTGCTGGTAAGGCGCCCCGACGGCTTCCGGCAGATCGAACTCGTCGCTGATCTCGCCCACCAACTCTTCCAGGAGGTCCTCCATGGTGACCAGTCCCGCCACGCCGCCGTACTCGTCGAGGACGATGGCCATGTGCACTTTCTTCTGCTGAAACTCGCGCAAGAGATCGCTGACGCGCTTGCCCTCCGGCACGAAGTAGGGCTCGCGCAGCAGCTCCCGCAAGTTGAGCTGGGGCTGCGCCGATTCCCCGTCGATTCGTTTCGCCCGCGTCTCCCAGCGCAAGAGGTCTTTCGCATAGAGGATGCCGACAACGGTGTCGATGGTCTGGTCATAGACGGGCATGCGTGAGAAGTGCCCCTCCTTGACGCTCGCCATGACCACTTCGAGGGTGCTCCGCACCTCAACGGCGTCGAGATCGATGCGCGGCGTCATCACCTGCGACACGGTGGTCTCGGAGAAGGCGAGGACCTTCTGGATCATCGCCCGCTCGCTCTCGTGCAGGACGCCGGCATCCTCACCCGCCGCCAGCATGGCGCGGAACTCCTCCTCGTTGAACGCCTCCTCTCCCTCCCCGCGCGTCCCGCCAAGGGCGCGCAACAGGCCGTCCGCCAGCCGCTGCATGAGCCAGCGGAGGGGAAAGATGAGGCGCGCCACGAACTCCAGCGGCAGGGCCACCTGGCGGGCGTAAGTCTGCGCGTGCCGCAGCGCCAGTGATTTCGGAAGGATCTCCCCCACGATGAGGAGGATGAGGGTCGACGCCCCGATCGCCAGGAGGTCCGCCCCTTCGCCGAGGAGACGCAGCACCAGCGACGCGCCGGTGATGCCGATGCCGATGTTGGCGAGTTCATTCCCCAACAGTAGCGTGATGATGAGGCGGCGGGGATCGCGCAGGAGATGGGCGATGAGCTGCGATGGGAAGGAGTGCTCCTCGCCGAGCTTTTCACGGTAGGAGCGGCTGAGGGAGAAGAGGGCGGTCTCGCAACTAGAGAAGAAGGCCAATAGGCCCACGAGGAGCGCGAAGAGGATGAATCGAATAATGAGCGACGGGTCCAACGCTGCCTTTTCAACCTCGCACAGGTTGCGCCCACCCAGGGACGGTCCGGGCGCCGCGCCATGCTCTCAGTGCCGCGCCACGCCGCGGTCCGAACGGCCGCCGGCGCGCCCTCCCCGCCGTTAGCCTGGTGCGAAATGGTCGAAACCTCCGGGGGGTAACACCTCCTCCCTCTCTGCAAGGGTGATCAGCTTCACCCCCTGCTGTGGGGGCACAACCCAGCCTATCTCCATCAGGAGCGTATCCCGGAAGGGCCACTGCGCCAGGAGAGTCTCTCGCCTCTCGGCGGGAACCGCGGCGAGCAGCTCATAATCTTCCCCCCCATGTAACGTATAGTGTTCCGTGCCGTGTTGCAAGAACGCCGCGGCTGCCTCGAGGGCCGTGGAGCGGGGGAGGTCTTGGAGCACGAGCCGCGCTCCCACGCGTGAAGCCTCGCAGAGGCGATGCAGGTCCGTGCTGAGCCCATCGCTCAGGTCGAGCATAGCCGAGGCGAAGCCCCCGCGGGCCAACCAGCGGCCCTCGGAAAGGCGAGGCCGCGGCAGGCGGTAGCGCTGCGCGAGCTGGCGGACGACCGCCTCCGGAAAGCCCGCTGGTGGGCCGCTTGCCGCAGCCGCGGGGTTCGCGGACGCAGGCGGCTCGGTATCCTGCCGCTGCAGGAACTCCAACCCGGCCGCGGCATCCCCCAGGGTCCCCGTGACGAAGAGGCGGTCGCCGGGCTGCGCGCCGCTGCGCCGCACGACAGCCGCCGGCGGCGCCAAGCCGAGCACGGTGAGGGAGAGCATGAGGCTGTCGGCGGACGCCGAGGTGTCGCCCCCGACGATGCTCGCGCCGACGCTGCGCGCCAGCTCTTCCATGCCGGTATAGAGCGCCTCGATGTCGCTGGCGGCGCAGCGGCGCGGCAGGCAGAGGCTCACGAAGACCGCCAGGGGATCGGCTCCCATGGCGGCAAGATCGCTGAGGTTCACCGCCAGGGCCTTGTAGCCGAGCTGCTGGAAGGTCTGCTGGTGCAGCTCGAAATGGATGTGCTCGAGCAAGAGATCGGTGCTGACGAGGAGATGATCGACCGCCCCGGGCAGGGCAAGGACGGCGCAATCGTCGCCGATGCCGGTGACGACGTGGGGCTCGGGTCGGTGCAGCAGGGATTGGACGCGGCGCAGGAGGTCCTCCTCGCGCTGGAACCGATTCCCCTCTGCACCCGAGCCGGCGCGTTCCATCGAGTTCCAACGTGGCCAGTGCCGCGGCGCCGCGCCCAGCGCCACCTGGCGGGACACCCGGCTCTTCCCCCGCGGCGCGCCCGCGGAGCTTTCCTTCCGCCGCCCGGCCCAGCGCTCGACGCCCGCTCAACGCCCCTTGCCGCCAGCCTTCAGGTGAGCCTCCAGGTGGGCGCGGAAGGGCGCGCCAAGCTGCGGGTGCTTCAAGCCAAGCTCCACGGTGGCGATGAGGTAGCCGAGCTTGTTCCCCGTGTCATAGCGGCGTCCGTGGACGCAGTAGCCGTTCAGCGGCCGCAGGCGCGCCAGGCTGCGCAGCCCCTCCGTGAGCTGGATTTCACCGTGGGCGTCAAACCGGGTCTCCTCCAGGATGGTGAAGATCTCCGGCGGCAGAACATAGCGGCCGACGACCGCCAGGCGCGAGGGCGCCAGCGCTGGTTCGGGTTTCTCCACCAAGTCATGGATACGCCAGAGGTCATCGCCCAGCGGCTCGCCGCGAATGACGCCGTAGTGGCGCAGCTCATCGTCCGGCACCTCCTGCAGAGCGATGATGGGCTCCCGGCGCTGTTCAAAGAGCGCGATGAGCTGACCCAGCCCCGAGGCATGGCCAGGGGCTGGGTCGATGATGTCATCCCCCAGCAGCACGGCGAACGGTTCATCCCCCACGAGGTCTTTGGCAACGAGCACCGCGTGGCCCAGTCCCAGGGCTTGCTTCTGCCGCACTGCGATGAGGGTCACGAACTCCGCCAGGCGGCGCACCTCCCCCAGCTCGTCACGCTTGCCGCGGGCTTCCAGGATCGCCTCGAGCTCCGGCGCTCGGTCGAAGTGATCCTCCAGGGCCTGCTTGCCCCGCGCCGTCACCAGGATGATCTCCTCGATGCCGGCGGCCACGGCCTCCTCGACGACGTACTGGATGGCCGGCTTATCGACGAGGGGGATGATCTCCTTGGGGGACGCCTTGGTCGCGGGGAGGAAGCGCGTGCCTAATCCGGCGGCCGGGATGATCGCTTTGCGAACTGCCATCGCTCGATCGTCGGGAAAGAGAGCGGGAGTGACAGCGCAGAGCTTCTGGGAGGCCGCGCCCGCTGCGCTCCCGAACTCCGCACCGAGGCGCGGGCTGCCGTGGACACGGCGGCGCGCCCTACACGGTGGTCTCCGTCACCGTGGAGGGGACGAAGATCTCCTCCACCTCCATCTTGCGTGCCGAGAGCTGCTGCTCGCAGGAGTACTGCACCAGCGCCTCCAGCGTCGCCCTGCTGGCCCTCACCCCATACGGCCAGGGGTCCTCTCCCAGGACCTGGCGGCCCTCCTCGATGGCCGGGATCAGCCAGGGGATGGTGTAGGGCAAGGCACCGCTGAAGTACATCGCCTCCAGACAGCGGGCCTTGGACTCCTGGAAGGCCTTGTAAAGGTTCGCCGCCACCCAGGGGTGACGCTCCAGGATGTCGTTGCGGATCACCAGGGTGTGCATGATCGGGAAGATGCCGGTGCGCTTGAAGTAGTCCTGCTCCACCGCCTTGGAATTCTCGAAGAGCCGCTTCACCGGCGCCGTTCTCTGCAGGAAGCAGGCCGGCATGCGGGCGGTGAGGAGGGCATCGAGGTCGCCGCGCTCCAGCATGGCATTCAGGGTCGTCTCCGCGGAGATGTGCCGTAGGTCTATCCCCTT
Source organism: Candidatus Tectimicrobiota bacterium (assembly GCA_016192455.1). GTDB lineage: Bacteria > JACPUC01 > JACPUC01 > JACPUC01 > JACPUC01 > JACPUC01. The sequence goes on along the minus strand of JACPUC010000018.1, from coordinate 22,122 downwards.
GAGGTGGAGCTCGATCTTCTCCTCGCGTCCGGTTTGCATGAGCCCGCCCTGGAACCACTGCAGGTCTTCCGGCCGCACGCCGTAGTCGTGCTGTAGGAAGCCGCGAATCCACAGGGCCGCCGTCATCTGGTACTCCGGCACCCCGACGCGCTTCCCCTTCAGGTCCTCGGGGCGGTTGATGCCGCGGTCGGCGCGCGCGAAGATGCAGGAGTGCCGGAACATGCGGGAGGGGAAGACGGGGATCGCCGTGAAGGGGTGGGCATCGCGCGAGCGCAGGATGAGGTACGAGGAGAGGGACATCTCCGAGACCTCGAACTCCTGGAACTTGGTCATGCGCAGGAAGATCTCTTCCACCGGCAGGGCAAGGTAGTTCAGGTCGATCCCCGCGGCGCGCACGCTGCCATCGCGCAGGGCGCGCATGCGATCATAGTCGCCACACGCGAGGGTCAACGGCAGGAGACTCATGCTGCGCTCCCAATCCTGAGCAGACGTGCACCCACCTTCCGCGGCCGCATGGACGGCGCCGCCCTGCGGCGTCCCACCAACCTGGCCGCGGCTGCGTCCCATCCGGCGGGCATCTTAGTGGGGCAGACGCTACAATGTCAACAGCAGGGCTGGCGTGCGACCGGGCCGGGACGTCGCTCCTCTGCCAGGCTACGGAGGGTGCCGCAACCGAGGTGCCGCATTGAAGTCGTTGACGCTCCTGCTGTGTATGCTCTAGTATTTTTGCGTGTGCGGCGTACAGGCGGCTCAACTGGGCCATGCCGAGATGAATTGACGCGCGGCGGAGTGGTCTGGGCGCCGGCAGGCGCACTGCCAAGAACGCGAGGGCGCAGCGTCGGGAGAGGTGAGACGCTCAGTCCCTCCCTCTATCCTTTAGGTGAGGCCATGGAGCAGCAAACGACGATCAAAGCGGAAACACCTAAAGAGCTCGCGCCGGATCAACTGCGCTGGACGTGTCCCACGGAGATCTTCCCGTTCACCACGACCGCCGAGATTGTGGCCTGCAGCGAGGTGATCGGCCAGGCCCGAGCCCTGCGCGCCTTGCAGCTCGGCCTCGAGGTGAAGAGCAGCGGCTACAACATCTTCGTCACCGGTCTCGTCGGCACGGGGCGCACGAGCACGATCAAGCAGATCCTCGAGAGCCTGCGCGGCGATGAGCGCGTTCCCGACGACCACCTCTTCGTCTACAACTTCAAAGACCCCGATCAACCGTGCCACCTGCGCTTGCCGGCGGGCCAGGGGCGGCGTCTGAAGAAGCAAATGGAGGGGCTGATCTCCACCCTGAAAGAGAGGCTGCCGCAGATCTTTGAGAGCGACGCCTACCAGCAGCGCAAGAAGGAGATCGTGGAGGAGATTCGCCAGCAAGAGAAAGACCTCATCAAGCAGTTCGAGCAGAAGGTGAACGAAAAGAATTTCGCCCTCATTCAAGTTCAGATGGGCCCGTTGACGCGACCCGGCGTCTTCCCCATCGTGCAGGGGAACCCCACGCCGCTCAACCAGGTGGAAGCGCTGGTCGACAAGGGGGAGTTCCCGCGCGAGCGCTTCGAGTTGATGCAGAAGGAACACGATGCCCTCACGGAAGAGCTGCAGAACATCCACAAGAAGCTGCGCGCCCTCGAGCAGCAGCTCCAGAGCTCCGTCGAGGATCTCGAGAGCCGCACCGCGAAGCCCTATGCCGCGGGGTTGATTCAGGAGATCAAGGAGACCTTCCGCAACGAACGGCTGCACGAGTACCTGGACGAGGTGCTGGAGAACATCGTCAAGGGCCTCGATCGCTTCGGTGAGAGCAGCGCCGGGCAGGCGCCGCAGATGGTGCCGATCCAGGGCATGATGCTGCCCCAGCCACGCGACCCTTTCATCGACTTCCAGGTCAACCTGGTGGTGGACAACGCCGAGGCGAGGCGTCCCCCCGTGGTGGTGGAGAATCACCCGTCGTACCGGAACCTGTTCGGCACGATCGAGCGCGTCTTCGAGCACGCCGGCGCCTGGGCGACCGATTTCACCCATATCAAAGCCGGGGCGCTGCTGCGCGCCAACGGCGGCTACCTGGTCATCAACGCCCTCGACGCCCTCCTTGAGCTGGGGGTGTGGCCGGCACTGAAGCGCACCCTGCGCACCCGCTTCCTGGAAATCCAGAACCTCGATGGCTTCAGCGTCCTGGGAGCCTCGGCCATGAAACCCGAGCCGATCCCCATTGACCTCAAGGTGGTGATGATCGGCGATGAGCGGCTCTACCATCTCCTCACGAACTTCGAGGAGGACTTCTCGAAGATCTTCAAGGTGAAAGCCGACTTCGACTCCGTGACCGACCGCGACGACGAGACCCTGCACAAGTATGCCTGCTTCGTGAAGAAGATCGGCGAGGAGGAGCACCTCCTCCCCTTTGACCGCAGCGGCGTCGCCACCGTGGTCGAGGCCGCCGTGCGCCATGCCGGGCGGCAGCGCAAGATCTCGACGCAGTTCTCCAAGGTCGCCGACGTGGTGCGCGAGGCGAGCTATTGGGCCGCGCGCGAGAAGCAGACGGTGGTCAGCCGCCCGTACGTCGAGCAGGCGATCAGGGAGCGCATCCTGCGCGTCAACTTGATCGAGGAGAAGATTCAGGAGCTCATCGAGGAGGGGACCCTCTTCATCGACACGGAGGGCGTGGCGCTCGGGCAGGTCAACGGGCTGGCGGTGCTGAGCCTGGGGGACTATGCCTTCGGCAAGCCTTCGCGCATCACCGCCACGGTCAGCATGGGGCGCGCCGGCATCATCAACATCGAGCCGAGGTCTACGCCCTCCTTTCGGCCCTCGCCGGCATACCCCTGCGACAGGATATCGCGGTGACCGGCTCGGTCAACCAGCGGGGGCAGATTCAGCCGATCGGCGGCGTCAACGAGAAGATCGAGGGGTTCTTCGACGTCTGCCGGGCAAGAGGGCTCACGGGTCGACAGGGGGTGATAATCCCCGCCGTGAACACGAAGGACCTCATGCTGCGCCAAGACGTCGCGGATGCCGTGCGCGCCGGCCACTTCCACCTCTACCCGGTGCGGACCATCGATGAGGGGATCGAGATTCTGACCGGGACGAAGGCTGGGGAACGAGGGCCGGACGGCACGTACGAAGAGGGAACGGTGAACCGCGCCGTGGATGACCGCCTCGCCGAGCTGGCCCGCCGCATCGCCAGCTTCGACCAGCAGGGGCGCGACGGCGCCGGCCCGGACGGGGAGACGAAGCGCGACGAGCGGCGCGGCTGAACCATCCGGCGCACGATCCTGCACGACGAGGTTGCCCGGAGATCTTCGTGGTGGTGGGCTGGAGGCCCTAGCCGCACCCCAGGAGGAGCGGCATGATGGTGGACCTGCCGCTCCTCAGGCAGCAACGCTGCCTGCCGCGATCAGCCGAGCCCGGCGCCGCAAGCCGTCGCTCCCCACCCTGCGGTGGCCAGCGCCACCCCGAGAGGGGGGGGCTTCCGGTCCAGCAGACGGTGACTCCCGACCGGCCTCTCACGACGCGAGCCCCTGCCGATCTCCCCCGCACCCTGTAGGAACCACCGTGGACGCTCCCCGCCGCCCAGCGCGTTCCGGCCGCCTGCCGAGCACCTCGGAACTCGACCGTGAGCTCCGCCGCCGGCTCCTCGGCTTGACGGATGACGACCTCCGCTTGCTCAACGCCATCCAGCCGGTGGTCGCCGCGCAGGCCGAAAAAATCGTCGATGCCTTCTACGAACAGACCACCAACTTCGAGGAGACCAAGAACCTGCTCGCCGACCCCGCGACCGTGGAGCGCCTGAAGAGCGCCCAGGCGAACTACCTCCTCGGCCTCACCGATGGCGTCATCGACGCCGATTACGTGGCGGATCGGCTGCGCATCGGGCGCACCCATGAGCGCATCGGCCTGGAGCCGCGCTGGTACATCGGCACCTACGGCTACTACGTCGGCCTTCTCTTTCCCCTCATCGCCACCGCCCTGGCGGCCGCGCCGGAGCGGCTCGTGCCCACCCTCGTGGCGCTCAGCAAGCTGATGCATTTCGACATGCAGTACGCCATCGAAGCCTACATCGAAAGCTTCAGCTACCAGCTCATGCGGGCGAACTCGCAGCTCCGCCGCTTGAACCGCGAGCTCGACCAGCGCGTGCAGGAGCAGACGAGCGCCCTGCGCGCCTCCGAGTCTCACTACCGCGACCTGGTCGAGAACTCTCCCGAGATGATCCATCAAGTCGATCGCGAGCGGCGCTTCGTGGGGGTGAACTCCACGGAGCTGCGCAAACTGGGATACAGCCTCGACGAGATGCGCCGCATGCGCCTCGAGGACATCGTGCCGCCGGAGCACGCCGAGCTGATGGTGCAGCACGTCGAGAAAGTCATCCAGGAGGGCCGTCATAGCTGCGAGACGAGGTTCGTGACGCGGGACGGAGAGATCATCGATGTGGAGATGAGCGCCACCGCGCTTGTCGATGCGCAGGGCGAATTCCTCATGACGCGCGCCTTCGTGCGCGATATCACCGAGCGCAACCGCCTGAACCAGCAGCTCATGCACCTGGAGCGGCTGACCGTGATCGGCAAGCTCACCGCCAGCTTTGCGCACGAAATCGGCACGCCGCTCAATATCATCTCCGGTCGCGCCGAGTACATCAGCCAGGACTTGGAGAACAAGGATCAGGTGCGCAAGGGGCTGCGCATCATCATCGACCAGATCGACCGCATCACCGAGATCATCACCAGGATGCTGAACTTCAGCCGTTCAGAGCCACGGGTCTTCTCGCAAATCTCCATCAATGCCACGGTTGAGCAGACGCTGCAGTTCCTGGCGCACCAGTTCCGCAAGTCGAACATCACCCTCGAGACGGAGTTCGATCCCGACCTGCCACCGCTGCGCGGCGACGGCAATCAGTTGCAGCAGGTGTTCGTCAACCTCCTCGTGAATGCGATGCAAGCGATGCCAGGGGGAGGGCGCATTCGGATCACCACGGACCAGCCCAACTCGGCCGAGGTCACCGTGGCCTGCGAAGATTCAGGGGAAGGGATCAAGCCCGAGGACCTGCCGCGCATCTTCGAGCCGTTCTACACCACGAAAGGGCTCGGCAAGGGGAGCGGCCTCGGCCTCTCGGTCTCCCAGCAGATCGTCGCCAACCACCGGGGTCGCATCACCGTCGAGAGCGCGGCGGGCAAGGGGAGCCTCTTCACCGTCCACCTGCCCGTCGCGGCGCGCGAGCCAAGCGCGGACGACGGCTGACCCGACGCCCCTCCACCTCCCTTCTTCTTGCGCGGCCCCCTTTCCACACCGACGCACGGTTGAAACGCAACCCAAGGCTGCGCCCCGGGGTAGGTCATTTGGCTGGTTGACCTGCAGTGGGTTGCTCTGTTCCGCCTTGCAGCAGGCGGAGGAACCGCACCAACGACCAGAGCTGCTGATCGCTGAAGACGCCTCCCCAGGCGGGCATGTACGGCGAGACAAGGGTCGCCACCCCGCCTCTGCTGATGGCGTTGAAGAGGTCCTGGTCACTCAACCGAGCCATCCTCTCCGCGCTCGTGAAGTCCCGCGACGGCGGCACGAAGAGGTGGACGAATGGTCCGTTCCCTTTCCCCTCGCGTCCGTGACAGTTCCAGCAGTACGTGCCATAGAGGGCCCGGCCTGTCTCGACATTGCCGCGGTCCTGCGTGGGGCGATGCAGGACGCGCAGGTGCGCCACGAGGTCCCAGCGCTCTTTCTCGCTCAGCGCCTCTTCCCATGCCCCCATGTGCACCGAGGCGCCGGGAATGCCTGCCCCTCCCTTGGTGACGGCCCGAAACAGCCAGGCATCGCTGCGCGTGGACATCAGGCGATCGTCCGTCAAGGGGCGCGGCTTGGGGTCGAGCATGGCCGCGGCAGGCCCATCCCCCTTGCCGGTGGCGCCATGGCAGACGACGCAGTACGTGAGGTAGAGTCGGCGACCATTCGCGGCGTCCGCCTGCACCATGCCGGAGCCGTTGGTGCGCAGTGTGACGATGCCTGGTGGGTCACTGCCGGCAGGCGCGCCGCTCCCCTCGCCGCGGGCCAGCTCAACCCCCAGGAAACCGCACGTGAGAAGGAAGGCGACACTTGCCAGGAGGAGTCGGACGCGGCGGCGTTCAGCGTACCTCATGAGCCTCCCTCCTCAGCGGGCAGGCCCCCCCTCGGGCCAGTCACCTCGCCAGCGAGCCGAGGCGGAACGACGCAGGAAACTCTCCGCCTCCCGGACCGCCTCCTCACGCTCCTCGGTCGTCACACGGAGCAACATGGTCGGATCGATCTCGTCAGGGGGCTCGTAGTCGGCGCGATGCGCGTCGAACAGGTCGAGACGCCCATCGGAGAGGCTTCTCCCCTCGCGCTCGCGCTTGCGCAGGCGGCGGCGAATCGTCGCCTCAGATGCCCGGCGCTCGACAAAGCAGATGGAGCCGCTCGCTTCCCGGACCCGCGCCGTGATCTCCCGACGCCAGGCGCGCCGCGAGTAAGTGGCATCGAGCACCACGGACTGCCCGGCGGCCAGGTAGGCGCGGGCATGTTCAGCCAGCCGATCGTAGACCGCGTTCCGGCGCGCGCTGCTGTACTCCCCTTGCGCATAGGGGGCGCGAATAGCCTCCGCGGCCGGCGGCGGCGCTCCCGGCTCCGCCGCCTTGCGCTCCGCGTCGCTCTGCAGCAGCGGCCAGCAGAGGCGCTGCGCCAGCGCTCTGGCCAGGGTGCTCTTGCCGCTTCCCATGAGCCCGAAGACCACCACGCAGAGCGGTCGCGGCAAGCCAAGGGCGTACGACCCCGCCAGGACGAAAAGGCGTTGGGCGCGGTCCAGGAGGGAGCTGCGCTCCGCTCCCTGTGGACCATTCCCCTGCAGCCGCAAACTCACCACCTTGCCCCGCACGTACGCGTAGTAGCTGCGGTAGAAGTTGAGGAGACGCGCCAAGTGTTTGTCGCCGCTGGCGGCGCGGTAGGACTCGAGGAGGCGTCGGTTTAGGTCGTGGTAGCCGTGCAGCCCCAGTTCCATGCTGAGGAAGGCGAGGTCCGCCGCGGTATCGACGTTGCGGAAGCGGTCGCTGAACTCCACGCAGTCGATGATGGCGATGGGCTCGGTCAGGTAGATGTGCTCGAGGCGCAGGTCGCCGTGGCATTCCCGGATGCGCAGGGCAGCGATGCGCTGGCGGAAGAGGGGCTCGGCCGCTTCGAGGAAGCGCTGCGTCTGCCGCTGGATGAAGTCATCGAGATCTCCATCAAGGGTAACGCCCAGGAACTGGCGCGTCTCGTGGAAGTTCTCGGCGCAGTTGCGCTCCATGCGTCGCGGCCAAGCCGCGGCCTCTTCGGGATCAACGGGGACGGTCTCGGCATGGAACTGCGCCAGCAGGCAGCCCAGGCGTTCGATGACGGCCGGCGTGACCTCGCCGGAACCAAGGAGCGCTTCGAGGGTGCGCTCGCAGGGTAAGCGGCGCATGAGCACCGCGTACTCCGCCACCGCACCCGCGCCATTGAACTCCAGGCCGCCGGGGGCCTCGGTGATCGGCACGACGCCAAGATAGACCCCAGGCGCCAGCCGGCGATTGAGGCGCACCTCATCCTCGCAGACCCGCCAGCGGGCCGCCAAGGTGCGCAGGTCGACAAACTCGTAGTGAACCGGCTTCTTTACCTTGACGACACGGTCGGAAACCAGCGCCACGAGCGACAGGTGCGTCTCCACGAGATCGACCGCGTCGAGGGGTGGAAGAGGCTCGCTCCCTGCGCACTCGGCGCCGGCGTCGTGTCCCTCGACCTCCGCTATCACGGCGGCGGGGCCCTCGGCGGCCCGCAGCTTGAGATAGCTCCTGGGGTCGAGCAGAAACCGTCGCACGACATCTGCTGAAGTCATATGCTCCCCCTTCCGCGCCCCGTCAGGGAGCACCCCGCGCCCCTCCTCCCTGCCATCCCTTCCTTCACCGGTCCTAGACGAGGGCCGAGAGCACGTGAATCCCCACGGCCTCGAGGTCCTTGGCAATCTCCTCGAACTCCATCGTATCAACCTTGACGAGGAGCACGCGCTTGTCGTCCCTGCTCATGGAGGTCATGATGCTGACGATATCAGCGCCGTGCTCCTGGACCACGCGGCCCACCTCGTAGATCGAGCCCGGCCGGTCCTCGACCACCAGCTCGATGAGGCCGCCCGGCTGGCGCATGCCGAGCACCTCGATGAGGAGATCGAGGATGTCCGTCGCCGTGATGATGCCCACCACGCGCTCTCCCTCCACCACCGGCAGGGCGCCGAACTTCCTGTCGCGCAGGAGGGTGGCGGCCTCCTCGATGCTGCTGGTGGGGGTGACGGTGACCGGCTCCGGCGTCATGATGTCGCGCACCTTGATGCGCTCGAGGAGGTAGTTGAGCTCATGGACTTCAAGCGACGTGGCCCGCGAGGCGGAGTGGCGCCGGATGTCACGATCGCTGACGATGCCGACCAGGCGTCCCTTGCTCACCACGGGAAGCTGGCGGATATGGTGGCGCTCCAGCAGTTGCGCCGCAAGGCGCATTGACTCGTCAGCGTCGATCGTAATGACTGGAACCTTCATGCGGCTGCCGACATCCATGACTGCACCTCCCGGAACAGTAGCGCGCGCGGCGGCGCCGCTCCACCACTGCGCCGCCCAGCCACGCGTGCCCTCGCTACGGTTCCTACCGAAAACCTCCACTCCAGCGGGCGGCGCCGGCTCGCGGCGCCCCCTTGCCGCGCTGGACTGGAAGCGCCACCGCGACCCCTCTTCCCTCCCTCCGCGGCGGTAGCCTGCCCTCTCTTCACCAGGAAGGAAGCCTGCCCCTCTTGGTATCCAGGGGCTCTGCCGCCTTGCTTCAAGCAAGATGCGGGCAGGCGCCTGGCTCTTCCCCGGTTGAGCGCTCCTCCCTTTCTCAAGCGGCGCGCGCCGTCCTCAGTCCTGAAGCACGCCAATGAACGCCTCCAGGATATCCTGGTAGGAGAGGATGCCGACGAGCGCGTTCTCCTCCACGACGGGCAAGGCGCCGATGCGCTCCTGGATCAAGACGTTTGCCGCGGCTTCGATGCGCATCGCCGGGCTCACCGAGATCGGCGGCTGCGTCATGATCTCACCAACGGTGATCTGCTCAAGCACGCCGGAGAGTTCGCGCGGCTGCAGGGTCGTCGCCTTGGAGGTCCACGCCAAGCGCACATCCCGATCGCTCAGGATGCCGACGAGACGTTGCCCCTCCATCACCGGCAGGTGACGGACCTCCTCGCGCTCCATCAGCTCCGCCGCCAGGCGCAACGAGGCGCCGCGCTCCACGGTGACGGGCTGCGCCGTCATCCAGTCAGCCACGAGGAGCCCTCCCCAGCGCCGTTGCTGGGCTGGATTGGAAGCGATCACCACGTCCTTGACGCGATGGCCGAAGGCATTCACCTGTTCCTGGAGTTTGCCCAACGGATCCTCCTCGGCGCCCCCCCCGATCGCCGCCAGGACGGCCCGCAGGAGGAACCGCAGCCTCTCCTCCAACTCAGGAAGCGTCATTGAAGGATGGACTTTCATGTCGTTCGCCACGCCGAATCATGCTGGAGCGCCGCGGCGGCATGCCATTGCCGCCCCTGCCTTGCCGGCCCGCGGGAGCACCGCCGCGCTCGCTCGTCGCCTCGAACGTGCAGGCTCTTCCGTTGGCCGCCCACCCTTTCGAGTCGCCCGTGGTTCGCCCTCGCCAGGAGCCGGCGCGGGCCTACGCTCTCGGGCTCTTTATGGTAAGCACCGGGCACCCGGCCAGCCGCATCACCTGCTCGGCAATGCTCCCCATCAGCACGTGGCTCAGCCCCGTGCGCCCATGGGTGGCCATGACGATCAGGTCCACCTTGTGGAGCTTGGCCGCCTCGACGATCTCGCGCGCCGCGGTGCCGGAAGAGACCGCGTAGCGTATCCTCAGCCCCTCGAGCTCGGACGGTGTGACGAGCTTGCCCACATGGGTCGCAAGCTCGGTTTCCATGTCGGCATAGATCATGTCGATGGGGTAGCGGGGCACGCGCGACTCCGCAATTTTCTCCACTTCATCCTCGGAGATGGCATGGAAGATGATCATCTCCGCGTTGAAGTTTGCGGCTACCGCCGCCGCGAACTTGACGGTCCCATCGGAGAAGCCGGAGAAATCCACCGGAACGAGCAAACGTTGGATCTCAAGCATGGTCCTGTCTCCTTTCCAAGCTCGGTCTTCTCCCCCACTCGACAATGGGGCAATTGTTGTGCCACGAGCCTGCGCCACCCAGCGTTCGGCATCGCCCTCCGGACGCCTGCCGACGCTGACGGGCAACAAGCTTCTCTTACAATACGATACGAAACCCGCCCGGAAAGTTTCTGGAGACCTCCCCGTCGCTGACTCCCCCGTGGGACGGCGCCGCACGCCAGCAGGCCGCCTGTCGTCAGGACAATTTGTCTCCGTGAGGGACCATGTTGTTGATCCACCTCGCCTTTTCCAGGCGTCCTTATGATCAGTCCGCCGCGACCTGGCAACCCACCCTGCCCGCGTGAGAAACGCCATCGCGAGGGATCAAGGCCGGGAGCGCAGGCCTTGGAAGCACAAAATCGGCTGGGAGGTAGGCGCGGACAAGCGACCCAGGGTTGGCCATGCAAGGCCAGGGCTGGCACAGCGGGGAAGAATCGGCTATACCATCCGTGAAGAAAGCCGGCCATCGTTGAAGCAAGGCTTCGAGCTTGCGGCCTAGCCGGCGCGCCGCATGAAGGAGGAGGCTCTACGCCGCACCGGGCCGCCCCCTCGTGGCGGCTGGGGGCCGTGGAGGCGTTTGCGAAGTCCGTCGCCGCCGGCATCCTACCAGGCGCCGCGCCGTGGGGTGTGCCGCTGCCGCACTGTGGGTGGCGCTGAGACCGGCCCCCGGAAAGCCGCAGGAAGTTGCTCACTGCCGCTCTCCCTGAGGCGAGAATGAATTCCTGCGCCCGCGGGCGAGCTCCGACGGTGAGCTCGTGAGGAGGAGATGATGCCGAAAGACCTGCGCACGTTCCTTGCCGAGATTGCCAATGAGGTCATCACCATTCGTGCGGAGACCGATCCTCTGACGAACTGCGGCACCTTGATCTCCCAGAGCCCGGGCCCCCTGCTCATGGAGAACCTGAAGGGGTATCCGGGGTGGCGGCTGTGCGACATGCTTCTGGTGCGCCGCAGCACCCAGGCGGTGGCGCTGGGCACCACGCCCGACCGCGTCGTGCCCGAGCTGGCGTCGCTCCTCGCGAAGGGAGGCTCGCCAACCGTCAGGGTGTCGACTGGGCCGGTGAAAGAGAAGAAGTTCATCGGCGACAACCTCGACCTGCGCCAGCTCCTGCCGGTTTGCGTGCACTCGGAGATCGATCTCCAGCCATACATCGGCGCGGGGATGACCATCTTCCGCGATCCGGAGACAGGGATCACCAACAGCTCCTTCATCCGCACCATGATCCGGCCGCAGCAACCCTACCCGATGTTCATCTACTCGCCGCACAACAACATCATCCTGAAGAAGTGGTGGGACCGTGGCGAACGCATGCCCTGCGTGCTCGTCATCGGGCACCATCCAGCCATGGAGATGGCGGTGAACTACCTCGGGCCCCACCTCTCCAAGTGGGGCGAGATGGAGCTCGCCAGCACCCTCATGCGCGAGCCGGTGGAGATGGTCCCCTGCGAGACGGTGGACCTCGAGGCGCCGGCGCGGGCGGAGATCGTCATCGAAGGCTTTATCCCCCCCGAGGTGCGCCTGCCCGAAGGCCCCTTCGGCGACTTCTCGAACAACTACATCCCCTGGGTGAGTGACCAGCCGGTGTTGGAAGTCACCGCCGTCACCAGGCGCGAGGATGCCATCTATCGTCACATCAACTCCACCATGTACACCGATCACCAGGCCCTCATGCTGGTGACCGACGCGATGATCTATGATCACGTGGTGAAGAGCACCGGCACCGACATCCACGAGGTCTTCCGGCCCGCCTGGGGGGGCGGCATCTGCACGGTCATCCAGATGACGCAGCACCAGGACGGCGATGCCGAGCGCGCCATGGAGGCGGCGCTGGAGTTCCCCGCCGGCAAGATGATCATCACCGTCGATACCGACATCGACCCGCACATTGCCGAGGACGTGGTCTTCGCTCTCAGCACGCGGGTGAACCCATCGCGTCATATCAATGTGAAGCACAACCAAGCCGGCTTCTTCTTCGACCCCTCCTCCGAGCCGATCCCCGGCAAACCCTACTACCGGCGGCAGATCGGGCGGGCCATGATCAACGCCTGCATGCCCCCCACGAGCCGCGAAGCCGAACGGAAGAACTATATGCGCGCCCGCCCGAAGGGAGGCAATCGCTTCATGTTGAGTGACTTCCTGCCGAAGGGCTAGCGGCGGCTCGGGGGAGGCGGCAGCAAAACTCGAGGCGCGAGAACCAGAGCTTTTAGGCAGATGTTGGGGGGGGTATAGATACCCCCCGCCCACCCTGCCCCGCGCGCTGGGCAGCCGATCGCCTGCCGGGAGGACGTCGAGCCTGGGGCAAAGCGGCGCCACGGTCCCCTCGCGCCACCGGGGCATCACCGGCGGCGTCAAAAACCCCGCCCTCGGTCGCGTGCTTTCCCAACAGCCGGATGCCGCTGCCAACCGCGGACCGCGCTCCTTGGCACACTCCCAAGCCCTTCTCCCCCTTCTCCCCCTGTCGCCGGCCTCCCTGGTACATCTTTTGCTGCTCACCTCGGCGAACAGAAGACCGAGCCAAGCGCGAAACCGCCGCCGCACCGGCGGAGGCACGTACTGGGGCCTCCAGCGACCAAACAAGTGGACAAGGCGTCGCCCCTCTCGCCTCGAACCGGCGCCCACCGGCCAGGCGCGCGGTGCCTCGTTCCCGGAGCCAGGCATGACAGAGCCGTGCGGCGACACCCCTCCCTCCCACAGCGCCACCGAGGCAAGCACCATCATCGAGGAGATCTCCCTCGCTGCCGTGCTCCTCGATGCCGGATTCCAGGATAAGCAGACCCTCGGGCAACTCCTGACGAAGGGGGAGCGCCTGCAAGCCTTGTTGAGCGAGTCGGCGCACGCTGCCGCGCAGCCAATCATCGGCGAGCTCGTCACGCTCTGCCAGGAAGCGATCCTCGACGAGGTGCAGGATGGCGCCGCGGCGCTGTCGCGCCTAGGCCAGGTTATCGATACCCTGTGTGACCTCATCGGGGAAGCGAGCCCGGCCGAGGCCGCGGTCCCCCCTGCCGAGCCGCAACGCGCTGATCCCGCCGTGCCTGAGGACGAGGTGGCGTGGTTCGATCTCGGTGGCGAGACCGAGGCTTCGCCTGACCTCGAAGCGTCGAGCGGGCCCGACGGCCCATCCCCCAGCCTGGCTGACGACCCGCCGGGCGCCACCTCGGCGGCCTCGTTGTCCGAGCCAACCGCCGCTCCCGCCTCGTCTGACAACGAACCCGTCAAAGAAGCCCCGCCACCCGCCCCGAGGAGTACGCCGCTGGAGCGCTCGACTCCGGAGGATGTCCTCGAGACCCCCCAAGCGTACACTCTGCAGAGCCAGGATGACATGGCGCTGCTGCAGGAGTACCTGAACGAGTCGCGCGAGCACCTCGACCACATCGAGCAGAAGATCCTCTCCCTGGAGAGTCAGCCGGGCAACCTGGAGCTTGTCAACGAGCTCTTTCGTGCCTTCCACAGCATCAAGGGGGCCTCGGGGTTCCTCGGATTCCGCGCCATCAACCGGCTGTGCCACCAGACCGAAACGCTCCTCGACCAGGTGCGCAAGGGGAAACTGGCGATCTCGGCGCGCCTGGTCTCCCCCCTTCTGGAAGCGGTGGATTACTGCAGCCGTGGGCTCCAGGCCCTCACCGAGCTTGCCAGCGCCGCCGACGGACGATTCCCGTTCACGGCGGAGATCCCCCCCCTGCGAGCCTCCCGCACCGTGCAGCAGATGGAGCTGGTACTCCAGGGCGAGGCGCCGCCCGAGGCGCCACCGAGCCAGGTCCAGGCAGACCGCCTGGGGACCATGCTCCTGAGCACCGGCCAGATCACCCCGGCGCAGCTCTCCGAAGCGCTCTCGCAACAAGGGCGCGTTATCGGCGAGATCCTCGTTGACATGGGGGCGGTGCAGCACGACGTCGTTGAATCGCTGGCCGCCCAACAACGCCAGCGAGTGGCGGCGCCCATCAAAGTGGATGCGGAGAAGCTCGACTCGCTCATGGAGAGCGTAGGCGAGCTGGTGATCGGCTATGAGATGGTGGCGCGCGACCCACACCTGGCGGGAGACGCAAACCTCGAGATCGCCAAGAAGGTGACCAACCTCGGCAAGATCACCCGCACGATCCACCACCAGGTGATGCGGGCCCGTCTCATCCCCCTGCGTCACACTCTGCAAAAGATGACGCGCATCGTCCGCGATACCGCGCAGAAAACCGGCAAACAGGTGCGGCTGAGCCTGAGCGGCGAGGAGACGGAGATCGACAAGACGTTGACTGATGAGCTGGCCGACCCGCTCATGCACGTCCTGCGCAACGCCGTGGATCACGGCATCGAAGCCCCGGCGGAGCGACTGGCGCTTGGCAAGCCAGTTGAGGGACTCATCCAGCTCAGCGCCCGGAACAAGGGGGGGAAGATCTTCGTCGAGGTGACCGACGACGGCAAGGGGATCAACAAGGCGCGGCTCCTCGAACGCGCCCTGGAACTGGGGTTGGCGAAACCCGCCGTGTCGTACAGCGAGCAGGAGATCACCCGCTTCATGCTCCTGCCGGGGTTCTCTACGAATCGCCAGGCAACCGAGATTTCCGGCCGCGGCGTCGGCTTGGACGTGGTGGCGAAGAGCATCGAACGCTTGGGCGGCACCCTTGAGATCAGCAGCCGGGAGGGCGTCGGCAGCACCTTCACCCTGTGCCTGCCGCTGAGCATGGCGATCGTCGACGGCATGCTCGTGAAGGTGCGGAACGAGCGCTACGTGATCCCGACGGTCTCGATCCTGACGACCATGACGAGATGCAGCCTGCCCCTCTCCAGCGTGGCCGGCACTACCATCTTGGCGAACGTGCGCGGCTGGCTCATCCCCCTCGTCAGCCTCTCGGACCTCTTCCACCTGGAGGGACTCCCCGGGGAGGATGAGGAAGGGCTGATCATCTTGATCGAGAGCGACGAACGCCGCTGCGGCCTGCTCGTCGATGACGTGCTCGGCCAGCACCAGGTAGTGGTGAAGGATGTGGGCCGCTGCTTCCGCGGCCTGCGAGGCATCTCGGGGGCGTCGATCATGAGCGATGGGCGCGTCGGCCTCATTCTCGACCCCGCCGGCCTCATGGAGCTTGCCAACGTCCACACAACGCGCAGCAGCTTCAGCGGCTCGCTCAGCCTCTCCGGGGGCAACGGCCGAACGGAGGCGCCGTTGAGCGACCGTGCGCCGCGCCATGTCGGGCGGCCTGCCGCGCACTCCGGTTAGGCCGGCTGATAGTGATGGAGAGCGGCATGTCGCCCCGGCTCCGGCAAGGGCACATGCCGCCCCCGCATCGGGAGACCTCATGATGGATGCTCTGCCAGAGGCGCAGGCGATCCCAGAAGCAATCCGGCTCTTGGAAGGGAAGTACCTCACCTTCGGCCTCGGGGATGAGGAGTACGGCATTAACATCCTCCAGGTGCGCGAAATCATCGGCGAGCTTCCCATCACCGCGGTGCCGCAAACGCCGCCCTACGTGAGAGGGGTGACCAACCTGCGCGGTAAGATCATTCCCGTGGTGGACTTGCGCCTGCGCTTCGGCATGGCCGCGGCCCTTGCCGGCCTTGAGACGTGCATCATCGTGGTGGAGGTCCACCATACCCTTATCGGCGTTGTGGTCGATCAGGTCTCCGAGGTGCTCCTCATTCACGCCCGGGATATTGAGCCGACGCCCGCCCTCGGCGCGCAGCGCGACGCCGCCTCCATCATGGGCATCGCCAAGGTGAAGGGACGGGTCATGATGCTGCTCCAGATCGAGGAGGTCCTGGGGGGAAAGGAGTTCGTCTTCGTGCAGAGTTGAGCAGATGCAGACGGCGCCAGGCCCCGCCGCCGCGCCGCACCTCGAGGCGTTCTTCGACCGCATTGGCAGGAGGGTGCCTTCGCGGCCGCAGACCTCAGCCGCTCCAGCCGAGCGCGCGTCCCCGACGCCGGTGTCGGCTCGGAGCGTTCGCCCAGTCGAGCCACTAAGCCTGGCGGCTGCCGCGGGCGTTAAGGATGGATGACCCTCCCGGTGCCGCTTAGTCTCGGATCATGGCAGCAAGGTGTCGCTCAACGGCGGGCGTCAGGGGGCAGGCGTGATGCGCGCGGGCGGAAAGACGTTCCAGGCGTGCGACGCCGAACTCAACGACAAGGAGTTCGATCTCTTCCGCACGTTGATCTGGAAAGAGAGCGGCATCAACCTGGGACCCAACAAGAAAGAGTTCTTGCGCACGCGCCTTCTGCCGCGCCTGCGTGCCATCGGTTGCCGAACGTTCCGGCAGTACTACCGCTGGGTGCTGACGGACCCCGGCATGGTGGAGCTCATGCACCTTCTCGACGCGATCTCCACCAACCTCACCAGCTTCTTCCGCGAGCCGGGGCACTTCAGCTTCCTTGCCGAACGGGCGCTGCCGGAGCTGCTGGGCTCGAGGCAGCCGCACCAGCCGCGCGATGTGCGCGCCTGGAGCGCAGGGTGCTCAACAGGCGAGGAGGCGTACTCGCTGGCGATCACCCTTTCCGAGTACGCCCGCCAGGTTCCCTCGCTGAGGATCAAGGTGCTCGGCACCGATATCTCCAGCAGAGTTCTCACCCTGGCACGACGCGGCGTCTACCCCAAGGAACGCCTGGGAGGCGCCTCGGAGGACATTCTGAGCCGTTACTTCCAGCGCGGCGTCGGCCGGCAGTCCGGCTACCTGCGCGTCAAGTCTGAGCTTGCTGGTCTCGTGACATTTGCGCGCCACAACGTGCTGCAGGAGGTGCCGTTCCGCGCCCTCGACCTCATCTTCTGCCGCAACGTCTTGATCTACTTTGCACGCCAGGACCAGCATGAGGTGGTGGAGCGTTTCTGCCGCGTGCTCGCCCCCAAAGGGTACCTCTTCGTGGGACATTCGGAGAGCCTGGCGGGACTGCACGCACGTCTGCGCTACCGGCAGCCGGCGGTCTACCAACGTATCTGAAGAAGGGCACGGCTTGGCACTGTCTTGCATGAAACAGATCACGGTCGGAGTTGGAGAGTACTTCGTCACCCGGGACCCGGAGACGTGCCTCGTCACCTATGCCTTGGGGACCTGCCTGGGGGTGACGATCTACGACCCGCTTGCTCGCGTCGGGGGGATGCTGCACTTCATGCTTCCCACCTCGGCGGTGAACCAGGAGCGCGCCAAGCGTCAGCCCGCGGTCTTCTGCGATTCGGGGCTGCCGCTCCTCCTGCTGACGGCCTCTCAGCTCGGAGCGGCGCGGCACCGCCTGGTCCTCAAGGTCGCCGGAGGGGCTTCAATCCTGCACCAGGGGGAGAGCTTCGATATCGGCACGAAGAATTACCGCGTTCTGTTGCAGCTTCTGGCGCAGAATCATCTCACGCTCGCGGCGGAAGCAGTGGGCGGGACGAGGAGTCGCACGCTGAAGATGCACATCGCCACGGGAACCGTCATCCTGCGGACGCCTGGATACCCCGACCAGATGCTTTAGCGGCCCGCTGTGGAGGCGGTTATCCCAAGGGCGGACCGGCGCCGCCTGCCAGGGGCGGTAATGGAGCCGGCAGCCGGAGTGACCCGCTGGCGCGCCTGTCGGCAGCGGCGGGCGGCTCGCACGAGCCACCCCGCCACGTGTCCTCGTGGAAGGAATGTGACCATGGCCGCTGAGGTGAAGGTGCTCATCGTGGACGACTCAGCAACGGTGCGCACGGTGCTTGCCACCGAGCTGGCGAAGGACCCCCAGATCAAGGTCGTGGGAACAGCGGCTGATCCCTACATCGCCCGCGACAAGATCGTGGCGCTGCGCCCGGACGTGCTGACGCTCGATATCGAGATGCCGCGCATGGACGGGCTGACCTTCCTGAGCAAACTCATGGCCCACTACCCGTTGCCGGTGATCATTCTCAGCTCGCTCACCCCGGCCGGCTGCGAGACTACCCTGAAGGCCTTCGAGCTGGGCGCCCTCGATGTCCTGGCCAAACCGGACGCGCAGGGGCCCAATGGGTTAAGCCGCATGGCGCATGACCTGAAGGAGCGCATCAAGGTTGCCGCCCGCGTGGACGTGAAGCGCCACCTGCTGCGCCGCTCGGCGCGACCCACGCCGTCGAGCCAAGCCGTAGCCGACCAACCCAGCGCAAGTCAGGCCACGGCCGGCCAGATCAAGTTCAGCACCTCGGAGAAGGTCATCGCCATCGGCTCCTCCACCGGGGGAACCGAAGCGCTCACCGAGATCCTCTCCCGCTTTCCTGCCGATATGCCGGGCATCGTCGTGGTCCAGCATATGCCCGAGAACTTCACCGCCGCCTTTGCCCGGCGGCTGAACGAGCGCTGTCGCATCGAGGTGCGGGAGGCGCGCAACGGCGACTTCATGCGCCGCGGGCTGGCCCTCATCGCGCCCGGCAACCGCCATATGCTGCTGCGGCGAAGCGGCGCGAAGTACTGCGCCGAGGTGAAGGACGGCCCGCTCGTCGGCTTGCACCGCCCTTCCGTGGACGTGCTTTTCAACGCGGTGGCGAAAACCGCCGGCCCGAGCGCCCTTGGGATCATCTTGACCGGCATGGGCAAGGACGGCGCCAATGGGTTGAAACTCATGCACGACCAGGGAGCCAAGACGATCGCCCAGGATGAGGCAACCTCCATCGTCTTCGGCATGCCGAAGGAAGCCATCCGTCTCGGCGCCGCCGACCATGTCCTGCCGCTGCAGGACATCGCCGAAAAGGTGGTGCGCCTGCTCATGGAGTGAGGTGGTGGTCGCCCTGCCTCCACCAGCCAGTATGCAGGCGCACCCTGGCTTTGCTCCAGCCCAGCGCCCCCAGCCGTTCCGTCGCGAGGTGCCCACGCGCCACCCTCTCGCCGGCGCCCGCCCTTACCCCCGCCTTCGAACAGTCCAGGAATGCAGCGTGCCCCTGGCCGCATGCCGCGCGGCCGCTGCCCCGCGCCCCCAGCGTCGCCACAGCTTTCGTTGGTTCCTCCGGGAGCGCATCAACCCTCGCCAGTCCAACAGCCTACTCCTCCTCCTCCCGCAGGCGGGCCAGAACTGAGAAGTCCTCCAGCGTCGAGGTGTCCTGCACCGTCTGGGAACCGGCGGCGATATCCTTCAGGAGGCGTCGCATGATCTTGCCGCTGCGGGTCTTGGGCAGGTTTTCGGTGAAGCGGATGCGGTCGGGCCGGGCGATGGCTCCGATCTCCTTCACGACATGCTCCTTGAGGGCCTCCTTGAGGGCCTCCGTCGGCGCCACCCCTCCCTCGAGGGTGACGAACGCCTCCAGGGCCTGCCCCTTGATCTCATCCGGCTTGCCAACCACGGCCGCCTCGGCCACCTTCTCGTGGCTCACCAGGGCGCTCTCCACCTCCATGGTGCCGAGACGATGGCCGGCGATGTTGATGACGTCGTCGACGCGCCCCATGATCCAAAAGTAGCCGTCCTTATCGCAGCGCGCCCCATCGCCGGTGAAGTAGACTCCCGGGATGTGCATCCAGTACTCCGTCTTGTAGCGCTCCGGGTCCTTGTAGATGGTGCGCAGCATGGCCGGCCAGGGGCGCGTGATCACCAGCAAGCCGCCACTCTGGTGGCCCACCGAGGTGCCGTCCTGGCGCACCACGTCGGCAACCACGCCGGGGAAGGGGCGCGTGGCCGAGCCGGGCTTCAAGGGCGTGGCGCCGGGTAGGGGGGTGATCATGATGCAGCCGGTCTCCGTTTGCCACCAGGTATCGACGATGGGACAGCGCTCCTTGCCGATGGTCTTGTGGTACCAGATCCAGGCCTCTGGATTGATCGGCTCGCCGACGGTGCCAAGGAGCCGCAGGGAACTGAGGTCATACTTGTTCGGCCATTCGTCACCCCACTTGATGAAGGTGCGGATTGCCGTGGGGGCGGTGTAGAGGATGTTCACCCGGTACTTCTCGATGATCTTCCAGAAGCGTCCCGGATCGGGTGTATTCGGAGCCCCCTCATACATCAATGAGGTGGCGCCATTGGCGAGGATGCCGTAAACGATGTAGCTGTGCCCGGTAACCCAGCCGATGTCAGCCGTGCACCAGAAGGTATCCTCGTCCTTCAGGTCGAAGACCCACTTGCTGGTAAGGTAGGTGCCGACCAAGTAGCCGCCGGTGGTATGCAGCACCCCCTTGGGGCGCCCGGTGGAACCGCTGGTATAGAGGATGTAGAGCGGGTGCTCGCTATCGAGCGGTACATGAGGGCAGGAGCCGGACTCAGCCTCGACCAACTCGTGCCACCAGAGGTCCCGCCCGGCGCGCATGGCAATGTGGTTGCCGCAGCGCCGGTAGACGATGCAGTGTTCGATGGTCGGGGTCTTCTCCAGGGCGCCGTCCACGTTCTCCTTCAGGGGCACGATGTGGCCTCGCCGATAGCCGCCGTCGGAGGTGATGATGATCTTCGCCTCGGTATCATTGACGCGATCGGCCAGGGCCTCGGAGCTGAAGCCTCCAAAGACAATGCTGTGGGGGGCGCCGATGCGGGCGCAGGCCAGCATGGCGATCGGCAGCTCGGGGATCATCGGCATGTAGATGGCGACGCGATCCCCCGTCTTCACGCCGAGGCGCTTCAGGGCGTTGGCGAAGCGGCAGACCTCGTAGTGGAGCTGCTGGTAGGTGAAGATGCGGGTCTCGCCCGGTTCCCCCTCCCAGATGAGGGCCGCCTTGTTGCGCCGCCAGGTGTTCAGGTGCCGGTCAAGGCAGTTGTACGACAGGTTCGTCTTGCCGCCGACGAACCACTTGGCAAAGGGCGACTCCCACTCCAGGACACGCTGCCACGGCGCGTCCCAGTAAAGCTCCCTGCCGATCTCTCCCCAAAATCCTTCCGGGTCATCCTTGGCCTTGTTGTAATGCGCCTCGTACTCCGCCATACTCTTGACGTGGGCTGACGCGCTGAAGGAAGCGGGAGGCGGAAACAGCCGATCCTCCTTGAGGATCGTGTCGATATCCATGCGCTGGTCGGTCATACATCCTTCTCCTTCTTTCCTTCTTGCGCACCTTGACCGTCGTGCGTGGGTGCCCTGTACAGCATGGTGGAGTGATCGTAGGAAGCCTGCGGCGCTGTGTCAATCGTCGGGCCGTCGGCAGCCCAGACGAACCCGCGCCGGAGCGCCACGAGGCCCCAGCCGCTTCTTCGTCCTGCTAGCGTTTTGGCGGCGCATCAAGCGCCCTATGGTAGTCAAATCGCTGCAAAAACTCCACCTCGCCCACGCCGCGCTGTTGCGGCAAGGGCAGGAGGACGCGCCGCAAAACAGTCCGCCAGCAGCTTGCGGCCCGCCGGCTGGACCGAGCGAGGGCTCCCCCCACCCAGCGAAAGACTTTCCTACAGGGCTGCGGCGAGCAACCCAGACGACGAACTTGGGGGGTTGACATGACGTAATTGTTGAAATTCTGTGTTATTTTAGGAGAAGGTTTCGCCCTCCAGTTCGTCTTTTAGCAGAGGAGTGGTCTGTAAAAAAGCCGAGAGTGGCCGCCAGCTCGACTGTGGAGAGCAGTCGAGGGCTTTTGCGTCGTTCCCACGCCGAGCTTCGCCGGCAAAGGCCGTCTCGCCGTGCCCCGCTCAAGAGGAGGGATGCAGCTTCAGGGGCAGTGAGGGGCCCTGCTTGACAGGAACACCTCGACAAGCTGGACGACCGGCGCCTCAGCTCACCGCCCGCCCAGAACGCCGGCGCGCCCCGAGCGGGGAGAAGGGGTCAGGAATCGCCTACGCGACCGCGAGAGGAGGTTCGCAGGTCTTCCGCTCCGCCGTTGCGCAGCCATGAAGGGGGTTTTCTCATGAAACGTTTACAGGCACGCTTCCTCGTCATCCCCACAATCCTCGGCATTCTGTTTACGGGGCTGCTCGCTGCATCGGCTCCCGCCCAGACGAGCACCTCCGCCACACTCACTTTCGAGAGCGCGGGGTTCGACTTGGAGACCGGCACGGTCGTCGCGAGCGACTTCTCCGGTTCCTTCCCTTCGCGGGTCGATTTCCACTTCGCCTTCAACTCCACCAGGTCCAACCCCACGGTGGTCTTCCAGGATAACGG
>JACPUC010000015.1 GCA_016192455.1 Candidatus Tectimicrobiota bacterium | reverse complement strand
GTGGCTGAGCTGCGCGCCGCCATCGAAGCGTTCATCGCCGCCTATAATCCTGAGGCCGCCCCCTTCGAGTGGCGCAAAACGGTCGTCCACCCAGTCACCCTTACGAGGCGTATAACTGAATTACGCAACTAAGTACTAGTGCCGCGCCCCCCGACCGACGGCCAGCGGCGCAGCGCGCTCACCGCGGCGCCTGACCCGCCGCCGGGGGAGCCATCAGAGGGGCCGCTGGAGGAAACGGCTGGCGCCGGCAGGTCCTCCGACTCCACCACCGTGGGCCCACCAGAGCCGGCCGAAACAGCGCCGGCAGAGGATGGGCGGGACCCTGCCTGGCGGGAATCCTGGGGCACCTTGTCGCGCAACGCCGAGCGCGCCGGCGCCAACCTTGCCAGCCTGGTGCTCGCACTGCTGGACGACGGCAGCCTGCAATCCTCCATGCCGGGTTGATCAAGCCCCCGCACAGCGCGGCCCGGCTGGTCCTGCCGCGGACCCACCTGCCGCCCTCGCAACGCGGCGGAGACCTCGCCCATGCGCACGACGATCACCTGCCCCGCCTGCGGCGCCGCGGTGGAGAGGTTCCGCAACCCCATCCCCACCGTGGATATCCTCATCGACTGCGTAACGCCGGAGGGCCGCCGCGGCATCGTGCTCATTGAGCGGCGCAACGAGCCGTACGGCTGGGCCATCCCAGGCGGCTTCGTGGACTACGGCGAATCGGCGGAGGACGCGGCGGCGCGGGAAGCCCTGGAGGAGACCTCGCTGCAGGTCCACCTGCTGCGGCAGTTCCACACCTACTCACGCCCTGGGCGCGATCCTCGCCAGCACACGCTCTCCGTCGTCTTCCTCGCCACAGCCCACGGCAGCCCCCGCGCCGCCAGCGACGCCGCCGCCATCGGCCTGTTCGGGGCCGAAACCCTCCCTCGCCCCCTGGCCTTTGATCACGCGGAGATTCTCGACGACTTCTTCGCCGGCCGCTACTGACCGGGGCGCTCGCCGTCAGTCGGTGCGAGCAAGAGCAGCGCCGGGGCGCGCACGTTGGTCGCGGCTGGGGGTGAAGGAAGCGCAGCCCACTGGGGCGCAGCCGGATTCGCCGCGCCGCTCAGACTGCGCCGACGGAGAGGGAGACTGCACACGGCAGGAGCGCCGCTAGGATTTTTCGCGCTGCGTGCGCAGGATGGCCTTGACCGCATCCTCCGCCAGCACCGCGGTGTGGGCGTGGGTGGGGGAGAGACCGCCAAGTGCGTCGGAGACCTGCTCGCGCTTGATCGACTCGATCTCGCTCAGGGTTTTGCCAATGAGCATGCCGGTGACCACGGAACTCGCCGCCACGGCCGCGGCGCAGCCGTAGATTTTGTACTTCGCGTCCGTGATCCTGTCGCCATCGAGCTTGACGTACACCTTGAGCGTGTCGCCGCAGGCCGGATTCACCACCGAGGCCACGATCTCCGCATCCTCGATGCTGCCCTGGTGCTGTGGGTTCTTGAAATGGTACAGGACTTCATCGGTGAGCATGGCCGCCTCTCGTCACGTGTCGGGAACGTTGCTGCACTCAGCGGTGCACCCTCTCAGGACACCCACGCCCGCCACCAGTCAGTCGCGGCGCCGGCGTGTGGGGGCTTCTACCCTCGCCTGCTCCCGCCGCCGCCACCGTCTCCCGGCGATGCAGCAAGATGACAATCGAGGCGCCGCGATGGACCCAGGGAGGCAGACGCCGCAGCCTGCTCCTCAGCGCAGGGCTCGGGCATCCTCCCACTGGGGCGAGAGCTGTCGCATCCGCTCCACCACCCGGGTCATGACCTCAAGGGTCGCGTCAACGTCCGCCGCGCTCGTGCCATGCCCCAAGGAGAGGCGCACCGAGCCGCGGATGTACTCCTTGTCCACCCCCATGGCGCGCAGCACGTGCGAGGGCTCGACGCTGCCTGAGCTGCACGCCGAGCCGGTGGAAACGGCGATGCCCTCGAGGTCAAGGTTAATGAGGAGCGACTCGCCATCCACGCCGGCGATACTGAGGTTCAAGGTGTTCGGCAGGCGGGGCGCGGCGTCGCCGTTCACCCGCGCCTCGGGGATGGCGCCGAGGATGCCCGCTTCCAGGCGGTCACGCAGGGCGGCGAGTCGCCTGGCTTCCGCGCCCATCTCCGCCTCGGCCAGCGCGCAGGCTGCTCCGAGGGCCACGATCCCGGCCACGTTCTCCGTACCCCCCCGACGATTGAGCTCCTGGTGACCGCCGTTGATGAGGGCGTCCATCACCGTCGCCTCGCGCACGTAGAGGGCGCCCACGCCCTTTGGCGCATAGAGCTTATGGCCGGAGAAGGTCAGCAGGTCCACGTCGAGGCGGCGAACATCGATGGGGAGCTTACCGAGGGATTGCACACAATCGCTATGCAGGTAAACCCGGCGGCCGATCTGCTGGCTGAAATCCCGCACCACGTCGGCGCACGCGTCGAGGGGCTGGATGACGCCGACCTCGTTGTTGGCGTGCATGATGCTGACGAGGATGGTGTCGGGGCGCAACGCCTGGCGCAGATCATCGAGGCGCAGGAGCCCGGCCGCGTCAACGGGCAGGTAGGTCACCTCGAAGCCGAAACGTTCCGCGAGGTAGCGGCAGGTATCGAGCACCGCCTGGTGCTCGACGTTCGTGGTGACGAGGTGGGAGCCGTGCCGGCGGTTGGCGAACGCCACGCCTTTGAGCGCCATGCTGTCGGCTTCGCTGCCGCAGCCGGTGAACACCAGGTCGTCCGGTTCGGCGTGGATGAGGTGGGCGAGCCGACCGCGGGCCTCCTCGACCGCCTTGCGGGCGGTGCGCCCGAAGGTGTGCAGGCTCGAGGCGTTGCCGTAGTGCTCGCGCAGGTACGGCAGCATCGCCTCCAGCACCTCGGGACGGACGGGGGTCGTGGCATTATGGTCCAGGTAGATCAGGCGCACGGAACCCGTATCCTACTCAGCGGCTGCCTGCGTGGCTCCGCACACAGCCCCTTCCGCCAAGGCGGCGCGGGCAAGCGACTCGTTGCCGAGGTCGGCGCCTCCCTCAGCACTCAGCGCATCCCGGCCGTCGCCTAGGAGGCGCGCCAGGAGGCGTTCTGCGCCTGTTGCAGGCGCGCCATCTCGAGCTCGAGCTCCTCGACGCGCTGCATGAGGTGGGCGATCTTCGCCGCCTGCAGGTCCGGCAGGTCAGCATGGTTGAGGTCGATGGCGGGAGACTGATCGGACACTTCTCTCTCAACCACCTTGCTGGGGATGCCGACCGCCGTCGAGTTGGGCGGCACATCCCGGATGACCACGGAGTTCGCCCCAATACGGCTGTTATCGCCGATCTTCAGGTTGCCGAGGACCTTGGCCCCCACGCCGATGACGACATTATCCCCCACGGTGGGATGCCGCTTCTCCTTCGCCAGCCGCGTCCCGCCCAGCGTCACCCCGTGGTAGAGGGTGCAGTTTTCCCCGACCTCGGCCGTTTCGCCGATCACGACGCCCATGCCGTGGTCGATGAACAACCCCGCTCCGAGCTTGGCCGCCGGGTGGATCTCAATGCCGGTGAAGAAGCGCCCCAGATGGGAGAACCACCGCGCCAGCAGGCAGAGGCGCTGCTGCCAGAACCAGTGCGAGACGCGGTAGAAGAGGAGGGCATGAAACCCCGGGTAGCAGAAGACGACCTCGAGCCAGTTGCGCGCCGCTGGATCACGCTCCAGGGCGGCTTGAATATCCCGGCGCAGACTGCGAACCACGCCGACCCCCTTCTCTTTTCAGGTCTCTCCGAGACGACCAGTTGGCGGCTGAGCTTCCGATCACTGCACTCAAGTATAGGGTACGGCCCCTGGAGGGTCAAGGTTTTGCTGGGGTTGCAACGAGGTGGGTCAGCTCCCACGCCTGCCGCTTGGCCAGGGTTACGTCGCACAAGTTCCATCCTCAATTCAACGCCTTCTTTGCGCCATGTGGGGGAGGGGAGCTCTTGTGGGGAACCCGTGCTCCCCCACACCCCCATCCCGTAGGGGCGGTTCGCGAACCGCCTCTACAAGGCGGGGTGCGCGAGGGGGCGATGCTCCCTCGCAAAGTTATGCGATCTCAATTGAGAAACAGCACGCGGGTCGGCCTCACGTGGCAGGCTCGGCAAGCAGGTGGCTCCACCAGCGGACGCCGACCCGTTGCAGGAGCTGCGCCAGCAGCGCCAGCGGCAGCCCCACGACGTTTGCGTAGCAGCCGTCGATGCGTTCCACGAAGAGAGCCGCCCGCCCCTGGATGCCATAGGCGCCCGCCTTGTCGAGGGGTTCGCCGGTCGCCACGTAGGCCAGAACCTCCTCTTCGTGAAGGGTGCGAAACGTCACCCGGGTTGCGGCATAGGCCACCTCCTGGACGGCGGGGTCGGCGCGGAGCAGTGCCAGACCGGTATAGACCACGTGGGTGCGTCCGCTGAGGAGGCGCAGCATCGCCGCGGCGTCCGCGGCATCGCGCGGCTTGCCGAGGAGGCGCCCCTCGAGCACCACGATGGTATCGGCTCCAAGGACGAAGGCGCGAGGGAAGCGCGCCGCCACCTCGCTGGCCTTCGCCAGCGCGAGCCGCTGCACGTGCGCGTGGGGCGGTTCGCCCTGCCGCGGGGTTTCATCCACCGCGGTTGCGGCGCGCACGCGGCAGCGCAGGCCGATCTGGCGCAGCATCTTGAGGCGCCGTGGCGAGCGGCTCGCCAGAATAAGCTGCGGCGGGGAGAGTGGGCTGCTCATGAAGCGCACGACTTGGGGGCGCCGCCCAGGCGTGTCGCCCGCCGGGATGGTGACTGAGAGGCCGCCGCGGCCTGCCGCTCGCCATGGCGGTCCACGCCAGGCTCGCCAGGAGTCCGCCGCGGATGGGTCGATCCGACTGGCTCAACCCGCCTGGCTTGCTCTGCCGCTCGCGCTTGACGCCGCGCCATTCTGCTGCCTCGCCGCGGGGAGGACAACCACCAATCACCGGGCTGGCAGGAGAAACAGGAATCCAGCAGGTCCGGAGGAGCCCAGGAGTCAGTGAAAAATACCGGCGCCGGCGAGCCGAGCCTGCGCCTTTCCTTTAACCTGCGCTATACTGCTCACCATGGTGAGGAAAGAGCGGGCGGTCGCGCGGGGAGCGTCGTGGCCGCCCCCGCGCCATGCCTGCCAGCCAGGAGGAGCGGTATGAAGCAGGCAAGGCGGCGCCTCCTCCAGGCTCTCCGACGGGAGCTGCCGCCCGGCCTCCGGCTTTCGATCACGGCGGAGGTCGTCAAGCTGGCGGCGTCGTTGCGCGTTGCGCCGCTCCTCTATCGCCGCCTCGCCGCGCATCCCTCGGTGCGCATTCTTCCGCAGCACCTGCGGGAGATCGAGGCGCTCTACTATAGCACCCTCGGCGCCAATGTCGCGCTCCTCCATGAGCTGGGGGGGCTCCTCGCGACGCTCGCCGCGCACCGCATCCCGGTCGTCGTCTTGAAGGGAGCCGCCCTCCTGGAAAGCGTCTATGAGGACATCGGCACGCGCTGCATGGAGGACATCGACCTCCTCATCGCCCCCCCGGATGCGGCAAGAACAACCGAGCTGCTGAAGAGCCTCGGCTACGTCATGAAGACCGACATCCCCCTGCGCCGGCGCCCTCACACCACCCCGCACCAGCTTCCCGGCTTTGTGCACCCGCAGCGGCGCAGCCCGGTGGAGGTGCACCTGGCCTTCGTCAGCCCCCCGCCCGGACATGCCATCAGGAGCGGGGAGGTGTGGGAGCGCGCCTCGCCCTGCCTCATCGCGGCGCAGCCCGGCCGCCGCTTCGCCGCGGAAGACCTCCTCCTGCACGCCGCCCTGCATGCAACCTACATGGATGCGTGCGTGGGACACCTCTACAGTCTCTGTGACGCCGCGGCCATCCTCGAGCGCTGCCGCCTTGACTGGCCAGCCTTCGTCCAGCGCGCCAACGCCTACCGGGTGGGCGCGTACTGTCGCCTCTACCTTCGCCTCGCCCAGCGCCTCCTTGGGGTGCCCATCCCAGACGGCGTCCTTCAGGATCTCAGCAGGTTTCCGCACCTCAGCGCCATCGAGGAGCGCCTCATGGAGTGGCTGGCGGCGAGGCTCATGCTGCCGTCCCTGCGCGGCCGGAGCAGCGAGATCCTTGGCCCCTGGCTGGAGGTCTGCCTCTCCACCTCGCGTCGCTGGCAACGCTGGGGATGGCCCCTGCGGCTCCTCCTCCACCCCGCGCCGGAGAACCTCGAGAAGCTGCGCCGCCAGCCCTGGGGGTACCTGCTGGCGCGGCTGTACGAGCTCCTACCGGGGGGAAAGAAGGCGACGAAGCCCGCTCCCGGCCAGCCAGGGAAACGTCCGTAGTCCTGCCTGCTGTTCCCCATCTCGCGTCGCTTCGCTGCCGCTGTAAGCCAGTGCCGGCGGCCAGCCAAGGCGACCAGGCGTGATCCGCCGGGGCGCGGGGCCGATTGTCACATCACTTGCCGCCGGGGGATACCCAACTCAGAATGATTGGCCATATATTGAGTTGTGACAGGAGAGTACGATGTAGTGAACGTGAGGACCCCACGTGGCCTTACCAGTCCGCCATGAACTTGGCCGGCAGGGGGTCGCGGCGCATGGACCCGGGAGCATGGTCAGGCGTGACGGGATTGCATCTATGACGATCTTCCGGGTTGCGGATCGGCAAATTGCGCTCAGGACGAACAGCCCATCTTTTGTCGCGCGGCTCTCTCAGCTCTATGGGGAGTACGAGCGAGAACCACCTGAGCCATGCGATTGTCCAATGATTGAGGTGATGCGCCTTACGGAAGCGGCGTGCGCCAAGGGTGAGCGCTGGCGCATCGTGGACCAGAAGTTGCAGCGTCTCCAGACCGAGACGCTGGAAGAAGCCCTCTACGAGGTGGACCTTGCCTTCGGCACGTACGCCATGGAGGCGCGTCCAGACCTGTTGCAGCTCCACGGAGGGGGGGTGAGCCGCGGGGGGCGACGCACCATCCTCGTCCTGGGAGGCCCCCGCGCCGGCAAGACGACGCTGCTCGCCGGCTTGCTGGGGCGCGGCTTCGAGTATGTGGCCGACGAGCTGCTCTTCCTGCACCCCGAACGGCTCGCGGTGATCCCCTTCCGACGCGGCATCTTCATCAGGGAGGCCGCGCTCAAGGAGGTGCGCGCGGTGTGGCCGGCGGCGACGCTCAGTTACGCCTACACGAAGGATGACGGCACGCGCCGCTACCTTCCGGCTCCTGGGTCGTTCCAGCAGGCGCCCACACGGGAAGTCGCCGCGCCCTACCTCCTCATCTTCCCCGCCTACCGTGCGGAGAGCGCCAGACGGATTGAGCTGCTGCCGCTCGAGGAGGTTTTTGGACGTCTCCTGAGCCAGACGCTCAACCTTGCGGGACACGGCTTCGCGGGGGTCTCGGCGCTGGCGCGCCTGGCGGAGTCGGCGCCCGCGTACGAGATCACGGCCTCATCCCTGCGAGACGCCGTGGCATGCGTGGAGAGCGTGCTCCATGCTTGAGTACTATTTGCGCATGTGGCAGGACGAGCGCCGGCTGGGCGCTTTCCGCGAGGCCTTCCAGCGTCTCGACTTGCGCGGCCAGACCGTCGCCGAGATCGGCACGGGGCTGGGGACGTTCGCCTTCTTCGCCTGCGCTGCGGGCGCCGAGCGCGTCTATGCCATCGAGCCGCACGACGTGATCGGCAAGGCCCGCGAGCTGGCGCGGGCCAATGGCTGGGCGGAGCGCATCACCTTCGTGCAGGAGGATGCGCGCTCGGTGCGCCTGCCGGAGCCGGTCGATCTCCTGGTGACGGAGCACTTCGACCCCTTTTTTCTGCACGCCTCCGTTGACGAGGTCATCCTCGGCTGCCGGGAGCGGCTTCTGAAGCCGACGGGGAAGTTCCTCCCCGAGGAGGTGGTGCTCTTCATGGCGCCGGTCAGCACCCCGGAGTTCTACGCCGAGCTTGAGCGCCCCGTGCGGCTGGTGAGCAAGCTGGGAATCGAGCCGCAGCCGCTGCTCGCCACCATCTACGGCAAGCCGATCTACCGGGCATTTTCCGCCGCCGAGCTGGTGGCGACGCCGGGGGAGGTTCATCGCCTGCGCCTGCGCGAGGCGACCACGGGGCACTTCTCCGCCAGCCTGAGCTTCGAGGTGCCGCGCGCCGCCGAGGTGCATGGTCTGCTGGGGTGGTTCGATTTGCGCCTCCTTGAGGGCCTTGTCCTCTCGAACCACCCGCAGTTCACGGCGACCGCATGGCAGCAAGCCTTCTTTCCGATCTCCCCACCCCTCGCCGCGGCGGCGGGAGATCGTTTGCATGTCGAGCTTGCAACTTTTCCCTGGATCGACATAATCTGGAAGTGGAGGGTGCGGCAGCTTCGATCCTCGGACGGGGCGGCGTCTCCAACGGTGGTAGCGGTCCGCAACCATGACTCGTTCGCATCAATCCTCTGCACGGAGGAGTCGCTGGGACGGCAGGGGGATGACTGGCGGCCGCTGCTGAACGAGCGCGGTCGGATCGACGCGGCGGTTCTTGACGGCTGTCGCCGCGGTCTCGCGGCGCAGGCCATCATCGAAGAGTTGCGGGCGAGTTTCGGCGACATCGTTCGTGACGAGGCCTACGCGCGGGTGCTCCTCGCGGAGACCCTGCGCCACCGTGTCGACGTTGCCGGCAGGAGCGGGGGGGGGGACCACCCTACCGCGAGTCGAAGCGGCACTCCCACAACGACCAGCGACGCGGCATCCCGCTAAGGGCCGCCGCCGCGGTCAGGCGAGGGAAAAACAATGGAACCGTACGAGGGTGTGACAGAAAGTCAGGGAGAGGAGAAACCTGCCTCCGGACTGGGGCGCCGCGACCTCCTCAAAGCAATCGGCGCCGGCGCGGGGGCGTTCCTCCTCGTCTATCATCCACCGTCGATCCGTACTTTCAGGGTCGCGCCGGGGGCCATGGCGCAGGATCACCCCGGCAAGAGCTCGTTCGGACACGGCCAGCAGAACATGCACATGGGGTTCTGACGGAGCATCTCGGCGCCTCCACGGCTCGTCGTCGAGGCCCCCTCGGCATGCCTGCTTCGGCCCTCTGGCCAGACAGAAGCTGCCAAGCGAGGGGAG
The DNA here is from genome assembly GCA_016192455.1 of Candidatus Tectimicrobiota bacterium. Lineage (GTDB taxonomy): Bacteria > JACPUC01 > JACPUC01 > JACPUC01 > JACPUC01 > JACPUC01. The sequence continues at coordinate 90,879 of JACPUC010000015.1, read as the reverse complement.
GGGTGACGTAGCGCCGGCGGTTCGGGGAGTGTGCCGCGGCGCGGCGGAGGTGGTGTGTCCGGCTGGCGAGCCGTCTGCTTCCGCGGAGGGTAGGTGTCGCTCCAGGGAGTTCAACCACCCGCCACCTGGCCGCACGCGCGGCGCTCTTCATGGGGCGCATCGATTTCCTTGACAACCAAAGGCGGGTCTATAGATAAGCGGAGTTGTTCTACTTATTCCTGAGGACGATTGCTTTATCTCGCACTACTGTAGGAGTCTTCGAAAGGCGATTGGGGTTGTTGCTTGAGAAGCGTTCTCCTCGATGATGAAACGGCAAGAGGGGCAGAGTTGCGCGATCTTCTGGCTCGCCGGGTGCAAGGTTGAGTTGCGCACCAACAGCGCGGAGTTCTTGGCGCGGTTGTCCCAGCTCTACTACGCGCGCGTCAGCGATCATGGCGACCAGAATGGTGATCGCAACGGCGACCGGGCGGAGAGCGCCCGGGCCCAGCTCCCTACTTTTTCCGTGCACCACACCTCGAATGGCGCCGAGTGGCGGGTCATCGATGCCGGCTCGCAATTGCACGTGAAGCCGAATCTGGATGAAGCCCTCTACAAGGTGGACCGATCCTTCGGGGCGCACGCCGCCACGAGGCGCGGCGATTGCGTGCATCTCCATGGGGGAGCGATGACGAACGGGCGGCAAACGCTCCTCCTCATCGGCCCGCCGAGGATGGGAAAATCAACGCTCCTGGCCGGCTTGGCATCCCTGGGGTTTGTGCTGGTCTCGGAAGAGTTGATCTTTCTCGACGTGGCGCGCCTCTCCCTCATCCCCTTCCAGCGCAGCTTCCTGCTGCGGGAGGACGTTCTCGCCTCGCTGCGCGCTTTCTGGCCCGCGGCCGCGGTATGTTTCTCGCATACCAAGTTCGACGGCAAGCGGCGCTACGTAGTCGATCCCGCTTCCTACCGCCAACTGAGCCCTGGCGCGCGGGCGAAGCCGTCGCTGCTTTTCTTCCCCAGGTATGCGCCAGAGGAGCGAACGCGCCTGCGCGCCCTTGATCCGGCCGAGGTCCTCGAGCGGCTGACTCAGGAGGGGATGAACCTCGAGGAACGGACCACGGAGCGCCTCTGCGCCCTCATCGATGTGGCTCACGCGCTGCCTGGCTATGAGCTCACGATGGCGTCGCTGGAAGAAGGGGTGAGCTCCATCAGAGCGACACTTGCAAGCTGTGGCGCGCCGGTCCCCTGAAGCGATCCCAGGAGGCGCGCGCACCCTTGCCGGGGTAAACGCAGCTTGCTTCCTTGCAGTGACCAAAGGGGGGCCACCTCGCCACGTGACAGGTGCACAGGAGGCAGGCCGGCGCTGGAATATCTCGAATATCTTTAGGGATGGCGGCCCAGTGGTTGCGGGGACAGGAGGTTCTCACGATGGATCAGTTCCCCAAGGGTGAAGCGCGTGACGCGCAGGGCGATACCCCCCAAGAGGGAGTGGAACGCCGCGATCTCTTCAAGCACCTCGGCATCGGCGCGGCGGCATTCCTGCTGGCCTACCACCGCCCCAGCATCCGCTCCTTCAAGGTTGTTCCTGAGGCATATGCACAGATGGGCATGGGTATGATGGGCGGCGGCATGGGCGGATCGTTCGGCGGCAGCTCCTAGCCGGCCTACCCGCCCCCGAACCGTGGACGCGCCAGCTTGCCGGCTCTGTTGGTGATGAAGGGCAAGCAGCGAGGGGGGCGAGTGGTCAGGAGAGAGGGCCTGCGTTCTCGACGGGGGGCGCACTTCGAGGCAATCCCTCCAGGAACGTCACCATGGCGTAGACAGGTACGAGAGGGGGGGGCGTTGTTCGTTTTTTCAGTAGAGAGAACCGTCAAACAACTTTCAACAGACTCTGAGATGCTTGACGTTCTTGAATTTGAGAGAGGTGACCTGCCCAGAAAGCTCTTTTGCGTGACACCGAGAAAGAACGACAGGCCTCGCTGCTGAGCTTGTTGACCACCGCCAGCGACATCAGCGCGCCGATTCCTCCTCCCACCCCCCCTGCCGCCGCGCCTTACGCTCTCGTCCCCAGGCAGAGTTTCCCCCGTTGCGCAGCTTCCCCCATGCCGTGCTTTCCGCCACGCTCCCAGCCATGATATTCGGCAGGTAAGTTTCGCCGCCGTCTGCGCGAATCCTCTCCGGCGGCGACCACAAGCCCGTTCGCGTCTCCTCGGCAGCGTGCGCATGGCAACCTGCTTAGCCCCTTTGGCGCCTGACCAAAGCGCCGCGGAGGAGCGGCGCCAGAGGTCCTCGGTCGTGGGAGAGCTGCCAGACGTCCAGACGGAGGGAGCGCCTCCCTCGAGTGGGTAGCCGCGGCCGACCCGTATCGACCACGTAGAACGCAGCGCTCCCGGCATCCCGCCACCACGAGCCGGGGCCGTCGGCCTCGTCGCCTCGAAATGCGGCGAGCGACATGCTAGGATGCGGTGCGCGATCAGCCGTGACTGCAACACCCTGGAGAAAACGACGGAACGACACCAGCGCCATCGCCCAAAGGAGCTCCGATGATCACCGTCGGCATGAACTACGAAATCCTGGAAGGGAAAGAGGGGACCTTTGAACGTGCCTTCAATCGCGTGCTCGAAATCATGAAGAGCATGAGCGGCCACACCGCCTCGCATCTCTACCGCGATGTCAACCACCCGCGCTCCTACCTGATCGTCTCGGCGTGGACCGACAGGACGGCTTTCGAGTCGTTCATCCGCTCCGAGCAGTTCGCCAAGGTGACGAATTGGGGCAAGGAGAATATCCTCGCCAGCCGACCAAGGCATGAAATCTATGAACACGAGGGGGGACGCCTCGGCCGCGGCGAGCCGGCGTGAACGGCTGCGCGCTCTGCTGAACGGCGCGCCAACTTCACCGTCTCCACGGCAGCACGCCAGGGCCGCTCCTGCACCGCGGCAATCATCGGGGCCCGCCAGATCATGCTGTTGTGGAGCGGCAGAGGGGCGCCAGGGTGCAGTGCTCCACGACCGCGGGACCGCTGAAGGAATCTCGACAGCTTCGAACCCCTGCCGACGCTGCGTCCGGGGATGTGCGCCGCGGCGAGCCTGTCGGCCTTCCGCCAACCTTCCATGCTCATCGTGCAAGAAGAATGGCGGGCGTGAGCTCCGCCAGGAAGGCTAGGAGGGTGGTGGAATCAAGCGAGAGGGAGCAGCAGGCGGGGAACGGAGCATCCCTCTCACTGCGCGGGCGCGAGGACGCCGCGATGGAGCTGCGCCATGTTTAGCACTGCATGGACAACGTCGGAACGCGCGTACGGCGTGGTGGTGGAACGCTCCGTAAAGATTCCCATGAGTGACGGTATCGAACTCGATGCCGATATTTTCCGGCCCGACGCAGCCGGACCTTTTCCCGCCATCCTGGGCTATCATCCGTATAATCAAGCCTCGCAAACCGCACCGATAAAGCCTGCGGCCCTTTCCATCAACATCTTTCGGCATGCCAATCAGGAAGAAGGGACCGCCTATATCGAAGCGGGCGACCCGGCGTTCTACGTGCGCCGCGGTTACGCCTACCTCATCGCCAATATCCGGGGAACCGGCAACTCGGGCGGCATCTACCCCTTTCTTGCCCGCCGCGAGATCGAGGATGGCTGCGAGCTCATCGAGTGGATGGCACGGCAACCCTGGTGCAACGGCCAGGTCGGCATGTTCGGGGTGTCGTATTTCGCCTGGATTCAGTTCTTCATCGCCTCGCTCAATCCACCCCACCTGAAGTGCATCTTCGCCCCCTGGGGAGCCACGGACCTTTACCGCGACTCCGTCTATCACGGCGGCATCCTCGGTCACGGTTTCTGGCGCATGTGGGCGTATGGCTCGCTCTACAAGGCCAGGGTGGCGAGCGAGACGCGGCAACGCCTCGGCGAGGAGGCGTTTGGACAGGCCATCGCGGCGTGCTTGCGGGATGAGGACATCACCCGCGTGCCTGAACTGGCGGCGATCCTGCGCAACCCCGAGCAGGGGATGAATCCCCTCCTGGTGGACCTGCTGCTCAACCCCTGCGATGGCCCGTACTGGGAGGAGCGCCGGGTAAACTACCCGACCATCAACGTGCCGGCGTACCTGGGCGCCTGTTGGGGCATCTACGGCCTGCACCTGCCCGGAGCCTTCCGGAGCTGGGAGAACTTGAGCGTCCCCAAGAAGCTGGTGATCGGCCCGCCGGCGTACTTGGACCGCCCTCTCTACCAGCTCCAGTACGAGTCGCTGCGCTGGTTCGATTTCTGGCTGAAAGGGATCGAGACGGGGATTCTGCAGGAGCCGCCGATCAGGCTCTTTATCCCCGGCGAGGGAACCTGGAAGGAAGCGAACGAGTGGCCTCTGCCGGAAACGAAATGGACTCCCTTCCACCTGCACGAAGGGGGCGTCCTCTTCGAGCGCGAGCACTGGCCGAACGAGGGGACGACCTCGTTTGAAGACTCGCCATGGGGACGCGGCAGCCTGGAGTTTTCCACCCCCCTCTTCGTGGAGCAGACGGAGGTCATCGGCCCCATCGTGCTCAAGCTGTTCGCCTCCAGCACGGCTCCCGAGGCGCTTTGGTTCATCAGCCTGCGCGCCGTGGACGCGGCGGGGCAGGAGCGCATCTTGACGCGCGGCTGGCTGCGCGGCTCGCATCGACGCCTCGACCCGCAGCGCTCCAAACCCTGGGCGCCGTTTTTCCCGCACACGCAGCCCGAGCCGCTCACCCCCGGAGAGGTGACGGAGTTCACCATCCCGCTCGTTCCCACCTGCACTCTCTGCAAGCCTGGATCAAGGCTGGTGCTGAAGATCAGTTGCACTGACGACCCACCCAAGCACCCGCTCGAAGCGCTGGCCTCGGGTCACCTGCACCGCGCCTCGGCGTCACGCATCACCGTGCACCACAACGCGGAGCATCCCTCGCACCTGCTGCTGCCGATCACCAGGGGGAACGTCATGGGCACCTTCATCTCCGGCGGCAAACCGTACCTCTGATCAATCGACCGCGCCGCCGCGGGCGAGGCTCCTCCCCGCCCGCACCCCTTCACGCTCGCTGCCGCGCAGTCCGCGCGGCAGCGCTGAAACGCAGAAAGCCCGCAACGCGGGCTTTCTGCGTTCTCGCTGGGCGTCGCGCGCTGCCGGCGGAGGCGGGATACCCGGCGCGTATGCCGCATCCTTGGGCGGGGCAAGCCCCGCCCCTACAATCAGGGCGGTCACGGCGGACTCGCGGGTTCGGGAGGGGATGCCGCATCCCTGCCCAGGAGTCGCGCGGCTGATCCGCCGCCCCCCTGCCCCTACGCCAGCACCAAATTCATCCAGGGTGCGTAAGTCTTCTGGCCGTTCCGCTGCCGGTCCGCGCCGTCCCACACGGCAAAGGCAAGTGGCACCGTCATGCCCTTGGCGAAGGTGAAGGCGCTCTGTTTGAGCGGGATGGAGATGACGATCCGCCATCCCTTGGAGGACCAGACGCCGCCGCCCTGCGCGTCCTGCACCTGGTCAGCCTCCGTCGTCCCGAAGCCCTCCGCGCGCATCTTCTGGATCGGTCCGATCCGCTTCTGGACGAAGGGGTCCGCCAAGCTGTTGCCGACCGCGGCCGCGGTCAGGTACTCCCGGCGGCCCTTCGTCAGGTAATCGGTGGCCTCCGGCATCTCCCCGGCCGCAACCCCGGAGAAGGGGTAGTAGTCGGCGTACATGTTTGGGTAGGCTTCGTCCACGTCGTAGGTCAGGCTGAACTGCCAGTCACTCTTCCAGTGGTAGATGACCACGCCGCTCCCCGGTTGGCCCATCATGAAGGAGGGCGCGGAGCCGGCCGGGTTCACCGGAAACTGGATGGCGACGCCGTCGCGGTACTGCTGCACTGTGCCCAGCTCGTCATCCTTGTGGGCATCCGGCCACTCGAGGCGCACGGCGAGACGCGCGGCGTCGTAGAGCGCCTGGACGTTCAGGGCTTGCAGGTTCGACTTCGCCAATCGCGGCAGCACGAGGTTCTGCGGCAGCAGCACCACCGGCGTGGGCTTCGCCCGTCCCCAGAGCGCATCCTCGGGGGCCAGCGGCACCCTGCTCACCGGCGCGGCCGTGATGCCGCTCGCCGTCTGCTGGGCGCGCGCCGAGCGCAGCCACAGGCGGCCGGCCAGCGAGAGGAGTGCCGCCGTCCCGCCCGCCAGCACCGTCCGTCTGCTCATCCAGAACTTTGCCAGATTCATCGTAGCGCCCTTTCTGAGCTGCGTTCGTTCTCGGGATCGTCGCCGGGATCATCGTCAGGCGTCGCAACCGGGACAGCCGGCATCGCCCTCCTCCTCGATGTCCGTCAGGACGGGGAGGAGCGACGGCGTCAGCCCGAACTCCTGGAGCTCACGCTCCATGTAGGCTCCCAGCAGCAGGGCGAGCGCCCCGTAGACCCCCTGGCGCTGCGTCTTGCCGGCCAGCGCCCTGGCGAAGCGGCGGGTCCAGCCCGCCAGGTGCTGCTCAAGGAAGCACTTCTGGGCCTCACGGCAGAGGCTGATCTTGTCGTCGCCATGGTTCTGGAGCCGGGCGTACGCCTCCTTGGCGGTGAGCGCCTGCATGAACTCCAGCTCCACACTGATGTGATCGGGGCGATCCTTGAGGTCGGGATTGGGTGCCAGGCCGAAATGCTCGTAGACCCCTTTCAGCTCGGCCAGCGTCTGCACCTTCTGGTAGATATGCGCCTGGTTGTACTCTCCCTCGTAAGGGGGGCAGTCCTTCGGAATACCGTGCCCGAAGACCTCGGCGAACTCGGTCTCGAGGGCCTCCCGCGTCGCCGTGCGCAGCTCGGCGCCGAGCCCTCGCAGGGCCCGCGCCACGTCGTCCCAGCCAATCTCGCCGGCGGCTTCCTGGAGCTGCGGCACGGCCTCGCGCAGATGGTCAAGGTGACCCGCCTCCGGGTACAGGAAGGCCAAGGAGAGGAGGTCGTAGGTGGCGCTTCGAGCAATCGCCGACTCAGGGGCACCCATGACAGCGGCTCCTCGCGATTGAGTGGGTGAACTAGATGGAGTTGGCGTGTTTGTTGGGACGCACCTGCAGCCCCTCCTCCACCGCCACGCGGGTCACCTCGCGGCCATCCTGGCCATAGCCCACCACCGTGTCGTTATACATTTGCCACTTCTTCCCTTGGATGGTCGTTTCGAAGACCTTCGGTCCCTCGATGATCTCGTAGCGGAAGATGATCTGCTGGGTGGTGCGGAAGAGCTGCAGCACCGCCAGCAGCTCGCGCGACGGGGCGGTGTACGCCGCGATGGCCTCTTCCACGCCGGGGCCGAACATCTGCCGCAGGTAGGGGCGGGGCGCCCAGCGCGGCGGAATGTAGTAGCCGTTCGGCTCCAGGCCGAACTGCGGGTAGAGCGGCAGGGCCACCTTGGCGACCTTGACGAGGAAGTAGAGCGGGTTCTGCCGATCCTCGGCCCAGCTCCCGTCGGCGTTCTTCTTCACCAGCCCCTGCATGCGGATGCGGCCGGGGCAGACCGACATGCAGCGCGTCTCCAGCGGCTGGCCGGGGTAGAGGGGGTCCTTGCCTTCGATGCGCGGGTAGCAGGCGACGCACTTCTCGCTGGTGCGGGTGGTCGGGCGGTAGAGCGACTTCTTGTAGGGGCAGGCCATGACGCACTTGCGGTAGCCCCGGCAGCGCTCCTGATCGATGAGGACGATGCCGTCCTCGGGCCGTTTGTAGATCGCCTTGCGGGGGCATGCGGCGAGACAGGCCGGGTACGAGCAGTGGTTGCAGACGCGCTGCAGGTAGAAGAACCATGCCTTATGCTCGGGCAGGCTGCCCGAGGCGATGGTTGTGGCGCCCTTGGCGCTGGTGAGGCCGGTGGCGGTGTCCTCGTAGATGTTCGGGGCGCTCCACTCCGCATCGCTCGGCTCGTAGCCCAGGGCCACTTCCTGCTGCAAGCCGTTCTGCTCGGCGGCCTCGAAGATCGTCATCCCCTCGTAGGTGCCGTAGGGACGCTGCTCCCCCTGCCGCTTGGCGCTGTTCCAGACCATCTGCCGGTTGGCCTTGCGGTGGCTCTCATCCAGCAGGGTCAGGAGCTTGATGTCCCAGAACTGCGGATAGCCGCCGTACGGCTTCGTCTCGACGTTGTTCCACCACATGTACTCCTGGCCTTTCGAGAAGGTCCAGGTGGCCTTGCAGGCGAAGGTGCAGGTTTGACAGGCGATGCAGCGGTTGATGTTGAAGACGAACGCCCACTGGCGCTTGGGAGCAGCCTGCTCGTAGGGGTAGGACATCTCTCTGCCGATCTGCCAGTTGTAGACCTTAGCCATCTGCCTCTCCTTCGGTAAGCCAACCCTGCTGCCATGCTTCGGCAAGTCGGTCCACCCGTTCGGTCACGTAAGGCTCGCCCATGAGCTGCAGAATCCGGTGCGTGGCGGTGAAGTGGGGGGAGCGGAAGAGTTCGAGAATCTGCGCCGCTCCCCAGCCCATGAGGAGGTACTCCTGCACGATGTCGTCGAGCATCTGTGCCGGGTCGCAGCCCGGCAGCTCGACGCCGACGAGCTCCATGGGGTCCTCGGGATCGAACGCCTTCTCTGCCATGGCGATCTCCCCTCCTCCGGCGCGCCGCGCGGGGCGCCCAGGCGGCGGGCGCCCCGGCAGCTCGGCGCCTAGACGCTGCGGATCAGGTCACCCTCGAGGTAGCGCTTCATGAAGGCGTTTTCGTGGCTGGGAGTATTGCCCGTGGTCGCCGGCAGCCACGCCCCCTTGCCGTTCAGCCCCCCCGGCTCGGCCTTCACGACGCGCACCAGGGTCTCCTTGGGAACGGTGTTGATGGCGTGGTTATCGGCCTCGCCGCCGAACATGAAGCTCATCGCCACCTTGGCCTTGTGGAAGAGGCTGTCCGTCTGGTGCATCGGCATCGCCCAGTCGCGCGTGATGCTCTGGTGCGATCCGTAGCGCAGGTTCGCCTGGTAGCCGGTGTCGGCGGAGAGGGCGCGCCCGTCGGGCCGCGTCTCGTGGGCCTTGACGCTGCGCTCGGTGGCCATGAACGGCGAGTGCTTCATCATGAGGACGTGGTATGGGTAAGCGGGGTTGTACCGCACCCGCAGCATCAGCCGCGCCACTTTGTAGAAGGGGTCTTGGGGAGAGTGGCCGAGGTACGGACGGTCGGCGGGATTGGCATCCACGTAGACGTAGTCGCCGTCCTCGAGGCCGAGGTCCTTGGCGGCCTGCGGGTTGATGTGCATCTGGTGCTCGCCCGTGCCGACGGTGCGCTTGTCTCTGCGGTAGGCATCGCCGAAGTTCGAATCCCACACCATATGCAGATCGTCCATGCTCCACTGGGAGTGCACGCGGTGCCGGGTCTTCGGGGTGATGATGTAGAAGTTAAAGCCCTGCTCCCAGAGCGGGTTCTTGCTCTTCTTCGTGTCGGCCCATGACAGTTTGTTGTTGGCCACGGTGCGGATGTCGGCATCGAGGACGGCCCGCTGCACCATGTCCGCCGTGAAGCCGTAGTTGTCCGGGCGGATGTACGGGTTGGTGGAGACGATGACGTTCGGCAGGTACGGCGTGGCCTCCGGCCCTTCCCGATGCACGATAAAGTTCTCGCCATAGGCGATCGCCTCGGGGATGTCGCAGTAGGCGTGCAGCCGTCCCGTGTCGGTGTAGAACGGGATGTTCTCCTGGAGCTGTTCCCAGAAAGGCACCCGCGGGTAGGTGCGGAAGAGCATGAGGGCGGCGCCGGGCTCGCCGTACTTGCCCGCATTGATGTCCTGAACGGTGTAGCCGGCGGTGGTGGTGGAACTCTCGAGCAGTCGTTGCATGTAGACTTCGGGACGCCCCTCCAGGACAAACTTCCAGTAGTCGGCGAAGCGCGCGTCTCCGAGCACTTCCCCGAGCCGCTTGGCGACGCCGGCGATGATGAGGACGTCATCCTTGCTGTCGTAGAGGGGTTTGATCCCCTTGCCGCCCCAGATCTGTAGGAAGGGGTTGGAGCAGGAGGCGGTGATCTCGGGCACCTGGAACTCCATCCAGGAGTTGGCCGGCAGGTTGAAGTCGGAGTACTCGCCGGTGGCGGTGATCTCGATATCCTGGTTGACGATCAGGTCGATCTTGGGATTGACGTTCTTCAAAACGCCGTAGGCCCACTTGGCATTGTTGAAGAGATTGACGTTGTTGAACCAAAGGAACTTCGTCGGCGTGGGCATGTGCGAGGCGCCGGTGAAGTTCTTGCGGCCGTACTTCGGCGTCTCCACGATCAAGGCCTGATCGCCGTGGTCCCAGTAGGCCGGCTCCTCGTCCTTGGCGCGGCCCTTCACCTTGATGTCCTTGCCGGACGCGCCGGCATCGAGGAGCGGGTCAAAGACATCCTCGGCGACCCATCCCTTGAAGCCGGGACCCGACCAGGGGGCGCTTTGGAAGAGGGCCGCCTTGTAGTTCCCCGCCCAGGTATGGCAGCCGGCGCCGGGCTTGCCGATGTTCCCCGTCAGCATGAGCGGCAGGTAGGTGGCGCGGTTGTGCAACGTGGCGTGGAACCAGTGGTTGATCCCCTCGCCGATGTGGATGGCCACCGGCTTGATGGTGGCGATGTCGTTGGCCAGGCGCTCGATGAGGGCCTTCGGGGCGCCGCAGATTTCCGCCACCGTGTCGAGGTCGTAGTCGCGCAGATGCACGACGTACATATCCCACAGGGTCATCACCTCGACCTCGCTGCCGTTCACCAGCTTCACCTTCCCCTTCCAGGAAAGGAGCGGATCGATCCCCTTCTGCAGCATGCGCTGGCCGATGTCATCGCGCGTGATCGCTTTCAGCTTGCCGTCTTTCTTCTCCACCACGACGAAGTCGCCCAGCTTGGCGTACTGGTCATCCGCCAGGTTTTGGATGGTGTAGCTGGGGCCGTCCTTGCCGAGGCCGGGTTTGTAGCTCGGGAAGACCTCCGCGGCCTTCAGGCGCTTCAGCGTGTCGGCGCGCACCAGCAGCGGGAAGTCGGTGAACTGCTTCACGAACGGCTCATCGTAGAGCTTCTTGTCCATGAGGTACTTGGTGATGCCGAGGAAGATCGCCGTATCCGAGAGACCGGGCCGCACCGAGATCCAGTAGTCGGCCTTGGTGCTGGGTGGGCTGTATTCCGGGGAGATGACGACGATCTTGGCGCCGCGCTCCATGGTCTCGATGAACCAGTGGCTGTCGGGCATCTTGTTCTCGACGAGGTTCTTGCCCACCTGGACGTGCAGCTTGGTGTTGCGCATGTCGTTGAAGTCGCAGTCCGACGCCTGCAGGCCGTGCACGAACGGCTGGCCCGGCGCCTGATCGCCGTGCCAGGTGTAGTTCGACCAGTTGCGCCCGCCGAGCGCCTTGTCCGGCCCAACCCCGCGGACGTGCGTATCGAGCAGGGCCAGCATGTTGGCGAAACGGTACATGCCGTACTTGCCGATGACGCCCAGCAGCCCCATGCCGCCGCGCAGCTTCATCGTGCGCGTGCCGGCCCCCTGCGTCTCCTCGACCATCTCCGCCTGGTAGCCATCCGCCAGGAGGCGTCGGCGCCCCGCCACGCCGCTATACGTCTGGGCCACGGCGACCGCGCCGCGGGCGATGTAGTCGAAGGCCTCCTCCCAGGAGAGGCGCACAAAGGTGTCGGTGCCGCGGGAAGTGAACTTGAAGGTGTCGCGCAGCTCAGGATTGTCGGACAGGGAGGGAAACCCCGCATCGGCCCAGGCTTTCCACCCCCTCCGCACCGTGGGGTACTTGAGGCGGAAGGGACCGTAGACGCGGCGGTGCATCGTTTGACCCTTGCCGCAGCCGCGTGGATGCCAGGCCCGCGTCGCCTGGTTGCCATAGAGGTCGGTGAGACGATGCGAATCGTAGTTCTGCTCGCTGCGCAGCACGACGCCGTTCTTCACGAACGACCGCAAGCGGCAGGCGTGCGTGTCGTTCGGCGAGCAGACCCAGGCAAAGGTGCTGTCATAAGAGTACTGATCGAGGTAGACATGTTCCCAAACGCGGTTCGGATAGCTCTCCAGGGGATTCTGCTGCTGACTGACCGGGATCAACGTGCGGGCCGCCAAGGCCGGCTTCGACCGCAGCGCCCCGCCGGTCGTGAGCGCCGCCAGCCCCGCCACCAGTCCCCCCGAAGCCTGGAAGAAACTCCGCCGTGTCAGTCCGCTCCCACTCGATGCTTGACTCGACTTCTGCTCCTCGGTCATCGGACTACCCCTTCGTCACCGGGCTCGGTTCCGCCGCCGCTCCTGAAACCCACTCGCTCATGCCTGGGCAGCCATGACGCCACTGGCGCTCGCAGGCCTGCGGCATTCAGAGCTGTATGCTCTTTCATGCCCTCTTCCGGGCCGTAAAACATTGACCGTTGTCAAAATTATCTGTGAAAAGACTTATTAGATGAAATTAGTCTTTCTTATGACTCCCCTTTTCGACCTTCCTACGTCGAGGCTGCGCTGCTCCCTCATCGTGCCGCGTCGCGGCGATCTCCTGCACCTGCCCCAGGCGTGCAAGCATGCCGGCGTTCGCCGCGGGGCGCGCCCCGCCCAGGTTCGCGGTGCCGCCAGGAAGCTGCTGCCGAGAATGCCGTAGCTGTGCCATGGCCAGTGTGCTGTTTCACAAATTCTATCGCCAGAATTTGCGAGGGAGCCTCGCCCCCTCGCGCACCCCGACTACGCGAGCTGCTGCGCAGCTCGCGGGGATTGGGGGTGTGGGGAAGCAAAGGTCTTGCGCAAAAACTCCCCCACCACATGGCCCGAAGAAGGCGTCCGATTAAGGATGGAATTTGTGTGACGTAACACTGGTCAGGGAAGACGTACCTTGCTGGCAGGGAGGTTGGGGGATGAGAGAGATGGGGGGAGCCAGGCGACCTGGGTTATTCAGCAGCATCGCCGCCGGCGCGCCGCCGGGACCGTTCCGGCGCGAACAACGGCCGCCATAGGGCGCTCCCGCGGCCGTTGTCTCGCCTGCCGCCGATTGGTTGACGCCTCTTGGACGCTCAGCGTTGACGAGGCTTTGTTTGCATCGGTGAGGAGGAGTTGAGATCTGCGCCCTGAAGTTCTTCGTGTTCGTTCTGAGATCGGCGGGACCCCCAGAAGGAGCGAAAGCCGCCAGGCCCACCCTCTGCTTGATGCGCCCCACCCAGGCGGGGCGCCAACTCGGCGCTTCAGCCGGTAAACTACTGGCCCACCTCGAAGACGGCGCTGTCGCTGGCGAGGATGTTCCTCGCCTGGGCCGAGTCGCTGCCGGGAACGACCAGGGAGGCGGTGACGCGGTACTCGCCCGCCAGCGCGCCGACCAGGGTCTCGGGCAGGGGCACGGAGATGATGGTGGTTTCCTGAGCCACCGGCACCAGCAGAACCGGGCTCCCGAAGGGAAGCGACACGTCGGGGACGCTGAACTCGTTCAACTCCGTGATGCTCACCGGCGTCCCGGCCGGCAGTTCCACCCGTACGTAGAGGTCGGCCACGCCGCGCCCCAGCGTGGTGACGATGATCTCCAGCAGCTCTCCCGCGGCGTAGCGCTCCTGATTGGGGGTAACCACCAGGGAGGCCCCGGAGACGATGTTCACGGGAACCTGCGAGGCGACGCCTTCGCTGTCGATCACCGTCACGAAGTAGCTGCCGCTCAGCACTGGGCCGGTGTGGATGATGCTGTCGCCGCTGGTGGCGCTCAAATCGCCTGATTCAGCGTGCCACGTGTAGGGAGCGCGGCCACCCGCCACGGAGAGGCGCGAGCTCTCCTGCGGTCCCAGGATGAGACGATCCGGCGACGGCAGCGGCGCCTCGATCACCTCGACCACCGCGGTGACGACGCTCCCCGCCGTATCAGCGAGGATGATGTTTTCCTTGCCGCTGAGGTCGGGCGCGGTGTAGGTCACGGGAGAGCCGCTCAGGGCGCTCAGCTCACCGCCAGTTGTCGACCAGGTGTACGTCCCCGAGCCGCCGAGGGCGGTGAAGCTGCTCGTGCCGCCGCGCTCCACCACCGCCGCCGCCGGGCTGATGCGCAAGGCGCGATTGACGTTCACACTCGCCAGGCCCGCGTTCCCGGCCCGGTCCGTGACGTTGATCTCGTACACTCCGGCCACGGACGGCGCCGTGTAGGTAACCTCCTCCCCCTCCGCTGATTCGGTGGCGCTCAAGCCCCCCGATGCCACCGTCCAAGCGTACGGCGGCACGCCGCCGGTGGCGCTGAACGCCTGACTGGCCTGGAAGCCGAGGTTGGCGAGGGCCGGGGTGACGCGCAGGGTGCCGCTGCTCACCGCGATGACGGCCACGGCACTGCTCCCCGCCGAATCCGTGACGATGAGCGACTGCGTACTGACAAGCTGCGGCGCCGTATAGGTCGTCTGCTCGCCGGTCAGCGGCTCAACTTCTCCCGCGGAGGTGCGCCAGCGATACTCCCCGGTGCCGCCGCTGGCGGTGAAGGTGACGCTCTCCCCGATCTGCAGGGTGGCGCTGGCCGGCGTAAGGGCGAGGGACAGGACCACACTGATGGCGGCGGTGGCGCTCTTGCCGGCGGCGTCCGTGACGACGACCTCGTACTCACCGGCTACCGCCGGTGGGAGGTAGGTGACCTGGAAGCCTTCCGGCGCGCTGAAGGAGCCGGCCGAGGCCGACCATACGTAAGGACCGAGGCCGCCCAGGACCGTCAACTCCTGGGTTTCCCCGAGCGCCACCGTGCTGCGCCGGGGGGTGATGGTAAGGGGATTGGTAACCTCCACCCTCGCCATGGCGACATTGCCGGCGGTATCGCTGACGATGACGAAGTGCGTCCCCGCGGAGGCGGGGGCGGTGTAGGTCGTGGCGGCGTCGGAGGTTGAACTGAAGCTGCCCAGCGTGGCGTGCCAGCGATACGTGCCGGTGCCGTGCGCGGCGCTGAAGGTCTGCTCCTCGCCGCCCGTCAACGTGGCGCTGCGAGGCTGGACCTCAAGCTCCTGCAGAGGCTGATCCAGCAATTGCTGGCTGCGTTCGGGGAACAACGCAAAGTCGATAGCGACGGTGTCGTTCTCCGCCACGACCACGGCGTCGCGACGCAGCTCGACGAACTGCCGCGGCGCGCCTGGCGGCGCTATCCCGGACGGCGCCACCAGGGTGACCAGATCGTGGCGCTGCGTGTCGAGGGAGAGGTGCACCGAGAAGGTGCCCGGCTCCGCCACCGCGGCGAAGTACCTACCGTCGGGGCCCGTGGTGGCGAGGACCTCCCCCGGCTCCAGACGGACGCGGGCGCCCGCAAAGGGCGCCCCCGCGACCGTCACCGTGCCCCGGACGGCCTGGACGCGTTCAACCCTCTCCGGAGCCTCCCTACCGGGCATCCGCTCAGGGCCGAAGAAATCCCTCGGCAGCCGCGCCCCCGCCGGCGGGATGAACCCTGCTGGATAGACGAACACCTCCGGCCGCACGGTGTTCTCTGCATTCACGAAGGCCGGCGGGAGGGTGAGTCTGGGAGGCAGGGCGAAGAACTCAGGTCGCACCCGACCCTGCTCGGTGAGCAGTGCCTCCGGCACCATGAATCGGCCAGGGATCTCAAGACCGGCAGGGAGCATAGGACGCTCCCCTGCCGGCAGGAAGAGGTCCCGCGGCACCGCCACTTCGAGGTGCGGCTGAGGCAGGCGAAACTCCACCGGCGGACCACCGGGGAAGAGCCCCGGAGGGGCGAAGACAGCCGGTGGCCGTCCCGCCCCCGGGGGAATCGCGCCAGGCGCAAATCCCGCGGGTGGCGGCCCTTCTCCTGGCATTCCCGGCAGCGGTCCCCCGGGTAGTGGCTGTCCGCCTGGGCCGGGCGGCGGAGGGAACAGCGGCAGGCCTCCACCCAGCAGCTCCGGTGATGGGAAGCCGCCTCGCGGCGGGGGTGGCGGCAGGCCGGTCGGCGGCAGCGGTCCGCCTCCACCCGGAAGGGGAGCCCCAGGCCCCGGAGGCTGGCCGCCGGGCGGCGGTGCCCCACCGGGCAGCGGCGCCCCACCGGGAGGTGGCGGCAGCGCCCCACCGGGAGGCGGCGGCAGCAGCCCACCGGGCGGCGGCGGCAGCAGCCCACCGGGCGGCGGCGGCAGCAGCCCACCGGGCGGCGGCGGCAGCAGCCCACCGGGAGGCGGCGGCAGCAGCCCACCGGGCGGCGGCGGCAGTGGCTCCTGTGCGGCAACGGGGGGAGGGCCCGACACCATGGATGCGCCGCCCCAGGTGATGAGCAGAATCACTGCCAGGACAGACCAAAACTTCACGTTTGACCCAGACCTCCCCGCGACCCCGGTGCCCTCCAGGGGCCTGGCAGCCGAGAAGCGTCGGCGTTGCCCCCCCGCGAGTCTCAATCAAGCGTCAGAGTCAGCGTCGCAACCGCCAGGTGATTCGCCAGGCGCAAGGGATCCCTCCCAGGTGCCGTGAGCAGGGCGACAACCCGGTAGTCGCCGCGCAGCTCCTCGGGAAGGGCAGGAACGGCCAAGCTGAAAGCGCGCAGCGTCTGTTCGCCGCTGATTTCCTCGTTGCTGCGCAAGGGTCGAACCTCGCCGGCTTCGTGGAACTGGTTCTCCGCCGCGAGGGAGAGGAGCTGCCCGCTGGGCAGGAGCAGTCCCACGTACAGGTCGACGTTGCCGCGCCCGGACGTGGTAACGGCGAGCGTCAGCGTGTCGCCGGCGCGCAGCCGCGTCTCGGAGGGTGCGAGCGTCAGCGTCGGCGGCACCACCTCCACCTCGGCCTCCGCCCGCGTCCCTTCACGGTCCGTGGCGCGCAGCTTGTACCTCCCAGGAAAAACCGCGGCGCTGTGGGTGAAGAGCTGGTTCTCCTCGACCGTGGAGGCGCTGAGCTGCCCGGCCTCGGTTTGCAGGATGTAGGGTGGCACGCCCCCGGCGAGCGAAAAGGTGCTCTCTTGCGAGGGGCCCAGCGCCACCGTGGCGGGGGTGATCCGCAGACCTTGGCTGGTGGTGATGGTGGCGACGGCCGAGTTGCCAGCGGAATCGGTCAGGATGAGGCTGCTGATGCTGCGGCTCGCCGGCGCCGTGTAGCGTATTTCCGAGCCTTGCGTGGAACTGAGGTCCCCTTCGCTCGCACTCCAGGTGTAGGTGCCGCTTCCCCCGCTCGCCAGGAACAGGTGCTCCTCCGCCAGACCGAGGGTGGCGCTTTGCGGGGTGACGGCCAGGGGCTGCGCGACGTTGATGCTGATCAGGGCTTCGCTGCCGGCGCTGTCGGTGACGGTGACATTGAAGAGACCCGCCAGGATCGGGGCGATGTAGATGATCGGTTCCTCTTCTTCCGCCAGCGCGGCGCTGAGGGAGCCCGCCTCCGCTCCCCAGCGGTACGGTGCGCTGCCGCCCAGGGCGGAGAGCCGCAAGGCCTCGCCGGGCTCGACCGCGGCGCTGGCCGGGCTGACGCGGATGCGTCCCCGGCTGACACTGATCAGGGCGCTGACGTTGTTCCCGGCGCTGTCAGTGACGATGAGCGACTGATTGCCCACCAGGTTGGGCGCCGCAAAGGTGATCGTCCCCTCCTCCGTCGGGCCGCTCACCGTGCCTGCCGTGGCCCTGACGCTGAAGGGAGCCACCCCCCCCGCCACCGCGAACTCGGCGCTCCCCTCCAATTCAACGGCTGCGGACGCAGGGGTGATGCTGAGCGGCAGGATCGTCTCCACCGTCGCCTCGGCTTGGCTGCTGGCGGCATCGGTGACCGTCAGCGTGTGACTGCCGCTCTGCCGCGGCGCCGTATAGGTGACGGAGGCGCCGGAGGCGGCGAGAATGTCCCCCGCGGAGCTGGCCCAGCTATAGGGTGGGATGCCCCCGATGGCGGTGAAGGCCTTCTCCTCGCCCTGCCGGAGGGTGGCGCGGAGCGGGGTGATGAAGAGGGTGTTGGTCACCTGCACCTGGGCCGTGGTGACGTTGCCGGCGCTGTCGGAGAGGATCACCGCATGGCTGCCGGCGCTGGCCGGGGCGGTGTAGCGGGCTACCGCGCCGCGGTCCACGTCCAGCGACCCCGAGCTCACCCGCCAGAGGTAGAGGCCGCTGCCGCCGTTGGCGCGAAAGGTCTGCTCCTCGCCGAGGCGCAGGGTGGCGCGGGCGGGGATCAAGGTCAGCGGTTCCGGCGGCGCCGTCAGCTCGGCAGAGAAGAGGGGGGTAAGGAAGACCTCAAGGTGGGTGGCCGCCTCGTCCACGCGCACTCTCGGAAGACGCGTGCGCAGAGCGTAGCCGAGGGGTGGCGCGGGGAGGTCGGCCTCCTGTTCGATGAGCACCTCATAGCTGCCAGGCGGCACCGCGAGCGAGAAGGTGCCGTCAACATCGGTGCTCACCGAGGCGCCGAGCGGCTCAACCCGCACGCGCGCCAGGGGAATCCCCACCAGGGTGAGGGCGTTGAAGACCCTCCCGGTGAGTGCCGCGGGCGCTTGCGAGGAGGCGTCCGGTTGTGGACCCGGAAGCGGGAGCTGGGCGAGCGCGGGCCAGGCCGGCAACCACAAGGCCACGAGCAGCGCCAGGAGCCGGCAGGCGGCAGGCTGCGGCACAATAAGCTCCTTTATCCGCCAGGCAAGGGAGGTAGGATCGCTGTACGTGCCAACACCGAAGCGCGAGCTGTGATGTCGCTAGGAGCCGCCTCACCCCTCCAAGGCTCCTGAACGGCATGATGAGGCATCTGCCGTCCGAGTTCAAGCCGTGTCAAGCCATGAGGCGATCGCTGACAACGTGGAACCGGTAAGGTAAGGAGGCGGGATGCCAAGTTGCGATGCTCCCTGCGCGGGCCGCGGCGGCGGCTCCGTTCCTCGGCCTCGGCTGGGGCAGGGAGTGACGGCCGCGACAGCCTCGACAGCCGGCGTGGCTCCGTCCCGCGGCGGCAGAAGTTGAAGGAGCCGGCGGGGCCGTGTTGGTGTACAATACAGCCGTTCGCTGACCCGCCCACGGAGGGAAGAACCATGCAGGGGCATCTACCGGAGGAGAGCTACGGGGCTGGCGAGGTGATCGTCGCCGAGGACGCCATGGGCACGAGCGCCTACGTGATTCTGGAAGGCCGTGTCGAGGTGTTCAAGACCGTCAATCGGCGCAAGGTGAGTCTGCGCGTGCTCAGCAAGGGTGAGGTCTTCGGGGAGATGGGGATCATTGACCGCGGCGCGCGCTCGGCGGCGGTGGCGGCGCTTGAGCGCGTGCGCGTGGCCGTCGTGCCGGAGAGCGAATTTCGCCGCCTCCTCGCCTCCATGCCGCTGGCGATGCAGTACATCCTCGGTTCCCTGATCGAGCGCTTGCGCCACACCAGCACCCGCCTGGCCGAGGTCATCGACCTCGACACCTGGTACCACTCCCGTGTCTGAGGCCGCAGGCAGACCTAGCCCCCCAACCGCCGGAGCTCGTCTGAACGCCTCCCCCTTCATGAAGATAGTCATCGCCGTGGCTGACGCCGTACCTACGGTCAACGAGGCCGACGCGCCATGGGCGGTCGCCATGCCCAGGCCCCGAACCTCGCTCTTCTTCCCCGCTTAGAAAAAAGAACCTCCACGTGGTTGATTTCACGTGATGGGGAGGCTGACGTTCGTGCGGCCGGTGTCCTTCACCTCTGCGTTCTCTACGCCTCTGCGGTTCAATGGAGTGCACCGCGGAGACGCAGAGGGCGCGGAGAAGGAAGGGGAAGGAACCAGCGCTCAACATGGATGCGCACCGATATTCGCCTCCCTCCACGGTTTCTTGCATCCCGATGTAGGGGCGGTTCGCGAACCGCCCCTGCGGTGGATGGGATGAAAGCCGGCTGAGAAATAAAGTGTCCGCTTATTTTCATGACCTTGCGGGTGGGCCAAAGGCCCATGGGGAACTGCCTCGAACCCACACCTAAGGTCTGGATCCCCGCCGCCACCCCGGAAGAGAAGCATGCTCCACCACCAGGTCGCCTGCTTCTCGGGAAGCGGGGTCTCCACCCCCTCCTGTTGATCAAGATGGAATGAGGGGAACGAGGAGTTTTGAGCCCCGCGCGCCCCCCTCATGGACGGTGTTGGTGACGACGCGACTGTACGGGTAGTGGGCGAAGGGGAGGTCATAGGCAGGGCTGTCACACGCCGAGACCTCCAGGCGGAAGCGGTGGCCGGCCTTGAAGACGTTGGAGGTGGGCCAAATCTCGATGGGAAACTCCGTCGGCTCTCCCGGCACGAGCGGCTCCCCCTGCCGGTGTGGATGGAACGGACGCCACGGTCTGGAGCGCTCCCGATCCAGAGCGCGGTGCGTTCCGCGCAGCCATCCTTTGGTCAGCACCCGCGTCTGGCCTGCCGCATCTTCGTCCAACACCTTGGCGATCCAAAACGTCTCCGGCTGATCGGCCGAGCCCACCAGGTAGAGGGCGACCGGCCCCGTGATTTCGGTGTCTCGCTCGAACGGCTCGGTGCGGTAGACCAAGGCCGGCAAGCCTTCGAGGCACTCCGGGCTTTCGGGGTCCGTGGTGAAGCTGTGGGTGCTGGTGCGGGTGGCCTGGCTGTCCAGCAGAACGCCCCGGCCATGGCGGTCGCTGGAGAGGTGCCACTCGGTCCAGCGGGTGGTGGGCAGCGGCCAGTCCTGGTGCGAGCGCCACTCCTCGGCGCCCAGCGTGTAGAGGTTCACGGGCGGCCCCGCGTGGACACCTGTGTCCATTCCCTTCAGGTAATGGTCATACCAGCGCAGGGCTTCGACATGGAAGCTCCTCCAGGGGCGCGCCGGCACTTTCTTGCCCGTAATGAGGAGCCGCTTGGGGACCTGGAGGTTCTCCCAGGCGGTGAAGGCGCCGCGCAGGTGCAGCCCGATGCTGTACCAGCCCGAGCCGCAGTAGACGGGCACCTTGATGCGGTCCATCTTGCAGCAGGCCGAACGCTCCCAGAAGTACGGCCCATCTTCGCGATGGACGCGATTCATCGTCAGGCGCCCGAACTCCAGCAGGGCTTCGGCCCGCTCCTGCGGGATGCCGGGGGTCAGATTGGCGCGGGTGATGAAGTAGGTCATGGCGGCGTCGAAGCCGAGCACGTTGAGGCCGCCGGTGTTCATCCATTCGCGGTAGAGATCGTTGGCGCCATCGTAAGGGAAGATCGCCTTCAGGCTGGGAGGTTGCTGAGCGGCCACCAGGTACTGGATCATGGCGTAGTAGGACATGCCGATCATGCCCACCTTGCCGTTGCACCACGGCTGCTGCGCCACCCATTCGATGAGATCGGCGCCGTCCTGCTGCTCGGCATCCCCCAAGAAACAGAGCAACCCTTCGGAGCCGCCGGCGCCGCGCACATCGAAGATGACCTGCGCATAGCCGCGCCGCACCCAGAAGTCGATATCACCCGCTTCGTTGCCCTGGTGGCAAATGGGCGTATGCTGCATGAACTTGCCATACGGGGAACACGCCACCAGGGCCGGGAAGCGCTGCCCCGCCGCGGCGGGTCGGAAGATGTCGGCCTCGAGGTGGACTCCGTCGCGCATGCGAATGCGCATGCTCTCCATCGGAGCCGGAACGTAGCGGGGCTCGGAGGCCTCGGGCGTCGGCGGCAAGGTGGCATAGGGGTACTGAGTGAGGTCCTGATCCGTGCTGAGTTGTGTTAACCGCTGCTTCAACATGTCGTCTCTTCTCTCCTCGGCCGGCACACGAACGACCTGGGCAGTCCCCCGCTTTCTGCGCTCTGCGCCCAACAGCCTGCGAGCGAAAGATCAGTCGGCCAGGCGAACATATTTCCCATCTTTCACCATGAGGATATAGAGTTCCTTCACCCCATCGCCGTCGCTGTTGATGGTGGTCTGCCCCATGATTCCCGCGTAATCCTTCAAGTTCGCCCATCCATCTCTAATGCGCTCGCGGTCGCCAGCCAGGTCCTCAGGTTTGTTGGTCACCCCCCCGGTTTCAATGAAGCGCTTGGTAATGTAAATCGTGTCGTACATGCTTGCGGCCACAGTGTGGGGATCTTGCTTCTTGGGGTCCCGCGCCTTGAATTTCTCCACAAAGGCTTGGACGCGGGCATCCGGCTTCGCCGGCCACCAGTCGGAGGCGGCGATGGTGCCTTCGGTAGCCTTGCCGCCGAGTTCCACGTACTGCGTCCCTGAGATGGTGACATCGCCTAGGAAGGGTTGTTTCATCTCTTGGCGGCGCACTTCACGCGCGATATTGGCAGCCAGGAAGAACTCGCCGGCGAGAACAATGCCGTCAGGTTTTGCCGCTTTGAGTTTCGTGACCTGGGCGCTGAAATCCATGTCGGTTGTCATGATATCGATGCTCTCAATCACTTTAACCCCGTGTTGCGCCAGCAAGGTTGGAGCAACTTGCTTGCCGTAGATTTTGCTCACGACCGATTTGACGTCGGTGACAATACCGACGGACTTGATGCCGTGCATCTCGACCCATTTCTTGATTGCCGGTCCACTCACCTTGTCGCTGGTGGAGGTATTTCGGAAGCCCCAGGGGCGGTTGCGAGCGGAGATGCCCGGCGCGGCCGAGGCGGCGGAGATGATGGAGATCTTCGCCCGATTCGCCACGGGGAAGGTGACTTCGGCATTGCTGCTCAACAGCGGCCCAATGATGGCGAGTACTTTATCTGTATCAATGAGCTTCTTCGTCACGGCAATCGCCGTCTCGCCTTTCGAGGCGGTATCGTAAACAATCAGCTTCATCGGCAAGCCACCGATTCCCCCAGCGGCGTTGATCTCCTCTTCCGCAATGCGCAAGGCCAGGAGTTGCTGGTTGCCGAAAAATACGATGTAGCCCGAGGTAGGGATGATCACCCCGATGCGGACTTCGCTCCCGGCCAGTTTCGCCGCGGCGGAAAAGGCAGAAGCGCCCAGCAGCAGCGCAAGGATGAGAAGCAGGCATGATGCCCTGACAAAGGGGTTGGAACGCATGACCTTTCCTCCTCGTGTGGTTGGGTGCGTGATCGGAACCCGAGGCGCCGCCGTGAAGACGGGCGCGTACTCTGTTCCGAGAGTTCCCAGTTGGCAACTGCCCCGCAACATCCCTGATGATCCGGCTGCTGCTCCTGCTATGAATGAGGGATTTGAGGCACACTCAGATCGGGAATCTTGTTCGGTGCTCCCCGCGCTGGGAGCAACATGGCTCCTGTTAGTGAGAGCAGCACCGCGAGATCACGTACCCGTCTCAAACTCAGAGAAGGTCCCAGTCTTCGCCGGCGAGAGAATGGTGGGGTTTTCAGGGCGACAGAGCTTCTTTCCCGTCCGCCTTCAAAGTATTGGCACCTATACAAATCAAACTCGATCAATGATCGAGATGAACAGCTTCCGAGGGCTTCGCGCCTTTCCACTTCCACGCCGACTCCCCTGACGGCGGATGACCGGAAGATAAGGGGCAGAATTCGGCCCCTTCAAGATTCCGCACCCTTTCCGCCGCTTTCCAATCTCTCTTCTCCGGCGACGGATTCCTTCACCGGTCGCAGGGGTCCCCTAAGCCACCCCGTACGGAAACCCCTCCAGCAAGCAACCCTCTTGATTGAAGGGCATGGTACATAACTCCCCCACTCTGTCAAGGGAAAGCTGCGAAAATTGGCGCCCGCAATAGCTTGACATGCAATGTCCTATGAGTTACATGCTCGTCATGCCTGTTACGAGAGGCAGGCACAGCGTCATCGACGTCCAGGATGTCGAGCTGAAGCGGGAGCTGCACGTTGCCCTCGCTTCGGACGGGTGTTCGTGACTGGATCATGGCCGCGGCAAGGGCTTACCTCACCACGAGGCCCCTCCGGACGCCGATGCGATCTCGGTGTTTTGCGCCCTGCCGAGGATGTTGCCAAACACGGCTCAGGCACGCCGGGGTGAGGAGGCTCGAACCGAGCAGCGTCAGCCCCGGAGAGTCGGCACCTCGCCGATCCGAATCCATTCGCACCGCATGAAGGAGCTGCCGTGAAGGGCTTCGTGCCCACGCCGCGGGCGACCGTCGACGAGATGGTCGAGTTACTGTTTCGTGGGCGGCAGCCTGGGGAGGACAACGCACTCCTGGACCCCGGCTGCGGGACGGGCGAGTTCATCGACGGCGTCATCCGCTGGTGCGAGTCGCGACGAGTTGCGGTTCCGCGCATTACCGGCATCGAGGCCGACCCGCGTCACCTGCCGGCGCTGCGGGCAAGGTTCGAGCGCCAACCTGGCGTGCGCATCAAACACGCCGACTTCCTGGCGGATGACCGCACAACGTACGACTACATCATCGGCAACCCGCCCTACGTGCCGATCACGGAGCTGTCGGAAGCTGAGAAAGCGCGGTATCGAGCGCGCTACACCACAGCGCGCGGCCGGTTCGATCTCTATCTGCTCTTTTTCGAGGAGGCGCTGCGAAGGCTCGCGCCGGGTGGCCGGCTCGTCTTCATCACGCCGGAGAAGTACCTCTACGTCGAGACCGCCGGCCCATTGCGCGATTTACTGGCACGCCGGCAGGTCGAGGAAATCCGCCTCCTCCGCGAGGACACATTTGGCGAACTCGTGACGTATCCGACGATCACCGTGCTGTGCCAGCAGCCGCCCGGCGCCACGCGCATCGTGAGGCGGGACGGTACGACGGCGACGGTGAAGCTGCCACGCGGCCGGCACTCATGGCTGCCGGTGGTTGAAGGTGAGGCGTCGCAGCGCGCGGCCGTAACGCTCGGCGATCTTTGCCTGCGGCTGAGTTGCGGCGTCGCGACGGGCGCGGACGGCGTCTTCGTGCGGGCGGCGGGCGACCTCGACCCAGCCCTGCGGCCCTTTGCCTACCCAACAATTGCCGGACGCGAGCTGACGCCGGCGACGACCGATCTCACGCCGCGTTGCGCCATGCTCATTCCCTATGACGCTGACGGGCGACTGCTGCCACTCGAGCGGTTGGGGGGCTTGCGACATTATCTGCTGCGCGACGAGGTTCGCCACCGGCTGTTGTCGCGAACCTGCGTCAAGCGGAAGCCGTGGTATGCATTCCACGAGACGCCACTGCTGCGGGACATTCTGCGCCCAAAGATCCTCTGCAAGGACATCGGCGAAACACCTCGCTTTTGGGTGGATCGGCGGGGTGAGATCGTACCACGGCATTCTGTCTACTATATCGTGCCCAGGGATCCCACGGCGCTCGACGCCATTGTGGGTTACCTGAGATCGCAAGCCGCGCACGACTGGTTGACGCGCAATTGCCAGCGCGCCTCCAAGGGATACCTACGGCTCCAGAGCCGCGTGCTTCAACGGCTGCCCGTGCCCCTCGATGTCGCCCACGTTGCTGCCGCCTGGCAGCCGGTGGCGCGGGCCGATGCCGCGGTGCTGCAAGCGGCGTTGCCTTTCGAGCACCGTGCCTGAGGTCCTGTATGAGCACGCCGTTTGACGAGGTTGTGCGCGAGGTCAGGGCACGAGGCTTTCACAACCATCGGACCGAGGGTCACTCCGGCACGGTAAGCCGCGGCATCCTGCGCGACCTACGCGCACAGTGCGAGCCGTTCCGGGGCGATATCGACGGTGGCAGCATCCGTCAGTGGCTCGACTTCCCGTCGCCCGGCGGCCGGGCGCGCAAGCTCGACCTCGTCGTCGCCGAGCCCGGCGGCGATGCGGGCGAGCCGGACCTCAGCCGGTTGCGCCTCTGCGTCGAGAACAAGTCCGTCGTTACGGCGCACCGCAATCGCACCAACCGCTACGACGATCTGAGTGACGTTGTCGGCGTGCTTCATCAGAAGAAGCCCGACGCCGTCCTGATCGCGACCGTCCTTGTCGGCGTCGCTGAACATGTCCTCAATGTTCCAGATCGCGTGAAGCCCTTCGTGCCGCCCGAGGACTTCGCCGATCGAATCTTGCCGCGGCTGTCCACCGGCGACGAGACCCTGTGGGATGAGTTCCCACGCGCCGTGAGCCGCAACCGGCCGCGGGACGCAGAGCGTACCGTCGAGAAGTTCCGCGAGCTGCCGAGTCGCCCGCCCGGAAGGACCGACCTAGCAGCATACGACTACGTCCTGCTCGTTCCCGTCTTCATTGACAACGTGCATCCGCCCAGCGTGGCGCGCGACAACGCCCTCGGCATCGACGTCGACGCTCAGTACCGCGCCATGCTCGACCGCATCTGCAAGGCGTACACGGCAAGGTGGCACTGGTAGCGGGGGCTAACGGGTATGAACAGCCTCTCTGTAAGCTTTCAAAAACATCGCGGCCCACCTTCCACGGCGTGGATCGAGGCTTGCGTCGAAATGATTGCATGGTCGCTGGACCAGCGCAGCGATGGTGAACCTAGTCCAGCGCCACATCGAAGACCTCGCCAACGGAACCTGGCAGCCCCATCCCGCACCCTTTGATCTCACAGCCACTACAGCCACAGCCCAGGACGAAAAAAAGGCCGCTGGAGCAGCCTCCAGCGGCCTCTGTCTCGAATGGCGGGGTCGACGAGACTCGAACTCGCGACCTCCGGCGTGACAGGCCGGCGTTCTAACCAACTGAACTACGACCCCGGCTTCGTGACGCTCGCAAATCATCCTCGCCGCCGACTCAACCAGCCGGCACGCTGCAAGACCTTTCTTCAGGTGTCGAACAGACAGGATGGTGGGCGGAACAGGGTTTGAACCTGTGACCCCCGGCTTGTAAGGCCGATGCTCTCCCGCTGAGCTACCCGCCCGGTGTCATAATGTGCCGTGCAGCTTGCCCTTCCTCCCGCGCCGCACGTGCTCGCCCGGCGGTCAGCCGCTGACACCTGCCTGATTGTCACTATACGCGGCGGGGGCCGCAAAGTCAAGGGCCGAACGGCGCTCACCCGGCTCGGCGCGCGGCGCCGGCGACGAGGCCGCGCAGCGCCTCTTCGTAAGGGGGGCGCAGCACTCCCGCCTCGGTGATGATGGCGGTCACGTAGGCAGCGGGGGTGACATCAAAGGCTGGGTTGACAATGGTGATCCCCTCGGGAGCTAGCCGCTGTCCTGCCAGGTGGGAGAGCTCGTGGGGGGGGCGCTCTTCGATCGGGATGGCTTCCCCGTTCGGGGTGTCGAGGTCGACGGTGGAGGAGGGGGCGGCCACGTAGAAGGGCAGCCCATGGGCCCGCGCCAGCAACGCCAGGCTGTACGTGCCGATCTTGTTCGCCACGTCGCCGTTGGCGGCGATGCGGTCGGCCCCCACGATGACCGCGGAGATGCGGCCCTGCTGCATGACGTAGCCGGCCATGTTGTCGGCGATGACCGTCACGGGGATGTGATCTTTGTGCAGCTCCCAGGCGGTGAGGCGGGCTCCCTGGAGGTAGGGCCGCGTCTCGTCGACGAAGACGGTGATCTGCTTCCCCGCCGCGACGGCGCTGCGGATCACGCCGAGCGCGGTGCCGTAGCCGGCCGTCGCCAGGGCGCCGGCGTTGCAGTGCGTGAGCACCGTGTCACCGTGGTGGAGGAGGGCGGCGCCGTGATCGCCGAGGCGCTTGTTCATGGCGACATCGTCGCGCTGCATGGCCTCGGCCTCGCTGCGCAGAGCGCCCAGGAGGTCCGCCGGAGTTTGGTCGCCGGTGCAGAGGCGTCGCGTCGTCCTCAGCATGCGCTTCACCGCCCAGCCCAGGTTTACCGCGGTCGGTCGCGTGGCGAGGAGACTGGCCGCCACCTGCTCGAGATGGTGCAGCAGCCCCACGCAGCTCGCGTCGCGCCCCGCCATTGCCAGGTACGCCTGGCCACCGAGGACCAGGCCATAGGCCGCGGCCACGCCGATGGCGGGGGCGCCGCGCACCTTCATCTCCGTGATGGCGAGGGCCACTTCCGCCGAGGTGCGGCAGTCAAGGTAGACCTCTGCAACGGGCAGCTTCGTCTGATCGAGGAGCCGCAGGACCTCCCCGGTAAATTCAAGGGTCTTCACGCCTGCGGCAAGGGAATTGGCAGGCGGGACGCGGGGAGAACTCATGGGGTAGACTCAGCGGCGAGCGGAGGATTGCCGATCCAGGAGGGCGGCGACGCGCGCACGCACGGCCGCCGCCTCGATCCCCTCAACCTGGATGACCTTGGTGCGCGAGCCGGCCCCGCGCCGGATGTGAACGCGCCCGGCGGCGACGCCGAGGACTTTCGCGAGGAACTTGCAGCACGCCGCGTTGGCCTCCCCCTCAACCGGCGCCGCCGTGAGACGCAGCGTCAAGGCGCCGTTCTGAACCTGGCCCAAGGCCGCGCGGGCGGCGCGCGGCTGGACCTTGACGGTGAACGCGGCCCCGCCTTCGCCATCCCGGCAGCTCCACCCCCGCAGGGACGCCGCCGCGTCCGCAGCGGCTGAGGACTTCGGTTCAGACGGGCTCATGGTCGCTGCGGCTCGGCATCAAGGGCTTGCGCGGACGAGGCAGGGAACTCGAGGGTATCGGGGGCGGGGGCGCCGCGCCCCTCTCGAGACGGGCGCGCCGCCGCCTCTCTCTTCTCCTTCTCGACCAGGGCGGCAGGCAGCGCGTTCCCATCCTCCGACGACGGCGTGTCCCGCCGCTCAGGCGCAGCGAGATCGCGCCCGCTCTCCTCGAGGAGCTGCAGGTGCGTCTCGAGGAGGCCGCGGAGCCTGGCGCGAAAGGTCTGGTACTGGCGCTCGAGCTCGGTCAGCTTGGTGGTGATGCGCCGATCCTTCTCACGGCATTGCCGCAGGAAGTCATCCCCGCGCAGGCGCGCTTCCTTCAGGAGGAGCTGGGCCTCCTTCGTGGCCTGCGCCACGAGGTCTTCGCGCACCTGGTGCGCCGCCAGCAGCATCTGCTTGATCTCCGATTCCTCCGCGCGCGCCCCCGCAAGCTCGTCCGCAAGCCCGGCGAACTGCTCCTGGAGATTCTGCTGCTCCTTCAGGAGCGCCTCCAGCTCAAAGGCCGCCGCCTCGAGCAAGGCATCGACTTCCTCCGGGTCGTAGCCGCGCCACGCGCGCTTGAACTGCTGCTGGCGCAAATCGAGCGGCGTGATTCTCATGGTGGTCTTCCTCCTCCGGGAGGGGTGCGGGGAAAGGCTGAGCGGGCGGAGCATCAGGGAACCAGGAGACGGCCGAGGTCCTCGAGGGATGGCACGAGCGCCCAGCGCAGGAACATCACCACGAGCACCACGATGATCGGCGAGACGTCGACGCCCAGGTCGCGGATCGGCAGGCTCCGCCTCACGGCACCCAGCGACGGCTCAGCGGTGCGATAGACGAACTGCACGACGCCGTTGTAGGGATCCGGGTTGATCCACGACATGACGGCCCGTGCAATGATGATCAGCATGTAGAGCATGAGCACCACATCAACGAGGCGAGCCAAGGCGCTGATGAAATAGCCGAAGATGAACATGCCGCTGCATGACCTAGCGTGGAGCGTCGCTCGATGGTTGGACCCGGTACTGCTGGCCGAGCTCGATGGAGCGCTTCGTGGCCGCTTCCACGGCGTTGATGATGGTGGTTCGCAGGCCCCCCTGCTCAAGGGTGTGGAGACCCACGATGGCAGTGCCGCCGGGCGAGCAGACCATATCCTTCAGGCGGCCGGGATGCTCGTTCGTCTCCAGCAGCAGACGGGCGGCGCCCAGCACGGTCTGCGCCGACAGCAGCAGGGAAGCCTGGCGCGTCAGCCCCATCTTCACCCCCGAGTCGGCCATGGCTTCAATGAGGAGGAAGACGTAGGCCGGACCGCTGCCGCTGAGGCCGGTCACCGCATCCATGAGGTTCTCTTCGATGACGATCGTCTTCCCCACGGAGGCAAAGATCTGCTCCGCCAGCTTCAGGTCCGGTTCCGAAGCGAAGGTGCCGCGGGCCAGCGCCGTGGCGGCCTCCTGCACCAGCGCCGGCGTGTTCGGCATGGTGCGGATGAGGCGCAGCTCCTTCTTGACGATCTCCTCGATCGTGCGCAGGGGCACCCCGGCGGCAATGGAGATGACGAGCTTCGTCTCATCGAGCTCCTCGCGGATGTCCTGCAGCAGCTCCGGCAGATTCTGGGGTTTCACGGCCAGGATGATGACGTCCGCCTCGGCGACCGCCTCGCGGTTGTTGACCGCCCCTCGCACGCCGTAGGTCCGTTCCAGGTACTCGACGCGCTGGCGATTGATGTCCGCGACGAGAAGCTGCTGCGGTTCGGCGAAGCGGGCATTGAGGAGGCCCTTCAACATCGCCTCGCCCATGTTGCCGCCGCCGAGAAACGCCAGGATTCGTGGCCGCATGGTCATTCGTATCCGTGTTCAGGCCCCGCGCCAACTCCGCGGTTAGGAAAGGGGCCGGGGGCCGAAGATGGCGGTGCCAATCCGCACCATGGTCGCGCCCTCTTCCACCGCGACCTCGAAATCGTTCGTCATCCCCATGGAGAGCTCATCCATGCCGACGCCGGGAAGACGGAGCGCCGCTATCTCGCGCGCCAGGCGACGCACCTGGGCGTAATACGGGCGGGAGGTCTCCGCGTCCTCCGAGAGGGGGGGGATCGCCATCAGACCCTGCAGCCGCACGTGGGCAAGCTTGCCCACGCGCTCCGCCACCCCCGCCACCTCATCATCCGGCAACCCAAACTTCTGCGCCTGGGCCGCGATGTTCACCTCGAGGAGGATCGGCATCACCCGACCCGCACCGACACCCCGCCGCTCGATCTCCTCCGCCAGCTCCAGGCTGTCCACCGAGTGCACCATGCAGAAGAGGTCGAAGATGTGCTTCACCTTGTTCTTCTGCAGATGCCCGATGAGGTGCCACCGCGGCGTCACCGCTCCCGGGGGAGGAGCCTGCCACGCCTCCTCGCCGTCGCCCGCCCCTTGGCGAAGGAGCGTGCGCGCCTCCGCCACCTTGGCGCGCGCCTCCTGCACCCGGTTCTCTCCGAACTCCCGCGCCCCCGCGGCGACGGCTTCGACGACCCGCGGCGCGGCCACCGTCTTGGTGACCGCGATGATGCGCACCTCCTCGGCTCGCCGGCCAACCCGCGCCGCCGCAGCCGCCACGCGCTCCGTCACCCACCGCCAGCGCTCGGCAATGGAGGTCTCCCGAGCCGCCGGCTGGGCGCGCATGCCGTCTCCTCCTTGCTCATCGCACGCATGCGGGAATGCCTCCGCCTGGTTGCGCCTTCAGCAATGCCGCTCGTATGACACCTGGCTGTGGCTATTATGTTCCCTTCCCTGGCTGAATTCAATGCGCTCTCCGCTTCTCCTCGTTGCTGCTAGTCGGCCTTGCGGCGCAGGAACGTCGGCACTTCGAGGTGCCGCTCCTCCAGGGAGGAGAGATCGTTCTGGTGCGCCTCGCGGCTGGTCGACTCGCCCCGCCGCGAGGGACGGTGCAGGTATACCCCCGCGGCGTCGAACTCTTCCCGACTGTTCACCGCCTTGAGCTTCCGCTCGACGACCTGCTGGTTTTCCTGCGCGCCCATGATGCCCGTGGCGATGACGGTCACGCGCACCTCCTGCGTCAACCGCTCATCGATCACCGAGCCAAAAATCACCTGCGCATCCTCATGCGCCGCCTCGCAGATCAAGGAGGCTGCCTCGTTCACCTCATGGAGGGTAAGATCGGGGCCGCCCGTGATGTTGATGAGCACCCCCCTGGCGCCTTCGATCGAGGACTCCTCGAGGAGCGGGCTGGAGATGGCGCGCTGCGCCGCCTCGTGGGCGCGGTTCTCACCCTGCGCGATCCCCGTTCCCATCACGGCCATGCCCATCTCGGCCATGATGGTGCGCACATCGGCGAAGTCCAGGTTGATCAACCCCGGCACCGTGATGAGATCGGAGATGCCCTGCACCGCCTGACAGAGGACGTTGTCGGCGATCTTGAAGGCCTCCATCATCGGGGTGCCCTTGCCGGCCACGCTCAGGAGGCGCTGGTTCGGAATGGTGATGAGCGTGTCGACGTACTTGCGCAGCTCCCGCAGCCCCTCCTCGGCCTGGTTCTGCCGGCGTTTCCCCTCGAAGAGGAACGGTTTCGTCACCACCGCCACGGTGAGCGCGCCCATGTCCTTGGCGATGGCGGCGATGACCGGAGCCGCGCCGGTGCCGGTGCCGCCGCCGAGGCCGGCGGTGATGAAGAGCATATCCGTGCCGCTGCAGAGGTTGCGGATGCGCTCCTCGTCTTCCAGGGCGGCTCGTCGCCCCACTTCCGGCACCGCGCCGGCGCCGAGGCCGCGCGTCACCTGCTGGCCGATCTGCAGCTTGATCAGGGCCAGGGACTTCGCCAAGGCCTGGGCATCCGTGTTCGCGGCGATGAACTCCACCCCGTCGAGGTTGGCCGCCACCATCGAGTTCAACGCATTGCCGCCGCCGCCCCCAACGCCCATCACTTTGATCCGTGCTAAGTGGTTCGGCTCCTCGACGAGTTCAAACATACCCCATCTCCCCCTTTCCCGGCGCTGGTCGCCCAGACCCCTTCTCAGACTCGCGCGGCGGCGACTCGCTCTCCTTCGCGTCGCCGCGGCGAGGACTTCCCCCGCAGCCGCGCCGTTCCTCCCTGGAGGCGTCTGGACGTCACCCCGCCCGCCATGGCCTCCGTTGCCGGCGTGACGCTCAATGCAAGTTGCCGAACCACGCCGCGAGCTGCTGCGTCACCCTCTTCGAGAGCGAACGCTGCGCGGCCCGATAGAAGCGCCCCTGATCCTTGCCGCGCAGGCCGAAGAGAATGAGGCCGACGGCGGTGGAGTAGATGGGGCTGCTCACCACATCGACAAGCCCGCCCACCCCAATCGGCACGCCCCGGCGCACCGGCAGATCAAAGACGCGCTCGGCGATCTCCACCATCCCCTCCATGATGCTGGCCCCTCCCGTGAGGACGACGCCGGAGGGGATGAACTCCCAGAAGCCGCTCTTGATGATCTCCTTGTTGACGATGCCGCAGAGCTCCTCGACGCGGGGCTCGATGATCTCCGAGAGAATCTTGCGGGAGAGGACGCGCGGCGCCCGGCCTCCCACGCTGGGCACCTCGATCGTCTCGTCTTCCGTCACCCCCTCCGAGAAGGCGCAGCCGTACTTGCGCTTGATCTTCTCCGCCTCGATCATCGGGGTGCGCAGGCCGATGGCGATGTCATTGGTCACGTTGTAGCCGCCCAGCCCCACCACGGCGGTGTGCTTGATGGCATCCTCGCAGAAGATGGCGATGTCAGTGGTGCCGCCGCCGATGTCGAGCATGCAGACGCCGAGCTCCTTCTCGTCGGGCGTCAGCACGGCCTCGCTCGAGGCCAGTTGCTCCAAGGCGATGTCGGTCACCTCGAGGTTGGCCCGGCGCACGGCGCGCAGCATGTTCTGCACCGCCGTGATGGCGCCGGAGACGATGTGCACCTTGGCCTCGAGTCGCACCCCGGCCATGCCGAGGGGGTCCTTGATGCCGTCCTGGTCGTCGATGATGAACTCCTGCGGCAGCACATGGATGATCTCGCGATCCAGCGGCATGGCGACCGCCTTGGCGGCATCGATGACCCGCGCCACATCGACCTCGGTGACCTCGTGGTGCTTGATGGCGATGATGCCGTGGCTGTTGAAGCCCTGGATGTGGCTCCCCGACATCCCCACGTAGACCGAGGTGACCGTGCTGCCGGCCATCAGCTCGGCCTCCTGCACCGCCGCCTGGATCGACTCGAGGGTGCCCTCGATGTTGACCACCACTCCCTTGCGCATCCCCTTCGAGGGGTGGGTGCCGATGCCAACGATCTCGACTTGACCATCGTGGTCAACCTGGGCAATGACGCAGCAGACTTTCGTCGTGCCGATGTCGAGCCCCGCGTAGATGGTGCCGTTCCGTGCCATGAACCCTCCCACCTGCATCAGAGCGAGCGCACCACCGCCTGGCCGACAAAGGAGACGTCGATCCTGAGCCGCGATGGGAGCGCTGGTCCAAAGGATGCCGCCACTGCATCGAAGCGGGCGAGCTGCGACGCGAGGTCTTCGCCCCGCAGCACCACGATGAGGCTATTGGGTTGGAGATGCACTTCGAGGGACCCCTCGTCCACGACGTGCAGTCGACTGATCCGCATTCCTGCAAAGGCGTGCTCCCGCCGCAGGGTTTGCAGCACCTCGAGCGCCGTACGCAGCGGCTGGCCGACAACCGCCCCGGGGCGCAGCACCCCCTCCCTGCCGCCGCTGAGCGCCACGAAATCGCGCCGGGCGCCGGCATCGGCCGGTCCCAAAATGACGCCGTAGCGATCCAGGAGCACCGCCTGGTTCCCCTGCAGGACGGCGATCGGCACCCGCTCCTTCACCCGCACGATCAGGGCGTGGGGGAAGCGGCGTATCACCGAGGCATCCTCCACCCACGCGTGGCTGGCCACGCGGTCGGCAATGCCTTGCGTATCGACGCGCAGGATGTTCGCGGTGCGCGGCACCTGGACCAGCCGCAGCAGCTCTTCCGACGGCGCCCGCTGCACCTCCTCGAGGATCACCTCGGTCACCGTCAGGAGCGAGGAGGAGACGGCCGCCTGGTAGCCGAGCACGCCGAGGACGGCCACGGCGCTGAACATCGCTCCGCGGTACACGGTGCGCGCCAGGCGTCGTCCCCGCTCCACACTGTGGCGGCTGGAGAGCACCTTGGGTCGAAACGGCATGGGCGCCTCGGGTGCGTTCAACCTGCCTCCTCCTCTGGTTCGTGCGCCGCGTGCTCGTCCCCCACCATCGTCACCTCGGGGGTGAGCCAGACGTCCCAGCGGCACGCGACGCTGTGCTGCACCTGCCGCATGAGGGCCACCACGTCGCGGGCCCGCGCCTGGCCAACGTTGATGAGGAAGTTGGCATGCCTGCGGGAGACGCGGGCATCCCCCACCGCCGACTCCTTCAGGCCCGCCGCATCGATCAACCAACCGGCGCTCGTGCCGGGCGGATTCTTGAAGAAGGAACCGGCACTGCGGCACGCCAGGGGCTGGGTGGCCTTGCGCCTAGCGCTGTCCGCCGCCATGCGCTCCGCGATGCGCGTCGGGTCGTCCCGCACGAGCCGGAAGCGCGCCGCCACGACGATCGCCTCCGCGGGAAGCGCCGAAGCGCGGTACGAGAGGTCGATCTCTTCCCGGCTCAGGGTGGCGAGGCGACCATCGGGCAGCAGCACCTCGGCATCGAGGAGAATGTCGGCGGTGCAGGCGGCGCGCGTGCCGGCGTTCATGCGTACCGCCCCGCCAACCGTCCCCGGAATGCCGATCATGAACTCCGCCCCAGCCAATCCATGCTGCTGGGCAAAGCGGGCCAGTCGTGCCTGCTTCACCCCGGCCTCGGCCCGCACGACCACCTCGGCTCCGCCCTCCGCATGGCGGCCGCCCCCCCCGTTGCCCGCCTGGATGCCCAGCTCCTGGAACCCGTCTTTCAAGCTCAGCACCACGCCGCGCACCCCCGCATCGGAGACGAGGACATTCGTCCCCGCGCCGAGGACCACCAGCGCCACCCCATGCTCCCGCGCCAGCGCCGCCGCCTCCCGCAGCGCCGCCACGTTTGGCGGCAAGAGCAGGAGGTCGGCCGGGCCGCCGATGCCGAACGAGCTGTGCGGGGCGAGCGGCGCCTCGCTCTCCCTGCGCCCGGCAAGGCCCCGGAAGAGCTGCGCGAGTTCGTCTGGCCCACCCATCAGGGTGCTCCTCGAGGGCTCCCTCGCCCTCCTCAGGCTGCACGACACGGAGTTCTCCTCAGCGCCAGGGGGGGCGCTCCCCCGCCCCCGCCGCCTCGTCATTCTCTAACCAGGCGATGAGCTCATTCCCCACGCTGTAAATGTTGCCGGCTCCGAGGGTGAGGACGAGGTCGCCGGGTCGGACAATCTCTTGTAACGTCGCCAGGACCTCCTCGCGACTCGCCAGGTACGTCACATTGCGGTGACCATGCTCACGCAGCCCCTCCGCCAGGCGGGCGCCGCTCACCCCGGCGATGGGCGCCTCGCCGGCGGAGTAGATGTCGGTCAGGAGGAGCACGTCCGCCTGGTAGAACGCCGTGCAGAACTCCGCGAAGAGGGCCTGGGTGCGGCTGTAGCGGTGCGGCTGGAAGGCGACGACGAGCCGCTTCTGCTCCCAGCCGCCCTTCGCCGCCGTGAGCGTGGCTTCGATCTCCCTGGGATGATGGCCGTAGTCGTCCACCACCATGATGTCGCGCCGCACGCCTTTGATCTCGAAGCGTCGCTGGATGCCGCCGAAGTCCCGCAGGGCCTGCTGCACCACCGCGAACGGCACGTCCAGTTCGAGGGCCACGGCCAGGGTGGCGAGGGCATTGCAGACGTTGTGGGCGCCCGGCAGGGCAACTTCCACCTCGCCGAGCTTCGCGGCGCCCCGATAGGCCACGAAGCGGCTCCGCGCCCCGCTGAAGAGGAGGTCGTGGGCGGAGTAGTCGGCCTGCGGGTTGAGGCCATAGGTGATGCAGCGGCGCTCCACCTGGGGAAGGAGGCTCTGGATCACCTTGTGATCGAAGCAGAGCACGGCGAAGCCGTAGAAGGGGACCTTGTTGATGAACTCGAGGAACGCCTGCTTGATCTGCTCGAGATCGCGGTAGTAGTCGAGGTGATCGGCGTCGATGTTCGTCACCACGGCGCAGGTGGGGAAGAGCTTCAGGAAGGAGCCGTCGCTCTCGTCCGCCTCGGCCACGAGGTACTCCCCCTCGCCCAGCTTCGAGTTCGTCTGCAGGCTGTTCAGGCGGCCGCCGATAATCGCCGTCGGGTCGAGACCGGCATGCGCCAGCACGGTGCTGATGAGCGAGGTCGTGGTGGTCTTGCCGTGCGTTCCCGCCACCGCCACGCTGTACTTCAGGCGCATCAGCTCGGCCAGCATCTCGGCGCGGCGGATCACCGGCAGGTGGAGCTGGCGCGCCGCCGCAAGCTCGGGGTTGTCCAGGGGCACCGCGGAGGAGTAGACGACCACTTCGCAGTCGCCCAGGTTCTCCGCCTGGTGGCCGACGCGGCAGCGGGCCCCGAGCCGCTCCAGGCGGCGTAGGCTGGGGCTCTCCTGGAGGTCGGAGCCGCTCACGCGGAACCCCAGCGTCAGGAGCACCTCGGCGATGCCGCTCATGCCGATGCCGCCGATGCCGACGAAGTGCACCTTGCGCACCTTGTGGAACATCACCCCTCCCGTGGAGCTGGAGGCAGACCCAGGAGATCTGCGCAGAGTTCGAGGATGCTCGCCGCCGCGTCCGGCTTCCCCAGGGCGCGGCTGCAGGCGCTCATCCGGCAGCGCCGCGGCGGGTCGTCGAGAAGTTCGTCGATGGCGGCGGCGAGCCGGGCCCCGCTCAGCTCGGCATCGCGGATCATGAGCGCCGCACCGTGGGCCACGAGGCCGCGGGCGTTCTCCTCCTGGTGCCCGTGGGCCGCATGGGGGTAGGGCACGAGGATAGCCGGCAGGCCCATGACCGTGAGCTCCGCCACGCTCGTCGCGCCGGCGCGGCAGACGACGAGGGAGGACGCCAGGCAGGCCGACGCCATGTCGTCGATGTACGTCACCACCTGCGCCGCAACACCCGCCCGGCCATAGGCCTCGGCCACCCAGTCCTGGTCGCGCGGTCCGGTCTGGTGCGTGATGCGCACGCCATCGGCGCGCGCCCGCAGCAGCGGCAGAGCCTCGACCATCGCCCGGTTGATGCTGCGCGCCCCCTGGCTGCCGCCGAAGACGAGGAGGGCCGGGGGCCGCGGCGGGCTGCCGCGCCGGCGGCGCGCCAGACCGGCCTCGCAGATGCTGCGGCGCACCGGGTTGCCGGTGACCACCGCGCGCCGACCGGGAAGCCGGGCGGCGGTCTCCGGGAAGGCCACGGCCCAGGCGCGCGCCACCCTCCCCAGGAGGGCGTTCGCCATCCCCGGCCGCACGTTCTGCTCGCAGAGGAGGCTTGGAATCTTACTCAGCCAGGCTGCCAGGAGGACGGGCGCCGCGACGTAGCCCCCCATGCCGATGACGAGGCTGGCGCGCTCCCGTCGCAGCACCCAAAGCGCCTGGAACACCCCCCAGGCAAGCTCGCCGAGGCCAAGGAGTTGGCGCCAGACCGGCCTCCCCATGAACCCTGCCGCCGCCACCGTCTGGAAACGGAACCCCAGCTCCGCCGCCAGGGCAGGGACGAGTTTCGCCTCGAGGCCCCTGCGCGTCCCCACGTAGAGCACCTCGAGGCCGCGCCGCCGCGCTTCCTCGGCCAGAGCCAGGGCGGGATAGACGTGCCCCCCCGTGCCGCCGCCCGTGATGACCAGGCGCGCGCCCGTGGCCCCGCCGCTCCGGTGCGCTGCCGGCGCGACGCCTTGGCGAGTCACATTCTCCGCCGCGGCACGGTTCATTGTCCTCTCCGGGCCACTCCCATCAAGAGTCCGGTGGCTGCCAGCGCCATGAAGAGGGAGGAACCACCCAAGCTCACGAACGGCAGGGGAAGCCCCTTCGTCGGCAGCAGCCCCACGACGACCGCCATGTTGGAGAGCGCCTGCAGCGACAGCAGCGTCGTCAGGCCGAAGGCGAGGAAGCGCGGGAACGGTTCCTGGCAGCGCAGCGCGATCATCGCTCCGCGCCACAGCAGCACGCCGAAGAGGAGAACGATCACGGCCGTGCCGACAAAGCCGAGCTCCTCGCCGATGATGGCGAAGATGAAATCGGTATGCGCCTCCGGCAGGAAGAAGAGCTTTTGCTGGCCGGCGCCCAACCCCTGGCCGAACACGCCGCCGCTTCCCAGCGCCAGGTACGACTGGACGATCTGGAAGCCGCTGCCGGTGGGGTCGGCCCAGGGGTCGAGGAACGCCAGGAGGCGCCGCAGTCGGTAGTCCGCCGAGGCCACGAGCACCGCCAGGAGCGGCAAGCCGAGGAGGAGCGTCGCTCCCAGGTGGCGCAGGCGCATGCCGGCGGCAACGAACAGCACCGCCGCGAGGAGGCAGACGAGCAGCGCATTGCCGACGTCCGGCTGCAGCGCGATGAGGCCGCTCGCCAGCGCCAGCACCAGGGCGTTCGGCAGGAAGCCGTTCACGAGGTCCTGCAGCTTCTCCTGGTGCCGGCAGAGGTTGCGGGCGAAGTAGATCACCAGGGCGAGCTTGGCAAGCTCCGCCGGTTGCACCCGCCACCACCCCAGCGACAGCCAGCGACGAGCGCCCCCCACCCGATGCCCGATGCCGGGGATGAGCACCAGGATCAAGACAAGGAGGCTCACCACCAGGAGGGGCAAGGCCAGCCGCTCCAGGCGGTGCGTGTCGAGCCGCGACAGCACGAGCATGCCGACCACCCCCAGCGCCACGAAGAAGAGCTGCCGCTTCATGAAGAAGTACGGGTCTCCGAAGCGCCGCTCGGCCAGCAAAGCGCTCGAGCTGAACACCATGATGACGCCCCCGATGGTCAGGAGGGCGGCCGCCGCCAGGAGCACCGGATCGAGCTGGCGGGTGACCTGGTTCACGATGATGCCTCTGGAGTGCGTGCCATGGCCTCGCGCACCAGCGTCTTGAAGCGTTCGCCACGCTCCTCGTAGTTCGCAAACTCGTCGAAACTCGTGCACCCCGGCGACAGGAGGATGACCCGTCCCGGCGCGGCATGGGCCAGGCTCACCTCGACCGCCTCGGCCAAGGTGGCTGCCTCCACCATCGCCGTCGTGCCGCGCAGCGCCGTGGCGAGGACGCGGCGCGCCCCGCCGAAGAGGACCAGCAGCGCCACCTTCTCGGCTACCGCGTCCGCGAGCGGCGAGAAGTCGAGTCCCTTGTTCTGCCCGCCGAGGAGGAGAATGACCCCCGGGGCGAAGTTCTCGAGCGCCTTCTGCACGGCGCCGATGTTCGTCGCCTTCGAGTCGTTGAAGACGGGCGCCCCTTCGATCTCTCCCAGCAGCTCGAGCCGGTGCGGCCGCCGCGTCAGGTTCGGCACGGCGGCGGCGAGGGCGTCCAGCGGCGCTCCCGCCAGAGCCGCCGCCAGGAGGGCCGCCAGGAGGTTCTCCTCGTCGTGCACCGCGGTCAGCCTCAGGAGGCTGCGCGGGCCGAGCACGCGCTCCTCGCCCCGCAGGCGCAGGACGATGAGACCGTGGCGCACAAAGGCGCCCTGCTCGACCGGCGCGCGGCGACTGGTGGCGTAGCGCCGCGCCTGACCCGGCGGCTCGGCTCCGGCGAGCTGCGGGTCATCGAGGTTGACGATGAGCGCATCATCAGGCTGTTGCTGCTCGGCCAGGCGCAGTTTCAGGTCCCGATAGCGCTCCAGGCTGCCGTGCCGGTCGAGGTGGTCGGGGGTGATGTTGAGGAGGACGCCGATCGCGGGCCGGAAGCGCTCGATGCCCTCAAGCTGGAAGCTGCTCACCTCGACCACGTAGCGCTCCGCCGGCGGCTCCAACACGGCCGCGCTGAAGGCGTGACCGATGTTGCCGCAGACCCGCGTCTCCATCCCAGCCGCTTCCAGGAGCGTGCCGATCCAGCTCGTCACGGTGGTCTTGCCGTTGGTGCCGGTGATGGCGACCAGGCGGCGTTGCCCAGGCGGCGGCATCTGCGTGAAGGCGAGCTCGAGTTCGCTCCTGGTCCTGACGCCGGCGGCGCGCGCCCGCGCAAGGAGGGGATGATCGTACGCCACCCCCGGGCTGACGATGAGCTGCTGCGCCGTGAGGAAATCCTCCTGCCGGAAGCCGCCGAAGCGCCGCCGGACCGCCGCGGGCAAGCGGACCTCCGGCGCGCGCAGGGCCGCCGCCGGCTGCTCATCGGTCACCGTCACCTGCGCGCCGCGGGCAACGAGCAGGTGGGCCGCAGCCACGCCGGAGCGCCCGCAGCCGACGACCGTCACTCGCTTGCCCTGGAGATCTCCGTCCATCCTCACCCTCATCGCAGCTTCAGGGTGCTCAAGCTGAGCAGCGCCAGAATGATCGAGACGATCCAGAACCGCACGATGACCTTCGGCTCCTGCCAGCCCGCCACCTCGAAGTGGTGGTGCAGGGGAGCCATCTTGAAGATGCGCTTGCGGCGCGTCTTGTAGGAGGCCACCTGCAGGATCACCGAGCCCGCCTCCATGACGAAGAGGCCCCCCACGAGGACGAGGAGGACCTCGTGCTTCGTGAGCACGGCCACGCTCCCCAGGGTGCCGCCCAAGGCGAGGGAGCCGACGTTCCCCATGAAGAGCTGCGCTGGGTAACTGTTGAACCAGAGGAAGCCCAGGCCCCCGCCCACGATGGCGCCGCAGAAGACCGCCAGCTCCCCGGCGTTGCGCACGTGGATGAGGTCGAGGTAGGCGGCGAAGCGGGCATGGCCCGCGAGGTAGGCGAGGACCATATAGGTGGCGAAGGCGATGATGAGAGGGCCGATCGCCAGGCCGTCCAGGCCGTCGGTGAGGTTCACCGCGTTTGAGGTCCCCACGATGACGAGCAGCGCGACTGGGAGGTAGAGCCAGCCCAAGGTCGGCATGATGGTCTTGAAGAACGGCAGGCTCAAGACGGTTGCCTCGGACCAGCCCCGGCCCATCCAGGCGAGGAGGAGCGTGATGAGGAGCGCCAAGAGGAGCTGCGCCAAAAGCTTCGGCTTGGCAGACAACCCCTTCTTGCGGCGGAGCTTCAGGTAGTCATCCCAGAACCCTATCGCCCCATAGCCGAAGAGGCTGAGGAGGCCGATCCAGATGTAGGGGTTGCGGAGGTTCGCCCAGAGCAAGGTGGGCACCGCAATGGCGACGATGATCAGCAGCCCCCCCATCGTCGGCGTCCCCGCTTTGCTCAAGTGGTTCTGCGGCCCGTCGCCGCGGATGCTCTCGCCGATCTGGTAGCGCTTCAAGAGACGGATGAGCACGGGTCCCAGCAGGAAGCTCAGGAGCAGGCCGGTGATGATCGCGTACGAGGTGCGAAAGGTGATGTAGCGGAAAACGTTGAAGGCGCCGATGTACGCCTTGAGCGGTACGAGGAGTTCGTAAAGCATCAGGCCTTCCTCCCCGGTCGCCGCTCGCAGACCTGCGCAGCGTGCCCGCCGGCCCACTCCACCAGGCGCTCGCACAGGAGCTCCAGGCGCATGCCGCGGGACGCCTTGCAGAGGACGACATCCCCAGCCTGGAGGCGCGTTTCAAGCTCCGTCGCCGCCTCGTCCAGCGTGGCGGCCGCATGGCAGGCGCTTGCTGGCATGCCGCCGCGCCGCGCACCCGCCACCACCGCGGCCGCGAAGTCCCCCACGGCAATGAGACACTCCAGCGCCGCCTCGGCGCAGCGCGCGCCGATTTCGCCATGCAGCGCCTCCGCCGCCTCCCCGAGCTCGAGCATATCCCCCGCTACCAGCCAGGCGCGGCCCGAGCGCGGCAAGGAGGCGAGGAAGCGCAGCGCCGCCGTCATCGAGGCCGGGTTCGCATTGTAGGCGTCATTGATGAGGACCACGCCGTTTCCCAAACGCAGCGGCTCGAGGTGCTGCGGCAGCCCCTCGAAGGCCTCCAGCCCGGCGACGATGTCCGGCAGTCCGAGCCCAAACTCCCGACCCACGGCGGCCGCGGCGAGGGCGTGGTGCACCGTGTGTCGCCCCAGGCAGCGGAGGTGCACGGGAGCCGTTCGCCCGGCAAGCTCCAGGGTGAACCGCACCCCCCCAAGCCCCAGCTCCGCGATGCTGGTCGCCCGTACCTCGCCCCTGGCGACGCCGTAGGCGACGACGCGTCGGCTCGCGGGCGCGACGGCGCTCCCCGCCGCCCAGCGCTCCACTACCCGGCAGACCTGCTCGTCATCGGCGTTCATGATGACGACGCCCCCCTCCCGCAGCCCGCCGAGCAGTTCGGCCTTCGCTTCGGCGATGGCCGCGAGGCTGCCGAGGTGTCCGAGGTGCGCCGGCCCCACATTCGTGAACACCGCCACGTCCGGCCGCACGATGTCGGCCAGGCGGCCCATCTCCCCCGCATGATTCATCGCCAGTTCCAGGACCGCCGCCGCGTGTCTACGGGAGAGACGCAGCGCCATCAAGGGAACGCCCAGGAGATTGTTGAAGTTCCCTGCCGTGCGCAGCGTCTCGAGACGCCGCCCCAGGACGCCGGCGATGATCTCCTTGGCGGTCGTCTTGCCGTTGCTGCCGGTCACGGCGACGAGGCACACGGGATGGCGGGCGCGGTGCCAGGCCGCGAGGTTCCCCAGGGCGGTCAGGGGATCAGGGACGGCGAGCAGCGCCAACCCCCGCGCCGCCGCCGGCGAGTCGGACCGGCGCGAGCCGCCGCGAGCCACAAGCTGCCGCGCCCAGCTCTCGGCGACGAGCGCCGCGGCCGCGCCGGCCTCCCGCGCCTGGAGCAGGAACTCATGCCCGTCGCGCCGCGCACCCCGCAGCGCCGCGAAGAGGTAGCCGGGCTGCAGGGCACGCGTGTCGGCGGCGACGCCGCGGAAAGCGTCCTGAGCAAGGGCTGCTTCATCCGGCTGCGGCACGAGCTGCCAGGCGGCCGCTCCTGCCGCGGCGGCCGCTCCTGGCTGCGGCAGCGCGCGGAGGCACCGCGCCCCCACGGCCGCCGCCACATCGCGGGCGGCAACCGGCGTGGCAAACTCGCTGGCCAAGGCGTGCTCCTCATGAATTCCGCTCGCCACGGTCGCCACCTCGGGTCGTCCCTTCGCCGCGAGTCGTCAACGCTGCCGCCTGGCGCCGGCTCCAGCGCCCAGCGCGCCGCGGCCGCCGAGAACTTACAAGACCAGCGGCCGCGCGGCCACGCCCCGGGCCCTGCCGGCCAGCATCTCCCGCGCCACCTCGCGGTCGTCAAAGTGAATGGTGCGGTCCTTCAGCACTTGGTAGGTCTCGTGCCCCTTGCCGGCGATCAGGACGATGTCGCCGGGTCGCGCCTCCTCGATGGCAAGGGCGATCGCCCGCCGCCGGTCGGGCTCGACACGGTACGCCGTCTCCTTGTTGGCGACCGCCGCCGCGCCGACCAGAATCTCCTCGATGATCGTGTGGGGATCTTCGCTGCGCGGGTTGTCGGAGGTGATGACCACCAGGTCGCTGAGGCGGACCGCCACCCTGCCCATGCGCGGGCGCTTCGTGCGGTCGCGGTCGCCGCCGCACCCGAACACCGTGATGAGGCGCTGGCGCGTCAGCTTCCGCGCGGCATGCAGGACGTTGCGCAGCGCGTCGTCCGTGTGGGCGTAATCGACGACGACGAGGAAATCCTCGCTGCTCGGCACCACCTCGAACCGGCCCGGCACCCCCGCCACCTGCCGCAGGGCGCGCTGCATGCGGTCGGCGCGGAAGCCTTGCGAGTAGCCCGCGGCGATGGCCGCGAGGAGGTTGGCGACATTGTG
Organism: Candidatus Tectimicrobiota bacterium; assembly: GCA_016192455.1. Taxonomy (GTDB): domain Bacteria; phylum JACPUC01; class JACPUC01; order JACPUC01; family JACPUC01; genus JACPUC01. The sequence goes on along the minus strand of JACPUC010000015.1, from coordinate 47,079 downwards.
CTCGCCGAGCAGCGGCGAGCGCACCGGGAAGCTGCCGTTGGGCAGGACGGCCCGGAAGCTCACGCCGCCCATCGACAGGTTCACCTCGTGCGCCTCCACGTCCGCCGGCTCCCGCATGCCGTAGGTCACCACCGGGGCCGTCGTCTCGCGCAGCAGGAGACGGCCCCAGGGATCGTCGACGTTGATGATGGCGCGCGCCGGACACAAGTCCACGAAGAGCCGGCGCTTCGCCGCGAAGTAGTTGTCGAAGGTGCCGTGGAAGTCGAAGTGGTCCTGGGTGAGATTGGTGAAGATGGCGAGGTCGAAGGCGCAGGCGTCGGCGCGGGCGAGGCTGAGCGCATGCGAGGAGACCTCGACGATGCAGCAGGTGCAGCCCTTCTCGCACATCCGGCGCAGGTAGCCCTGCAGAGGCACGGCGCCCGGCGTGGTGTGCGTGGCGGGCAGGGACTCTTGGTCCAGCAGGTAGCCGATGGTGCCGATCACGCCGCAGCGGTGGCCATGCTCCGTGAACAACGCTCGCACCAGGTAGGAAGTGGTGGTCTTGCCATTCGTGCCGGTAATGCCGACGAGGAAGAGGTCCCGCGACGGATGGCCGTAGAAGGCGGCCGCGGCGGCCGCCAGGGCGGCGCGGGCGTTGGGGACGCGGACGACGGTGGCGTGCGGCGCCAGGAGGTTGCTGGGGAGCTCGGCGGTCGCCTCGATGACAATCACCTTAGCCCCGCGCTCGAGGGCATCGGGAATGAAGCGCAGGCCATCAGCTTGGAAGCCCGTCACCGCCACGAAGAGACTCCCCGCCCGCACCTGCCGCGAGTCCTCCGTGACACTCGTGACCTCGCACTCCACGTCACCCTGCACATCCGTGGTCACGAGGTGCTGCAAGAGCGTGTCGAGCCGCACGTGCGCTTCCTTTCACCTGCCCGCGGGCGCGGTCGATGAAGCCCCATCCGCCGCCTTCGCGGCCGCTTCACCGAAGGCTTCGCCAAAGAGGGAACCGAGGGTGCTCGAGACGAGCTGTCGCGCTGCGCTCGTGGATCTCCTCGCCGGTCCAGCAAGGCCGCTCCCACGGCCGTCCCGCCGCTCTCGCCGCGCGACGGGCTCCGGCACGGTCGCCCGCCGCGACAGGCTGGACGGAACGCGGAGGTAGTAGAGCGTGGCTTCGACGAGGCGGCGAAAGACGGGGGCCGCGATCTTGCCGCCGTAGTGCGTGCCGCGCGGTTCGTCAAGGAGCGCCAGGACGACGATGCGCGGCGACTCCGCCGGGGCGAAGCCGACGAAGGAGGCGACATACTTGCCGGGGGCGTAGGTCCCCAGCGCCGGATCGGCCTTCTGCGCCGTGCCGGTCTTGCCGGCGATGCGGTACCCCGGCACCGCCGCCGCGGTCCCGGTTCCCTCCGTCACCGCTCCTTCGAGCACCTGCCGCATCTGCGCACTCGCCTCGGGGGAAAGGACCCGCCGCGCCGCCCTCCGCGGCGTGGCCACGACCACGTCGTTGCCGTTGCGCACCTCGTACAGCACGTGGGGCTGGACCACCTCACCGCCATTGGCGATGGCCGCGTAGGCGACCGCGAGCTGCAGCGGCGTCACGCCGATCTCTTGGCCGATCGCCAGGGCGCCGATCGACGAGGAGGACCACCCCGCAAGCGGGTGGAGCAATCCCCCCACCTCGCCGGGCAGGTCCACCCCGGTGGGTGCGCCGAAACCGAAGCGCCGCATCGCCTCGTAGAGCTGGCGGGGGGTGAGGCGCTGGGTGATCTTCACGGTGCCGATGTTGCTCGACTTCTGGATCACCTGCGGGAAGGTGAGCCAGCTCGACGGCGTCTGGTCGTGGATGACGATGCCGCCGACGGCGTAGCTCCCCTGCTCTCCGAAGAAGAGCTCCGTCAAGCGGACCCGGCCGAGGTGGAGCGCCGTGCTGGCGCCGATCACCTTGAAGGTAGAACCGGGCTCGTAACTGTCGGTGATGGCACGGTTGCGCCAGTCGCTCGCCTGGGCCTCCTTGTAGGTGTTGGGATTGAAGGGCGGCTCCTGGGCCATGGCCAGCAGCGCGCCGCTCCCGGGATCGAGGACGATGACCGTGCCGCCGCGCGCTTTCGTCCGTTCAACCTGCTCGTGGAGCGCTTCCTCCGCGAACGTCTGGATGGCCTCGTCGAGCGTCACCACCACGTCGGAGCCGCGCCCCGGCCCCTCGTCGGCGGCGTCCTCGTCGCGCAGGCGGAGTTTCCGGCCGGTGGCGTCGCGGCTGACGGTGATGGTCCGCTCGCGCCCCCGCAGGTACTCATCAAAGCGCAACTCGATGCCTTCCAGGCCGCGGCCGTCGATCCCCACGAATCCCAGCACCTGCCCGGCCAGGCTGCGTTTCGGGTAGAACCGCCGACTCTCCTCCAGCATGCCGATGCCGGGGAGATTGAGGGCTCGCACCCGGGCCGCCTCCTCTGGGGTGACTTGACGCTTGATCCAGACGAAGGAGCGCTCCACCCGCAGCTTCTCGCTGACCGCCGCCGGGGCAAGGTCGAGGGCTTTTCCCAGCAGGGCGGCCACCTCGGACCCGTCACCGAGCACGGCGGTATGGGCATACACCGAGGCCGCCGGGATGCTGAGCGCCAGCGCGCGCCCCTGGCGGTCGAGGATGCGGCCCCGGTTCGGCTTCAGCCGCAACGCCTGCAGGTGTTGGCGTTCGGCCTTGCCGCTCAACACGTCGTGGCGCAGGAGCTGGAGGTCCACCAGCCGAAGCAGGACGGCCAGGAGCGCCGCGCCAAAGACGACCACGAACGCCAGCATGCGCCGCCGCACCTGGCGATCCTGGTGTTCCCGCTCCTGCCCTGGCTGGCTCATCGCTGGCACCTCGACACTCCGCCACGCCTCCGCTTTCTACTCGCCGCCTCCCCCAGGCCCCTGCCGCGGCGCCGCCGCGGCTGCGGCGCCCCCCTCCTGCGGGGAGACACGCTGCAAGACCTCCCACGCGGCGCCCTGCCGCTCGGCGCCCTTGGGGGGGCGATGCGGCCGCGGGCGCCGTGACGCCTGCGGCGGCGTCGCTACGGACGCCGTGCTGCGCGTCACCTCGACGAACACCACCCGCTCCGGCTTGGGTGGGCGCATCGCGAGCTGTTCCCGGGCGATCTGAGCGATGCGCCGCAGGGCGCGCAGACTCTCCACCTCGATGAGCAGCGCCCCCTGGTCGTGGATGAGGGCGGTGCGGCGCTCCTCTTGCTGGCTGATGGCATACCCCACCTTGAACGTCTGCACGCGCGGCCAGGTGAAGAGCAGACCGCCACTGAGCGCCAGGAGCACCGCCGCCGCCAGGCGCACCAGACCCCCAGGATCGGGCCAGCGGCGTGGGAGACGCTGCCTGGCATGGGCTGGCGCCGGCATCGGCTGGTTGCGCTCCACAAGAGTGCCCTCCTGCCTCTCTCCTAGGTGGCGAGACGCTCGGCGGCACGAAGCCGAGCACTGCGAGCTCGAGGGTTCGCCGCCACCTCGCCGGCGCTCGGTCGGCGCGGGCGTCGCGTCAGCAAGGTGATGAGCGGCTTGCCGCCGCAGGTGCACACCGGCTGGCGGGGCGGGCAGACACAGCCGCGCGCCAGCTCCCGCAGCACCTCCTTGACGATGCGATCTTCACCGGAGTGGAAGCTGATGACGCAGAGCCGCCCCTGCGGCCCCAGGACGCGGCAGGCCGCGCGCAGCGTCGCGGCGAGGCCGCACAGCTCGCGATTCACCGCGACGCGCAGGGCCTGGAAGGTTTGCGTGGCGACGTGGTGGCGCCGCAGCGATTGGAAGCGCCGCGGCACGACCGAGCCGACGAGCGCGGCGAGCTCGCCGGTGCGCCGCAGCGGCCGCGCGCCCCGGCGCTGCACCACGGCCTTGGCGATGCGCGCCGCCCAGCGCTCCTCGCCATGCACGCGCAGGAGACGCGTCAGCTCCTCGACCGTCGCCGTGGCGAGGAGCTGCGCCGCCGTCAACTCCTGGCGGGCATCGAAGCGCATGTCGAGCGGGCCGTCGCGGAGGAAGCTGAAGCCTCGCCCCGCGGCCTCGAGCTGCAGCGATGAGACGCCGAGGTCGAAGAGGAGACCGTCCACGCTTGTGACGCCCAGCTCCGTGAGGAGAGCCGCCAGCTCCTCATGGCGCCGCTGCAGGAGGCAGGCCCGCTCGCCGTAAACGCGCAAGCGAGCGCGCGCCGCGTCGATCGCCTCGGCATCGCAGTCGATGCCGATGAGCCGACTCCCCGGCGCCGCCCCCAGGATGCGCTCCGCATGCCCCCCCGCGCCCAGAGTGGCATCGACATAGAGCCCCCCAGGCTTCGGCCGCAGGTACTCCAGCACCTCCTGCACCATTACCGGGACGTGCTTCGCATGCTCCACGCCGCCCATGAGCCTGCGCCCCCACGCCGCGATGCGCCGGCACCGCGCCGGCACGCCGAGGTTTCGTTCAACTCGGATGTGCTCCCCTCCGGCGCGCAGCCCGCTGGCCGTCACAGGCTCACCCCCCTCAGCCCGGACCGGCGCATGAGGTTCCCCGCCTGCTCGGCGTACTGGTCCCGATGCTCCGCGACGAACGCCTCCCAACGCTCCTGACTCCACAGCTCGATGCGATTCATGATGCCGACAAGAATGAGCTCGCGCTGCAGGGCCGCAAGCTCGCGCAGGTGCGGCACGATGACGGTGCGGCCTTGACTGTCCAGCGTGCACTGGGTGGCGCGCGCGAAGAAGAGCCGCAGGTACGCGTGCCCCTTCGGATCGAAGGCTTGCGCACTGTCAAAGCTTGTGGCAAGCTTTAACCACTCTTCACGCGGGTAGGCGACGAGGTAGTTATCCAGGTGTGTAATAATGAGTTCGGGGGAATAATTGCTGCTGAGCACCTCGCGAAACCGTGCGGGCATGCTGACTCTGCCCTTGTCATCCATGGAGACGTGGTAGGTGCCCAGGAACATCTCAGCCGCTCCGGAGGATGTTGGTGGGGGGATAAGGGATTTTCTTCCATTACACCCCACTTTTCTCCACTAACGGCACTATAGGCACCTCTTTTTAGCTGTGTCAAGGCGAAATTTCGTCTCTCCTCTCTTCTGGCGCCGCCGGCGGCAGAGCGCGCCACGCCCGCGCGTGGTTCTCCCGGTCGGGCCGCAGCTCAAAGGTGTGACACGGCGCTCACCGGCGGGACGCCGTTAGCCCGGATCGTCGAGCTCGGTGTTCAGTTGATCAACTTCTCGATTGGGCACGTCCGTCTCGTCGGGCGGACGCAAGGTCTCCAGATTCGGCACGTCTTTCTCTCGTCCTTGTCTCAGAACGAGGATTGAGATGACGCGGTTCTGATCATCCACCTGCAGCCGGACGCTCTGTCCCGCCGCAAGGTCGTTCAGCGTGATGGCGGTGCCATCGTTGCGCGTCACGGGTGTCGCCTCTGAAACGGTGAACTCCAGCACCCCAACACTGATGATGCGGTCCGTGCCGCCCCCGCTGCGCACCGCCGTGATCGACCCGACGACCACCCGCGGACCCAGCTCTCCAACTTCTCCGGGAAGGCCGGGAATTTCACCGGGAGTCACTCCAGGGACGAGACCGGGCGCACCGCCGGGGGTGACGCCTCCGTCCTCCGCGAGGAGGATCACCGTCTCCGCCGCGAAATCCCCCAGCGGCAAGCGCCGGCCACGGACCTCCAGGAGGGAGCCAAGGGCCAGGTCCGGCAGATCGATGAAGACACCGCGCTCATCCTGCAGCACCGTGGTGGTCGCAACCTGGATCACCTCCCCGGCCTGCGTGATGATGCGCAGGGGATCGGTGCGAATATCGGCGATGCGGCCACGGAACTCCTCTTGCGGGGCATCGAAGCGGTTTAAGCGGCCGAGCTCCCGGAAGAGCACCGCCTCGCCCCGGCTCAGGAGCAGCCCAACATCCTCGAAGGCCGAGGGCTGGCCGGAGGCGATGACCTCGCGCACCTCGATGGCGCTGCTGGGGGTGTAGTCAAGCACCACAACGCCTCTGTCGATGCGCAACGCTCCAGCCTGGTCGGTGACGGTGACGGTTGCGCTCAGCCGCTCCCCGGCGATCTCAAGCTCCATGATCGCCTGGAGCTGCTGGAGGCCGCTGAAGACGCGCCCGGTGTAGATCTCCGAGAGCCGCGCGGGCAGGCGCTCGAGAACAAGCCGCGTCGGCCCGAGATCGAAGCTCATGGTCGTGGAAGTCTCAATCGTCCCCGTGAACCCCACGTCGTTGAAGGTAAGGAAGATGACGCTCCCCGAGGCGGTGCCGGTCACCTCGAGGTCCTCGACCAGGGTGGCGGCGAGGCGGCTGCTGAAGACAGAGAGCGAGCCGGTCAAGCGCTCGTTCGGACCGCTGAGCCTGAGGGCCGCGAAAATCTGCCCCCCTGACTCGGGAGTGGAGCCGGTGTAGCGACCGGCGACGCTGGTTTGGGCCGAGGCGGGACTAGCGGCCGCCAGCGCCACCCCGAGGAGGATGGCCAGAATCGGCCCTGCCACCCCGCGAGGAGACAGGCCGCGCCGCCGCGACAGAGGCAGGACTGCCGCGGCAGCCTCCTGGTGGGCCGCGTGCCGGCCTGAAGCTGCGCGACAAAGCTTCTCCCCCAGCACCTCCAGGAGAGCCCTGCTGCCACCCCATCGGACGCTCCCCGAGGGAGTTCCTGTTGCGGCGCCTGGGCACGGGGCGCGGCGGCGGCAGCGCCGCGGCTCGTTCCCGCGCGCCGAACGCTGCAGATCAAGGGACCGCCGAGAAACGTCTCTGGCTGCGGCATCGGGCCCGTGGCAGGTGTGGCTCACATTCGGCAACCTTCATTGAGCGACAGAGGGGAAGGTCTTCGCCGAGCCGTCGTGCGAGCCTGGCCGGCGGCGCGTGGAGGCGCCGTTTCCGCCTCCGCCGCCCAACCCGGTACGGCTCGGTGAATGACAAGGCCTACCTCGGCCCTCGCGAGGTCCGTTCAAGCAGTTAGTCAGCGGCGAGGGCGCAACGTTCCTGCCGCACTGCAATCGCGGCAGGCCCGCAAGACTGACAGGGGTCGACCACAGAGTGCTCGTGATCCCGTGCTTCTGCGGGGGGACCGCGCCGGCGGCGCATGGTGGCGGTGCTCGAGCAGGGCGGTTCGCCGACGCACCTCGACGATACACCCATGGCGCGCTTCCTGGCGAGCCTCGCCGCTTCAGGACAGCTTCTTGCCGGGGATGATCAAGGAGGCGATGGTGAGCCGCTGGCGGGAGCGTTGCCTTGCCGAGACTCTCCGAGAAGGGCTGCGTGTCACGGTGATCGAGCTGATCACCCGGCCCGCCGTGGTGCGCCAAAAACCCGCGCCGCCGGGCGCGCTGGCGATGAGGTGGCGGCGCGGGAGCTCCACAGAGCCTCCCGCGCGAGGCCGGAGGAACTCTTTACCCGACCGCCTCCGCGGCGAACAATCGGCGCCGCGCTGTGGCGACGGACGCTCCCCCCGCCCCGCGGCTCCCCCTTGCCGGCGCCCTAGCCTGCCGGTTTCTTCAAGGTGGTGAGGTGGCGGCGGACGCGCTCCGCGAGGGTGTCAAAGCGCGTCCCTCGCAAGCGCAGGAAGTTCTCATAGGCCTCGATGGCACGCTCGCGTTTGCCGCTCAACTCGTACACCCGCGCCAGATTGTAGTGTGCTTCCGGCAGGTTCGGGTTCGCCTCCAGCACGCCGCGCAGGGTCTTCTCCGCCTCCTGGTAGCGCTGCTGCTGACGGTAGACCACCGCCAGGTTGAGGCGCGTCTCGAGGCTGCCGGGGTCAAGTCTGAGGGCTTCCTCATACTCCTGCACGGCGCCCGCAAGGTTCCCGGTGAGGAAGGCGATCTCCCCCATGTTATGGTGCGCGCGAGCGAACGACGGCTGCAGCTCGAGAGCGCGCTGCAGCGCCACCACGGCGGCCCCGAACCGAGCACGGTCACGCAGAGCGACGCCCAAGTTGTTCCACGCATCAACCCGGACCGGGTCCAGCCAGAGGGTGCGCTGGTACTCATGCGCGGCCCGCGAGAGCTGCGCCAGGCGATGGGCGCTCACGCCGCGGGCGAAGTGCATGCGCGCCAGGTTGCGGCGCTCCTCCGGATCGGCTGGGAACGATTCGCTGACAAACGTTTCTCCCGCACGCGTCGACGGGGGAGTCCGCTCATCCGCCGGTCCGCTGGGGGTCGGCGCCGGTGCGGCGGCTGGCTTCCCGTCCTCCATTTTGCCGGCTGGCGCCTCCCGCGGGGTTCCCGGCGCAGCCGCCGGCGCGATCGGCAGGTCACGCTTCTCCTGTGCAGGGGCCGCCGGCGCCGCGGGAGCCGCCGGAGCTGCGGCGGCGCGAGACGGCACCGCACGTTCAGCGCCCGGCGCGGCGCCTACTATCGACCCACGGTCCCCGCCGTCCCGCATCACCTTCTCAGCCGCGGCAGGTGCAGGAGCGACCCGCGCCGCCGGCTCCGGTGGCGGGGTGGGTGGTCGTGCTGTTTGTTCGGCTCGCGTGGCGCCGGCAGGCACGGCAGCCGGACGGGGAGCCGCGGACTCCGCAGCAGCCGGGCCCGAGGCCGGGGCCGCCGCGCGCGGGCGGACCTCGCCGGGTTCAGAGGTGATGGTCTTCAACCCTTCGAGGAGCCCGCCCTCGTTGATCTTCCCGATGCTGGCGGTTTGAACCGACCCGGCGGCTGCCTTCGCCGATCCACCCGGAGGGACAGACGTTGGGGCCCTCGACGGCGCGACCGCGCTCGGTCGAGCCGCGCCGCCTGCCGCCGCGGCTGCGGGCGAGGAGGGTGTCCCGGCCCCCGCCGCGGGGAGGGGTTGACTGGCAATCTCCGACTGGAGCTGACGTGTCCGCCTCGCCACGTCCTCCGCAAACTCCGCCGTGGTGGGGCTCCGTCGAGCACCCTGTTGCTTTTCCAGGAGCTTCCGCTCTGCCAGCAGCCGTGCAATCTCCTGGCTTGAGGGCCGCGCCACCTGCTCGGAACGGCGACCAAAGAACGTTTGGCGACCAATCGAAAAGATGCCGATCACAAGCAGGAGGATGATGCCGCCGATGCCGATCAGGATGCGATTACGCTCCAGAAAACTTCCCGCGTCTTCCTTGTCATCCTCGGACGACGGCCCGCGCGCCTGGGGAAGAGCCTCCCACTTGTCGGCAATCCCTGGGAGGTCCTCGAACGCCTCCTCGCGATCTGGTTGGCGCTCCTGCTCGATTGCGCCGGCACCGGTCCCCAGCTTCTTCAGGCTGTCGAGGAGGTCCTCATCACCTGGCACCGGAGGGGTCGCAGGTTCCGGCTGTTGCGGCTGCGCGGCTTCCCGGCTGGGTTGCGCCGCTCGCCTCGCCGCGAGCGGAGCCGGCTGCCTCCGCAGCGGAGCCCCCCTTGCGGCCGCTCCTCGGCTCGTAGCAGGACCACCTTCATGGTCCTCCTCTTGGCCGATGCCTTGCAGCTTCTCCGGCCGCCCTTTTTCCTCCGCCGTGTGGGCCTCCTCTGGTGCTGTCAGCTCGCTCGGCGGGGGACGACCGGGTTCGCCGCGCCGGTCATGCCCCAGCCCCGCCGCGGCGGTTCCGGCGGGCTCGCCGCTGGTCACGCCGGCGGACGACTCGGACGCCGCTGCGGTCGGGAGCAAGTCTTGGGGCCGCATGCCGAGTTTTTTTAATGACTCCAGGAGGGCCGCTTGCTGAGCTTCAGCCCCCGCGGCGGGCTTCTCAGACTGCGGCGCCACTTCCGACCCCTGCTCCTCGGGGCTGGGCAAGCCACGCTCTTGCACCTCCGCGGCAGTCGCCGGGGGCATCGACCGCTGGCGCGCCGCCGGGGCAGACTCCGGACTCCGCGTGGCCGGGACAGCGGCGGGTCTTGCCGCCGGCCCGGGCGCATGGCTTGGCTGAGCCGGCAACCTCACACCCGCCTCGGGAACCGTCTCCCTGCTCGTTCCTTGACCGAGATCCCCAAACAGGTCGTCCACCGTCGCAAAGCCTTGCGCCTGAGCGGCCAGCGGATCGTGGCGAACCTTCGCTTCCGCCTCCCCCTCCGTTCCGCTTGACGGTTCGGTGGGAAAGGGAGTGGTCCCCGTGTCGCCCGGCTCGAACAACGTCTCCTCGGCCACGGACCTCGGCCGCCACGGGGGCTGTGGCGGAGGCGCCTCTTCCTTCGTTCCCGGCTGGAATGCCGCCAGCTCCTCGCGGGATTCGGCGGCGGGCGCCGACGCGGGAGGAACGCCTTGAGCCGCCCCAATGAGATCAAGGAACTCTCTGCGGACGGCGTCGCGCTCGCTCCCCGGGAAGACGGGACCTAACGCCACCTCCCCCCCCTCTGCTTCCTCATGAGGTGCGTCGTCGGGTGGCTCAACCTGCTGCTGAGGTGGGATGGGTGGAGGCGTTGGCGGAGACGGCTGGCGCGCGACGAGAGGCGGGGTTGGCGTTTGCTCTTTGACCTGCTTTCCACGTGCCGGCGATGCGAAGGTCGTCGTCGCCCGGCCCGCTGCGGTTCCCTTGCCGCCGCCGGCGCTCCCGGTCCGCGACCCCGCTGCCGCCGAAGGTGCCGCGGCGGCAGCGGGCCGCTCCTTCCCCTGCGCCTCCTCTTGCTCCTGGAACGCTCGCAGGAGGCTCGTGCGCGCATCGGAGATCTTCTCCTCAAGCTCGGCATCGCTCATGCCCGCGAGGGGTTCCCCAGGTGCAGGCTCACCCGACGGACGAGGCGCCGCGTGCTGCGTCCCGCGCCTTGCCGCCCGGCGCGGCTCTGCCGGCGCGGCGGCGGGGGTTGACCGGGCGCTCTCACGGCGCTGCACACGCTCCTCCTGGCCACCGCCTTTCGCCGCCGTGGCGCTGGGTGGATGCTCCACCTCAGGGCCGGCGGTCTGCTCGCCCTCAGGGTGCTCCGGCGCCCCTCTTTGCGGAGAGGCGCGTTGTGCAGCCTTCTCGCGCTCTTCCTGCGCGCGCCGCAACGCGTCAGCAATGAGACTCATGGCAGCGTCCTCTCCCCCAAGGGCGCTCTATTGGAACACCACCGCGCGCCGCGACTCGAGCACCCGTGGCTCATCCGTCGCCTGGAGGCGCAGTTGCTTCGCAGCCAGGACGGCTTCGCGCTTGCTCGCGTACCGTCCCACGAGAATGCGGTAGTACTCCCCCCGCCTTGGAGCAGACACTATGGCTACATAAATAGTATATCCCCGTTGTTCAAGGACGCCAGCAGCTTCCAAGGCGTTCTCAGCGCTCCGGTAGGAGCCGAGATGGACGGTGAAGGGGAACCGCGGATCAGGCTTGAAGAGGCGCTCCGCCAGCGTACCCGGCAGGCGTGGATCGGCCCGGGACGCAGCGGCGGCAGCGACTGGCGGAGCCGGCCGTCCAGCGGCATCCGCGGCCCTTGGTGGAGTGGGGATTCCAGCAGCCGCCGCGCCGCCGAGCCCCTGAGGCTTGGAGACGGAGGGCGCCGCAATGCGCAGCGGTTCCGACTCCGCCGCGGCGGGTCCTCTGCGGAGGCTGGGGGCAAGCGCCGTCCTCGGCGCATCCCCCCGCGCGCCGGGCCGCTCCTGGCGAGCCGAGGAGGATGATTCTGCGGCGGCGATCGGCGCGGCAGGCGGCGTCAGCCGCGATGCCGAGCCCTGGGGGTTGGCCGCGCCGGGGGCGTGAAGAGTCCCGGAGCTCCGCGCCGGCAACGCTGATCCGCCAGTAGGCGCCTCGGCGCGCCGACCCTCTGGCTGCGGTTCCGCCGCCGACATGGCGCCTGGCGCCGTGCTCCGGGCCGGATTGATCAGCGCGCTCCGCTCTCTCCCGTCCATTGAAGGGCTGGCGGCGGTGGTCCCAGGCAGGGGCGCGGCGGGCGGCCCGGCGGGGGCGGTGGTGGCGGCGGCTGGCCGGGCCGGCGCACCCCGGTGCAACGGTGACGGCCCGCTCCTGCCGGGGGGCGCCAAGCCGGTCTCGGCGCCATTGGTCTGGGCGCCACCGGGTAGTGGGCCCGCCGCGAACCCTGGCGAGGGAAGGGAGGTGCTCGTCACCGCTTCGGCCTGGAGGTTCGAGGTTGCCTCCCTGCGACTGACCCAATCCGCTGACCAAACTCCCAAGGCGTAGATGCCACCGGCCAGGATCACGGCCGCACTCAGGCCCGCCGCCGCGAGCGGCCGCCCCGAGGAGAAGCGCCGGCGAGAGATGCCCGCGGCATCCTCGCCGCTGAGGCTGCGCCGTCCCAACCGCACCATGCGCGGGGTGACGCGCCCCTCCTGCTCGACGAACGCCCGCAGGAGCGCCCGATCGCAGAGGAGGTTGATGCGGCGGGGTACGCCGCCGGAGTAAGCGTAGACAAGGTCGACCGCTTTGCGCGTGAAACGCGGTGTTTCACCGGCGCCCGCCACCTGCAGGCGATGGTCGACGTACTCCCGCGTCTCGGTGGGACTGAGCGGATCGAGGTGGAAACGAATCGAGACGCGCTGGTTGAGCTGCCGGAGCTCCGGTCGCTCGAGCTTGTCGCGCAGCTCCGCCTGTCCCACCAGGATGATCTGTAGGAGCTTCTCTTTCTCGGTTTCCAGGTTCGACAGAATGCGGATTTGCTCCAGCACCGCGCTGGAGAGGTTTTGCGCCTCGTCAATGATGAGGACGGCGTTGCGTCCTTCGGCGAGGGAGGCGAGGAGGAAGTCGTTGAGCTGGTCGATGAGGCCCTTCTTCGTGGCGCCTTCGGGTTGCAGGCCGAAATCCTGGACGATGGCGCGCAGGAGCTCGTCCTCGGAGAGGAGGGGGTTGAGCACCAGGGCGCTGGTCACCTGTGGCGGCAAGGTGTTCAGGAAGGTCCGACACACGGTCGTCTTCCCCGTACCCACCTCGCCAGTAAAGACGGCGAACCCTTCCCGCTCGCGGACCGTGTAGAGCAGATGATCAAGCACGTCGCGGTGCTTGCTGCTGAGGAAGAAGTAAGCGGGATCGGGGGCAAGGTTAAAGGGCTTCTCACGCAAGCCGAAGTAGGCTTCGTACATGCTCCTTCCCTTCCCTCGCCAGAACAACCTATGGGCTGCCGCGCCGGCTCCCCCGCAGGGCGGAGAGGAATGCCCCGGGTGATGGAGGTGCAGGCAGCCGAAGCGCCGGAACGGCTCCGGCTCTCCTCTATCCGCCAGCGCGGGAGGAGCGGGGCTCCACTTCATCGGTCAGGATGGTGGCGCGCAGCAGGATGATCAGCTCGGAGCGGCTTCCTCGCTGCGACGGCGGCGCCGAGGAGGAAGCCGACGCGCCGGCCGCGGGCGCGACCGCCAACCCCTGCACCAGCCCGCTCATGATGAGTGTCTCACCCGGGCGCAGGACGACGACGGTGTCGATCTCGCCGGTCGCGGACTCGCCCCCTCCCCCGCCACTCACCAAGATCGGGTGAAGGATGATGTTCAGGGAACCATCTTCTCCGACGCTCGGCGCGACCACGAGCTCGAGTCCTGCCAGCGGCGCTCCCGCGGAAGCTCCTGGACTGTGCTGGAACTTCAGGACCGCCCGCTGGTTGTTGCTGACCAAGAGACGAGGTCGCGCCACGACGCGCACCTCGCCCGCCGCCTCCAGGGCGGCGATGATGTCAGCGATGCTCTTGCGGCTCACGATGATGTCCACCAAGCCGTCGGTGGCCGGCAATCCCTCCTTCGCGGCACGGCGCTGGATGGCGGCTCCGGCCGCCCCGGCCCGCGGCGACGCAGGCGGCTTCTCCGGCGGCGCCCCCTCGATCACCCCCGGGGCGCCTCGGCCGCCGGGCTGCCGCACCTCCACGATGGCGCCCGCCACGGCAACGCGGCGCCGGGCCGCATTCCTGACGCGGTCAATGAGGGAGGCGCTGACCGCCAGGTTGTCGGGCGTCGTCCTGATCAACACCAGGCCGCTGCGCGGCTGCATGATGAGGCGTCGCCCGTGCAGTCCACTGCGGGCATACCTGAGCTTGCCGGCTCCGGCCGCGGCGGATTCGTCCGGTCCCCCGAAAATGACCGTTTCCAGGGCGTGCCAAAGTTCCTCCCAGACGAGCTGGCGGGCGCGCACGTCAACCACGTCCCGGGGCTGGTCATCAACCCGGCGCGTCACGGGCTGGGTGCTCAAGAAGCCCAGGTCGAAGGTGCGGCTCTCGAGATCGGGCCGCCCGATCCAGATGATGCCTCCCGAGCGCTGCGCGGCATAGCCCAGCGGGGGGAGGATTGCGGTGAGGGCCTGATCCAACGTCACCTCGTTGAGCTCCACACTGACCCGGCCGCGCACATCCGGGTCGACCGCCAGGTTCACCCCCCCGGCGTGCGCCAGGCGGATTAAGACCGCGTTGATCTCCTGGTCTTGCGCGGAGAGGCTGAAGCGCCGTCCCGCCGTTCGCGGTTGCACTTGGAGCCCCGACATGGTCAGGTCAGGAAGCCCCCCAGGCTGTTCCTCGCGCATGCCGCGCGGCGCCGCGCCGGCGGACTCCGGCGGCAGACGGCCTGGTGCGCTCCCCAGCACCCCCGGCTCCCGAGGCAGACGTTCCGGCGGCCCGAGCGGGGCGGCGGCCGGACCCTCGCTGGGGACGAGCTGGAGCCGCGACATCGTGAGGTCCGGCAGGGGCTCCCCCGGCTGGATCAGCTTGCCCGTCGTCTCGGCGGCCCCTGGTCCGCCTGGCGCGGCCGGCTGGCTTGTCTCGGCCTGTGCGGGAGACCGCGCCGGCAGGGTCGCCGCAACCCCCTCCGCGCGTCGCTGCGGCGCCAGGCTTGCTTCCACCGCCTCGCTGGTCACCTTGACCTCAGGCTTCCCGGCAGGCTTCGCGGGCATCCCTTGCAAGAGCTGCGGGGGGATGTAGACGATGCGCGTGCCGCCGCAGCCAGCCAGGACCAGAAGCTGGAGAAGGAGGAGGAGCCGCAGCCACCACGACCTTCGACGGCTCCGCCGCAGACCATACCCGTGGTCGTGCCGCTGCAGGGAGTGTTGCCGCGCGCCTCCCTCTTCCTCGACGGTGAGGAAGCTCCCCTTCAATTCAGAGCCTCCAATCGACACCCGCTCCCTGCCGGGTCAGCGGTGCATCTCCACAGTATGATGATCAGGTTCTTCGCCCTAAGATGTCAAGGCAAGAGGCGAGAGAATGATGCAAGTCGTTCTGAGTACGTAACAATTGCCTGAATTCCCCACATCCGCCCTTGCCAAACGGGGCAACAAATCCTCTGCTTCCGAGGCGGAGAGAGTTTCATAAAACTTGACACATTACGCCGTTCGGAAGGAAGGCTGGAGGGCCCGGAGGACCTCCGGGTGGGCGCGCCAGGCATTGATGTTGGCTTCCGTATTGCGCCTCGCCGGTTGGAGGTTCGCCAGGCTGGAACCGGACGCCGGCGAAGCCCGCCAGAGCGCCGGAAGATCGCAGCAGGCTGCTCTCCTCGGCGCGGCGGCCGTCAACGGCGCGCCCACCACGGCCGGCTCTCCCAGCGCTGCACCCCATAGAGCATGAGGAGCGCCACGGCGGTGTGGATCACCACGAGGAGCGCCGCGGTCCGGTTATCACCCGCGGTGTGGGCCGAGAAGATCTCCAGCGGCATCGTGGCGGTCTCACCCGGGATGTTGCCGGCGAACATGACGGTGGCGCCGAATTCTCCCATGGCACGGGCGAAGGCAAGGACCAGTCCGGCGATAAGGCCGAACTTCGACAGCGGCATGGTGATGTGCAGGAAGGTGTAGAGGCGGGACTTGCCGAGGGTGTAGGAGACGAGCTCGAGGTGCGGGTCCGTCGCCTCGAAGGCCGCGCGGGCCGACTTGATCATGAGGGGCATGGCCACCACGCAGGAGGCCACGACGGCGGCCTCCCAGGTGAAGGCAAGACTCACCCCGAACCAGTCGTAGAGGTAGCGACCGAGAAGGCCGCGCCGGCCCAGGACCACGATCAGCAGGTAGCCCACCACGGTCGGGGGGAGGACGATCGGCAGCGTGAGCACGAGATCAAGCAGCCGCTTCCCCCAAAACCGACGGCGCGCCAGGAGCAGCGCCAAGGGGATGCCGACAAGCCCGACAACCAAGGTGGCCGTGAAGGAGACCTTGATACTAAGGTAGAGGGGGGGCCAGAATTGCCAGGACATCGCTGCTCCTCACCGCTCCCTACTTGGCCGCCGCCTCTGGGAGGCCGAAGCCAAAGCGTTGCAGAAGATCCCGTCCGCGAGGTCCCGTCACGAACTCCACGAAGACTGCCGCAAGCTTGCGCTGTGGGGCATCCCGCAGCACCGCGACGGGGTAGCGGATGGGTCGGTGCCAGGCGGCGTCGGCGAGCGCCGCAAGGCGCACGTCGTGGCGCTGGAGCTGCGCATCGGTCAGGTAGACGACGGCCGCATCCACCTCGCGTCGCGTCACGTAGTCGAGCGCCTGGCGCACATGGCTGCTGAAGATCAGCTTGGGGCGCAGCTCCTCCCACAGCCCGAGGTGCTCGAAGACCTCCTTGGCGTAACCGCCAGCCGGCACGGAGCGCGGGTCTCCCATGGCGATGCGCGCCACACTCCTCGACGTGAGAGCGGCGAAACTTCCCAGCTCGGGCGAGGCGCTGTTCGGGACGACGAGCGCCAACCGGTTCGTGGCGAAGCTGCGCCGGCTCTCCGGAACCAGCAGACCCTGCCGCTCGAGGGCATCCATCTGCGGTAGGGCGGCGGAGGCGAACACATCCACGGGGGCGCCCTGCTCGATCTGCTGCTGCAGGGTTCCCGAAGCGCCGAGGTTCAAGCGCACGCGCACCCCAGGGTGCGCCGCCTCGAAGGCCCGGGCGATCTCCCTGAAGGTATCGCGGAGGCTGGCGGCGGTGGAGACCGTCAGGGGTTGCGCCTGCGCCACACCCACCCAGGCGACGAGCAGCCAGAAGACCACAAGAGCACCCAGGCGGCGACTGGCGGGGTTCGTCTTTTCCTCTCCCGCGCTGCCCGCAGGACGCACTCGCTGCTCTGAGCGCCGCCGGCGGAGGCGGGCGGCGCGCCGCCCGAACCCTGCTTCCACCTTGAAGCGGCTGGCCACCCTGCTTCTCCAAGCGGCAGCGGGACATGGCGGGCGATGCCGCCGCGCCGACAGCCACCGCGCGCGCCAGCAGCCCCCGCACACCGTCACGTCGCCGCCCCGCCCGCGGCAGCGGAGCGCCTGAGGGCGCTGGGCTTGAGCGCAGCCTCCGCGACCGGGCCACCGCCCGGCAGCAGGAGACGACCTTACCAGCGGTGGCGGAAGCGGCGAGGGCAGGGCCGCGGAGGGAAAGACGGCGTGGCGCCGCCGCCTCAGGGGAACCGCAGCTCCTTCATGGCCCGCAGGCTGGCGGCGTGGTGTGCGGTGAGAGCGGCGCCGTGCATCGGGGCGAACATGGAATAGGGAAGCGCCTCGATCTTCGCCACAAGCGCGTGGATGTGCCGATCCGATGGGAAGCTTTCGGGGCTGACGAATTCTTTCATCCTGCCGGTCAGGTCGGCATCGCTGATGGCGTCGGGGACGCCGTACTGCCCCAAGAAATCGCTGCTGAACAGCACCTGCTCCGTCTCCTCGTACACGACGAGGCTCTCCCAGGCATGGACGAAGGGGGCCATGATGATGCGCAGTTTATGCCGCCCAAGGTCGAGGACGTCACCCTCCTGGGCGACGTAGGGGCTGGCGATGGCGAAGTCGGCGATGGAGGTCATGGCGCCGATGCGATTCGTCACCGGCTGGGCACGAGGCGCCAGACGCAGGATCTCATTGAGCGCGCCGCATTCATCCCCTTCGAAGTGGGGCACCACCACGAAACGCAGCGTCGATGGGTCAAGAACTTCGGCGATCGCCCGGCGCGTCTCCTCGAAGTCCTTCCGGTAGCCCGTCTCAATCAGCGTCGGTTGCGCGTCCGCGATGAGGAATTGACTGAAGCTCATGCCGATCTTGTCATGCCAAATGCTGAGCCGGTAGATGCCATCCTTAAGCTGCGTGACGCTTGCCATGTGCCCCCCTGGCGGCCTGTGCCTTGCCGTGCCGTCGTCGCCGCACCGCGCCTGCAGCAGCGATGATGGGGAGGCAGAGCGCTGAAGTCAAGGAGGGAGGCCAAGAGCATCTCCCGCTGGGCCAGGGAGGCAACGGCGGCCTTGCTCACGCTGCAACGCCAGCGGTTCCCGGTGCGGAGGGCGCCCGCATGCGACCTGGGGGAGGCGAGGTTCTTCCCCCTCAGGTGCTCGCGTTGTGTGTTGACATGCTACGGAGTGCTTGGGTACTCTCCAGTAAAGGTTGTAATAATCCCATCAGATTGCTCCGTGGCGCTGTCGAGAGAGGGCCTCGCCAGAACGCTCTGCCTCTGAGGAACTGCCAAGGGGAGGTGTGGCGGGAGGCGCGGGGTTCGTCGAAACGGCTGCGGAGGAGTTGTGAGGGTCACTGTTTGGAGGAGGGCATCCGGTGGAAGAATCGACCAAGCGTCACCTTTCACGTCGTGACTTCATGAAGGTGGCTGGCGCCGGCGCCGCCGCCGCGACTCTTGGGCCGGCGATCATCGTCCCAGGGAGGGCCACAGCGCAGCAGAAGACCTTGCGGATTCTGCAGTGGAATCACTTTGTCCCCGGCTACGATAAGTGGTTCAACGAGACCTACGTGAAGGAGTGGGGACAAAAGAACAACACCAACGTCATCGTTGACAACATCGGCATCGCCGGGCTGAACGCCCGCGCCGCGGCGGAGGTTCGGGCGCAACAGGGGCACGACCTCTTCCTCTTCCTGTGGCCGCCGCCGGTGCACGAAGATCAGGTGATCGATCACCGCGAAATCTACGAAGAGGTCGAGCGCAAGCATGGCAAGGCCATCCCCCTGGCCATCAAGAGCACGTACAACCCGAAGACGAAGAAGTACTACGGCTTCTCCGACAGCTACGTGCCCGATCCCATCAACTACCGCAAGGACCTCTGGGATGCCGTTGGCGTGAAGCCCGATTCGTGGGAAGACATCCGCGTCGGCGGCGCCAAGATCAAGAAGCAGTTTGACAACCCCGTCGGCATCGGCCTGGCCTCCGAGATCGACACGAACATGGCGATGCGCTCGCTCATGTACTCCTGGGGCAGCTCGGAGCAGGACGAGAACGGCAAGCCGATCCTCGGCTCGAAGCAGACTGTCGAGGCGGTGAAGTTTGTCAAGGCCCTCTACCAGGAAACGATGACCCCCGAGGTCTTCTCCTGGGACGCCTCCTCGAACAATCGCTTCATGCTCGCCGGCAAGGGATCCCTGGCGCTGAACGCCATCTCCGTTACGCGCACCGGCGAGAATGAAAAGATTCCCGTCACCGATAACATCTGGCTGGCCAAGGCGGCGGCGGGGCCGGTGCGGCGCATCGGCCTCGAACACGTCATGGACGTTTACTGCATCTGGAAGTTCGCCAAGAACATCGAGGGCGCGAAGAAGTTCCTGGTGGACTACGTGGACAACTTCAAGAAAGGCTTCCTGGCCAGCGAGTACTACAACTTCCCGTGCTTCACGAGCACGGTGCCGGACCTCAAGCAGCTCCTGGCGAACGATCCGAAGGCGAAGCCGAGCGACAAGTACAAGGTGCTCGAGGATGTCGAGTCGTGGGCAACCAACGTCGGCTATCCAGGGTATGCGAACGCCGCCATTGATGAGGTCTTCAGCACCTGGATCGTCTCGACGATGTTCGCCAAGGCTGCGCAGGGCATCATGTCGCCCGAGGATGCCGTGGCCGAAGCCTCCAAGCAAGTGGAGCGCATCTTCCAAAAGTGGAGCGAACGGGGTAAGCTCTAGGCCCCGCGTCGGCTGCTGGCGGCGGGTTCCTTGCCAGGGCGGCGGGGGGCGGCCTCGTCCCCGGCTGCAAGGTCCGCGGAGAAGGAGGGGAGGAGGCTCCCTGCGAGGAGTGATCCCTCCTCTCCTCATGGTGTCCACGCCACCTCTCATGGTGTTCGCGGGGGAGGGGCTGCGCCAGTCTCCTTCACCTCTGTGATGCTTCCATGGCCACGGTTGAAACGATTGGAATCAGAAAGCATTTCGGCGACGTCGTGGCGCTGGACGGTGTTGACCTGGAGAGCAAGGAGGGTGAGTTCCTCGTCCTCCTCGGTCCCTCCGGTTGCGGCAAGACGACGCTGCTGCGCATCATCGCCGGGCTGGAGCAGCCCTCCGCTGGCGATGTGATGATCGGCAGGCTGGTGGTGAACCACCTGCCGCCGCGCGCCCGCCACATCGCCATGGTGTTCCAGAGCTACGCCCTCTACCCCCACAAGTCGGTCTTCGGCAACATCGCTTTCCCTCTGAAAGCCCAGGGGATGCCGAAGGCGGAGCGCGCCAAGAAGGTGGAGTGGGCGGCGACGATGTTCGGCATTGAGCGGCTGCTGGGACGCAAGCCGCGCGAGCTCTCGGGGGGCGAGCGCCAGCGTGTCGCCCTGGCCCGCGCCATGGTGCGGGAGCCGAATGTCTTCCTCCTCGATGAGCCGCTCTCCAACCTCGACGCGAAGCTGCGCACTTCGGCACGCAACGAGCTCCTGCAGTTCCAGCGCAGCGTCGGAACGACGACCATCTACGTGACGCACGACCAGGTCGAGGCCATGGGGATGGGGGACCGCATCGCCGTCATGCACCAGGGGAAGCTGCGGCAGCTCGGCACGCCGCAGGAAATCTACGACGAGCCGAACGACACCTTCGTGGCCGGCTTCCTCGGCTCCCCCTCGATGAATCTCGTCGAGCGCGAGGACGTCATCGTCGGCTTCCGCCCCGAGACCTTCCTGCCCCGCGCCCTCTCCACCGCGCCCCGCAACGCCAGCGTGCGGTTCCAGGTGCGCCTCCTGCGGGTCGAGTCGCTCGGCTCCGACCGGCTCCTCTACGGCGTCCTCAGGGGGCCGTCCGGGGAGCAGCAGGTCATCGCCAAGCTCTCCTCCACCGTGCCGCTGCCGGTCCATCCGGGAGAGACCGAGGAGTTCGTCATCGCCACCAGGGACCTGCGCTTCTTCGACCGCGACACCGGCCTGCGCACCCAGGCGCGGTCCTTCAGCCTGTAAGAGAAAGGCGCCGCGGTGCGGGGTGAGCATGAACCGGCATCAGTCGCCCAGCCGCATCCTCCTTCCGGTGGAGAGCCGCGCGTGAGCAGCGCAGCACCGGCCAGACGCCGCGCCTACTTCCTCGATCGCGAGGATTGGCTTGGGCGGGTGATGATCGCGCCGGCGGTGATCTACATCGCCGCCCTCATCGGCATGCCGTTCTTTCTCGCCCTCTTCTACAGCTTCAGCAATATCACCGTCGGCACGGAGGAGTTGCACTTCGTCGGCCTGAAGAACTTCCGCGCCATCCTGGATACGCCCGGCTTTCAAGTGGCGCTGAAGAACAGCTTCATCTTCACGTTTGTCTCCCAGGCGATCGTCCTGATCCTGGCGAAGATTCTCGCCCTGTCCCTGGTGCGGGATTTCCGCGGCAAGTGGGTCGTCCGCCTGCTCATCATCCTGCCCTGGGTGGCGCCGATTTCCCTCGGCGCCATCGGCTGGCTCTGGATGCTCGACTCCATCTACAGCATCGTCAACTGGGGCCTGCGGGCGGTGGGCATCTTCGGACCGAGCACCTGGCCGATCTGGCTGGGGCTGCCGAAGCTCGCCATGGCGTCCGTCATCGCGGTGCACGTCTGGCGTCTGTTGCCGCTGGCGACCATCATCCTCCTTGCCGGCCTCACCTCGATCCCGCGCGACATCCAGGAGGCCGCCGCCGCCGATGGCGCGCGCTTCTGGCGGCAGCTCTTCGAGATCACCATCCCCATGGTCCTCCCCATCATGGGGGTGGCGGTGCTCTTCGGCATCGTCTTCACCTTCACCGACATGATCGTCATCTTCGTTCTCACGCGGGGAGGCCCCTTCGACTCCACGCACGTCCTCGCCAGCCTCGCCTTCTTCACCGGCATCGAAGGCGGCGACCTCGCCGAAGGAGCCGCGATCGCGCTCTTCCTCTTCCCGCTCCTCGTGGCGGTGGCCTTCCTCATGCTGCGCCTGGCGCGCCGCTCGGAGGTGACCTGAGGTGGCGGCGCGAGGCTCCCGATGGAACCGTTTCAGCGTGCTCCGGGCGCTCCGCGAGGTCGCTCACTATGGGGTCGTGGCTCTCTTCGCCTTCTTCGCCGCCTTTCCCTTCCTGTGGATGCTCATCACCACCTTCAAGCAGACCCGCGACCTCCTGAACCGCGGCAACAACCCCTTCCTTTACAACGAACCGGCCACCATCGAGAACCTGCGCGTCCTCTTCTTCGAGACGCAGTTCGCCCAGTGGATGTGGAACACCGCCTTCGTCGGCCTGCTCGTGGTGGTCATCACCCTCGCCCTCGCCCTGCCGGCCGGGTACAGCTTGGCGCGGCTGACGGGGCGCTGGGGGGAGAGCCTCGGCATCGGCATCTTCCTCACCTACCTGGTGCCGCCCACCCTCCTCTTCATCCCGCTGTCGCGCGTCGTCGCCAACCTGGGGCTGCAGGACTCCCTCTGGTCGCTCGTCCTCGTCTACCCGAGCATCACCGTCCCCTTCTCCACCTGGTTGCTCATGGGGTTCTTCAAGGCCATCCCGCGCGACCTCGAGGAGGCGGCGATGATCGACGGCCTGAGCCGCTTCGGGGCCTTCGTGAAGATCATCGTGCCGATCTCGATCGCCGGCATCCTGACGGTGGTCATCTTCACCTTCACGCTCGTCATGCAGGAGTTCGTCTACGCCCTCACCTTCATCACCTCGTCCGCCGATTTCACCATCAGCGTCGGGGTGCCCACCTTCCTGGTGCGCGGCGACGTCTACTTCTGGGGCTCCCTCATGGCCGCCTGCTTCATCGCCAGCGTCCCCATCGCCATCCTCTACAACCTCTTCGTCGACCGCTTCATCGCCGGCTTCACCGTCGGCGCGGTGAAGTAAAGGGGCATACCTGAGGATCTCAAATGATTCAGTTTCATCCTACCGTGGAATATGCCAAAGGAAGTACTGCAGACTTATTTGGGAGTTATCCATGGAAAGGAGAAAATTTCTTCCCAATTCTTGAATTCGAGTTCCGATTGGACGGTTTGCAAATCCTCATCAAACATGATCTTCCAGTATTTACACAGTAGCTTGTCTAATACTTCAATACTTAAACGAATCTGTTCCCTCCTAGTATTAAACTCAGACCGATTCTTATCAATGTGTGCAACATACTTATTTGTGTAAGCCTTGATTGGCTTGGTACTCTCATCTAATTGCATTATATCACTATCTATTTCTTCTCTTCTAATTCTGAATTTAGTATCAGACGTTTTTAGATCTTCAAGGAACTTCCTAAAAGAAATCACGTCTTTATGGGTGTCAATCTGCGACCGAATTCGAATAACCATTGAACTACGATAGAGCCGGTCCAAGAACCCCCAGAAATCATTGCTCTGCCAAAGAAGCTGATTAGAATCTGCTATTTCAGCAATTCTAGCGTAAATGTAATAATCAATCAGAATATCACCAACTGCGCTCCGAATCTGATCAAATCTTTCTCGCAACACTTGTGTCTCTTCCATTATATCTCCGATCTTGACCCCCGCCGCTGTGAGTACCTTCCCCATCTCGGCCGCGACCGCCGGGTTCTCCTGGGCCTGCTGAAGATTCTTCTCATCCTCGCTCATCTGGGCCAAGAGAATCTTCGTCCGCTCCAACGTGCGTTCCTTCAACCCAAGATCGGTCTCGATGGCGGCGACCCTGATCTCCAAGGCGGGGATGTGATGATTCGACATCGCCAGAATCGCCGGATCATTCATCGCGGGCGTGCCATAAAGCGCGTTCACCCGGTCCCGCATCTTGGCGAGTTTGTCCCTTGCCGCCGCCAGGCCGGTCCGCTGTTTGGCGATCGCGGCTTCCAGACGCCTCGCGTCGGATCGGATGTTCGGCTGGTCAACCACCACGCGGTCGGGCGGGTACGGCGATCCGCCGTATTGTCCGAACATGTCTTGGGTCTGCGTAAAGGAGATGAACTGAGGCATGGTAGGCTCCCTCTCGCTTACGAGCTCCCGGTTGTGGCGCGAGAAACCTTCGCCGGGCTTGGCGCTCAGTTTGCGCCGTAGACTCAAATCTACAGACTTGCGGTGGGCTTGTCAACCAAAAGCATCGCCGTCAACACAATGAAGAGCGCCTGCGTCGTCGGTAGGTGAAACGGGTAGTGAAAGTGCGCCATGAAGAGGATCGACAGCCAGGCCAGGAAGATGCCTGTCTCGCTCCTAATCCTTTTTCGATTCGCACAGTTCAAGTAATCCCAGATTATCTCCCGCGAGCTGCGCAGCAGCTCGCGTAAACGGGGTGCGCGAGGGGGCGATGCTCCCTCGCATCACACCCCTTACGGCGCCGGCACGAGCAGCCGCACGGCCCGCGGGAGGGTCTCGATGGCGGCGGGGGTTTGGCAGAGGGGTTCGCCGTCGGCGTGCAGCCAGAGGGGCCCTTCAGGGCTTTCGACGCGCAGGGTGCGCGTGCGTTCGCAGCGCACCCGCGGGTGGCTGACGTGACGGCCCGTGTAGACGCTCGGCAGCAGGCGCAGCACGGCCAGCTTCGGCATCGGCTCGACGATGCAGACCTCCAGGACGCCGTCCCCTGGGTCGGCGCCGGGGGTGATGCGCATGCCGCCGCCGTAGTGCGGCGTGTTGCCAACGGCGGTGAGGAAGACGCGACCCTCGAAGACGCCGAAATCGCCGCTCAGGCGCAGCAGTTTCGGCTGGTAGCGGAACAGGTGGCGCAGGGCCATGAGCAGGTAGAGCATGCTGCCGGCGCCGCGCAGCCTGGCGGCGTTGACGCGCTCGCTCACCTCGGCATCGAACCCCACCGCGGCAACCGTGGTGAAGGCCCGCCCGCCGGCCCATCCCAGATCGACGCCGCGCGTCGATCCCGCCCGCAGCATCGCCAGCCAGCTTTCCCAGCGCGTCGGGATGCCGAGGGCACGGGCGAAGTCGTTCCCCTTGCCGCACGGCAGGATCGCCAGCAGCGGGCGCGGGGGTTCGTCGGCGCTGACCGCAATCGAGCCAACGCCATGTCGCTGGCGCGGCGGAGCGGCGTTCGCAAGCCCACCGCTCCCGGCCACCATGGCATTCACCACCTCATGGAGCGTGCCGTCGCCGCCAACGACAATGAGGAGCCGGTGGCCCTCTCTCAGGAACCCCGCCGCCAGCGCGCGCCCGTGGCCCGGCGCTTCGGTGAGGGCGAACGGCGCCACAATCCCCTGCTGCTTCAACCAGGCGCTCAGCCGCGCGGCAAGCCGCCGCCCCTTCCCCGCCCCGGAGCGGGGATTGACGATGACGGCCAGGTTCAACGCGGGTAGCGGCGGCCTCATCGGCTCCTCAGACCACCTCGCACATCGAGATCGGCGGCACCCGCTGGTAGGTGATGGAGGCGTTCGCCCCCAGCGTGTCGCGCGCCATCTCGAGGGCGGCCGGCAGCGACGGCGCCGCCTCGAACCCCATGCGCCGCACCGCCTGTGGGCTGGTGGGGTTAACGAAGATGACGCGCGCGAAGTGCCGCTGCCCCTGGGTGCCCCAGTACCACATGTAGAACGGGTGCACGCCGTGGTAGGCATGCCCGAAACGATACGCCTCGAGGTAGCGGGGGTTGCGCGCGTAGCTCTCTTCGTATTTCGCCTCGATGACGCTGGAGTCCTGCGTCTCGGTCAGCACCTCCTCGAAGAAGTCGATGTAGGAGGGGTGGTGCACGGCGTTGAACTTGTACTCCACCGGATGCAGGAAGATCATCACGCCACCCTTCCGCCCCAGCGGCCGGCCGCGGTAGAAGTTGAACATGTAGCCCAGCCCCAGGCACATGACCAGGATGGGGTTCATGATGGAGTTGACGTTGTAGGGACAGATGTGCGCCAACCCCATGACGACGATGTCCGCCTGGCCTTCGACACGCACGAGGTGCTGCTTGAAGACCTGCTCCATTGTCTTCGCGTGCACCGCGTTCGTCTCCCCGGCGTGCACGCCGCTGAGCTGGTAGGGCGACTTGATGGCCTGGAAGAGCCTGCGATTGACCGCCAGGGGCGAGTGGTCGAGGAAGCCGCGGGTGGCGTGCAGGGAGAGGCGGTCGAAGGCGGTGTAGTGCTTCTCGGTCTTGTTGAGGAAGGTCATGAACCAGGGGAACATGTCGCCGTTCAAGGTCGTTTCGATGGTGAAGATCTTGACGTGCTCGGCGACCACGCGTCCCATGCGGTCGCAGGAGTGGTGCAGGTAGGAGTGCCGCGGGTCCATGAAAGAGCGCGACTGCATGAGGCTGTGCACGTTGTGGTGGAAGCGCAGGCTGGCGTAGGTTCCCAAGCCCACGGGCACCGACTTGTTGCCGCCGTCCATGGAGACGAGGTTGATGTTCACGTAGATCAGGAGGTCCGACTCGACGGCCCGCCGGTTCAACTCCACCACCTCGCCCTGCTCGGTCTTGCCGAGGGCGACGATGCCGTCCGGATTCTCCGCATCGTGGTTGTAAAGGCGATGCGGGTAGAACGCCCGCACGATGCGGCGGCCCAGGGCGTGTTGCAGCTCGGCCTTGGTCATGCGCCGGTGAAGGCTGGTGGCGACGATGAGGTGGATATCGTCAATACCGGCCGCGGCCAGCTTGCGCAGCACGATCTCGATGACGCGCTGGCGCACGTCGGGCCGCTGCATGGGCGGCAGCGGCAGCGACAGGTCGTCGAAGGCGATGGTCACCTTCATCCCCGGCCGCAACTGGGCCGAGAGGGGATCGCAGCCGAGGGGGTGCTCCAGCGCCGCCTCGATCGCCGCGTCCGGGTCGGCAAGCCCCGGCACCGACGGCGGCGCCTCGACGATGCGCGTGCCGGGTGGCAGGGTCTCCCAAACGTAGCGCTCTCCGCAGGCGAAGAGAAACTTTTGGTTCGGTTTCTCGACGTACCAGACAAGACCGTTGCGATCGCGTTCCGGGTCGCGTTGCTGCGCGGCATCGTGCATCCCTGATCCTCGATTCCCGCTCCGATCCCTTGCTCACTTCGGGGGCGCTGCGGACGAGCCCACGTCTCCTCGACCGAACGCTTCCCGGCGCCTCTGCCAGGGCCGCCCGCAGCGCCCTGCCATGGCTGGAACGTCCTACAGCCGCCCCTCCGGCGTCACCTCGAAGACCGTCTTCACCACGCCGGACCGCCCGCTGAAGCGCGCCGAGGCAATGGCCGCCGGGAACTCCCGCAGGGGGTAGCGCGCCCCGACGAGCGGCGCCAGCTTGGCGGCGTGCCGGCGCGCCAGGCGGGCCGCCAGCTCGAAGGTGCGCAGGCGCTCACCCGCGTACTCCTCAAGGCCGTACGCATAGGTGCCGACGACGCGCAGCTCCTTGTACCAGATGGCCGTCCAGTCAAGGCCGCGCGGCACCCCCGGCATGCCCACCACGGCAACCGCCCCGAGCGCGCGCGTGTAGCGCAGGGCCTGGTCGAGGCTGCCGGAGGAGCCGACGCAATCGTAGGTCACGTCCACCCCGCCCAGGAAGACGCTGCCGCCGATCTCCGGCTTGCGGCGCTCGGCGCGCGTCAGCGCGGCGATCTCCTCCTCCACCCCGGGACCGTCCTGGACGAGGCAATCGGCGCCGAAGACCCTGGCGAACGCCGCCTGGTGGGGGTAGCGGTGGACCGCGATGATGCGGCCGGGATTCCCAAGGGTGCGCAGCGCAAAGGTGAGGAGCAAGCCGATGGCGCCGCACCCCAGCACCAGGGCCGTGCCGGCCGCCGGGCAAGCGACCTTCAGGGCGGCGTGCACCGCGCAGCTCAAAGGCTCCACCAGCACGAGCGCCTCGTCCGGCGTCTCCTCGGGGGCCCGCAGCACCTGCCGCTCGTGCACCACCAGGGACTCGCTCCAGCCGCCCCCGGTATCGCGGCAGTAGCCGGTCTGGATGCCGGGGGAGATGGCGCCGTGCATGATGTTCAGGCAGCAGGCGGCATGGCCGGCCTGGCACATCGGGCAGGGCGGCTCGATGCCCCGCACCGCGCAGCTTAACGCCGGCTCGACGAGGACCTTGTCGCCCCTCGCCACCCCCTCGACCGCCGCCCCCACCTCCTCGACGCGCCCTACCAGCTCATGGCCGAGGGTGAACGGGTAGGAGAGGAGGGGCGAGAAGTACGGGGTGTTCCTCGCCGTGATCGTCGCCAGGTCCGAGCCGCAGATGCCGGCGAGGATAGGGCGCAGGCGCAGCCAGCGCTCGTTCGGCAAGGGGGGCGGGGCGATCTCGCGGAGCTGCGCGCAGCCGAATCGGCTCGTCGCCGCCCCCTTCCAGAACGTCCCCAGCCCACGCACCGCGAGGAAGCGCGGGATGCTCTTCAGGTACTGGATCGCCAGCATAGGTCCGGCCGTCCCGCAAGCTCCGCCCAACCACAACCTAGGCCCAATCGCAAATCGTCCAGCCGCGCCGCCGGGCAATGCGACGCAGGGACGGGGTGGGGTTCGCGGCCACCGGCTGACCGACCGCCTCGAGCATCGGCAGATCAGCCATGGAGTCGCCATAGGCGGCGCACTGCTCGAGGCTGATGCCACGCTCCGTGGCGAGGGACTCGAGGCGCCGGCGCTTCGCCTCGCTCGCCAGGGGAGCCCCCTCCAGGTCCCCCGTGAAGACGCCCCGCCGCACCGCGAGCACGCTCCCCAGCACCTCCGCCGGCGACCCCTCCTGCGCGGCAAGCTGCCGCACCGGCTCCACCACCGCCGGCAACGAGCCGGTCACGAAGGTGATCGGCACCCCATCTCTCCCCAGGGCGCTGATCTCAGCTCTCGCCCCCGGGTAGACATGCGGCAGGAGTCGCTGGCGCAGCGTGGTTCGCCCCCACTCCTCCAGCTCCGCCGCCGCGATACCGGCATAGGCGCGGTAGAAGGCGATGCTAAAGGCGGTCCGGGAGACCTGGTCAAGAACCCAGTAGTACGGGACGAGGGAGAGGAGCTTGCCGATCCGCAGCCAGCGCCAGGGCGGCGCAACGCGATCGCGAACGAACCAGACATAGTAGTGCAGGATGGTGGTATCGACGCAGGTGCCATCCACATCGAAGAAGGCCATCTGCAGGCAGGCTGATCGCCGCGAGGTGGCGTTCAGGACGACCTCATGCCGGCGTGGCGCTGGCATCGCGGAGCTCTTCAATGGCCTGGCGCAGCCGGCGCACGAGGGTCACGTAGGCCGTGTAGGGCGAGCCGTCCCGGTCATCCTCGGCCGTCGCGGCGGAGGGGGTGAGGGGAGGACCGAAGCGCACCCGAACCTTGTAGGGACGGGGGAACCATGACCCTTTCGGCAGCGCCTGGTAGGTGCCGCTGACGTAGGCGGGAACAACGGGAACCTTGAGCTCGTAGGCCAGCACCCCCACCCCGAGCTTGAACGGCTGCAGCATGCCGGTGAGGGAGCGGGTCCCTTCCGGGTAGATGAGCACCGGGGTGCGATTCATGAGCGCTTCGCGGCACTGGCGGATGCCGGCGATGAAGTTCCCCTGCCGATCGAAGGGGATGGCTTTCAACAGACTGCCGAAGAACCAGGCCTTGAGACGGGTGTTGAAGAAGTAGTCACGCGCCCCCACGACGCAGGCCCGCAGAGCGTAGGGTCCCATCGACAGGATGACAGCCGTGGTGTCGAGATGGCTGCAGTGGTTGGAGGCGACGATGAAGGCGCCATCCGTGGGCAGGTGATCGAGCCCCGTCACTTCCGAGCGGAAATAGACGCGGTTGGCAATTAGCCCCAGCACCCCGATGAAGTCGCGGAAGGCCACCTGCATGAAGGTGAGGGGAGAGCGACGCTGCGGCGCGAGGATGGCGGGCACGGCGGGGATCGCCAGGCGGCGCCGCAGGCGCAACGGCCGCTCGGTCGGCAGCGGCGCGGCCCTGCTTGCCTCGGCCTGCTCCAGCTCCTCAAGGGTTGTTGCCGCCGCGGCCCCTTGGTCGCGAGCCTCGCCCATGCCAATGCCGGCAACGTCCTCCTCGAGCGCATCCGTCTCATTCCAGAGGGTGAACTCCGCCTCGGTGAGGGGATCGACCATGCTCGCGGGGGCGATCATCTCCGCGATCGGCGCTTCGCCCCAGGCCGCCAGCGTCGCCTCGTCAGCCAGGGGAACCGGGGAGATCGCCGTCAGCCGGGGCGGGCGCTCGGCCTGGATGACGTTGCGGATGAGGCCGGGAATGTGCACCTCCTTGACGTAGTGCTCCCAGTCGAGATCAGCAAGGCTGAAGTTGAAGCGCTGCCGGTCTTCCTCGCGCAGCAGATCGAAGAGCTTCTCCGTGGCTTTCGTCTCGAAGAGCGGGCTATGGTTGGTGTAGGGAGCGTAAATCGTGCTGAGGTGCCGGAGCTGCTCGAGGGCGTTGCGTAGCTTCCCCACCTTCTCGAGGAGCGACGGCGCGAAGGGGAGCCAGGCCAGCGAGCGCAGCACGCGGTGCAGCATCTTCACCGGCAGGAAGGAGCGCCAGTAGAGGTGGCGCTGAAACTCCTCCTGCGGCTGCAATCGCCAGGGTTTGACGCGGATGGGCTGGCCCTTGCGAGTTCGCATCGGATGGTCGCGGAAGTACTCGAAGATGTAGTCGGCCAGCCTCCCAATGGTGAGGGGGACGCGGCTGCCGGACGCCGTCTGATAGACGACGTGCCCCGCCGCCGGCGGGTGAGCCATGGCGGCGATGAGCGTGTTCACCACAACATCGAGGGGGATGACGTCGAGCACCACCTCGCGGCGGCTGGAGAACTTGCGCAGCTTGCCGAGGCCATACGCGGCGATCATCGGGTCGGCCATGCGGTAGCCTTCGATCCACCCCGCCTCCGGCTCGCGCAGGCTGCTCTCGATGATGGAGGGCCGCAGGATGATGAGCGGCACGGCGCCGTGGTCGCGGACGAGGAGCTTCTCCCCCAGCGCCTTGGTGAAGGTGTAGGTGTCGTTCCAGCCATAGCGCTGGGCGCGGCTCATCCCCTCGCTCACGAGGCGCCTGGCGATCCACTGGCCGCGCGCCGCCTCGAAGGAGACTTCGGCCAGCCGCTGCCCGCCATTCGCCGCCCGGGAGCCCTGCCGCTTGCTTGCCGCCTGCCCGTTGAGGAGCTGCTCACGGGCAAGGGCCACGATCTCCACTCGACGTTCCGGATGATGGCTCTCCTGGATGATCTGCCGAATGGTCCGGAAGAGGTGGCGGATCTCTTCATCGACGTTGAATGGCGGCAGGTTGGCATCACCCCGCAGGTGGCTGATCGTCTGCTCCTGCTCGAGCACCTGCTCCGGGATGGGACCGGCGAGCTTCCCCCCGACGTAGCAGGTGGAGACCTGCACCAGGAGGGGACGCCGCAGGCAGCTCTTGGCCAACGCCAGCAAGCGCTGCGGTCCCAGGGTGTTCAAGTTCAGCGCCAGATCAAGGCGTTCATCGAACTGCACGGTGGCGGCGCTGTTGATGATGAGGTCGATCTCCTTGGCGAGCCGCCGCAGGTCCTCGTCCGCCAAGCCGAGGCCCACCTGCATGAGGTCCCCTTCAACGGCGACAACCTTTCCGCCCAGGAAAGCCTCGAACCCTTCCCGCCCCTCTTCCCGCGTCCGCAGGCGTTGGAAGAGGGGGCTCGAGAAGATGTCCGCCTTGAGCCGTGCCTGGGCTGGAACGTCGCCTCCTCGGGGCCGGATGAGGAGATAGATGCGCTTGATGGCGGGTATTTCGAAGAGGAGCTTCTCGATCAGGGCCTTGCCGAGAAAACCGGTGGCGCCGGAGACGAGCAGCGTCTTGCCGGCAAGAGCGGCGCGAATTCCTTTCGGCGCGCTGGCTTGGGAATCTCGTCCCACGTGATCGCCCTCTGGAGAAGATCAAGCCGTGCAAACGGAAGAACGACCCCGCGCCAGGCTGCGTGCGTCGGTCAGCCAGCCACTCGGGAGGAGAGGGTTCGCAGGCCGGGCGGCGCCTCGCCGCGGCCGCCCCCGCGGCCCCACCTCAGGTCTCCACGCTCCGCGAGGCTGCATGCAAGGGGAATGTACCACACACCTCGCACCTCCGCACAGGGGAAAACGACTTGGCGCCCCTCGGAGATGGACCCGCAGCTCTTTTCCTGTTTACGCGGCTGACGGACTGCGGTAGAACTCGCTCAGGAGAGGAAGCGCGAGGCGGCGCCGGAACTGACCGCGCCGGCAAGCGGCGGCGCGGCACGTCAGCTCGCGCACCAATATGGGTCGCACAGCCTAGAGGTGCAACCCGGAGAGGATGCGGCGTGCTCCCCTTCGCCTCCCCCGTTCGCTCCCTCACCCTGCCAACACCAGCTCGGCACGCACCTCACCGCCCTCGATTTCCCCGCGCCGCCCCATGTGGAACCTGATGCCGCAGCCAGGCGCGGCCCCGAGCCTTTCTTGCGCGCTCCGGGCCGCGGCGCCATGCCAGGTCTCGCCGCCGACCCGCCGGCCGCAGCGGCGCCGCAGCCGGCTGCGAACGCTCCTCCTGAGCGCCATCGCCAGCCTGCTCCTGCCGGGCCTCGGCTGGGCCGCCGCTCCAACCCGCCTCAGTGTTCACCTGGGGTTTCAGGAACGCTTCAAGCTGGATTCCTGGGTTCCGGTGTCCGTCCTCGTGGAGAACTCAGGGCCGTCCCTGCGGGGCAGCCTGGAACTCCTCGTCCACGAGGGCTCCCGCTTCCGCGGCACGGCGTTTCAGGCGCGCTACGTGCGCCGGGTGCTGCTCCCCTCGGGATCGCGGAAGCGCTTCGCCTTCACCGTCTACCTCGATAGCTTTTCGGAACCGCTGCGCGTCATCTTGCGCGATGAGTTCGGCGCCGTCGCCGAGCAGGCCATCGACCTGCGCAACCATTTCACCACCAGTGATCTCATCGTCGTCCTTAGCGACGCGGTGAGCGCCGATTTCCTCGCCCAAACCACCACGGCGCGCTACCTCGTCACCTATCCCCACCTCGATCGACTCCCCACCGACTGGTACGCCTTTGACGGGGTGGCCGTGGTGCTCGTGCAGCAGCTTCCCCTCCAGCGGCTGGGGAGGGCGCAGCTCGAGGCGCTGGAACGCTGGGTGGCGCAGGGTGGCTCCCTGGTGATCGCCGGCGAGGTGGGGGCGCCGCCGGAGCTTCCCAGCGCGGCGCGCTGGCTGCCGGTGGAAGGGCTCGGGGTCACCCAACTGGAGGCCCTGCCGGAGCTGGCCCGGTATTTCGGCCAGCCGCTCGTGGCAGCGCAACCCTTCCTCGTCGCCCGGGCGAAGCTGCGCTCGATTGTCTCCCCCGCCGAGGTGCTCGTGGCGCACCGGTCTCTGCCAATCCTCGTGCGTCACCCCTACCTGCGCGGCCGCATCTTCTTCTTCGCCCTGAACCTGGCGCAGTACCCGATGACCGGCTGGGCAGGCCGCGGCGCCCTCTGGCGCCTGATGCTTCCAGCCGCCAGAGCCGCCCAGCAGCGTCCTGAAACGTTCGCCCTCTTCGAACGCCTCTTCGCGCTCCCCCTCCGGACCAGCGCTTCCATCCTCTGGCTGCATCTCCTGATCCTTGCCGTGGTGCTGCCGTACCTCGGCCTCCTGACGGGAATCTACTGGTTCCTCCACCGCTCCGAGGCGTACCTGCCAGCTCGGCAGCGCGGAACTTTCAGGAATCCGCCGCCTACCGTGGTCTGGAGGCCCATTCGTCCGGCGGGGCCGGACTCCGGCGGAGCGGCGACCGCGCTCCTGAGCCTCCTGGCCCGCCGCCTCGGCCCGCGCGCCTGGCCGCGCCAGCCGCGCCGCGCGGCGTTCTGGCTGGCGGCGGCAGCCCCGGTGGGATTCACCTTCGTGGCGCTCCTCCTGCTGGGGAATCCGTTGCAGCGGGACCAAGTGCTGGCCTTCGACGTGCGCACCCTGGAGGTCGCGCCGCGCCAGCCCCTGGCGCTGCTGGAGGGACACTGGGGCCTCTTCGCCACCCGCCGCACCACGATCCAGATTCGCAGCACCGCTGCCAACGCCGCCCTGCGTCAGCTTGCGCCGCCCGCGAAGCGGCAGGCGTTCCTGGACGTCCACTACCTCGGCGAGGAGGGAGCCCGCCTGCTCTCCATCCCCGCCGCGCGCTGGTCGCAACGCTCTTTCACGATCGCCACGCAGGTGCCGGCGCGCCTGGAGGTCGACGCCTGGGTGGAGGGCCCGCTCCTCCGCCTCCAGGTGCGCAACAGCCTCGGCATGGCGCTGCGGTCACCCTTCGCCATCGCCATGGGAGGTCTCCTCTCCCTGCCGACGCTCGAGCCCGGCGAGGAGGCGGCGCGCAGCCTGCCGCTGTTCCAGGAGGAGGTGCCCGATGAGGCCTTGCAACGTCTTTGGGATGCCCTCTTCTTCCGCCGCGATGAGCTCGCCTCCCCCTCCGAGGAGGAACTGATCAAACGCTCGCTCATGGAGGTCCTCTTCCCTCTGTCGCGCTTGCGCAAGAGCGAGCAAGAGAACGAGCTTCTTCTGCTCGGCTGGCTGCCTCCGCAACCGCCCTCGTTCGAGCTCATCCATGAGGGGGCCCTCGTGCGACGTGCCACGCTGCTCATCGCCCGCGTCCCCATGCGCGGCTTCCAGCGCACCCTGCCAGCCATGGAGGGCTTCTAGATGAGCCGTCGCCACGGCGCAGAGCGGCCCGCACCGGCCGCACCGGTCCCCGCGAGGGAGCCGCATGACGTTCCCGCCCCTGGTGACGCCGACTACGGGACGGCTCCCGTTCCTCGTAGAACAGACCGGCGAGGCGAGGAGCACCCACCTCCGCCAGCCGCGGCGGGGCGAATGCACGGGGGAGCCTAACCATGAGCAGTGCGGGAAATCCCCTGCTTGAGGAGGAGCTGCGGCGCGCCTTCGGGCGCCGCGAGCAGCACCTCCTCTTCCTGCACTACGTCCTCATCATGAGCGTGGTGCTTTTCTTCGCTTGGCCAAAACGTTACTATTATGATTACTTGCAGACGAATGCCCTGCCGTTCCCGTATGATGTGCTCGGCATTGCGGTGTTCGTGGTAGCAGCTTACCTGGGGTTTGCGGCGCTGCCGCGCGATGCCTACGACCGTGATTCGCATGCGCCCGCCGAGTGGCTGCGCTATACGCCACTCTCGCCCCGGCAGCTTCTCGGCGGGAAGTGCCTCCTGCACTTCCTCAGCGTCTCGTGGTTCCTGCTGCTCAGCCTCCCTCTCTTGACGCTCAACCACCTGGCGCTCGGATTCGCCTGGAAGCAGCTTGGGGCCACCCTCGGGCTGCTCCTCGTCAGTCTCACCGCGTACCGTCTGCTCGGGCTGCTCCTCGCCGTGCTGCTCGAGCGGCGCGAGGATTGGTTAGGGCGCGCCGGCATGGCCACGTATCTCCTGCTCGCCTTCGGCACCGCCTTCCTCGCGCCGCGGTTCAATGTCATCAGCGCCCTCATCAGCTTGAGCCAACCCGAAGCCGCGTCGCCAGCGCTCCAGGTCGGCGCCCTGCGGCTCACGGCGCCCGTGCTGGCGGCGCTGGGCCATCTCGGCGCCGGGAGCGCCGCGGTCGGAGTGCTGGCGCTCCTGTTCCGGCGCGTGAAGCGCAAGGCTGCCGCCCATGGATGAGGCCGTTCCCCACCCCCCAGGAGGCGAGCCTGCCGCCGAGGAGACCCTCCTCGCCGGCAGCTTCGCCGCCCTGGTCGGGAAGTGCCAGCAGCGCCGCCGGCGGGTGGCCCGGTGGCGCCTCGCGGCCGAGGCATTCCTGGCGGGCCTCGTCTTCCTCCACCTCCTCCTCATCGCCGGCCAGCTCGCGGTGGTCTGGCCCCGCCTCGAGTGGCTCTCGCCGCTGCTCGCCGGGGGCATTGCCCTGGGGGCGGCGGCGGGGGTCTACGCCCGGCTGCGGCAAGGCCAGACCATCACCCCGCAGGCGGTGCTCCTCGAGCTCGACCGCCGCCTGGGAACCCGCGAGCGCTTCATCACCACCTGGGAAGCCCTGGGCGGCGCGCCGTGCCCCGCAGACATCGCGGCGCTTCTGCTGCGCCAGGGAACGACGCGCCTGGCGCACGTGGAGCCGCGGGTCATGTGGCCCGTGACCTTCAGCGCGCCCACCAAGCTCCTCCCCGTGCTGCTCCTCACCGCGGCGCTTCTCCTGGCGGTCGAGCTGCCGCTCCCCTCCTTCCTCCTCGGCGTCGCCCCCCAGCTCTCCCAGAGCGGCGAGGAGCTCCGCAGCTTTGCCCGCACCCTGGCCCAGAAGGCCGAGGAGCAGAAGCTTCCCCTGGTCGGCAAGGTGGCCGAACGGCTGGCGGCCGAGGGGAAGCGCCTGCAGACCCGCTCCATGAGTGGCGAACAGGCGCGCCGCCGCCTGGAGGCGCTGCAGCAGGATCTCGATCGCTGGCAGGCGGCCGCTCGCAGCGAACTCCCGGAGCGCGGCGCTGAGTCCGGCCAGGCCGCCTCCCTGCTGCGCCAACGCCAGGACCTTCAGGAGCAGCTCCGCGAACTCCTTCGCCAGGCCCAGCGCAGCGATCTCACGCGCAGCGAGGCCGCCGCTGTGCACCGCCACCTGCGGCTCGTGCGGGAGCTCCTCGAAGCCCAGCTCATGGGCCGCGCCCAGCGGCTCGTTGAACGGGGTCTGGGCCGTATCATGGGCGCCGGAGAGGAGGGAGAGGAGGGCGCGCCGCGCGGCAGCGGCGGCGGGCCCGAGGGGCCAGCCGGGCGGCAGGCGGCGCGCGATCGGGACGAGGAAGGCGGCGGGCAGGGAGCCTCGGGCATCGGCGCCGGCAGCACGCCGGCACGGTCGGCGACG
This sequence comes from Candidatus Tectimicrobiota bacterium, assembly GCA_016192455.1. Taxonomy (GTDB): domain Bacteria; phylum JACPUC01; class JACPUC01; order JACPUC01; family JACPUC01; genus JACPUC01. The sequence goes on along the minus strand of JACPUC010000015.1, from coordinate 10,612 downwards.
CCCCAGGATTTGAGCCCGCGCTCCTCCGTGCTCTTCGAGACGCCGGCCCAGGTCGCCGCGGGGAAGCTGCGCAGCACGGCGATCCGCGCCCTGCCGGCCCGCAATGAGGCGCTGCGGCCGTCCCAGGAGGTGCTCAGCGACTACCAGCGCCAGCTCGAATCGCTGATCACGCGGGAGGGGCTGCCCCGGGAGTACCGGCCCTTCATCCGCGACTACTTCCTCGCCATTGGGCTGAGCCAACCGCAGGATGACGCCCCCGCAGGCGGCGCCGAGCCGACGCAGCCTTCCCTCCCCGCGCCTCGCCAGGAACCCCGCCGATGACCGAGACCGCCCCCGGCATGATGAGCGAGGAAGGGCTGGCGGCGATCCACGCCAACTTGCGCCGCGTGCGCGAGGAGATCGGCAAGGTCATCGTCGGCCACGAGGATCTGATCGAGGGGGTGATCACCTGCCTGCTCTGCGGCGGGCACGCCCTCCTCGAAGGCGCCCCGGGCCTCGGCAAGACGCTCCTCGTCAAGAGCCTCGGCGAAGCCCTCGACCTGACCTTCTCGCGCATCCAGTTCACCCCGGACCTCATGCCGGCGGACATCCTGGGAACAACCATGGTGCTCCAGGATGAGCAGAACCGGAAGTACTTCGAGTTCCAGCGCGGGCCGATCTTCGCGCACATCGTGCTGGCCGATGAGATCAACCGCGCCACGCCGAAGACGCAATCGGCGCTGCTCGAGGCCATGCAGGAGCGCAGCGTGACGATCGGCGGCGTCGAACATCGGCTGCAGGAGCCCTTCATCGTCCTCGCCACTCAGAACCCCATCGAGATGGAGGGGACCTACCCCCTGCCGGAAGCCCAGATCGACCGCTTCTTCATGAAGCTTGACGTGAAGCAGCCCTCGTTCTACGAGCTGCGCCAGATCATCGACCGCACGACGCGCGCGGAGAACCACCGCGTGCGCTCTGTCCTGAGCGCCGAAGAGATTCTGGGCCTGCGCCAGGTGGTACGCTCCATCCCGCTGGCGACGCCGGTGCGCGACTACGCCATCCGCCTCATCCTCGCCACGCAACCGGAGCACGAGTCCGGCAGTGAGTTGACGCGGCGCTACGTGCGCTACGGTTCGAGCCCGCGCGGCGCCCAGAGCCTGGTGCTCGGCGCGAAGATGCACGCCCTGCTGCGGGGCCGGCTGCATGTCGGCTTCGAGGATGTGCGTGCCGTGGCCCTGCCGAGCCTGCGCCACCGCCTCATCCTGAACTTCGAGGGAGAAGCGGAGGGCGTGCATGCCGAGGGCATCATTCGGGAGCTCCTGCGCAGCGTGGCCGAGGCGCCGTAGCGGTGCGTCCGTGCACGTCGTTCTCCAACCGCCGGCGGCGCCAGGAAGGGCCGGCGTGCCGCTGATCTGCCGCCGGGAGCGGAAATTTCGCCTTACGCCCGAGGGTCAGGGATGCGTGAGCAGCTCTTCGACGCCGGCTTTCTAAGGCGACTCGAGTACCTCAAGCTCGTGGCGCGCCAGCACACCCACTCGGGGGTGGCGGGCGAACACCCCTCCCCGAAGCGCGGCAGCAGTCTGGAGTTCGCCGAGTACCGCCACTACCAGGCCGGCGATGACTGCCGCTACATCGATTGGCACGTCTTCAGCCGCCTCGAACGCCTGGTGGTGAAACTCTTCAGCGCCGAGGAAGACCTGACTCTGCACCTGCTCATCGACACCTCAGGGTCCATGGGGGTCGGCGCGCCGACGACGAAGCTCGCTTACGCCTGCAAGGTGGCCGTCGCCCTCGCCTACATCGGCCTGGCGAGCCACGACCGCATCGGCCTCGCCACCTTCCACGGCCGGCTCGAACGCGGCCCGGCGCCGAAATCGAACCGGCAACACATCTTCACCCTCATGGACTACTGCAACCGGCTGCAGGCCACGGGGACGACGGCCTTCAGCGACGCGCTCGCCGCTTACGCCCGGCAGTGCCAGAGCCAAAGCCCAGGGCGCTCGGCGAGCCGCACCGCCGGTCTGGCGGTGATCCTCAGCGACCTCCTGGACGGCGCCGGCTATGCCGCGGGGCTGCAGGCGCTGCGGGCCAGGCGCTTCGACCTCGTGCTCATCCAGGTGCTCGATCCGCAGGAGCTCGAACCGCCGCCCGGCGGGCCGCTCCTCCTGCGCGATCTCGAGAGCTCCCGCAGCCGGCGGGTCGAGCTCGACGCGGCGCTCCTCATGGCGTACGAGGACCGCCTCCAGACGTACCTGCGCACCCTCGAGCGCTCCTGCCTGCGGCATGGCATCGAGTACCTTCGGACCAACACGAGCGTACCGGTGGAGGACTTCATCCTGCGCTACCTGCGTTGCGGCCTGCACCTCCGCAGTTAGGGGGCAGGCGCGCGCGTTCACCCGACGCAACCGCCTCGCTCCGCCCGCCGAGGCTCCAGCGGGCGGGTGAGAGGCTGAAGGCGAGCGGCCCATGGGTTGGGGCAATCCCACAGCTTGGTTGCTGCTGAGCGTCGCACCGCTCATCATCCTGCTGCATGCCTTGCGGCGGCGGCGGCGGACCGTGACGGTGACGGCGCTCTTCCTCTGGGAGGAGGCGCTGCGGGCCCGACGCAGCCGCTTCTCCCTGCGGCACCTGCGCCGCAACGCCCAGCTCCTCCTCCAGCTCCTGGCGCTGCTCCTCCTCACGACCGCGCTCGCCGAGCCGCAATGGCGGCGGCAGACGCAGGTCTCGGGGGACCTCGTCGTCGTCCTCGACACCAGCGCCAGCATGCAGGCGCGCGGCCCGCGCGGCAGCCGTTTCGAGCTGGCCCGGCGGGAGGCGCAGCGGCTTCTCGCCGATCTCCCCGACGGCGCCCGCATGGCGATCATCACCGCCGCCCGCCGCCCCATGCTGCGCAGCTTCTTCAGCGCTGACCGCGCGCGCCTGCGGGAGATCCTCGAGCGCCTCCAGGCGAGCGACGAGCCGGGAGCGCTGCGGCCGGCGCTCCTCATGGCCCTCAACCTGGCGCAGCGCGGGCAGGGGGACGAGATCGTGCTGATCAGCGACGGGGCCGACGAGCTGCCGGCGGACCTCGATCCCGGCCGCACGCACATCCGTCTCCTGCAGGTTACCGGCGGCGAGCGCAACGTCGGCATCACCCGCTTCGCCTTCCGGCAGGAGCCCGTCCCCGCAGGCGTCGCGCCCGAGGGGGGGAGTCCGTTGGGCAGCGTGCAGCTCTTCCTCGAGGTGCGCAACTTCGCGGCAACGCCAGCCCAGGCTCGACTCATCCTGGGGTTCGACGGGCGCCCGCAGCACGCCGTGGAGCTGGCGCTGCCGGCGCGCGGGCAGCAACGCTTCGTGCTCCCCGTCACCCAACGCGAGGCGCGCGAGGCCTACGCCCACCTCGAGGTGGAGGATGATCTCGCCGTCGACAACACGGCGCACGCCGTCCTCGGCGCCGCGCAGGACACCTGGGTGCTCCTGGTGGGCGCGCGCAACGAGTTCCTGCGCCAGGTCTTCGCCGCCCTGCCGCACGTGCTCATCAACAGCGTGCCGGAGGTTGATGAGAGGAACTTCGCGCAGCAGGCGCGCGGCCACCACCTCGTCGTCTTCGATCGCGTGGCGCCGCCGGAGCTGACGGTGGGGAGCTTCCTCCTCATCGCCACGACGCCTCCGAAGTTGGGCGCCGCCGCCTCGACGGCAGGCTGGAAGGGCAACGGCTGGATCGAGCGACCGACGCTCGGCGGCTGGGCCACGAATCATCCGCTGCTGCGTTTCGTCAACCTCGACGGCCTGCGCCTGGCGCGCACCCTGCGGCTCCAGGTTCCCCCGGGTGCGGCGCTGGCCAGCGATGGGCAGGGACGGCCGCTGATCGGAGCGTACGATGACGGCAGCCTCCGCCTCGTGCTCCTCGGTTTCGATCTTCTGGAGTCGGATTTCCCGCTGCGGGTGGCGTTCCCGATCTTCATCAGCAACCTCGTGCGCTGGGTGCATCCCGGCAGCCTGCGCTTCTCGGCGAAGATGGTGCAGGCCGGCGAGGCCGCCGTCCTCGCGGTTCCCCCGCGCGCCACGCAGCTTCGCCTCCTGCGGCCCGACGGCGCGCGGCTGACCTTGCCGGCGCACGACCAGCTCACCCTCCGCTACGAAGCGACCGACCGCGTCGGCATCTACCGCTGGCAGGGGGGAAACGAGCTGCGCGCCTTTGCGGTGAATCTGCTCGATCCGCGGGAATCGGACATCGCGACGCGCGATCACCCCGCCTGGTCGGCGCCACGCCTGCGTCCCGGGGTGGTGCAGACGACCACGCGCGCGTACTGGCGCCTGCCGCTGCTCCTGGGCCTCCTGGTCCTCGGCGTGGAGTGGTGGCTGTGGCGGCGGGAGGGCTGAAGGGCCATGCTCCAAGCCGGAGGTCTCGTCGGGCTGCTGGAGCCCGCCTACCTGGCGCTGCTGGCGCTGCTGGCCTGGGGCGTCTGGTGGGGCCTGCGCGGCGAGGGGGCCCGGCGCGCCGCGCCGGCGCCGTGGCGCCGCCGCCTCGCCACCGCCCTGCGCGGGGCGCTCTTCCTGGCGCTGATCCTCGCCCTGGCGGGTCTGGCGCTGCCCTCCACGACGCTGCGCGCCACCCTCTTCCTCCTCCTCGACTGGTCGGACAGCATGGGGGAGCGCGGGCGCGAGGCCGCCCTGACTTACGCCCGCAACCTTGCGGCGGCCACTGCTCCCTCAACCTCGAGCGGGCTCCTCCTCTTCGCGGCGCAGAGTTCCCTCGAGCTTGAGCCGCAGCCACGCCCGACGCTGCCGGCGCCGGCCTCCCAGCTCGACACCCACGGCACGAACATCGAGCAGGCCCTGCAGCGCGCGGTTGCCAGCTTCCCGGCGACGGGGAGCCGCCACCTCGTGCTGATCAGCGACGGCAATGAGAACCAGGGTCAGGCTGATGCGATGCGCCCCCTCCTGAGGTCCCTCGGCATCAAGCTCTGGAGCGTCCCCCTTACCCCGGCGGCGCGGGACAACGATGTCTTCGTCAGCGACATCATCCTGCCCGAGCGGTTGCGCGAAGGGGAACCCTTCGCCGTCAAGGTGCTCGTCGTCAGCCAGCGCGCCGCCACCGGCGAGTTGCTGCTGCTGCGCGACGATCTCCTGGCGGCGCAGGAATCGGTGGCCCTGCACGCCGGGCAGAACGCCTTCACCTTCGAGCTGAGCGAAACGGCGAAGGGCCTGCACCGCTTCGAGGCAAGCATCACCGTCTCCGACGACCCCATCGTCGAGAACAACCGCTTGCGCCGCTTCGTGGAGACCTCGGGAGCACCGCGCCTCCTCTACGTCCAGGAGCCGGACGCCGCCCCCGCGCCGCTGGAGCATCTCCTCAACGCGCAGGGCTATGCGACCGTGCGCACGCACCCCGCCACCTTGCCGGACTCGCTCAGCGCCTACCTGGGCTACGATGCGATCATCTTCGACAACGTGTCCGGGTTCACCATCTCCCTTGCCAAGATGGAGCTCATCGAGCGCTACGTGCGGGACACCGGCGGGGGGTTCATCATGCTGGGGGGTGAGCGGAGCTTCAGCGCCGGCGGCTACTACCGCACGCCGATCGAGGACCTCCTGCCGGTCTCGATGGATGTGAAAAGCGAGCTTACCCTGCCGAGCATCGCCATGGTGCTGGTCATCGACAAGTCCGGCAGCATGACCAGCACGATCTTCGGAGAGACGAAGCTCGACGTGGCGAAGGTCGCCTCCTTTGGGGCGGTGGAGCTGCTCAACCCCGCCGACCGCGTTGGGGTGCTGGCCTTCGATGCCAAACCGCAGTGGATCATCCCCCTCACCACGGCGCGCGGGCGCGCCTCGATCGCCGAGGCGCTCGGCAGGCTCGACGCCGGCGGCGGCACCGACCTCTACCAGGCGATGGAGGAGGCATTCCAGGTTCTTGAGAAGGAAGAGGCCGTCATCAGGCACCTCCTCGTCCTCTCCGACGGCCTCACCGACGCGCGCGACTTCGAAGGCCTGGCGCGCCGGATCAAGGCCGCCCGCATCACCGTCTCGACCGTCGCCATGGGGGATGACGCCGACGTGCGGCTGATGCACAACCTGGCCGCCTGGACCGACGGACGCAGCTACTTCACCAACGACCCCCTAACCATTCCGCGCATCTTCACCAACGAGACCCTTCTCGCGGCGCGCCAGTTGATCATCGAGCGGCGCCTGCCAATCCGGCCCGAGTCCTCCCATGAGGTGCTGGCGGAGCTGCCCCTGGGGACGCTGCCGGCGATCGACGGCTACGTGCTGAGCTTCGCCAAACCGACGGCGACGCACCTCCTGCGCGTGGGCGAGAACGACCCCCTGCTGGCGATCTGGCAGTATGGCTTGGGGAGGTCGGCGGCGTTCACCTCCGATCTGCGCGGCCGCTGGTCCTCCGAGCTCCTCCGCTGGCCGCGCCTCTCCCAGCTCGCCGGCCAACTCCTGCGCTGGGTGCAGCGGCCGCCGAGCGCCGGTCATCTCGAAGCCTCGATCGCCACGGGGCGCGAGGAGGCGGTCCTTGAGGTTGCCGCCTACGACGGCAGCGGGCGCTTCCTCAATGATCTGCGGCTCACCGCGGTGCGCAGCCGGGTGGGGAGCGAGCCGCAGGAGCTCCACCTCGAGCAGGCGGCTCCGGGAACCTACCGCGCCTCCTTTCCGACTCCAGCGGAGGGGGAGGAGATCTTCACGATCCAGGGAGTGACCGCGGAGGTTGCCGAGGAGACCGCACCTCCAGCCGGCAGCGACCGCGCCGCCTCGCGGGAGAGGCAGGGGAGCGCCGCGGCGGTCGTGGGGCCGCGAAGCATCGGCTACGCGGTCCCTTACACCCGCGAGTACCTGAGCGGCACCGCGAACCTGGCCCTCTTGCGGCGGCTGGCGGAGGAGACCGGGGGCGCCCTCCTCGATCCAGGCGGGGATGCGCGGGCGCAGGCGGCGCGCCTCGAAGGGGGAGGCGGCTGGACCGCCACCTACCAGCGGCTCTGGCGACTCCTCAGCCTCATCGCCCTAGGTCTCCTCCTCCTTGACATCGCCGTGCGCCGGGTCTCGCTTCCCGAGCGCCTCGCGAGCGGCTGGCGGCGGAGGGGCGACCAGGCAGCGGCGGCTGCCCACGCCCCGGCGGAGGCTCCGCTGGATTACGACACCCTGAGCCAGATGATCCGCGCGCGCACGCGGCCGGCAGAGGAAGGGGAGCGCGCGCCGCAGCCCCACGGCGGCGGGACCGCAGCGGCGCCGCGTCCATGGCAGGTCTACATGGCGGGGCTGCGCGATCGGAAGGAGCGAGGTCAGGACTGAAGGAGCGCACGCGCAGGCGCGCGTCGGGCGGCCGCGCTCAGGTGCGCGCCAGGAGGATGAGGAAGAGGCCGAACAGCTCGACGAGCTCGCCGGCTGCCCCGCAGCAGTCCCCGGTGATGCCGCCGATGCGGCGCACGAGAAAGAGCTGCAGCACCCAGGTGAAGGCCCAGACGAGGACGAAGAAGACGATGCCGAGCTTCCAGCCGAGGCAGAGGAGTGAGAGGACGAGCGTGATGACGGCGGCGACGCGCACGTCGGCGGCGTTCATCTCATCGGCAAGATCGCGCCCGACCCCCTGCGGCCGCACGTAGGTCGCGCCGCCCAGCAGGAGCACCATGCTCCAGCGTCCGGCCACGGGGAGGACGACGAGGGGCAGCAAGCGCCCCGACTCCGGCAGGCTGACCACGCCGGCAAACTTCAGCAGCAGGGTCAGGACGATGGCGACGACGCCCATGAGCCCGATATGCGGGTCGCGCATGATCGCCAGCACCTCGTCGGGCTGCCGCCCTGCGTAGAAGCCATCCACCGTGTCCGCCAGCCCGTCGAGGTGCAGCGCGCCGGTGATGACCACCCAGACCGCCACTGCCAAGCCATTGGCGGCCACCCCTGCCATGAGCCAGCCGAAGAGTGCGGCCGCAAGCGCCACGATGATCCCGATGAGGAGGCCGGCGAGGGGGAAGTAGCGGGTGGCGGCGCCAAGATGCCGGCCCTCAACCCGTTGTTGCTGACCGAGCGGCAGGATCGTCAGGAAGCGGATACTGAAGAGAAGGGAGCGCACCATTGGACCATGCACCTCGCGCGTCGCTCGGCTGGATCGAGCGCGCGCCCGGGCGCAACCGCGCCGCTACCCATCAAGCGCCGTGGAGACGTTTGCCTCGCCGAACGTGGCCATCTCGCAGGCGATGCGCAGCGCCACCTGCAGGAGCCCGAGGGCGAGGGTGGCGCCCGTTCCCTCGCCAAGTCGCATGTCGAGATCGAGGAGCGGCTGCAGGCCGAGCTTCTCGAGCATGACGGTATGCCCCCGTTCAGCCGAGCGGTGCGCCGCAATGAGGTAAGCGCGGCAGGCCGGCGCCAGGGCCACCGCCAGCAGGGCGGCGGCGGTGGAGATGAAGCCGTCGACGACCACGGGCAGACGCGCCGCGGCGCCCGCCAGCATGGCGCCGGCAATGCCGGCGATCTCGAGACCGCCGACCTTGGCCAGCACATCGAGGGGATCGCGCGCGTCAGGCTGGGTGCACGCCAGGGCGCGCTCGATGACCCGCACCTTGTGGGCGAGCATGGCGTCGCTGATGCCCGTGCCGCGCCCCGTCGCGTCCTCGACGCTCAACCCGGCCAGGGCGGCCAGCACGGCGCTGCTGGCCGTGGTGTTGCCAATCCCCATGTCGCCGGTGCCGAGGGCCTGCACGCCGCGGGCCGCGAGCTCGTTCACGACCGCGATGCCGACCTCGAGCGCCGCAACCGCTTCCTGCCGCGTCATCGCCGGCTGCCGCGCCATGTTGCGGGTACCACGCAGCACCTTCCTGGCGACGAGGCCGGGGACGCCCGCGAAGTCGTGGTCAACCCCGATGTCAACGACGACCACCTCCGCCCCGAGGTGGCGCGCCATGACGTTGATCCCCGCCCCCCCGGCCAGGAAGTTGAGCACCATCTGCGCCGTGACTTCCCGCGGGTAGAGGCTGACCCCCTCCTCGACGACGCCATGGTCGGCGGCGAAGACGGCGATCGCCATGCGTTGAAGGGGCCGGAACCGCCCACCGCTGATGGCGTACGCCTGCGCCGCCAGCTCTTCGAGCCGCCCCAGGCTCCCCTGCGGCTTCGTGAGCTGGTCGAGATGGCGCTGCGCTTCAGCGAGGAGCGACTCGTCGAGCGGGGTGATGGCCTTCAGAGTAGCAGTCAGGAGTTCCATGGGCTCTCACCGAGACGTTGAGCCGCCGGCCGGTTTCAAGCACAAGGGCTGACCGGCGACAATGAGGACGACCTCATCGAGGGCGGCAGCGGCGATCTGATTCGCCCGCCCCGCCAGATCGCGAAACCGCCGCCCGTAGGGATGGGCCGGCACGATCCCCCAGCCCACCTCATTGCTCACCAGGATGACGTGGCACAACAGCGTGCCGAGCGCCGCCAGGGCTTCCTCGAGGCGCTGCAGAATGGTTGCATCCTCGAGGCCGCGCTCCATCAAGTTGCTCAGCCACAACGTCAGGCAATCCAGGAGGAGGACGGTGCAGCGCCCCTGCTGCTCCTGCAGCGCCGCCGCCACCTGCAGCGGCTCCTCAATGGTGTACCACGCCGCGGCGCGCGCTGCCCGATGCCGGGCGATGCGCTCGGCCATCTCAGCATCCCCGGGCTCCGCCGTGGCGAGGTAGGCGCGCGGCGGCGGAAACGCTTCGCACCGCGCCACCGCATAGGAACTCTTGCCGCTTCGGGCCCCTCCCAGGACAAGACACCGCTCATAGCCCCTCATCTGGCGCTGGCTCGCCGGTTGCTGCATGGCGCGGCTGCACCTCTCCCGCCTCCTGCCGCTAGGGGTGCCCGGTGGAGGTTTGGCCGCATGGTGCCCCGCGCCGAGGAGGCTGTCAAGTGAATCAGCAGGTGACCCAGGCGTGCGCCGGGGAGTCGGCGCAGCCGGCGCCGCGCCACGGCATCACCGGCGCGCCGCGCGCTCGCTGCGCCACCACCACTTCTTCACCTTGTAGTCGTCGGCGATGGCGCCGGCGCAGTTGAACCCCGGCGCCCCGGTGACACCCCCCATGGGATGCGCCGAGCTGCCGCAGAGGTAGAGGTTCTTGATCGGCATGCGGTAGGTCGACCAGCCCGCCACCGGCCGCATGTTCCCCATCTGGTTCGGGCTGACGTGGCCGTGCACCGTGGAGCCTTCGAACATCGAGATGGTCGTCTGGCTGATGTCGTACGGCGTGTAGACGAAGCGCGCCAGCACGTTCTCCCCCCGCATGTTCGGCGCATACTCGCACCATGCCTTCTGGATGTGGTCGCCGTACGACTCCTTCACCTTCAGCCAATGCTCCGGCCCCTCTTTCAGGTGGTACGGCGCGAACTGCCAGGCGAAGGCGGTGTGCTTGCCGGGCGGCGCCTGCGATGGATCATGCACGCTGGGAGCAAGGGCGAAGACGGCGCACTCCTGCGGCAAACGCCCCGCCCGCAGCGCCACGTGGTGGGAGACGATCGCTCCGGAATGCTCCACGCCCCAGCCGACGGCCATCGCCTTCTGCACGTCGGGGTAGCGCTTCGAGGCGGTGTAGATGGGGGGATCGTTGAGGGCGAAGTGCGGCGTGCAGAGCGACAGCTCGTCCGCCTCGTAGGCGCGCACCCGGCGCGCGAACTCCTCCTCGAGGTGCTG